>NZ_JBIVQY010000001.1:168185-1843185 GCF_044755415.1 Brevundimonas sp. NPDC092305 | reverse complement strand
GTGCTCTTGTGAAATAAAGGCGAACGGATTGGAAAGTCCGGCCATAGCGGGTGACAGCCCCGTAGCCGTCAAACAGCAAGAGACTCGAGTAGGGCGGGACACGTGAAATCCTGTCTGAACATGGGGGGACCACCCTCCAAGCCTAAGTACTCCTCTACGACCGATAGTGAACAAGTACCGTGAGGGAAAGGTGAAAAGCACCCCAACGAGGGGAGTGAAACAGATCCTGAAATCGGAAGCCTACAAGCAGTCGGAGCCCCCATGCGGGGTGACGGCGTACCTTTTGTATAATGGGTCAGCGACTTCATGTGTCGAGCAAGCTTAAGCCGTTAGGTGTAGGCGCAGCGAAAGCGAGTCTGAATAGGGCGCTAAGTTCGACGTATGACGACCCGAAACTAGGTGATCTATCCATGAGCAGGATGAAGGTTGGGTAACACCAACTGGAGGTCCGAACCCGTGAATGTTGAAAAATTCTGGGATGACTTGTGGATAGGGGTGAAAGGCCAATCAAACCTAGACATAGCTGGTTCTCCGCGAAATCTATTTAGGTAGAGCGTCCGACGAATTCCTCAGGGGGTAGAGCACTGGATGGTTGCGGGCTGCGCGAGCGGTACCAATACTAACCAAACTCCGAATACCTGAGAGAACTATCGGGCAGACACACGGCGGGTGCTAACGTCCGTCGTGAAAAGGGAAACAACCCTAACCATCATCTAAGGCCCCCAAGTACTGGCTAAGTGGGAAACGATGTGGGATTGCTTTGACAATCAGGAGGTTGGCTTAGAAGCAGCCATCCTTTAAAGAAAGCGTAACAGCTCACTGATCAAGCGATCCTGCGCGGAAAATGTAACGGGGCTCAAGCCAGTCGCCGAAGGTATGGGTTTGCACTTTGTGCAAGCGGTAGCGGAGCGTTCCGTAAGCCGGTGAAGGTCAACTGCGAGGTTGGCTGGAGGTATCGGAAGTGAGAATGCTGACATGAGTAACGATAAACAGTGTGAGAAACACTGTCGCCGAAAGACCAAGGGTTCCTGCGTAAAGCTAATCTGCGCAGGGTTAGTCGGCCCCTAAGGCGAGGCTGAAAAGCGTAGTCGATGGGAAGCAGGTAAATATTCCTGCACCAGCTGGAAGTGACGGATGGCGTAAGTTGTCAGGGCTTATTGGATTGTCCTGGCAGCGAAGTTGTCCCTGGAAATAACTCCAGCAGAGACCGTACCCGAAACCGACACAGGTGGTCAGGTAGAGCATACCAAGGCGCTTGAGAGAACTGTGCTGAAGGAACTCGGCAAATTGCACGCGTAACTTCGGAATAAGCGTGACTCACCCAGCGCAAGCTGGACTGAGTGGCACAAGCCAGGGGGTAGCGACTGTTTAGCAAAAACACAGGGCTCTGCGAAGCAGCAATGCGACGTATAGGGTCTGACGCCTGCCCGGTGCCTGAAGGTTAAAGGGAGATGTGAAAGCGTCGAACTGAAGCCCAGGTAAACGGCGGCCGTAACTATAACGGTCCTAAGGTAGCGAAATTCCTTGTCGGGTAAGTTCCGACCTGCACGAATGGCGTAACGACTTCCCCACTGTCTCCAGCACAGGCTCAGTGAAATTGAATTCCCCGTGAAGATGCGGGGTTCCCGCGGTCAGACGGAAAGACCCTATGAACCTTTACTATAGCTTCGCCTTGGCGTTAGCGACCGTATGTGTAGGATAGGTGGGAGGCTATGAAGCCGGGGCGCCAGCTCTGGTGGAGCCATCCTTGAAATACCACCCTTACTGTCGTTGACGTCTAACCGAGGGCCGTTATCCGGTCCCGGGACATGGCGTGGTGGGTAGTTTGACTGGGGCGGTCGCCTCCTAAAGTGTAACGGAGGCGCGCGATGGTGGGCTCAGACCGGTCGGAAATCGGTCGTCGAGTGCAATGGCATAAGCCCGCCTGACTGCGAGACTGACAAGTCGAGCAGAGACGAAAGTCGGCCATAGTGATCCGGTGGTCCCGCGTGGAAGGGCCATCGCTCAACGGATAAAAGGTACTCTAGGGATAACAGGCTGATTTTGCCCAAGAGTCCATATCGACGGCAAAGTTTGGCACCTCGATGTCGGCTCATCACATCCTGGGGCTGGAGCAGGTCCCAAGGGTATGGCTGTTCGCCATTTAAAGTGGTACGTGAGCTGGGTTCAGAACGTCGTGAGACAGTTTGGTCCCTATCTGCCGTGGGTGTTCGAAGCTTGAGAGGATCTGTCCCTAGTACGAGAGGACCGGGATGGACATACCTCTGGTGGACCTGTCGTGGCGCCAGCTGCGCAGCAGGGTAGCTATGTATGGAATAGATAACCGCTGAAAGCATCTAAGCGGGAAACTAACCTCAAAACAAGGCTTCGCTGAGGATCGTGGAAGACTACCACGTTGATAGGCCAGGTGTGGAAGTGGGGCGACCCATGAAGCTTACTGGTACTAATAATCCGATCGGCTTGATCGTTTCTCAGCAAAACTCATTCGATGATCATCAGACCAGATGATCGTCCGACAATGTCTTCATTCATTCGTGTATCCGCCTGGTTGACCTGGTGGCTATGTCGGAGGTTCCCCACCCGATCCCATTCCGAACTCGGTCGTTAAGCCCTCCAGAGCCGATGGTACTTCGTCTTAAGGCGCGGGAGAGTAGGTCGCCGCCGGGTCTACCAGTCGGATATGCGAATGACTTCATGCTTGCCCTACCGGCCTTAGGCCTACTTGAGGGCAGGTAACTCGAACCGTTCTTCCTCACTAACTACCGTTTTGCCGCGGGATGGAGCAGCCCGGTAGCTCGTCAGGCTCATAACCTGAAGGTCGCAGGTTCAAATCCTGCTCCCGCACCCAAAACTTCGAAAAGCCCCGACCGGTCTCCGGCGGGGCTTTTTGCTGTTCGACGCGCGCCTTGCCAAACCTTCATGAAGCCGGCCGCAATCCCGCCGCATTCCGCCACAAGTGTAGCGCTACACATGTAGCGACATGGGAGGCGTGACGTGATCGAGAGCTTGCCCCGCCGGGAGCGGGAAGTGTTCGAGACCCTGTGCCGGCTGGGCGAAGCCGCCACCTCCGCCGTGCGCATCGAACTGGCTGATCCTCTGAGCGATTCTGCTGTCCGCACCCTGTTGAGCCGGCTCGAGGCCAAGCGTCTGGTCGAGCGCGTCGCCGGTCCCGGCGGTGTCGTCTACAGGCCCGTTCCGCGCACCGAGACCCTCGCCGACAGCGCCATGCGCCGGATGGTCGACACCTTCTTCTCCGGTTCCGCTGTTTCAGCGGCCACGGCGCTTCTCGGACTGACCCAGAAGCTGACGCCTGAGGAGGCCGCCGCCCTGCGCCGCGCCATTGATCAGGCGGGGGACGAAGGGTGATGACCTGGACCCTCTTCCTCGAACTGCTCGCCAAATCCAGCCTGATCGCCGGCGTCGGCCTCGCCCTGTCCCTGCTGCTGGCCAGCCGCCCGGCGTCGGATCGCGCGGATGTCCTGCGCGCCGCCGTTTGTCTCCTTGTCGGTCTGCCGCTCTTCCTGATCATCGGCCCGCGCCTGCCGCTGGCCCTGCTGGCGCCAGAGACCACAGCCTACGTCGCGCCCGCCGGATCGGCCGTCTCGCTGGATCTTCAGCCTGTGGTCCAGGCGCGCATCACCGCCGCCCTTCCGTCTGCGCCGCCGTGGGCCCTGATCGCAGCGGCCGCGTATGGCGCCGGCGTCCTCGCTCTGGCGGCCCGTTTCGCGGTGGGCTTCCTGACCCTTCGTCGCTGGACCGAGAAGGGCCGGCCTGTCGTCCACCGCGTCTGGACCGAGGCCCTGCACCGGCTGGATCCGAAGGGACGCACCCGCCTGATCCAGTCCGCCAGTGTGAATGCGCCGCTCAGCTGGGGCCTGCCGCCCGGCGTGGTGCTGGTCAGCGATCACTGCGTCCGCCGCGCCGAGGCCGCCCCCGCCGTCCTCGCCCACGAGCTGGCCCATATCCGCAGGGGGGACTGGCTGTTCCTCGCCCTGTCCCGGCTGGCCGTCGCCCTCTTCTGGTTCAACCCGCTGGTCTGGTGGCTGCACGCTGTCCTCGCGGCCCGCACCGAGGAGGCGGCAGACGCCGCCGCCGTGGCGCAGGTCGACCGGCGCACCTACGCCCGCACGCTCGTCGACCTCGCCGCCGACGCTCCGCAAACCGCCGCCCTCGCCATGGCGGCGGATCCAAAAACGCTCTCTCGAAGGATCACCCAGGTCATGAAAGTCCAACCGAAACTGCCCGCCCGCCCCTTCACCGTCATGCTGGCCGTTGGCGCCATGGTCGTCGTGGCGACGCCGCTGGCCGCCGTCGAACTGCTGCCGCGGCCGCCGGTTCCGCCCGCGCCGCCCGCTCCACCGCACGCGATGTCGACCCGGTTTGCACCGCTTGCTCCTCTCGCGCCGCCCGCCCCGCCGCAAGAGCCCGGCGTTCCGGCGCCGCCCGCTCCGCCCGCTCCGCCCGCTCCTCCAGCTCCTCCGGCCGGTTTCTCGGGCCGCTATGTGATCACCAACAATGGCGAGACCCGCAGCTACACCTCGCTAGAGGACATGGATCCCGCGACCCGTCGGCAGTTCGAACAGGCGCACCAGCAAGCCGAAGAGGCCCGCGCCCAGGCCGAGGTGGCCCGTCGTCAAGCCGAGGGAGCCCGCGCGCAAGCCGAGATCGCCCGCCGCGAAGCCGAACGCGTCCGCGCCAGCATCGATTACGCCGCCATCGATCGGGCGAGGGAAGAAGGCCACCGCGCCGCTGCCGAAGCCCGGGTTCAAGCGGCAGAGGCTCGCCGTGAGGCGGCTATGGTTCGAGCCAATATCGATCACGAGGCGATCGCCCGGGCCCGCGAGGAAGGCATGCGCGCCGCCGCCGAAGCCCGCGCCCAGGCGGAGGTCGCCCGACGTGAAGCCCGCGAGGCCATGGTCGAGGCCCGCGCCAGCATGCGCACCGGCGCCGAGGACATGGCCCGAGGCGCGCAGCAGATGCGGTCCGAGGCCAGTCGCCTGCGCGACGCGTCCTACCGCGCGCAGGTCATCGCGGAGAACCGCGCGCGGGGAAATACCGTCACCGACGCTGAACTGATCGAGCTGTCCCGCAAGCTGCCCGGCCAAGCGGACGATCTGGAGCGCCAGTCCAGACGCATGCGAGAGCAAGCGGCCCGGGATCTCTAGACGGACAGAAGGCCCCGCTCCGGCGGGGCCTTTTCATATTCAGGGGCCGCCCAGAACGGCCAAGGCCGCGTGAGCCATCAACCACAGGACGGCGGCGAAGTTGATGGTGAAGACCTGACCCCGCAGCGCCACGTTGTCGCCGGAACACTGCACCCAGCTGTGGATCAGGCGACCGGTCAGGAATATCCAGCCGGCGGCCACATCGACAGTGTTGACGTGCTCCGTGAGGATCAGGACCAGCGCACCGATCCATGCGAAAACCGGCGCCTCGAACTGATTGGCCAGATTTCTCTGCATCCTCGCTGACAGCGGCGGATCGCCGTCCGCGCGAGCGAAGTCCGCCTTCGCGGCCTGCCCACGCTTTACGACCACGAGACGCGTCCACGTCAGCAGAACGTAGAGACCGACGACGAGCCCGAAATGAAGAAGCAGCGGGGTTAGCAGGCCCACGGCGTCAGGCGTCATCATCGGTCCCCCGGTTCAACTCGCTGGATCAGCCGCGCTGTGCGTCCCACCACCGGACGGCGTCCGCATCGCGGGCGCTGAGGTCGGGATAGTCGGCGTCTGACCCAACATCCGGCACGCGGCGCCATGAGCGGGCGCATTTCGGATGATCGGCGGTCTTCACGTCGACCGTCACAGCATCTCCGCCGACATTCAGCTCGGCACCCGACGTGCGGAACACCTCGGCAGCATCCAGTCCGTCAAAGGGCGCAAAGGCGTTTGCGGGCCCGGTCACGGTCGGCCAGGCATCGAGTGCGCCGCCGATGATCTTCTCACGACGCGCCGCTTCCAGCGCCTCGTTCACGACCTCAAGCACGACATTCACGCCGGCCCACCGCTCCGCCTCGGCCGTGTTCCGCCATTCGCCCGGCGTTTCGGGGATCAACCGCGCGCAGTTCGTGCCGGCGTCCGGATAGAGCGTGGTCCACGCCTCTTCCATCGTGAACGGCGTCAGCGGCGCCAGCCAGGCGGTCAGGCGGACGAAGACCTCATGCATCACCGTGCGGGCCGCGCGACGACGGATCGCGTCGGGGCGGTCGCAGTAGAGGCTGTCCTTGCGGATGTCGAAATAGAGGGCCGACAGGTCGCCGGAACAGAACTCCAGCACCGGGCGAACGACGTCCTGGAAGCGATAGGTTTCGTAGGCGGAGCGCACCTGACCATCCAGTTCCCACAGACGGTGCAGGATGAAGCGCTCGAGCGGCGGCATGTCGTCGTAGGCGACGCGTTCCGCCTCGTCGAAATCGGCCAAGGCGCCCAGCAGGTAGCGGACGGTGTTGCGCAGCTTGCGATAGGCGTCGACTGTGGTCTGCAGGATCTGCTTCCCGATCCGCTGATCCTCGGCGTAGTCCACCAGGGCGACCCACAGGCGCAGGATGTCCGCGCCGGATTCCTTGATGACCACGGCGGGGTCGGTCGTATTGCCCCGCGACTTGGACATCTTCTCCCCGTTCTCGTCCTGGGTGAAGCCGTGGGTCAGGACGGCGTCATAGGGCGCGCGGCCGCGGGTGCCGGAGCCTTCGAGCAGGTTCGACTGGAACCAGCCGCGATGCTGGTCCGAGCCTTCGAGATACAGATTGGCGGGCCAGTGCGACGGGCGGTCGCCCGTGTAGCCGTGAGCGGGGTCGCGGGTCTCCAGCGCGAAGGCGTGGGTGCAGCCGCTGTCGAACCAGACGTCGAGGATGTCCTCGATCTTCTCGTAGCTGGCCGGGTCGTGCAGGCCGAGGAAGTCGCTGTCCGGGCGGGTGTACCAGGCGTCCGCGCCGCCTGCCTCGATCGCCGCGACGATGCGGGCGTCAACCTCGGTGTCGTGCAGTGGCTGGCCGGTGTGTTTGTCCACGTACATGGCCAGAGGCGTGCCCCAGGCGCGCTGGCGGCTGATCAGCCAGTCGGGTCGGCCTTCGACCATCGACCGGATGCGGTTCTTGCCCGCCGCTGGGTGGAAGGCGGTGGCGTCGATGGCGGCCAGCGCCGTGTCGCGCAAGGTCTCGCCCGACTTCAGCGGCTGATCCATGCGAATGAACCACTGCGGCGTGTTGCGAAAGATGACCGGCGCCTTGGACCGCCAGCTGTGCGGGTAGGAATGCTCCATCCGGCCACGCGCCAGAAGCGTCCCCGCCTCGATCAGCTTTTCCATCACCGCGCCATTGGCGGGGCCGAACTTGCCAGTCTTCTTGCCTTCGGTCTCAAGCACCTTCAGCCCGGCGAACAGGGGCACGGCCGGGTAGTAGGCGCCGTCCGGGTCGACGGTGTCCGGCACCTCGTGATGACCGTGGGCCTTCCAGACCTCGAAGTCGTCGGCGCCATGGCCCGGCGCCGTGTGGACGAAGCCCGTGCCGGCGTCGTCGGTGACGTGGTCGCCGTCCAGCAGGGGCACGTTGAAGCGATAGCCGTCGTCCAGTTCCGCCAGCGGATGGGCGGCGACGAGGCCGGAGGGGTCGATGTCGTCCAGCCGGGTCCATGTCGCGATTTTCGCGGCCTTGAAGACCTCTTCCGCCAGCTTGTCGGCGAGGATCAGCCGGTCGCCCGGCTTGGCCCAGGGCTGGAACTCCAGATCCTGTTCCATGGCCGTGACTTCATACAGGCCATAGGCGATCTCGGGTCCGAAGCTGATCGCGCGATTGGCCGGGATGGTCCACGGCGTGGTCGTCCAGATGACGATGGATGGTGTCTGGTGACGGAAGGCCAGCAGGTCGTCGGGGTGATCGTCGGTCGCGGCGATGACCGGGAACTTGACCCAGATCGTGGGCGAGACGTGGTCGTGGTATTCGATCTCGGCGTCAGCCAGCGCGGTGCGCTCGACCGGCGACCACATGACGGGCTTTGAGCCTCGATACAGCTGGCCGGAGTTCTTGAACTTGTGGAACTCCTTCACGATGGCGGCCTCGGCCGAATAGTCCATCGTGGCGTAGCGGTTGTCGAAGTCGCCGGTGACGCCCAGACGCTTGAACTGATCGCGCTGAACGTCGATCCAGCCGGCGGCGTATTCGCGGCAGGCCGCGCGGAACTCGGCCTTGGAGACCTCGTCCTTGCGCCGGCCCTTGGCGCGGTACTGTTCCTCGATCTTCCACTCGATCGGCAGGCCGTGACAGTCCCAGCCGGGGACGTAGTCGACGTCGTAGCCCAGCAGGAACCGCGAACGGACGACGAAGTCCTTCAGCGTCTTGTTCAGCGCATGGCCGATATGGATGTCGCCGTTGGCGTAGGGCGGGCCGTCGTGCAGCACATAGAGAGGGGCGCCTTCCGACTGCCGCTGTTTGCGCAGGGTTCCGTACAGGTCGCCCCACTGCTCCAGAATGGCCGGCTCCTTTTGCGGCAGGCCGCCCCGCATCGGGAACGGAGTTTCCGGAAGGAAGACGGTCTCGCGGTAGTCGCGGCCGGTGGGGGTGTCGCTGGCGTCAGCCATGAAGTCTCGCTCGTCGTGTTGATCGTTCGCGTGAAGTTCGATGAAACCCGACGTGCGCGGGGCAAAGGCCCTGCAGCGCTACGCCGGGCGGCTAATCGAAATCGGGCGAAACACGCGGACGGTCATGGTGCGGCTGGTCTAGCAGAGGCGGACGCGCGCGCGCCACCGGAAACGTCACGCCGTCTCGTCGCGCTCCAGCGCACGCCAGCCGATGTCGTTGCGGTAGAAGCCGCCGGGCCAGTCGATCTTCTTGATGGCGGCGTAGGCGCGATCGCGGGCTTCGGCGATGTCCCGACCCCGCGCGCAGACGTTCAGCACCCGGCCGCCGGCGGCGACCAGTTGACCGTCGTCCTGACGGCGCGTGCCGGCGTGGAAGATCTGCACGTCGGGCCCGAAATCCTGCTCGGCGCCGCGGATAATGGAGCCCTCAAGCGGGCTGTCGGGATAGCCCTTCGCCGCCAGCACGACGCAGATCACCGTGTCGGGCAGGAAGGCAGGGAAGGGCGCGCGGGTCAGATCGCCGCGCGCACAGGCCAGCAGCATCGGGACCAGATCGCCCTCGATGCGCATCATTAGCACCTGACATTCCGGATCGCCGAAACGGGCGTTGAATTCCACGACCTTGGGGCCGTCTGCGGTGGCCATCAGGCCGGCGTAGAGCACGCCCCGGTAAGGCATGCCCTCCATCGCCATGCCGGCGATGACTGGCATCACGATCTCACGCTCGGCCTTCTCGACCAGTTCCTGCGTAAACACAGGCGCCGGCGAATAGCTGCCCATGCCGCCGGTGTTGGGGCCCAGATCGCCGTCGAAGGCGCGCTTGTGGTCCTGCGCGCCGCCCAGCAGCAGGACCTGCTTGCCGTCGCAGAGAGCGAACAGCGAGCCCTCCTCGCCGTCCATGAACTCCTCGATGATCACGCGGGCGCCGGCCTGACCGAAGCGGCCGCCCAGCATCCACTCGATCTCGCCCTCCGCGTCGCGGCGGTTGGGGCTGATGGCCACGCCCTTGCCGGCGGCCAGACCGTCGGCCTTGATCACATAGGGGGGCTTGAACACGTCCAGCGCCTGACGCGCCTCATGCAGCCGCTCATAGACGCCATAGCCGGCGGTCGGGATGTCGTGCCGCTCCATGAAGACCTTGGAGAAGGCCTTGGAGGTCTCCAGCTGGGCCGCCTTGGCGCTAGGGCCGAAGCAGGGAATGCCGGCGGCGTTCAGCATATCGGCGAGGCCACGCTCCAGCGCCGTCTCGGGGCCCACCACGACGAGGTCTGCCTTCATCTCACGCGCGAAGGCGGACATCCGTTCGGCGTCGGTGACCTTGATGTCCACCAACTCGCCCAGCTTTTCCATGCCGGGGTTGCCGGGGGCGATCACCAGCCGGGTCAGCAGGGGCGATTGCGCGATCTTCCACGCCAGCGCGTGCTCGCGCCCTCCGGAACCGACCAGCAGGATGTTCATGGACAGGCGCATTACCGCGCGTGCGAAGGGCGTCAACCCGTTGTGCGTCGTTATCCCGCCACGAGGGCCGAAATCACGTAAACCACAGCGCCCAGCAGGACGATCACGCCGATGATGAGCCACGGGCTGACGGACGGGCTGTCGCTACGGCGGCCCAGCCGTTCCTCGCGCGGATCGCGGTCTTCGGGATCGGTATATTTGGGATCGGCCATGTCTTGCCAACGATCCCCGACGACAGGACGTTCCCCCCGGACGGTTGGCCCGCTAGTCTGGCGGCATGACTGACGACTACGTCTTCGAAGGCCCGTCCGAGCCGGCTGCGGCGCGCGACAACAATCCGCCCCTGTCTATCTCGGAGCTGTCGTTCGCCCTGAAGCGGACGCTGGAGGACCGGTTCGGGCATGTGCGGCTGCGGGGCGAGATATCCAAGGTCAATCGCCACGCTTCGGGCCATGTCTATCTGACCCTGACGGACGACAAGGCCTGCATCGACGGCGTGATCTGGAAAGGCTCCGTCCGGGCGCTGGGCGCCCAGCCGGATACCGGGCTTGAAGTGATCGTCACCGGCAAGATCACCAGCTATCCGGCGCGGTCGTCGTATCAGATCGTCATCGAAACCATGGAGGCCGCCGGCGCGGGGGCCTTGCTGGCGCAGCTCGAGCGGCTGAAGGCGAAGCTGGCGGGGGAGGGGCTGTTCGAACCCGGTCGCAAGCAGCCCATCCCGGCCTTCCCGCGCGTCATCGGGGTGGTGACAAGCCCCACCGGCGCCGTGATCCGCGACATCCTGCACCGCATCTCCGAACGCTGGCCCTGCCGCGTCGTGGTCTGGCCGTGTGTGGTGCAGGGCGATGCGGCGGCCGGGCAGGTCGCGGCCGCCGTGCGCGGCTTCGACGCCATGACGCCTGACGGACCGATCCCTCGGCCGGACGTGGTCATCGTCGCCCGGGGCGGCGGCTCGGTCGAGGATCTGTGGGCCTTCAATGACGAAGCGCTGGCCCGCACCGTCGCCGCCGCGTCCATTCCGATCATCTCGGCCGTGGGGCATGAGACCGACACGACCCTGATCGACTTCGTCTCGGACAGGCGGGCGCCGACCCCGACCGGCGCCGCCGAGGTCGCGACGCCGGTGCTGGCCGATTTGCGCTACGCCATCGCCGATCTGGACAGCCGTCTGGCGCGGGCGGGCGGGCGGTTGCTGGAAGACCGTCGCACACGTCTGCGCGCTGTCGCTCGCGGCTTGCCTGTTCGGCCCGAGGACTTGCTGGCGTTGCCACAACAACGGCTCGATCTGGCGGGCAGCCGGCTGGCCTCGGGCCTGCATCGCAATGTGGCGGTGCACGAGCGTCAGTTCACGGCGGTGTCGGCGCGCCTATCCGACGTTCTGCTGCGCCGGGCGATGGAGAGACGTCGCGATCGCCTGTCGGCATTCAGCGATCGCTTCGCTCCGGCAATGGACCGACGGCTGGCGCAGGACTCAGCCCGGCTGGCGGCGCTGTCTCGCGCGCTCACGACCCTCGATCCAAAGCGGCCCAAGCCGGGCTTCGCGCGGGTGGAGGCCGAGGATGGCGCCATGATCGCCTCAGCGGCCGCACTCGCTGACGGGCAGGCCGTGCGGCTGGTGTTCGCCGACGGTGGTCGCAGAGCGCGGATCGAGGATGACGCCGGATCGACTGTTCCGACACCCCGGCCTCGTCCGACCCCGCCCCGCTCCAGGCCGGCCGGTTCGGATCAGGGCGATCTGTTCTAGCGTCGGCGGTTTCGCTAGAAGGCGGGCATGACCGACGCGACGACCGGAATGGCGACCCTGCACTACGGAGAAGGCGAATTCGCCGTGCTCAAGCCCGGCCGATTCGTCCTTTGCGCCGTTTCGGGCAAGACGATCCCGCTCGAAGCCTTGCGCTACTGGTCCCACAATCTGCAGGAAGCCTATGCCGGCCCGGCCGAGGCTTTCCAGCGTCTTGGCCAGCAACCCTGACGCGCTGACACCGGGCGCGTCGCCCGTCCCCGCAACTTTCGAGCGAGTCCGGTCGAACGGAGTCGCCTGAACGGCGGTCAGTCATGGACGGAACGGCAAAGCCCTCCTACTCTTCCCGAATCGCCATCTGTTCCGGCCGCCTGCCTCTCCATGTCATCGCTCCAAGCTATTCAGGTCCTGCTGGTTGACGACAACCAGCACATGCGGGCCATCACCTCGGCCGTTCTCGGGTCGGCCGGAATGCGCAAGGTCATAGAGGCGACAGACGGCTCTTCCGCGCTGGAGATGCTGCGCGAGCACGCCATCGATCTGGCGATCGTCGACTTCAACATGTTCCCGCTGGATGGGGTGGAGTTCACCCGTCTGGTCCGCAACAGCCCGGACAGCGCTAACCCCTATTTGCCGATCATCATGATGACCGGCCACTCGGAAAAGAGCCGCGTCTACGAGGCGCGCGACGCCGGCGTGACCGAGTTCGTGGTCAAGCCGATCACGGCCAAGGCGGTGCTCGACCGCATCCAGGCGGTCATCTGGCGACCGCGCCCGTTTGTCAAAACGGAGTCCTACTTCGGGCCTGACCGCCGCCGGCAGGCGAACCCGAACTACAAGGGGCCGATGCGGCGCTCTACCGATCAGTCTTCAGGGCCAGCAGGCGGCAGCGCGGCATAGACCTTGTCTGGCCACCGTTTGTGGACCCAGAACCAGTCGACGGGATGCTCGCGCACCCGATCCTCGACAAAGCTCGTCACCGCCTGAACCCCGCGTTTAATATCCGCCGCCCGATCGCCGGTCGGGACCAGCGAGATCGGCTCGTGGGCCGTCACGCGAAAGCGCACGCCCGGCAGACGCACCACCGACATGGGCTGCAGCACCGTGCCGAAGCGCAGGGCCAGGCGGCTGGGCCCCGGCGCGGCGTTGACCGGCTGACCGAAGAACTCGACCTCGGGGCCTTCGGAAAACTTCTGGTCATTCATCAGGGCGACCGACTCGCCGCGCGCCATTCCGGCCAGCAGTTCGCGCGCGCCATCCCCGCCTTTGGGCGCGAACAGCTTGACCCCGTACCGCGCCCGCGCGGCCCGGATCTGGGCGTCGACATAGGGGTTGTTCGCCGCGCGATAGGTGACTTGCACGGTGAGGCCGCTATCGACCAATACCGCCGCCATCGTTTCGATGTTGGCCATGTGGCCTGAGACGAACACCACCGGCGTGCCCGACGCCCGGATCGCTTCCAGCCGTTTAGCGCCGACGATGTCGATCCTTCCGGATGCGGGCGTGAGCCGGTCCATGATCGTCGTCTCGGCGAAGCTGCGGCCGGTCTGCTCCCACGCCGCCCGCGCCAGTCGTTCGCGCTCCGAGGATTCCATGTCCGGGAAGGCGATACGCAGATTGCGGATGACCGTCCGGTGAGTGCCGGTTCGCGGCCCCAGCGTCTTCAGCAGCCAGCCGCCGAGGTTGGACGCCCCCTCGACACTCAGCAGTCGAAGAAATTGGGTCAGGCCCGCGAAGGCGATCGCCTCAAGCCGCCAGCCGAGGTCCTGACCGAATGAGACCTTGCCTTCACCAGGCAATGGTCAGTCCGCCGTCGACCACAAGCGTCTGGCCAGTGACGTAAGCCGCGGCCGGACTGCACAGATAGACGGCCGTGCCCGCAATCTCGTCCGGCTGGCCGATGCGCTTCATCGGATTGGGCTCGACCGTCTTTTCGAGAATGGCCGGGTTCTCCCAGAGATATTTGGCGAAGTCGGTCTGGATCAGGCCTGGCGCGATGCAGTTCACCCGCACGTTTGACGGGCCGTACTCGACCGCCAGATTGCGGACCAGCTGCATGTCCGCCGCCTTGGAGACGTTGTAGGCGCCGATCAGGGCGTTGCCGCGCAGACCGCCGATCGACGAGATGACCAGGATCGCTCCATCCTTACGCTCCAGCATCTGCGGCGCGACCATCTGGATCAGCCAGTGATTGGCCAGCACATTGTTGTGGAAGATCTTCTCGAACTGCTCATCGGCGATGCCCGACATGGGCCCGGCGTAGGGGTTGGACGCCGCGTTGCAGACGAGGATGTCGATCCGGCCAAAGGCGGCGTTGGTCTCATCGACCAGTCGCTGCAGGTCGCTCTTGGATGAGATGCTCGCAGGAATGACGATGGCGCGACCTTCGCCGTGCTTCGCGTTGATCGCGTCGGCGACCTCCTGACAGGCGTCCGCCTTGCGGGACGAGACGACCACCCGGGCGCCATGCTCGGCCAGCCGCTCGGCGATGGCGCGACCGATGCCGCGGGACGAGCCGGTGATGACGGCGACCTTGCCGGTCAGGTCGAACAATTCCATGCGTTTCCCCGTCTCTTCTGTCGTTGTCTCTGGCGGTACAGCCTAGATAGCCCGATACTCGGCCGATTCCATCCGGGAAGGCCGAAACTCCGTCTTCATGCGCACGCTCACCCAGGGCTTCCTGTTCTTCGGCTACCTGTTCCTGGCGATGACCGTCGGGACCTTCATCTGGCGCGCCGGTCTGGGACTGGGCGCCGGAGCCGCGGGCGCGATCGGGGCGCTGGGTCTGCTGGCCGCTGTGCACACCTTCCTTTCCGCGCGCGCCGACAAGGCTGCGCTGCGAAAGGAGATCGCGCAGGTCCGCGAGGCGCACCGCCTCCTGGCCGATGCGATGGAGTCGACACAGGGCGCCTTGACCGAACTGGCCGAAGCCATTGAGGCCGGCGCCCTCAGCTCCACCGAAGCCCTGACCGGCGAGGTTCGCATGCTGGAGACGCTGGTCCAGCAGATGGGCGACTCCATCGAGCACCGGCTGTCGAAGCCTGACCCGGTAAACCCGTACGAAGCCCGGCATCTGGCGCAGTCGAACACCCTTCTGCAGACCATCCACGACGCCCTCGCCGAAAACCGCGTCGACCTCTACCTCCAGCCAGTGGTCAGCCTGCCGCAGCGGCGCACGGTGTTCTACGAAAGCTTCACCCGCCTGCGCGCCGCCGATGATCGCATCATGATGCCGGCCGAGTACCTGTCGGTCGCCGAGGACGAGGGTCTGGTCGCCTCCATCGACAACCTGCTGCTCTTCCGTTGCGCCCAGATCGTGCGGCGGCTGGCGCGACAGGATCGCAAGGTCGGGGTGTTCTGCAACATCGCCCTGTCGTCCCTGGCCGACGAGACCTTCTTCCGCCAGTTCCTCGATTTCCTCAGCGAGAACCGCGACTTGAACCAGGCGCTGATCTTCGAGCTTGGTCAGGCGGCGTTCGACGCACGCGGCGCGGTCGAGGCGCGGAACATGGCCAAGCTGGCGGACCTCGGCTTCCGCTTCTCGATCGACAAAACCCAGACGTTGGACCTCGATTTCGCCGACCTGCAGCGGTCGGACGTCAAATTCCTCAAGGTGTCGGCCGACCTGCTGATCGAACAGCTTCTCGACCTCGATGGCGGCCCGAGTGTGCCGTCGCTGCGCGATATCCATCCGTCGGACTTCGCCGCTCTGACCCGCCGCTACGGCATCGAGGTCATCGCCGAAAAGGTCGAGGCCGAGCGTCAGATCGTCGATGTTCTCGAACTCGACATCGGTCTGGGACAGGGACACCTGTTCGGCGAGCCCCGGGCCATCAAGGAAGACGTGCTGGCCGAGACCGATCCGCCCGCCAACTTCCTGCGCTCCAGCCTGCGCACCGCCGAGCGTCGCCGGTTCGGCTGAACTTGACGGTCCACGGACGGACTTAAGCTCTACCGTCGTCGAACAGCGCCAAAACAATCACTGAACCGTCAGCGTTCCGCCAACGTCCGCGCTGGCCGACCTCGGTTATCGCTTCCCCACATTCGATGCAGGGGGATCGCACATGACCGAGCAGATGCCGACCGGCCGTCACAGCGACGGCGATTTCGACCTCAACACCTCCAACAATCCGACCTTCGGCAGCATCGTGGATGCCCGCCAGTCGCGACGGGCGATGCTGGGCGGCATGATCGCCGTGGCCGGCCTGTTCGGTCTGTCGGCCTGTAGCGATGACGAGGCGCCGGCGTCGACCATCGAAGCCGGGCAGGCTGGCGCCAGCGCCACTGGCAAACTGGTCACCCTGTCGGGAACCAGCTCGAACTCGATCCGCACCTTCTGGACGCAGGTTTCAGGGCCAACCGCGGTGCTGAGCAGCACCGAAGGCGCCTCGGTGACCTTCATCGCGCCCGCCGTCACCGCCGCTACGCCTCTGGTGTTCCGCTTCCACGCTGCCAACAGCGAAGGCCAGATCATCACCGCGGATACGACGGTCACCGTAAGCCCGGCGACGCTCGACTTCACCGCCGTGCCGAAGAACCTGAACGACATCGTGACCGTGCCCGCGGGCTATACCGTCAGCGTCCTGTATCGCCTCGGCGACCCGATCACGGCCGGAACGCCCGCGTTCCTGAACAACGGCACGGACGCCAACTACGCCGCCCGTGCCGGCGACCACCACGACGGCATGGCCTATTTCGGTCTGGCGGCGACCGGCTCGGTCCGCGAGGACGGCAACTCGACCCGCGGTCTGCTGGTGATGAATCACGAGAATATCTCGGACCAGTATCTGCACGTCGCCGGCCCGACGAACACCGCCGGCGTCCGCCCTGAAGCCGAGGCGCTGAAGGAGATCGAGTGTCACGGCGTCAGCGTCATCGAGGTTTCGCGCGAAACCGCCGGCTGGAGCTACAATCAGGCATCGACCTTCAATCGCCGCATCACGCCAAACACGCCGATGGCGATCAACGGCCCCGCTCGTGGCGACGCCCAACTGCGCACCGTCTATTCGCCCACCGGCGTCGCCGGGCGCGGCACGATCAACAACTGCGCAAATGGCTATGCGCCCTGGGGCAGCTATCTGACCTGCGAGGAAAATTGGGCGGGCTACTTCCGCCGGCCGACAAGCGACAACGCCAACCGAACCCTCAAACAGGCGACGGCGCTCGCCCGCTACGGCGTGACGAGCACGACCGGCGCCAGCTCCTGGTCCACGGTCGTTCCGTCGACCGCCGGCGACACCCGCTTCGCCAAGTGGAACGCCACCGCACAGGCTGGCCTGGCCGCCGACGGGACCGGCGACTTCCGCAACGAGCCGAACCAGTACGGCTGGATCGTCGAGATCGACCCCTATGACCCCGCCTCCACGCCGCGCAAGCGGACGGCGCTGGGCCGGATGGGTCACGAAGGCGCCTGGCCCTCAAACTTCGTCGCCGGTCAGCGTCCCGCCTTCTACATGGGCGACGACAGCCGCAACGAGTATTTCTACAAGTTCGTCTCGGCCACGCCGTGGGACGCGGCGGACGCCCAGCGCAGCGATCGCCTCGCCATGGGCGACAAGTATCTGGACAACGGCACGCTCTACGTCGCGCGCTTCGATGCGACCGGGCAGGGCGTGTGGCTTCCGCTGGTCTTCGGGCAGGGCAACATCACCGCGGCCAACCCGACCTACGCCTTCGCCAATCAGGCGGACGTGCTGATCAACACCCGTCTGGCCGCCGACGCGGCGGGCGGGACCAAGATGGATCGTCCCGAGTGGGCGGCCGTGAACCCGGCGAATGGCGAGGTCTATCTGACCCTGACCAACACCAACGCCGCCTCGCGCCCGCTGGCCCAGACCGACGCGGCCAACCCGCGTCACTACAACGACCCCAAGGGCGCCTCGGCCCAGTACGGAAACCCGAACGGCCATATCATCCGTCTGCGCGAGACGGGTGACCGGGCCGACGCCACGACCTTTACGTGGGACATTTACGCCTTCGGCGCGGGGTCCGACCTGAACGCCGCCAATATCAACCTGTCAGGCCTCGACCCTACGAATGACTTCTCCAGCCCGGACGGCCTCTGGTTCTCGCGCGCTTCGAACCCGGGCGGACAGCTGTCGCCGCTGCTCTGGATTCAGACCGACGACGGCGCCTTCACGGATCAGACCAACTGCATGATGCTGGCCGCCCTGCCGGGCCGTGTCGGCGACGGCGGCGCCCGCACCCTCACCAACACCGACTCGACCGGCGCCACCCGCAGTCAGGCCACTATCGTGGGCCGGACGCCGGGCCTTTCCCTGAAGCGGTTCCTTGTCGGTCCGAAGGAATGCGAGATCACCGGCATCGAATCGACGCCGGACGGCCGCACCCTCTTCGTCAACATCCAGCATCCAGGTGAAGGCGGCAGCCCTGCGAGCCCGACCTCGATCTGGCCCGCCAGCCAATCGGGCGCGACCACGCCGTCGCGGCCGCGTTCGGCCACGATCGTGATCACCAAGAACGACGGCGGACTGGTCGGTCTCTGAGAGACAGCGGAGCGGCCCGGCCCGCCGGGCCGCTTTTCCTACCAACGTCGATCGTCGCGCCAGTACACCCGCTCACGGCCGTACCGATAATCGCGGTTGTAGCCGCCGAAGCCGTAGCCGCAGGGATCGTCCTCGGCGGACAGCTGGTTGCCCAGCAGGGCGCCGGCCGCCGCGCCGATCGCGGCCCCGCGTTCGCGATCTCCCGGGCCGGCGACCGCTGCGCCGATCACCCCGCCGAGAAATGCGCCAGAGGCCGTCGCCCGGTCGCGGTTGCGCTGATAGTCGCGCTCGCAGGCCGACGCATAGCCGTCAGTCGTCGCACAGGCGGTCAGAGTCACACCGGCGGCCGCCAGCGCGGTCATAGCCATCAGTCGTCGCATTACAGTTCTCCCACAGGGCCCCGCTGTCGAACTCCGTGCCCGGCCTTCCCGTTCCGAAGCCCAGACGCTATCTCCGGCGCATGAGCCTTCCCCATGCCCTGACCGGCCTCTCCGAGATCGCCGGCGACTACGACATCCTGCTGTGCGACATCTGGGGCGTGATCCATAACGGTCGGGAAAGCTGGCCCGAGGCCTGCGACGCCCTGACCCGGTTCAACCGGGCGGGCGGACATGTGGTCCTCATCTCCAACTCGCCCCGGCCCACGCCCGGCGTGGTGACGCAGCTGGACGCTCTGAAGGTCCCGCGCGAGAGCTGGAAGGCGGTGGTCACCTCTGGCGACGCCACACGGGCGGAACTGGCGAAGCGGGCGCCGGGACCAGCGTGGATCATCGGCCCCGATCGGGACTGGCCGCTCTATGAAGGACTGGGTCTCGAGACGGTCGACAGCGCATCCGACGCCGCCTTCATCTCGGTCACCGGGCCCGTCGATGACGAGGTGGAGACGCCCGAAGACTATCGCGATCGTCTGGCTGAGGGCGCGGCGCGGGATCTTGAACTGATCTGCGCCAACCCCGACCGTGTGGTCCAGCGCGGAGACAAGCTGATCTATTGCGGGGGTTCGCTGGCCGACCTGTACGAGAGCCTTGGCGGTCGCGTGACCATGGCGGGAAAGCCGTTTGGTCCGATCTATGAACTGGCTCTGTCCGAGGCTGAGACCTTGCTGGGGCGGCCTGCGGACCGGTCCCGCGTGCTCTGCATCGGAGACGGAGTCGTGACTGACGTGCTGGGCGCCAACCGCCAAGCGCTGGACTGTCTGTTCATCGCGCAGGGCATCCACGGCGACGCCGCGCGAGGCGCCGACGGACGGCTCGACCCGGCGAAGGCCGCCGATCTGCTCAAGGCCGAGACCACCTACGCCCGATACGCCGCACTCGATCTGGCGTGGTGAGGATGGTCATTCTGTCGCACCGGCGCTAACACCGGTCCATGGTTGATTTGGTCGGACAGCACCCCTCGGGCGGATATATTCTCGAGGAACTTCACGTCGGCATGGCGGCCGAAAAGGTCATCGTCGCCACGGAGGCGCGTATCCGGCTGTTCGCCGAGGCGTCCGACGACTTCAATCCTGTGCACCTGGACGAAGCGTTCGCGTCGAAGACCGCCTATCGCGGAAGGATTGCGCACGGCCTGCTGAGTGCGTCGTTCGGATCGGCCGTGGTCGGGACCATCCTGCCGGGCGCGGGCTCGATCTATGTGTCCCAGACCCTGCAGTTCCACCTGCCGGTCCGCATCGACGACGTCGTCACGATCCGGATCACCGTCGTTTCGGTCGAGCCCGAGAGCGCGCGGGTCGAGCTTAACTGCGAAGGCTTCGTCGACGGCAAGCTGATCATGGACGGCATCGCCACCGTCCGCGTGCCCCGTCGCCGCAAGCCGTCCAGCCGTTGATCGACGTCGTCACAGACTGGCGCGCCCTGCCTGACGGGCTGAAGGGCGCTGCCGTCGCTATCGGCGCCTTCGACGGGGTTCACCGGGGGCATCAGGCCGTGATCGGCGAGGCGAGGGCGGCGGCCGACCGGCTGGGCGCGCCGCTGGGCGTGGTCAGCTTCGATCCGCATCCCCGCCGCTGGTTCCAGCCCGACGCGGCGCCCTTTCGGCTGATGACGCCGGCCCAGATGGCGCGCGCCGTGCAGCCGCTGGGCGTGGACCGTCTCTATCTGCTGCCTTTTGACGCCGAGATGGCGGCGATGTCCGACGATGATTTCGCCCGACAGGTGCTGGCTGACGGTCTGGGCGTGCGTCACGCGGCCGTCGGCTTCGACTTCACCTACGGCAAGGGCCGCACCGGTTCGCCCGAGGGACTACGCCGGCAGGGAGAAGGAATGGGTTTCACCGTCTCGCGGGTCGATCGGGTGGACGACCCCGATGGTCTGAAGCTGTCGTCATCGGCCGTGCGCGAGGCGCTGAAGGCCGGCGACATGGCGCGCGGGGCGGCGATTCTTGGCCGTCCCTTCGCGATCGAGGGCGAGGTCGTTCACGGTGACAAGCGCGGTCGCACCATTGGCGTGCCGACGGCCAATGTGCCCATGGGCGACTACATGCGGCCCGCCTACGGGGTCTATGCCACCCGCACCCGCCTGCCGGACGGCCGTCTGATCGACGGCGTCGCCAATCTCGGCGTGCGACCGATGTACGAGCTGGACGCCCCGCTGCTCGAGGTCTGGCTGTTCGATTTCGAGGAGGAGCTCTACGGCCAGACGATCGAGACGCAGCTCATCGACTTCCTGCGGGGCGAGATGAAATTCGATGATCTGGATGCGCTGAAGGTGCAGATCGAGGCCGACGCCGCGGCCGCGCGTTCGGCCTTGGCCTAGGCCCAGGCGAATAGCAGCCGCCCTTCGCCCATCCGGTCGCGCAGGCGCGGCAGATCGGCGTGGCCAACCGAGAAGCAGCCATAGGACCGTCCCAGCTTGCCTTCGCGGGCGAGGAAGGCCGGGTCAGCGTAGTCGGCGCCGTGGATGATGATGGCGCGCTCGCGGGCCCGGTCGTTGGAATACTCCAGCCCGTCCAGCAGCACGTTCGGTCCCTGCTGGGCCCCCCAGCTGGCTCCGGCGGTCGCGAAGGCGCCAACCGAGGACATGTGGCTGTCGGGCGTGTTGCCGAACAGGGTCGGATAGCCGGTGTGCGTCGGATCGGAGCCGCGGCCGTGGCTGGTCCGCATCAGGGTGATCTGGCCGCCTTCGAGGTCGACCTCGTACAGCCGCTCTTCACCCGAGAATTTGGTGAAGTCGACCAGATACATGCGGTCGCGCTTGCTCACGCGATCCTTGTGGATGTCCAGCGCCGCCGTGGCGCGCTGCATCAACTCCTTGCGGACCTGACCACGGGGGTCGAGCAGGCGGGTCGAGTTCAGCTCGGCGGTGATCGCTTCGGGCGACTGGGCAGTCGTGGGGTCGAGGGCGGCGGTGTGAATGGCCGGAGTCGGCGGCGCCGGGATCGGCGAGACTAGGTTCGCAGCCATCTCGGGCTTCGCAGCGGTCGCGCAGCCCGACAGAAGGGCCGCGCCGCCAAGGATGAATCCACGTCTTGCTAGTCGCATGCGACGCCCTTCGCATGTTCACGAGAAGGGACGGTTTGTTCCAAAATGTTTCGCAGAAGACAACCTGAGCCTTGGTCTTCGACCGGGGTTGGCTAAGGTGCGGGACGATTTCGGGAGGGGTTTCGTGAAGAGCTTTGCAGGAATTCTGGCAGTTTTGGCCGCGCTGACGTCTGCGCCCGCCTTGGCGCAAAGCCCCTCGTCCGGGGGCCAAGCGAGTTCGGACCAGACCACGTTCGTTCAAGTGGGGCAGCTTCTGGCCGAGCCCGAACGGGGAATTGTGCAGCGCGATAAAACTCTCGTGATCAGAGGGAACCAGGTCGTCGAAATCCGCGAGGGCTTCGTCGGAGAGGGGCGGATCGTCGACCTGCGCGACTCATTCGTGCTGCCCGGCCTGATCGACAGCCACGTTCATCTGACCAGTCAGCAGAACCCGAACGGCCGGCTGGAAGAGGTCACGCAGTCCAACGCCGAACAGGCCTTTGTCGGGGCCCGCTACGCCCGTCGTACGCTGATGGCCGGCTTCACCACGGTGGCGGATCTGGGCGGATCGAACGAGTCGGTCTTCGCCCTGCGTGACGCCATCCGTCGCGGCGACGTACCCGGTCCTCGGGTGATCGCCTCAGGCTCGGCGGTGTCGGTCCACGGCGGTCATGGCGACATAAACGGTTACCGCGAGGACGTGATGCACATCCTGTCGCCCGAGAGCGTCTGCTCGGGCGTCGACGACTGCATGCGCGCCGTCCGCACCCAGGTTCGCGCCGGAGCCGACATCATCAAGATCACGGCCACGGGGGGCGTGCTGTCCAATACGGCCGCGGGTCTCGCCCAGCAGTTCTCCGACGAGGAGTTGGGCTCCATCGTCGCGGCCGGCCACCGCATGGGCCGTCAGGTCACCGCGCATGCCCACGGGGCGGACGGCATCAACAGTTTCCTGCGCGCGGGCGGCGACTCCATCGAGCACGGCACCTTCCTCGACGACGAGTCGATCCGGCTGATGCGGCGCGAGGGCGTGTGGCTGGTGCCGACCCTGCTGGCAGGCGATTTCGTTGCCCGCATCGCTTCCAGCCCCGACAACTTCTTCACCCCGGCCCAGTCCGCCAAGGCGCTGGAGGTCGGGCCCCGGATGGTCGACATGGCGCGTCGGGCACATGAAGGCGGCGTCCGGATTGCGTTCGGCACGGACACGGGCGTCTCGGCGCACGGAGACAATGCGCAGGAGTTCGCCCTGCTGGTGCGCGCCGGCCTGAGCCCGCTGGAGGCGATTCAGGCCGCAACAGCAGGGGCCGCGCAGCATCTCAGGATCACAGGCGAAGCAGGCCGGATCGCGACGGGCATGCCAGCCGATCTGATCGCGGTCAGCGGCGATCCGTTGAGCGATGTGACGGAGCTGGAGCGGGTGCGCTTCGTGATGAAGGCAGGCGTGATCTACCGTGAGGACTGATGCAGCAGGCGGGCGAACCCCGCCTCATCCTCGAAGGTCGCCTTCACCGGCCATGACGTAACCCGCTCGCGCCACTGCGGCGGCAGGCGGGACCAGTCTTTCTCGGTGGTGATCAGTCGGGCCCCGAACTGGTCGGCGCGTTCCGCGAGCCAGCTCAGGTCCTCGTCCCGGAAGGCGGCGTGGTCGGGGAAGGGGGCGAAGTCGGCCAGACTAGCGCCGGCGGCCTTCAGGGACCGTTCCACCTTCCACGGCTTGGCGATGCCCGCGAAGCCGACGAGCGGGCCGGTCGGCGGCGGATTTGCGGGCTCCAGACGGGCGATGAAGACGGGCAGGGCGCCAAAGGTCTCCACCAGCTCCGGGTCAACCTCCGCGAGATCCGCCGGCATCAAAATCACGACCGCATCGGCCCGTGCGAGCCCGGCCTTCAGCGGCTCGCGCATCGGGCCCGACGGAAAGACCGAGCCGTCACCGAACGGCCACTCGTCGTCCCGTGTTTCTCCGTCCACGACGATCAGGCTGAGCGTCTTCTTCAGCTTCGGGTTCTGGTGCCCGTCATCCAGCACCACCGCCTGCGCCCCATCGTCGGCCGCCGCCCTGGCCCCCGCGACCCGGTCCCGCGAAATCCACGCCGGGCTGTCGATCGCCAGCATCAACGGCTCGTCGCCAACATCCGCGGCGGTATGGACGGCCAGATCGACCCGCGTCGGCCCGTCCAGCTTGCCGCCATAGCCTCGCGACAGCGCGTGCGCCTCCACCCCGGCCGCCCGCATCAGCCGCAACACCTCACGCGCCACCGGCGTCTTGCCGGACCCGCCGACCGTCAGATTTCCCACCGAGATCACCGGTACGCCCGGATCGATCGGCGCCGTCGAGGCGATCCTCCGCGCCGTCACGCCCGCCCAGACCCAGGACAACGGCTTCAGCAGCATCCGCGTCATCGCCGCATGCCTGCGGTCGCGCAGGTACCACCACTTCGGCGTCGACAGGCTCATCGGCGCGGCCTCGGCGGCAGCAGCGGCTCGATCGCGTCCATCAGCCGCTCCAGCCCCGACCCGGCCTCGGCGGCGGCGCGGCGACCGCGCTCGCCCATGGCCTTGGCCGCGTCCTCGTCGGCCAGCAGGGGCGTGATCACCTCGGGTAGATCATAGGGCCCGCGCACGACGGTCAGCCCGCCCGCCCGAACCAGCGCCTCGGTCACCGCCGCCCAGTTGGTCATGTCGGGCCCCGTGATCGCCGGCTTGCCCAGCCGCGCCGGCTCCAGCGGATTGTGCCCGCCCACCGGCGGTTTGTTCAGCGCCTGCGAGAACGACCCGCCCATCACCACCACGTCCGCCAGCCGCAGGAACAACCCCATCTCGCCCAAGGTGTCGGCGATATAGAGATCGGTTTCGGCGTTCAGCTGCTGCCCCTGCGACCGCATGGCGAAGCGATAGCCCTCGCCGGCCAGTTCCGCGGCGATCCCCGCACTGCGCTCCGGATGGCGCGGGACGAGGATCAGGCACAGCCGCTCGGCCAGATGATCGAGCGCCCGGACAAGGGCGATCTCCTCGCCGTCATGGGTGCTGGCCGCGACGATCACCGGCCGGTCGCCGATGGCCGCGCTCAGTCGCGTGAAGGCCGCTCCGTCATGCGGCGGCGCATCGCCCGCCAGCTTCAGGTTCACCTGGCCATCGATACGCGCGCCGAGGCTCTCCAGCCGCATGGCCGAGCCTTCGTCCTGCGGCAGGACCAGATCGAACGCCGAAAGCACCCGCCGCACCGCGCCGGGGAAGCGGCGCCACCCGGCGACCGTCTTGTCCGTGATCCGCGCACTGGCCAGCACCAGCTTCACGCCACGCCGATGAGCCTCAAGGATCAGGTTAGGCCACAGCTCGCTCTCGACGAAGATCGCCATTGTCGGCCGCCAGTGATCGAGAAAGGCGCGAACCGTCTCGGGCCCGTCCACCGGCGCATACTGGTGGATCACGCCTGCCGGCAGCCTCCGCGCCAGCAGGCTGGCCGAGGTCACCGTGCCGGACGTGACGAGGATCGCCACATCCGGCCGCCGCGCCCTCAACTGCTCGATCACAGGCAGTAGCGACAGCGTCTCACCCACGCTGACCCCGTGCAGCCAGACCAGCTCGGCCGCCGGCCGCGCGACCGAGGCGACGCCCAGGCGTTCGTCCACGCGGACCGGGTCCTCCTTGCCCTTGCGCGCACGGGCGTCCAGCAGGCGTGGAGCCAGCGGCTCCAGCATCCGGGTCAGCAGGCGGTAAAGGATCAGGGCCGGGCTCATCTAGATGCGTTCCAGCCCGCTCAGCGCGTCGGCCCGCGCCTCTACCGCATTCAGCCGTTCGGTCCAGTCTGCGGCGACCTCGGCCAGTTCCGCATCCGGCGGATAGTCAGCCACGTCCCACACGATCGCGCCCTTGCCGAATGGCAGGGGCAGCACGGCCCGGTCCCAGCTGCCCAACCGGATCGCCGGATTGCAGGACATGCCGATGAACAGCGTCGGCGCCTTCGAGAGCTTGGCGAGCAGGGGCAGGCCCTCGGCCATTTCCCGTACTGGACCGCGCGGACCGTCCGGCGTGATCGCCAGCGCCCCCACCTTGAGCTGTTTCAGTCCATCCCGCAGCGCCTGCGTCCCGCCCTTGGCGCGGTCGGCCTTGTCCTTGTTGGAAGAGGAGCCGCGGATGGCGGGGAAACCCTGCCGCGCCACCGCCTTGGCGATGAACTGGCCGTCCGGGCTGAGTGAGATCAGCGCCTTGGCCGACTGCGCCCGATCCAGCGGCCAGCAGGCCGGCGACAGACCGATGCGCGAATGCCAGAAGGCGCACAGGACCCCGCCGCCCCGTTTCCACACCGCCTCGGCCACGGCCTCGTTCTCGTAGGTCCAGCGGATGGTCGCGAAACAGAACCGCATCCACGCCGCCAGCAGCCAGGCGAGGATCGCCTGAACGACCGGATTTCGTAGCGGCCTCACGAGACGGCGGCCACGACGTCGCCGTCCAGCGACTGTTGCCTGGCCAGTCGGGCATACAGACCGCCCTTCTTCACCAGCGCCGCGTGGGAGCCCTGCTCCACGATGCGACCGGCCTCGACGACATAGATGCGGTCAGCGTTTCGCACGGTCGACAGGCGGTGGGCGATCATCAGCGTCGCGCGGCCGGCCATCAGCCGTTCCAGGGCCGTCTGCACCAGCGCCTCGCTCTCGGTGTCGAGGGCGGAAGTCGCCTCGTCCAGCAGCAGGATCGGCGCATCCTTCAGGAAGGCCCGGGCGATGGCGATGCGCTGGCGCTGACCGCCGGACAGCCGCAGGCCGGCCTCGCCGGCGCGGGTGGCGTAGCCGTCGGGCAGGGCGGCGATGAAGTCGTGGGCTGCCGCGGACTTCGCGGCTTCGACGATGTCCTCGGCGGTCGCGCCGGGCCGGCCGTAGGCGATGTTGGCGGCGATGGTGTCGTCGAACAGGAAGGGCTCCTGCGTCACCAGTGCGATGCCCGCGCGCAGGTCATTCAGCTTCAGGTCGCGCACGTCGCGCCCGTTCAGAGTCACTGCGCCCGATGTGACGTCGTAAAAGCGCGGGAGCAGACTCAGGATCGTCGACTTGCCGCCGCCCGAGGGTCCGACGAGGGCGACGGTCTCGCCCGGCTTCACCGTCAGGGACACGTCCGACAGGGTCGGCGCTCCCCCCGCCGACGCAGGCGCATAGGCGAAGCTGACGCCCTCCAGCGCGACGGTCACGGGGCCGGGGGATAGCGGCGCGGCGTCGGCGGCCTCGCGGATTTCGGGCTGGATATCGAGGGCGTTGAACAGGCGGCGCGCCGCGGTGAAGCCCTCGGTCATCACGGTCTGCAGATTGGTCACCTGCCGCAGCGACTGGCCCGCCGCCATCAGCAGGCCGATGAAGGCCGCGAAGGCGCCCACGCTCATATCGCCCTGCTGCGCCCGCCAGCCGGCGTAGCCCATCACGGCCGCGACGATGATCATCGCCACCAGATTGGAGAAGGGCCCGGCGAAGGCGCGGCTGTCGGCGCTCTTGATCACATGACGCTGCCGGCGGGACACGACCTCGCCCACGCGGGCCTCTTCGGCCGCCTCGCGGTTCTCGATCTTGATCAGGCGGACGCCGTCGAGATTTTCCATCAGGGCGGTGGAGAGGTTTTCGGTCTCCTTCATCGCGCCGGTGGTGGCCTTGCGCGTCCGCTTGGAGAACCGGCGCAGCACCAGTGTCACCAGCGGCACGCCCAGCAGCACGATCAGCGTCAGCCGCCAGTCGATGAAGGCCATGGCCACGATCACTGCGAACAGGGTGATGCTGTGCTGGGTGTAGTTGACCACCCCGTTGGTGAAAGCCTCGCGCACCAGATTGGCGTCGAACAGCACGCTGGAGACGAACGAGCCCGAGTGCTGGCTGCGCAGACGCGCGAGATCGGCCCGGATCATCGCCCCGAACAGCCGCACCTGAATGTCGCCGACGATGCCGTGGCCCAGCCGGTTCACCAGCGCGGCCTGCCCCAGCGAGGCCAGCGTCCAGACGATGGCCACGCCGATGATGGCCAGCGGGATGGCGGTCAGCGCCTGGCCGGGCGCGATGTCGATGAAGCCCCACAGCTTCATGGGCGCGTCCTGCTGCAGGAAGAGCCCGTTGATCGCGGGCTCCAGCAGCTTAAGCGTCAGGGCTGAAAGTCCGCCCGCCAGAGCCGCGCACAGCATCGACAGGAATAGGGCCGACCGGTGATGCGAGAGATAGTCGCGCCAGATCCGCGCCAGCAGCGGGCGCAGAGGCTCCTTCTCGTCATGCGCGGCGGGCGTAGTCATCCGTCCGAGGTCGGACGGCGCGGGTCTCAAGTCAAGCCGGGATGACAGGCTCCGCTATTCCTTGAGGGCTTCGCCGGTGTCCGCATCGGTGATCAGGGTCGTTCCCGCGGCGCCGTCGATCTTGCGGGCCGGAGCGACGGTCGGGTTCGAAGGGTACCGGGCGCCGTCGAAAGCCAGCAACGCCTCGTGCGGTTCGGCCCCGCCGCCGCTTACGCCGACGGCGATATCGGGCCGTCCATTGGTCCGGGTTTCCAGAACCCTGATCGGCGCCTGTACGACCGTGACTTCGCCGAGCACGGCGAACGGATCGCCCTGCCGGCCGAGAATCAGAAGGTTGCAACCGCCGCTTCCGCAATATTCCGGACCGATCAGATAGACGAGCGTGAGTTGGTCGTCGCCTTCGCCGGTGGTTTTGGCGACGTAACGAAGCGGAGCCATTGCGTCAGCTGTGCGGGCCTCAAGGAAGGGTCTGAGTGCGGGATCCTCCACAGCTGCCGACGCCGCGGGCGCCTGTGCTGGCGTCGCCGCACCCGGTGCAGGGACAACCGCCTTCTTAGACGGCTCCGACGCTGGCTGACACGCGGTGATCGCGATCAGGCCCGCGGCGGCTAAAGGGATCAGGCTGGGTTTCATCGTCTGTTCTCCTTGTCGGTCAGAAGTATAGGTCATGGGGCGCAAATCCGCATCTGATGACGCAGCCGCCTCCAGACGCTATCTCCCCCTTATGTCCCGCTACGATCTTTCCACCCCCGGCGGCCGGTTCAAGACGCGGTGGGACTATGTCTGGAAGGATCACGCCTTTCTGCGCCGGTGGTTCATGAACGCCCACTGGCTTGGCCCGGACCTCGTCCGCACCAACCAGCCCTCGCCAAGACAGCTGGCGTTCTGGAAGTCGCAGGGGATCAGGACGGTCATCAACCTGCGTGGTGCTCGGGACGAGGCCTATTATGCGCTGGAGAAGGACGCCTGCGCGCGCCTGGGCCTGACGCTGATCGACGCGCCGCTCGACAGCCGCGATCCGCCCCAGCGGGACCGAATTCACCGGGCGCGGGAGCTGTTCCGCACGATCGAATATCCGGTGCTGATCCACTGCAAGTCCGGGGCGGACCGGGCAGGGATGATGGCGGTGCTGTATCGCCACTTCCATCTGGGCGAGCCGATCTCTCAGGCGATGAGTCAGCTGTCGAAGAAATACCTGCACCACCGCGAAGGTCTGACCGGCGTGCTGGACTACACCCTCGAGAAATACGTCGACGAAATCGAGCCGACCGGCGTCAGCTTCATCGACTGGATCGACAGCGACGCCTATGATCCCAAGGCGATCCGGGCGGAGTTCAAGGCCGGATGGTGGGGCACGATCCTGACCGACAGGCTGTTGCGGCGGGAGTAGGCCTCAGCCCCACGGGCCGCTTTTGTCGCCGGGCGTCGGCGCGCCCTGTTCGGCGGCGATCTCGGCGTCACGCCGGGCTTTGCGGTCAGCTTCCCAGCCCCGAAAGAAGCGGGCCCAGTTCCGCTCGCCGCGCCAGGCCATCACCCAGATGACCAGCGCGGTCAGCAGGGTGATCAGCCCAAATATCTCCTCGGGGGCGAGGGTGCGTCCGAACAGGGTCAAGGGGTGGTCAATCCTTGTTTGGCAGATCCGTCCGGGCGGGCTGGCCGGGCGTTACCGGGTCGTTCCAGCCGGTGTCGCCGTCTTGCGGCAGAACGCGCTCGGCCGGCGCTGCGGTCTTCTTGCGCGTGGCGAAATAGACGACCACCGCGGCGACGATCAACAGACCCAGAACGATAAGGGCGGTGGACATGGCGTTTCTCCGTCAGCGTTGCCGTTACCGACAAAGCGCGTCAGAGGCCGCGAGGGTTCCGGTCAGGCGTGTCCGTCGCCGTCCGGATCGATCAGCCGGTGCGCATGCAGGATGAAATACCGCATGTGGGCGTTGTCGACGGTCGCCTGCGCGCGGGCCTTCCAGGCCTTGCGGGCCTCGTCATAGTTCGGGAAGGCGCCGACGAACTCGACCTGCGACAGGTCGCGGAACTCCGCGCCGCCCAGCTGGCGCAGTTCGCCGCCGATCACGAGGTGGAGCAGTTGGGGAGAGTCGGTCATGGGCGCGGTCCGGGGCTGACAGGCGCGAGGGGAATAGACGCCGTGCGCCGCGCAATCAACGGGTGAAGCGCCGGCGCGGCGCAGATCAGGCTGGTTTGCCGCGGGTCCGGCTGGTTGAAAAGCCATGGCCGACCGTGATGATCGCTGACTCTGGCGCCCGCTTCAGTGGCGATCAGGGCGCCCGCACAGACGTCCCAGTCCCACTTGGGAGTCAGGGCGATGGCCGCGTCGAACGCCCCCGCGGCCACCAGCGCCATCCGGTACGCGATGGCGTTCCGCTTCTCGAACCGCATGGGGGGCCACGGTTCTGGCCACAGCGGCCCTTCCATCAGCCGCGCATCGGCCAGCACCGAGGCGTCGTCCAGATCGTCGGTGTCGGAGGCGGAGATCGGCTTGCCGTTCAGCGTCGCTCCGCCGCCCGATACCGCCTCGAAGGTCTCGTTCAGCGCAGGCGCATGGATGACGGCCGCGACCGGCCGCCCGTCCTCGACAACGGCGACGGGGATGCACCACCACGGCTTGCCCTTCATATAGGCCGCCGTGCCGTCGATCGGGTCGACCACGAACAGGCGACGCCTCGACAGGCGGTCGGGCGTATCGGCCGTCTCCTCCGACAGCCAGCCGTAGTCCGGCCGCGCGGAGAGCAGCGTGGCCTTGAGCATCGCGTCGACCGCCAGATCGGCGTTGGTGACGGGCGAGCCGCCCGGCTTGGCATGGATGTTCAGGCCCAGCTCGCGCTCCGCCAGCGCCAGTTCACCCGCCAGGAGGGCCGCCTCGCGGATCAGCTTCAGGTCGGCGGCGAGATCGATCATTTGCCCGCGATGGCGACGGCGTCGAACAGCAGCGACGGACTGTTGAATCCGCCCCTAAACTCAAGATCCGAACCGCGCTGCAGGCGGGCGTACAGGTCGATCAGCTTCCCGGCCACGGTGACCTCGCTGACCGGGTAGGCGATCTGACCGTCCTCGAACCAGAAGCCCGACACCCCCGCAGACCAGTCGCCGGTATTGGCGTTCAGCGACGGGCCGAACATCGAGGTGATCAGCAGGCCGGCCCCCGCGTCGGCCATCAGCCCGGCGAGATCGCGCTCACCCGGCTCGAGATGCAGGTTGTGGGTCGAGACTCCCGGCGGTCCCGCCAGCCCGCGCGAGGCATGGCCGGTCGACTCCAGCCCCAGCTGGGCCGCGGCGGCGCTGTTCAGCAGCCAGGTCGTCAGCACCCCGTCCTCGACCAACGCCCGTTTCGACACCTCGACACCCTCGTCGTCGAAGGGGGTGGAGCCCAAGCCGCGCTTGCGGAAGGGATCGTCGATCAGATCGACTCCCTCGGGCAAGACCCGCTGACCCAGCTTGTCTTTCAGGAACGAGACCCCTCGCGCGATCGACGGCCCGCCGATGGCGCCGACCAGCGGCGACAGCACCTGCGTCGCGACCCTGTTCTCGAAGATCACAGGGGCGGTGGTCGAGGCGATCTTGCGCGGTCCGGTGCGGGCGACGGCGCGTCGGCCGGCCTCGGCGCCGATGGAACGTGCGTCCGGCAGGTCGGACAGGTGGCGGGTCGAGCGGTGCTCGCCGCCCCGCTCCATCGCCCCGTCCTTCTGGGCGATCACGCCGACGCCCAGAGAGAAGATCGACCCGTGATAGGCGCCCTCGAACCCGTGCGAGGTCACCAGCCGCCAGTGGCCTGTCGAGGTCGAGGCGTGCCCGCCCTCCGACCGAACCACGCCGGGCACGGCGAGCGCGACCTCTTCCGCTTCGGCGGCGACGGTCTGCAGTTCGTCGGCGGAGCGCTCCGAGGCGTCGAACAGGTCGAGCTCGGCATGCGGGCCGCGCGCCAGCCGTTCCTCCGGCGCCAGACCGGCGTAGGGATCCTCCGGCGCCAGCCGCGCCATGGCGACGGCGCGTTCGACCAGTCGCGCACGGGTGGCGTCCGACAGATCAGACGCCGACACCGTCGCCTGCCGCCGGCCAACGAAGACGCGCAGGCCCAGATCGCGGCTCTCCTCGCGCTCGACATCCTCCAGCGCGCCGGTCCGCACCCCGACGGACAGGGCCGCGCGCTCTGCGGAGACCGCCTCGGCCGCGTCGGCGCCGGCCCTCAGCGCGGCGGCGACCAGATCGGACAGGATTTCGGAAGGGGAGGCGGCGTCGCGGGGCGAAGTCATGCCCCGATATGGCGGAGCGGCTCGCGACCCGCAACCGGCCTCAGACGGCGAAGACCGCCATCAGAAGCAGCACCGACGCCGCGATCAAAGGCAGCCACGTCAGCATCATGCCCACGATCCGCGCCCAGTTGGGGGCTTTCATCGTCAGGCCCAGCGGATGCACCAGCCGTCCGACGAAGAAGGTGACGCCGATGGCGTGCACCTCGGTCGCCGTAGACCCCAGCGCCGCCAGCAGGATCAGGGCGCCGATCGCAAGCGGCGTATACTCCGCCGCATTGCCGAAACTGCGCGTCAGCACGGTCATCGGCTCCAGCCCGCCATCGCCGAGCGACACTCGATGGGTCCGCCGGGCGAGCATCACCCGGACAGACAGGATCACCATCAGAAGTATCAGAAGGGCCGTCCACAGACCCGCCGCCTGGTACGCGCTCATCACCCCTCCCGCCCGATCGGATAAAGCCGATAGCGGTCATCATAGAACGGCGTCCGCTCGTAGAACCACTGCAATCGCGCGTCGCCACTGGCCGCGAACTCGGGTTCCGCCGCCAGTTTCGCCTCGAACTCGGCCTTCAGCGCCGGATCGGCCGCCAGCATGCGCTCGGCCAGAGGGGCGATGGCATAGCCCTCGATGTATTCCACCCGGCTCAGCACCTCCGGGAACAGGCCCCAGGCGAAAAAGCTCTCGCTCGACTGCGGCTCCAGCAGCAGGACGACGATGTCGCCCAGCGGCTGGTCGGTCGGCACCCGCACCGATCCCGCCGGGAAGGTCCAGTCGCGCGTCTCCGGCGTCACCTGCGTGACCGAAATCTGGACGTGGCCCTCGTTGGCGCGCGTCGCCAGCTTTGGATCGTCGAGCTTCAACATCTCCACGTTGACGACACGCGGTTCCGCCAGCGTCTGCATCGCCACGCCGTGCGCCCGGAGCCGCTCGATGATGTCCGTCCGGTACGACGGCACCCAGTAGGCCTCGGGCCGCTTCAGCGTCAGGGTCGAGTGCGAGCCGTAGAACGGCAGACGCCACAGCTCCGGATCGGCCTCGCCCGACCAGCGGATTTCGCGCCGCCCGGACGCGGGACTGTCGTACGTCTCGTACCGGATGCCCTTGAATTCTCTCGTCGAGGACGGCTCCGGGTCCTGTGCGAAGTTGGCGAGGATTTCCGCGGGCCTCAGCGCGCTGTCCGAAGCCGTCGCCGCACGCAGGTCGGCCCCCTTTTCGGCCAGCAGGCGCAGGCTCTCCTCGAGGAAAACGTAGGTCCCCAGCACCCGCTGCTCATGCGGCTTCAGGCTGTGGTTCTCGATCAGGATCGTCGGCACATGCGCCGCCGCGCCCCAGCCGTTCGAGAACCGCTCGCCCAGCCCGCCGTCGTTCAGACCGGCGCGCGGATTTTCGTCGTCCTGCCCGAACACCAGCTCACCCGGGATGTGGCCCTGACCCTCCAGCGCCGCGTTCATCGCCGGCTTCAGCACGCTGTCCAGCCAGGCCGAGGCGGCAGGCGAGCGCGAGAAGGCGCCGTTCTCGCCATTGAAGCCGTAAGTGACGTCGTATTGGTAATCCATGCCGTCGGTGACGTGGATATCGATGTACAGGTCCGGCCGGTACTTCAGGATCAGCCCGCGCACCGCCCGCATCTCGGGCTGGTCCAGCTTCAGGTAGTCGCGGTTCAGGTTCTGGTTGGTCGCCGTGTTGCGCCAGCCCTGAATGCGCGGACCACGCTGATTGGGTCGCGAGTAGGCTGAAGCCCGTTCGTGGCCATCCACCGACAGGATCGGGATCAGGATCAGGTTCACCCGGTCCAGCAAGGCGTCCTTGCCGTAGAAGGCGATGTCGCGCAGCAGCATCATGCCCGCGTCCTTGCCGTCGATCTCGCCCGGGTGGATGCCCGCCTGCGCCAGCAGCACCGGCTTGGATGGATCGAAGGTCGCGCCGTCTTTCGACGCGATCACCGCATAGATCGGTCGGCCCTCGGGAGATGTCCCGAACTGCTCGATGCGGATCAGGTCCGAGGCGGCGTCCAGCCGGTCGAACCATGCGCGGGTGTCGACGTAGTTCGGGCTGAAATCATGGGCGGCGTCAGCCTCGAAGGCCGTCACCCATGGGTCCGAGGCTCCGCGCAGCAAGGCCATGCTGGCCCCGTCCCACGGCGGTGCGGGCGGCAGGAAGGGCTGGTCCCACGGGGCGGCGTTGGGAACGGACTGGGACATGACAGGACTCGACGACAGGACCGCGGCCAACGCGGCGAGGATGAGGGCGGAGCGCATGGCGCCGTTCATCCGCCCTCCGACGCGGACTGGCAAGCCGTCATCCGGTCGGCGGCGACCAGCCTCCGGCCGCGACCAGATGGATCGCAGACTGGGAGACGGACCAAACGCTGTAGGCCAGAACCACCAGCAGGCTGCCGATCACCGCCGGCCGCCACGGCGCGAAAGCGGCGGTGGCGGTGGTGAAGAAGAAGACGGCGAACCCGAACCAGAGACGCGGCGTCGACAGGGCCGCGAACCCGGCGTCCACCCTCATCAGCCACATAAACAGCAGGCCCACGATCAGATTGGCCGCCATGATGCAGCCGAACACCAGCCGCCGGTGCTTCCAGAAATGCTCGTCCAGATCGATGCGATCATGCACGCCCTCGGCCGACACCCGCGGGAAGGTCACGCTGGCGGCGGTGTAGAAGACGCCCGCGATGATCAGACCGACGATCAGCAGGGCGTGATTGAACGGCGCGCCCCGGAAGATGCCCCAGGCCTGATTCCAGAACGTCGCCACATCCAGCGCCACGAACGCCGCCAACAAGGGCGTCAGCCAGCCGAACCGAACGCGCTCCCGTTCATGCAGCACCCGTGCGAACCCGCCGACCAGCTCTGCGACCGACAGGCCCAAAAGCAGGCCGTAGAAGCTGAAGAAGAACTCGAACGCGCTCATTGGATGGTCTCGGCCCTGACGTGCGCCAGCGGCGATTGTGGAGAGGGCGGCGAGACCACCGTGTAGACTGCGATGTAGAGATACAGCACCACGTGCAGGCCGAGGGCGACCGCGAACAGCCAGCGCCGCTTCGTCCACGCCGCCAGACCGACAAGCACGACATAGACGCCGATGAAGAGCCCGTAGGTTGCGACTATGAGCTGGCCGTTCTCACGGGCGAAGTTGACGGCCAGCTGCGCTGCCCCGCCCAGCAGATTGGCGAGGATCAGAAGGATCAGCACCGTCCGCTTGTGCGTCCAGAAATGCTCATCGAGCGACAGGTCTGCGTCCGTCTCGTCGGGAAAGACCAGTGATGCGGCGATGAAATAGACGACAGCGATCAACAGCCCGCCGACCAGCAGGCCATAGCTGAAAGGCAGCCCGCGGAAGTTGACCCACGCCGCGTCCCAGAAGGTGGCGATGTCCAGCGCCACAAAGGTCGCCAGCAGGGGCGTCAGCCACCCGACCTTTATGGCCTTGCGATGCTTGAACGCCCGCGCCGCACCGGTCGCCAGCACCGCCACCGACAGGCCCAGCAGCAGGCCATAGAAGCTGAAGAAGAACTCGAACGTGCTCACATGGCCCCCGGCGAATCGTCAAGCGAAGCCATATTGCCATATCGGCGATCTGTCTCGCGCGAGCGCGGGATCAGGGCGTGGTCCGCTCCGCGAGCGCTTTTCCGGCCGCCTCCTCAATCCAGCGCGTTCCCGACCATCCTGTGTTGAACAACGCGATCACCGTGGCGTCCTGATCTGGAAACCTGCGGAAGGTGCTGACGTAGCCGTTCACTCCGCCAGTATGGCCATGACTGGGAACTCCGGCTCGCTCCGAGACCATGAGCCCCAGACCGTAGGCCGATCCCGGGTTCGCGGCGGAGGTCGGCACGGATGACTTGATCATCAAGTCCCATGTTTCGGCGCGAACAATTCGGTTTCCGCGAATGGCCCGGTCCAGCGCGATCATGTCTTCCAGCGTCGCATGCACTGCCCCCGCCCCGAGTTGCACGAAGCTACGGCTTACCGCGGCCTCGCGTGGGCCGCTCTTGTCTTCGCGGTTCCACCCCGAAGCCAGCCGCGGGTCGGACTGGCTAGTCAGATTCCCTTCGACCCGACCGCCCAGTTCGACGATTGCGCCCTTCATTCCGGCGGGTGCGAAAACCCGATCCTCGAGCACCTTGTCGAAACTCCTGCCGTCCACCCGGGCGGCCGCATGGGCGAGAAGTTCATAACCGAAGTTGTTGTACCGCCACGTCGCGCCCGGAGGTGTCGACGGCAGAGTTTCCGCGATCGCCCGTTCCCGAAGCAGGGCCTGCATCGCGGTCGCATGATCCAGCCCGAAATGGCCCGCCAGCTCGTTCGTGTGATCGCCCAGACCGGAGGTGTGGTTCAGCAGATGTCGGATCGTGACTGTGGACCAGCCTACCGGCGCCTCCGGAAGGTAGCGAACGAGCGGAGCATCCAGCTCCATCCGGCCCTTCTCGACAAGGCTCATCACCGCCAGCGCCGTGAGCAGTTTGCTGGTCGAGAAGATCTTGTACCGCGCGGTCCGGGTTGTCTCCAGGCCGCACCCGAAAAAGTAGGCCGTCAGGCCACTGACCTGGACCGCGACCAGCCCTTCGAACTCGCCAGCATCACACTGGCGCTGCACCTCTTCACCAAACTCGGCGAAGCCGTGTTCCTGCGCTGAAGCCGGGACTGCCAGCGCAAGCGTCATGGCGAGGGTGCAAATTCTGATCCGGTTACGCATTTCGACCTCCCACTGGAGGAGGAGAGGCGACGCAATGGTCGCTCCAAGGCAAGCCTGCTGGTCGAAATCTGGTCGCTTTCGGTGCGCCAGGCGTCGTTCAGCGTTTCCAGATCGGCGTTCCGTCACCCGGCAATCCGAGGCGACCCCAAATCTCCGACACCCGATCGACCACGGCGTCGTCCATGCGGATTTCGTCGCCCCATTCCCGCTTCGTCTCAGGCGGCCATTTGTCGGTGGCGTCGAGGCCGATCTTGGAGCCGAGGCCGCTCTCGGGGCTGGCGAAGTCGAGGTAGTCGATGGGGGTGTTCTCGATGACGGTGATGTCGCGCGCGGGGTCCATCTTGGTCGAGATCGCCCACATGACCTGCTTCCAGTCGCGGGCGTCAATGTCGTCGTCCACGACGATGACCCACTTGGTGTACATGAACTGGCGCAGATAGCTCCAGACGCCCAGCATCACGCGCTTGGCGTGGCCGGGGTAGGCCTTCTTCATCGATACCACGGCGATGCGGTAGCTGCAGCCTTCCGGCGGCAGCCAGAAGTCGGTGATCTCGGGGAACTGCTGGCGGAGCAGGGGGATGAAGACCTCGTTCAGCGCCTCGCCCAGCACCGACGGCTCGTCGGGCGGGCGGCCGGTGAAGGTGGTCAGATAGATGGGGTCGCGCCGCATCGTGATGGCGGAGACCTGAAAGACCGGAAAGGTCTCGACCGAGTTGTAGTAGCCGGTGTGGTCGCCGTAGGGACCCTCGGGCGCGTGCTCGTCCAGCAGGACATGGCCTTCCAGCACGATCTCGGCGTTGGCCGGGACCATCAGCGGCACGGTCTTGCACGGGACAAGCTCGGCCTTGGCCCCGCGAAGCAGGCCGGCGAACTGGTATTCCGACAGGGTGTCCGGCACCGGCGTGACCGCCGCCAGAATGGTGCCGGGGTCGGCGCCAAGGACAATGGCGCAGGGCAGGGGTTCTTTCGATCCGGCCTTCCTGTGCCGGGCATAGTGCTGGGCGCCGCCGCGGTGCGCCAGCCAGCGCATGATCGCCTTGTCCTTGCCCAGCACCTGCATGCGATAGATGCCGAGGTTGAAGTCGTCCTCGCGCGCGTCCGACGGGCCCTTTGTCACGACGAGGCCCCAGGTGATCAGCGGCGCCGGCTCGCCGGGCCAGCAGCCCTGAACGGGCAGGGAGGTCAGGTCGATCTGGTCGCCCTGCAGCACCACCTGCTGGACCGGCGCGGATTTCACCACCTTCGGCCGCATCGCCATGACCGTCTGCATCAGCGGCAGCATCTCCATGGCGTCGCCCAGACCGCGTGGAGGGGTCGGATTGCGCAGGAAGGCCAGCAGTTCGCCGACCTCGCGCAACTCGGCGGCGGTCGTCCGGGTCTTCTTTTCCATGGTCACGCCCATGGCGACCCGCTTCACCGTGCCAAAAAGGTTGGCGAGGCAGGGGATCGGGCTGATCGAGCCGTCGGGCATGACCGGCTTCTCGAAGATCACCGCCGGGCCGCCGTTGCGCAGCAGGCGGGTCTGGATTTCGGTCATCTCGAGATGGGTAGAGACCGGCTCGGTCACCCGCACCAGCTCGCCCTCGGCTTCGAGGATGTCGATGAAATCGCGCAGGGACTTGTAGGCCATGGCCTCGCTTAAGCGGCGGCGAGCGTCCTGTCACGCCGTCCGAAGGCGCGATCGATCGCCGCGATGACCAATCCCGCAATCAGGAAGAACGCCAGCATCACCCCCGCCCAGAAAGCCGCCTTCGCCAGACCCAGCTCTGGCACGTTCATGAACCAGTAGGGCCACCAGCCCGAGGCGTAGCCGTGGATCAGGGTCCAGCCGGTGTAGATCAGCGGCATGGACAGCCATTTTACCGGGTCGATCCAGCGCAGCCGGCCCTTCGGCGTGAACAACAGCCAGTCGAGTACGAAGGCGGCGGGCATCACGTAGTGCAACAGGCCGTTCGAGATGAAGAGCAGGCCCTGCGGATCCCAGACGTGCGACAGCAGGAAGTGGTAGGTGACGCCGACCACGGCGATGTACATGGCGATCGCCGCGCGCACGCCTTCGCTGGCGGTCCATCGCCCGAAGGCGCTGTTCGGCGCCACGACCGGGCCGGTCAGGGCCAGCGCGACCACCAGATTGGTCAGGATTGTGAAGTAGCTGAAGAAGTTCAGCGTCAGCTCGCCCGCGCCAATGGCGGGATTGCCGGTGATCGTCAGCCAGTACTGCAGGCCGATGGCGAACCAGCCGACCAGGGCGAAGATGGCGCGGTACGCTCTCGCCGCCCCCTCGCGGGCCATCAGTACGCTCTCGTGTCCGATTGCAGCGCCCAGATCGGCAGGCGCAGGGCCCGCGTCGCGGCGCCGATGGCCAGACTGTCCAGGTGGGCGCGCCCGGCCTCGGCGCGTCGTTCTTCTTCAGGGGTGATGTCCAGCAGGCGCGCCATGTCTTCCACGCTCCAGCCGCGCTGTTCGCGCCACCGCTTCAGCCTCGCGCCGACCGCCGCATCCAGCGGATCGACGCCGGGAAATCCCAGCACCGAACCCATCCGCGTACCTCCGAACGGGCGGCCTCTAGTCGGGCCGCCTCACGCCCATTCTTCATCCCATTTGAACGCGGGATCAATCCAGTCTCCAAGACGGCCATCGGGACGGGCCAGCGCATGGATGCGATCCATGTCCTCGTCGGTCAGGGCGAAGTCGAAGATGTCAAAGCTTTCCTCGGCCCGGCTGACCTTGGTGGTGCGGGGAATGGCGATGACGTCTTGCTGGATCAGCCAGCGCAGGGTGACCTGACCGGCGCTCTTGCCATAGGCGTCGCCGATTTCTTTGAGCGTCGGATCGTCTGCGATCTTGCCCTGCGCCAGCGGGGACCACGCGGTGATCGACGAGCCCAGATCCCTGGCCGCCTTCAGCAGCTTCGTCAGCTTGAGGTAGGGGTGATACTCGACCTGATTGGTGACCAGCTTCGCCTTCGACAGCGACTGCGCCTGACGGAATTCCTCCGACGGGAAGTTCGACAGGCCGATGGTCTTCGTCAGTCCCTGATCCTTCGCCTCATTCAACGCGTCCAGCGTCGCCTCGAAGGTCGGCTGGGTCTTCGGCCAGTGGAGCAGCAGCAGGTCTGGCGTGAAGCCCAGACTTTCTGCCGACTCCTTCGCCTGTTTCAGCAGGGCGTCGCGCTCGAAATGCGCCACCCAGATCTTGGTGGTCAGCCAGATGTCGTCGCGGGCCACAGTCCCCGCCTCGATGGCGTCCCGGATGCCGTCCCCGACCGCCGCCTCGTTGTGATAGATCCACGCCGTGTCGATGTGGCGATAACCGATGCGCAAGGCCTCCGCGACCATGCGCCGGGCGTCCGCAGGCTCGAGGTTCCACGTGCCGAACCCCAGCAGGGGGATGGCGTGGCCGTCGACGGTGATCACAGGTTGGTCGGTCATGGCAGGCTCCGGACGGCGTTCGACAGGGGAGCGGCATACCTATGCCGTGGGTTCCATCGTTCAAGGCGGCCTTGGACAGTTCGTCGGCTTCGGCTAAAGCGCCGCCATGACCGATCTTCCCGACCGCCTCTCCGTCGACCCCGACAGCCCGTTCTACAACGCTGACGTTCTGCAACAGAACGTGGGCATCCGCTTCAAGGGCGAGGAAAAGACCAACGTGGAGGAATACTGCGTCTCCGAAGGCTGGGTCCGTCTCGCCGTCGGCAACCGCGTCGATCGTCGCGGCAAGGCCCTGACGGTCAAGCTGCAGGGCCCGGTCGAGCCCTACATCAAGAGCGAATAAGCCGGCTTCACCGGTACCGCCCTCCGGTCTAGGGTCCGCCTCCTGTCTGAGTCCGGAGCCGCCATGCGCCTGTCTGTCCGTCTTCTCGCCGCCAGCGCGCTCGCGCTTGCCGTCGCCCCTCCCGTACTGGCGCAGGACGCGCAGACGATCCAGCGCGCGCAGACGATCCGCGACGCCGCGATGCGCGAGAACATCGCCATGGACTACGTCACCCAGCTGACGACCCGTTTCGGCGCACGCCCGGCCGGCTCGCCGTCGGAACAGGCGGCCGCGGCCTGGGCGGCCGACTACATGCGCGCCCACGGCTTCCGGAACGTCCGGATCGAGGAGTTTTCGCTGGTTGGCTGGGATCGGGGCGAGGAGAGCGCCATGATCATGGGCGATCATCCCCAGCGTCTGGTCGTCGCCGCGCTCGGCCACTCGCCAGCCACGCCCGCGGACGGGGTCGAGGCGCCGGTCGTCTGGTTCAACAGCCTTGAGACCCTGAACGCCGCGCCGGCCGGCTCGCTGGCGGGCAAGATCGCCTATGTCGACGCCGGCCAGATGGTGCGGATGCAGGACGGTTCCGGCTATGGCCTGCTGTCGCGCATCCGCGGCGCAGGCCCGGCCGCGGCGAAAAGCAAGGGCGCGGTCGCCTTCCTGATGCGCTCGGCGGGCACAGACGAGCACCGCATGCCCCACACCGGCACAACCCGCTACGTCGACGGACAGCCGACCATCCCCAGCTTCGCCCTGTCGGCCCCGGACGCGGACCAACTGACCCGTCTGGCCGAGCTGGACACCGCGCCGGTGGTGCGTCTGACCTCGACGGCCCGCACCTACCAGACCGTCAGCCAGAACGTCATCGGCGACATCCCCGGCCGCTCGCGTCCGGACGAGGTCATCGTGCTGGGCTCTCACATGGACAGCTGGGACCTCGGCACCGGCGCCTTCGACGACGGCGCGGGGGGAGGGATCACCCTCGCGGCCGCCAAGGCCATCGCCGAGAGCGGTCGTCGCCCGGCCCGCACCGTGCGCGTCGTCCTGTACGGTTCGGAAGAAGTCGCCCAGCCCACCGACACCGGCAACGGCGGCGGCGCCTACCTGCGCGGCGTGCAGCAGGCGGGCGCGCTGGAGAAACACATCATCGCCGGCGAGAGCGACTTCGGCGCAGATAACATCTACGCCCTGCGCCTGCCGCCCGGAGGCCAGAACAGCGACTTCGCCCGCGCCGCGGCGCAGGTGCTGTATCCGATCGGTGTCCTGTCCTCGGCCACGCCCGAACTGCACGGCGGCGTCGACATCGGCCCGCTGGCCGGCGCGGGTGTTCCCGTCTTCGGTCTGGCGCAGGACGGCACGCGCTACTTCGACCTGCATCACACCGCCGACGACACCTTGGACAAGCTGGACCCCAAACAGGTCAGCCAGAACGTCGCCGCCTGGGCCGGTCTGGTGTGGCTGATCGCCGACAGCGACGTCGACTTCCGCGCCCTGCGCGCGGCCGCTCCGGCGACGGAGGCCCACTGACGATCCGCGAGCGTGGCGAAATTGGCAGACGCAGGAGACTTAAAATCTCTCGACCTAGGTCATGCGGGTTCGAGTCCCGCCGCTCGCACCATCGGCACACATAAAAATGGGCGGCTCGTCGGAGCCGCCCGTTTCTCATTGGCGTGCAGGCATTCCTAGAAGCGGAACACGGCGCCCACGCTGTAGACCATCGGTCCGATCTCGGCCTGACCGACGACCGGGGCTCCGGCCAGCGGCGGGCCGGCGGCGGGGCTGACGTTGCCGGTGGCGGTGGTCTCCAGCCAGCCCTTCTTTGCCTCAACGAAGAAGCCGTAGCTGTCGTTGACCATCAGGTCCGCGCCCAGTTCGACGACCGGGGCGATGTCGTTCTCCATCTCGACGTCGGTCAGGATCGAATCCTTGGTCGAGAACATGATCATGTAGGTGGCGCCCAGTCCGACGTAGGGGCGGAACCAGCCGGTGGTCAGGGGCTGGTACTGCACCGTCAGGGCGGACGGACCATATTTGACCTCGGCCAGCTTGCCGAAGGCCGCCGCCGTACCGCCGCCGCTGGCGTCGATCTCGGGCGGCAGGCCCAGCGTGGCCACGACGGCGAACTTGTCCGTTAGTCGGCGGCCCAGTTGCACGACCGGGGTCCAGTGCGGATCAGTCGCCAGACTGGCCCCGGCGAACGGAGCGCCGCCCACGGTCAGGGACAGGGTGTCGTCGAGTTCGAGGCGGGCGGCCCCGGCCCGCAACAGCCACTTGCCGTCGCCGTTCAGCGCCAGTGGCGTGACCGTCTTCGTCGGGCCGAAGCGCCATGTTCCGCCGACCTGCACCGTCATCGGGTCCAGCTTGGAGTCCGCATACAGCGGAGCGCCCAGCAGAATGCCGCTGCCGTCCGCGCGATACCAGGCCTTCTTCAGCTCGACGAAGACGCCGAACTGGTCCGTCAGGGCGACGTCGACGCCGCCCTGGATCATCGGGCCGTGGCTGTCCTCGATGCGGAAGTTCTGGCCGAAGCCGTCAACGTTTCCGGTCGTGTTCTGATAGACATAGCCCGCGCCGATATAGGGAGACAGGCGCTGGCCCCGCATCGGGTGCCATGTCGCCGAAACCGAGGTCGTCTGGAAGGCGTCCACGCCCAGATCGGGCAGGCCGGTCAGGCTGCCGCCCGGATAATTGTGGGTCTCGGCTTCCTCGGTCAACGAGGCCTCGATCGCGATCTTGTCGGTCACGAACCAGCCGGCGGTCACCGCCAGCGGGCGCACGACGTTGGTGGTGTAGTCCGAGCCGGGCGCGAAGGCGCCGTTCGAATAGACGTCGCCTTGGTCAGCCAGATGGGTCCAGGTCTGGCCCAGACGCACATAGCCGTCATGCTCGACCGACTGCGCGGCGACGACGCCCGGCGCGACCATGGCGCCGACGCTTGCGAGCAGTACGGCTCCGGTAGAATGATTACGCATCAAGAACACACCCCTGTTGCCCCGGCATAACACTGGGGCCTGAATGTCCGGTTAAATCAGGCCGCCGAGGACCGGAGCAGGACTGAAGGCGCCGCCTCCAGATTTACGCGCACAGGCGCACGATCAAGGGTTGTGACGTCGTCGAACGCCCGCACCGTGGGGATCGGCGTCGCCATCAGCTCGTTTAGCGACAAGCGGCCGGCCGTGATGGCTTCGTCCTCGGCCTGTGCGGCGACGATCGAACTGGTCAGGCGGTGAACCGTGTCTGCAATGTCACGATGGCTGTGGTTGGCCATGACCTGAAGACGGAAGCGGGCGCGCCCCTTGGGCACCGCCGGAAACTCCACCAGATTGGCCAGCAGGCCGTTAGAGGGCAGATGGCGGCTGCTGAGGCGGGCAAGGCTCTCGCGCCCCATCTTCACGCAGACGATCGGCGACGGGTCGCCGTAGACCTCGAGCCCGCTGTTCGCCAGCAGTTCGCGCAGCAGGGTGATGTTGCCCATCAGCTTCTGGCGCAGCTGACGCCCTTCCTCGGACGCCACGATATCGAAGCACTTGCCCACGATCGCGGCCTGCGCCGGCGACAGGGCGTTCGAGAAGGTGTTGGGCGAGGAATAGTAGCGCAGATACTCCTTCACCGCGCGGCTGCGGCAGGCCACGAAGCCGCCGTTCGACGCGAAGGTCTTGGAGAAGGCGCCCATGATCACGTCGACCTTGCCGATCATGTTCTGGATCCCGATGTGACCCTGTCCGGCGTCGCCCAGCGAGCCGAGATCGTGCGCCACGTCGACCACGAGGGTGGCGTTGAACTCGTGCGCAAGCTCCTGCAGGCCCTCGATGTCCGGCGTGTCGGAGTCCATCGAGAACAGGCCCTCGGTCACCAGCAGGATGCCGTTGGTCGTGTCCTTTGCGCGGATCTTGGCCAGCTTCTCCCGGGCCATGTCCAGGCTGTTGTGACGGAACAGGTGGACGTTCTTCGTGGCCGCCGCGGCACCTTCCTGCAGACAGGCGTGGGCCAGTACGTCCATGACGATGTGATCGCTGGACCGGACCAGTCCCTTGATCACGCCAAAGCCTGCGGCCCACCCCGTGGGGAAGAGGGCGACATGCTCGGCCTTCAGGAAGTCGCCGATCTTGCGCTCCAACTCAAGCGACAGCGAGGTGTTGCCGACCAGCGCGGGGGAGCCGGCGCTGTGCACGCCAAACTTCATGATGGTCTCGATGGCGACGTCGCGCACCTCGGGGTGTGACGACAGGCTGAGGTAGTCCTGCGAGGCGAAGTTCACGCCCTCGAACAGTTCACCCTCGTCCGTGCGCGCCTGACATTTGCTGTGCGGTCCATGCTCGGTCGAGCGACCCAGCGGCCAGACCCCGGACTGACGGCGCGCCTGCTGCCAGTCATAGAAGGCGCTTACGCGGTCAAGTAGATTGGCGCCGGCAATATAGCGGAAATCCCGCATACTACCTTCAAGAGCACTGAATGACTGGGCGTTCTTCTCGACCACGTCAGATACCACCGGTCTATATCTATTGGTATGCTACAATACAGGCGTGGCGATAAAACCCGGTTAAGCGGCAGCCTTTACAATGTGTTTCTCGATCTTCTCGACGAGGTCGTTGAGAGACACCGGCTTGGTTTCGAAATCGACGCAGCCGACCTCCATGCTGCGCCGACGGTCGCTTTCCAGCGCATGAGCGGTCAGGGCGATCACGGGGATGTGGCGAGTGCGTTCGTCGGCCTGAAGGATTAACGTCGCCTCCCACCCGTCCATGGCGCCCAGCGCCACGTCCATCAGGATGACGTCCGGCGTCAGCTCACGCGCGGCCTCGATCCCCGTCGGGCCGTCGACGGCCGAATGGACGGCGTAGCCCTTCCGTTCGAGGCGCCGGGTCAGCATGTCCCGGTTCATCTCGTTGTCTTCGACGATCAGCACGGTGGTCATGGGCGAACTCGCTTGACGCTACAGGGTAATCAGGCGGCGACGCGCAGGGCGTCGGGCTCAGCATGGGCCGGCGCGGTCAGGGTGAAGACCCGGCGGCCGTCGGCGCCGCGCGACGCGGTTACGTCGCCGCCGATCAGCTGGGCGAACTTCAGGCTCAGCGCCAGGCTGATGCCGGCGCCGCCGTATTTTGTCGCGCTCGCGTCAGAGGCAGCGGCGAAGGCGTCGAACAGGCTGGCGTCGTCTCCGCCCGCCATCTGATCAGCCGGATCGGATACCCGAACCGACAGGTCACCGCCCTCGTGACTGACGTCCATCAGGACCACGCCGCCCGGGCCCTCCGCGGTCACGCCATTGACCAGGTGTCCGATCGCCTTGCCAAGCGCCTGCCAGTCCATCCGCAACTCGGTGTCGTGCTCCGGCAGGCTGACTTCGATCGCGTAGTTCCGGGTCTCGGCCGTCGTCTTCAGGTCCGCGATCAACGCGCCGATAGCGTGGGACAGGCTGTCCGGCTGGGCTTGCACAGGCATCTTGCCCGCTTCGATCTTCGAAAAGTCCAGGATGTCGTCGACCAGCCCCAGAAGCTGGGCGCCCGCCGTGTGGATCTTCTGCACATCGCGCGACAGGGCCTCGTCGCCGTCGTCCTCGGCATCGTCGAGCAGCAGCTGGCTGTAACCTATCACGGCGTTCAGCGGCGTGCGCAACTCGTGGCTCATCGAGGCCACGAAATCGGCCTTGGCCGCCGTCGCCATTTCGGCCGACTGGGTCAGGTTGCGCAGGTTGTCGGCGGCGGCGACCAGATCGCCGAGCTGCCGTTCGAACTCGGTCTGCTCACGGAAGACGTTGGCGAAGTAGATCGCCATCATGGCCACATAGATTGAGGCCGACACGATCGAGATGATGCCGATGATCTGGAACTCATCGAGGTTCACCGCCGGGAATGGATAGCCGGTCACCACCAGCCAGGCGAAGACGCTGAAGCAGGCGACGATCTGGGTCAGGATAACCGCGCGTGTCAGTCCTGTGGCCGGCAGATACAGGAACGACAGCACCGGTATCACCAGCGTCCACGGCAGGAATGGGGAATAGATTCCGCCGTAACTGAAACAGGCCCATAGAATGCAGAAATTCAGGTTGGTGATCGAAAGCAGGGCCAGCGTCCGGTAGGCCTTCGTGTACCGAAGCACGAACGGATAGACCCAGAAGGCCGTCACCGAGACGAGGAAGGTCCAGAAGCGGAAGTCCGCCGGAATCCCGTTGATGAAGTACAGATACAGCGGGATGACATTGCCCAGGAACGGCCCGAACACGTGGCTGATCATGAACATGCGGGCGCGGCGGTGCGTATCCGGCTGGACCTGCAGCTCCATGGGAATGAAGTAGTCGAGGAAGGCGCCGAGACCGAGCTTGCGGTCCGCGTCGTTGTTCTGCACTGGCCGGCTCCGTCGTCGCTCTCCGCACGCCGGGCGCACGGATGTCGGTATCGCAGAGTGCTAACGGCGTGGCGGTTAATATCGACTAAAATTGATGGCGTCTTGGCCTCGCGAATACGTATTGAGGTGATGTTTACCACAATCATTATCCACGTTTCTTCTCAAAATCGGCCCGATTAACTCAGACTTATGACTTGCGTCGTACAGAGCCTGTCGAATTCGGGGGCGCTTCGATGCTGGCGACGGTTGGCCGGGCCATAGATTATTTCATTCCCGAGCGCGTGCGTCGGGACCAGTCCGACCTGATGAAGGTGCGCACCTTCATCTTCCTGCACCTGATGGGCCCGGCGATGGGCCAGTCGGTGATCCTGTTCCTGTGGCGCGCATCGGTCGACGTGCACTGGCAGTTCTGGCTGCTGGAAGCGGCGGTGACGTCTTTCTGGATCATCCCGTTCCTTGTGAAACGGTCGTCCAGCCTCGTCGTCCCGGCCTTTCTGTCCGTGCAGGTGCTGGTATTCATCAGCCTGTTCGGCTCGTTCCACTACGGCGGCATCAGCTCGCCCTTCCTGCCATGGTCGCTGATCGCGTTGCAGCTGGGCTTCTTCTATCTGGCCGAACGCACCCGGCTGGTGCTGGGCGGAGTGGCGGTCCAGCTGGTCGCCTTCATGGCGGCGCGTCTGGTGATCGGCGACTTCCCGGAACTGGTCCCCCTGACCAGCCTGAAATACGTGAACCTGATCTCGATTGTCGCGGCGCTGATCTACATCACCCTGCTGTCGATCTATTATGAGACCGTCATGCGGGCGAGCGCGGGGCTGGAAAAGTCCATGCTCGAGCATCAGGCCCAGGCCGACGGACTGCGCGAGGCGATGAAGAAGGCCGAACTGGCCAGCCAGCAGAAGTCCATCTTCCTCGCCAAGATGAGCCACGAGTTGCGCACCCCCCTGAATGCCGTGATAGGCTACAGCGAGATGCTGCGCGACGACCTCGAGGACACGCCGGCCAACAGCCAGCGCGCCGACGATCTGGACCGGATCAACTCCGCCGGCCGCCACCTGCTGGGTCTGGTCACCGACGTGCTGGACCTGTCGCGGATCGAGGCCAATCGTCTGGAAGTCGCCATCGAACCGGTGGCCATCGCGCCTCTGGTTCGCGACGTCATGGCCACTGCGGCGCCCTTGATCTCGAAGAAGGACAACCGGCTGATCCTGCAGATGCCGAACGACCCCGGTGTGGTCGGCGTCGACGGGATGAAGCTGCGTCAGTCGCTTCTGAACCTGCTCAGCAACGCCGCCAAGTTCACATCGCGTGGCCGCATCACTCTGACCGTCATCAAGCGTCGGACGGGCGGCATGGATCGTCTGATCTTCGAGGTGCGCGACACAGGCATCGGCATGAGCGAGGACGGGCTGAAGAAGCTCTTCAAGGCGTTCAGCCAGGCCGAGGACGACACGTCCCAGAAGTTCGGCGGCACCGGGCTGGGCCTCGCCCTGACCCAGCGCTTCTGTACGCTAATGGGCGGCGCGATCTCAGTTGAATCGAAGCTCGGTCAAGGCTCGGCCTTCACCATCGATATCCCGTGTCGGCCGGTCGACGTTCCCGTCGCGGAGGCCGCGAGCGCCTGATGGCCCAATCCTCTGACATTCTCGGCGGACGCCGTCGCGGCTTCCGCCTGTCGGTCGCGCGCCGGCTGGCCCTGTGGACCGGTGGTCTGAACGCGGTCGCGGGCGTCGCCGCGCTGGCTCTGTTTGCGGCTTTGAGGCCCGAGGTTCTCGGCGCCCTGACGCTGCTCGTCGTCTCAATCGTATGGCTGGGCGTGTCCTGCGTGGCGGGCGGGATCGCCGCTTGGCGCCTGTCGGCCCTGTTCGCCCGTCCGGGTGACACCCTGCTGGCGTTGAAGCGGATCGAGGGCGACACCGCGCCCGTCGACCGCAATGCTCTGGAGGGCGCCTATCGGGGTCTCGACGATCTGCTGGTCCGCGCCGCGCATGAGCGTCAGGGCCGCATCAACGAACTGGTCCGCGCCCGTGAGGCCGCCCGCGCCGAAAGCGAGGCCAAGGCCGGCTTCCTCGCGGGCATGAGCCACGAACTTCGCACGCCGCTGAACGCCATTATCGGCTACGCCATGCTGCTGTCCGAGGACGCCGCGGACCAAGGCAGTCCAGCCTCTATCCGCGACCTCGCCCGCATCCTGCAGTCCAGCCGCCACCTGCTGCGCCTGATCAACGACATCCTCGATATGTCCCGTCTCGACGCAGGCGAGGTCGCGTTCGAGCGCGCCGTGGTCGACGTCCAGAGCGTGGTGGAAGCCGTCGCATCTACCGTGGAGGCCGGCGAGGCCGGCGGCCTGATCGTATCGGTCGCGCCCAACGCGCGCGTCATGCTGGGCGACGCCATGCGCCTGCGCCAGTGCCTGATCGGTCTGGCGGGTCATGTCGTCGAGGCCAGCCGCGACAAGACTCCAGCCCTGTCAGTGGTGCTGGCCGATGGCGACGAGGGCCGCATCCAGTTCCGCCTCTACGATCCCGAGGGCCGCCTGCTTGCCGCCGCGCTGTCCGTTCAGGACGGAGAGGGCGGAGCGTCGAGGGGCGCCCTGAACGCCGGCGCCCTTGCGGTTACCGTCACCCGTCGTCTCGCCGGCCTGATGGGCGGCTCCCTGATCCAGGAGCCTCACGGGGACGGCTGCGTTTTCGTGCTGACCCTGCCGATGAACTCGGTCGCCGGCCACGACGTCGCGCCGGCCGCTGTCGTCGACGCACCGGTTGCACCGGCCTCGAACGCGTCCTTTGCGCGCACAGTACTGGTCGTGGACGACGACGACGCCACGCGGGACCTGCTGAAGCGCTGGCTGGGTGCGCAGGGCTATCGCGTGCTGACCGCGTCCAATGGTCCGCAAGGCCTGGCGCTAGCGCGCAGCCAGCGCCCGAACTTCATGGTGCTGGACATCTTCATGCCCGGCCAGTCGGGCTATGAGGTTCTGGCGGAGATGAAGAGCGATCCGGACCTGTCCGGCATCCCGGTCATTGTCGCCTCCAGCGACGACAACCGCCGTCTGGGTCTGGCCGCCGGCGCCGCCGAGGTGCTGGTCAAGCCGCTCTCCCGCGATCGCCTGCGCGATACGCTCGACATTCTCGGCCGTCAGGTGCCCGGCGACATACTGGTCGTCGATGACGACGAAGATGTTCGCGAGATCGTCCAGCGTTACGCCGGTCAGGCCGGCCTGACCGTCCGCCTCGCCGCCAATGGCGAGGAGGGATTGGCCATGGCCCGCCAGCACACGCCGGGCGCTATCGTGCTGGACCTGTGCATGCCCGAGGTCGACGGCTTCGCCATGATGGAATCGCTGTCCAGGGATCCATCGCTCAAGACCGTACCGGTCATGGTGCTCTCCCAACTGGACCTGAGCGTGCAGGAACATGCGCGCATCCGTGAGGCGGGCCACGTCTTCCATCCGAAATGGAAGGCCTCGCCGCTTCAGATTGTAGAAAACATCAAGACCATGGTCCGCCAATGAGCGACGTCCCCGCCCATACCCAGCGACGCATCCTCATCGTCGACGACATCGAGGACAACCGCTTCGTCCTCGACCGCCATCTGAAACGCGCCGGTTTCGCGACCGAGATGTCCGAGGACGGCATGTCCGCCCTGCGCATGATCGCCGCCTCGCCGCCGGACGTGGTCTTGCTGGACTGGATGATGCCCGGCCTGTCAGGTCTGGAGACCCTTCAGACCATCCGCGAGAAGCACGACGAGAACCTTCTGCCGGTCATCATGTGCACCGCCATCGGCGAGGAGAGCTCGGTGGTCGTCGCCATCAAGGCCGGCGCCAACGACTTCGTCATGAAGCCGATCAGCTTCCCCATTCTCATGGCCCGCCTGAAGTCCCAGCTGGCGCGCAAGGACGCGGTCGACGCCTTACGGCGCGAGAATAGCAACCTCGAGAATACTCTGGTGCAACGCACGCGTGATTTGATGAACTCGCAGCGAGACAACTGAGCGTCTCGGTTCGCGCATAAGTAATTTCTAAATCGCTCGACGGTAATGATCCCGTTGTGAACGCCCTGCTCAAACACCTCCGCGCCGACGGCGACCGCAAGTACAAGGTCATCATCGCCGGCTATCTCGTAGTCCTGCTGGCCATTGGTCTGGCGCTGGCCCTGGGCGATGCGGGGCGGATGGCGCCTGTCGCAGTCGCTCTTGTGGGCGTTTGCGTGGTCGCCTCGATCGGCCTGTTCGCCGCCAACCATCTGGCGCTGGCGATCGAGAACCACCGGCTGTCGAAGGAAGGCCGCAACCTCGACATCAAGGCCCACAGCGATCCGCTGACCGGGCTGATGAACCGCGTCGCCTTCAACAACGTATTGGCCGAGCACAGCAAGGCGCATTCGCTGGGCGAACTGGCGATCCTGTTCTTCGATCTCAACCGGTTCAAGGAGGTCAACGACAGCCTCGGGCACCGCGCGGGCGACGTTCTGCTGGCCGAGGTCGCGGCCGTCATGACCGAGAATCTGCCCGGCGCCGTCGCCGTGGCCCGCATGGGCGGCGACGAGTTCGCCGCCATCCTGCCCGTCACGCCCGAGGTCACCCCCGAGGCCTGCGCCACCGCCATTTCGGATGCGTTGCGCCAGCCTTTTCTGATCGAGGGCCATCTGGTCCAGAGCGGCTCGTCCATTGGCATCGCCTACGGCAACCTTGCCTATGACGACGGCGACGATCTGCTGAAGCGTGCTGATCTGGCCATGTACGAGGCCAAGACCGCCGGGTTGAACGGCTACCGGATTTTCGACGACGTGATGGAAGAGCGGATGTCCTCGCGCGTGAACATCCGCGCCGAGCTGACGAAGGCGCTGGACAACGACGAACTGGCCCTGTGCTTCCAGCCGCTGGTCAGCGCCCGCACCGGCGAACTGAAAAGCGTCGAGGCGCTGCTGCGCTGGAACTCGCCGCGTCTTGGCATCGTCTCGCCCACCCTTCTCATCCCGATCGCGGAAGAGAGCGGCCAGATCATCGAGTTGAGCCACTGGGTGCTGGATCGAGCGCTACTCGCTATCAAGCAGCTGGGCGACGTGCCGGTCGGCATCAACATCTCGCCTGTCCATTTTCGCCATAACCAGTTCGCCACAATGGTTGCGGACAAACTGCTGGCCGCCGGCATCCGGCCCGAGCTGCTCTACATCGAGATCACCGAGGGCGTTCTGATCTCGCACATGGAGGCGGCCAGAAAGACCATTTCCGCCCTGCGCAACATGGGCATCCGTGTCTACCTGGACGACTTCGGCACCGGCTACTCCAGCCTGTCATACCTGCAGAACTTCGAGTTCGACGGGATGAAGATCGACAAGTCCTTCCTGCGCAATCTCGGCGAACGCCAGCAGGCGACCCAGATCATGCGGTCGGTCATCGATCTGGGCCACAGCCTGAACCTGCAGGTCGTCGCCGAGGGCATCCAGTCCGACTGGCAGGCGCGCCTGCTGCAACTGCTGAACTGCGACCTGTTGCAGGGTTTCCACTTCGCAACGCCCATGTCGCTGGACGAGCTGATCGTCTATCGCGCGGCCCAGGCGGATGCGGTCGTGGCCGCCGCCGAAGAGCCCCTTCCGGCTCCGGAGCTGGCCCGACTGGTCGGCTGACGACCGTCACAGAACCATGATGACCGCGGTGACCGGATCGCGATAAACGCAGCGCCTCTATCGGGGTGTGCATGTGATGCGTGAGCTTCAACTGGATCGTCGGGGCGTCCTTGGCGCCGGCGCGGCGGCGGCGGCATTCAGCGGTTTCGCGCAGGCGGTGCGCGCGCAGACGGCGCCGACGCAGAACTCCGAAACCTATGTCAACGAAGTCCCCGGCTACGGCGCGCTGGTTTCTGACCCGAACGGCCTGCTCGATCTGCCGGACGGCTTCACCTACCACGTAGTCTCGCAAGGCGGCGAGACGATGGACGACGGTCTGCTGGTCCCGGGCCAGTTCGACGGCATGGGCTGCTTCCCCCTAGAAGGCTCTCTGGTCGCTCTGGTCCGGAATCACGAACTCAAGGCCTCGTCTCGCACCCACGGCAACTGGGGTCCGGGCGGCCTGAACCGCGAACGCCTGCACCTGCTCGACAAGACGAAGGCCTACGACCTCGACAAGCAGGGCCGGCCCCTGCCGGGCGGCACGACGACCGTCGTCTACGACCTGCAGACACGGAAGGTCGTCCGTCAATTCCTCAGCCTCGCCGGCACCTCGACCAACTGCGCTGGCGGCCAGACGCCGTGGGGCAGCTGGCTGACCTGCGAGGAATGCGAGGACACGCCCGCTAGCACCAACGTCAGCCGCGAGCATGGCTGGGTGTTCGAGGTCCCCGCCAGCGCCGCCGGCCTGGTCGACCCCGTGCCGCTCAAGGCCATGGGCCGGTTCGATCACGAGGCTGTCTGCATCGATCCGCGCTCGGGCGTCGTCTACCTGACCGAGGACAAGGAAGAGGGCCTCTTCTACCGCTTCATCCCTAACGTGCGTGACCGGCTGGTCGAAGGCGGCAAGCTGCAGGCGCTGGTCATCAAGGACTCGCCCGGCGCGAATACCTCGAACAACAAGGACCGCTTCTGGGCCGTCGGCGACTGGCGGGACGCGGAGTGGATCGATCTCGAAGACGTCGAGAGCCCCAACGGCGACCTGCGCATGCGTGGCCGGGCCGCCGGCGCGGCGATCTTTAACGGGGGCGAAGGCATACACTGGGGCGCGGACGAACTCTACTTCACCGCCAAGGACGGCGGCCCGATCGAGCGCGGGCAAATCCTCCGCTACATCCCCTCGACCGACGGTCACACCGGCCGCATCCAGCTGTTCCTTGAGTCCGAAGACGAGAAGGTCTGGAACATGGGCGACAACCTGACGGTCGCGCCGTGGGGCCATCTGATCGTCTGCGAGGACAACTATTCGGCCCAGATCCGAAACCACCTGAAGGGCGTCACGCCGGACGGCAAGTCCTACACGATCGCCCGCAACGCCTTTCAGGGCAACTCCGAGTTCGCCGGCTGTTGCTTCTCGCCCGACGCCTCGGTCCTGTTCGTCAACATCCAGTTCCCCGGCATTACCCTCGCCATCACAGGTCCCTGGGATCGCCTGACGACGGCATAAACTCGTGTTTCGCGGCCGGGAGCAGCCTTACCCGGCGCGCATTTCACAGGCACAAGGGGCCTGACGCTCCCCATAAGGCCAGTGAGATCATGAAAAGAGCCCGGCGCGCCCGCATCGTCGCGACCCTTGGACCCGCCAGCCGCGCCCCGGGCACGGTCAAGGCCCTTGCCCTTGCCGGGGTGGACGTCTTTCGTCTGAACTTCAGCCACGGCAGCCACGAGGATCACGCGGCCGCTCTCAAGGCCGTCCGCGGCGCCGAGATCGCACTGAAGCGCCCGCTGGGCGTACTCGCCGACCTGCAGGGTCCCAAGCTGCGTCTCGGCAAGTTTGCAAACGTCGAGATCGACGTGAAGCCCGGCCACACCATGCGCTTCGACCTCGACCCAACCCCGGGTGATGAGACGCGGGTGCAGATGCCGCATCCGGAAATCTTCAAGGCCCTGCGCACCGGTATGCTGCTGCTTCTCGACGACGGCCGGGTGCGCCTTCGCGTGGGCGAGCGTCACGATACCTGGGCCGATGTCACGGTCGAGAGCGGCTCCAAACTGTCGGATCGCAAGGGCGTCGCCGTGCCCGAGGCCGTGATTCCCGTCTCGGCCCTGACTCCCAAGGACCGCGAGGACCTCGCATTCGCCCTGCGCATCGGCGTCGACTGGGTCGCCCTCAGCTTTGTCCAGAAGGCCGAGGACATGGCCGAGCTGAAACAGCTGGTTAAGGGCAAGGCCGCCTGTCTCGCCAAGATCGAGAAGCCGCAGGCTCTGGCCCAGCTGGACAGCATCCTCGACTACTGCGACGGCGTCATGGTCGCCCGCGGCGATCTGGGCGTCGAACTGGAACCCGAAGAGGTGCCGGTCGCGCAGAAGCAGATCATCCGCGCCGCCCGCCAGCGCGGCGTGCCCGTGATCGTCGCCACCCAGATGCTGGAGTCGATGACGTCCTCGCCTGCACCGACCCGCGCGGAGGCCTCCGACGTCGCCAACGCCGTCTATGAGGGGGCGGACGCCATGATGCTGTCGGCCGAGACGGCGTCGGGCCAGTATCCGCTCGAAGCCGTCGGCATCATGAACCGCATCATCGAGCGGGTCGAAAACGATCCGATGTGGCCGGGCCTGATGGACGCCGAGCACGCCGGCATGGACGACATCGACGCCGACGCCCTCGTCGCCGCGGCCCGCAAAGCCGCCGAGGCCCAGTCGACGGCCTGCATCGTCGTGTTCACGACACTTGGCGGCACCGCCCGCCGCATGGCCCGCGAGCGGCCGCTGCAGCCGGTGCTGGCCCTCACGCCCAACCCGGATACCGCCCGGCGACTGGCGCTGGTCTGGGGACTGGAGACCCGTCTCGGCAAGGAGCCCGCGTCGCTGGAGGATGTCACCGACGACGCGATCCAGAGCGCCATGGCCAACGAGCTCGCCGAGCCCGGCCAGCGCATCCTCATCCTCGCCGGCACCCCCTTCGGCGCCCCGGGGGCTGCGAATCTCCTCCGTCTGGCCCATGCTCCGGCCAAGGCGAAGGGCAAGCGCTAGGCTCGCTCCGCCCGGAAGGGTCGGGATGATCAAATACATCGGCTCCAAGCGCGCTCTGCTGGGCCATGTGACCTCGGCGATCGCCGCCGCGCTGCCCGACGGCGGGACGGTCTGCGACCTGTTCTCCGGCACCGCGCGCGTGGGTCACGCCCTGAAGCGGCAAGGCTTTGATGTCTGGTCCAACGACCACAACGCCTACGCCCACACCCTTGCGACGGCCTATGTGCAAGCAGACCGGGACCGCTGGCTGGACAGGGCGGAGGCCGTCCTCGCTGAACTCCGCACCGTCGCCCCGCAGGCCGGCTGGTTCACCCAGGCCTACAGCCACGACGCCCGCTTCTTCACGGCGGAAAACGGCGCCCGTATCGACGCCATCCGCGATCGCATCGCCGCCCTGTCGCTTGAGCCTGAACTGGAGGCGATCGCCTTGGTCAGCCTTATGGAGGCGGCCGACCGCGTCGACTCCACCGCCGGCCTGCAGATGGCCTACATGAAGTCATGGGCGGCCCGGGCGCTGAAGCCGCTGGAGCTCCGCATGCCCGACATCCTGCCGGGGCAGGGGAGGGCGACCCGCCGCGACGCCGTCGAACTGGCGCCCGAGGTCGAGGCCGACCTCGTCTATCTGGACCCGCCCTACAACCAGCATTCCTACCTCGGGAATTACCACTGCTGGGAAAGCCTGATCCTGTGGGACAAGCCCCAGACCTACGGCGTCGCGAACAAGCGCATCGACGTCCGCACCCGCAAGTCAGCCTTCAATTCCAAGCCTGGTATCGGCCCGGCGTTGAAGGCGGTGATCGAGGGGCTGCGCGCGCCGAACCTCGTCGTCTCGTTCAACGACGAGGGCTATCTGTCCCGCGATCAGTTGACCGCCATGCTGTCGACCCGCGGCGAGGTGCAGGTGATCGAGATTCAGCACCCGCGTTACGTTGGCGCGAAGATCGGCATCCATAATCCCAAGGGCGAAAAGGTCGGCTCGGTGGGGCGGCTGAAGAACGTCGAATACCTGTTCGTCGTGTCCGACAGGCGGGTATCGCTGGCCGATGCGGCCTGAGTCCGGAACAGTACACAGCGTTCGCCGTTATCGAGGCATGGAAACCCTGCCGCTGACCCCTGACCAGCGCCTGCACGGCGTACGCACCTACGGCCGCGTCGCCCGCAACCTCGACATCGTCGCCTGGCGCGCGCCGGGCGCGATGCGGTTCGAAAGCCGGCCCGCGAACGACTTGCATGTTCACCGCGAAGCAGCGGGGCCCGGGCTTTCGGATATCCCGCACTGGATGATTGTCGTGGTCGGCGCCGTTGCAGTCGCCGTGGTCGGCGCGCTGCTGGGCGGAATGCTGGCGGTCTAGCCTTCCAGCAACGCCCGGATCGGCGCCCAGGCGCGCCGGTGCGCGGGGCATGGCCCCAGCGCCTTCAACGCTTCCTGATGGATCGGCGCGTTGTAGCCCTTGTGGCTGGCGAAGCCGTAGCCCGGGTACACCCCGTCCAGCTCGACCATCAGTCGATCCCGCGCCGTCTTGGCGAGGATAGAGGCCGCGCCGATAGACAGCGACAGCCCATCGCCGCCGACGACCGTCTGGACGTCGCAAGGCAGTTTGAAGCGATAGTTGCCGTCCACGAGCGCCGCGACCGGCTGAACGCCCAGCGCCTCGATCGCCCGGCACATGGCCAGTCCGGTCGCGTGGAGGATGTTCAACTCGGCGATCTCCTCGACCGAGGCGAATCCCACGCCCCACGCCACGGCGCGGGCCTTGATCTCGATCTCCAGCGCCTCACGCCTCGCCGCCGTCAGCGCCTTGGAATCATCGATGCCTGCGGGCAGGTCGTTCGGGTTCAGGATCACCGCCGCCGCCGACACCGGTCCGGCCCACGGCCCGCGCCCGGCTTCATCCACGCCGCACACCGGCCCGCCGGACGACTGGACCAGCAGGCTTTCCAGCGCCAGCGTCGGAAAGGCCCGGGCGGGCGCCTTCGGTCTGCTTTTCGATTTCGGAGACGCGGTCACCCGCGCTTCATGGCCTGAATTTCCCGATGACGGAAGCACTCGACGCCATGATCGTTGACCATGCCCACAGCCTGCATGAAGGCGTACACGATTACCGGCCCGCAGAAGGTAAAGCCACGCTTCTTCAAGGCCTTCGCCATGGCTTCGGATTCCGGCGTCGCCACCGGCCGCGCGTCGCTGTCCGGCCAGTGGTTGGTGATCGGCGCGCCGCCGACGAACGACCACAGCCATTCGCTGAAGTCCTCACCGCTCTCCTGCATCTCCAGCCAGATCCGCGCGCCCTTGATCGCGCTGTTGATCTTCGCCCGCGAGCGGATGATCCGCGCGTCGCCTAACAGCCTCTCGATATCGGCCTCGCCATAGGCCGCGATCTTCTCCGGATCGAACCCGTCGAAGGCGTCGCGCATCCCCTCGCGCTTCCTCAGGATGGTGATCCACGCCAGCCCGGCCTGAAACCCGTCCAGCACCAGCTTCTCCCACAGCGCCCGGCTGTCGTACTCGGGCACGCCCCACTCCTCGTCGTGATAGGCGACGTACAGCGGATCGATCCCGCACCAGGCGCAGCGATGGCGGGCTTTGGTCAGGCCCCCGCCAGAACCTTGCGCAGCTGGCTATGGATATCGGTATTGGCCGCGAGGATCTGCTTGCCCTGCTTGGGGTCGCCGTCGGCGTCGATCGTGGTCACCATGCCGCCGGCCTCGGTGACGAACAGGATGCCCGCCGCCACGTCCCACGGGTTCAGATTGCGCTCGTAATAGGCGTCGTACCGCCCCGCCGCGACCCAGGCGAAGTCCAGCGCCGCGCTGCCCAGACGGCGGATGCCCGCCACCCGCTGGCCGACCGCGTGGATGTCCTTGATCGCCTGCGCATGGCCGGTCTTGCCGATGAACGGCAGGCCGGTGGCGATCAGGCTTTCCGACAAATCCTTGCGGCCCGCGACGCGGATGCGGGTGTCGTTCAGATAGCAGCCCTTGCCCTTTTCGGCCCAGAACAGCTCGTTCATCACCGGGTTGTAGGTCACGCCCGCCACGATCTCGGACGATCCGTCCGGCGCGGTCCGCTGCAGGCCCACCGTTATGGCGAAGTGGGGCATGGCGTGCATGAAGTTGGTGGTGCCGTCGATCGGGTCGACGATCCAGGTGTGGGACTTGTCCGTCCCCTCGATCATGCCGCGCTCCTCGCCCAGGAAACCGTAACCCGGGCGGGCCTTCATCAGCAGTTCGTACAGGGTGTCCTCCGCCTTGATGTCCGCGGCGGTGACGAAGTCGCCGGGCCCCTTGCGCGACACCTGCAGGTTCGCGACCTCGCCGAAATCGCGCAGCATCGGGCGGGCGGTCTTGCGGACCGCGTCCATCATAACGGTGAGAAGGGCGGAGGCGAGGGCCATGGGAATCTCCTGGTCCGCATCTCCTGCAAAGGCGCGCGGCCCGGAGATGCGGAGAAGTTCAAACGCCGGGCTCCGTCATCGGAGCCGGATAGTCATTAGTCCGCGCGGCGGACGTATTCGCCGGTCGTGGTGTCGACGACGATCTTCTCGCCGGCTGACATGTACGGCGGGATCATGATGCGCACGCCGTTGTTGGCGATCGCGGGCTTGTAGGATGAAGAGGCGGTCTGGCCCTTCACGGTGGGCTCGGTCTCGACGACTTCCAGAGTCACCTGATCCGGCAGCGACAGGCCGATCGGACGATCCTCGTGACTCTCGATGACGACCTTCATGCCTTCCTGCAGATAGGGGATGCGATCGTCGCCGACCCAGTCCTTCTGCAGTTCGATCTGTTCGTAGTTCTCGTCGTTCATGAACACGAGGGAGTCGCCGCCGTCGTACAGGTACGAATAGTCGCGCTGTTCCAGCGTGACGCGCTCGACCTTGTCTTCCGAGCGGAAGCGTTCGTTCAGCTTGTTGCCGGTCTCGAGGTTCTTGGCCTCGACGTTGGCGAAGGCGCCGCCCTTGCCCGGCTTGACGTGGCTGGCCTTGGTGACGACCCAGAGGCCGCCATTCACTTGCAGGACCATGCCGGGCTTGATGGTGTTGCCGTTGATTTTCGCCATGAGATCTCGGAGGGGCTGAAAGCGCTGCCATCGCGGGCGCGCGAAGTGGCGCTGTCCCTAGAGTATGCCGGGCCTGCGGGCAAGGTCAGTGCACGGTCAGCCGGTCGTCCGAAACCTTGCGGTCGATGGCGTTCATCATCCGGGTTCCGCCGCCGATGGGCGAGGCCAGCTTGCCCGCATCGGGGTCCAGCCGCCGCGCTTCGTGGGCGAACGCCGCCGCCAGCCCGGCGGAGGCCATGGCCGCGCCGATCTGCATTGCTCGCCCCGCCGGTCGCGCCGCCAGCCACAGGGCGTTTACCGCCTGCGTCGCCGCCCACAGCGTCAGCGCGGCGTTCCGCCTCGGCTGCGAAGGCGCGTTCCACACGCGCACCGCAGACAGGCTGGTGGCCGAAAAGACGGCGGGGACGATCATGCTCATGGCTCCTCGCGGACGCTCGGTCACCGGTCGCGCGCCCTTGCGCAGGTCGGCGGCCGACACCCGCGGCGTCAGCGCCCGCTGCGCAAGAAACGTCGCCGCCAGCGCGAACCCCGCCGTAACCGCCACGCCAAGCAGCACATGGCCGAGGCTGCGATCTTCGCCGTTGACGAAGTCCAGCGCTGCGTCGCGTGCGTCGTCCATGAAGTCGTCGATGTCGGTCATTGGGGCGGCCCTTCCTGTTCATCGAACAATGGACCGCGCCGCGCTCCGGTTCCGCTACTCGTCGTCCGGCAGGGTCAGGTCCGCCGGATCGGCGTCATAGTCCAGCAGATCTCCTGGCCGACATCCCAGCGCCGCGCACAGCCGGGCCAGGGTGCGGAAGCGGATGCCTTTCACCTTGCCTGACCGAAACAGGGACAGCTGGGTCTCGCTCAGACCCACCTCCTGGGCGAGATCGCGAGCCTTGATCCCGCGCTTCACGATCAGGGCGTCCAGCGTCACGCGAACCGGCATCAGATCATCTCGTCCAGTTCGGCCTGCACCCGATCCGCCTGATCGATCACCCGCCCCAACAGGAACAGCGCGCCGCCGATCATGCCCAGCGTCATGCCCGCCACGTCGAAGTGCAGATAGCCGCCACGCGCCTCACCCATCAGCCGGATCAGGTTGCTGACCACGAACACGCTGACGACCCCGCCGACGCCGAGCGATAGGCCGACCCGACGCAAGGCGCGCGACAGAGTGGGCTGGATCAGTCGCCCCTTTGCCAGCTGGCCCAACGCCGACCCGATTGACCAGACGGCGAACAGATAGAACGCGCTGGGCAGACCCCACGTCGTCTGGGCCAACCATTGCACGGGCGTCGATCGGAAGTCGCCCCGCAACGCCAGCACGCCGGGTGCGATCACATACATGAGCGCCAGCAGGCTCCCGACGCTGACCACCATGAACACCGCCAGCCAGCGGAACTGCCCGCACATGCGCCGGAAACGGATGAGATCGGACTGGCTCAAAGCGGCCCCCAACGTGTCTGATCTTTAATCTTGACTTAAAGACGCACCGTTTGCAACTTTATCTAAGAGTTAAACGAACTGGACGCGCCGCCTATGACGCCTGCCATCGAGACCCACGCTCTCACCCGCCGCTTCGGGCGCCATCTGGCTGTCGACGCCGTGTCGATGACCGTGCCGGAACGCGCCGTCTACGGCTTCCTGGGCCGCAACGGGGCAGGGAAGACGACGACGCTGAAGATGCTGCTCGGCCTGATCCGCCCCGGCGGCGGCGCTGCCCGCATCTGCGGCCTCGATGTGGCCCGCGACCGGATGGCGGCGTCTCGCAAGGTGGGGGCGCTGCTGGAGGCGCACGGATTCTACGCCAACCTGACCGGCCGTGAGAATCTGGACCTGACCCGCACCCTGCTCGGCATCCCGGCGACCGAGGTCGACCGGGTGCTGGAGGTGGTCGAGATGCAGGCCAATGCCCGCCGCCGGGTCTCGGACTATTCGCTGGGCATGCGACAACGGCTCGGGCTGGCCCGGGCCATGCTGGGCGCGCCCCAGGTGCTGATCCTCGACGAGCCCACCAATGGCCTCGACCCCGACGGCATCGCCGACATGCGCCGCTTCCTCAAGAGCCTGCCCGACCGCACGGGCGCGACTGTCCTGCTCTCCAGCCACCTGCTCGGCGAGATCGAACAAACCGCCACTCACATCGGCATCGTCAATGAAGGCCGGCTGGTGCTGGAGGGCGAGCTCGCCCGCCTGAAAGCCGATCTCCGGCCCGAAATCGTCATCCGCACCGGAGACCAGACCCGGGCAGCCGGCGTCCTGCGCGCCCGTGACCTGACCCTGTCGGACGGCGAGGACGGTCTGATCGCGCGTCTCCGATCGGGCGACGACGCTGACCGCACGACCGCCGCTCTCAACCGCGCCCTCATCGAGGCCGGGATCGACGTCTTCGCTATCGGCCCGCGCGCCCGGTCGCTGGAAGGCATCTATCGCGATGTCGCCGCCCCTACCGTTCAAGCCCCGGAGACCGTCTGATGCTCGCCGTCCTGTCCGTTGAAGCGCGCAAGCTGAACCGCTCGCTGGCCGCCCTTCTGGCGCTGGCAGCCCCGACGCTGATCGCCATCTTCGTCTTCTTCAACATGCTTCGTGGCAAGGAAGCCGCGCCGTGGGACCTGTATATGCAGGGCTCGGTCGGCATCTGGGCTTTCTTCATGCTGCCCATGAGCGTCACAGCGCTGACCGCTCTCGTCGCTCACATGGAGCACGGCCCCCGGGCGTGGGATCACCTGCGCGCCCTGCCGGTGGCCCGCTGGAAGCTCTACGCCGCCAAGGCGATCTGCGTGCTTGTCGTCGTCGTGGCCATGAGCCTGCTCAACCTGCTGCTCACGTGGGGCGCGGTGTTGCTGGCCGCGACGATCAAGCCGGTGCTCTCGCCCACCGGCGTGTTCGACCTCGGCGTCCAGCTGATGCTGCTCGGCAAGGTCATGCTGGCGGCGACCCTGATGATCGCCATCCAGTTCTGGATCGCCATGCGGTTCGCCAGCTTCGTGCCGTCGCTGGCCGTCGGCATCGGCGGGACCTTCTTTTCGGTGGTCGCCACCGCGGCGAAACAGGGGGTGTTCTTCCCCTGGCAGATGCCGGTCAACATGCTGGCGACCGAGGCATGGCGAGTGCAGACCGCGCTCGCGCTGGGCGGGGGGCTCGGCGCGGTCGTGCTGATCCTCGCCGTGGTCCATCTGGCCCGGCGCGAGGTGCTCTAGTTGCCGGTGGCCGACTTGTCCGGGCTGATCTCGGTCATCGCGGACTGCAGATAGTTCTGCACACCCAGCTGTTCGATCAGCTTGTGCTGGGCCTCGAGAAAGTCGATGTGCTCCTCGGTGTCCGACAGGATACGCATGGCGATGTCGCGGCTGACGTAGTCCTTGGCGGCTTCGAACTGGGTCACGGCGGCCACGACGGTGTCGCGCGAGCCGAGCTCCAGCTGCAGGTCGGCGCCCAGGCATTCGATCGCGTTCTCGCCGATCTTCAGCTTGTGCAGGTCCTGCAGGTTAGGCAGTCCGTCGAGGAACAGCACGCGCTTGATCAGCATGTCGGCGTGCTTCATCTCGCCGATGCTTTCGTCGTAGATGATCTGGCCGAGGTGCTTCAGGCCCCAGCTCTCGAACATGCGAGCGTGCAGGAAATACTGGTTCACCGCCGTCAGTTCGTTGGTCAGGATCGCGTTCAGCGTCCGGATGATCGCGGGGTCGCCCTTCATGGCCCAGTCTCCAGTCGCGGCGGAGGAGTCGCCGTCTCAGGTGCTGGTCATAACACAGCAAAACGGCCTGTGTTCACTTGCGAACACTTATCACGACATTGAAATTGCGAGTAAAAATCGACCGCAGTTGCTGTTGCGACTGCTACTCAGCCGCCATCGCGAAGGACTGGCGGGTCTCCTGAATGATCTCGCGCATTTCGCAGACGCATTTGGCGCACTGGGCGGTGCACTGGTTGCGGGCGAAGACCTCGCGCGGACGGATCGCGCCCGCCTCGATGGCGGCGGCGACATCACGCTTGCGAAGACCGTTGCAGTTGCAGACGTACAAGAGACTCGCCCCGACTGAGAATGGTTCTCCATAGCAGGACGATTGTGGCGACTGCAAGTCGTTCTCAAACGGCCAGGCTTGCGGGATTGACGCAGGCCGCGGCCCGGCGCACCTCGCGGATATGGCCCGACCCGACATTCTCCCAGCCCGCCCGCCCTGCCAGCTCTACCTCATCACGCCGCCTGCGATCGCGGACCTGTCCGCCTTCGCGGAACGGCTGACCGAGGCGCTGGACGCAGGGCCCGTAGCGGCGCTGCAGATCAGGCTGAAGGATATCGATGACGCCGATGTGCTGGCGGCGGTTCAGGCGCTGAAGCCTTTGGCCGAGGCGAGGGGCGTCGCCGTGATCCTGAACGATCGGCCGGATCTCGCGGCCCGATCCGGCTGCGACGGCGTACATGTCGGTCAATCCGACGCCTCTGTCGCCGACGCCCGTCGGGTGATGGGGCCAAACGCCATGATAGGCGCGACCTGTCATGACAGTCGGGAACTGGCGATGGATGCGGCCGAGGCGGGGGCCGACTACGTCGCCTTCGGGGCCTTCTTCCCCACGTCAACCAAGGAGACGACGCATCGGCCGGAAGCCGAAATCCTGACCATCTGGCAGGAAACGGTCGAGGTCCCCTGCGTGGCCATTGGCGGGATCACGCCCGAAAACGCCGCTGATCTGGCCCGGGCCGGGGCGGACTTCGTAGCTGTCAGCGCGGCGGTCTGGGATCATCCACAGGGTCCGGCGGCCGCAGTTCGCCAGTTCAATCAGGTGCTTGCCGACGCTTTCTGACCTTCAGGGGATGTTAGGAAGGATCGTGTACGCCATCGGAACCAGTTTGCGTTCCGGAATCGATCATGACCATGAGCCGTGTCATCGGCACGCCAGAGCCGGCAGCGACCCGAAGGGTCGCGCCCGCTCGCGCGTCCGCCGGGGCGGGTGAGAACGACGCCGTCGCCTTCTTCCGCCAGCCGCTCGTTCCGGTACTGACCTGCATCGGCGTGCTGATCGTGATGGTGCTGTCCATCAAGTTCGGCCGCACCGCCGGCATGATTTCCGCCCTCTGGGGCGCCGGGGGGCTGGCCGCCGGCATGTGGCTGCGCAGCGGTCGTGGCCTTAGCTACGACATCTGCTTCGGCGGCCTGATCGCGGTCGGCATCGTCGCCGCCGAACTTCTCGTCGGCAACACAGCGGCCCAGACGGCCCTGTTCACGGTCGCCAATATGGCCGAGATCGTGACGGCGGTCTTTCTGGTCCGGCGCTTCACCCCGTACAGGCCAATGGCCACGGTGAAGGGCGCGATCCGCTTGCTCGTCATGGCCGGCGTTCTGGCGCCGCTGCCGGGCGCGATCATCGTGTCGGTCGGGCTGCAGCTGATGTCGGGCGGCGACCCCGCGGCGATGTTCCAGACCTGGTGGTTCGGCCACGCCCTCGGCTTCGCCGTCCTGATCCCGATGATCCTTGCGGCCGATCGCCGGTGGTGGGTCGAGACCCGCACCCTCGCCCGCCTCGCCGAATGGGCCGTGCTGTTCACGCTCCTGATCGGCGGCCTGTGGTTCGCCTATTTCGCCTCTTCAGCCCCGACCAGCTTCATCGTGCTTCCGGTCTTGATGATCATGGCCGCCCGTCTGCGCACGACGGGCGTGGCCCTCGGTCTTGTGCTGGTCGCGATCTTCCAGCTCACCGCTGTGGTTCAGGGCGCCCAGCCAAGCGACGACCTGCCGAACAAGGTCCTGCTAATCCAGCTGAACCTGATCTTCGCCTTCCTGCCCTTCATGCTGCTGTCGGTGCTGTTGAACGAGCGCGACGTGCTTGGCGAGAAGGCGGTTCAGGCGCAACGCCGGGCCGAGCGCGCGTCGCAGGCCAAATCCCGTCTGCTCGCCAACGTGGCTCACGAGATCAAGAGCCCCATCGGCGGCATCATCGGCATCGGCGACCTCTGGAAGTCAGGCCAGCTGGGCCCCGTCACCGCCACCCAGGACGAGATGGCCGGAATGCTGGTCGGCACCGCCCGCCAGATCGAGGGCCTCGCGCACGATCTGCTGGATGTGGCCCGCGCCGAGTCTGGCTCGGTCAAATACGAGCTTCGCCCCACCGACGTGGTCGGGGTGCTCGAGGACGTCAGCCGCGCCACCGCCATGCGCCCCGACGCACAAGGTCTGCGCTTCGACGTGTCAGGCGACGGTGAGGATCTGGTTGCGCTGGCCGACTCGCAGCGCCTCACCCAGGTCATCGCCAACCTCGCCACCAATGCTGTGAAGTACGGCTCCGACGGCGGCGTCGTGATCCTGAAAGCGATGCGCGCTGGAGCCTGCATTCGCGTTGAGGTTATCGACCACGGCGTCGGCCTGACCGCCGAGAAGCAGGCCCAGCTATTCGAGCCCTTCAACCGCCTCGGCCTCGAACGCTCGACGATCGAGGGCCACGGCATCGGTCTGGCCCTCGCCAAGAGCCTGATCGAGATGCAGGGCGGCTCCATCGGGGTCGAGTCCCAGCCCGGCCACGGCGCCACCTTCTGGCTCGAGCTCCCCGCCGCCTCCTGACGTTCAGCTTGCGGCGTTCCGCCGCGCGACCGATCGCATATGGACAAAGCTTTGGCGCAGGCGTAAGGCCCTACTATTCCTAGGGCTATTCAGGGGGTCCCGCCGTGGACGCCGACGCGCTTCTGCTCTCCCGCCTCCAGTTCGCCTTCACCGTTTCCTTCCACATCATCTTCCCCGCCTTCACGATCGGCCTCGCGGCCTTTCTGGCGGTGCTGGAAGGGCTTTGGCTGAAGACGCGGAACGAGGCGTTCAAGACCCTGTACCTGTTCTGGGTGAAAATCTTCGCGCTCAGCTTCGGCATGGGCGTCGTCTCGGGCGTGGTGCTCAGTTACCAGTTCGGCACCAACTGGTCAGAGTTCATCCGCCTGACCGGCGGCGTGATCGGGCCGCTGCTGGCCTATGAAGTCCTGACCGCCTTCTTCCTTGAGGCCTCCTTCCTCGGCGTCATGCTGTTCGGCTGGAAGAAGGTGGGCGAGAAGCTGCACTTCCTGTCCACCTGCCTCGTCGCCGTCGGCACCTCTATCTCCGCCTTCTGGATCCTGTCGGCCAACAGCTGGATGCAGACGCCGCAGGGTTTCGAGATCATGGCCGACGGTCGCTTCCAGGCGACCGATTTCATGCAGGTGATCTTCAACCCCAGCTTCCCGTCGCGCCTCGTGCACATGCTGCTGGCGGCCTTCCTGACCACGGCGCTGGTTGTCGGCGCGGCCTCCGCCTACCGCGTGCTGAAGGAGCGCCGCAGTCATACGAAAACATGGACCGAGAGCCGCATCGCACTGGTTATGGCCATCGGCATGATCGCCGTCGTCGCGCCGTTGCAACTGCTCGCCGGCCACTGGTCGGGCGAGGTGGCGCACAAGCATCAACCGTCAAAGACCGCCGCCATCGAGGGCTATTGGGAAACCCGCGCCGACCAGCCGTTGCACCTCTTCGGCATCCCCGACCGCGACGCGCAGAAGAACCACTTCGAGGTCTCGATCCCCGGCGTCGGCAACATGATACAGAACGTGCCGAAGGACGAGGTCATCAAGGGTCTCGACGCCTGGCCACGTGAGGACCAGCCCCCGCCGGTCATCCCCTTCTTCGCCTTCCGCATCATGGTCGGGCTGGGCCTGCTGATGATCGCGCTCGGCCTCGGCGGGGCCTGGCTGATCTGGCGCAAGCGGGTGTTCGACAGTCCGTGGTTCCTGCGCTTCTGCGTGGTCATGGGACCATCCGGCTTCATCGCCGTGCTGGCGGGCTGGATGGTGACAGAGGTCGGACGCCAGCCGTGGGTCGTGTATGGCGTGTTGCGCACGCGAGACGCCGTCTCTCCGGTCATCGCCAGTCAGGTGGCGACCAGCCTGATCGCCTACATCACCGTCTATTCGATCGTCTTCACCGCCGGCGCGATCTTCATCCTCCGCCTGATGGCCGAAGGACCGAAGGCGGTCGCCGCCGAACCCGCCCGTCAGGACCGGGCCCCCGGCTCGGCGCTGGCCGGCGCGCCCGATGACGAAGACGGGGGAGTGCTCTGATGGACCTGCCGCTGATCTGGGCCGGGCTGATCGCCACGGCCGTCCTGCTCTACGTCGTCCTCGACGGATTCGACCTCGGCGTCGGCATCCTGTTTCCGTTAGCGAAGTCGGCGGGCGAGCGGGATGTGATGATGAACACCATCGCCCCCGTCTGGGACGGCAACGAAACCTGGCTTGTGCTGGGGGGAGGGGGCCTGCTCGCCGCCTTCCCGCTGGCCTATTCCATCCTGATGCCGGCCCTCTATCTGCCGGTCCTGCTGATGCTGGCGGGCCTGATCCTGCGCGGCGTGGCGTTCGAGTTCCGCTTCCGCGCCCGCAAGCGGGGCCGCAAGTTCTGGACCCAGATGTTCGCCGCCGGCTCCATCCTGACCGCCATCGCGCAGGGACTGATCCTCGGCGGCTTCATTCAGGGCGTTACGGTCCAGAACGAGCGCTTCGCCGGTGGCCAGTTTGACTGGTTCACGCCCTATACGCTGCTGGTCTCCGCCGGCGTCGTGGCCGGCTACGCCCTGCTGGGCGGGGCCTGGCTGATGGCCAAGACGAAGGACAACCTGCACGGCGACGCCCGTCGCTGGACGCTGGTCAGCGCGGGTGTGGTCTCGGCCCTGCTGGTGGCCGTCAGCCTGGCCACGCTGGTCGTACACCATCGTATCGGCGTGAACTGGGGCATCGACCTGCCGGAATTCCAGATTCGCTGGGACCAGCTGGGACCGCGTCTTTTCATCCCGTTGATCGGTCTCGCCGGCCTGATCCTGATCATCGGGTCAGCCCTGCGCGGCTCGCACATGCGGCCCTTCATCGGCGCCCTGCTGGTTTTCCTGTCCGGCTATCTGGGTCTGGCGGTCAGCTTCATGCCCGACATCGTCCCCTATGGCATCGACTTCCGCCACGCGGCGGCGCCCGACAATGCGCTGGGCCTGATGCTGGTGGGGACGGTGGTCATCCTGCCGCTGATCCTCGCCTACACCGGCTGGGTTTACTGGGTGTTCCGGGGCAAGATCGACGAGGAGAGCGGCTATCAACATTGAACCCGTCCCCCCGCCCGAACCCGGCGAGGCGTCCGGCCCCCTTTGGCGCAAGCTGGCGTGGTTCGCCGGGCTCGCCGTCGCGGCCTCCGGCGTCACGGCGATCGTCGCCTATGTGCTCAGGGCCTTGCCGTTCTCGAACTGACCGGCGAAGGTCGCGGCCATGAAAGTTCTCGTCACCGCCGCCTCGCTCCTGCTCGTCACCGGCGCCGCACAGGCCCAGACCGCAACGTCCCCGGCGACCACACCGGTCCAGCAGCCCGCGCCGACAAGCAGCGTCACGCGTGACCTGAACAGTGGCCCGCCCGCCCCTGCGACCTATCTCGCCCCGGCTCCCGCGCCCCGCCCTGCCGCCCCGACGGCGACCGCGCCCGCCGCGCTGTCCACGCCGGCCCCGACGGCGTCGCCGCCTGCGAACCAACCTCGAGCGGCCACACCTGCCGCGACTCCCCCGTCCGCCTCGCCGCCGCGCACGTCGCCCCCGACCGCCACCCCGGCGCCCGGAGCCGCTGCGCCTGCGAGTCCAGCCCCGACGCCTCCCGCCGCCTCGTCGGCTGCGCCCACGACCGCACCCGCGCCTCGTGCGGCGACCCCGGCGCCGACCACGCCCCCGGCCTCAACCGCGCCCGCCCCCCGCGCCCCTGCCGCGACGACGTCGGCTCCCGTCGCAGCCCCGGCCCCTACACCCGCGCCCCCGCCGCCGTCCGCTTCGGCGCTGACGGTACTGGACGCCTCCGCCCGCGCCGCCCTGCCGTTCACTCTCGATCTGCCGCAGGGGTTTGAGCTGGTCACCGGCCGCCCCGGCCCCGACTTTCGCATCTACACCGTGCGTCGCGGCGACCGTTCGTTCGCCATGATCTACGCCGGCCCGGCCTCGCAGTTTCCGATCTACTCCGGCCAGATGGCGGAGGCCGGCGGCCGCGCCACCGTCGTCGTAGCCGAAGGTTCGGAACGTCACGCCGTCGAACACCTGTTCCAGCGTCAGACCGCCCCGCGCGAAATCCATGTCTGGACCATGTCGCTGGAAGGGGCCGACCGCGCCTTGGCCGAACGCATCGCCCAGTCGCTGGACGTCCGCTAGGACCGTCGAACCGGCGCGTCGGGCTCGCCCAGCCGGACGCCGCGCATCCCGGCGAAGACCAGCACTTCCTGACCCGGAGACGCCGCCCAGCGCCTCAGCGTCGCCTCATAGGGCGCGCGCCGCCAGTCATGCGGCCGCGTTGCGTCACATTCGACGATCAGTCGTTGGCCGCCCTGCTCGCTGTGCAGCACAAAGCCCGCCGTGCTCGGCTTCCAGTCGGCATCCAGCGCGTCGGTCAGCAGCCACAGGCAGTTGAACACCCGGCAGTCGTCCGGCCGGTCCGCATAGATCCGGCACCCGTCCGTCCTGCTGAAATGCCGGCACCACTTCCCGGCCGGCTTCTGCAGCGCGGTCACGCCCATCAGCTTGCAGCACAGGCCGCAGTCGCCGCAGCTCTTGCCCGGCTCGCTCAGTTTTCCGACCACACCGCCAGCACGTTCCCGGCCGGATCGCGGAAGTGGAAGCGTCGCCCGCCCGGAAACTCGAAGATCGGCTCCACGATCACGCCGCCGGCCGTCTCGACCCGCGACGCCATCGCTTCCAGATCGTGGGCGTAGAGGACGGGCAGGGGAGAGCCGCCGCGCTGCGCTTCGGAATCAAACCCGCCGTCCAATCCCTCTGAAAAGGCGCTGTAGCCCGGGCCGTAGTCCTGAAAGGTCCAGCCAAAGGCTTCGCCATAGAAGTCTCGCGTGGCGGTCATGTCGCCGCCCGGCATCTCCAGATAGTCCAGCTTGCCGTCTTCACGCATGTGTGTGCTCCCGTCGGAACGCCATCCGAAACCCACGCTTGCACGCGAAGTCAAACCGCGCAAACCTGCAAACGGTTCGCAATTGCAGGAGTCACCCATGATCGTCCTGAGCGCCGGATGCGCCGGCCTTGCCCGACTGATGGCGACAGAGCCACGTGATGACGGGCGGGGGTTTACCGGCTCAGCCAGCCCAGCCGTTCGCCCCACCGCAGCACCAGCTCCGGCCACACCTCGGCGGGCCTTCCCGCGATCAGCCTGATGCCGAAGCCGTGTCCGCCTTCCTGGAACAGGTGCGCCTCTGTCGTCACCCCGGCCGCCCTCAGGGTCGCCAGCAGCTGAAGGCTGTTCTCCGGCGGCACTGACGCGTCATCCAGCGCGTGGATCAGCATCGTCGGCGGCCGCCCGCGCCAGTCCATCTTCTCAAGCGAATAGCGCTCGATCTGCTCAGCGGACGGAGAGGGACCCAGCAATTCGGTCCGCGAACCGGCATGGACGAACGGGTCCGCCATCGTCGCGACCGGATAGAGCAGCACCGATACGTCGGGCCGATGCGAAACCATGTCCGCCTCATCCGCCGCCGCATAGGTCGCGTCAGCCCTCGCCGTCAGCAGCCCGGCCAGATGCCCGCCGGCCGACGCGCCCAACACGCCCACGCGCACCGGGTCCAGACCGTCCGCAGCCGCCCGCGTCCGGATCAGCCGTAGGGCGCGTTGCGCGTCCTGCAGCGACACATCCGCGCCCGCCGCCCATCCGTCTCCCGGCAGGCGATAGCGAAGCAGGAAGCATGTCACGCCCGCCGCCGCGAACGGTCGGGCGATATCCAGCCCCTCCTTGTCCACGACAGCCCATTTGTACCCGCCTCCCGGGATCAGCAGCATCGACGCCCCGTTTGGCCGCGCGGGCCGCATAACGGTCAGGATCGGGTCGGTCGTGTATTGGGCGAACCGGTCATGGAAGGACGGGTCGCGAGACCGCTCCGTCACCTGCGCCGTCACCGTCACCCGCTCGCCGCCGGGCGCGCCGTCCGGCCAAAGGCGGATCGTCTCCGTCGGATCGGGTGGAGCGACCTGGGTGCTCGACACCGGTGTCAACGCCTGCGCCGAAACCGGCGCTGCAGCCAAGGCGGCGAGCCCCAGCGCATCTCGTCTGTTCAGGGTCATGGGTAGCTCTCCTGAAGGGAGGTTATGGCGGCGGGGGCAGGGGGTGCAACGGTAGAGATCAAGCGCCGCTCGCATGGCTTGCCCCTTTCGCCCCGTCGCCGTAGAGACCAGACAAGGCCGCCGATATTCATCAGGTGGTGAAAACAATGAGGAAGCGATGCGGAAAATCTTCCCCGACGCGAACGCCGCGCTGGAGGGCCTGACGTTTGACGGCATGACCGTCATGTCCGGCGGCTTCGGCCTGTGCGGCATCCCCGAGAAACTCATCGCCGGTCTGCGCGACAGCGGCGTCAAGGGGATCACCGTCATCTCCAACAACGCCGGCGTCGACGGCTTCGGCCTCGGCCAGCTGCTGGAGACGAAGCAGATCGCGAAAATGATCTCGTCCTACGTCGGCGAGAACAAGGAGTTCGAGCGTCAGTACCTCGCTGGCGAGCTCCAGCTGGAGTTTAACCCGCAGGGCACCCTGGCCGAACGCATCCGGGCCGGCGGCGCGGGCATTCCCGCCTTCTTCACCGCCACCGGGGTCGGCACCCTGGTCGCCGAGGGCAAGGAAGTCCGCAATTTCGACGGCCGCGACTACGTCATGGAAACCGGCCTCGTCGCCGATCTCGCCATCGTCAAGGCGTGGAAGGCCGACGAGCGCGGCAACCTCGTCTTCCGCAAGACGGCCCGCAACTTCAATCCGATGATGGCCACGGCCGGCAAGGTCACCGTCGTCGAGGTCGAGCAGATCGTGCCTACGGGCTCGATCGACCCCGACCACATCCACACGCCCGGCATCTACGTCGACCGCATCGTCGAGACCGTGTCCGAGAAGCGCATCGAACAGCGCACGATCCGCCAGAGGGAGGCCGTCTGATGCCCCGCACCCGCGAACAACTGGCCGAACGCGCCGCGAAAGAGCTGCAGGACGGCTTCTACGTAAACCTCGGCATCGGCATTCCGACGCTGGTCGCCAACTACATCCCGGACGGCATGGAAGTGACCCTGCAGTCCGAGAACGGCATGCTGGGCATGGGACCCTTCCCGTATGACGACGAGGTCGACGCCGACCTCATCAACGCCGGAAAGCAGACCATCACCGAGATCCCCGAGAGCAGCTATTTCAGCTCCTCGGACAGCTTCGCCATGATCCGCGGCGGCCACATCAACCTGTCCATTCTCGGCGCCATGGAAGTGGCTGGGAACGGCGACATCGCCAACTGGATGATCCCGGGCAAGCTGGTGAAGGGCATGGGCGGCGCCATGGATCTGGTCGCCGGCGTCAAGCGCGTGGTCGTGGTCATGGATCACGCGAACAAGCACGGCCAGTCCAAGGTGCTGAAGGCCTGCACCCTGCCGCTGACGGGTACGGGCGTGGTCAGCCGCATCATCACCGACCTGTGCGTTTTCGACGTCAAGCCGGACGGCGCGGGTCTGGAACTGATCGAACTGGCCGACGGCGTCACGCTGGAGGAAGTCGCCTCGAAGACCGAGGCGACCTACACGGTGAAGGCGGGCCTGAACTAGTTCGCGTTCTGCTCGGTCCAGGCCACGATCTGGCTGTTCAGGTCGCTCGTGGCCCGATCGAACGCCTCGACGATGGCGCCCACGCGGTTCTCGCTCGCCGGTTGCTGGATGGTGAAGGTCCGTTCGGCCTTCACCTCTCGCCCGGGCAGGGCCAGCAGCTGCGCCCGCGCGCTGATCACCGCGGTCGGCGTGGCGCCTGGTGCGTCATAGCGGGCCTCGAAGGCGCGGATGTCGATGTCCAGCGTCTGGCCGCCCTGAACCACCTCTCGCGCCCCGATCGCCCGGACGCGGGTGGCCTGGGTCGCGAAGGCGTTCTCGAGGCTCTCGGAATAGAGGTCCTCGGCCGGCGAAACCCAGCGGGCGCCCTTGATGTAGGCCGTTTCCGTGCCGGTGACGCCGAGGATGCGGTCGCCTTCAACCGCGCTCGGGAACTCCACCCGTCGAAGCACGACCTGCGGTGTGTTCGGTCCGGGCTCAGCCGCAGGCGCGAGGCTGGGAGAGCCGAAGCGGTAGTTCTGGACCGGATCGGGCGAGGACAGCAGGGCGCAGCCGCCCAGGCTCGTGGTCGCGACAAGGGCGATCAGGGTCGAACGGATCATGGCTGCACCTCCATTTCCTTGGTCGGCGGTCGGCCGATGAAGTCCCGCGGGCTGGAGCGGATTTCGTCCACCAGTCCCTCCAGCGACCGTGTGGCCTCTTCCAGCCCGGCGATCGATTCCTGCAACTGCGGCAGGCCCGTCGTCGCGAAGTCGCTCAGCGGCCGCTCCAGCGTGTTGGCCGTCCGGTTAATGGAGCCGATGGCCTCCTGCGCGTCCTGCGCCGCCTTGTTGATGTTCGCCACGGCCTGCGTGCCATCGCCCTCGACGAGGCGTCGGGCGCTGGCGCCCAGCTTCTCGTACTCGGCGACCGCCGCGTTGGCTCGCGTCAGCGCCTGTTCCAGCTGCTCCAGCATGCCCTTGCGGGCTTCCAGTTCAGTGGTCAGCGCCTCGACGTTCTTCACACTGGTCGAGAAGCTGCGGATGTTGTCGTCGGACAGCACCCGATTGATCCGGTTCAGCGCGTCCACGGTCTGGGCCAGAACCGTCCCCGACCCGCTCAGCAGCTCCGCGATCGGAGACGGCTGGCTTTGGATGACGGGTACGACGTTGTCCGGATACTGCGCCTTCAGCAGCGCGCTTTCAGGATTGCCGGCGGTGATCTGGATGTAGTTCAGGCCGGTGATGCCCTGCGGCTCCAGCTGGGCGCGGGACGTCACGCGGATCGGCGTCGTGCCGTTGATGCGGATTCGGGCGATGACCTGATCGCCCTTGTTCGGGTCCAGATTCAGGTCGGTGACCTCGCCGACGCGGATGCCGTTGAAGTGCACCTCGCCGCCTTCAGACAGACCTCGGACCGGTCCGTAGAAGACGATGTCATAGATGTCGTAATCCTCGTTGAAGGACAGGCGGGCCAGCCAGATCGAGAACACCGCCAGGGCCGCCAGAAGGGCGACTGTGGCGATGCCGACGGCGGCGTAATGTGCGTCTCTTTCCATCTCGTCGGCTCTCCTCAGGCCGCCTTGGCGCCCGCGCGACCGCGCGGACCCAGGAAGTATTCCCTGATCCAGGGATGGTCGGAATGCTCCAGTTCGCGAACCGGGGCCTTGGCGACCACATGTTTGTCGGCCAGCACGGCGACGGTGTCGGTAATGGCGTAAAGGCTGTCGAGGTCGTGCGTGATCATGAAGACCGTCAGGCCCAGATCGTCGGACAGCTTGCGGATCAGCTCGTCGAACGCTGCGGCCCCGATGGGATCGAGGCCGGCCGTCGGCTCATCCAGAAACAACAGCTCGGGATCAAGCGCCAGCGCACGGGCCAGACCGACACGCTTGCGCATGCCGCCCGACAGCTCGGCGGGCTTGAGGTAGTGGCTCTCGGGCTTCAGCCCGACCATGGCGATCTTCATCTCCGCCAGTTCGCGGATCACGGTGCGAGACAAGCCCGTGTGTTCGACAAGCGGCGAGGCCACGTTGTCGAGCACGGTCAACGACGAGAACAAGGCGCCCTGCTGGAACAGGATGCCCGTCCGGCGCTCGACCTCGGCTTCCTCTGCCTTCGTCATCGCGCCACGCTCGTAGCCGAAGATCTTCACCGAGCCGCCTTCGGGCTCTTTCAACCCGATGATCGAGTTGAGCAGCACCGTCTTGCCGGTGCCCGACCCGCCGACGACACCCATCACCTCGCCGCGGACGAGGTCGAGGTTCAGGTTCTCGTGGATCGTCCTGTCCCCGAATTGGCTCAGCAGATCGCGGACCTCGATCAGATTTTCAGGCGACTTTTTTTCCGGCGCCGGGGCCGGCGCTTTCACGTCGGTCAAATGTTCAGCTCCAGGAAAATCAGGGCGAAGACGGCGTCCAGCGAGATGATGGCGAAGATGGCCTGAACCACCGCCGAGGTAACCCTCTGCCCGAGACTCTCGACGTCTCCCGCGACGGCCATGCCCTGCCGACACCCGATCGCGGCGATGACGATGGCGAAAACGGGCGCCTTGACCATGCCGACCATCAAATGGTTGCCCATCATCGGATCTTCGATCATCCGCTGGATAAAGAAGGACGGCCCGTAGGAAAGCTGGCTCCACGTCACCAGCAGGCCGCCGAACAGACCGGCGAGAATGCCCACGAAGGTCAGCAGCGGCATCATGACCACCATGGCGGCGAGGCGGGGAATGACGAGCGCCTGGAACGGGTTCACGCCCATCACCTGCATGGCGTCCACCTCCTGGTTCATCCGCATCGAGCCGATCTCTGCGGCGAACGACGAGGACGAACGGCCGGCCAGCAGGATGGCGGTGATCAGCACCGCCAGCTCCCTGAGCGTGGCCACGGCGACGAGCTGCACAGTAAAGACGCCCGCCCCGAACTGGGTCAGCAGATTTGCCCCGAGGAAGGCGATGACGGCGCCGATGAAGAAGTTCGTGACCATCACGATCGGAATGGCGTCGAGGCCCGCCCGCTCGCCCTGACTGAACCATGCGGGCCAGCGCAGTCGGCCCGGATGTCTGAAAGCCGCGCCGACCGCCACGATCAGCCGTCCAAGGAAGGCCATCGACAGAACGGCCTCCTCGAAGAAGTCGCGGACACCGCGACCGATCTTGGCGAAAGTCCGGATCCAGCCCGGCGATCGGCGAGGCGGCTCCGCGCTTTCGCGCTCCAGCTTTTCGACCATCGCATAGACCCGGCCGACCTCGGGCCGTTGCGTCCAGGCGGATTTCGGCAGAACCACATTGGACGCCTGAACGATCGCCAGCGCGCCGGCCGTATCGAAACGACCCAGCTCGGTCAGATCGACCGCCTGGATGTCGTGGTCGCTCAACTCCTGGTCCAGTCGACGCGAAATGCGGCCGAGCTCGGTCGCCGACCAGTCGCCGGTCAACCGGAGGGTTGTGCGCCCCTCATCCTCGTCGATTCTGAAGTCGGCTGCGGCCATACCCCTACCTAGATCGCGTCGTGAGCTTTGCCTATCGCCGCGAACGGCAAAGCTGAGCTGAGACCATAACGCGGCCGGAGCACAGTCGTTCACGCAACCCTAAAGAAGGGTGCGCACCTGTTTCAGATCGGCCACGAACCGCTCCCGCTCCGACGCGCGCGACGCCTCATCCGGCAGGCGGAGCAGGTAGGACGGGTGAACGGTCAAAAGCGCTGTCGAGCCATCCGCGAGTGCGAGAGGCTGGCCCCGCTCTTTCGTGACCGCAACCCGACGGTTCAGAACGCCCAGCGCCGCCGTGGCGCCCAGCGTCACCACGACCTTCGGCTTGACCAACCGCCGCTCCGCGTCGAGCCACCATCGACAGGCGCTGATCTCGCTGGTGACGGGCGTCTGGTGGATGCGGCGCTTGCCACGCGGCGTGTGCTTGAAATGCTTGACCGCGTTGGTGACGAAAGCGTCGTCGCGATCGATGCCCGCTTCTTCCAGCGCCGCATCGAGCACCTGACCCGCGGGCCCGACGAAGGGCTGGCCCGCCAGATCTTCCTGATCCCCGGGCTGTTCGCCGACGATCATCAGCTTTGCCTTTCTCAGACCCTGACCGCACACGCCTTGCGTGGCGTCCCGCCATAGCAGACAGCGCCGACAGGCTTGAACGGCATGTCCCAACTCGTCGAGAGTGGAAGGAACGAAGCCTTCCTCAAACGAATGATCCCGGTTCATCCGTGACAAGGTTTTCGCCAGACGCAGGTTCGGTTCGGCAGCAGGTGCGGCAACCATGGCCTCGGTTCGAACCGAAGACGCCGCGACCAGTTCCGGGATCAGCTGCGCCTCCGGCAGATTCTTCCAGTATCGCTTGGCCATCTCGCCCTGCATGGTCCGGGTCTTCAGTCGGGCCGGGTTGAAGGTCGAGGCGTAGTAGGTCTTCCAGAACTCCTCGATCTCGTCCTCGGCCGGGGCCATGTCGCGCGTGGCCGGTGGTCCGAAGGTCAGGGCATCCTCATCCCAGATCGCACTGCCATCTGGCGTCAGGATGGACCAGCGCATGTTGGCGAAGCGGCGCATGAAGAAGGGCGCAGTCTTTTCCAGCACGAAATGCGCCGGTTCGAACCACGCGACCCACGCGTCGCCTGTATCGTCCACGACCTGCCGAAAGCGGACGAAGGCCTTCATCTTGTGACTGGCCCTTGAGACGTTCTTCGCCCGCTCCAGCGCGTCCGCCACATCCACATCGCTGGCGACATGCATCAGGTCGGACTCATCACGCAGCCGCCAGAGCAGCCGATACATCAGGTCGAACCGATCGGCGGAGCGATGCAGGATCACTTCCCGCGCGAGATCGACAAACGCCTTCGGAGCCGAGAACGCCGGCTCAGTCGCGGGCAGCGCGGCGGCCTCGTCAAATAGTCCACCAACGGCGGCGCCAACACGAAACGCCGTCTGCTCAGGAGAAATGCCCGCCAGCCGAAAGGTCCGCGCCGCCTTACGCCAGCCGTCGAAGTCGACTTGATGCTCCAGCGTCGCGACGTGCATCAGAACAGGCTCAACTGCACGGGCGCCGGCTCGGGCGCGATGCGAGATCGAAGATCGAGCGTGTCGGTCAGACCGCCGGGAGACCAGTCGAGCGCAGTGATGAAGGAACGGACTTTTTCCACACTTCGCGTCAGGCGGCCGACATCCTCAAGCCTCAAGGTTCGATAGCGCCTGACGCCGACGATCCGATCAACCGCCTTTACGCCCAGCCCCGGCACCCTCAGCAGCATTTCGCGCGGCGCGGTGTTCACATCGACCGGAAACTGTTCGCGACTGTTCAGCGCCCACGCCAGCTTTGGATCAATGGCCAGATCCAGCATGCCGCCGGTCGTGCTTTTGCCGATCTCGGGCGACGAGAAGCCATAAAACCGCATCAGCCAGTCGGCTTGATATAGCCTGTGTTCACGCATCAGCGGCGGTTTCGACAGGGGCAGGGCGCTGGATGAATCCGGGATCGGGCTGAACGCCGAATAATAGACCCGCCGCAATCCATAGCCGCCATATAGCGAGGCCGACCGGTCGAGGATTTCCGTGTCCGGCGCCTCATCTGCGCCAACGATCAGCTGCGTCGACTGACCTCCAGGCGCGAACTTCGGCGGTTTGGCCTTGTCGCGCTTGCCCGGGCGAGCAGCCTCGACCTTCAAACGCACCTGACCCATCGCCTTCTTGATAACGTTGACGTCCTTTTGCGGCGCCAGTCGATGCAGCGCTTCATCGCGCGGCAGTTCGATGTTGGCCGACAGGCGGTCGGCGTACAGCCCGGCCTCTTCCACCAGCTTTGGATCGGCCTCTGGGATCAGCTTCAGATGGATGTAACCGCGGAAGTCGTGGACCTCGCGCAGTATTCTCGCCACCCGAACCAGTTCCTCCATCGTGTAGTCGCCGGAACGAATGATGCCGGACGACAGGAACAGGCCTTCGATATAATTCCGGCGATAGAAGTTCAGGGTCAGGTCGACCACTTCCTCGACGGTGAAGCGCGCGCGCTGGACGTTCGATGAGGCGCGATTGATGCAGTAGGCGCAGTCGTAGATGCAGAAGTTGGTCAGCAGGATCTTGAGCAGCGACACGCATCGACCATCCGGCGTGTAGGCGTGACAGATGCCCATGCCCTCGGTCGAACCCATGCCCTTTCCGCCGACCGAGTTCCGTTTTGACGATCCAGACGACGAACAACTGGCGTCGTATTTAGCCGCGTCCGCGAGGATCGACAGTTTTCTGCGGAGGTCGAGCTGGGCCATCTGTTCTCACTATGTTCCATAGCAAGAACGTCTGTCCAGCGTGGCCGTTGTAGTTTTTTCGCGTTATCTCAGCAGGTTGAGCAGGGAGGAGTCACGCAGGCTCGCGATCACCTGCGCCGAAGCCTCGATCGACTGCTGGGCCAGCTGCATGTCCGCGAACGCCTTGGCCATGTCGGCGTCCGTCCGGTCCGACACCAGCTTGTCGAGCGAGTTCAGTTGGGCCTGCTGGTTTTTCGCGACTGTTTCGATCTGGCTCGCCATCGATCCGCTGAGCGCGACCTGCTCGACGGAGTTTTGCTGGGCCGTGGACAGGCGCGCCACCTGCGCGGTCAGGAAGGTCTTCTGCGCGTCAGTCAGCTTGCCCGTCAGTGGACCGCTGGGGCCGGTGTGGAAGTTCTGGATATCGCGCAGGATGTCGGCGATCTCGGTGCCCAGATCGTCGGCGAGGAAGCCGGTTTCCAGCACGGTGTTCTCGGCCACCCGGCTGGCGCTCTTCACCTGATCGTTCTTGAACAGGTCCGCCGTCGTCGGCGCGGCGGCCAGATCGGCAAGGGTTTCGGCGTCTACCGGGGCGATCGAAACCGATGCGCCCGAGAACAGATAGGATCCTTGATACTTGGTGTTCAGGCCGCCCCTGATCTCCTGATAGTTGTTGCTGACCTCCAGCATCAGGGTGATCGCCGTGTCGTTGGCGATGGCGTTGTTGATGGCGTCCGCGATCCCGCCGATGCCTTCCTGCACCCGGTTCATGGCAAGGTCCTGGATCTCCAGTCGCCCGGTGACGGTATCGGCAGCATTGATGAAGCCCTGCAGTCGGCTTTGCGAGCCCTTCAGCGCGGTCAGGGTTTCGGACTGACGGCCGAAGCCGACGAGATCGGTCGCGTTCTTCTGGGTGGAATAACGCTCCTGCGCCTCCGCGCCGCGGGTCTGTGCGGTCATCAGGTTCGCCAGCGCGGACTGATAGCTGCCGTTGGTCGAGATGCGGCTCATCGGGTCATCCCCAGAAGAATGTCATACATGTCCTTGGCCGCCTGGATCAGACGGGCCGAGGCGTTGAAGGCTTGCTGGTAGGTGGTCATCAGCACCAGCTCCTCATCCAGATTGACGCCCTCATGCGAGACCTTGCGCGCGTTGGCCTCCTGATACAGGGCGGCGCTTGCGTCCGCCTGGTTCTCGACCGCCGCGGCGCGTCCGCCGATGTCGCCCGCCAGATCGGAGGCGTATCGGGACACGGTCATGGTCCCGCCAGCCGATCCGCCGGCTGCCGAGAAGATCGTCGCGCGTTCGCCGGCGTCGGCAAGGAGTAGTGCGCCACGCCCGTCGCCCGTGCTCAGCGCCGGCGTGCCGGCGGGGGCGGACAGGTTCAGCTTGGCGAGAGCCAGCTTCATCGGGGCCTGACGGATATCCTGCCTCACCGTGAATCCATCCGCTCGCGACGACCGCACGCCCCCGATGCCAAAAAGCTCGCTCAGGGAAACGCCGGACGGCGTCTGTGAGGTGTCGTCGCGGACCACGCTCATGGTCGGCGCCGGATTGCCGGTTCCGTTGAAGTTCAGACTGCCGTCCGCCGACAGGCTGAAACTGCCGAATCGACCGACGCCGGTCGCGGGATCGTTCAGGGCGGTCAGCAGGTCGTTTACGGTTCCGCCCGCAGGCATGGCGACCTGGATATCCCGGATGCGGGACCCGCCGGCGTCGTTGAAGCGGAAGCTGATTGTCTGGCCCGCCGTGAAGCCGTGCGTGGACGCCGGGGTCAGCCCGGTCTGATAGATCGCCGGCCGATCAGTCGACACCAGATCGTTCATGCCGAAGAAGTGCGAGAAGCCGCGTCCCGCCTTGTTGGAAGGGGCCGCAGCGTCGTCCGCGATGGCGACGCCGTCGTTGGCGTTGGTTGCGCGGATCGTCAGGCGGCCATCGGTGAAGCTGGCGGTCGCAGCGCCCCCCAGCTGACCGTTCAGGATCGTCAGGAAGTTCGCGGGAGTCGCCGCGACGCCGTTCACGGTCATGGTCGAACCGCTGAACACGATATCGGCGCGGGCGGTGATGACGCCAGTTGCATTCGTTACCGCGACGGTCGAACGGCCGCCGAAGCCGGCGATGGCGTCCTCGAACGTCTGGCCGACGTTGCGGCCCGTCAGGCTGTTGGGCGCCGGGACCGAGGAGTTGGCGTTGTGGGCCCGGTTCAGTTCGTCCGCCACACCGCTCATCAGCTCGGCGAGGCGTTCGGCGGCGGCGGGCGCGTCCACGTCACGGAGCTCGACCAGGCCCTTGATCTCGCCGGAGGTGATGGTTTCCAGCAGCGGACGCTTCTGGGCGCCGGGTTCGGTCACCCAGATCTCGTTGAAGACGGTTTCGCCGGTGACCGTGCCGGCGCGCGTGTATTCCAGCTTGGCCGCGCCCTGACCGGCCAGCAGCGCGCCGCCGCCGGTGCGGATGGTTACGCCGCCGGTGGCGCGGCCCGCGACGCGGATGTCCATCAGCTCGCCGAGCTGACCGATGAGCGCCGCCTGCGCGGTCTCGGCGCCCGAGGAGTCGCCGCTCAGCGCTTGCGCGCGCGTGATCTCCTTGTTCAGGTTCTCGATCTGCTCAAGCAGGGTATTGGCCTTCTCGACCGCCGACTGCAGGCGACCGTCGGCGTCCTGACGCACCGAATGAACCTGTTTCGAGATGCGGGCTGCCTCGTCGAACAGGGACTGGGTCTTGACCAGGGCCTCCTGACGAAGCGGCGAGGAGGCCGCGCTTTCGCTGACCGCACTGAAGGCGGCGAACAGACCGTCCACCTGCGAGAAGAAGCCGCTGTCCCCACCCGGATCGCCAAACAGGCTCTGGACCCGGTCATAAAGTTCGTAGCGCACGCCCTGACGCGAGGCGTCGGCGCCGGCGCTGAGGCTGGCGGCCTGCAGAAACTTGTCGGTGGCCAACCGAATGCGGGCGACATCGACGCCCGAGCCCATGCCGGCGCTGCTCAGGCTGACCTGATCGCCGATCTTCCGGACGTAGCCGGGGGTGTTCACGTTGGACACGTTGTCCGAGACGATCCGGAGCTGCGTCTGCGCGGCGGCCATGCCGGAGTTGGCCGTGTTCATGATCGCGTTCAGAGACATGCGCGAACTCCTGTCCGTCCGGCGCCCGGCAAGGCCTTCCGGCCACCGCGCGCTTTTTGCCCGGCCCCCGCGAACGACGCGGAGGGCAAGTTATTGAAATCAAGAGCTATCGTGTGTCGCGCCTGAGTCATGATGATTAGCCGGCGCAAGCCTTGGGCCACTGACCGACCGTCGAAGGGCGCCGGGCAAGATACGCCGCTACACGGCAAGTTTCGCCAACCGAACCTTCCGGGTGCGATACGAGGTCCGATCATTGATGTTGATAGAAATCAGTATGTTGTGCTGATTTCCGGCTGTGGCCCGCGACTTGCGCCGGGCTTTCCGAATGTCCCGGCGCAGCAGGCGCCCTTGTCACCTCCGCCCTGCGAAGACGCGCCCGGTCGATGTCAGCCCTGTCCATCATGTCCGTCCCCACGCCCGCCATTCAGGCCGCTCCGCAAGGCGCGACCAGCACGGTCGTGTCTGGCTTCGAGGGATTGCTGGCGGCGATGTTCCAGATGGCTGAAGCCGACGAGACCGTCGCAAAGCCTGCGGTCACGGCAGAGGTCGATGCGGACAAGGTGATCGGCTTCCTCGCCGCTCCGCCTTCCGTAGCGCCGCAAGCGGACGTTGTGGCGGCTCCTGAAGCGCCAGTGACTACGGCCCCGCCGCCTGTACCTGCCGAGCCGGCCCCGCCGTCGGAAGCGGCCCCAGCCGCAGCCGCTCCGGTGGCCTCCGACGCCGCTGAGATCGAAGCTCCGACGGTTGAAACGCCAGATGACGCCTCCACCGGTGCATCGTTGCCGACGGGCGAAGAGCTTGAAGCCGCCGTAACCGCCGGCAAAGCGGCCGAGACCGCAGCGCAGGTGAAGGCTGTGACCCAGGCGCCGCCGGCGCCCGCCGTCCAGCCGACCGCCCCGACCCTTCGCCCGCTCGCGGAACGAACATCGAAGCCGCTCGAGGAGGGGGCGAAGGAAACTGTTGCCTCTCCCGACGCCGGCAAGGGCGTCTCGTCGATCGATATCGCGCCGGCAGCTGGATCGGCGACTGATGTCGCCCCGGCGGCGTCACCGTCGGACGCGCCTGTCCCGGTGGTCGGGGCGGAGGCCGCGCCTGTCGACGCCGTGCAGGTCGGGGAGGGCGACGCCGCCGCGCCTCAGGCACAGACGGTCCACGCCGCACGCGACGCAAACCCGTCGACGATGTCGCGTGTCGCGGTCGAGGCGACCGCCCAGATAGCGGCCCAGATCAGTCGCCGTCTGGAAGGTCGCTCGACCCGGTTCGAAATGTCCCTGCTGCCGGAAGAACTGGGCCGGGTGGACGTCAAGCTGGAGATCGGTGCGGACGGTCGTCTCGCCGCCCGTCTGGCGTTCGACAATCCCCTCGCGGCGACAGACCTGCGGGGCCGGGCCGACGAGCTGCGCCGGGAACTGGAGGCGCAGGGCTTTCAGATGGCAGACGACGCGTTCGAGTTCACCGAGCGCGACAGCGGCTCGCACGCGTTCGACCGCGGACAGGATTCCCGCAGCGGCCATGGCCGCGCCTTTTCCTCCGCCGCGCGTCTGAACGCCGAGGCGGATGTCGTCCAGCCGCGCTGGACCCAACTCTCACTCTCGCCCACGGGCGTGGATCTGAAGGTCTGATCGAATGGTCGACGCCGTCACCAACAATGCGACAGCCCGGATCAGTTCCGGTTCGTCGATGCTGGCCTCGAACTTCGAGACCTTCCTCAGTCTGCTGACCGCCCAGCTGAAGAATCAGGATCCGCTGTCGCCGGTCGACTCCAACCAGTTCACCGCCCAGCTGACGCAGATGGCCGGGGTTGAGCAACAGCTCCTGACGAACGACCTGCTGAAGGGCCTGCTCGCCGCCCAGCAGGGCTCGGGCCTGTCGGGCGCCGCCAACTACATCGGACGGGACGCAACCGCCGTCTGGTCGGCCACCAAGTTCACGACCGAAGACAAGGCGACGTGGAGCTACGAACTCGCGACCAACGCCGGCACGGCCAAGCTGCAGGTGCTCGACGGTGCGGGCAAGGTCGTCTGGGAAGGCGACGCGCCGGACAAGACCGAAGGCGTGCACGACTTCACGTGGGACGGAAGCTCCACCACCGGCGCTCCGGCGCAGGACGGCAAGGTCTACACTCTGAAGGTCGTCGCCAAGACGACCTCTGGCCAGACCGTGGACGCCCAAGTGTTGACCCGCGGCCGGATCGGCGGCGTCGAGATGTACGACGGCCAGCCCTACCTCACGATCGGCAACTCCATTCTCCCGCTCTCCAGCGTGATCGCGCTGGAAGAGGCGGCCCAACAAAACCTGAATTCCTAAGGAGCCCACGCCATGAGCATCAACAGCGCCCTTCTGGCCGGCGTCTCCGGCCTCACCGCAAACTCCGCCGCCCTTGCCTCGATCTCGCAGAACATCGCGAACGTGAACACGGTCGGCTACAAGCGGACACAGGCCGAGTTTCAGACGGTCATCAACGCCCAGAGCCGCGGCACCGGCTACTCCGCCGGCGGCGTTCTGGCCTCGGCCCGACACTATGTCAGCCAGGAGGGTCAGCTTCAGCGGACCAACTCCTCAACCGACCTCGGCATTTCGGGTCAGGGCTTCTTCGTCGTCACCGAGAAGGCCGAGGATCTGGATATCTCGGACAGCCGCCTGTTCACCCGCGCAGGCGCCTTCCGGGTCGATGACTTCGGCTATCTGAAAAACACCGCGGGCCTGTTCCTGCAGGGGTGGCCGGTGGACGCCGAGGGCAACATCACGACCGATCCGTCGGACCTGACCCGGCTGCGTTCGATCAATGTCGGCTCGGTGGGCGGTACTGCCGAAGCCACGACGCGGGCGCAGGTCAATGCCAACCTGCAGTCCAGCCAGACCATCTCCGCCGCCGCCACGGCCGCCGGCGCCTCCCCGCCCACGGCGGGCGCCTACGATCCGGCGACCAACTCGATGGCCATGTGGAACCCGGCGACCTCGACAGGGGTGCGTCCGGACTTCGAGATCACCGTGCCGGTCTCGGACTCCAAGGGCGGCCAGCGGACGATCGCCATCTCCTTCCTTAAGAGCACCACGCCGAACCAGTGGTACGCCGAAGTCCGCGCCATTCCCGCCAGCGACGTCGTCTCTGGCGCGGGCCTGAGCAACGGTCAGATCAAGACCGGCATGGTGGCCTTCACCCAAGACGGTCGTCTGGACACTGCGGCCATGGCGGCCATGGGAGCGAGCGCCCTTTTCACCGATCCGGCCAACGCCACGCTCTCGTTCGGCGGCTCAGACCAGACCACGCCCGGCGCGGGTCAGGTCAGCTGGGCGGCCGGCCTCGGCATCGCCAGCCAGACTATCGCCTTCGACATCGGCGGCGCGACCGGCGGCCTGACGCAGGCGGACAGCGACTCCTTCGTGGACTCGGTCCTGACCAATGGTACGGCTTTCGGCAATCTGGCCAATATCGAGATCGACGAGCACGGCTTCGTCACCGCCAGCTTCGACAACGGCGTCAAGCGCCGCATCGCGCAGGTCGCCCTCGCGACCTTCCCGAGCCCGGACAACCTGATCGAATCCACCGGCAACGCCTACCGGGTGGGACAGGACTCCGGCACCTTCAACCTGAAGGCCGCCGGAACCGGCGGCGCGGGCCTGATCGGCGCCTCGCAACTGGAGGCCTCGACGGTCGACCTGTCGACGGAGTTCACGGGCCTGATCACCACCCAGCGGGCCTATTCCGCCTCGTCCAAGATCATCACCACGGCCGACGAGATGCTGGCTGAATTGATCAGCATCAAACGCTGATCGTGAAGTAACGAACGATTCAACTCGATGAAGACCGTCTTACGGAACAGGGGGGAGAAGGGGGTGGGTCTTAGGCTTTCCTTCACCACGACGCTTAAACGGCCCTTAGCCCGCCGTCGCTACGGTGCGAACCTTAGTGATGGTGGTCAATGAGGCATAAGCCCATGTTGCAAGAGCGTCGACTGAACAGCCGAGGCGAACAGTATGTGGTGGGGCCCACGGGCACGCCGCTGACGATGCGCGATCTGCCGCCGCCGAATACGGACCGCTGGGTCATTCGCCGCAAGGCCGAGGTCGTCGCCGCCGTTCGTGGCGGTCTGATCAGCCTTGAGGACGCGCTGGAGCGCTATCGTCTGACCGCCGAGGAGTTCATCGCCTGGCAGAAGGCGATCGACAAGTTCGGCATGCAGGGCCTGCGCACCACGCGCATCCAGCACTACGGCCGCGTCGACTAGAAAGCTTCTCCCCGAAGGCTCTGACGGCCGCTCCCGGCGACGGGGGCGGCCGTTTCCGTATGCGCGGTCTCGAAATCGCGCCGCTTTCACACTAAATGGCGCGGCATGACCCTGGCTGAGGACCTCTGCCCGATCCCCGACATCGCCCCCGCCAATCTGGACGGAGCGATCGAGGCCGCGCGCGCGGCGATCGGACTGCCGGTCGGGTCGCGGGTCGTAGCGGCCATGTCAGGCGGCGTGGACTCCACTGTCGTCGCCGGTCTGCTGCACAAGGCGGGTTATGACGTCGTCGGGGTGACACTGCAGCTCTATGACCACGGCGCCGCCCTGAAGAAGAAGGGCGCCTGCTGCGCGGGTCAGGACATCCACGACGCCCGGCTGGCGGCTGAGACGATCGGCATTCCGCACTATGTGCTGGATTACGAAAGCCGGTTCCGGGACGCGGTGATCGACCAGTTCGCCGACAGCTATCTGCGCGGCCACACGCCGGTGCCGTGCATCCGCTGCAACCAGACCGTCAAGTTCCGCGACCTTCTGGATGTCGCCCGCGATCTGGGCGCGGAGGCGATGGCGACCGGGCACTATGTGCGTCGGGCGGTCGTGGACGGGCGCACGCAGATGCGCAAGGCGGTCGATCACTCGCGGGATCAGTCCTACTTCCTGTTCGCCACGACGGCAGATCAGCTCGACTACCTGCGTTTCCCGCTGGCCGATCTGGAGAAGCCGCAGGTGCGGGGCGTGGCCATGGAACTGGGCCTGCGCATCGCCGCCAAGCCGGACAGCCAGGACATCTGCTTCGTGCCGGAGGGCGACTATCGCAGCCTTCTGGACAAGCTGCGTCCGCAGGGCCGCGAGGCCGGCGAGATCGTGCATATGGACGGCCGGGTGCTGGGCCAGCATGCGGGCGTCACCGACTATACGATCGGCCAGCGCCGGGGCCTGAATGTCGCCGTGGGCGAGCCGCTCTTCGTGACGAAGCTGGATCCGGTGAAGCGCCACGTCATCGTCGGCCCGCGTGACGCCCTGCTGACGCGGTCGCTGGTGCTGGAAGAAACCAACTGGCTGGGCGATGAAGCCACGATCGAACAGGCCGCAGCCGGGGAACGGCCTGTGCTGGCGCGCGTCCGCTCGACCCGTGCGCCGTCTCCGGCTCGTCTGACGATGGTCGATGGCGGCGTATCCGTCGTGTTCGAGGCGGGCGAAGAGGGGGTGGCGCCGGGTCAGGCCTGCGCGCTTTACGATCCGGCCGATCCCGACCGGCTGGTCGGCGGCGGCTTTATCCATTCGACGACCGCCGTTGACTGAGGCCCTCGACGACGCTCTGGCGACGCGGACGGGCTTGCCCGAAGCCTATCGCTTTCTGGTGGATGAACTGCCGCGAGCCCAGTGGACCAACCTGCCGGAGACCGCCGCCTTCTGGCTTCAGATGCACGGCAGTTTCCGCGGGCATCAGGCCTATATGGACGGGCTGGTCGACGGCTGGCGCAAGGATGCGGATCTGGGGGGGCTGCATCGCCAGCTGATCCCGGCGCTGCAGTCCTTCCTGCAGCATCTCGACGGGCACCACCGGATCGAGAGCGGTCAGTATTTTCCGATGTTCAAACGCATCGAACCGCGCATCGAGCGCGGCATCGAACTGCTGGACCGGGACCACGACGCCATTCACGAGGTTCTGGAAGCGCTGTTCCGCGACGGCATGGCTTTCCATCAAGCAGTGATGGGTCAGGCGCCCGATGCAACGGATCGCGCAAACCGGCTGGGTGATCTGATCAACCGCGCCGGGCGACCGCTTCTGCGTCATCTGGACGACGAGGAGGACATTGTGATCCCCCTGATCCAGCTGAGACGCCTTGAGGTCTAGGCGGCCTCGTCGCGGCCCATGACGTCGCCGACAGTCGGACGATCCGCCGTGACGATAGTCTCGATGTCGCGGCGCTTCACGATCTCGCCGCAGCATTCGCAGGCCAGTCGCGACTTCAGCTCGTGGCCGCAGGCCTTGTGTTTGAAGACCACGCCGGCGTCCATGTCGCCGTAGACGTGCTTCGAGCCCCAGCCGTGAAGGGTTAGCAGCACATCGGACAGGTCGCGGCCCTTCGGCGTCAGGACGTATTCGTTGCGGGGCGGACGCTCGGAATAGAGCCGGGGTTCCAGCACGCCGTGGGCGACGAGGGTCTTCAGCCTTGCGGCGAGTACGTTGCGGGCGACGCCTAGGTTTTCTTGCCACTGCTCGAACCGGGTCACGCCGCGGAAGGCGTCGCGTATGACGAGCAGGGTCCACGGGTCTCCGATAACCTCCAGCGTGGCGGCGATCGAGCAGCTCTGGCGAGAATAGTCGGCGGTGCGTCCCATGAGCGCAAAGGTGACCCTGCGTCAGCGGTTTGACAAGTGGGTTGCCAAAATGAACGGAGCAAGTCAGTCTTGTTTGGCAACGAACTCGTCGATCCTCGGCGTTTCCTGCATCCCTCGACTTCGGGCGGGAGCGCGTCTTCCGCCCGCCTTTCGAACCGGATACGCCCGCGTGATGAGTGAGACCATGTTGCAGAGTCTGGATCAGGCGCTGACCCTGACGCCCGGTGACGGCGGAGGTCTGGACGCCGTCCTGCATGAGGATTTCTCCAACGCCCGGATCGACCGGCCGCCGACCGAAGGCTTCCCGTTCGGCGGTCTGCTAGCGGCCCTGTGCGCCGGAGCGATGCGGCAGGGACTGGATCTGAAGCTGCCGCTCAGGACCCTGTCGGTGCAGTATCTGGCGTCCGCCGCCTATGACGCGCCGGTCCATTTCACGCCGAAGCTGCTTAGGGGCGGGCGGACGGTGACCTATACTGCTGTGGATGCGGAGCAGGGCGGGCGGGCGACGCATCATGCGACGGCGACCTGGGGCGGGGACCAGCCGGGCGTGGTGCTGGAGCCGGAGCGGGCCATGCCGCCGGTGCGGGACGCCATCGATCCGGCCCGGACGATCAGCGGACCGCTGAGCCCCAGGTTTTCGCAGCATGTCGACTATCTGTTCGACAACGGGCCGAACATTCTGGGCGGCAATGTCGGCAAGCCGGCGGTCGAGCGGGTCTGGATGCGGATCAAGGACGGCCGTCCGCTGGATGAGGCGCGGCTGTGTTACCTGCTGGACGCGCTGTATCCGCCGTCGTGGACCGCGTTCCGCCGGCCGCCGCCGATGACGACGATCGATCTGCGCTACGACCTGTTCGAGACGATTACGCCGGAGACGGCGCCGGACGGCTGGCTGTTCTTCGAGTTCCGGGTGCTGACGCTGGAGAACGGCTGGACGATCGATGACGCCGTCGCTCGGGCGGCGGACGGGCGACCGGTCGCGGCGTCGCGACAGAGGCGAAAACTTCTGGCCGACCGGCCGGCGAAGGCCTGAGGAGCGCGCATGACGGAGCCCGTCACCATCATCGGCAGTCCCGTTTCGCCCTATGTCCGCAAGGTTCTGGCCGCCTGCGCGGTGAAGAGGATCGCGGTCGAGATCGATCCGATGCCGCCGTTTCTGGCCAGGGACGGTTTCACCGATCTGAGCCCGCTGCGGCGCATTCCGGTCTGGATCGAGGGCGACGTGACGCTGTGCGACAGCAGCGTGATCGTCCAGTACATCGAGGAGACGCGGCCGGGCCCGTCGCTGTGGCCAGCCGATCCCGTGGAGCGGGCGAAGGCGCGGTTCATCGAGGAGTTCGCCGATACGCGGCTGTTCGATGTTCTGGGCTGGAAGCTCTACTTCCAGCTGGCGCTGAAGCCGATCTTCTTCGGCGGAGAGAGTGATGCGGCGGTGGTGGAGCGGGCTCGTGAGACCGAACTGCCGGCCATCTTCGATTACCTGGAAGGCGTGACGCCGGAGAGCGGCTTCCTGTTCGGCGAGCTGTCGCTGGCGGACCTCAGTCTGGCGCCGGCCTTCCTGAACGGGCGGGCGGTGCAGGTGAATGTCGATCCGGAGCGATGGCCGCGTCTGGCGGCGTGGCTGGAGCGGGTCGAGACGGAGACGCCGCTGGGCGAACTGAACAAGCTGGCCCGCAAGCTGATGCGGACGCCGCCCCACGCCCAGCGGGCGCGCCTCGAAGAGTTCGGCCTGACGCCCGCGACCGCCCACGATTGGGCCGGAGATGTCCCCCGGCCGGGGCCGATGACCCCGCAGTAAGCCAGAGCTTGCGTCCGCGACCGGAGCGGCGCATCCACCCGTCCGATTGTTTTCGTCGAGGCCTTCATGTCCGATCCCGTCGTCATCTGCTCCTTCGCCCGTACGCCCATGGGCGGTTTTCAGGGCGCCCTGTCCGGCGTGAAGGCGACCGAGCTGGGCGCGGTCGCGGTGAAGGCTGCGGTCGAACGGGCAGGGGTTCCGGCCGAGAAGGTCGACCAGATCTACATGGGCTGCGTTCTGCCGGCCGGTCTGGGTCAGGCCCCCGCGCGTCAGGCGGCGATCGGGGCGGGCCTCGGCCAGCATGTCGAGGCGACGACGGTGAACAAGATGTGCGGCTCGGGCCTGCAGGCCGTGATGATGGCTGCTGACTCGATCAAGGCCGGCTCGGCCGACATCATCGTGGCGGGCGGAATGGAGTCGATGACCGGCGCGCCGTATCTGATGAACAAGCACCGCGGCGGCGCCCGCATCGGCCATGACGTCATCGTCGACTCGATGATGATGGACGGCCTCGAGGACGCCTATCAGCCCGGCAAGCCCATGGGCTCCTTCGCGCAGGATACCGCCAACCAGTACCAGTTCACCCGCGAGGATCAGGACGCCTATGCGATCGAGAGCCTGAGCCGCGCCAACGCCGCCGTCACCGGTGGAGCCTTCGCCGGCGAGGTGGTTCCGGTCGAGGTGCAGACCCGCAAGGGGCCCGTGACGGTCAGCGAGGATGAACAGCCGGCCAAGGCAGATCCGTCCAAGATCCCGAACCTGAAAGCCGCTTTCGCCAAGGACGGCACGATCACCGCGGCCTCCTCGGCCTCGATCTCGGACGGGGCGGCGGCGCTGGTGGTGACGCGCGAGAGCACAGCGCGGGCTCTGGGCCTGCCGGTGCTGGCGCGGATCGTTGGTCAGGCGGCGCACGCCCATGAACCGGCCCTGTTCACCACCGCGCCGGTCCCGGCCATGCAGAAGGCGTTGCAGAAAGCCGGCTGGTCCGTCGCGGACGTCGACCTGTGGGAAATCAACGAGGCCTTCGCCGTGGTGCCGATGATCGCCATGCGCGAGCTGGGGATCGACCGGGCGAAACTGAACGTCAACGGCGGCGCGACGGCGCTGGGTCACCCGATCGGCGCATCCGGCGCCCGGGTGCTGACGACCCTGCTGGCGGCGTTGAAAACGCGCGGCGGCACGAAAGGCGTGGCCAGCCTGTGCATCGGCGGTGGCGAAGCCGTGGCGATGGCGGTCGAACTGGCCTGATCTGATTTTCAAAGACCCGTGCGGATTCGAAGGCGCGCGGAAACCCCGTCCGTTTCCGGTCGGTTGGGAAGGGGCGGAGCGCGGGCTTTCGGCCCGGAACCTGAGATGGCCGCCTGCTTTCGCGTTACGGCGGCCTGATATGTGTTTTCGGCCTTGAACTCGCGCTCCGCCGCGACCGGTTCACGCTGGCCGGCGGGGGCGGGTCTCGTGCAGCCGGGCCGGTGTGAGTGTTTCCTCCCGGACCGATATCGCCGCTTAGACCCTGTCCGCCGTACGCCCGCGACGGGCGGAGGCTCCAGACCTCCGGGCCCCGGGGTTTCTGCACCCCCCGGGCAATCGTCCGCCGACCCCGCCGCACGAGTCGGTACGGAAGAGTCAGCGGCCTTTCCCGCTCGATCGCATCCCTGCCGCGCGTTTGGCCCTGGCGCCAGACGCCCTTCCCCGCGACGAGACGAAGAGGATTATGGCGCCGGTTGCCGGGCCGGAGCCCAGGACGCTGGATAATTCCGGGTCAACGTTGATCGGATTGGCGAAATCCGGCTCAGGGATCACACCGGAGCGGTCTCAGGGATCAGGCGAAATTCCTTCTCCCGCAAGGGAGAAGGACGATGTCAGCGTTTGATGTCGAACCCGTCCGCGGCAATGGCGGCGTGGACTTCGTCTGCGGTGAACAGATTGAAGTCGCCGTGGACAGAGTGCTTCAGGCCGGCGGCGGCGAGGCCGAAGTCGAGGGATTGCTGGTCAGTCCAGCCGCTGTAGAGGCCGAACAGGACGCCTGAGGCGAAGGCGTCGCCGCCGCCGACGCGGTCGACGACGCCGGCCATGTGGATTGCTTCGGCCGTGGTTTCGCGGACGCCGGAGCCGTCGCGCGTCAGCATGACGGCGGACAGGGCCTGGTCGGCGACGCTTTCCTGAACACGCAGGGTGCAGGCGATGCGCTGAAGCGTCGGGAAGGCCTCGAAAGCGACGGTCGCGGCGGCGCGGCGGCGGGCGGCCGGGTCGGCGTCGTCGAACTTGCGGCCCAGAACGAGGGCGAAGTCGCGGTCGTCGGCGAAGGCCAGGGTGGAGGCGGACAGCATTCGGCCCAATGTGCCCTTGGGATCGCCGTCCCATTCGGCCCAGAGCTTGCCGCGGAAGTTGCCATCGTAGCTGATTTTCACTCCCGCCTTTGATGCGGCCTCCACGGCCTGCAGCGCGGCTTTCGTGCCGGTCGGGCCGACGGCGGGGGTTACGCCCGAGACGTGCAGCCACTCGACGCCGTCCAGCAGGGCGGGCCAGTCGAAGGCGTCGGCGGCGTGGGTCACGAAGGCGGACCCGGCGCGGTCATAGAGGACATCGGCGGGGCGTCGCACGGCGCCGGGCGTCATGAAATAGAGGCCCAGACGGCCGGGGCGGAACTGGACGGCGGACGTGTCCACGCCATGCCGGCGCACCTCGTCACGGACGCCGCGGCCCAGTGCGTTGTCAGGCAGGATGGTGGCGATAGCGGCGGGCGCGCCGAAACGGGCCAGCGAGACGGCGACATTGGCCTCGGCGCCGCCCGGACGGATGGCCAGTTGGGGCGACTGCAGCAGGAGTTCGCCCTCAGGCGGGCTGAGGCGCGCCAGCATTTCGCCGAAGCACAGGATGCGGCCGGGGGTGGTCATAAGCTGAGCCTAGCCGGGGATCAGCGCGCGAGCCAGCCGCCGTCGACCGGCAGGACGATGCCCTGCACGTAGTCGCTCGCCGCGCTGGACAGGAAGACCGCCGCGCCGCCGATGTCGGCGGGCTGGCCCCAGCGACCGGCGGGGATGCGGCCGAGGATTTCTTTCGACCGCACCGGGTCGTCCTGCAGGGCCTGGGTGTTGTCGGTGGCGAAATAGCCGGGGGCGATGGCGTTGGCGTTGACGCCGTGCTTGCCCCACTCATTCGCCATGAGTTTGGTCAGGCCGGCGACGCCGGACTTGGACGCCGTATACGACGGCACGCGGATGCCGCCCTGGAAGCTGAGCATCGAGGCGGTGTTGATGATCTTTCCGCCGCGGCCGTCGGCGATCATTCGCTTCACTGCAGCCTGGGTCAGGAAGAAGAGGACCTTGAGGTTGACGTTCATGACGTCGTCCCAGTCCTGTTCCGTGAAATCGACGGCGTCGCTGCGGCGGATGATGCCCGCGTTGTTGACGAGGATGTCGACAGGGCCCAGCGCGGCGGTCGCTTCGTCCAGCACGCGCTCGATCGGCTCCAGCGAGGTGAGGTCGGCGCGGATGGAGACAGCGCGGACGCCCAGCGCCTGCGCCTTGGCGACGGTCTCGTCGGAATCGCGGCGGGCGACCGAGGCGATGTCGGCGCCGGCGGCCGCCAGGGCGAGGGCGATGCCCTGACCGATGCCGGTGTTGCCGCCGGTGACGAGAGCGACCTTGCCGGTCAGGTCGAAGAGGGAAGCGGACATACGACGAGGCCTGTTCAGCTGTGACTTTGAACACCTGCGCAACGGTGGTCGTGAAGCGCAATGGGTTGTGCACGGGTAACCGGTGTCATATCTTTATGCAATCGGTCCGACGACGGCCCGGACGGCTTGACCTTCCCGACCGCAGCAGATGGAAAGCTCCGTCCGCTCGTCATCGCCATAACGAGGAAACCCATGAAGATCGCGCTCATCATCGAGAACAGCCAGGCCGCCAAGAGCGAGATCGTGCACAACGCACTGACCTCGGTCGCCGAGCCTCTGGGCCACGAGGTGTTCCACTACGGCATGTACGCGCCCGAGGACAAAGCCTCGCTGACCTACGTCATGAACGGTCTGCTGGCGGGCATCCTGCTGAATTCCGGCGCGGCTGATTTCGTGGTTACGGGCTGCGGCACGGGCACGGGCTCGATGCTGGCGGCCAACGCCATGCCGGGCGTCTTCTGCGGGCTGATCATCGATCCGACCGACGCCTTCCTGTTCGGCCAGATCAACGACGGCAACGCGATCGCCATGCCCTATGCCAAGGGCTTCGGCTGGGCCGCCGAGCTGAACCTGCAGGACGTCTATCGCAAGCTGTTCGAGGGCGAGCGGGGGCTCGGCTATCCGAAGGAACGCGCAGAGATCATGCGCAAGAACCGCGGCATTCTGAAGGACCTGAAGGCCGTGACCTGCCACGACATGCTGACGGTGCTGAAAAACGTCGATCAGGACCTGCTGAAGGCCGCCATCGCCGGCGAACGCTTCCAGGAGTACTTCTTCGCCAACGCGAAGGACGAGGGCATCCGCGACTATCTGAAGAGCGTCCTGAGCACGGCGCCGGCGCTGGAAAACGCCTGAATCCCATTGGGCCGCCGGGCTGCGCGTATCCGCGTAGCCCGGGCGGTCAGCCCGGGGTCGTAAGCGCCACGGCGGAGTCTCGGACGACCAGCGAAGGCTTGACCTCGGGCTGTTTGAGCGTGGCCGGATCCATGTCGCGCATCGGAGCCAGCAGCTTCTCGGCGGCCATGCGGCCCATGTCGCGGACAGGCAGGCGCACCGAGGTCAGGTTTGGCCAGACGCGGGCGGCCATGGGCAGGTCGTCATAGCCCACGACGGACAGGTCGCGTGGAATCTCGAGCCCCGCCTGACGCGCCGCCTGCATGACGCCGATGGCCATGTCGTCGTTAAGGGTGAAGACGGCCGTGGGGCGCGGCTCCATGGCCAGTAGCTCCCGGCCGGCCTCAAGTCCCGATTCGAAGGTGTAGGCGCCCTGGATGAAGTAGGCGTCGTCGAAAGGCACGCCGCGCTCGGCCAGCGCGTCCCGGAAGCCCTTGCCGCGCACGCCGGATGAGCGGAAGCCCTGCGGGCCCGCGACCATCGCGATGCGGCTGTGGCCCAGATCGGCGAGGTGATGCGCGGCCTCCGCGGCGCCCACCCAGTCATTGGTCACGACCATAGCGCCCGGATCATCAAGGCTGACCGAGGCGATGCGGACGTAGGGGCAGTCCAGTTCCTTCAGCAGGGCGATGACCGATTCGTCCTCTGACATCGAAGGCGGCAGGATCACGCCGTAGAGACGCTGGCGCTCCACGAAGGTGCGGATGTCCTTCAGCAGGGTCTCGGAGCCACGCGTGCAGGGGTGGACGACCAGCTCGAAGCCAGAGCCGCGCAGGGCGTCCAGAACGCCCTGCTGCATGTTCACGACATAGGTCGGGCTGGGGTTGTCGTAGATCAGGCCGACGAGGAAGGAGCGGCGGAAGGCGAGGCCGCGCGCCTGCGGGTCCGGGACGAATCCCAGCTCGTCGATGACGGCGTTGACGCGGACCCGCGTCTCTTCCCGCACGAACGGCGACTGGTTGATGACGCGCGAGACGGTCTTCTTCGAGACGCCGGCCAGCCGGGCCACGTCGTTGATGGTCGCGCGTTTGCCCGTACGGCCGGGCTTTGAATCCTCAGTTGACAAGCGGCGCCCCTCAAATCGTCAGACCAAGGCATACAACCGTCCGGGCGAGGACGCCAACCGTCACGTGCGAAGCGGATTGACACCGGTTTCCATCGCCGCCCATTATCGTCGTCCAAGTTACGGGGCGTCTGTTGACCCAATCGATCGATCTGAAATCGCCGGCCAGCGCCGTGCGGGCCGGTGACGTGGCGAAGAGCTTCGTCGATGCGCGGGTGGCCGCGCGGGCCGTGGACGGCTTTCCGGGCGGAACCATTCCGTCGGAGATGACCGAATCCTACGGCATCCAGGACATCGCCATCGACCTGTATCCCAGCGAGGTCGTGGGCTGGAAGGTGGGCGGCGTGGCGCCGGCGCTGCAGCCGAAGCTGGGCGTGCACCGGCTGGCGGGGGCGATTTTCGCCCGCAATGTCTGGCCTGACGCGCCCGAGGGCGTGAGCGTTCCCGGCATCCCCGGCGGCTTCACCGCCGTGGAATCAGAGTTCATCGCGCGCATCGGCGCGGACGCCGATCCGGCAAAGCTGGACTGGACCGTCGAGGAGGCCGCCGACCAGATCGACGCAATCTTCATCGGCGTCGAGATCGCAGGCAGCCCGCTGTCGGAAATCAATGATCTGGGGCCGACGGTCGTCGCCTCGGACTTCGGCAACAACGCCGGGGTGATCGTGGGCGAGGCGGTCGAGGACTGGCGCTCGCGACTGGACGACATCGAGGTCGAGACGATTATCGACGGCGTGTCGGTGGGGACCGGGGGATCTCGATCGCTCGCGGGCGGCGCGCTGGAATCGGTGCGCTTCCTGCTGGAGCACTGCGCCCGGCGGGGACGGCCGCTGACGAAGGGGACGCTGGTGTCGACCGGGGCGGTGACGGGGGTTCACCGGGTCGACATCGGGGCCCGCGCGGTTTGTGATTTCAAGGGGATCGGCCAGATCCTCTGCACGGTCGAGGAAGCCCGGCCGAAGGCGTAGAACAGATCTGGTCCAGCGTTCGCAAAGAGACGCACGACCCGGAAACGAAGGAATGGTGAGCAGATGACAGACACAACAGCAACTCCACGCGCGCCCTTCGCTGACGCAGGCGGGCGGCGGCGATGGATCGTGATGTGGCTGCTCTTCGCCGCCATGGTGATCAACTACGTCGACCGTCAGATGATCGGCGTCCTGAAGCCGACGCTGTCGACCGAGTTCGGCTGGTCCGAAACCGACTATGCGGACATCGTCTTCTGGTTCCAGGCGTCGTACGCCCTGTTCTACGCGATCTGGGGCCGGATCATGGACCGGATCGGCGCGCGGTTCGGCTTCGGCATCGCCTTCGCCATCTGGCAGGTCGGCCACATCCTTCATGGCGGCGCGCGAGACCTGTCGCACTTCATCATGGCCCGCGTTGTTCTGGGCGTCGGCGAGGCCGGCGGCTTCCCGGGCGGCATCAAGGCCGTGGCCGAGTGGTTCCCCAAGAAGGAACGCGCGCTGGCGACCGGCCTGTTCAACGCCGGCACCAATATCGGCGCCATCGTCACTCCGCTGCTGGTGCCGGCCCTGGTGCTGGCCTTCGGCTGGCAGATGTCCTTCGTCATCACCGGCATTCTGGGCCTGATCTGGCTGCCGATCTGGCTGCTGGTCTACCGCCGCCCGAGCGAGGACAAGAAACTCTCGGCGGCCGAGCGCGCCTATATCGAGCAGGACCCGGCGGATCCGGTCGAGAAGATCGGTTGGCTGAAGCTGCTGACGGTCAAGGAAACCTGGGCCTATGCGGGCGGCAAGTTCCTGATCGATCCGATCTGGTGGATGTTCCTGTTCTGGCTGCCGGACTTCCTCGGCAAGCGCTACGGGCTGGACCTCAAGACCTTCGGACCGCCGCTGGTCGCCATCTATCTGCTGTCGGACGTCGGTTCGGTGGGCGGCGGCTGGTTGTCGTCGCGAATGATGCACAGGGGCATCAGCCTGAACAGGGCGCGCAAGCTGACCATGTTGATCTGCGCCCTGCTGGCGGTGCCGGTCATGTTCGCCTCGTTCGCGTCGAACGTCTGGCTGGCGGTCCTGATCATCGGTGTCGCCACGGCCGCGCACCAGGGCTTCTCGGCCAACCTCTACGCCCTGCCGGCCGACGTCTTCCCGCGCTCCGCGGTGGGCTCGGTCGTGGGCATAGGCGGGATGGTCGGCGGCATCGGGGGCATGGTGTTCTCCAAATACGTCGGCCAGATCCTTGAGAAGGTCGGCACCTACACCCCGATCTTCATCGTCGCCGGGTCGGTTTATCTGATCGCCCTGCTGCTGATCCATGTGATCACGCCCAGGTACGAGCCCGCCAAGGTCTCGACCTGAACCTGACAATGGGGCCGCCTCGAAAGGGGCGGCCCTTTCTTCATCTGGAGGACGCGATGATCACGCGACGGTTGACGCTGGGCGGTCTGGCCGCCGGAGGGGCCGCGACGGCGGCGGGGCTGTTTCCAAATCTGGCGGTCGCGCAGGGTGCGGCGCCGGTTGTGCGCACGGCGCACGGGCCGGTGGTCGGCGCGCGGGATCAGGGCGTGCTGGTGTTCAAGGGCGTCCGCTACGGCGCCGACACCACGGGCCGCCGCTTCGAGGCGCCGCGCGCGCCGGAGCGCTGGGACCAGCCGGTCGAGGCGCTGGACTATGGCGCATCCAGCCCGCAGCGAGGCAATGATCCGAAGCAATCCGAGGACTGCCTGTTCCTGAACGTCTGGACCCCCGCGGCGGACGGCGAGAAGCGGGCCGTGATGTTCTACATCCACGGCGGCGCCTATTCGGGCGGGTCGGGCTCGTCGCCGCTGACGGACGGGACCAATCTGGCGAAGCGCGGCGACGTGGTGGTCGTCTCGATCAATCACCGCCTGAACGTGTTCGGCTACGGCTATCTGGCCCGGCTGGCGCAGGGCTTCGACGTCTCGGGCAATGCGGGCCAGCTGGACATCATCCTTGCCCTGCAATGGGTGAAGGCGAACATCGCGGCCTTCGGCGGCGATCCTGACCGGGTCATGGTGTTCGGCCAGTCGGGCGGCGGCGCCAAGATCGCCACTCTGATGGGGACGCCGGCGGCAGAGGGCCTGTTCCATCGCGCGATCAGCATGAGCGGCCAGCAGGTGACGGCCTCGGGCCCGATCAATGCGACGAAGCGGACGCAGGCCCTTCTGCGCACGCTGAACCTGACCGACGAGCAGGCGGGCCAGCTGAAGGCCCTGCCGGCGGCGCAGGTGCTGGAGGCCATGGGCCGGACCGAGGATCCGATCCTTGGCTACGGCGGCCTGTATTTCGGCCCGGTGTGGGACGAGCAGGTGCTGTTCCGCCATCCCTTCTATCCGGACGCCCACCCGCAGGGCGTGCCGATCCCCTTCATGATCGGCAATACGCACGATGAGACGCTGGCCTTCATGGGCGGCGATGCGGCGAACCGGAACCTGACCTGGGACACCCTGCCCGGACGCATGGGCTATTCGGCGATGCGCAGTGACGTGGCGCCCGAGACGGTGATCGCGGCCTATCGCAAGATGAAGCCGGACTGGACGCCGGATCAGGTGCTGATCGGCGCGACCACGGCCGGGCGGTCGTGGCGAGCGGCGGTGATCGAGGCCGAGGAGCGGGCGCGCAGCACCAACCCGGCCTGGGTCTATCAGTTCGATTTCCCGACGGTGCGCGCGGACGGTCAGGTCGGCGCCGGTCACGGCTCGGACATCGCCCATGCCTTCGACACGGTCGCGGCCGGACGGCGCGGCGGCCCGGAATCGCCCGGTGCAGCAGCCATGACCCGGCAGTTGAGCGAGACCTTCGCGACCTTCGCCAAGACCGGCGACCCCAACAACCCGACCATTCCGCGCTGGGACAAGTACGAGCTGCCGCGTCGTCAGACGATGGTGTTCAACGCCGAAAGCCGGCTGGTCGACGACCCCCGCGGCGACGAGCGGCAGTTCTTCGCGCAGGTGCCCTACGTCCAGCCGGGGACCTGAGGCCGGCGGTGGCTCCCGCTATCGAACGCGTTGTCTCAGCGAATGATTTCCATCGGGGTCATCCGGCAGTTCTCGCCCGCGTAGGGAATGCCGCGCGCCGCCAGATCGACCTTGATGTATTCGATCTCGGCGTTGTAGCCGCAGGGCAGGATGACGGTCATCGGGATGGCCTGCTCCTCAGCCAGCCCGATGAAGAACTTGGCGATGGACTGGCGCAGCATCTGGCGGTCGGCCTGTACCCCCCGCTCGCGTCCGGAACGAGAGCCGTAGCCTTCAGTGGAAAGGTCACCGTTCAGAACGTGGGGCCGGCGCGCCGGATAGTTTCCGAAGGTGTCGCCTTGGGCGACATAGTTCAACGGATGGATCACCGGAAGCAGGCCGAACAGAGACGCCCAGAGCGTGGCTTGATAGGCGCCGCGCCATGCAGCCCGCTGATCGTCAGCGCCGACATAATTCGAAAGACCGATGCGCGCGGTTGTCGTGGTGAGGAAGTATGCAGCGACGGCATCTTCCTCGGTCAATCCCACGAAGCGAGCCATAAAGCCGGCGTCGACTTCCTGCTGGGAAATTACTCCTCCAGTCCGACGGTCGACGATCCGATATATCGCCCGGCTCCGGCTGTCGAAATCCGTGCCGAAGAAGGAACCTTCGAGGTCGACGAACTCGATCTGCAGGGCGTAGCGCGCGGCGACGGGGCTCTTGGCGAGAAGTTTGGATCGGCGCAGCGCGTCCTCGAGCATCGGCCGGAACTGCCGCCGGTTCGCTTCAGCGAAGACGTACGAATACTCGGACATGCCGGAGATGTAGTCGATCGTCACAGCGCCCCGGAGCCGGTGGTGGGCCGGGACTTCAAATGCCTGACCCGTTGGCCGGTCGGGACGCTGAAGCGCGACCTGCGTCGCTTGCGAGGCGCAACCGGACAAAACCAGAGCCGCCGCCAGACTGGCGACGACAGACAAAACAGCAGGCTTGCGCATAAGAATCCTTGGAACAGCCGAGGCAACCATGAGGCGGTCGCGTAACCAACCATTTAACGCATAACGAGAACTTCGTTCGCCTAACGGTGGAATTGCGTTGGCGGACGGAGCGCCGCCTCAGGAGATCAGATGATGAAGATATTCATGCGCACACGCTTGGCGGCAATCCTGTCGCTCCTGTTATCGCTGAACGCCATGGCGGCGTCGGCGGCGGTCGGTTCTGACGATCCCCGCAGCCGCGTCATCGTCTCGACCGACATCGGCGGCGATCCGGACGATCAGGAGTCGATGGTTCGCTTCCTGCTCTATGCGAACGAATTCGACGTCGAGGGCCTGATCGCGTCCAGCTCGCGCCACCTGCGGACGGGCATCCAGCCGCAGCAGATCACCCAGCGGATCGACGCCTATGGCGAGGTGCTGCCTAACCTGCGAACGCATGCGGAAGGCTATCCGGATGCGGGCTTCCTGCGGGATCGGGTGAAGTCGGGCAGCGGCGACTTCGGCATGGCCGGGGTGGGCGAGGGGCGGGACACCGAGGGCTCGCGCTGGATCATCGAAGTGGTCGACCGGCCCGATCCGCGGCCGGTCTATGTGCTGCTGTGGGGCGGAGCCGTGCATCTGGCGCAGGCGCTGCATACTGTGCGGGCGACGCGATCGGAGGCCGAGGTCGCGGCCTTCGCCGGCAAGCTGAGGGTCTATTCGATCTCCGATCAGGACAACGCCGGGCCGTGGGTGCGGCGGTTCTTCCCTGACATCTTCTGGATCACCAGCATCCACGCGCACCGGCATTATAACCTGTCGACCTGGGGCGGGATGTCGGGCGACCAATTCTATTATTTCGAAGGCCCGGATTTCGATCTGGTCTCACGCCAGTGGGCGCGGGACAATGTGCGCAAGGGGCCGCTGGGGCTGCTTTACCCGCTGCCCGAGTTCATCATGGAGGGGGACAGTCCGTCGTTCCTCTATCTGATCCCGAACGGGCTGGGATCGCCGGAACATCCCGACTACGGCAGCTGGGGCGGGCGGTTCGGCAAGGTTTCGGAGTGGGACGGACTGTGGGCGGACACCAGCGACTATGTCGTCGATGGCCGGGGCCGCATCCATCAGGACAACAAGGCCACGATCTGGCGCTGGCGCGAGGCCTTCCAGAACGATTTCGCCGCGCGCATCCAGTGGACCTTGCATGAGTATCGTCGGGGCGCGAACCACAATCCCGAGCCCGTGCTGAACGGGATCGAGGGCCGGGCGCCGGTGGAGCTGACGGTGCGGCCGGGCGAGCGGGTGGCGTTGAGCGCGGAGGGCTCGGCCGATCCGGATGGCGACGGCACACCTATAGCTGGTGGCAGTATCGCGAGTCCGAGGCGGTGAACCGTTCGCCCGAGCTGACCCTGCAGACGCGCGACCCGATGCACACGCATTTCGTGGCGCCGGACGTCAGCGAGCCGACACGCTTCCACGTCATTCTGGAGGCGAAGGACGACCGGACTGCGCCGCTGTTCGCCTATCGTCGGGCGATCGTCACGGTGAGGCCGGATTGAGCGACGACTAGCCGAAAATCCCCGCCTTCCTCGCCCACGCCTCGAACGCATCCGGCCAGTGCGAGGCCGGCGCCTCGGGCGGCAGGGAGAAGCCGAAACCGTGGCCGCCTTCCTGATAGATGTGCATCTCGACGGGGACGTCGGCGGCTTTCAGCGCCTGGAACATGGACAGGCTGTTGGCGACCGGGACCGTGCGGTCGTCGGCGGCGTGGAGAATGAAGGTGGGGGCGAGGCCGGCGCGGACGCGCTCGGTCAGGGGCTGGGCGGCGGCGTTGAGCGGACCCTGAAACTGGCCGGGGCGGGGACCGATCGCCATGACGGCGTAGCCGAGGCAGGCGAAGTCGGGGCGGGCGGAGGTCTGGTCGAGGGCGTCGAGCGGCTCATAGACCGCGTCGTCGAAGCGGGTCAGGGAGGCGGCGGCGAGGTGGCCGCCGGCCGAAAAGCCCATGACGCCGATGCGGGCGGGGTCTACGCCGAACTCGGCCGCTTGGGCGCGGACGAGGCGGACGGCGCGCTGGACGTCCTGAAGCGGGGCGTCGTAGCCGGCGGCCCAGCCGTCGCCGGGCAATCGGTAGTTCAGCACGAAAGCCGTCGCCCCGGCCGCCGCCATGCGCAGTCCGCCGCCGGCGCCCTCCTTGTCGATGGCCAGACGGACGTAGCCGCCGCCCGGCAGGATGACCACTGCAGCGCCGTTCGGCCGGGCCGGCCTGAAGACCTCGAGGATCGGGCGGGTCACGTGCATGACGGCGCGGTCGTTCCGCTCGGGCGAGCCGCGCTGGAGGATCTTGCGCGTGACCGAGACGCCGGCCGAACCGGGGACGCGGCCTTCGGGCCAGAGCTCGATGGTCTCCTTGTCCAGAAGGCCCTTGGGCTCCGGATCGAACCCGATCTCGACCGGCGCCTGCGGCGTGCCCGTGGCGATGCGGGGCAGTTGCTGCGCGAAGGCAAGGCCGGAGGCGGCGAGGGCCGGGCCGGCGGCGAGGCCGGCGAGGACAGTGCGGCGGTCGGGGGTCATGGCAGCACCACCTGATTGTTCGTCCGGGCGATTTCCAGCGGATCGCCGGCGAGAGCCAGCCGGACGCGCAGCCCCTGTCGGCTGACGCCGGAGGGCAGGCGCAGGGCGACGGTGGTCGTCTTCGGCTGCAGGTCCAGCGGAGCGGCCAGCGCCGGGAAGGCCCCGCGCACGACCTCTCGTCCCGAAGCGTCCTCGACGATCACCTCGCCCGCGGGCGAGTCGACCGCACCCAGACCGTGGATGGTGACGCGCAGGTCGCGGCCGCTGCCGGCGACGTCCTGCGGATCGAGACCCACGTCGGGCCGGGTGGAGACGGGCTGGCCGGCCTCCGCGAGCTCGAAGGTCAGGACGGTGGCGACGCCGGGGGCGAAGGTCAGGCTCTCGCTTGCATTGGGCCCGAAGTCGATGGTCCGGGTCGAGGGGGCGTCAGCGGTATCGTCGCCATCGGCGTCGACGCCGCCAGCCACCGTCCAGCGGCCGGCGGTGACGTCCCAGCCGGTCATGGCGGCGCGAACGGGGTGGTCGGTGACGTTGAAGACGATGACCTTGAAGCGGGTCTGGGTCGCCTCGGGGACAAGGATGGCGACGCTCTCGCCGTTGTCCTCGCCCTCGAAGGCCCAGGAGACGACGTTGCCGGGATAGATCTGGCCGCGTCGGGCGGCGATGCCGCCGAGGCGCGAGCGCTGGAGCATCTCGCTTGGGATCTGGACGCGGTCGCTCCACAGGTGGCCGTCGGTCATGATCGGCATGCGCTGGGAGGCCGAACGGATCTCCTCGCCGTAGATGGTCTCGAGATAGCGCTTGTCACCGGTGGCCTGCCAGGCGCCGAAGCGGGCCATGGCCAGCGGGCTGCCGGCGCCGCCGGTGTTGGACAGCCGGTAGGGGTCGGATGCGCCTGCCTGCTGGATGAAGCCGGGTCCCCATTCGTCGCGGCGTCCGAGGATGGAGGTGACGTCGGCGTTGAGCGCGGTGAGGCTGCGCGGGGCGCCGTTCAGCAGGGGCTGGAGGTATTTGTCGTCGCCGGTCCAGCGGTACGCGGCCCAGAAGACCGAGGTCGAACCGCCGAGGCCTGCACCGCCGGCGCCGCCGCTGACGCCAGAGGGGGTGAACTCCCCGTCCGAAGGCCAGTCGATCTGGGCCGGCAGGGTCGCGCCGCCGCCGGTGGCCGGTTTGGCATGGGCCAGATAGCCGTCGGTGGTCGACAGGATCATGTCGCGCGCCGCGGGCGAGCCGTTCCACTGCACCAGCAGGATGCCGGGGTGGAACATCAGGAAGTTATTGCCGCGCTGACGCTGCCACGGCCCCTCGCGCCACATGTCGTCGTGGGCGTAGGAGTTGGAGACGAAGTGGCGGTGGCCCGCCGGGTTCACCTCGGTGATGTCGCCGTAACGGCGAGCCGTGGCCATCAGCTGTTCGACGGCGCGCGGGCTGCCCCAGTTGAGCTGGGCGTACTGGGCGACGGTGTTGATGCCCTCCTCGTAGGAATGCAGTTCGTCGGCGCGGATGGTGTTCAGGCCGTCGGTGATCATGCCCGAGCGGTAAATGGCGTCCATGGCGGCGCCGACGCTGTGGGTGACCTTGCCGGAATCGACGCCCATCAGCACCAGCGGCGGCCACTGGTTCAGCAGGTCTGAGTCGTCGGACAGGCCGCCGCCGAACTCGCCGTCCTCAATCTGGCGCTCGTCGATCCAGAAGTTGATGAAATGGCGGACCTGCTTCAGGTCCTCGATCTGGCGATGGGCCCACAGGGGGACGCCGGGCGCGGGATCGGTCTGGGCGAAGGCGGGGTAGGGCTGGCCGCCGTTCTGCTCGTTCCAGTAGACACGGGCGGTCTGGTTGTCGGGATCGACGCGCAGCAGGTCGGTGATGTCGCGGTCGAACCGCTCGTACACCGGCAGCAGGCGGTTGTTCGGCTGCTCCTCGACGAAGAAGGCGAGGTTGCCCTTCACCTGCTCCAGACGGTCGGCCACGTGCTGGACGGCGGCCTCTTCGCGCGGCTTGAAGACCAGCCGGATGCGCGCGCCGTCGAGGGCGGCGGCGTTGAAGTCCTGACCTGCGCCGGCCATTTGCAGATACAGGCTGCGGCCCTCGGGCAGGATGCGGTCGCGGGTGTCGAGCCAGATGGTGCGCGCCTCGCCCGGCTTGACCGAGACGTTGACGTCCATCAGGTCGCGGTCCGGCCAGAGCGGATCCTTGACCCTGATGTTCAGCGGGAACAGGCCGCCGTGGGTCGGGCGGACGTTCAGGGCCGGGATGTCGATGGCGATGCCGTCCAGACCATCGCGCAGATTGGCCCAGCCATAGTCGAAGCGGGCGGGCGGCCCGCCGGGCTCCACGGCGCGGAAGTCGGCGGGGATCAGGACGTGGACCAGCGGCATGCCCCCGGCCTGCGGCTGGGCGCGGGACGTCTCGGGCGCGCCGGCCGGCAGGGCGACGACGGTCTGGCGCTCATCGGCGACGAAGCGGCCGGCGATGTAGCTCTCGAGGTCGTTCAGGGTGGTGTAGGCCGGCGCGGCGTTGGGACGGATGACGTAGGACAGGCTGACCGTCCCCTCGGGCGCGTCGCCGGGGCGGACGTTCAGGAAGCTGATCTCGCGGATCGGCGTCTCCTGCGCGCGGTTCTGGAAGCGCACGGCGCCGCCGGTGCGGGCCTCGTCGAGCTGCAGGCTGGTGCGTTCCTGACCGCGCGGGCGACGACCGATGGTGCGATTGCCGACGCTGAAGGTTCCGTCCGCCGCGCCCTGGACCTCGATGCGGTTCCACGGTTCGTCGGGCAGGGTGACATCCAGCGCCTGACCGCCGGCCGAATAGGTGTCCCAGTCGGGGAGGACGAAATAGTCGCTGCGGCCTTCGAGGCGCGAGCGGTTGTAGACGCCGGGCCATGTCGTCTCGCGCAGGCCGTCGTCGCCGCGCCAGAAGCGCTTCTTGTGATCGCGGACGTCGGTGGGGACGACGGTGCTGACGGCGGTCGAGGGCGCGGCCAGATAGGGCGGGGCGTCGTCGGCGCGGTTGAAGCCGTAGCGCAGCCGCCATTCGTCGCGCCAGCGAGCCTCGCTCATGTCGCGGGCCGGGGCCGCGGGGACGACGGGGGTCTCGCGTCGGGCGAGGGCAGCGACGGCGTCGGCGCCCAGCATCTGGTCGAAGGTCGAGACCTCGTCGACGTCGCCGCCGCGCTGATAGTCGTAGGCGCTCTGGACCTGATAGCCGCTGATGATCCGGCTGTGCGGGCCGAAGGCGTACAGGGCGTTGTCGAGGACGGCCGTGGCGTCCTTCTTTCCGGCCAGCCGGCCGTTGACGTAAAGGGCGAGGCCCTGCGTCTCGTCCCAGGCAATGGCGAAGTGGGTCCAGGCCTCGGCGTCGGGCGTTGGAGCCTCGACCGAGATGCGGACGCGGGCGAGGCTGCCGTCGGTCACGAAGACGTCGTAGCCGTGACCGTTCCAGTCCATGCGCAGGAAGGCCATGTCCCAGCTGGTGTGATCCGGATAGCCGGCGCGGAAGATCACGAACTGACGCCGGCCGATCGGTTGATGCGAGCGCCAGAAGAAGGAGATGGTGCCGCGCTGGGCGTAGAGGTTGCCGGGGGCAGACCACGCGAGGATCTGGTTGTCCGCCGCGCGCAGGGCGCCGGCCTGGGCGCCGTCGGGGATGATGGAGACGTTGTCCACGAACAGGGGCGGGGCGATGCCGGTCGCCTCGGTCGCCGTCGCGGACGAATCCAGCGGCGCATGGAACAGGCGGCCGCTGTCGTCCTGTGCGAGGGCGGCGGCGGGCAGGGCGGCGGTGGTCAGCAGCACCGCGAGAGACAGACGGGAACGGCGGGTCATGAGCGGGCTCCAGCGCGGCGCGAGGCCGGGGGCGGTTCGACGGGATCGCGACCGCCGCGGAAGACGGCGACGGCGGCGGGCAGCAGTTCGGAGGTGCGGGCGGCGGACAGGGGCTCGCCCACGGAGTTGACCGGATTGATCACGGTCAGACGGTCGCCCAGCACGGCGGCGAGATCGGGCAGGTCGTAGCGGCGCAGAACGCCGGGCAGATTGACCTCGGCCATGTTGCGGCTGATCGGGCGCTCGACGAACTCGCGGTAGGACAGCAGGCTGGAGTCGATCCAGACCCGGCCGATGCGGTCATCCAGCACCGCCGCATGCAGGGCGACGGGGCCAAGGGCGCCGGAGGCCTGAAGCGCCACGCCGGAGGCATCGACGTCTTCGCGCGAGGCCAGCCAGTTGATCGCCGCGACGATGTCATCCGTGCGCATGCCGACCGGCGTCTTGCCCACCATCAGGGCGCGCAGGGACAGCAGGGTCCAGTCGCCGGTGAGGGGGGATTTGGCTTCCTCGGTTCCGCCCGCGCCGCGCGGCTCTACGACCAGCACCGCCCAGCCGGCGCGAGCCCAGGCGTCGGCCTGTGAGGCCTGAGGCATGGCGGAGGCGATGACAACGGCGGGACGGCGGCCCCGGCCGGAGGTCTGGATCAGGTTGGCGGAGACCGTGATGCCGGGCTCGACCTCGATCGTGACGGGCGTGCGACTGAGGCCGTCACGCTCAACCGTCGGGCCGGGCTGGGCGGAGGCCGGCGCGCCGGGGCGGACCGTGGTGCGGGCGATGTCGCGGACGGCCGTGCGCAGGCGCTGCAGCCGCGCCGACGCGCTTTCGCCGGCGGGAACGTCGGGACGGATGGTTGCGGCTTCGGCCTCGACGAGGGACTGGATGGTCTCGCTGCCGATCGAGGTCGACAGCTGGCCGGTGCTGGTCACAAGCAGTCTGGCGGGGTCGCCGGTGGGGGCGACCGCGACCGGGCGTTCGGTGGGATCGTCCCGCAGCCAGCGGGTGAAGAAGCCGACGATCTGCGGCGCCAGCGGGCGGATGTTTCCGTGACCGCCGGGCCCTTCGATCATGGTGATCCGGTCCGCGGCGCCAAACAGGCCGTAGAAGCGCTGGGCCTCGGCGAACGCCGCGCGGGCGCCGGCGATCGGGAACATGTCCTCGGTGGTGGAGATGACGGCGTAGGGGCGCGGCGCGGCGGCCTCGACCCAGTCGGCCAAGCCCAGACCGCGCTCGATGAAGAAGGGGATCGATTGCTCGGCGTCCTGCGGGCCGGTTTCGCCGGGCGCGAACTGATGATCGAAGTCGGTGATGTAGCAGGCCGTGGCGGCGGCCTTGATGCGTGGATCCAGCGCCGCGAGATAGGCGGTCATGGTGCCGCCGCCCGAACAGCCGAAGGCGCCGATGCGCTGGTCGTCCACGTCGGGCCGGGCCATCATATAGTCGACGCCGCGCATCGCATCCTGAATGAAGAAGCGCGAGACGTGGCCGCCGACGGGCAGGGCCTGCCCGAAGGCCATGCTGTGCTCGCCGGTGGGACGCCCGACCTTTGAGCCGCCGATGTCGGGGTCGTAGTGCTGAAGCCGCTCGCCCTCGCTGACGATGTCGATGGACAGGACTACGAAGCCGGCGCGGGCCAAGGCGACGGCGAAGGCGAAGTTGCCGATCTTGCCGTCCGGACCATGGCCGGGCTGGATGATGATGGCGGGGTGCGGACCACGGCCGTGCGGGACGTAGACGTCGCCGGTCACGCGATAGCCGGGCAGGCTTTCGTACCAGACCTTCTCGATGTCGTAGCCGTCCTCGCGAACCATGCCGGTGGTCTGCGAGACGACCGGGCCGGCGAAGGTCTCGAATTCGATCATCTCCGCCAGCAGGGAGCGGACGCGGACCTGACGCTGGCGAGCCTCCTCCTCCGTCGACAGGGCGGCGATAGTTTCCGCGCGTCGGGTCGAATGGTCGTGGACGAGACTGTTCAGCCACAGGATCAGGCGATCGCGGGCTGTGGGCGCAGCGGTCGTCTGGGCCATCGATGGCAGGGCGGAAGAGAGGGCGAGGGTCGCCGCGCCGGCGGCCAGCAGGATGCGGAAGGGGCGCATGGTCTGTCTCCGGTTATCCGTGGCGGCTGGCAGGGCGGACGACGGCACCGGGCTCTGGCCCCGTCGCGGGGCGGCCGTTGCGGCGGACGTTGGTGTAGGTCAGGCCCTGCACGTGGGAGACGATGTCCGGCTCGGCCGCGCGGACGATGTCGCAGTCGATCAGAGCGATCGAGCGGATGGGCGCGGCTTCGAAGCCCTGCAGGTCCAGCACGCGCTCGCAGCGGCCGACCACCATCCGCTGGATGGTCAGGGTTTCGAACTCGGGCTTGAAGGCCCCGTTCGCACCCTCGGCGTAGTTGTAGTCGATGGTGACGGCCGCCTTGGCGACCTGGCCCACGGTGATGTCGCGGACATGGATGTTCTCCAGCCGCCCGCCCCGCGCCGCGTTGTTTTTGAAGCGTATGGCGGTGGCCAGCTGAGGGCTGTCCATTCGGCAGTTCTCGACGAAGACGTTCCTTACGCCCGCGCTGATCTCTGACCCCAGCGTCACGCCGCCGTGGCCGTCCATCATGGTGCAGCCGGAGACGATGATGTTCTGGCAGGGCTTGCTCAGGCGGCGCCCGTCGGCGTTGCGGCCCGACTTGATGGCGATGCAGTCGTCCCCGGTGTCGAAGACGCAATCCTCGATCAGCACATCGGTGCAGGCCTCGGGATCGCAGCCGTCATTGTTTGGGCCGTGGGTGGAGATGGTCACGCGGCGGACGGTGACGTTCTCGCATTCGACCGGATGAATCTCCCACATGGGCGAACGCAGGATGGTGACGTCCTGGATCAGCACGTTGCGGCAGCGATAGGGCTGGATGAACTGGGGCCGGATGGTGGTCTCGGGTCCGAAGACGCGCTGGTCGACAGGGCGGCCTTCCTCGGCGAAGCGGCGCAGGCGGGCGGGGTCGCCTTCCTCACCATCGGCGCCGCGCTTGTGCGCCCACCAGTTCTCGCGGGTCGCATTGCCGTCGAGGATGCCGTGACCGGTGACCGCGACGTTCTCCTGACCGTAGGCGTAGATGAAGGGCGAGACGCCCATGAACTCCGTGCCCTCGTATCGGGTCAGCACCGGCGGGAAGTAGGCGTTGCGGTCCTGTGTGAAGCGGATCGTGCTCTCGCGGTCGACATGAAGTTCGACATTGGACAGCAGGTGGATCGGGCCGGTCAGGAAGACGCCGCCCTCGACGACAACCCGCCCGCCGCCGCGCGCGGCGGAGGCGGCGGCGACCGCCTGACGGAAGGCTGCCGTGTTGTCCGTCACGCCGTCGGCCACGCCACCGAACTGCTGCGGCGTGAAGCGGTTGGCGCGGGGGAAGACGGGTGGGCGAATGCGGGCGCGGATGGCTCGCGCATGCTCCCACGGATCGTCGGCGGCCTGCCGCGAGCGGGCAGTCACGGACGCGGGGAGGGCGGAGAGCGCAACGCCCGCCAGGGCGGCAAGGCTCACGTCGCGACGGGCCGGAGACCGCGGACTGTCAGACATCGACGAACCTCAAGAAAAAACGGCGACCCCGAAGGGTCGCCGTCCTGATTGGATCAGAAGCTGTAGCGGACGCCGGCGTAGAACTGCCGACCGCTCTGGAAGTAGTCGCTCAACCGTTCGGCTTCGGAGTCCGTGTAGGACACGTTGACCTCGTTGGTCAGGTTGATGCCTTCCAGGCTGAACGTGATGTTGTCGCCCCACTTGTAGGAGATGGAGGCGTCGACGTAGGTGGCCTCGCGAACGCCGGCGACATCAACCGCGTACGATGCCGGAACGGCGGTCAGATACGGGTCGCGGTAGTTGGCCGACACGCGGGCCTGGAAGGGACCGTCCTCGTAGTAGATCGTGCCGTTCCAGGCGTTGCGGGAAAGGTTCAGCAAGGGTCGGGTGACCGTCGACGCGCCTGCGGAGGACAGGAAGTACTCAATCTCGGACTCGACGAAGGTGTAGTTGGCGAGCACCCCGAAGTTCGACCACAGGCCCGGCAGGAAGCTGAACGACTGCTGGTAGTTCAGCTCGAACCCTTTCAGAGGGCCGCCGGGCGTGTTGATGACCGTCGTGCGCTGGAAGGTGTCCGTCGCAAGTGCGCCGGTGCCCGTCAGAAGGGAGTCCGGAAGACCCGTGTCCGCAAACACGACGGGCGCGACGATATTCTGGATGTAGGTCGAGATGTCCTTGTAGAAGACGCCGGCCGAAAGGATTGATCCGCGAGCAGGGTACCACTCAACGGCGAAGTCGTAAGTCTTCGCCCGGTATGGCTCCAGGAACGGGTTGCCCGAGGTGATCGTCTTCGACCCGCCCGCGACGTTGACGTTGGTGGCGGCCGAGATGCTGCCAAGGCCGGGACGGGCCATGACCTTGGCGACACCGGCGCGGATCAGCAGATCCTCGGTCGGCTCGAATACGAGGTTCACCGACGGCAGCCAGTCATCGTAGCTGCGGCCCACCACGGTCCACTCGAAGCCGGTCCCCACGGACGAGTAGAAGCCGGACTCCTGATCGGTGCGAACGTAGCGAACGCCCACGTCGCCCCGGATCGGGATGTTGAGGTCGCGGAAGTCGAACGCCGCCATGATGTACGCGCCGTCATCCTTTTCGGACACCGTCCGGTTGTCGCCGCGGGCGCTCGATACGGTCTCGGACAGGGCGAAGCGGCCCGAGTCGTTGTTGAACACGCCGTAAACGTCAGCGATTGCCTGAAGGTTGGGCGTCAGCCAGCAGTTCGGAGTGCCGGCGGGCAGGGCCAGGCCGCGGAAGCCGCAATACAGCTCGGTGACGTCAGCCACCGTCGTGCCGGCCGGCAGCGCGGGGATGTTGGTTTCGCCCGAAGCGAACCGCATGCCGCGCTGATCGGACTCGTACGACTTGGTCTGGGCGCCCCCTTGAATCTTGATCTGGTCAGTCCAGTCCCATTCCAGATCGAACTGGGCGCTCTCGTAGATATTGGTGTTCCAGTTCGGACGCAGACGGATGTCCGGGCCGCTGGGGCCTGTTCCGCCCGGCGCTGTGACCGTCGGTCCGATGTACCAGTTAGCTGGATTGGTGACGTCGAAGCCATAGTTGATGGCCGGGAAGTCCATGCCGCCGGGCCGGAAGTCGTAGGAATAGCCGTCGGAATTCTGACGGTCCATCTGGGCGATGTAATCTTTGAAGTTCTCGAAGTCGTTGTTCACGTATCCCAGCATAAAGCTTCCGCGGAACCGCTCCGAGAAATCATGCTCAAGCTTCAGGGTGTACTGCTGGAAAGTCGTCGAGTACTCGTCGACGTAGTTCTCCGACCGGATGTCGACGTTGTCGAGCGCCATGTAGATCGCAGAGCCGTTGTCATCCAGCAGGATGTCCCGGACCACGGTCTCGGGCTTGCCGCCTTGCGACGCTGCCCGGCTGAGGCCGATCGACTCCAGCTGGCGCTCGTTCCGGATGCCATCGAACTTCGAATACAGGATGTCGAGGCTGACGAGGGTCTGCTCGGTAGGCCGCCATTGCAGCGAGCCGGTCATGCCCAGACGTTCGGTTTCGAGGTTGTAGTCCTGGTAACGCAGGAAGCGCGGGTAGCGCGTGGTCGGCTGGGACGCGATGTCATATGCCGTCGGATTCGTCCCGGCACAGAGAACCGGACGCGTGGCGGGGTTGCACCAGCCGCCATCGACCTGGTTCGCCGCGACTGTGTAGGGCAGACGCAGGCTGCCCTGCTGCCACTGACCCGTCGAGGCGCCGTTCTGCAGCGTCGTCTTGGTCGAGTAGGCCAGCGAGAACGACGCGCCCATCTCACCCCACTGGGTGTCCCAGCGATTGCCGGCGAGGATGGCGAAGCGGGGGTCGTATTCCTGCGCGAGGTCGTTGTAGCCCATCTGCGCCGAGGCGGCGAAGGTCGGCCCGGACAGATCGAAAGGCTGGCCGGTCGACAGGTCGACGGTGGCGCCGAGCGAGCCTTCCTCGACATTGGCCGAGGGCGTCTTGCGGACGTCGATCTGGTTGAAAAGTTCGGAGGCGAAGACGTTGAAGTCGAAGCCGCGGCCGCGGTTCGAACCGGTCGTGGCCTGCGCCTCGACGCCGTTGATGCGCACGCGGGTGAAGTCGGGGCCAAGACCGCGGACCGAAATGCCGCGACCTTCGCCGCCGTCGCGGGTGATGGCGACGCCGGGGACACGCTGGATCGACTCGGCGAGGTTGTTGTCGGGGAATTTGGCGATGTCTTCGGCGACGATGCTGTCGACGACGGCGGTGTTGTTGCGCTTGTTGGACAGGGCGCGCTCGAGGCTGCCACGGAAGCCGGTGACGATGACTTCCTCAAGCTGGGTTTCGTCCTGCGGCTCGGCCGCCGGGGCGGTCTGGGCGAGGACGGGTGCTGCCGACAGCAGGACGGCGGCGGATGCGACAAGACCGGATGTGGCCAGCAGGCGCGACTTGGACGTGGTCAACTTTTGATCCTCCCCAGGACGATTTGATGATTTTCCCGGAGTTCCGCGCCTGCGGTGGAGCGCAGGCATGACACCGGTGTCTTTTGCCGAAGTGTTTAGCGATTAATCGCCCGTGTCAAATTGTTGTCGAACAATCTGACGGGCGGGTTGGTCCGGAACAGGAAACCGGTGTCGAAAACTTCCCGCGACTGAGACGATCAGCCTTCCGGCGCCCGCTCGGAGTCCATCTGGTCCAGAGCCGCGATCAGACCCTCGACGTCGGAGAGGGAAGGCGTTTCGCCCACGGCGATCGCATCGTCCAGAACGGCGGCGGCGGCGTTCAGGCGAGGGTAGCCGAAAGCGCCGGCGGCGCCCGCGAGGTTATGGACACGCCGCTCGGTATCCGGATCGTGCGGCAGGCCGGCGGCCGCCCAGGCCTGCACGGCGAGCAGGTCTTCGCGGGCCCGCGCGCGAAACCGCTGACGCAAAGCCTCCAGTCCTTCGAGGCTCATGCGTTCTGCGCCAAGGCGTCGCGGACGTCGCGGGCGAGGGTCATCGGATCGAAGGGCTTCAGGATCACCGCCCGTGCGCCCAGCGCGAGGTAACGGTTCTGCTCCTGCGCCTGTGCGCGGGCGGTCATGAACAGGACGGGGGTGTCCTCCTGCCCCGGGATCTCGCGCAGGCGGGAGAGGGTGGCCGGACCGTCGAGCATGGGCATCATCACGTCCAGCAGGATCACATCCGGGGTCAGGCCGGCGTAGAGGCGGGACAGCGCTTCCTCTCCGGACGGAACCGAAATCAGGGTGATCGAGGGGTCGAGCTGCAGCGACAGGGCCGCGACCTCGCGGATGTCGGGTTCGTCGTCGACGTGCAAGACGACCAGCGGGTTCATCGGCATCTCCCTGTCATCTGATCGTCAGTCGCCGGACCGTACGGGTGAGGGTGGTCAGCGACGCGCGGGACTTGGTCAGCACGGCGTCGACGCCGGTCTTGAGCGCCCCGTCCATGTCCTGCGCGGAATAGACCACGACCGGAATGGCGCGACCGGAGGCGTCTGTCAGGTCCTTCAGCAGATCCAGACCGGAGCCGTCGGGCAGACCGAGATCGAGAATCACCAGATCGGGCCGGCTGCGCGACAGGGACTGGCGGGCGTCGGACAGGGTGCGCGCGGCCTCGACATCGGCGACGCCGCCCAAGGTGGAGGAGACGACGGACAGTACATCGACGTCGTCCTCGACATGCAGGACCCGGGGCCTTTCGGCCTGCACGCCCATCGCCCCCGCCACGACATGGCGCAGACGATCGCCGTTGATCGGCTTGTCCATCCAGTCCAGCACTTCGAGCGCGGCGCCCCGCGCCTTGCCGCGCGCCGCGTCGCCGGAGATGACGATGATGGGGATGTCACGGGTCTGTTCGGCATCGCGCAGGCTCCGGATCAGGCCGATGCCGTCGCCGTCAGGCAGATTGAGGTCGACCAGCAGGGCGCTGTAGCCATCGCCGACGGCGGCGCGGTAGGCGGCGTCGGCGGTGCCGACGATGTCCGCCTGAAAGCCGTCGCGCTCCATCAGGTCGCGCAGGGTGTGGGCGGCGTCGAGGTCGTCCTCGACGATGAGCAGCTTCGGCCCCTCGGCGGACGAAGGTCCGGTTTCGGTCATCAGCGGCAGGTCAAGATGGAAGGTCGCGCCTTCGCCCGGGGCGGACTCGAACCACAGCCGACCGCCGTGGCGCTCTGCGATCTCACGCGAGATGGCCAGCCCCAGTCCGGTGCCGCCCTGCGTCCGCGAATCCGAACCGTCCGCCTGGGCGAATTTGGAGAAGATGCGCGAGCGGAAGCCTTCGGGAATGCCCGGACCGAAATCCCTGACGCTGAGGCGAGCGAGCCGACGTTCGGGCAGGACCGAGACCAGCACCTCTCCGCCCTGAGGTGAGAACTTTGCGGCGTTCGACAGCAGGTTGGTCACGACCTGAATCAGGCGGTCCGCATCGCCGCGCACCGGCGCGTCGTGCTCTTCGGCGAGCCGCAACTCGACGCCCAGGCTTTCGGAATAACCCCGGACGCCTTCGATGGACCGCTCGGCGATGTCGCGCAGGTTCAGGGTTTCGGACGCCAGCGACAGCTTGCCGGACTCGATCTTCTCGATATCGAGAATGTCGTTGATCAGTCGAACCAGACGTTGGCTATTGGCCTGCGCAATGGCGATGAGGCGGACGGCTTTCTCGGGCAGTTCGCCCGCGGCCCCGCCGGCCAGCAGGCCCAGCGATCCGGCGACCGAAGTCATCGGCGTGCGCAGCTCATGGCTGACGGTGGACACGAACTCGTCCTTCATCTCCTCGATGCGGCGGCGTTCGGAAATGTCGCGAACGATGGCGACCACGTGGATGCCCGTCGGCTGTTCCATCGCGCCCAGGGCGACGTCGACGGGGAAGGTCGAACCGTCCTTGCGACGCCCGGACATCTCGCGCACCAGCCGGCCAGATTCCAGCGCGCCCAGCTTTTCGCCGAGACGGGTCAGGAAGGGCGCGTCGCCGCCGCCGTCGCCAGCCAGATCGATCAGCAGGGAGATGTCCCGACGGTCCAGTTCGGCGGCCGTGTAGCCGAACATCTTGCGACCCGCGCGGTTGATGCTCTCGATGCTGCCGCTGGGATTGAGGGTGATGATGGTGTCGATGGCGCTGTCGAGGATGGCCTCCTGACGGGCGGCGTTGGCGCTGACGGTGGCCAGCAGGGCCTGACGCGTCGTCAGATAACGCCAGAGCAGAAAGCCCCCGCCCAGGGTCAGGACCATCAGGGCGAAGAACAGGGAGGACACCATCCATTCGGTGCGGCGCGTGCGGGTCTCGGCGAGAACGCGGGCCTGCTCGAGATGGCCCGCCTCGCGGTCCACCATGCGGCTGACGACCCGCCGGATATCGTCCATGGCCGCCTTGCCTTCGCCCTCGGAGACTTCCGCGCTGGCGGCAGCAGGACCCAGGCGGCGGCGAAGATCGATGGTTCGGGCGAGAATCTGACGTTTCCGGGCGATGTCGCGCTCGAGTTCGGCGATATCCGCGGTCTGCGAGCGGTCCTGCGCCATCTGTCGGCGAAGCATGGTCAGCTGGGCGGCCAGCGTCGCATTGGCGGCGTGATACGGCTCAAGGAAGCGATCGTCGCCGGTGATGATGTAGCCGCGCTGCCCCGTCTCGGCGTCCTGCATCAGGGAGAAGACGCGCTGGATCTGTGATCGGGTTTCGAATGAACGCGTCGCTTCCGCGCGATGGTTGCGGGCCCTGTCGAACTCTCGAGCAAGCTCGATGCCCGCGATGACGAGGATAACGACCAGAGCCAACGCCCCGACAGCGGCAAAAACGGGTGATCGGCTCTTCCGGATTTGACGGGACGGCATGGTTGATCCTAAGCCGATGTTCGCTGAACTGACAACCGAGGGCTGAGGTTATGAAGGTCTGCGTGATCGAGGACGACGCCATCATGCTGGATCACATCGCGGCCATGCTGGCCGAGATGGGGTGCGAGGTCGAGACGGCGCTGGATGTCGATACCGGCCTGAAGAAGATCGCGGCGTTCAAGCCCGACGCCATCGTCGCCGACATACTCATGCCGGACCGGGACGGGCTCAACCTGATCATGGACTTGCGGGATCAGCACGACGAGATCCGTATCGTGGCGATCACGGGCGGGGGTCGACTGGGCGCCGGGCCGGTTCTGAACATGGCCAAGGGTCTGGGAGCCCACGCAACACTGGTGAAGCCGTTTTCGCAGGACGAGCTGAGAGGTGCGCTTCAACTGGCCTGACGCGAGCGGTCGGGGCGTTTGATTTCATCCAGATACGGGCCGGCGGCCAGAATCGCCTGGGAGCGGTTCCGGACATCCAGTTTACGGAAGATGGCGTTCAGGTGCTGCTTCACGGTGCCTTCCGTGACGCCAAGGTCGTGCGCGATCTGTTTGTTCAGCTTGCCCTCGGCCAGACCGGCGAGGACGCGAAGCTGAGCGGCCGACAGGCTTTGCAGCCGACGACTGACGGCGCGCTGGTCGGCCCCGACCTCTTCGCGGGCGTCGGAAAACGGACGCTCGCCGCGCAGCATGTCTCCGACGGAGTTGACCAGCTTCTCGACCGGCTCGTTCTTGCCGAGGAAGCCCGCCGCCCCGAGCGACCGCGCCATGGCGACGGAATGGGGATCAGTCCGACCTGAGATGATGCAGATCGGGCAGTCGGGCAGACGTTGCTGAAGGCGCAGCAGGGCGTCGAAACCCTTGGCGTCCGGGAGGATCAGGTCGAGAAGGACCAGTCGAATGCGGCCCGCGCCGACGCGGGCGTGGTCTTCAGCTTCCGTCGCGCTGGCCGCCCGCGCGACGTCCAGATGAGGGTATGCGGCCCTGACGGCGAGTTCCAGCGCCTGGGCGACCAGGGGGTGGTCATCGACGATCAGGACAACCCAACGCATACGTAGCCGGACAAGTGAGTACGCGAACCGCAGTTCGATCAGCGCACCCTGAAGCTGTCTGGTTAAGCAAAGGTGCAACCTTCGGCGTCGGCCGGGGATTAGCGCCGAAAACGTATAACTTTGGTTCGATTTGCCCTGTTTTCGGGCTCCGCCGGTTGGACTTGGCGCATCCGATGATCGAAACGGCCGGCCAACGCAGCCACCCCTGCAGGAGACCGATCATGAACGTACGAGTTCTCGCCGCCGCCGTCGCCCTCGCCACCGTGGCTCTGGCCGCGCCCGCCTTCGCCCAGTCTGCGTCCACCACGGGCACGGGCTCGATCACCGTCATTCGTCCCCTGACGATCACCAAGAACGGCGACCTGAAGTTTGGCTCCGTCGTGCGTCCGTCGACCGGTTCGGGCACCGTCGTGGTGTCTACCGCTGACGCCCGCTCGGTGACCGGCAGCGTCGTCGGCCTGAGCTCGGGCGACACCCCGCGCGCCGCCCAGTTCACCATCGACGGTGAAGGCGGACAGTCGGTGTCGGTGACGATCCCCGCGACTTTCACCATGGCCAACGGCTCCGAGAGCCTGACCGTGACCACCTCGAACAATCTGACGGGTTCGGCTTCGGCCCAGACCCTGAGCAATGCGCTGGGCGCCGCCGGATCGCTGGCCTTCAAGGTGGGGGGCACCGTGCCGGTCTCCTCGACCACCGTAACGGGCGCCTATTCCGGCACTTTCACCGTGTCCGCAGCCTACAACTGAGCCGCGTAAGTTAACCGCCGCGAAACCTCGGCGTCGTCATCCTGAAACCCAATCTACGGATCGACGCCATGACTGACCTGTATGATCGCGTATCCCGGCTCGTCGGTTCACTCCTGGCCGTCGTGGGAATGATCGTCGTGGCGGCCAGTATCCCGGGGTCGGCCCAGGCTCAGATTGGGGCCGACCTCAACATTTCTCCCAAGCGGGTCGTCTTCGGTCCGGGCGAGCGCTCGGCCGTGGTCTACATCTTCAACCAGGGCGACGAGGCCGCGACCTATTCCGTCGAGATGGTCGACCGCGTGATGCTGCCGGACGGGCAGATTGCCGCCGTCGCCGATCATCCGGAAGCGGAGGTCGCCTCCGCCTCGCGACTGGTCCAGTACACGCCGCGCCGGGTCGTGCTCCAACCGCGCGAGAGCCAGGCCATCCGGGTTCGCGCCATGCCGACTCCCGGCGACGGCGGAACGGAGTGGCGCACCCATCTGACCGTCACCGCCGTGCCGCCCGAGAGCACCGGCCTGACCGCTGAAGCCGCCGCCAGAGGCGAGACGGGCGAACTGAGCCTGCAGGTCACGGCCCTGTTCAGCATCAGCATCCCGGTCATCCTGAGGGCAGGGGAGCCCGACGCCCGCGCCGCGATCGAGAACCTCGCCCTGACGCCGGGCGACGCTGAACGGCCGGGCGGAGTGCTGGCTCTGGATCTGGTCCGGCAGGGACCGAACTCGGTCTATGGCGATGTCGAGGTCCGGAACGGGGACGAGGTCGTCGGCCTTCTGCGCGGCGTGGCGGTTTATCCCGAGGTCGCCCGGCGCGCGGTGCTGCTGCCGCTGCAAACGCCAGTGGCGCGCGGGACGGTGCTGACCGTGACCTATCGCGATGACGACGCCCGCAAGGGAGACACGCTGGCGTCCGCCTCGCTCGCGGCCCCGTGAGGCGGGCCATGAGTCTGGCGCTTGTCATCGGCCTGACGGCCGCAGGCGGGGTCGCGCGCGGGGCGGAACCCGATGCGCCGACCGACGCCTTCGCGCCGCAGGGCGTGCTGTTCGGACCGGATGACCTGCTGTGGTTCGAGGTGCGCGTCGGCAATGACCAGATCGCGGAGTCGATGGACGCCTACGCCTCGCGAGCAGGGGTCTTTCTGCCGCTCGGCCAGTTCTCCCGGATTCTGGATCTGTCGGTCGGCGTGTTTCCGGCGCAGGCGAGGGCGGAAGGCTGGATCCTGTCGCGCGATCGCCGGTTGATCGTTGACCTGGACGCGCGGACTGCCCGGATCGGCGACCGGCTGGTCGTCATGGGGGCGGATCAGGCGCAGGTTTTCGGCGACGAGATCTATCTGAGGGCCGATCTGATCGAGCAGCTTCTGCCCGTCCGGCTGACCGTCGACACCAGTGCGCAGGTGCTCAGGGTGCAGCCGACGGAAACCCTGCCCTTCCAGTCCCGGATGGAGCGTCGCGCCCGCGCGGCGGGTCTGGACGGCCGATCGGGAGCGCCGGACATCGTGCGGCTGGAGGCGCCGTATCAGGCGTTCAGCCCGCCCGTGTTCGACGTAAATGTGGGCGGCCTGATCACCCGGGACGGGACGGACAGCGCCCGCCGGTTCGACGTGCGCGCCGCCGGGGACCTCGCATGGGGCACGGTGCAGACGTTCGCGGGTTCGAACGACGAGGGCGAGCTGTCCGACGTACGACTGTCTTGGAGCCGGAAGGATCCCGGAAACCGGGCTCTGGGACGGTTCGGGGGCACGCGGGTCGGCTTCGGCGATGTGTTCACGCCGTCCATGCCGATCGGCGTCGCCGGGCTGGCGGGGCGGGGCGTCTATTATTCGTCGGCGTCGCTGGAGGCGCTGGACATCGCCACGCCGCTGAACCTGCGGGGTGAACTGGCGCTGGGCGAGGAGGTCGAGCTCTACGTCAACGAGGTGCTGCAAGCGGCGCAGGCGGCGCCGGATCAGGGTCGCTACGAGTTCCTCGATGTGCCGCTGACGCACGGCCTGAACACGGTCCGCCTGATCTTCTACAGCCCGGACGGGCGGACGCGGGAGGTCGTGCGCCGGATCAACTTCGGGGCCGGCCAGGTCGAGCCGGGGCGGCTGGTCGTCCGGTTCGGTGCGGTGGAGCAGGGACGGGCGCTGATCTCCGTCGGCGACAACGAGGACCCGTTCGCGACCGGCGAGCTGAGGCTGGCGCTTCAGGCGGACTACGGGCTCAGCGAGGCGTTGACGGTGACGGCGGGACTGGGCCTGCATGACCCTGCCGGCGAAGGCCAGCGCATGGTCGGGCTGGCTGGCCTGCGGGGCTCGCTGGGCGGCGCGGCCCTGCAGTTCGATCTCGGGGTCGATGATCTGGGCGGGTCCGGCGCGACCGGAGGCGTGTCAGCACGGCTGTTCGGCGCCTCGGTGGTGGCGCGGCATTCGGAGTATCGCGGCGGCTTCATCGACGAGACGCGGCAGCTGGGTCTGATCTCGGCCCTGCCGCTGCTGCGCGCCACGGATCTGAGGGCGGACTGGCAGGTGCGCTTGCCGTCGGGGCCGACGCTGCCGCTATCACTGGACGCGCGGCGTCTGGAGCGGGTCAACGGCGAGGCGGCGACACAGGTTTCGGCCCGGATGGGTGCGCCGATCGGGCGGTTCTATGCGTCCAACAGCCTGACGTGGGAAAAGATCGACGGCGCGCCGGATGGCGGCGCGCTGTTCGGGGCGACCGATTTCACCACCCTGATCAGCAGCGCCGTCCAGTTCAGGGGCGGCCTGAGCTACGAGTTGAGTCCGGAGGCGCGTGTGGTCACCGCCTTCGCGACGGCGGACGTGAACCTGAATGAGCGCCAGACCCTGAGATTCGGCGCGGTCCGCGTGGTGGAGACGGGGGACACCAGCCTGCAGGCGGCCAGTCTGTGGCGCACCCGGGCCTTCGATGTGGCGCTGAACGGCGCCTATGAGACCGACAGCGGCGAATGGCGCGTGGGCCTGCAGTTCGGCGCAAGCTTCGGCTTCGATCCGGAGCGGGGACGATACGCCGCCATCCGGCCCGGCGCGGCGACGGGCGGGGCGGCGCGGCTAAACGTCTTCGTGGACGACAATGGCGACGGGCTGAGACAGGTCTCCGAGGAGGGCGTGCCGGGCGTGGTGCTGGAAGGACCGGGTGGAGCGGTGACGACGGATGCGGGCGGCCATGGGTCGATCAGCGGTCTGGGCGACGCCGCGACGGCTCGCCTGCGGATTGATCTGACGGCCGTCGAGGATCCGTTCCTCGCGGGCGGCCCGACCGATCTGGAGGCCACTCCCCGGCCCGGCCACACCATCCAGATCGACTATCCGATGACGCGGACGGCCGAGGTTCAGGCCGTGGCCGAGATCGTGCGCGAGGACGGAGGGGCGCGACCGCTGTCGGCGCTGGATGTGGAGCTGGTTTCGGCGGATGGCGCGCGGGTCGTATCCGGACGTACTGACCATGCCGGACTGATCTATTTCGAAGGCGTGCGGCCGGGTTCATACTCGCTGCGACTGGCCGAGCAGGCGGGCCTGCTGGGTCTGGAGCTGGTCGAGCCGCTGACGGTCACGGTGGGGCCGACGGGCGGCTTTACCGATGCCGGACGGCTGCGGGTTCGACGGCAGGCGTCGCCGGCCGGACAGGGAGGACAGGAATGAGGCTCGCTCTCGCGACGATGGCTACGGCCCTGTTCATCGCCGGGCCCACCTGTGCGCAGGACGCGCTGGCGGGCGCGACGCTGGAGGTGCATTCGGGGCTCAGCGTCTCCACGCTGCGGCCCATGCGCGTGCCGGTGACCGAGGACGGCTCGATGCTGGGCCTGACGGCGCTGGAGCTGGCCAACGGACCCGCGCTGGTCGAGGTGACCGGCGACGCCAACCGCGTCTACCGCCTGCAGATCACAGGGGATCGTCTCGGGACGACATCATTCCAGATCTGGAGCAGCAACGTCGGCGATATCAGCGCCAGCTGGATTGCGGTTATGGATGACGAGGGGCGTGACCTGCTGCGCATCGGCGGCGATCCTGACGAACTGCGCCGCCTGTTCGGCGAGGCGGGACGGATACCGCTGAGCATTCAGTACGAGTAGCTCAGGCCCCGGGCGAGGTCGCGCTGACGGTCGCTGCGCGCTGGGCGAAGGTCGGAATGACCAGATCGTCGGCGGCCGGCTCGGGCGGGCTGCTGGCCACAGGCGAGGGCAGCGCAAGGACCGGAGCCGGGGTCGGGCGGCGCAGGCGAAGCCAGGCGAAGACGCTCCCCACCCCCGCCAGCCAACCGACGCCGAGCGCCAGAAGCCATGACAGGTCAGGCGTGTCCGAAGGCGGAGCCTTGGCGGCGGTGGTCTTCGGGGCGATCGGACGCGGGGCCAACGCAGGCGCGGCGGCGACAGGCGCGGCTGTGGCTCCGGCGGGCGCGGCGACCAGCGCGGCGCCTTGGGCCAGAGCCGCGGGAAGGGCTGCTTTCGGGATCAGCCACAGACCGTCGGAAGGACGCTCGATCAGGGCGACATCGGCGTTCCACAGGCGGTCGGCGAGTTCGCGCACGAGGGCGCGGGGGCCGTACAGGCCGTCGACCTTGAAGCTGATGCGCGCGGTGACGGCCGGGTCGACCTTGAATGGCAGACCCAGCGCGTCGCCGAGCACGGCGTCGGCCACGTCCTGAGCCGGCGTGTCGGTGAGCGACATCAGGTAGTATTGCGGCTCGGCCTGAACGGCGGCGTCGTCCAGCACATCGGCCATGGCCGGCGCCGTCGTCGAGAGGGCGAGGCAGGCTGAACAGACGGCAAGAAGGCGCAACGACATCAGGGAGCGCCTAGCACGCCAAGGTGACGGATCGTCGACAGTCGGTCACCCCAGGCCGATGGGGCCGAGCACCCACGTCAGCCATGCGCCGATCGCGATGAAGGGGCCGAACGGCAGGGGCTCATCGGCGGCGAGGGGGCGGCGCAGCAGGGCCCGGGACGCGACCCAGCTGAGCCCGGCTGCGCAGGCCCACAGCAGGACCGACGGCAGGCCCATCCACCCCACCCAGGCGCCGACCGCGCCGAACAGAAAGGGATCACCGCCTCCGAGGCCCTCTCGACCCCGCAGGCGGCGATAAACCTCGCGGACCAGCCATAGGGAGACAAGGCCCGCGACGGCGCCGACCATGGCGGCGAGCACGGTGGTCTGCGAAAGAAGGGCCGCAGCGGCGAGACCGCTCGCGGCGAGCGGCAGGGTCAGACGGTCCGGTATCCAGAGCGCGTCAGCATCCACCAGCGCGATCAGCAGAAGCTGCCAGCCAAAAAGGGCGGTCAGCGCCGCGTGTATTGGCGAGGCTGACGCGAGGGCCGCCCAGACGCCGATTGCGGCGCCGGTCAGCTCGACGAGCGGGTGACGGGCGGAAACGGCCTCTCCACACCGTCGGCAGCGGCCGCGCTGGGCCAGCCAGCTGAGGACGGGGATCAGTTCGATCGGCTGGAGGATCTGGCCGCAGCAGTCCGTCCGCGACCGCGCCATCGCGATCGGTTCGTCCTTCGGCAGGCGCATGGCGACGAGGTTGACGAAGCTGCCGATCACCAGACCGACGACGCCCAGAAGCGCGGCGAGCGCCATGGTCGTCGTGTCGATCATCAGGGGCCCCGCGAGCATCCGCCCTCGTTGCCCTTACCCGTCGCCGGGATCAACCGGCGGAGTAGCTGGTCTTTGTCTGCGTGAAAAACTCGACCGCCGCAAAACCCTGCTCGCGCGGACCGTAGCTGGACGACTTCGTGCCGCCGAAGGGCACGTGATAGTCGACGCCGGCCGTGGGCAGGTTGACCATGGTCATGCCGGCCTTCGCGCGACGCTGGAAGTCGCGGGCGTGCTTCAGGCTGCTGGTCACGATGCCGGCGGAGAGGCCGAATTCGACGCCGTTTGCGATGTCGAGGGCCTCCTCATAGCTCTTCACGCGGATAGTCGAGGCGACGGGGCCAAAGACCTCCTCGGTGTTGATGCGCATGGCGGCGGTGGTGTCGGCGATCAGGGTCGGCTGGACGTACCAGCCGGGCTTGTCGAGGTTCAGGCGGTCGCCGCCGGTGACGACGCGGCCGCCCTCGGAGGTGGCGATGTCGATGTAGCGATAGGAGGTCTCGCGCTGGTCCTCGCTGACCGCCGGGCCGATGTTGGTCGAGGGGTCGAGCGCATCGCCGACCTTCAGGCCCTTCAGCTTTTCGGCCAGGGCGGCGACGAAGCGGTCGTGGACGCCGTCGTGCACGATCAGCCGGCTGGAAGCGGTGCAGCGCTGGCCGGTGGCGAAGAAGGAGCCGTCCAGTGCGATCTGGACCGCGCGATCCAGATCGGCGTCGTCGAGAACGATCAGCGGGTTCTTGCCACCCATTTCCAGCTGGACCCGCGCCTGCCGCTTGACTGCGCCGGCCGCGACCCCCGCGCCCACGCCCTGCGAGCCGGTGAAGCTGACGCCCGCGACATCGGGGTGGTCGACAATCGCCTGACCGACACGACCGCGTCCGATCACCATGTTGAGCACGCCCTTCGGCAGGCCCGCTTCATGCAGGATCGCGACCAGCGCCTCTGCAGTGGCCGGGGTTGGCCCGGCGGGCTTGATGACCACGGTGTTGCCGAAGGCCAGCGCGGGGGCGGCCTTCCATGCGGGAATGGCGATCGGGAAGTTCCAGGGCGTGATCAACCCGTACACGCCGACCGGTTGCCGATAGGTCTGGATCTCGACGCCCGGCCGCACCGAGGCGAGGTTCTGGCCGTGCAGGCGCAGGGCCTCGCCGGCGAAGTACTTCAGGATGCGGGCCGCGCGGACGGTTTCGCCGATGCCCTCGGGCAGGGTCTTGCCCTCTTCCCGCGACAGCAGACGGCCGACCTGCTCGCGGCGCTCCATCAGCAGGGTGCCGGCCCGGTCCAGAACGTCGGAGCGGACCTCAGGGCTGGCCTCGGACCAGCCGGTGAAGGCGTCCCTGGCCGCCGCCACCGCCGCATTGACCTCGGCATCGCCGCCGTCCGGCGTGCGGGCGACCAGATCGCGGGTGTCCGAGGGGTTCAGGCTTTCCGTGGGCCGGTCCGACTGCACCTTCTCGCCATTGATCCAGTGAGTCAGGTCCAGCGTCTCGGTCATGGTCGGCGTCCTCGGGGAAGTGTCAGGCGGATGTAGGCGCGCCAACCGGCGTCGCGAAACACAAAATAGGCATGGATCGCGACGCCTGCCGTATTGATTGCCGGATCAGCCCGTCATGTCCTCCAGTTCGCGGCCCCGCGTCTCGTGCACCCAGCGCTGGACCAGGACGTACGAAACCAGCGCGCTGGCTGCGTAGAAGCCGTAGGTCAGGGTCAGGCCCAGACCCGACGCCATGGACGGGAAGCTGACGGAGATGGCGAAATTCGCGATCCACTGGGCGAAGCCGGCGATGGCCAGCGCCGAACCGCGCATCTGGTTCGGGAACATCTCGCCCAGCATGACCCACATCACCGGGCCCCAGCTGAAGTTGAAGAAGACGACATAGGCGTTGGCCGCGACCAGCGCGATCGGGCCAACCGCGCCGGGCAGGTGAGGGGCGCCGTCGACGAGCTGCGACTGTGAGAAGCACCAGGCCATGACCGCCAGCGTCACCGCCATGCCGGCCGAGCCGATCAGTAGCATCGGCTTGCGGCCGATCTTGTCGATCACGGAGATGGCGACCAGACAGGCGATGATCGACAAGGCGCCGGAGCCGATGTTGATCAGCAGGGAGTCGTTCTCGGAGAAGCCGACCGACTGCCAGAGCACCGCACCATAGTAGAAAACGATATTGATGCCGACGAGCTGCTGGAACACCGCCAGGATCAGGCCGGCCCACAGGATCGGGCGAACCTTCCTGCTGATGGGGTCTAGCACGTCGGACAATTTCGGCTTGTGGTCGCTGTCCAGCGTCGCGCGGATTTCGGCGACCTTGCGGGCGCCGGCTTGCGGGCCGAACAGGCGACTGAGCACGGCCTCGGCTTCGGCGTCGCGGCCCTTGACCACGAGGAAGCGCGGGCTCTCGGGAATGGCCAGCAGGGCCAACAGGTAGATGGCGGCCGGAATGACCTGCAGCCAGAACATCCAGCGCCACGCCGGATAGCCCATCCAGAACTCGGCGGTCGATCCTCCGGCCGTGGCCGCCAGCGCATAGTTGGCCACGAACGCCCCGGTCAGGCCGGTGATGATCATGATCTGCTGGACGCTGGACAACCGACCCCGGATCGAGGCCGGGGTGACCTCGGAGATGTAGGCCGGGGCCAGCACCGATGCGGCGCCCACGCCCAGACCGCCGATGAAGCGGGCGATGATGAAGTGGAAGGAGCTGTCCGCCGCGCCGGCCCAGATCGCCGAGACGATGAACATTCCCGCCGCCCAGAGCATGACGCCACGGCGACCGATCATGTCTGACAGCCGGCCCGCCCCGAACGCCCCGAAGGCGCAGCCCAGCAGGATGGCGCCGACGTTGAAGCCGGTCCCCAGCGCCGACAGGTTGAAGGCCACCTCGAGCCCGTCCTGGGTGCCGTTGATGACCCCGGAATCGTACCCGAACATGAAGCCGCCGATGGTGGCGACCGCCACGATCAGGGCCACGAAGGCCATGTTGACGCGGTCCCCGCCCGCGATGTCGGGGCCCGCGCCCCCTGTCGGTCCTGCCATCGATATCCTCCCCCGCCCGTCTGAAGCGCGGGCGCAGGTCAACGAAACCCGATCGTCCGTCCCCGTCCACGATTTTCAGCGGCCTGAAATGAAACGTGCGGTGGAGCGCGGGCGGCTAGGTCTTGCGGCGGAAATCGGCGGGGCTCAGTCCGTGCCGGGCCAACTTGTCGTAGAGCGTCTTGCGGGGCAGGCCGAGGGTCTGGGTCACGGCGCGCATATCCCCGGCGTGAGTGGTCAGGGCCTCGCGGATGATCTCGCCTTCGTAGAGCGCCACTTTTTCGGCGAGCGTGGGTGTGGCCGCTTCAGGGCTGAGCGACGGACGGATGCCGACCAGCACCTCGCTGGCGTAGTTGGAAAGTTCCCTCAGGTTGCCGGGCCAGTCGTGCTCGACCAGCCGGCGGCGCACTGCGTGATCCATCTCGGGAACGGACCGGCCCATGCGCCGGGCGGCCCGACCGAGAAAGCGGCTGTAGAGCAGGGGGATGTCCTCACGTCGTTCCCGCAGCGGCGGCACCCGCAGGCGGACGACGTTCAGGCGGTAGTACAGATCCTCGCTCAGCGCGCCCCGCGCGACGGCGGCGGCCGGGTCGGCCTTGGTCGCGGCCAGAACCCGCAAGTCGAGTCCCACGGGCTCGGAGGCGCCCAGCGGGAAGATTTCCCGCTCCTCCAGCGTGCGCAGGAGCATGCGTTGGACCGACCGCGGCGCCTGGTCGATCTCGTCGACGAACAGGGTGCCCAGGTGAGCGCGTGCGATCTGGCCTTCACGACGACGCGTGGCTCCCGGGAAGGCGCCGGCCTCGTGGCCGAACAACTGGCCCGGCGCGTCGGCCTCCGAAAGCGCATCGAAGGCGATGGGAACGAACTCTTTCAGGCGACGCCGACCGGACGTGTGTATCGAGCGGGCGACGGCTTCCTTGCCCACGCCGGTTTCACCCTCGATCAGGACGTCGACCTGCGCGTCCGCCAACTGTGAAATGGCGGCCCGAAGGTTCACCGCCGCACGGCTGTCGCCGTCGAGGGGGATGGCCACTTCACTTGCGCCCGCCAGAGCGGCGAGCCGGCGGTTGTCCAGCACCAGCGCCCGCTTCTCCAACGCCCGCAGGATGGTCTCGATCAGGCGCTCGGGGGCGAAAGGCTTGGTGATGAAGTCGTAGACGCCGAGCTTCATCGCCTCGACAGCCTCGGCGACGTCGCCGTGGCCGGTGATCATGACGACCGGCAGGTGGGGGTCCATCTCGAAAAGGCGGCGCGCGAGGTGGCGGCCATCCATGCCCGGCATTCGCAGGTCGGTGACCACGACGCCCTCGAAATCCGGACGCAAGGCCTTGATCGCGGACTCGGCGCCGGCGTGAGCGGACACGTCCAGACCCGAGAGTGACAGGCGTTCGACCAGCGCCTGACGGAAGGCGTCGTCATCCTCGACCAGCGCGACCTTCGACAGAGACTGGAAGGTCATTGCCGCGCCCGCTTCAGGGTCAGGCGGAAGACGGTGCCGCCGGGGGAGGGCTCATGCATCAGTTCGCCGCCGAACCCGCCGACGATGTCGCGGCTGATGACCAGCCCGAGGCCGGTGCCGCGTGTCTTGTCCGTCGCGAACGGCGTGAAGAGACGATCGCGAATGGCGGGGGACAGGCCGGCGCCGTTGTCGATGACGCGGATGGTCACGGCGTCCTCTTCAGCCCGAACGTCCACGATGACGGAGGGCGCGTCCACGCCCTCGACCGCCTCGACCGCGTTCTGGATCAGGTTGAGCAGGACCTGCTCCAGACGGTTGCGCTCGGCCATGACCAGAAGGCCGTGTGGCTCCGGGCGGGACAGGGCGACGCCGCGCTCTCGCAGCCGCGCGCCAAGAAGCATCAGGGCGCCGTCGAGGGCGGCGTCGACGTCGACCGCTACCGTGGCCGAGCTGGTCTTGCGCGAGAAGGCGCGGAGTTCGTCCGTGATGCGGCCGGCCCGGTCGGTCAGGTCCGCGATCTGGGCCAGGGAACGGTTCGTGGCGGCGGGGTCTCCGCGTTCAAGATGCAGGCCGGCGCTGTCGGCGTGGGTGCGGATAGCCGCCAGCGGCTGGTTGATCTCATGGGCCACGCCGGCCGCGATCTGGCCAAGGGTGGCCAGCTTGTTGGCCTGTATCAGGTCGTCCTGCAGCGCCTCTCGCACCCGCTCCAGCCGGCGCCGTTCGTCGGCTTCCCGGCGGAGCTTCTGGTTGGCGGACTTCAGCTCGCCGGTTCGCAGGTCGACCTGACGTTCCAGATCGGCGCGCGCCTGCTCGTCCTCGACCGCGCGGCGGGCGGCGCGGTGGCGTCGACGCAGCAGAAGGCCCGCGGCGCCGGCGAGCAGAAGAACGCTGAGCAGGGCCAGTCCCCGCGCCGCGCCGGTCGCGCGCCGGATCGTGGGGTCCGCCGGTGTCAGGATATGCAGGGTCCAGCCCAGATCGGCGGCGTCGGTCGCATGCGCATAGAGGCCGGGCGGCAGGTCGCCGGAGATGCGAACCATGCCCTCGGACCGCGCCTTGAACGGCAGGTCTATAAGGGGGCCGCCGGCGGTCTGATCGGCCGCGATCTCCTCGCGCCGCGCGGCGCTGAGGGGGCGGGTGGTGTGGAACCGCCAACGGGGCTGGGTGGTGATCAGGACGACGCCGTCCGCATCGGTGATATACGCCGGATCGCCCGCCGCCCGCCATTGCGCCTCCAGCGTGTCGAACTCGACCTTGGTCACGATCACCCCGGCGCGCTCGCCGGTCGGGGTGTCGATGCGCCGGGCGATGTAGAGCCCCGGCCGGCCGCTGACGGTGCCGAGCGCGAAGAAGGCGGAACGGCCGGTCGCCATGGCTTCGGCGTAGTAGGGGCGGAAGCCGTACTCCGACCCCACGAAGCTGGTCGGTTCGCGCCAGTTGCTGGCGGCGAGGGTCAGGCCGCGCGCGTCGAGCACATAGATCGCCGCCGAGCGCACCTCGCGGCTGAGGCGCTCCAGCTTGCGGTTCACCAGATCGACGCTGCCCGGAGAGGGGCTGGCCAAGAGGGTCAGCAGGTCGGGGTCGCGTGCGAGGATCGAGGGAACGGCCTGCTGGCGTTCCAGTTCGCTGCGCAGAACCGCGGTCTGGAGGGCGGAGGTCGCCTCGGCCTGTTGGCGAACCGCGGCCTCGGCGTCCCGCTGGGCCAGCCAGCCCGCGAGCAGGACGGCGCCGACCACCGCCAGAACGGTGAGGGCGGCGAAGAGACGCCATTGGGTCTGGACCGAGAGTCGACGTGGCATTTCCCTACTATGCGGAATTCCGCACAAATGGCGAGAGCGGCGTGCGGATCGCCGCACGACCAATTGGCGATCTGCAACGATTATCCATACAAAACAACATAATGACTTCCCGGCGCCATGTGCTTGTGAGGAGGCTTCTACCCGTTTGATAGTTCTTCCGACGACCCGCGTCAGACGGGTCGCGATCGCGGTGCAACGCACCCGAGGGAGGTTGAGTGATCCTGTCGCCTGCAAGCGCGAGCCCTGCTGCGCGCCGCCCGTTCTATCGAAGCCTGTATTTTCAGGTCCTCACCGCCATCGTGCTTGGCGGCGCGATCGGCCATTTCTGGCCCGAGTTCGGCGAGAGCCTGAAGCCGCTGGGCGACGCCTTCATCAAGCTGGTGAAGATGATCATCGCCCCCGTGATCTTCCTCACCATCGTCACCGGCATCGCCGGCATGCGCGACCTGAAGCGGATCGGGCGCGTGGCGGGCAAGGCCTTCGCCTATTTCCTGACCTTCTCGACCCTGGCGCTGATCATCGGTCTGGTCATCGCCAACCTGGTCCAGCCGGGTCGGGGCCTGAACATCGATCCCGCAACCCTCGACGCCGGCTCGGTCGCCCAGTACGCCGATGCGGCGCATGAGAGCACCGTCGTCGGCTTCCTGACCGGCATCATTCCCGACACCCTGATCAGCGCTTTCGCCACGGGCAACATCCTGCAGGTGCTGTTCGTCTCGATCCTGTTCGGCATCGCTATGGCGATCGTAGGGGATGCGGCCGCGCCGGTTCAGCGCGCTTTCGAGTCGCTGAGCCAGATCGTCTTCCGGCTGGTCGCGATCCTGATGAAGGCGGCGCCCATCGGGGCGTTCGGCGCCTTCGCCTTCACGATCGGCGCCTATGGCCTCGGCGCCATCGCCAATCTGGCCGCCCTGATCGCCACCTTTTATCTGACCTCGCTGATCTTCGTGCTGGGCGTGCTGGGCGCCGTGGCCTGGTTCAACGGCTTCTCGATCTTCAAACTGATCGGCTATCTGAAGGAAGAGCTTCTGCTGGTGCTCGGCACCTCGTCGTCGGAAGCCGCCCTGCCCAGCCTGATGCAGAAGCTGGAGCGCGCGGGCGCGCCCAAGTCGGTTGTCGGACTGGTCGTCCCGACGGGGTACTCATTCAACCTCGACGGCACCAACATCTATATGACCATGGCGGCCCTGTTCATTGCGCAGGCGATGAACATCGAGCTGTCGCTGTGGCAGCAGATCACCCTCCTGCTGGTCGCCATGCTGAGCTCCAAGGGGGCGGCGGGCATCACCGGGGCCGGTTTCATCACGCTGGCGGCGACGCTGGCGGTGGTGCCGGACGTGCCGGTCGCCGGCATGGCGCTGATCCTCGGCATCGACCGCTTCATGAGCGAGTGCCGGGCGCTGACGAATTTCGTGGGCAATGCGGTGGCGACCCTGGTCGTCGCCCGCTGGGAAGGCGAGCTGGATCGCGACGCGCTGAACGCGGCGCTCCGGTCAGGCCCTCGCCAGCTGGCTGCCCAGCCAGATCCGGCTGCGGGGCCGGGCGACAAGGAAGTCATAACGGCCGACTGAAAACGGGCCGGGTACTGGGAGGACTACAATGAAGCTGATCCAAAGGAGCGCCCTTCTGGGCGGAACGGCGAGCCTTGCCTTGTTGGCGTCGGCGGCGACGGCCTGGGCGCAAACCGCAACGCCGGCGCCGTCCGATGCGCAGGATCCGGAGGCCGTCGCTGTCGACGACGTCATCGTCGTTGGCAGCCAGATCCGCGGCGCCTCGACAACCGCGGCCTTGCCGGTGGTCGTGGTGGATCAGGACCAGATCGACGCCGTCGGCGCCAGCTCGGGCGACGACCTGCTGCGGTCGATCCCGCAGATGGGCGACGTGCTGTTCGACAGCGCCAACAACCCCCAGACCTCGAACTCGGCGCGTGGCGACGTGAACTCGGTCAACCTGCGCTCGCTGGGCGTGGGCAACACGCTGGTCCTGCTGAACGGCCGCCGCGTCGTCCAACACCCCACTAGCCAGGGCACGTCGGACACCGGCACGGTGCCGGTGTTGAGCTACAACTCCAACGCGATCCCGGTGGCGGGCCTGGAACGGCTGGAAGTCCTGCTGGACGGCGCCGCCGCCATCTATGGTGCGGACGCTGTGGCCGGCGTGGTCAATACGGTGCTGCAGGACGACTTCAACGGCCTGGAGATGGAGCTCCAGTACGGCGGCGCCGAGGGCACCGACTATACCGAGCTGGAAGCCAACATCTTCGCCGGCAAGGACTTCGAGCGCGGCAACGTCTCGCTGTTCCTCAACTACACCGACCGCACCAACCTGATGGCGGACGAGCAGGACTTCACACGCAGCGACGACATGCGGCCCTTCTTCCGCAACGTGCCGGGGTATGAGACCTCGACCGTGCCCGATGGCCGTTCGTCCCATTCGCCGTGGGCGCAAACCAGCATCCCCGCGACCACCACGGCGCTGCGCCCGCGATCCAACGGCGTGATCGTCACAACCGCAGCCGGCGCCTTCCACGTTCAGCCGCAAAGCTTCGGCTGTGCTGCCGGCGTGATCACCACGACGAACCTCTGTCTGACCAGCGGAACGGTGGCTTACACCGGCGTGAACCGCGACATGCGTTTCGACACCCGCGTCGGTACGACGGTCCGGCCGTCGGTCGAGCGTCTGAACGTCTATGCGACCGGCCGCTATGAGCTGACGCCGTCGATTGAGGCGTTCGGCGAGGTGGGCTTCTACGGCGCGGAGAGCGTCGCGATCCAGCCGCCGGTGGTCAATCTGAATGGCCTGTGGATCCCGGCGACCAACTATTACAACCCGTTCGGCCCGACGACCCTCAACGGAGCGCCGAACCCCAACCGTCTGCCGAACCTGACGAACGTTCCGGCCGCCGGGCTGGCCGTCCGTCTGGGCAACTATCGCTTCGCCGACACCGGCTTCCAGGAGGTGACGGTCAAGAACTTCCAGTCGCGCTTCGTCGGCGGCCTGCGCGGCGAGTGGCAAGGCTATGACTGGGAAACCGCGCTGCTCTATTCGGCCGCCGAGGCCGAGGACATCTCGCCCAACATCAACATGACCGCCCTGCAGCGTCAGTTGGCCCTGTCGACGCCGGACGCCTACAATCCGTTCAGCGGCGGCTGCGTCTCGACGCCCAGCTCGGGCGACTGCTCGCCGTCCTCGCAGGCGGCGCTCGACGCGATCACTTTCGACCTTCGGCGCTTCTCGCGGACTACCCTGACGATGGCGGACATCAAGATGTCGCGCACCGACCTGTTCTCGAACTGGGCGGGTCCGGTCGGCATCGCGTTCGGCGCCGAGCTGCGACGCGAGACCCAGATGGACGACCGCGACGAGAATCTGGACGGCACCTTCACATTCACCGACATGGTGACCGGCGAGACCAATCTGTCCAACGTTTCGGCCGTCAGCCCGAATCCCGACACCAAGGGCAGCCGCACCGTCGCCGCCGCCTTCGTCGAGTTCGCCATCCCGCTGGTGTCGCCGGAGATGAACATCCCGTTCGCCCGCAGCATCGATGTGCAGCTGGCCGGTCGATACGAGGAGTATTCGGACTTCGGTTCTGTGGCCAAGCCCAAGGTGGCTGTGGCGTGGGATGTCCTAGACGGCCTGCGTGTCCGCGCCTCCTATTCGGAAGGCTTCCGCGCGCCGAACCTCGAGCAGGTCAACGCCACCCAGTACGCCCGTCTTGCCAGCGGCCCGGACTTCATCCGTTGCGAGGCCGACATTCGCAACGGCACGATCGCCAACATGAGCCAGTGCAGCCGCACGGCCAGCGTCTCGCTGCTGATCGCCGGCAACCCGGACCTGCAGCCCGAAGAAAGCACCAACCAGTCCTACGGTCTGGTGTTCCAGCCGACGTTCATGCCGGAGAGTTGGGGCGACTTCACCTTCACCGTCGACCGCTGGAAGATCGAGCAGGAGCAGATCGTCGGCCTGCTGGGCGCCCAGACCGCGCTGGCGCTGGAGTATCTGAACCGCGTGCAGGGCGAGACCAATCCGAACGTGGTCCGCTCCGCGCCGAACGCGGACGACATCGCCCTGTTCGCCGGCACAGGCCTGACCCCGGTCGGAACGGCGCAAACCATCAGCGACCGCTTCATCAATCTGCTGCCGCAGACCGCCGAGGGCGTGGACTACGGCTTTTCATGGTCGAAGCGCCGGACGGAGTGGGGATCGTTCAACTTCCGTCTCAATGCGTCCCAGCTGCTGGAGTTCTCGCGCGCGCCGGGCGACATCGTGGACTCGCTGTACGCGGCCCGCGAGGCCGGCACGATCGATCCGCTGACCCCGCTGCCGGACTCGTCTCAGCTGATCGCACAGAACGGCCGCCCGGAATGGAAGGTTTCGGCCTCGTTCACCTGGCGCAAGGGACCGGTTCGCATCGGCCTGTCGACCCAGTATGTCAGCGAGATCGAACAGGCGAGCCTGCTGAGCAGCAGCGGCGACCCGTGGATCGTGGCGGACCAGATGGTCGGCAACGCCTTCATCCAGTACGACATCGAGGATGCAGGCTTCGCCTCGGGCACAGAATTGCGGCTGGGCGTGCGTGATTTCACCGACGAAGGCCCCTCGCTGGCTGACGGCGGCTATCTCGGCTCGGTGCATCGTCCCTATGGTCGGTACTGGTATGGCTCGATCAGCAAGTCCTTCTAGGTTCTTCCCCGGAGCTGTCCTCGCCGTTCTGGCCTTTCTGGCCGGCGGCGAGGCGGTTGCGCAGGCTCCGGATGCGGAGGCGACCCCGCTCGCCTGTCCGGGGGACGTGGGACAGGGCGTCGCCTGCTCGACCACGCGGGACGCCGACGGCGCCTGGGTGGTCATGGCCATGCCGGCTGAGTGGAACCGCAAGCTGATCGTCCACGCCCACGGCGGTCCGCGCACCGGCGAGCCCGACGTGCAGGACTCGCTCGACGACCTCAACCGCTTCGCCGTCTGGGTTCGGAAGGGTTACGCCTGGACCGGGTCCAGCTATCGCCGCGGCGGCTATGGCGTGCGGATGGCGGCCGAGGGCGTCGAGCATAGCCGCGAGCTTTTCTGGCGGCGGTTCGGACGACCGGATCGCACCATCCTGCACGGCCAGTCGTGGGGCGGGAACGTCGCCGCGAAGACGGCCGAGCTCTACGCCCTCGATGGCGAGGGCAGGGCGAACTACGACGGCGTCCTGCTGACCAACGGCGTCCTGACCGGGGGCACAAAAGCATATCAGTTCCGCGCCGATCTGCGGGCTGTCTATCAGTTCTACTGCCGCAACCACCCCTCGGCCGAGGATGGCGCCTATCCGGTGTGGCAGGGGCTGGCGGCAGGATCGCGCATGACCCGCGCGGAGCTCCGTCGGCGGGTCGAGGCGTGCACGGGCGCAGGCCTGTCGATGCGCCAGCGGACGGCGGACCAGAGTCGACGTCTGCGAGACATTCTGGCGGTGACGAGCGTGGCCGAGGACGAACTGGTCGCGCATCTCAGCTGGGCGACCTTCCTGTTTCAGGATCTGATCGGTCGGGTCGGCGGCAACCCGTTCGACAACAGCCGGACGGTCTACTCAGGCTCGTCGGACGACGCGGCGCTGAACGCGGGTGTCGAACGCTTTACGGCCGATCCGATGGCGGTGGCGCGGTTAGCCTACGACGCGGATCTGTCCGGCCTGATCGTCGCGCCCACCATCAGTCTGCACGCGCGGCACGATCCGACCGTGTCCTACACCGCCGACGCCGTATACGCCGCGACGGTCGAGCAAGCCGGTCGCTCGGCCCTGCTGGTTCAGGCCACAACGGACGAAGATCAGCACAGCAAGCTGGCGGACGGCGGGTATCTGACGATCCTCGATGCGCTCGAGGGCTGGATTTCCACAGGCGCAAGACCGGATCCAGCAGGCTTTCAGGGCCGTTGTCTGAGTCTGGTTGCCGCTCGCGAGTGCAAGTTTACGCCAACACAGTGAGCGGTTTGCCATCGGGAGAAACGCGCCGCGTGGTCACCTGATCGCGTATGCGTCTGCGTGGGGCCAAGGTGGTCGCACAGAACTCAGGCGTCTGATCGCCCATTGATCCAGGATCCGAGGATCCGCAGGTCATCGTCAATGACGAGCAGGCTGGCGACGCAGCCTTCCGCGATCCGTCCGTGATCCATCATGCCGAGGAATTCCGCAGGCCAGGTCGACGCCATGGCGACGGCGTCCTCGAGGGGGAGGCCGAGCTGGCCCCGGGCATTGCGGACGGCGCTGGCCATATCGAGGTCGGAGCCGGCGAGGACGCCGTCCGCGTCCCGGCAGATCCCGTCGCGCACATCAATGCGTCGACCCTGCAGGTAGAAGTGATCCTCGGTCGAGCCCACGCTCGGCATGGCGTCCGTGACCAGCATGAACCGGTTCAGCGGTCGACAGCGCAGGGCGAGCTTCAGGACAGTCGGATGAACGTGGTGGCCGTCGACGATCAGGCCGCACCAGCTGTTGATGTCTTCCAGCGCCGCCCCGACCGCGCCCGGCGCCCGGCTCGTCAACGGCGACATGGCGTTGAACAGATGAGTGAAGCCCGTCATGCCCGCCTCGATGGCAGAGCGGGTCTGGAGGTAGTCGGCGTCCGTATGCCCCGCCGCCACGACGGCGCCCGCGGCGACAAGTCGTCCGATCATGTCCGTTGTCGTCATCTCCGGCGCCAGGGTGACGAGGGTGCGGCCGCCCTTCAATCGGGTCAGACGGGCGATGGCGTCCGCATCAAGGGTGCGAAACTTCGAGGCGTCGTGCACGCCTTTGCGGGACGCATTCAGATAAGGGCCCTCGATATGAAGGCCGAGAACTCCCGGGACGCCTCCGGCGATAGCGTCCTCGACCGCGGTGATCGCCGTATCGATCACCGCAAGATCGTCGCTGATCAGGGTCGGCAGGAAGCCGGTGGTTCCGAACGTCCGGTGCGCACGGCCGATGGCGTCGATGCAGTCGACCGTGGGGCATTCATTGAACAACACCCCTCCGCCGCCATTGACCTGCGTGTCGATGAAGCCGGGGACGAGAATGGCGCCGTTCAGCTCGATGCGTTCGCCGTCGGGGGCGCCCGAAGACGGCCCGACGCGCACGATGCGAGGTCCATCGATCGTGACCGATGCGCCCTCGTCAAAGGCGCCGTCGATGAGGATGCGCCCGTTGGTGAAGGTCGTCGTCATCAGACGGTCTCCGTCACCTTGTTGAGGTAGGGAGGCCGGTCCGGATCATAGCCTCGCGCAACCGCAACCTCCGCCGCCAGTCGGTAGAAACTCTGGATCATGAGAATGGGCTGGATCGCCGGGTGAGCCTTCACGGTCGGAAGGCTGATGCCCCCGGGGGCGGCGGTTTCGCCCGCCAGCATGACCTGCGCGCCGCGCGCGGCGAACTCGGCGGCGAGGGCGAGCGTATCGTCACGACTTTCGTCGTCCTGGGGAAGGACCAGCACCGGGAAGCCTCGCTTGACGAGGGCCATGGGTCCGTGGCGAACCTCGGCCGCGCTGAAGGCCTCGGCGTGCAATCCCGCCGTTTCCTTGAGCTTGAGGGCCGCCTCGCTGGCGACGCCAAGCCCCGGTCCACGCCCGACCACATAGAGGTTTGAGGCACGGGTCAGGGTGTCCCGGGCTGCAGACCAGTCCAGTCGGCTCGCGGTTTCCAACCGGGCGGGCAGGGCGTCGAGTGCGTCCGTCAAGGCGTCGTCCCGGACCCAGCACGCCGTCAGTTGAGCGACGGCCGCAAGGCTGGCGATGAAGGTCTTGGTCGCCGCCACGGAATTCTCGGGGCCTGCATGAAGCGGCAGGACGACGTCGGCCAGATCGGCAAGCGGCGAAGTCTCGACATTGACCAGTGCGATGACGAAAGCTCCACCCTGTCTGGCGGCGCCGACGGCGGCGAGGAGGTCGGGGCTCTGTCCGGACTGGGAGATTGTGATGCACACCGTGTTCCGGAGCTGCGGCTTTCCGGCGTAGATCGAGGCGATCGAGGGGGCGGCGGCGCTGGTCATCAGTCCCGTCCCCGTTTCGATCAGGTAGCGGGCATAGAGGCCGGCGTGATCGGAACTGCCGCGGCCGCACAAAACGACTCCCCGGGGCTCCATGGCGCGCAGTCGGGCGCCCAGATCGACCGCCAGCGAGCGGTTGCGTCGTAGCAACTCATCGACCACGTGACTTGCAGCGGCCGCCTCCTGGAACATAAGGGTGTCCTGCGCGCGCATCAGCCGGGGCCGTCATTGAGTTCTGCGACGAAATCATAGGCGTCTCCGCGGTAGAAGGACTGGGTGACCTCGACGGCCTGTCCCGTGCGGGAAAAGGCGCGTCGTTCGATCAGCAGCCCGGCCGCGCCCGGCGCCACGCCGAGCAGTTCAGCCTGCTCCGTCGTGAAGAGGATCGCCCGCAGGCGCTGGAGCGCGCGCACCGGACGTTGCCCATGGCTGTCGAGGGCGGAGTAGAGCGACAGGTCCACGGCCTCTACCGAAGGCAGGCATGACGCGGGCACGGTCGAATATTCCAGCGCCATCGGCATGCCGTCGGCGTAGCGGATCCGATGATACCGATAGACCGCCGACCCGGGGCTGAGGCCGAGGGTCAGCGATTCCTCGGGGGTTACGGCGCCCTCTGTACGGTTCAGCCACGAGCTGGTCGCCTTCCGACCGCGGGCCGCCATGTCCTCGCTGAACGAGGTCAGTCTTGAGAAGCTTTTCTCGACCCGGACGGCGACAAAGGTGCCGGCGCCCTGACGCCGCGACAGCAGTCCTTCGGCGACGAGACCGTCGAACGCCTTGCGAACCGTGATCCGGGAGACGGAAAGCTCGGCGGCGAGATCGCGCTCGGCCGGGAGCGCCTCATCAGCCTTGAGGGTCTTGCGCTCTATCGCTTCGCGCACGGCCTGTTGCAGCTGTTGATACAGCGGGGCAGGGCGTCGCGCATCCAGCGTTCCAATCAGTTCAGAGAATGACATGGGCTCCCCGATCGATACGCATGCATCGCCTATCGACGACCGCATCACAACCCATCTGACCAAACCAATCAAGAACCAATATCAAATTTAACAGGTCCAATTGTCATATTTGGGCTTGTCACTGACGATGTTTCGATGACAACTTCTGTTTCGCGGCCGCCATTGGGGAGGTCGAGAACATTCTGAAGGTCTTTAGTGGTCTTCTATTGGCATTGCTGATCCGCTGGGGAGCGGACGGCGTCTCGGAGGGACAGGTCATGCGTAAAGGTCGTACCTTGATGATCGGCACGGTCAGCGCCCTCGCGCTGTCGGCCGGAGCAGCCATGGCCCAGGACGGCCAGGTCGCGGAGGTGGACGAAGTCGTCGTCACCGGCATTCGCGCCTCGATCGAACAATCCATCAGCACCAAGCGCAACGCCGATGCTGTCGTTGACGTCATCACCGCCGAGGATGTCGGCAAGTTCCCGGACAAGAACGTCGCGGAGGCGCTGCAGCGCGTGCCGGGCGTCGTCATCAATCGCGAGTTCGGGGAGGGGGAGCGCGTCTCCATTCGCGGCACCTCGCCCAATCTGACCCGGACCCTGATCGACGGCCATGGACTGGCGACCGCCGACTGGTTCATCCTTGAACAGCTGTCCGCGACGCGCAGCTTCAACTTCCTGATGCTGCCGTCCGAAATCATCGGCCAGTCGCTGGTCTACAAGAGCCCGATGGCGGATCTGGAAGAGGGCGGCATCGGCGGCACGGTCGACACCCGGACGCGGCTGCCGCTCGACCTGAAAACATTCGAAGCCTTCGGCTCAATTCAGGGCGCGTACAACGAGAACGCTGGCGACATTGACCCGAACGCGTCGGCGCTGGTGAGCTGGCGCAACGAGGATCGCACGTTCGGCGTGCTGGTCGCCGGCATCTATCAGAAGCGCAACATCCGTCGGGACGCCGTTGAGGTGCTTGGCTATTTCGACAGCGATCCGGGCGCGGGCGAACTGCTGACGCCTTCGCTGATCGGCTCCGCCCTGTTCGAACAGGAGCGGATCCGGCAGGGCGCGAACTTCGCGATCCAGTGGCGGCCGAACGATCAGGTCGAGCTGGCGCTGACCGGCCTCTATTCCAACTTCGGCGCGGACAACTTCAACCAGAACTTCCTTGCCTGGGGCTCCAACGCCCTGGGCGGCGGGGGGACGCTGACCAACACCACGGTTGTCGACGGTACCGCCGTGGCCGGCACCATCACGTCCACGCCCGGGGGCCGCGGCGCGGTGTTCGACGCCATCGACCGTGACGCCGAGGCGACCACCAGCAACCTGGCGCTGGACGGCAAGTTCACGCCGAGCGACCGCCTGACCGTCGACTTCAAGGTCGGTTACACCGAGGCCAGCGGCGACACGACCAACCAGCCGTTCGTGGAGTTCGGCGCGCCCGCCGCCTTTACCTATGATCTTCGTGGAGGCACGCCGCAGGTCGAGTTCCTGAATCTGGATCCGACCGACCCATCGGACATGGTCTTCGACTTCGCCTCGCTTCACGAGGTGACCAATGACGACAACGAGACCTACGCCTATCTGAACGGTGAGTATGAGCTGGATCTCGGGCCCTTGCGGTCTGTGAAGGTCGGTCTGAAATACACGGACCACAACCGCGAGACGGACTTCCAGGCCACGACCTATGGCGGCTTCTTCCTGCCTCTGGCGGCGACGGGTTGTGGCGGCGGCGCCTGTGGCCCCGCCGACTTCGCGGGGGGGCTGACGCCCGGTGACTTCCTCGACGACGTGGCGCAGGCGGGAACGCTGGACCAGTTCTGGCAGGTCGACCGCGGAGCCCTGCAGGACATCCTGTACAACCTGCCCGCCACGGTACGCGAGCGCGTGTCGAACTATCCGGAGATCTTCTCGGTCAGCGAAGAGGTGTTCGGCGGCTACATGATGGGCCGGTTCGAGGGGGACGGCTGGCGCGGCAACCTCGGCGTCCGCATCGTGGAAACCGATCAGACCTCGACCGGATACAGCACCGCTGTCCTGTCGCTCCCCGAAAATGTCTCCAACGCCTTCGGGACCTTCACTCCGGTTTCGGCCAGCCGCAGCTATACAGACGTCCTGCCAAGCGCGAACTTTGCGTTCGACCTGACCGAGGACCTCGTTCTTCGCTTCGCGGCGGCCCGCGTGATGGCGCGCCCCGACTTCACGGATGTCGCGCCGCGCACCTCCCTCAACCCCGGCTCGTTGACCGGCGTGGGCGGCAATCCCAACATCGATCCCTACCGCGCCAACCAGTACGACATCTCGCTGGAGTACTATCCGGAGAACGGCGCGATCTTCTCGGCGGCCTATTATTACAAGGACATCGAGAGCTTCATCACCGACGCCCCGACGCTCGAGACCTTCGCCATCGAGACGACCACGCCGAACCTGTCTCTCTGCACGCAGGTCGCGCCGGGCAATCCGGTTCTGTTCAACTGTCAGTTCACGATCAACCGGCGGTCCAACGGTGGCGGCGCTCGCCTTCAGGGGCTGGAACTGGGCGTGCAGAAGCCTCTGTGGAACGGCTTCGGCGTCCAGGCCAACTACACCTACTCGGACGTGGAGACCCAGAGCGGCGATCCTCTGCCGGGCAACTCGCGGAACTCGTACAACGCTGCGGTCTATTTCGAGAACGACCTGATCTCGGCCCGTCTCGCCTACAACTACCGCTCCGAGTTCTTCGTCACCTTCGACCGGTCGACGCAGTTGAACCAGGAAGAGATGGGCTCGCTGGACGGCTCGTTCGCGTGGAACATGACCCCGCAGGTCGCCATCACCGTCGAGGCGCAGAACATACTCGACGAAGAGATCAATCAGTTCGCCGGCAGCACGGTGCGTCCACGCGCGGTCTACGACAACGGCCGGGCGCTCTTCGCAGGCGTCAGATACCGCTACTGATCTCCTGAGGTAGCGGACTGGGCGGGTGGCGAAACCTCGCTCCCCGCCCGTTTTTCTCATGGACAGTCTTCGTCTGCTGACGGAGCGTCTGACGATCGCTGACTGGAAGACCATGATGCCAAAGGCCCTCGTCGCCCTGTTGTGTTTCGCGGTTCTGGCCGGCGCGGGTTGCGCTTCGGCCCAGGATCGATCCCAAGCGACGGCCCCCGCCATCATTCCCCAACCGCTCGCCATCTCATCGGGACAGGGAAGCTTCGTCCTCAGCGACGGCGACCGGATTTCGGTCCCGTCAGGAGACGCCGTCGCCCGCGCCCACGCCGACCGGTTTGTGGACCTGATGGCCCGGACCCGCGACCTGCGCCTGACGGTCACCGAAACCGCGAACGGAAAGGTCCGCCTGCAACGTCGTGCGGCGACGGAGGCAGGATCTTACGAGCTCGATGTCGAGCCGGACGGCGTCACCATTTCGGCCGGCGACGACGCGGGCTTGCAGTATGGACTCGTCACCCTGTGGCAGCTGGCGACGCCCGGATCGGGCGGGCCGGCTGTTATCGAGGCCGTTCGCATCGCCGACGCGCCGCGGTTCGCCTGGCGCGGTGTAATGCTGGACTCCGCGCGGCACTATCAGTCGCCGGAGTTCATCAAGGGCTTCCTCGACTGGATGGCCCTGCACAAGCTGAACGTCTTCCACTGGCACCTGACCGACGATCAGGCCTGGCGGCTGGAGATCCGCGCCCATCCGCGACTGACCGAAGTCGGCGCCTGGCGGGTCCCGGAGGGAACTGCGGCGCGGAATGACCTTGACCCGGCGACTGGCCAACCCCGTCTGTACGGCGGGTTCTATACGCAGGAGCAGGTGCGCGAGATTGTCGCCCACGCTGCGTCGCTTGGCATCACCGTCGTTCCCGAGATCGACGTGCCGGGACATGCAAGCGCGGCGGTCGCGGCCTATCCGGAGCTGGGCGTTCAGGACGCGCCGAACAGCGCGGTCACCGCCGTGCCCTCCGACTGGGGCGTTTATCACACCCTGTTCAACACCCGGCCCGAGACGATCGCCTTCCTGACCTCGGTGCTGGATGAGGTGATGGACCTGTTCCCTGGCCAGTACATCCATCTCGGAGGAGACGAGGCGGTCAAGGATCAATGGAAGGCGTCGCCTTCCGTTCAGGCCCACATGCGCGCTCTCGGTCTGACCGACGAGATGCAGATGCAGGGCTGGTTCATGAGCCAGATGGAAGCGCATCTGAACGCTCATGGACGCCGGATGATCGGTTGGGATGAAATCCTCGAGGGCGGCCTGGAGGGGTCAGCCGCCGTCATGTCATGGCGTGGCGTCGAGGGTGCGATAGAGGCGGCGCGACTGGGGCACGACACGGTGCTGACACCGGGCCCGACCTTCTATTTCGACTATCGCCAGAGCCCGAACGATGGCGCTCCCGGACGGGTGACGATGTCGCGGATGCAGGACATCTACGACTTCGATCCATGGGCGGGGATGACGCCGGAGCAGGCCGGACACGTCCTCGGCGTGCAGGGGAATATCTTCACCGAACACATGATCGACGAAGGCCGCGTCGAGTACATGGCCTACCCGCGGATCGCCGCTCTGGCCGAACTGGCCTGGTCGGCGCCGGAGCGGAAGCAATTCGCTGACTTCAACAGGCGGCTCGACCCCCAGCTGGCCCGCTACAGGACGCTGGGCATCGACTATGCCGAAAGCGCGCTGGATACGGTGGCCGCCCCCCCGCCCCCGGACGGACAGCGCCGGCAAGATCACCAGATGACGCTGTGCAGCAATGCGATCGGCCTGACGTTGATCGACGATGCGCCGATCGGGGGCGAGCGGGCGGGCTTCACCATGGACATCATGAATCCCTGCTGGATCTATCAGCAGGCGGATCTGACCCATGGCGCGAGCGTCAAGGTCGCGGTCGGTCAGGTTCCCTTCAACTTCCAGATCGGGGCGGACATCGAGAAGGTGAAGGTTCGCCCGGCGACCGGCGCGGTTGGTGATCTGGAGGTCCGCGCCGACGGTTGCGAAGGCCCGGTTGTGCTGGCGATCTCTCTCACTGACGCGGCGCGATCGGACAGCGTGACTGTCCTTGATGGCGTGCTGCCGAAGCTGCCCGGACGACACGACCTGTGCCTCACGTTCACGCAACACGGGATCGATCCCATGTGGGGGCTGGACTGGGTCGAGCTGTCGCCGGGTAAGGGCGACTGACATGGCTTCGCTGACCCTTCTCGCGCCGATGACCGGCTGGGCGTCATCCCTCGACGAGGTTCCGGACGCGGTCTTCTCCCAACGGATGCTCGGCGACGGACTGGCGATCGATCCCACGGCGGGCGAGGTGAGGGCGCCGTTTGACGGGATCATCACGGTCGTGCCGGCGTCACGCCACGCCGTCAGCGTCCGGAGCGATCTGGGTATCGAGGTTCTGATCCACGTGGGTCTGGAAACGGTCGCGCTGAAGGGCGCCGGGTTCGTCGCCCATGTGTCTGAAGGCGACCGCGTTCGAGCGGGAGATCTGCTACTGACCTTCGACCTCGACACGGTCGCAGCGGGATCCTCCAGCCTTATCTCGCCGGTGATCGTCACGGGTGAAGGCTGGAGTCTGTCGGAACAGGTTCTGGACCGGTCCGTGACGTCGGGTGATCCGGTGCTTCGGATCGAACTGTCAGAAGCCAGGGTGGGTCAAGCTGACGCCGGCCCGGTCGTCAGCCGTACGGTGCGGTCCAGCCTGCCTCATGGCCTGCATGCCCGCCCCGCGGCCCGGCTGGCGGCCGCCGCCTCCGCGTGGACCTCGCGCGTAACCCTGAGCGTCGGCGAGCGAACCGCCAGCGCGGCGAGCCCGGTCTCGATGATGACTCTGGGTTTGAAGACGGGCGACGAGCTGGTCCTGACTGCGGCTGGCGTGGACGCAGCCGAAGCGGTCGATGCGCTCGCCGCGCTGATCCTCGACGGTCTGGGCGAGGTGGGGGATGCGGCGCCCGCGGTCGCCTTGCCGTCTACGGGCTTCTCGGCGCCTGTAGAATCCGATGAGGGGGAGCTGATTTTTACAGGCGTTTGCGCCGCGCCGGGACTGGCCATCGGAAAGGCGATCCGTTTCGGGATGGCCGAGATCGAGGTGGCGGAAGCCGGGCGGGGCGCGGCCTTGGAAGGGGCAGCGCTGGACGCGGCCTTGAAAGCCGTCGAGGCGCGGCTCAGGAAAGACGCCGCCGCGGGATCAACTGAACGCCGAGGCGTTCTCGCCGCCCATCTCGCCCTTCTGGGCGACCCCGAACTGACCTCGGCGGCTCGTGCGACGATCGCCGAAGGCCGCAGTGCGGGCTTCGCCTGGCGTGCAGCCTGCAGCGCCACAGCTGAGATCCTCCGTGCGCTTCCGGACAGCCGCATGGCTGAAAGGGCCGCCGACCTGCTGGACATTGAGCGTCAGGTGCTTCTGGTGCTTGCAGGTGAAGCGCAGGCCGCCGCGCCACGTCTCGGCCCGGGCGACATTCTGATCGCCGATGATCTGCTGCCCTCGCAACTGATCGCGCTCGAAGGGCTCAAGCCATCCGGCATCTGCACGGCGCGAGGCGGTCCTACGTCCCACGTGGCCATTCTGGCCGCCGCCATGGGAATCCCTGCGCTGGTTGCGGTGGGCGGTCTCGATCGGGTCGTGGATGGCGCACTCGTTATTCTTGACGCCGATGGGCTCCGGCTGACGGCGTGGCCGTCGGCAGCGACCCAGGCGATGTCCGAAAGCCGCGTCGCCGCGGACCGTCGGCGTCGGTCTGAGACACGAGCCGCCGCTGCTGAACCTTGCCGAACCGCGGACGGCGTCCGGATCGAGGTGTTCGCCAATCTCGGATCGGCCGCCGAAACGGCGGGCGCGGTCGACGGCGGAGCTGAAGGGTGCGGCCTGTTGCGCACCGAGTTTCTGTTCCTCGATCGCCCGACCGCGCCGGATGAGGCCGAGCAACTCGCGCAGTATCAGGCCATAGCCGACGATCTGGACGGGCGTCCCCTGATCATCCGCACCCTCGATGCGGGCGGCGACAAGCCGATGCCCTATATGCCCCTGCCCGACGAGGAGAACCCCGCCCTCGGCCTGCGGGGCGTTCGGTCGGGCCTTCGTCATCCGGAGCTGTTGCTGACCCAGATGCGCGCGGCGTGCCGCGTGAGCTCCACAGGGTCTGTCGCGCTCATGCTGCCGATGATCGCCTCGGTCGAGGAGGTTCGTCAGGCCCGCGTTCTGCTGGACCACGCAGCGACCGCAACCGGTCGGCCCGCGCCGCGTCTCGGCGTGATGATCGAAACGCCGGCGGCCGCGATGACGACGGACCTGCTACGCCCGCACATCGATTTCATTTCGATCGGCACCAATGACCTGACCCAGTACGCCCTCGCCATGGATCGCCAGAACCCGCATCTGGCGGCGCAGCTGGACGGGCTGCATCCCGCGGTGCTGAGGCTGATCGCCGCCGCCGTGGCGGGCGCCGGCGACCTCCAGACGATTGGCGTGTGCGGCGCGCTGGCGTCCGACCGGCTGGCGGCGCCTGTGCTTGTCGGCCTTGGCGTCACCGAGCTGTCGGCCGCCCCGGTTGTGATCGCCGACATCAAGGCAGCGGTCGGCGCCATGACCCTTGGCGAATGCCGTGCGCTGGCGTCCGCAGCGCTCGCGGTCGACAGCGCCACCGCCGTGCGCCGCCTCGCGCGTGAGGCCGCAGACAGCCGAACCTCCACCCAGCCTGCAGGAGCCGTCGCATGAAGATCGGATTGTCCAGCCTGCAGCCTCTCGGCCGGGCGCTTATGCTGCCGATCGCGGTCCTGCCGGTCGCGGGGCTTCTTCTGCGGCTGGGGCAGCCCGATCTGCTGGACATCTCGTTCGTCGCGGCCGCCGGCCAGGCGGTTTTCGCCAACCTCGGACTGATCTTCGCCATTGGCGTGGCTGTCGGGTTCGCGCGGGACAACAACGGCGCCGCCGGTCTCGCGGGCGCGATCTGTTTTCTGATCGCCTCGGAGGGGGCCAAGGCGCTGATCGCGGTTCCGCCCGACGTGGTGGCGGATGTGGCGGAGGCATCGTGGGGCCTTGCCGAGGCTGCGTTCAAGGACACGGCCATCGCCAAGCTCGGCGTGCCGATCGGCATTCTTTCGGGCCTCATCGCCGGCGATTTCTATAACCGGTTCTCGACCTTCAAACTGCCGGAGTATCTGGCTTTCTTCAGCGGTCGCCGCTTCGTGCCGATCGTGTCGGGCTTCGCCGGTCTGGTGCTCGCGCTCGCGATCGGGCTGAGCTTCACTGGCCTGAACCACGGGATCGACAGCTTCAGCCGCGCCATTGTCGGGTCCGGGGAGTTTGGCCTGTTCGTCTATGGCGTTCTCAATCGCCTGCTGATCATCACCGGGCTTCATCACATCCTGAACAACGTCGCCTGGTTCATCGTGGGAGACTACGGCGGCGCCACAGGCGATCTGAACCGCTTCTTCGCCGGCGACCCGGCAGCGGGCGGATTCATGAGCGGCTTCTTCCCGGTCATGATGTTCGGACTGCCGGCGGCGTGTCTCGCAATGTATCGCAGCGCACGGCCCGAACGGCGCAAGGCGGTGGGCGGGATGCTCGCCTCGCTCGCGCTCACGGCCTTCCTCACCGGCGTCACCGAGCCGATCGAGTTCACCTTCATCTTTCTGGCGCCGGTTCTCTACGCCATTCATGCGATCCTGACCGGCGTTGCGATGGTGGTCATGAGCCTGCTGGATTCGCACCTCGGCTTTTCGTTCTCGGCGGGCCTGTTCGACTACATCATCAACTATGGCCAGGCGGCCCGGCCGTGGGTGCTGCTGCCGGTCGGGCTCGTTTATGGCGCCATCTATTACGGCCTGTTCCGCTTCTTCATCGTCCGCTTCAATCTCAAGACCCCCGGTCGTGAAGCCGACCCATCGGAGGCGGGGGACGCTGCTGGCGTTCCCGTCGCTGTCGCGGCCTCGGACCGGGCAACAGCGTTCGTCGCGGCGCTGGGTGGAGCCGCCAATCTTCGCTCCGTAGCCGCCTGCACGACGCGTCTCCGCCTGGTAATCGGAGATCGCCAACACGTCGACGAACTCGCCCTGAAACGACTGGGAGCCCGAGGCGTGATCTCGCCCTCGCCGGAAAACCTGCAGGTCATCCTCGGGCCGATGGCCGACAGCGTGGCGGACGAAATCAAGGCGCTGCTGGCGAAGCCGACGGCGAATGCCGGACAGGGCGATCTCGCCGCGCTTGGCGGACGGGAGAATGTCCGGTCAGCCGTCGCGCGCGGATCCCGCATTCTGGTCGAACTGGTGGACGCAGAGCTTGTGGATTGGACTGCCCTCACCCGATCTTTCCCGAGAGGTCATGCGTCTACAGGACCCAACTCGGTGCACCTATTGGCGGGCCGCGATGCCGCCGATCGTGCTCTCGGACTGGTTGGCGCTGGCGGAATCTCAGCCGATTAACCCGCGACGCACACGACCAGCGAAATTGTCAATTTCGAGCAGGGCAGGCTGGGCGCGCGGGGCTAGAGCCGCTGCGGCGGTGCCGTCGGACAGGCGCGAACTTTTCTCTGTGAAGGTCTCAATATCTGACGACAGGCTGTCGCGACGAGTTCAGGTGACGGAGAGGAAGCTGGCCACCGTCAGCCGGCCAGTGGCCGGATCGTCATACAGTGCGGCATCTCTCGGAATGCGGGCGCAGTGGAGCAAGCTGCTGCGATAGATGAGAGCGCGGTTGAAGACGCCGTCGTAGCGGGCGATTTGCTCGAAGACCGGCGTGTCGCCGGAAATGTATTCGGCCGGCGGCTCGCCCAGTCGGTGGAAGTCCGCCTTGAGCGTGTCGAGATAGGTATGGTGATCGCTCGCGGCGATCGTCTCGAACCCCGTGGATCGATGACGGTAGAAGGCCGTGCCGCCCTGATCGTCGGGCGACAGATAGTGGATGATGGCCAGCATGCCCTCGGCGACGGCGTCGATGTGGGGAATGCGCTGCGCCAGACCGAGTGCTTCTGGCGGGGTCGTGGTCAGGGAATAAAGGGCGCGGGTGACGGACAGGCGGTCATGGGCCCCGAAGACCTCGCGGGCGACCGTTGCCAGCATCTGGTCCATGCCGTGGAAATAGTCGGGCGGGGCCGGGGCGCGGACGCCGGGATAGTATTCGCCCATTGGCCGGAAGGTGGCCGCCGCAGCCGCCTCGACCAAGCGGGCGGGGTCGGGCGCGAAGCCGTCGATCACGACGACCGGCTGGCCCTCGCGGCCGATGCGATCGACCCGGATCGAACGTTGCTCCATTCCACTCCGCCTTGGTACGCTGGCCCGGCCACGGGCGCGTGCGAAAGGCCTTGTTACAGCCGATCGGGCGTCGCATCCACGTGACTTTGGGAGCGCTTCCGCCATGCAGCCGACACACGAATGGCGGGATGTCGCCCCGGCGGGCTTTCAGGACATCCGCAAGGCCGGAGAACCGGCCGTTATGCGCGGGCTGACGGCGGACTGGCCGATGGTCCGGGCGGCGCGGGCAGGGCAGGGGGCGAAGTACCTGAAGGATCTGGCGGGCGAAGGGCCTGTGCCGTTCATGCGGGCGCCGGCTCAGGTCGAGGGGCGGCTGCACTACGCCGAAGGAGCCGCGGGACGGAACTTCAGGCAGCAGACCGGGACACTGGCGGAGTTTCTGGATCAGCTGGAAACGGAGGCCGGAAAGTCGCGGCCGGACGCGCTGGCGCTGCAGGGCCTGCCCGCGCCGGAACGGCTGGCGGCGTTCGCAGAGCAGAATCCGATGCCCGTGCTTCCGCCGGCGATCATTCCCCGCCTCTGGATCGGTAACGCGGCCAAGGTGGCGATCCATCATGACCCGTCGGAGAACATCGCCTGTGTCGCAGCGGGCCGGCGGCGCTTCACCCTGTTTCCGCCTGAGGCGGTAGGCGATCTGTACATGGGGCCGTTCCATGAGACGCCGGCCGGGGTGCAGGTCAGCATGGTGCACCTGACCGATCCCGATCTGGACCGGTTTCCCCGGTTCGCGCGGGCGATGGAGGTCGCGCAGACCGCCGAGCTCGAACCGGGCGACGCCATCTATATCCCGTACCAGTGGTACCACCATGTGGAGTCGCTGGAGCCGTTCAACGTGCTGGTGAACTACTGGTGGGACGCCGCGTCGGCGGGCGCGGGCTCGCCCTGGGATGCGATGATGCACGGGATGATGAGCCTGCGGACGCTGCCGCCGGACCAGCGGCGCGCGTGGAAGGCGATGTTCGACCACTACGTCTTCCAGACCAACGGCGACCCGGGAGCGCACCTGCCCGAGCAGAGCCGGGGCGTGCTTTCGCCGCCGACAGCACAGTCGATCGCGCAGATGCGGCGGATGCTGCTGGACCGGCTGGGGCGCGGTTAGACGGCGGGGCAGACCTTGGCCACATAGGCGGCGTGGTCCGGCATCAGGCTGGCGCACTTGCCGACGACCTTGCGGACATTGCCGAGAAATTCGTCGATCTCGCCATTGGTCTTGATGTCGACGAGGGGGTCGTAGCCACGCGGGATCATCCCTTGGCCGATTAAGACCTGGATCCAGCTCTCCTCGGCGAACAGCTCGTCGTCCTCGCGGAAGACCCGGCCGTTCGACATCCACAGATCCATCTTGCGCTGGAGGGTGGCGGGGACCTCCATGTCGCGGCAGTGACGCCAGAACTCCGTGTCGTCCCGCTCGGTCGCCTTGTAGTGCAGGATGATGAAGTCGCGGATTCGCTCGTATTCGAAGTCGGTCTGGCGATTGAATTCGGCGATGGTGGCCGGGTTGAAGCTGGCGTCCGGCAGCAGGCGGACCATCCGGACCAGACAGGACTGGATCAGGTGGATCGAGGTCGACTCCAGCGGCTCGAGGAAGCCCGAGGCCAGACCGAGGGAAACGCAGTTGCGGTTCCAGACCTGCTTCCGCTTGCCTGTCACGAAGCGCAGGCGATTGGGCTCGGCCAGCTGCTCCCCGTCGAGGTTGGACAGCAGGATCCGCTCGGCGTCGTCGTCGTCGATAAAGCGACTGGAATAGACGTGGCCGTTACCGGTGCGGTGCTGCAGGGGGATGCGCCACTGCCAGCCGGCCGTCCGCGCGGTGGCGCGGGTGTAGGGGGTGAAGGGCTCAATCCGGGCGCAGGGCACGGCCATTGCGCGATCGCAGGGCAGCCAGTGGGTCCAGTCCTCGTAACCGGTCTTCAGGGCCTGCTCGATGATCAGGCCGCGGAAGCCGGAGCAGTCGATGAACAGGTCGGCATCGATGACCTCCCCGTCCTCCATCGTGACGGACTCGACGAAACCGTCCTCGGCGCGCAGCGAGACGTCGCCCACCTTGCCCTCGCGCCGACGGACGCCTTTCGCCTCGGCCAGACCCCGCAGGAACTTCGAATAGAGGGCCGCGTCGAAATGGAAGGCGTGGCCGATATGGCCCAGCGGCGACTCGACCATCTTGGGGTCGGCCCGCATGAATTTGTTGTCGTGGCAGGCGGCGGTGTTGATCGAATAGTCGGAAAAGTCCGCCGCGGCGCCCCGGCCCTGGGCCTGCAGCCAGTACTGGTGGCACGGCAGCCAGCCCAGCTCGCGGCCTATGACGCCGAAACCGTGGATGTAGCTGTCGCCCAGCTTCAGCCAGTCAACGAACTGGATGCCCAGTTTGAAGCTGCCCTGCGTCTTCCGCATGAAGTCGTTTTCGTCGAACCCCAGCAGGTTGTTGTATTTCTTGATCGCCGGGATGGTCGCTTCGCCGACGCCGATGATGCCGATAGCCTCGGACTCGATCAGCGTGATCTCGTAGAGGCCCTCGAACAGTTTCGACAGCAGGGCGGCCGCCATCCAGCCGGCCGTGCCGCCGCCGACGATCAGGATCTTCTTCAGCTGCCGCATGCCCGGCTCCTTGCGGGCCTAGTTCTGGCAGGTGGCGGGCGTGGCGGGCAAGGGGAGCTGTCCGACGGGACGCGACTGGCGATAGCTGAGGCCATAGCCGCGCGGGAACTGGATGACCTGACCCTCACCCTCGCCGGTCGAGCAGGCCGAGCCGGGCCAGACGAACGACAGACGGCCGGTGAAGTCGTTGCGTCCGCCTATCAGCAGATCGGCCAGACCGGCCCCGCCCTCGGTTCCGGGCAGGAAGCCGGCGACGAAGGCGTCGGACAGGTTGATCAGGTCGTTGGCGTAGGACGGACGGCCTGAATAGAGCACGGTGATGACGGGCGCGCCTTTGCCGCTGACCGCCCGCAAGGCGGCGAGGTCGGCGGGGTGCTGTACGCTGTGCTGGACCGGGGTCGGGAAGCGGACGTCGCCGTTGTATTCGGCGTAGGGCGTCTCGCCGAGGACGGCGATCACGGCCGAGAACTGCGAGGGATCCACGCCGGCGCCGTCGACCGAGAAGACGACGTTGTCGGCGCCCAGCGTCTCCCGCAGGGCGCTGAGGACGGTCGAGCCGCCGCCGAACTGCTCGTTGGTGTTCTCCGTGCCCTGCCAGGTCAGGGACCAGCCGCCGGACTGATTGGACAGGCTGTCGGCGCTGGCGCCTACGACAAGCACCTTCGCGCCAGCGCGAAGGGGCAGGGCAGCGTTCTCGTTCTTCAGCAGGACCACGGATTTGCGCACGGCCTCGCGGGCCAGGTCGCGGAACTGGACGGCGTCCTGACGGCCGTTGAAGGGGCTGGCGGACGCGGGCTGGTCGAACAGGCCGGTGCGGATCTTGGTGCGCAGGATGCGGGTCACGGCCTCGTCGATGCGGGCCATGGGGATGCGGCCCTCGTTCACGTCGGCGACGGTGTTGGTGATGAAGGCCTTCCAGTCCTCGGGCACCATGATCAGGTCGAGGCCGGCGTTGATGGCCTGCGGGCAGTGATCCTTGCGGCAGCCGGCGACCTGCTCGATGCCGTTCCAGTCGGAGACCAGCAGGCCGTCGAAGGCCATGCGGTCGCGCAGGATGCCGGTCAGGACATCGCGGCTGCCGTGCAGCTTGCCGTAGTCGCGGCCCTCGGACTGATCGTTCCAGCTGTTGTAGGTGGCCATGACCGTTTCGACGCCGGCGTCCAGCGCGGCGTAGTAGCCGGCGGCGTGGGTGCGGGCCATGTCGGCCTCGTTCGCCCGGTTCTCGCCCTGATCGACGCCGTTGAAGGTGCCGCCGTCGCCGAGGAAGTGCTTGGCGGTTGCGACCACGTCGTCTCCGCCGCGCAGGTCGCCCTGCAGGCCTTCGACCATGGCCGTCGCATAGCGGGACACCAGCGCGGGATCGCTGGAATAGCTCTCATAACTGCGGCCCCAGCGGCGGTTCTGTCCGACGGCGACGGTGGGGGCGAAGACCCAGGTGATGCCGGTGGCGCGGACCTGCTGGGCCGTCGCGCGGCCGATGCGGCGGATCAGGTCGGGGTCGTTGGCGGCGCCAAGGCCGATGTTGTGCGGAAACAGGGTCGCGCCGCGGACATTGTTGTGCCCGTGCACGGCGTCCGTGCCCCAGATGACCGGGATAACCACGCCGCCGTTGGTGGCGACGCGGGCCTGGGTGTAGGCGACGGCCTGATCGGCCCATTCGGACACCGGGGCGGCCTTGTTGTTGTTCGGCCAGGCGCCGCCGCCGTTGAGGACGGAGCCGATGTGGTATTGCGAGACTTCCTGCGCCGTGATGTTGCGGATGTCTGGCTGGGTCATCTGACCCACCTTCTGCTCCAGCGACATGCCCGCGACGATCCCGGCGATGCGACGCTCCATGGCGGCGTCCAGCGGACGCGCCGTGCGCTGGGGCCAGGCGCCGGCTTCGGCGACAGTAGGCGAGGGCGCGGCGACGGGCGCGAGCGGGGCGGAGGCGCATCCCGCCAGCAGAAGAAGGGCAAGACCAAGCTTGGCTTTCACAGGCGTCATCCGATCACTCGCTAACAAGGCAAAAGGAAACGACGGGCGCGAACGCCCGTCGTCAGGCTGGAGACGGGGCCGAAGCCGTCGTCAGAAGCGGTAGTTGATCCCGAACAGGAACTGCCGACCGTACTCCTCGTAGGTTTCGGGAAGCACCGCGCCATCCGCGGTCGTCACCCCGCCCGAGTCGAGGCCGACCCGTGTGCGATACGGCGAGTTGGTCAGGTTGTTGACCTGCAGAAGCAGGCCCAGCCCTTCCATCGGACCCGTTTCGAAGGTGTAGCCGATCTGCGCGTCGATTTGCTCGTCGTCGAGAATCTCGGTGTAGCCACGGTTTGTGAACAACTGGACCACTTCGCCCTTGAAGGCCTCGCGGAAACGCTTGGACACCCGCGCCTGGAAACCGCCGCGCTCGTAATAGGCAGTCATGTTGTAGACCATACCCGAGAGGCCCGGGATGCGGACTTCCTGACCGTTGTCGGCCGGGTTGAGATCGGACTCTGTGAACGAGATGCTGCCCAGGGCGCCGAAGCCTTCCAGCGGGCTCCAGAGGTTGCCGAAGTCGATCGCGCCGCTGACTTCCAGGCCCTGGATCGTGCCGCCATCACCGTTGGCCGGCGTCGTGATCTGGCCGATCGGGCTGATAATCACACCCGCAGGCACGCCGGTGGTGGTTGGAAGGGGAATTCCAGTGAAGTCAAAGGTGTCCGTGCGGTTGTAGATGTAGCTGTCGAGGTCCTTGTAGAAGGCGGCGACCGAGAAATAGGTCGTGGAGTCGACGTACCATTCATAGGCCAAGTCGAAGGCGCTCGCGCGCCACGGATCCAGCAGGGTGTTTCCGCCCGACGCCGACCACGGATTGACAGTCGATCCCGGAGCACAGCCGTTGTTGCAAACCGAGGTGTTGAAGCCCGGAACCACGCTCGCGCGCAGGTCATCCATTCGGGGACGGGCCATCGTCTTGGACGCCGCAAAGCGCAAGCGATGGCCGCTGCCGAGGTCGTAGATCAGGTTCAGGCTCGGCAGGAAGTCGACGTAGTTTTCGCTGACAACGATGGGCGTTGGAACGATCGGCACCCCGGGCTCTGACACGGTCAGAACCACACCATTGGACTCCTGACGCTGACTGACGACCTGGAAGCCGAAGTTTCCGCGGAAGCGGCTGAACTCGAAATCCGCCTTGGCGAACAGGGTCGCGACCCGCTCGGAGATGTCCCAGTTCTTGTCGAAGTTATTCTGGTCGAGGATGGGAGTCTGATCCCAATACACGTCCAGCGCCCGGGGAATGTCGATGCTCAGCACGTCGCCGAAGCCGGCGTAGTCGAGCGAGGTCGGGTCGACCAGATACTCGTCGGCGACGCGAACCTGCTGACGCCCGTTCTTGAGCATCAGATCGAATTCGTTGACCCGTTTGGTCTTGTCGCGGTCGGTGACGTTGATGCCGCCGGTGACCGTGTGGATCGGGCCTTCGAAGGTGACTTCACCCTTCAGGTCGATCGCGTAGATGCTTTCCTCGACGTCCGGGAAACGGATCGCGCCGTCATGGCCCCAGCCGCCCCAGGGCGCGCGGTCACCCAATGACATCTGTGAGGCGTCAGCATAGTTCAGGCCTTCGCCGTAGGTCGGGAAGTCGTCGTCACGCAGTTCGTAGGTGATGTTGTCGAAGGTCCGGCCCACGTCCGGCGTGGCGCCAGTGACGCCGCCGATGCCCAGACCATAGCCGGCATAGGTCTCAATGACCTCTTCCTCGCGGCGGTTGTTCGAATACGACAGGTCCGCCACGAAGCGGACGCGTTCGTCCAGCTGGAACTCGTTGTTCAGGCCAATCGAGAAAATCTCGTCGTCCCGGGTGTTGTGGTCGTTCCGGATGATGGGCACGACCCGATTCTGCGTGCCGGCTGAAGCGAAGGGGGTGCCGCCGCGGTCCTCGAAGGTGGTGTTCGAGAAGAACGCGTTGTCCGCGTAGGGATTGGAGAACCACTGCGCGCCGCGCGTCGTCTCTTCCTGATTGAACTTCGAATAGTAGACGTCGAGCGTGGAGTGGACGACCTCGTTCGGACGCCATTCCAGAATGCCGATCACCGCGTCGCGGGTGTTCAGGCGGGACGTCGCGAATATCTCCTGCCCGTTCAGGAAGAAGCCGGGCGGGGGCGCGGCCGGCGAGGTCGAGAAGTCCTCGTAGCTGTAGGCTTTGAAATGCCGGTTCTGGGACGGAGAGTCGAGGTGGGCGTAGCCGATGGCGATGCCCAGGGTGTCGTCCATGAACTGGTCGATATAGCTGACCGAGAAGCGCCCGCCGTAGCTGCGCATGTCATCATTCAGGCCGCCGTCTTCCAGCACTTCGCCACGCAGGTTCAGGGCGATAGCCTGATTGCCGAAGGTCAGCGGACGCACGGTGCGCAGGTCGGCGGTGCCGGACAGGCCCATGCCTGAGATCTCGGCGTCGGGGGTCTTGTAGATGACCACGCCGGACAGCAGTTCCGACGGATATTGGTCGAACTCGACGGCGCGGTTATCGCCGGAGCTGGCTTGCTGGCGCCCGTTCAGAAGCGTGGTGGTGAAGTCGGGCGCAAGGCCCCGGATCGAGATGACCTGGGCGCGGCCGTTGACGCGCTGGGCGGCCAGACCGGGCAGGCGAGCGATCGACTCGGCGATCGAGACGTCGGGCAGCTTGCCGATGTCCTCAGCCGAGACGGCCTCGACGATCGAGGTTTCATTGCGCTTGACGCTGATCGAGTCGGCCAGACCCCGGCGAAGACCGGTGACGATGACCTCGTCCAGTTGGGCGGCGTCAGGATCATCCTGCGGCGGCACAGGCTCCTGCGCCAGCGCCGCGCCCGGCACGGCGACCGCCATCGCGAGGGCCGACACCGTCAGGCCCAGTCGCGTGCGCGAGCTGGTGATGGATTGGAAAACGCCCGCGTTTGCGTTGCGCATGTGGCCCCCTGTGCTTCCCCGGCGTGGGCCGCATCGACCGCACGTCCTTATTCGTTATGGACGCTCCGACCCCATCGTAACCGAGACACGATTGGAAGCGCTTCCAATGGCTAACCGATTTGCCGTTTACACACAATCCGTAAGTTCAGTTGTCGCGGTTCACATCCTGTGACCGCCAGACGTAGGTGGCGGTGCTTTTCGGCGGCAGCTCGACGCGGGCGTGGCCGCCGCCCTCGCCGATGTCGAAACTCTTGGCCTCTGCGCCGTCATTGAGGGCGATCAGCACGCGTTCGCCGTCGGGGTTGATGAAGGCGACCGAGTGAAGGCCTTCAGGGGCTTTCGACTCGATGCGTCGCGCGCCCGGGCGGACGAAGCGGCTGGCGTGCCCGAAGGCGTAGTATTCCTGATTTCGCTGCACTTCGCCCGTGCGGCTGTTGATGGTGACGACGCCCCGACAGTCGCTACAGCCGCCCGCGTGGGGTCCGTAGGATTCGTCCAGCGCCAGATTCCACATCAGGACTCCGCGCGCCGAGTTGTCGACCGAGCCGATAATCAGGCTGCGCATCGTCCATGTGAAGCTGTCGGCGAAGTCCGCGGCCCACTCGCCGCCCGAGCATTCGGTGAAGAAGACGTCCTTGTCGGGATACGCCTCTCGCACCGGCGTCTGGGCGGACACGTCTCCGGCGTAGCAATGCCATGCGACTCCGGCGACAAACTGGCGCGCGACCGGATCGGCGAGCACGCCCAGCGGCTGCTCCGGCTTGTCCCAGTTGTGGTCCCAGTCGAGGATGCGGGTCCGGATACCGGCGTCTCGCAGGAGCGGGCCGAGGTTTCGGCCGATGAACCGTGCGCGTCCTTCCGGTCCCCAGCGCATACCGGGATAGCTGTCGGGTTCGAAGTCTGGCTCGTTCTGGATGCTCAGATAGTCGGTCGGCACGCCCTGTTCGCCAGCCTCGACGATATAGCGCCGGAGATACTCGGCGTAGGTCGGATAGAACTCGGGCTTCAGCTGGCCCTGGATCATGTTCCCGGTCGTCTTCATCCAGCCCGGCGCGCTCCACGGCGAGGCCATGACCTTCAGGTCCGGGTTGATCGCCAGCGCCTGCCGCACGGTGGGGAAGACGTACTCGGCCATCCGTTCGGTCGAGAAGGTCGCCAGCGACGGGTCGGGCGCATAGGCGAGGCTGTAGTGGTCCAGTGAGAAGTCCGATGCGCCCACGGTGACGCGGGTGAAGCTGAAGCCCAAACCGTCGCCATCGCGCCCGAACAGTTCATGCATCAATGCGTCCCGTTGGGCGGCGGACATCTTCGTCTGGATCAGCCAGGCCGAAGCGTCGGTCACGGAGGCGCCGAAACCGACCATTTCCTGATAGGTGCGAGACGGATCCACGGTGATGGCCTGCGAGGAGGGCCCACCTGCGGTAAACGACAGCGGCGCGGGGGCCAGCAGTCGGCTGCGGTCGCCGCTGGTGATCCATGCGCCCGGCTCAGCGGTCGCCGACGACGCCGTCAGGGCCAGTCCAGCGGCAAGAACCCAGCCGCACGCCATCGCTCGATGAGACATCGCCATCCTCCGTCTGCTCCCTGTGCGCCCGCGCCGTGAACCGGCGACTTTGGAAGCGCTTCCAATCAAGCGCTCGAACCGGGGGCGTCTGTCAAGCTTTGGCGCTGACGAGCGTCGGCATCACGCGGTCGGCCGAGCGCCGGGACACCACGGCGTGGGGCAGGGTGACGAAGCGCCAGCCGGGCTCGCGCGCGGCGCCGTTCAGACGCCCGGCGAGCACCTGCACCGCCTCGCGACCCATGTCCTTCAGCGGCTGGTGAACCGTCGTCAGCGGGGGCCAGACGATCTCGGAAACGGGCGTGTCGTCGAAGCCGGTAATCGAGAGATCGCCCGGCACGTCCAGTCCGCGCCCATGCGCAGTCGACAGCGCGCCGGCGGCCATGTCGTCGTTGGCGCAGATCAGGGCGGTCGGCGGCGTCGGTCCATCCAGCAGACGGCCTGCGATCATGCTGCCCGAGCGGAAGGTGAAGTCGCCTCGTGTGACCTCGACGTCGGCGGGATCGAGACCCTGCTCGACCAGGGCCCGCTTCAGGCCGTCGAACCTGCGCTCCGCCGAAAGGTGGCCCTCGATGCCGCCGATGAAGGCGAGCCGACGGTGGCCGAGATGGAGCAGGTGCCTGGCGATGTCATAGCCCCCGACCTCGTCATCGATGCCGACGCCGTCGGCCAAGGCGCGGCCGGGCTCGCCGGGCGAGATGCTGACCACCTCCACGCCCTGACGGCGGATGTCCTCGATCAACTGGCGGTCGTCGCTGAACGGCGGGGTCAGGATGACGCCCTGACAGCGCTGGGTGGTCACCAGCTCCAGCACCTGTTGCCGGCGGTCGGGACTGTGCTGCGGCACCGGACGGGCCATCAGCTGATAGCCGAGGGACAAGCATTCGCGCAGAGCGCCCAGCTCCAGCGCGGATGCGTAGAAGGAGTTGGGTTCGGCCTCCAGATCGGACGCGAGGATGAGGGCCAGCATTCGGCTGGCTCCGCCAGCCAGCGAACGTGCCTGCGGATTGACGCGGTAGTTCAGCGACGCCACGGCTTTCAGAACTCGATCGCGGACCTCGTCACGGACGTTTGGTCCTCCGTTCAATACGCGGGACACGGTCGTGCGGCCCACGCCGGATGCGCGCGCGACATCGTCGATCGTTGGCGTTCTCGCTTTCAAATCAGGTCCTCAGGTGCTGCCCCAACGATGGCGGCGTGGCGTCAAGCTTTCAATAGACTCATATGCTGCGTCATATGGGCGGAATGTACGACGCTCCCACGCCCAAGACGCGCGCACTGTCCTGGCGGTTCATGGTCGGTTACGGGCTTGCCCAAGCGGGCGCCTTTATCTGCTTCATTCCCTTGCTGACCCTTCTGCTGCCCATGAAGGCGGAGGCAATCGGTGCGGATGACAAGGCTGTTCTGCTCGGTCAGGTCGCCATGATCGGGGGATTGGCGGCCGCCGGAGCCAATCTGCTGTTTGGCGTGCTCAGCGACCGGACGCGCGGTCCATTCGGTCGCCGCAGGCCATGGATCATCGTCGGCGTCATGGCTTTCGCCGTAGCCATGGCCCTGATCGGCTGGGCGCAGGACAGGATCGCGCTCATCCTCGCGGTGGTCGTGTTCCAAATTGCGGTGAACGCGGTCTACGGGCCACTTACGGCGCTGGTGCCGGACATGGTGCCAAATGCGCGCAAGGGTCTGGTCTCTGCCTGGGCCGGGGCGGCTTTACCGGTCGCAACCTTCTTTACCGCCACCGTGGTGGCGACCATTCCAGGGCCAATCGGGGCGAGGCTGCTGGTCGTGACGGTCGTGGCCGCGCTTCTGATACTTCCCTTCGCACTCACCGTGCGCGAGCCCCGGCCAACATCGGAGACACCCGGGCTATCGCGCTTTTCGTTCGCTGCCCTGCGTCGACGGAACTTCGGTCTGGCCTTCCTGTCACGCCTGTTGATGGAAAGTGCGATTGCGATCCACACCCTGTATCTACTGTTTTTGATCCAGAGTCTGGACAGCCGCCCGTCCGGTATGGAGGCGACAACCACGTTCAGTCTCCTGCTAGTCGTCGGAACGGCCTCCGCAATGCTCAGCGGCTTCGCCGGCGGCGTGCTTTCAGATCGGATAGGCGCGAGACGTCCGCTGGTGGTGATCGGGGGACTGGGTATGGCGGCCGCTCTGATGTTGTTGGCCGCCCCTTTCAGTTGGCCGATGCCGTTCATCGCTCAGGCGCTGTTCGGCATTGGACACGGCCTTCACGCGACCACCGTCGCGGCGATGACAGCGGAAATTCTACCCGATCCCGGGACGGCAGGCCGCGATCTTGGCGTTATGAACCTCGCCGTCGCCTTGCCTCAAAGCCTGGCTCCGGCGCTTGCTGTGGGGGCGTTCACCTTGGGGGCCTCGCTGGTAACGGTTTTCGCGCTCGCGGGGGTCGGAGCGTTGATTGCATGCGTGATGCTGGCGCCTATGCGTTTCCCTGCGTCTGTCTAGCTATCGGTCCTTCGGTGCTGTCAGTCTAACGCTAACAAGTCTCCACGCTGGGCTAGGTGTGGCTCGCTTGTGAGCTACGAGACCATCCGCTGCCGGACGATCAAGTTCGGTCCTCAGATCGCCAGAAACCTGTAACGCAGCGCCTGAGCCGATGTAGTGTGGGCGGCGGCGACCGCATGAGAGCACCGGGGTAGGGGAAGTTGTGAGCGTTGGCGATTACCATGACAGCGCTGCCGGCGTTTCAGGTGCTGGTAACGAGTAGCTGATAGCGCTCAGCAAGACGGTGGCGGAGAGGGGGGGATTCGAACCCCCGGTACCCGTTAAGGCACGCCGCATTTCGAGTGCGGTACATTCAACCACTCTGCCACCTCTCCGCGGGGCCGTAAGTGTTCTGGTCGAACGGACGGCCTCTCTAATGGGAGGGGGGCGCGTCCGCAAGCGGCAGACGGATGATTTTCCTCAGCGCTGGGCGGGAAGCGGCAGGCCCATGGTCTCGGCGGCCGAGAGGTCGGCTTCGGCGACCCGGAAAAGCTCGGCGGGTCGGCCGCCGGTGGCGGAGGACAGGCGGCCGGTGGGCTGGACGAGACCGGTGCGTTCTACGCCGCGGCGGAAGTTCTGCTTGTGCAGCGACAGGCCGGCGACGGCCTCGGCGGCGGACTGGAGGTCGGACAGGGTGAAGGCCGCCGGCATCAGGTCGAACAGGACGGGACGGTACTGCAGCTTGCTGCGCAGGCGGCCGAGGCCGGTGGCGAGGATGCGGCGGTGGTCGGACGCCATGGCGCGGCCGGGGGCCGCAGGCGCCGGTGGTTGGTCGTGGTCGCGGGCGGCCTCGGAGACCAGACCGGCTTCGTAGAGCAGTTCGTAGCGCTCAAGCACACGGCCCTCGTTCCAGCGGCCGCCGTCGATGGCGAACAGGATGTCGACGCGGGCGCGGCGGCGGGCATCCGAGGCGGCCCAGCGGTCGAGGGCGGAGGCAAGCTCGGAGACGCAGGCGGCGGGGCCGGCGCGACGGTCTTCCCAAGGGAAGAAGTCGAGGACGGGCGTCCATTGGGCGTCGGCGGACGCGTCGGCGGTCAGGGCGAGATAGCTGACGGAGACTTCGCGGCGGCGGTCGGGGCCGGGCGTAGCGCGGGGGCTGTCGCGGTTCAGGTCGCCGAAGGTGTAGAGCTGCTCGACGAAGCCGAGGCGGAAGCCGGTCTGGGCGGTGACGAAGTCGCGCAGGGCCCGCTCGAAGGTGCGATCCTTCGAGGGGTCGAAGGGGCCGAAGGGAAGGGCGGCGAGGCCGTCCTCGCCCGTTGTGGTCAGGACGCAGGCCCGGCGGTCGCGCAGCGCGAAGACGACGGCGGACAGACCGATGCGGACCCCCGGTTCGGCCATGGCTATTCGGTGTGCCAGGCGTCGGGACCGGCGACGACGCCCGTGGCCTCCGCGAGGACGCGGTATCGCTCGAGATAGCGCTGCTGGGCGACCGGGGCGGGCAGGGGGTCGATGACGAGGTCGTAGCCGGCGGGCGGCCGGCCGAAGAAGCCGAGGGACTCCTTTTTGGTGAAGCCGGCCAGCTGTGTGGCTTCGAAATAAGCGCACGCGCGATCGGCCTGTTTGATCAGGACCTTGATCGCCGTCGGCGTCTTCGGAGGAAGGCCGAAGCGGATGTGGATGGCGTTTTCCAGCCGCGCCTCGAAGGCCTTGTAGTTGACGCCCAGCGCCGCCTTGAAGGGCGAGATCATGTCGCCGATGACGTATTCCGACGCGTCGTGCAGCAAGGCGGCGAGACGCCATTTCGGGTCGAGGCCGGGCTGGATGTGGGCCGCGATCTCCTCGACGACGCAGGAGTGCTGGGCGACGGAGAAGGCGTGCTCGCCGATGGTCTGGCCGTTCCAGCGGGCGACGCGGGCGAGGCCGTGGGCGATGTCCTCGATCTCGATGTCGAACGGCGAGGGGTCAAGCAGGTCGAGACGGCGGCCGGACAGCATGCGCTGCCAGGCCCGCGGGGGCTGGGCGGCGGCTTTGGAGGCGGGGCGGGCAGCGGCCAAGGGAACGTCCTTCGGTTGGCCGGACGTGGCAGCACATCGCGCTCGACCGATCAAGGGTCGGAGGCGGTTATTCCCCGACGTTGAGGGCGACGAGGGCGCGGGCGTCCTCGAAGGCGCGGTCGTGGTTGCGGTCCTTGGAGCGAACGGTCGCGACGACGATGGGACCGCCGACGGGGCCGCGCGCCTCATAGCCGACCACACGCCAGCCCTCGGCCGAACCGCGGCTGTCGGTCAGGATCCAGCGCGAGCGGGTGGCGGCGCCGGGGGAGTCGCTGCGGATCTCGGCGGCATCGTTATGGGCCTGGATCGAAACGTTCTCGCCGTCGTCGCCGCCGTCGATGTTGACCGAGCCGTTGGTGTCGTCAGCGTCGATCTTGATGCCCGCGATGTCGACCGTGGCCTTGTCGCCGTCGGCCTCGATACGGATCCCCGGCATGCGGACGCTGGCCTGATCGCCCTTGGCGTCGACCGAGACCCCCGGCATGCGGACCGAGGCCTGATCGCCGCCCTGTTCGACACGGGCGGCTTCGGCATCGGCCCGGGCGGCCTCGGCGTCCGCCTCGGCGCTGGCGGCGGACAGCTGTGAGACGGCCTGCGGCATGCTGGTCGAGAGGCTGTCCTCGAAGGATTTCAGCATCTGCGCCGGAGTGTTGCCGTCCAGCGCGACGAGATGAAGCGTCACCATGGCCCCCCGCGGACCGACGTAGGTGCAGACCGTCCCGCCGTTGGTGGCCGTGCCCTTGCGGGTCAGCTGGCCCTGCCGGTCAGGGCACTGAAGGGTGTCGACGACCTTCAGCGCGCCCTTGCCCTCGCCGTCGTCCACGGTGGTCGTGGAGGAGACGCGCACCCCGCCGCCGTCACAGGCGGCGACCGACAGCGCCAGAGCGCAGACGGCGGGCAGAAGGATGAGGCGGTGGGTCATCGGGCTAGAGGTCCTTGTCGAGCGCATCCTGCGCGCGATCAGGCTGGAATCCAGTGAAATCGCGGTAATCGGCGTGTCAGAACCCGTCCGATCCCGTGTCGGTGCGGTGTTCAGCCGCCCGGACGTGAGCCCTCGCGGCGGTTCAGGAAGGCGAGGCGTTCAAACAGGTGCACGTCCTGCTCGTTTTTCAGCAGCGCGCCGTGAAGCGGGGGGATGAGCCTGTTCGGGGAGGTCTCGCGCAGGGTCTCGGGGTCGATGTCATCGACAAGCAGAAGCTTCAGCCAGTCCAGGAGTTCCGAGGTCGAAGGCTTCTTCTTCAGGCCCGGCGTGTCGCGGATTTCGTAGAAGGTCTTCAGCGCCTGCGAGACCAGCCGAGGTTTGATGCCGGGGAAGTGGACCTCGACGATCGAGGCCATCGTGTCGGCGTCGGGGAAGCGGATGTAGTGGAAGAAGCAGCGGCGCAGGAACGCGTCGGGCAGCTCCTTCTCGTTGTTCGAGGTGATGACGACGACGGGGCGGATTTCGGCGCGGATCGTCTCGTCGATCTCGTGCACATAGAACTCCATGCGATCGAGTTCCTGCAGCAGGTCGTTGGGGAACTCGATGTCGGCCTTGTCGATCTCGTCGATCAGAAGGACGGGACGGACGGGGGAGGTGAAGGCCTCCCACAGCTTGCCCTTTTTCAGATAGTTGCGAACGTCGTGGACCCGTTCCTCGCCCAGCTGGGAATCCCGCAGACGGCTGACCGCGTCGTATTCATACAGGCCGTTATGGGCCTTGGTCGTCGACTTTACGTGCCAGGTGATCAGGGGGGCGTTCAGCGCCTTGGCCATCTCATAGGCCAGCACGGTCTTGCCGGTGCCGGGCTCGCCCTTGATGAGCAGCGGACGCTCCAGCGCAACGGCTGCGTTGACGGCGATCTTCAGATCGTCGGTGGCGATATAGTTCGATGTGCCTTCGAACCGGGACATGGTCGCTCCGGGTTGTGTCTGGAAACGCCTAGCGAAGGCGGGGCAGGTTAACAACGATCATGCTTACAGGCGTGTGGAAACGCCGCTTCGGATGAAGCGGTGAATGGGAGGCTGTGGCGGAGCGCCGGGCCTTCGCCCGGTGACCGTGTGGGTTAGATGTTTCGGCAAAGACTGACGCTCCGCGCGGGGGGTTATCCGGAAGCTTGCGTCGGGTGGCCGTGTTCGGGCCTTACCGCAGCGCCCCCGGCGGGCGGGTGGTTCGGCGTGAACCATCCCCGGAACGGCCGAGTATCCCCCTCGACCCTCCCTGACCCCCGGCCGGGTGATGATCGCCGCCGGTGAGGTTGCGACCGTCCGACCGGGGCGGCGGCAGTCCGAAGACCACCTCCCGCTCCCTCCGCTCCCGACGCCGCTTGGTTCGCCGGCCTAGCGAGCCTCCCTTGCGACGGGACGGGCCTATTGTGTGCGCGGTTCCAGGGCCGGGGCGCAGGACGCTGGAAGATTCTGCACCGGCGTTGATCGGGTTGGGGAAATCCGGCTCAGGGATCACACCTGAGGGATCGCAGGGATCGGGCGAAATTCCCTTCTCCCCTTGCGGCAGAAGGAAAGCGTCTGGTCGGCCCTCCCATTGGCGGAGGGAGTCAGTTAGAGCATCGCTTCCTTTCAACGAGACCGACCATGCACGACATCCGCGCCATCCGAGACAATCCCGAAGCCTTCGTGGCCGGGTGGTCGTCGCGTGGCGTGGCGGAGGCGGACGGGCTGGTGGCCGACATCCTGCGGCTGGACCGCGAACTGCGCACCGCACAGACCACCGGGCAGGAGGCGCTGTCGAAGCGCAATGCGACGTCGAAGCTGATCGGCGCGGCCATGGCGAAGAAGGACATGGCCGAGGCGGACCGGCTGAAGGCCGAGGTCGAGGCGCTGAAGGCCGACATCGCGGCGGCGGAGAAGGTCGAGGCGGAAGTCGGCAAGGAGCTGCGCGACCTGCTGGCGGCGCAGAAGAACATCGCGGCCGACGACGTGCCCGAGGGCGAGGACGAGACGGGCAACGTCGAGACCGGCCGGTGGGGCGCGCCGCGCGAGGGCGGTCCGGCCAAGGACCACGCCGATCTCGGCGAGGCGCTGGGGCTGCTGGATTTCGAGGCGGCGGCGCGGATGAGCGGCGCGCGGTTCGCGGTGCTGAAGGGCGGGCTGGCCCGGTTGGAGCGGGCGGTCGGCCAGTTCATGCTGGACGTGCAGACGGCCGAGCACGGCTATCTTGAGGTCAATCCGCCGTATCTGGTGCGCGACGAGGCGATGTTCGGGACGGGGCAACTGCCGAAGTTCGAGGAGGATCTCTTCCGGGTCCGCGAACACCTGCTCATTCCCACCGCCGAAGTCTCCCTGACCAATCTCGTCCGCGAGCAGATCCTGCCCGAGAGCGAGATCGCCACCCCGATGCGGCTCACCGCCCTGACGCCCTGTTTTCGGGCCGAAGCGGGCTCGGCGGGGCGGGACACGCGCGGGCTGATCCGGCAGCACCAGTTCCACAAGGTGGAGATGGTCTCGATCACGCGGCCGGAGGACTCCGAGGCGGAGCACGAGCGGATGACGGGGTGCGCCGAGGCGGTGCTGCAAAAGTTGGAGCTGCCGTATCGCCGGATGCTGCTGTGCAAGGGCGACATGGGCTTCTCGGCAAGGAAGACCTTCGATCTGGAGGTCTGGCTGCCGTCGCAGGGGACCTATCGCGAGATTTCGAGCTGCTCGAACTGCGGGGACTTTCAGGCCCGGCGTATGGACGCGCGGTTCAAGCGGGACGGGGAGAAGAAGACCGAGTTCGTGCACACGCTGAACGGATCGGGTCTGGCGGTCGGTCGTACTCTGGTCGCCATCATGGAGAATTATCAGGATCAGGACGGGCGGATCGCCGTTCCGTCGGCGTTGCTGCCCTATATGGGCGGCGTCACCCATGTTGGAGGCTGATCCATGCGTATTTTTCCCCTGACTCTGGCCCTGCTGGTTGCTGCGGGCGCCGCGCAGGCGCAGAGCCGCGTGCCGGTTCCGACGGCCGAGCAGACCGAGTTCGTCGGCTGGATGAAGCTGTCGAACGGCGAGTTTCAGCTGTACTTTGATCAGGACGACGTGCGTCGGCCGCTGGCCGGCCGGGTCTGTATCTCCGGCGCGGCGGATAATGGCGAGATGCATCAGGCGCGGGACCTGGCCGGTCAGAAGGTCAGGATCGTCGGGCGCACCGCGCCGTGGACGGACGCCGTGAACGGGCGGATCGAACAGGGGCGGTCGAACATCCGCAATGACTGCGCCGGCGCCTTCGTGATCCTGGCCGACGACATCCGTCCGTCGAACTAAGCGGAGCCGGCTTGAGGATTCTCCTGACCAACGACGACGGGATCGAGGCCGAAGGTCTGGAGTGTCTCGAGCGGATCGCGCGGACCCTGTCCGACGACGTGTGGATCGTCGCGCCGCACGTGGAGCAGTCGGGCAAGGGGCGGGGCATCACCCTGACCGAGCCTCTGCGGGTCAACCGGATCGGCGAGAAGCGGTTCGCAGTGACTGGCACGCCTACCGACTGCGTCGTGCTGGCCGTCAACGACCTGATGCCCGAGAAGCCGGATCTGGTGCTGTCTGGTGTGAACCGCGGGCACAACGTCGGTGAGGACTGTTCGTATTCCGGCACGGTGGCGGGCGCGTTGCAGGGGATGGCGTTCGGCATCCGCTCGATCGCGCTGAGCCAGTCTCTTGAGCGGTTCCACGATGAGGTGACGGCGCACTGGGAAACGGCCGAGACCTTCGCACCGGCGATCATCCGGCGGTTGCTCGACCAGCCGTGGCGGTCGGGCGTGGTGATGAACCTGAACTTCCCCAACCGGGCGCCGGACGACGTGAAGGAGGTCGAGGTGACGCGGCAGGGCTTCCGTGACATCGGCGAGATGCATGCCGTGCGACGCACGGACCTTCGCGGCCGCGACTATTACTGGATGAGCTTCCGCGGGACGAAGCAGGAGCACGCCGAGGGCACGGACCTGAGGGCCATGGACGACGGGAAGATCTCGGTCACGCCATTGCATATCGACCTGACGCATATGTCGAGCGTGCATGATCTGAAGGGCGTGCTGGGCGGGGCCCCTCCCAAATGAAGCTGAACGACGACAGGGCGGGACGGCTGATCCTCGGGCTGCGGCAGCAGGGGGTGACGGACGCGCGCGTGCTGGCGGCGATGGAGTCGATCGACCGCGCCGTCTTCGTGCATGAGCGGTTTCTGGATCAGGCGTGGGAGGATCAGGCCCTGCCGATCGACTGCGCCCAGACGATCAGCCAGCCCTATATCGTCGGCCTGATGACGCAGGCGCTGGACGTGCAGCCGCGCCACCGGGTGCTGGAGATCGGCACGGGGTCCGGCTACCAGGCCGCGGTGCTGAGCCGGCTGGCGCGGTATGTCTACTCGGTCGAGCGCTATCGCAGCTTGCTGGTCGAGGCCGAGGCCAAGCTGAAGACGCTGAAGATCGACAACATCATCACCCGCCACGGCGACGGCGGGCAGGGCTGGCCCGAGCAGGCGCCGTTCGACCGCATCATGGTCACCGCCGCCTCGCCCGGCGAGCCGACGGAGTTGCTGAAACAACTGAAGCCCGGCGGCGTGCTGGTGGCGCCCGTGGGACGGACGTCGGTGCAGATGCTCCACCGCTACGTCGGACAGGACGACGGCAGCTTCCGCCGCGAAAGCCTCAGCGAGGTCCGGTTTGTGCCGCTGGTGGAGGGGACGGCGAAGGAGGGTTAGGGGCAGTCCGGCCGGGGGCCGCGGGACGATTGGCCAGATGCGTCATAAAGTCGTCGACCAGCCTGTCGTTATCGGCGTGAGAAGCCGATAGCCGCGCGCCGAGTGTCGGATCGGTGTCGTCGGATTCCCTGGCTTCCACCAAAGCGTTGATTTCCTCGTAGCTAGCCAGGATCCGGGCGCTTTTGTTGATGGCGCCTGCCAACCAATCCTGATCGGCCACGGTCGCCCCACGCTCCGCCTCCAGCCGCTCATGCAGTTCGCCTATATTTTGCTGCACAACGTCTCGCGCGTTGTAGATCACACGATAAATGCCCGGGTTGTCACTGCCGGCGGCGCCCTCACCCTGTCGCGCTCGCAGAATTTCGACCGAATTCTCGAGGTCGTCGATTGCCGAGGCGACTTGTGCATTCCAGGCCGCCTGGGCGTCGGCGCTCTGATCGGCAGTCGCCGCTGCGCTGCCGCCACCGCTCGCTGCGCCGCCGCCGCCGCCGCCGCTGGCGGCGCCGCCGCGACCGCCAGCCCCGGTGCGACCTCCTGCGGCTGCACCAGCTCGCCCGGGACCGGCCGACTGCTGCGCCGACCGGCGCAGTTCCGCCTCCACGTCCTCGGCGGTGACCCGATACTGGTCGAACAGGTTCTGCTCTTCCACGTTGTGGCGGTCACGGACGGGCTTGGTGATGGCGTCGCACTGTGCCTCGGCTTCCCTCATGGCGGCGGAGTTGCGGACGCCGTTAAGATGGTCACGGGCCACGCGAACGTGTGCTTCCTGACCGATCGCCTCGCAGCGCTCATCGACGATGCGCAGCTCGTAGCGATGGCGCGCTTCCATCTGATCGAAGGCCGCGGCGAAGCCGGCGCGCACGCCGCCGTCCTTTTCCTCGAGGAGCCACTTCAGCTGGCGCATCCGGACGGCTTGGATACCTTTCCGGGCCGCCTCGAGACGACGCAAGGCGCTTTTGACCTGTTCGGTATAGGCGGCAAGTTCGGCGTCGGTCATCTCCCTATCCATCGCCCGTTGGACGATCTGGTCGTAAGCTTGATTGGCTTCATCAAAGACCCGGAATGCATCCTCCATCGCCGCACTGATGACGTCGCCCGGCTCGTTGATCAGGACCTGCTGGAAGGCTTCCGCGGTTGCGATGGTCTCGTTAGCGGATTGGGCGATCTCTCCGGCCTTGTTGGGCAGGCTGCCGTCAAGCGCCGGCGGCGCGGCGGCGTCGGCCTCGGCGGCCACGCGAACGGCGGCGAGACCGGATTCGCGGACAGCCTCGACCATCTCGGCCATGGCTTCCATCTCAAGCCGGCGAACGGGCGGCATGAACTCCAGATGGGAGGGCATGTTCTGCGAGAACGGCGTCGGCGGCGTGATGGCGGGCAGTGGCGCTCGCGGGGCGGGGGAGGCCTGACTGCCGCCGGATGGTGCGGCAGCCGAGGCCGCAGGCGACGGGCCGCGCGCATCGCCGCCGCCTAATCCACCACCACCACCGCCTGAACCCGGCTGCCTTTCCCGGATCAGCGCCTCCAGTTCCGCCAGCTTTCTCAGACAGGCGGCCTCGTCGACGCCGATAAGCGCCATGCCTTCGCCGAATACGGTCCCGATCCGTTCGGAGTTCGGGTGGGGCTGGCTGTTCAGGGCGATCGCCGTGGGCATCAGCGCCTGAATGCGCGGGCCGCACTGCTGGGCCATGGCCGGTTGCGCGATGAGGAAGGCGAGCACTCCGGTGGCGACACCGAAATGAAGGGAGGAACGCATGGGAGCATGAGCCTGGGAGTTCTGTTCGCCCCCACGGTGGCGACCGGCGCGCCTGACCTGAAGCGCTCATCGACCAAGCCCGGCGGGGTCGCGACGAGGGCGGTCGGAAAGGTTCGGTTAACCTTCCCGCCCAACTTTGGCGCGGTTTTCCGGTCAGTTCGGGCACAGACGGGCGGTCAGACTCAGGATGAAGGCGGGCGTATGATGCGGATGGCGACGGGACTGAAGGCGCTGATCGTGATTGGCGCGATGAGCCTGACGGCGGCGTGCGCCTATCCGCGCGAGCCGCGCTATTCGATTTACGCCGATGCGGCGCCGCAGCCGACCTATCCGACGGCCGCGGCGCCCGCGACCTATGCTCCCGCACCGAGCGGGGAAGGCGTACGCGGACCCACCAACCCGGCCACGGAATCGCCGCTTCCGGCCGCCGTGTCGCCCGTCGAGCAGATCGAGGGCGGGGCGCTGGACCTGCCGACGCTGTCGAGCCCGCCGCCGGTCAGCGGCCCTGTGTCCGCGGCCGGACCGGCCTCGGGGGCATTCACCAGCCCGCCGCCGCCCGCACGGGGGACAGCCGTGGTCGGCGCGACCTATGCGATCCAGTCCGGCGACACGCTGTCCGGCGTCGGTCGTCGGTTCCAGACGCCGGTCCAGACCCTGATCGACCTGAACAATCTGGGCCCGCGCGGATCGATCCAGCCGGGGCAGCAACTGATCCTGCCGCAGGGCGCGGTGGACATCGGCGGCGATCCCTATGCGACCGGGCCTTCGCCGATCGGCGTGGTGCTGGCGGGCGGGGCGACGCCCCCGCCGCCTCCGCCTCCGCCGCCGTCGGGCAACGCCGCCGTGCCGCGGGCGCCGATGGCGGTGGCGCTGGAATGGCCGGTGCGGGGCGATATCCTCCGGCGCTTCGGCCCTGCGGGCATGGGCGAGCGCAACAACGGCGTGAATATCGGCGCGTCGGCCGGAGAGGTCGTGCAGGCCTCGGCCGGCGGCACCGTCGGCTACGTCGGCGACGACCTGGCCAATCAGGGCCTGACCGTGCTGGTCGTGCACCCCGGCGGCTGGCGCACCGTCTACGGCCATCTGGGCTCGACTACCGTGCGGGATGGCGACGTGGTGCGCGCGGGCCAGCAGATCGGCACCGTCGGCAACACGGCCGGGGACGGGCGCCCCTCGATCCACTATGAGACCTGGCAGATGCGCGGGGACGAGCCGGTGGCGGTCGATCCGCTGACGGTGTTGCCGCGCTGACGCAGGGTGTGACCCGCGACCGCGGATCGCGTTGCAAAGTGTGACGGCGCGCCCTAGGTTCCGCGCCTCATTTTCAGGGGGCGCCGGCGACCGGCAGCCTTACGCAGGAATACGACATGCCCGTTGCAGACGGCGGCCCGATGGCCCTCATCATTCAGTTCGCCCCGTTCGCCCTGATCATCATCGTCTTCTATTTTCTGATGATCCGCCCGCAGCAGCAGCAGATGAAGAAGCACCAGCAGATGGTGACGGCGCTGAAGCGCGGCGACAACGTCACCCTGTCCAACGGCATGATCGGCAAGGTCACGCGCGTCGAGAACGACGAAGCCATGGTCGAGATCGCCCAAGGCGTGAACGTCCGCGTCATCAAGTCGATGATCAGCACGGTGCAGACCCGCACCGCCATCGCCGCCAACGACAAGTCCTGACCGGCTAGCCGGCAAGGTCGGGAGAGGCCCGCATGATCCATCTGTCACGCTGGAAGGTCATCCTTCTGGCCCTGTCCGTCGTTTTCGGGGTGCTGTTCGCCTACCCGAACATGCTGAGCCAGTCCCAGCGCGAGGCCTTGCCCGGCTGGCTGCCCAAGAGCGTGCTGAACCTCGGCCTCGACCTGCAGGGCGGATCGTATCTGTTGCTGGAAGTCGACGTGCCGGCGATGCGCGAGAAGCGGCTGTCGAACCTCGGTGAAGACGCCCGCACGGTGCTGTCCGAAGCCGGCGTGGCGGTGAACAACATCTCGCGTGACGGCAACGGCGTGGTGGTGACGCTGGCTGAGCCCGCGCAGCAGGACATGGCCCGTCGCTCGATGCAGGCGCTGATCGGGCTCGGCACGAACGGCCGGCCGGACCGTATCGTTCAGCAGCAGGGGTCGGATCGCCTGCGTTACGCCTTCACCGACGACGCCCTGAGCGCGATGGGCCCCGATGCGGTGGCCCAGTCGATCGAGGTCGTCCGCCGTCGTCTGGACTCCAGCGGCACCAAGGAAATCTCGATCACCCGTCAGGGCGCCGACCGGATTGTGGTGCAGGCGCCGGGCCAGAGCGATCCGGCCGAGCTGGAACGCCTGATCGGCCAGACTGCCCAGCTGACCTTCCAGCTGGTGGACGTGCAGAACTCGGTGCAGGACGCGCTGGGCGGACTGGTTCCGCCGGACTCCGAACTGATCCCGGATGAGGCGGGAAACCCCTACCTCGTCAAACGCCAGATCCTCGTCTCGGGCGAGAACCTGACCAAGGCCGAGGTCACGACCGACCAGAATCGCCAGACCGCCATCGGCTTCCGCTTCGACGGCGTTGGCGCGCGGCGCTTCGGCGAGGCGACGGCCGCCAACATCGGCAAGCCGTTCGCGATCATTCTGGATGGAAAGGTCATCTCGGCCCCGAACATCAACAGCGCCATCACCGGCGGCTCGGGCATCATCCAGGGCAGCTTCTCGATCACGGAAGCGTCCGAGATGGTGAACCTGCTCAACGGCGGCGCCCTGCCTGCGCCCCTGAAGGTCGAGGAGCGTCGCACCGTCGGCGCCGAGCTGGGCGCAGACGCGATCCGCAACGGCGCGATCTCGGCCGCCATCGGCGCGGCGATCATCGTCCTCTTCATGCTGCTGGCCTACGGTATCCTGTTCGGCGGCATTTCGGTGATCGGGCTGGCCCTGAACGGCTTGCTGATCGTGGCCTGTATGTCGCTGTTCGGAGCGACCCTGACCCTGCCCGGCATCGCCGGCCTGATCCTGACCTTCGCGGTCGCGGTCGACGCCAACGTGCTGATTTATGAGCGGATGCGCGACGAGGCGCGGAGCGGACGCAGCGTCGTCGCCTCGATGGACGCGGGCTTCTCCAAGGCCATGACGACCATCATCGACGCCAACGTGACCACACTGGCCGCGGCGGCGATCATGTTCGCCTTCGGCGCGGGTCCTGTTCGCGGGTTCGCCTGGACGCTGTCCATCGGGGTGTTCACTTCGGTCCTGTCGTCCGTGCTGGTGGCCCAGGTGCTGCTGGCGTTCTGGCTGAAGTCGGCCAAACCCAAAAAACTGCCGATCGCGGAGTGATGGCGATGCGTGGATGGCCTCTCATCAAACTGCTGCCGCAGGTCACGACTTTCCGGTTCGTGCGCTACGCCAAGGCGTTCGGCATCATCTCGGCGATCCTCTCGATCGCTTCGATCGTGGGCGTCTTCACCCCCGGCCTGAACATGGGCATCGACTTCCGCGGCGGCGCGACCATGGAAGTGATCCAGCCCCAGGGCCAGCGACTCGATGTCGAGTCTATCCGGGAGGGCATGGAAGGCCTGGGTATCGGCGACGTCGGCGTGCAAGAGGCCGGCGGACCGAGCCTCGCCATGGTCCGGTTCCAGATTCCGCAGGGTCAGGACCAGGCGACGGTCGTCAATCAGGTCAAGCAGACTGTCGCCGAGGCGGCGGGCGAGGTTCGCTTCTCCGCCCCGAGCGTCGTCGGGTCGAAGGTGTCCGGCGAGCTGTTCACCAAGGGCCTATGGGCGCTGGCGTCCGCGATCGGCTTGATGTTCCTCTACATCTGGTTCCGGTTCGAGCCGCAGTTCGGTCTGGGCGCGGTCGTGGGCCTGCTGCACGACGTGGTGCTGTGCTTCGGCCTGATCGTGATCATGAAGCTGGAGTTCAACCTGAACATGGTCGCGGCCATCCTGACGGTCATCGGCTATTCGATGAACGACACCGTCGTCGTGTTCGACCGCCTGCGTGAGAACCTGCGCAAGTACAAGCAGATGCCGTTGCGCGAGGTGATCGACCTGTCGATCAACGAGACGCTAAGCCGCACGATCATCACCGGCATGACCGCCGTGATGGTGCTCGCGGCGCTGGCCTTCTATGGCGGTCCGGCCCTGTTCGGCTTCTCGGTCATCCTGATGTTCGGCATCATCGTTGGCACCTACTCGTCGATCTACGTCGGCGCGCCGATCATCCTGCTGTGGGGCGTGAAGCGGGGCGGCGAACGCAAGGACAAGGACGACCTCAAGCCCGTCAAGCTGGGTATGGCGTCGCGGCCCTGACATCGAAACCGGCCCGGCCTGACCCTGTCAGGTCGGGCTTAGGCTTCCCGGCGTTCCCGGCGTAAGGTCGCGCTTGTCGAATCAAGGGCCGGGGAGGGCCTTCATGGGCAAGCTGCTGTCGAATTTCCGCACCACGATCCTGCTCAGCCTCGTGCTGGCCGGGGTCATGATCTTCTCGTTCGGCCGGATAGCGCCGGGAGGTTATGACCTGAGCTTCTGGCAGGCGGTGTTCCGCTGGGCCCACGTGGCCGCGGGCATCCTGTGGATCGGGCTGCTGTACTATTTCAACTTCGTCCAGATCCGGGTTATGCCGACGATCCCGGCCGAGCTGAAGCCGGCGGTGGGCAAGCATATCGCCCCGGAGGCGTTGTTCTGGTTCCGCTGGTCGGCGCTGGCGACGGTGGTGTTCGGCGTCATCGTGTTGTTCCTGCGCGGACACAGCTATGCGCACGAGGTGCTGAGCTTCGGCTTCGCCGGCGGGCTGGTGCAGGGCGATCAGGGCTTCACCCTGATGGGCGTCGGCGTCTGGCTGGCCATCGTCATGTTCCTCAATGTCTGGGGGATCATCTGGCCGAACCAGAAGCGGGCGCTGGGCATCGTCGCGGTGGACGATGAGAAGAAGGCGAAGGCCGCGCGTATCGCCATGCTGGCCAGCCGGACCAACCTGCTGCTGTCGCTGCCGATGCTGACCTCGATGGCGATGTACCAGACGCTGTTTGGCTGATCTGGACGCACAGGTTCGCGCGGCCGACCCCGACCGCTGGCTGTCCAGCCGGTTCGTCGGCGACGCGCAGGCGCGCTCGGACCTGATCGCGCTCTACGCCTTCGAGGCCGAGTTGAACGCGATCCATAGTCGGGTGAGTCAGCCGATGCTGGCCGAGATGCGCTTCGTCTGGTGGCGTGAGCAGATGGACGAGGTGTTCCGCGGCGCGCCGAGGAAGGGCCATCCGGTACTGGAGGCGCTGGCCGATGTCGTGGCGCGGCGCGGGCTGATGCGGACGCCGTTCGACGCCTTGATCGAGGCGCAGATCGGGAGGGCCCACCGCGAACCGCACGATCTGACCGCGCTGTTCGTGGGGCCAATGCGGCTGGCCGCGCGCGTGCTGACGGGGGCGGATCAGGATGCGGCGGTCGACGAAGCCGCCATGCTTTGGGCGGAGACGCAGACGGGGCAGTTTGCAGAAGCACGAAGCCGGCGCGGGGCTGCGAACGCAGCGCTGAAGCCGCTGCCCGCCGCGGGGTTTCCGGCCGTCGCTCATGCGGCGCTGATCCGGCCGGACGAGCCGGAGCCCTTGAAGCGGCTGCGGCTGGTCTGGGCGACGGCGCGGGGGCGGATTTGATGGCGAAGACAGTTCCGATCGACGAATGGTTGGCCGCATTGGACCCCGACGCGCGTGAAGATGTGGAGCAACTCCGGCGGATCGTGCGGACCGCAGCGCCCGCTCTTGTTGAAAGCATCAAGTGGAACGCCCCCAACTATGCACTGGCGGGGCGGGACCGGGTCACGCTGGGCCTGAACCGGAAGAGCGGATATCGGGTCGTGCTGCACCGGGGCGTCGAGAAGCGGGTCGCGGACGGCTTCATCTTCGAGGACCCGGACAGGATAGGGGTCTGGCCGACGCCGGATCGTGGTGTGGTGACCCTGCCGAACAGCGCCGACATTGCGTCGCAGGCAGGGCGTCTTGAAACCCTGATCCGTCGGTGGATCGCGGCGACCGAAGATTAGGCTGGTCGAGGGCTGACGACGGGACCATATCTCGCCCATGGCGAGACTGGGTGAGCGGAGCGGGCGGCGCGGGGATTCCATGGCGAAGGCGGCGCAGGGACTGCCTCCGTCCGAGCCGCCGCAGGGGCCCTCGACGCTGGCGGCGCTGACGGATCTTCTGAGGCTGGTCGTGCGATCAAACGCGCCGCAGCTGAAGCTACGGTTGATCGGGGCGATCGCCATGACGCTGGCAGGCAAGGCGCTGGGTGTCCTGGCGCCACTGGTGCTGGGGGCGGCGGTGAACCGGCTGGCGGCGGATCAGCCGACGGCGGTCGAAATAGCGCTGGGCTTTGCAGGCTTCGCGGTCGGATGGGCGGTGGTGCGGCTGCTGTCGGCCATCGCGCCCAACGCGTCAGACGTCGTGTTCGCGCCTGTGCGGTCGGCGGCGCAGCGGACGGCGGCGGCGGAGACGTTCGCGCATGCACTGAGCCTGTCGCTGGATTTCCACCAGACCAAGCGGTCGGGGTCGCTGTCGAGGACCATGGATCGCGGGGCGCGGGCGGTGGATTTCCTGCTGCGCATCCTGGCGTTCAATCTCGTGCCGACCGGGGTGGAGCTGGTGCTGGCCGCGGGGGTGCTGGCGGGCAAGTACGACTGGCGGTTCGGGGCGTTGGCGATCGGAGTGGTGGCCGTTTACGCGGTCTCGACCTTCGCCCTGTCGAACTGGCGGATCGAGCATCGGCGGGAGATGAACGCGGCGGATACGCAGGCGGCCGGCGTGTCGGTGGACGCCCTGCTGAATTACGAGACCGTCAAATCGTTCGGGGCCGAGGCGCGGGCGGCGCAGAGCTATGACGCGGCTCTGGGCGACTACACACGGGCGGCGCTGAAGGCGAACAGCTCGCTGGCGCTGCTGAACGTCATACAAGCCGTAATCATGAACATCGGTCTGGGCGTCATGGCCGTCATGGCCGGGTTCGAGGCGGCGGCCGGACGGATGGGGCCCGGCGATGTGACGGCGGCGGTTTTGATCATGATCAGCCTGTATGCGCCGCTGAACATTCTGGGCTTCGCCTACCGGGAAATCCGGCAGTCCTTCATCGACATGGAGGAGATGCTGAAGGTGACTCGGCAGACGCCACAGGTGGCGGATGCGCCCGACGCCGTGGCTCTGCCGAGGTCAGCGGAAGGATTCGCATCCGAGCTGGCGTTCGAGGACGTCGGCTTCCGGCATGATGCGCGGGCGAACGGGCTGGAGGACGTGTCCTTCGTCGCCGCCCCGGGCACGACGACCGCGCTGGTCGGGCCTTCGGGGTCTGGCAAGTCGACGATCGTCAAGCTGGCGCTGCGGCTGCTGGACCCGCAGGAAGGTCGGGTGCTGATCGACGGGCGCGATGTGCGGGCGGTGACGCAGGAAAGCCTGCGGGCGGCGGTGGCGCTGGTGCCGCAGGACGTGGCGCTGTTCAACGATACGCTGAGGGCCAACATCGGCTTCGCACGGCCGGGGGCGGACGACGCCTCGATCTGGGCGGCGGCGGATGCGGCCGAACTGGACGACTTCATCCGGGCGCTGCCGGACGGGATGGAGACGGTCGTCGGCGAGCGCGGGCTGAAGCTGTCCGGAGGGGAACGTCAGCGGGTCGGGATCGCGCGGGCGTTGCTGGCGGATCCCTGCATCCTGATCCTCGACGAGGCTACCAGCGCGCTGGACAGCCGGACCGAGGCGGCGATCCAGAAGACGCTAAGGAAGGCGCGGACGGGGCGGACCACGCTGGTCGTGGCGCACCGTCTGTCGACCATCGCCGATGCGGAGCAGATCCTAGTGCTCAAGGCCGGTCGGATCATCGAGCGCGGGGCGCACCATGAGCTGGTGGCGCGTCAGGGCGGGGAGTACGCCGCCCTGTGGCGCAAGCAGACGCGCGGCGCGAAGGTCGGGCTGACCTAGCCCAGCCGGCCGATGGCGTAGAAACGGTCGGCGCGGGCCTTGCGGAGCTCGTCGGGCGACAGGCCCGAGAGCTTCTGCAACTCGTCGGTCAGCACGTCGCCGACGTTGGCGATGGCGACCTCGCGATCAGAGTGGGCGCCGCCGATCGGCTCCTCGATCAGGCGATCGACGATCTTCAGCTGCATCAGGTCTGGGCCGGTGATTTTCATCGCCATGGCGGCGTCCTTGGCCCGCGCGCCGTCGCGCCACAGGATGCCTGCAGCGCCTTCCGGCGAGATCACTGAATAGATCGAGTGCTCGAGCATGATCACCCGGCTGGCCGAGGCGATGGCGATAGCGCCGCCCGAGCCGCCTTCGCCGGTGATGGTGGCGATGGAGGGCACGCCCAGCGTCAAGCCGCGCTCGGTCGAGCGGGCGATGGCCTCGGCCTGACCGCGCTCCTCGGCGCCGAGGCCCGGATAGGCGCCGGCGGTGTCGACGAAGGTCAATACGGGCAGGCCGTACTGCTCGGCCATGTCCATCAGACGGACCGCCTTGCGATAGCCCTCGGGCCGGGCCATGCCGAAGTTGTGGACGACGCGGGTCTGGGTGTCGTGGCCCTTCTCATGGCCCATCAGGACCACGGACTGGCCGCGGAAGCGGGCCAGACCGCCAAGGATGGCCTGATCGTCCCCGAACTGACGGTCGCCCTTCAGCTCGACGAAGTCGGTGAACAGGCCGTCGACATAGTCGACGAAGTGCGGACGCTGCGGGTGACGCGCGACCTGCGTCTTCATCCACGGGTCGAGACCCGAATAGATCTTCTTGCGCAGCTGCCCGGCCTTCTTGCGCAGGCCCTCGATCTCGGACTCGAAAGAACCGGCGGACGCTGTGGCCGAGAGCAGCGACAGCTCATCGATCTTCGCTTCGAGATCGGCGATCGGCTTTTCGAAATCGAGATAGTGGGTAGCCATCAAGGCGTCCGGTAAAGGCGCGCCGGGCGGCGCAGCGGAAGGCGGCGGAAACTAGTCACGTCAACGCCGGGGGGCAAGCGCGGTTCAGTCCTCGCGCGCCAGCGGATGTTTCGAATGGACCACCTGCGACAGGCGATCCGTGGCGACGTGGGTGTAGATCTGGGTCGTGCCGATGTCGGCGTGGCCCAGCAAGGTCTGGACGACGCGCAGATCGGCGCCGCCTTCCAGCAGGTGGGTGGCGAAGGCGTGGCGCAGGACGTGGGGGCTGACGCGGGCGGGGTCTATGTTGGCGTCGATCGCGGCCTGATCGAGAAGCTGGGCGAAGCGGCGGGGGGTGAGGTGGCCCTTCGCCGAGGATGATGGGAAGAGCCACGGACTGTCGGGCCCCTTCTCCGGGCGGGCGGCGTCACGGGCGACCAGCCAGCCTTTGACGGCCTCCCGGGCAGAGGCGTTGAGCGGGGCGAGACGCTCCTTGCCGCCCTTGCCGCGCACGATCAGGTAGCCGGGATCCCGGCGGACAGCCTCGACGCGCAGGGCGAGCAGTTCGGACACGCGCAGGCCGGAGGCGTAGGCCAGCTCGATCAGGGCGAGCAGGCGCAGGCCGGCGGCGCCGTCCCGGGCGGCGACGGCGGAGAGGATGGCGGTGACCTCGTCGCGGGAGAGGACCTTGGGCAGGCTGCGTCCCTGTTTCGGGGCGTCGAGGCGGCGGGAGGGGTCGTCGGCGCGCCAGCCTTCGCCCAGCGCGAAGCGGTAGAACTGGCGCACGGCTGAGCGGCGGCGGGCTTGCGTGGCGGGCGACAGGCCGCGCGTGGACAGGGACTGGTACCAGCCTTCGATGGCCTGTTCATCCGCCTGCATCAGGCCGCCGGAGCCGGAGTCGGCGTCTTCAAGGTCGCGGGTGTAGGCCGACAGGGTGTGGGGCGAGGCGTCACGCTCGACCGACATCATCTCCAGAAAGGCCTCGATCTGCGGCGTCACCGGCTGTGACGCCTTGCGCGGAGGGCGCTTCCTGTAGAGGTTCGCAGCGTTATGCCTTCCCGCCGAACGTCCGTCTCCGCCGTACCACGCCATTCCCAACCGGGAGACCGGGCGTGAGCGAGGGTGAATCGGTTCCGGCGCATGCGCGCACCATAGCCCTGGTCGGGCTGATGGGGGTGGGGAAATCCACGGTCGGAAGGCGGCTGGCGAACAGGCTGGGGCTCAAGTTTGCGGATGGGGACGCCGAGATCGAGACGGCGGCGGGCATGTCTGTCTCGGACATCTTCACCAGCTTGGGGGAGGCGGAGTTCCGGGCGGGAGAGGCGCGGGTGATGAAGCGGCTGCTGGAGGGCCCGCGCATCGTGCTGGCGACCGGCGGTGGAGCGATCCTGAACGCGGACACGCGAGCGGCGCTGAAGGCGCGGGCGGTGACGGTATGGATGCGGGCGGATCTGGAGACCGTGGCGCAACGGGTGCAGCGGCGCGACACCCGGCCGCTGTTGAGGGGACACGACCCGCTGGAGCGCCTCAAGGCGCTGGCGGAAGCGCGCTACCCGCTCTACGCCCAGTCAGACCTGACGGTGGATGTCGGCGGCGGCGCACACGCGCAGGCGGTTGAGGCGATCCTGAAGGCGCTGAAGGCCCATGAGGCGGCGGAGGCGGAAGCATGACAACGACGATCGCGGTCTCCGGCGCAGGTTTCCGGCCTTATGACGTCGTGGTGGGCGACGGCCTGCTGGCGGAGCTGGGCGCGCGGGTGGCGCCGCTGGCGCGCGGACGCACGGTCGTGGTGTCGGACGAGACGGTGGCCGCGATCCACGGGCAGGCGGCGCTGGATTCGCTGCGGGCGGCCGGGCTGACGGCGGAACTGGTCGCCGTGCCGGCAGGCGAGGGCTCGAAGTCGTTCGCGGAGCTGGAGCGGGTCATCGACCGGCTGCTGGCAGCCGGGCTGGACCGGACCGACCTGATCGTTGCGCTTGGCGGCGGGGTCGTGGGCGATCTGGCCGGGCTGGCGGCGGCGTTGTTCATGCGCGGGATCGACTTCGTGCAGGTTCCCACGACGCTTCTGGCGCAGGTGGATTCCTCTGTCGGCGGCAAGACGGCGATCGATACGCCGAGAGGGAAGAATCTGGTCGGGGCCTTCCATCAGCCGCGGCTGGTGCTGGCGGATATCGCGGTGCTGAAGACCCTGCCGGCGCGACAGCTGAGGTCGGGGTGGGCCGAGGTGCTGAAGCACGGGCTGATCTGCGACGCGGCCTTCTTCGACTGGCTGGCGGGCGACGGGGCGGCGGGCGCGACGGGGGACGCGGAGGCGCTGCATCGCGCGGTCGTTCGCTCTGTCGAGATCAAGAGCGCCATCGTCGGCGAGGACGAGAAGGAAGCCGGGCGACGCGCCCTGCTGAACCTCGGTCACACCTTCGGTCATGCGATCGAGGCGGAGCTGGGCTTCGATGAAGAGGTGATGACGCACGGCGAAGCGGTGGCCTTGGGGTGCGCGCTGGCTTTCCGGTATTCGGCTTCACGCGGGCTGTGCGATGCGGCGGAGGCGGCGCGGGCGGAGGCTGGCCTGGCAGCGGCCGGATTGCCAACGCGGCTGGATCACATCGGGCCATTCAGCGCGGAACGGCTGCTGGCGCGCATGGCCGGCGACAAGAAGGCGGAGGGCGGACGCCTGACGCTGATCCTCGCCCACGGCGTGGGCGAGGCTTTCGTTGAGAAAGGGGCGGACGCTGATGCTGTGTTGGCGTTCCTGAAGAGCGAAGGCGCGGTCTAGTCCACCGCGCGGCAGTCGGTCGGCTCGCGGCCGTCGGAAGACCAGTTGGCCATCACGCCCTTGCCGCGCAGCTCATAGCCTGAGGCGCGATACCAGATGCCGTCGGCGGAGCGTTCCTGAAACAGGTCGACCGCCTCGCCGTTCGAGTTGCGGACGGTGGCCATCTGACGCGGGTTGTCGAAGTCGACCGACAGCCGCTCGCCGTTGTTGCACAGGTAGACGGTGCGCACGACCCGGTTGAGGGCGCGGTCCTGAAGCTCGGCGCCGGTGCGGCGGCGTGCGGTCTGGGCCTCCTCGGCGCGCTGGCGAACGGCGTCGCCGTCGGTAGGGGCCTTGGAGGGCTGCTGGCCACAGGCGGCCAAGCTGGCGGCCGCGACGAGCAACAGGACGGGACGACGCATCAGGGAACAAGCCTTGCCGTTGGGACGCTGGCCCGATCAACGCGCCGTGTCGGACCCCGTTCCTTTGCGCCGGGCGCGGAAGAAGGCGCGCAGCAGGTCGCCGCCCTCGTCCGCCAGAACGCCGCCCTGAACCGTGGGGCGGGAGTGACAGGTGGGCTGTTCGAAGAAGCGGGGGCCGTGAGCGACGGCGCCGCCCTTGGGATCGTCCGCGCCATAGACCACGCGGCCAATGCGGGCGTGGCTGATGGCCCCGGCGCACATGGCGCAGGGCTCAAGCGTCACATAAAGGGTCAGGCCGGTAAGTCGGTAATTATTCAGCTTTTTCGCGGCAGAGCGCATCGCCACCATCTCCGCGTGGGCGGTCGGGTCGTGAGCGCCGATGGGGCCGTTGCGGCCTTCGGAGACGATCTGGCCCGTCGACTCGTCGACGATCACGCAGCCTACCGGAGTCTCTCCGGCGTCCGCCGCCGCTTGCGCAAGGTCGAGCGCCATGCGCATGAACCGCTCATCATGGTCAGCCATCCCCGAGACAACGACAAGAAGCCCCGCCCGCGTCAAGACGACCGGAAGGACGGCCCCCGAAAACCTTTCGCCAAGGGTCCGCGCGACGGCGGTCCCAAGGGCGCGGGAAAGGGCGGCCCCAAGGTCGAGGAAGCGCCGAAACGCAGCGAGCGTATCGCCAAGGCGATGGCGCGCGCCGGCATTGCCTCGCGCCGCGAGGTCGAGCGCCTGATCGGTCTCGGCAAGGTGGCGGTGAACGGCAAGATTCTGGATACGCCCGCGACGCTGGTGACGCGCGAGGACGTGATCACCGTGGACGGCAAGCCGGTCGGCGCGGCCCAGGCGACGCGCGTCTGGCGGTATCACAAGCCCAGCGGGCTGGTGACCTCGCACAGCGATCCGGGCGGACGGCCGACGGTGTTCGACGCGCTGCCCAGCAGCCTGCCGCGGGTGATCTCGGTCGGGCGACTCGATCTGAACACCGAGGGCCTGCTGCTGCTGACCAACGACGGCGAGCTGAGCCGGGCGCTGGAGCTGCCGGCGACCGAACTGGTGCGCCAGTACCGGGCGCGGGCGCGCGGCCGGGTCAGCCAGCTGCAGCTGGACACGCTGAAGGACGGCGTGACCGTCGACGGCGTGCGGTACGGGCCGATCGAGGCGACGCTGGACAAGGCCAAGGAGACCGCGGACGGCGAGAAGTCGTCGGCCAATCTGTGGATCAGCGTCTCGATCACCGAGGGCAAGAACCGTGAGGTCCGCAAGGTGCTGGAGCATCTTGGCCTGACGGTGAATCGCCTGATCCGTCTCGCTTACGGACCGTTCCAGCTGGGCACGCTGCCGGTCGGGTCGGTGGAAGAGGTCGGTCCGCGGGTGATCCGCGAGATGCTGGCCCAGCACATCCGCCCAGAGAACCTGCCGACGGGCAACACCGTCGAGACTCCGGCGCCGATCCCGGGACGCCGGACGAAGGCGCCGATCGTGAAGGGAAGCTCCGGTTCAGCCATGTCGGATCCTTCGCGCAAGCCCAGCCGGGTGAGGGCGGCCGAGAGCGCGGCGGCCGAGGGCGGCGACACCGGCCGACGGGCTCCGAAGAAGGACGGTTGGGCGAAGGCCAAGCCGAAGTTCGAGCATACCAAGACCTTCAAGCCGCGTGCGCGCACCGAGGCGGCGCCGAAGGCCGAGGGCGCGGGCGAACGGCCGAAGCGCGTCTTCAAGCCGAGGGACGACCAGTTCATCGACAAGCCGCGCGGCGAAGTCCGGGGCGGCGGCACGCGGGGCCCGGGCAAGCCGGCGAGCGGTGACGCCAAACGGTCGTTCGACCGCAAGCCGGGCGGAAAGCCCTTTGCGGGCAAGCCCGGAGGGCGGCCTGACAGCCGGGGCGGACCGAAGCGCGGGCGCTGATCAGCGGGGCGCGGGGCGACCCCGGGCCAGCAGTTCGATGGCGATCAGCATCACCAGCATGGCGACAAGCTCCGCGGCCAGATAGGCAGGCGGCATGGCCCGGCCTGTCTGGGCGGCGGCGGAGAACGGCTCCAGAAACCATGCAATGAAAAGGTTGTTGGCCCAGTGGGCGCCGATCCCGAAGGCGATGCTTCCCAGCCGCAGGGCGGCCCACGCCCAGACCATGCCTGACAGCATCCGGGCGATGAAGGCGACCGGGTCGGGGTCGAGGTGGATCAGTGAAAACAGCGCGCCGTTGAGCAGCAGGACAAGCCAGACCCGGCGGGTCAGGCCGCCAAGGATGCGCAGCAGGACGCCGCGGAAGATGATCTCCTCGGCCGCGGCGGCGAAGAACAGGCCGACAGCCGCGGCGGCGGCGTAGAGCAGGCGCAGCCGGAGCGGCTCGCCGGGATCGAGGATGGGCGAGACGCCGCCCCCCTCGAGCAGGGCGAACAGAGGCCACTGCACGAACAGGATCGCCATCAGGGCGACGAAGCCGACGCCCAGCTGTCGCCAGCCGCCGGACTGATCGGGCCAGAGGAAGGCGCGGCCGGGGCGGCGATAGACGATGATCGCCGCCGCCAGCAGGCAGAGGGTCATCAGCATCAGCATGACCGCCAGGGCGATGACGAAGCTGCTCTCGTCCGTCAGCGGATAGCGGCCGGCGTTGCCCTCCATCATGGCGGGATTGAACAACTCGACCCCGGACCCGCTTGCCAGGCCAATGAAGGCGCCGGCCGCGATCATGAAGGCGATCAGGAAGGCGCCGCCCAGGGCGACGAAGGCGAGCAGGCCCAACCACGGTCGCGGGGTTGCGGCCCCCTCGACATAGGGGCCGCGGCGGACGGCGTCGGCGGCCTGTCGCAGGGCGGCGGGCGAGAGCAGGAGGCGCAGCATCGACGATCCTTGCAATGACCCGCGATTCCGGTCCAGTGCGGGCGCATGAGGATCGTTGCTGGATCGCTGAAGGGCCGGGCCATCGTCGCGCCGGAAGGGCAGGGCACGCGGCCGACGTCGGACCGGGCGCGGCAGGCGGTGTTCAATGTGCTGGAACATGCGGCGTGGAGCGAGCCGCTTGACGGCGCGCGGGTCATCGACCTGTACGCCGGCTCGGGCGCGCTGGGCTTCGAGGCGATCAGCCGGGGCGCGGCTTTCGCCCTCTTCGTCGAGATCGAGGATGAGGCGCGCGGCGCGATCCGCGAGAACGCGGACGTCTATGGCGTTATGGGGCGGACACGGGTGCACCGGCGGAGCGCGACTGATCTGGGTGTTCGGCCGGGCTCGGACGACGAGGCCTTTGACCTGGCCTTTCTGGACCCACCCTACCGCAAGGGACTGGGCGAGCAGACGCTGGCGCGGCTGATCGAGGGGAACTGGTTGAAGCCCGGGGCGATCGTGGTGTTCGAACGAGGCTCGGACGAGCCGGAGATCGAGACGCCGGGCTATGAGCGGCTGGATGCGCGCGATTATGGCGCGGCCCGGGTGCTGTTCCTGCGGCGCAGCGTCGGCTAGTCCTTCCATAGCGGCGTTCGCCGGGAGGAAACATGCTGGGCAGGATCATTCGGCGCGCAGGCGCTGTCGTGGCCTTGATGATGGGTTTGACGCCCGCCGTCGGCTGGAGCCAGGAGGTCGCGGTGACCGAGGTGCCCGGCTTCCCGCACGCCAAGGTGTACGCGACGGAGGGCGCTGACCCACGCCCCGTGGTGGTCATCCTGCATGGCGCCGAGGGCGGGACCGAGGCGGGCGACCGGTTCGGCCCGATCCTGGCGCGCATGGGCTATGCGGCCGTCGGGTTGCCCTACTATTCGCCGGACTGGGGCGCGTATGGCCCGCCGAAGGCCCTGCCCGAGATCGCCGGCAGCTTCGTGGACATCCCCGTGGATCAGCTCGGCCGGCTGCGTGAGGCGTTGAAGACGGTCCCGGCCGCCGATGTGGAGCGCTTCGGCCTGCTGGGCGCGTCCAAGGGGGCGGAGTTCGCCCTGATCGCCGCCAGCCGCTATCCGTGGATCGACGCGGTGATCGCCTATACGCCGTCGGATGTGGTCTGGGAGGGCTGGGGGCTGGAGACGATCGAGGCCGAAGGCGCGCGATCGTCGTTTTCGTTCGAAGGACAGGCGCTGCCGTTCATGCCCTATCGCGGCTTCGTTGAAGGACTCATGGCCGGGCCGGGCGCGGCCGACATGCGGGCCATCCACGCCAACGGCCGCGCCGATCATCCGGAGAAGGAAGCCGAGGCGCGCATCCCGGTCGAGACCTACGCCGGGCCGCTGATCCTGATCGCGGGCGAGAAGGACGCACAGTGGAACTCGGCGGACGCCGCCCGGGCGATCGTGGCGTCGCGTCAGGCGGCGGGCCGTGAGACCACGGCGCTGATCTATCCCGAGGCGGGCCACGATCTGGTCGGCGACGGCGGTCCGCGCGAGAGCCTTCGCAGTGGCGGAACGCCCGAGGCCAACGCCGCCGCTCGTGCGGATGCGTGGCCCAAGGTCGTCGCCTTCATGCGTGAGGCGCTCCAGCCCTGAGGCGTCTCTGACGGATGTCTTTGCGGTGAAGCTGGCTACTGACAGGATGGCCTGAAGCCAGTTCCAGACACGAGCGCCCGCATGCCCCCGATCGATCGCCGCAGCTTCCTCGTCGCCAGCGCCGCCGTGGCGGTCTCACCCGCTCCGGCGAGGGCGCGGGAGGCGGGGTGGGTCTCCAAGGCCAATATGCCGTGGGCGGTGCAGGAGATCTATGCGGCCGTGCATGACGGGAAGATCGTCACGGCAGGGGGGCTGGCGATGCGGCGGGATGCGCCACTGCACGTCGAGGACCGGGTGGGGATGTACGACCCCGTGGCCGATCGCTGGGAGGAGGGCCCAAGGCTGCCGGCGCCCCGGCACCATCCGATGCTGATCTCCGGCGACGCAGACCTATATGCGATCGGGGGTTATGCCGTGTCGCCGGCGGGGGAATGGACCAACCAGACGACCGGCTGGGTGCTTGCCGAGGGTTCGTGGAAGCCGATCGCGCCGCTGCCGTCGCCACAGGCGGAGGCGGTGGGCGTGGGCTGGGGCGAGACCCTGCATCTGGTCACCGGGCGGACCCCGGCGGGCGAGGCCAACGGGAACTGGAACGATCAGGCCGACAGCGACCGGCACCTGATCTATCACGTCGGCGACGACCGGTGGTCGGTCGGCAGGCCCTGTCCGATGGCGCGGAACAGCGCGGCGGCGGCGGCGATGGACGGGGCGATCTGGGTCGCGGGCGGGCGCACCGTCAGTGGCGGCGGCACGGGGCGGCTGGATCGGTACACGCTGTCCGAGGACCGCTGGGACACCCTGGCGCCGGTCCCGAGGTCTTATGCGGCGAACAATCAGGTCGGCGGCGGGCTGGCCATGGCGGCGCTGAACGGCCGACTGGTCGCTTTCGGCGGCGAGTGGTTCCGGCCGCGCGCGCAGGGTGGCGGCGGCGGGGTGTTCGCCGAGACGTGGTTGTACGATCCGAAGCGCGACCTTTGGGAGGCCGGGCCGGAGATGAAGACGCCCAGGCACGGGCTGGCAGCGGCGGCGATGCAGGACGCGGTCTACGCGATCGCCGGCGGAGCGGTGGTGTCCGGCGGGCGGGCGACAGGGACGGTCGAGTCGTTCCGGTTCTGACGCCGGAGAGGATCAAAGGCATGACGACTGTCCCAGATCATGACGCCTATATCGCCGCGGCCCCGGAGCTGTTTCGAGCGCTGCTGATCCGGCTTCGGGCACAGCTGGCCGAGGCGCTGCCCGAGGCGGAGAAGATCATCGCCTATGACATGCCGGGCTTCCGCATCGCCGGAGCGACAGTGGCCGGATATGCCGCCTTCAGCCGACAGTGCGGCCTCTGCCTGCCACTGGAGCGATCACCGCCTGCGCGGACGACCTGACCGCCGCCGGGCTCAAGTTCAGCAAAACCGGCGTGACGTTTCCGAGCGGAAGCCCATTCCGGGCTCGTTGGTCGCCCGCTTGGCCCGCGAGTCGCGTAATGCGCTCAAGGCCTCACTCAGTGCGCCGCTAGCTGCTGCGAACTGAATACAGAATCGCATTGCTGATGGCGTAGACGGCGCCGTCTGCACCGACCAGTGTCGGCGTGTAGGCCTGACCAAGCCCAGTGTTGAGCCGGATATCCTGCGACAGGGTGTTTGTCGTAAGATCCCAGCGGTACAGGATCCCGTCCTCCGCCGTCGCGAGCAACGATCTGCGAAACGGGTCGGCGACCATGGTGTTGTTGCACCACTCGAACCGCCCTGTTGCGCTGCCGTCCGAAGTTGGACTGATGATCGTCATGACTTCGCGCATCACCTGAACGCCCGGTACAATCGGATCGGCCTGGCTCATCCTCGGGTCGAGCACGGCCATCCTGTTGCGTCCGTCTCCCGTCCCTATACCTCTGTAGTTGTTGTACTTTTGTGCAAGCAGATAGGTCGACGGACCGCTATACCCGGGCGCCATCGATGCCGGGATCACGCTGGGCATTACGTCCCACCCGAAGCTGCCCGGCACACCTACGGGATTGAGCTGTGCGTCGAACTGCAGCAGCCATCCGCGCGCGTTATGCGTCGGGAAACGCGCCTCCGACACGCCGTAGAACACACGGCCATCAGGTCCGATCACGGGAGCTGACGTGCCGTCGTCGCTGATGCGCGCACCAACGCCGAGGTTCGGATCCATCAAGGCGACTGTTGCGCGGGTTGAAAGCGTCGTGCTGTCGAGCGCGAGCAGGGAGCCTGTCCCTGTCTGGTACCGGTTGACCGCGATGTAGACTGTGCGGCCATCGGGCGAGAGAGCCGGCGCGCAGTTCATCGCGGGCTTGTCGATTGAAGCGTCACCGGCTGCTGCGGCCGCACCGACCCAGCGGCCCACGCCGTCGGGTGATATGCGGGCGATGCCGCTCAGCAGTCCCGCCGGATTGGCGCCGGTCACCACGAACCCGAAGAAGATGTTGCCCTGCGCGTCGGCGGTCAGCGGCGTATTGATGAATACCGTGCGGTCGAACGACGCCGGATTGGCGTCATAGGCAGCCGCGCCGTAGAAAACCTGCGTCGCGAAGGGTTCGATCAGCGCGTCTGCGTCCGTGCGCATCAGCAACTTGCCGCCGGCGCCCGGCGCATAGAGCCGGCCCTGCTCGGTGAGCAGGATGTTGTAGGGGGGGACCCAGTTGCGCGGCGGGCTGATGTAGTCGGTGTTCAACGTCCATCTGGCCGCGCCCGTCGCACCATTGCGGCCCTCGACCCGGTAGCCGCCGGTAGCGCCCGTCTTCACAGGAATCACGACCGTATTGTTCGTCGTCACGACCGGCGAGCCGTAGTGGGTGAGGAGCGCGCCGCCTGCCGTGTATTGCGGCGCCAGATCAACCGGGGCCGACCAGGTGATCCGCCCGAGATCCTGCGAGGCGACCGCGCTGACGGCCGTATGCTGCGCATCGCGCCCGTAGCCGAACCACGCGGCGGGCGTGGTGGGAGGCGGTGGAGGCGGAGGCGGAGGTGGCGGCGGGGGAGGGGGTGGTGGTGGCGGCGAAGACGATCCGCCGCCCCCACATGCAGCGAGCAGGGCTGCCGACGACAGCATCGTCAGCGTGCCACGGCGCGAAAGCGGGGCGGGCGACGAGGACTTGGAGCGGTTACGCATATTGATTACTCAAATATTACAGTCGAAAGCGAGATTTATTCTACACTGACGCATTTTTGATTCGACTCAAAGCGAGAAATGCTAACCTCGATACTCATGGAGAGACGGCGACGCTTCAGCATCGGGACATATTTCAGAACGGGATGGCGATGAACCGGGGGGTAAAACGAGGGATTGCGCTCGCTTCAACGCTTGTCCTGGTCGCGTGCGGGGATGGGGGAAGCAACCGGCAATCCTCCACCCCGGCCGGTGTGGCGGAACTGACGACGATCGACTTCGCGCACGTCGCTGACTACGCGACGCCGACGCTTCCCACTTGGTTCGATGAGACGGTCACAGTGCTGGACAACAGCCCGGAGACCAATGCCGTCGATGACCGGACAGCCACGCTGGGACGGGTCCTGTTTTATGATCTGCGGCTGAGCACGAATGACCGGGCGTCCTGCGCCTCCTGCCATCAACAGAGGTTCGGCTTCACCGATCCTATGCGGTTCAGCAACGGGATCAGCGGCGCCGCGACGACTGACTTCCACGCGATGCGGCTCGGCAATCTGCGCTACTGGCGACCCGGCACCACCTTCTGGGATCGGCGCGCGACCAGCGTGGAAGCGCAGGCAAGCCATCCGTTCCACAGTCTGGTCGAGCTGGGCTGGGGCGGGGCTGCGGGCGGCTTTGACGACCTGATCCGCAAGATGGACTCGATGTCCTACTATCCCGATCTGTTCGAATGGGCGTTCGGCGACCCCGCGATCACAGAGCCGCGTATCCAGCAGGCGCTGGCGCAGTTCGTGCGCGCGATGATCTCGAGTTCAAGCCGTTGGGACGATGGCTATGCGCGGGTCTTCTCGCCCTCCGCGCCGAACCGTGCGCTGGATGTCGACCTGCCGAACTTCACGCCGGAGGAGAACCGGGGCCGGCATCTGTTCATGACCGGCGTCGGGCAGGGCGGCGCCGGCTGCTCGGCCTGTCACCTTCCTCCCACCTTCGCCCTGACGGCGGATACACGCAGCAACGGGCTGGACGCCGGAGAGACCCGCCTGTTCAAGGCGCCATCGCTGCGCAGTGTCGGGCTGACGGGGCCCTATATGCATGACGGCCGGTTCGCGACCCTGGCCGAGGTGGTCGACTTCTATGACCACGGCATTCAGGACGGCCCGGCCCTCGACGATCGCCTGCGTCAGGGCTCCGGGCCGCAGCGCCTGAAGCTGAGTGTGGAAGACCGTGCGGCGCTGGTCGCCTTTCTGATGACGCTGAACGACACCGCTCTCACCACAGACTCGCGCTTCAGCGATCCGTTCCGGCGGCAAGTCCCGCCAGCCCCCGCGCCGCCGCCGTGACCTCGGCCCAGGTCACGTCGAAGCCGGCCTCGTCGCCGAACCACGGATCGACCACGGACTGGCCCTCGCGGCCGGGAACGTGGTCGAGCAGCAGGCTGAGTTCGGCCGTGGCGTCGGCGGGAGCGAGGCGGCGCAGGTCCTTCAAATTGTCGTGGTCCAGCGCCACGATGTGGTCGAAGCGGGTGAAGTCCGCGCGGGTGACCTGACGGGCGCTTAAGGAGCGGATGTCGACGCCGTTGCGGGCGGCCGTGGCGATGGCGCGTGGGTCCGGCGGTTCGCCGGCATGCCAGTTCCCCGTGCCGGCGGAGTCGACGATCAGGTCGAGGTCGCGACGGCGGGCTTCGTCACGCAGGGCGGCCTCGGCGAGGGGCGAGCGACAGATGTTGCCGAGGCAGACGAAGAGGATGGAGGGCATGGGGGGCTAGTGGGGATTGATTAGCCGGGCCCTAGCTTCAGCAACGCCTAGTCGCAGCTGAACGCCGATGTCTTCGAAAGTGTCACCTCGTCCTCCCAGTCGAACGATTTCGTCGGCGAGTCGTTCGGCAGCCTGATCTAGCCGGGTCACGTCTACGAGCTCCTCATCCATAAAAGTCTCTACCCAGTCGGACGATGCTTTCATCAGACGATCGACTACGCCAGCCCAACTCGCTCGTGCCGCCATGATGAGGTCTACAGACGTCGTAGTCGGCAGTTGATCTAACCGAAATTGCCCCAAGCTTTCTGTGATGATCGTCGTTGCCGGGCTTTCGAGGACGGCGAGGGCATACTCCGTCCGGCGCTGCTCTAGCTGCGCAAAATCGGCATTCGCCTTACTCATACTGGCATGAGCAGAATTCACGACAATCAACGCCGCTTTCAACAGCCGAAGTGAGTTTGCACGCTCGGCATCAGCTCTTTCGAGCCGATCATCTTCAGCAACTTTGAGGGCCAGATTGCCTTGATTGCGGGCAGTGCGAAGCGACACGTAAACGGCGGCCACAGTGGCCAGCCCAGCCGCCCATTCGGCCGCCGACCCAAGCTGGCCAAGAGCAGGACCAGCAAGGAATCCAGTCCAACCCACTACAGAGATACCAAACCAGAATTTTGTCCACGGCGCATCCATTGCCGTAACCTAACATCTCGCCTTTGCTAAGCGAGATCCCTTGGGTTGCGAACTTCCCGTCGGCCTTGACCGCACATCACCTCCGCCCGAACAGCCGCTCCAGATCCGCCAGCTTCAGCTCCACATACGTCGGCCGCCCGTGGTTGCACTGGCCTGAGTGTGGGGTCGCTTCCATCTGTCTAAGCAGGGCGTTCATCTCGGGCGCGCTGAGCACCCGCCCGGCCCGCACGCTCCCGTGGCAGGCCATCGTCCCGCACACCTCGGCCATGCGCTCCTTCAGCGACAGGGCGGCGCCGTGTTCGGCGAGGTCGTCGGCGATGTCGCGGATGAGGCCTTGCACGTCTGTGTCGCCGAGCAGGGCGGGGGTTTCGCGGACGAGGACGGCGCCGGCGCCGAAGGGCTCGACGATGAGGCCGAGCTCGGCCAGTTCGTCGGTGCGGGCGGCGACGCGTTCGGCCTCTGACGGGTCGAGCTCGACGACCTCGGGGGTCAGGAGGGTCTGACGGGTCACCGCGCCCTCGGCCATCTGGGTTTTCATCCGCTCATAGACGAGGCGTTCGTGGGCGGCGTGCTGGTCGACGACGACGAGGCCGTCGCGGGTTTGGGCGACGATGTAGGTGCCGTGGAGCTGGGCGCGGGCGGCGCCGAGGGGGTAGTCGAGGGGATCGAAGACCTCGCCTGTGGGCATGGGAGCCGGGGCGAAGTCGGGCGGAGCCTCGACGCGGGCGCTGCGCTCGTTGAGGCCGGGGATGACCTGGGCCGTGGCGGTGGCCGGGGCGGCCCAGCCCTGCCAGCCGGACCAGCCCTGCGCGGACGGGGCGGAGGGGCTGTAGCCGGAGCCGAGGTCGGTGTGGGGGCGGAAGCCGGCGAGGGCGTCGGCGGCGACGGTGGTGGAGGCGCGGTGGCCGGCGGCGGCGAGGGCGTGACGCAGGGCGCCGACGATCAGGCCGCGCACGAGAGCCGGGTCGCGGAAACGGACCTCGGCCTTGGCGGGGTGGACGTTCACGTCGACGTAGAGCGGGTCGATGTCGAGGAAGAGGACGGCGGCCGGGTGGCGGTCGCGGGCAAGGAAGTCGGCGTAGGCGCCGCGCAGGGCCCCCTGCAGCAGGCGGTCCTTCACCGGGCGGCCGTTGACGAACAAGTACTGGTGGGCGGCGTTGCCCCGGCTGTAGGTCGGCAGGCCCGCGTAGCCGCTGAGGCGGACGTTGTCCCGTTCCTGATCGATCAGCAGGGCGTTGGCCTCGAAGTCGCGGCCCAGCAGGGCGGCGAGGCGTTTCAGCCGGCCTTGATCGCCGGGGTGTTCGGCGGGCAGGCGCAGGGTGGTCTTGCCGTCGAGGTCGAGGGTGAAGGCGACCGTCTCGTGCGCCATGGCCTGACGCTTGATCTCTTCCGAGATGGCCATGGCCTCGGAGCGTTCGGACTTCATGAACTTCAGCCGGGCGGGGGTGGCGTAGAAGAGGTCGCGGACCTCGACGCGGGCGCCGTGCGGGCCGGGGAAGCCGGCGGGGGCGACCGGGCGCTGGTCGCCGCCCTCGACGGTGATCTGGTGGGCGTCGCCGCCGTCTTTGGGGCGGGAGGTGATGGTCAGGCGGGCGACGGAGCCGATGGAGGGCAGGGCCTCGCCGCGGAAGCCGAGGGTGTGGATGCGCAGCAGGTCGACGTCGCCGGCGTCGTCGGGCTCCAGCTTCGAGGTGGCGTGGCGCTCGATGGCGAGGGCCAGCTGGTCGGCGGCCATGCCGTGCCCGTCGTCGGCGATCAGGATGCGGGTCAGGCCGCCGCCGTCGGCCTGGATCTCGACCCGGGTCGCGCCGGCGTCGAGGGCGTTCTCGACCAGCTCCTTGATGGCGCTGGCGGGGCGTTCGACGACCTCGCCGGCGGCGATGCGGTTGACGGTCTCAGGGGGAAGGCGGCGGATAGGCATGACATTCTTTGTGCGCGAATAATCTGAGCCCGAACGCAAGGGCGTTCGGGCCGATTTCGCTGAATGTGAAGTATGGCCTGATTGCCGGGGGACAAGAAGACCGCAACGCTTGGCTAACGGCGATATGCAGGCCATTGTCCCCACGGGCAGGGAGAATAGATATGCGCAGTCTGTGGTTTGCAGGCGTGGCGGCGGCCGCGCTGCTGTCGGGGCCGGCGGCGGTGGCGGATGCGACGGCGGAGGCGGCGCTCGATGCGTTGCTGCAGAATCCGCCGATCTGAGGTGAACCGAATCGGGCTGACGACGCCGCAGGCGCGCCGGTGGCCGACATGGTCATGGTGGACGGCATCGGCTCGGACGGGTTCGATGTGGATGCGAACCCGGAGGCGCAGGCGTGGTTCAACTACGGCGTCCAGCTGCGCTGGGCGTTCCAGCATACGGAGTCGGTGCGGGCGTTCCAGAAGGCGCGGCTGCTGGACCCGACCTGTGCGATGTGCGCCTGGGGCGAGGCCTGGGCGATGGGGCCGAACCTGAACGGCGGGGGCAATGAGGATTCGGTCGCGCCGGCCGCGCTGAAGATGGTGCGGGACGCGCGGCGTAATGCGCGGGACGTGACGCCGGTGCAGCGCCAGCTGATGGATGCGCTGATCCAGCGATACTCTGGCCGCAAGGAGTCGCGTGACGATCGCTACGCCCGGGCCATGGACCGGCTGGCCAAGCGCAATCCGGACGACGTGCAGATCGCGACGATCGCGGCGGACGCCCAGATGCTGGCGGCGGAGTATGGCTGGAACGACGACGGCACGCCGAAGGACCCGCGCACGGGCCGGGCGCTGACCATTCTGGAAGAGGCTCTGGCCAAGGCGCCGGACGATCCGGGCGCGATCCACCTGTATATCCATCTGACCGAATGGTCGGCGGACCCGCACAAGGCGATCCCGTACGGCGAGCGGCTGGCGGCGCTGACGCCGAACGCCAGCCATCTGGTGCACATGCCGTCGCACACCTTCTATCGCGTCGGGCGGTACCGGGACGCGATGGAATCGAACATCAACGCCGTGGCGCTGGACCTGAAATATGACGGGCTGGCGCGGCCGCCGGGCGGGGTGAAGGGCATGCCGCTGCATGGCCACAACATCCACTTCGGCATGGGCGGCGCCCTGATGGCGGGCGGGGGGGAGCAGGGGCTGAAGCTGGCCGAATGGTTCCTGCAGACCTATCCTGACATTCCGGCGGACAACGCCTGGCGGCAGATCATGGCGAACGACGCCTATGCGATCTACGGCCGGTTCGGCACGCAGGCGCAGGTCGCGGCGCTGGAACAGCCGCCCGAGAGCCGGGTGCTGCTGCGGGTCAGCTGGCACTATGCGCGAGGCGAGGCGGCGGCGCGGGCGGGCGATGCGGCGGCGGTAAGAGCCGAGGCCGAGGCGATCGACGCCTTCCGCGGCTCGGCCAACTTCGGCTCTGGCCGGATGGCGGAGATGGCGAAGCTGTTCACCGAACTGTCCCAGCGCATTCTGGAAGGCCGGGCGGCGATGATCACGGGCGACGCCGATGCGGCGGTGGCGGCCTATACGCGGGCGGCCGAGATACAGGCCATGGAGGAGGAGGGCGGCGACCCTCCCGTGATCTGGTATCCGACCCGACGCAGTCTGGCGGCGGCGCTGCTGGCGAAGGGCGATGCGGCGGGGGCGAAGGCCAAGATCGAGGAACTGCTGAAGGACTGGCCCAACGATCCCTACAGCTATTTCGTCCTGGCCGAGGCGGAAACGGCGCTGGGCGACCGCGCGGCGGCGGCCGAGGCGATGCGGATGTCGCGGGTCGAGTGGATCGGCGGAGAGATGAAGCTGGGGCTGGCCTAGCCCGCCTTCGCCGCCCGGATCGCGCGGTCCAGTTCCGCCGGCTGGATGCTGGCCTGGGCCTTGCCAGCGACGAAGAAGGTGGGAGTGCCGACCAGCTGGAGCACGCGGCCGGCGGTGTCGGTGTCGGCCAGATGGCGGGCGACGTCGGGGCCGGCCATGTCGGCGTGGGCCTGGTCCAGAGTGACGCCGTGGGCGGCGAGGACGGCGTTGATGCTCTGTTCGTCCAGCGAGGGCTCGGCCATCAGGGCGCGGAAGACCTCAAGGTATTTGCCCTGACGGTGGGCGGCCAGCGCGGCGCGGGCGGCGTGGTGCGAGACGCCGTCGGAGCCGCGGTCGAGGATCGGCCAGTCCTTGAACACGAAGCGCACGTCGGGGTGGGCCTGCATCAGGCGCAGGACCTCGGGCGCGGTCGCCTTGCAGCCCGGGCAGCGGAAGTCGAAGAACTCCACCACCGTGACCTTGGCGTTCGCCGGGCCGAAGGCGGGGTCGCGGGCGTCGACCTGAAGCAGGGCGGGGTTCTGGTCGGCGCGTTCCTGGATGGAGGCGACCCGAGCCTGGTCTTCCTTGGTCTGCAGGGCGTCGCTGACCTCCTGAAGCACTTCGGGGTGGGTCAGCAGGTAGGTCCGGACGCGCGTATCGAACGGGCCGCTGACGACATAGGGAGCCACCGAGGCGATCAGGGCCACGATCGCCACAACCAGGGCGGCGACGCCCGCACGGCCTTCCGAGAAGTAACGGCTGACACCGGATTTTTCGGGCGACGGTTCGGGCGTGTCGGTCATGCGGGTTCTGATACTCAGCCTGCGGAGGCGGGAATGACGGCGGGGCGGTTGCGGGACTGGCGGCGGTCCAGATCGTCGACATCGTCCTGGGTGGCGCCCGAGGCGAAGACGATGTCCATGGCGCGGGTCCATTCGGCGGTGCCGGGCTGGAGCCGCTCACGGGCGCGCAGGGCGAACTGGGTGGCCTGTTCCTTGGCGCCGGCGGCGAAATACATCTCGGCCGAGGCGAGGCGGGCTTCGCCCTCCTTGCCCTGACTGGCGTAGGCCTGACTGAGCAGACGCCAGCCCATGGAGTTGTCGTGTTCCATGGCGGTGGCGCGCTTCAGCTGGTCGATGGCGCTGTCCAGCTTGTCGGGGTCGCCGGTCTCGATCATGGCGTGGGCCAGGTTGATGCGCAGCAGCGGAGCGTCGGGCTTGATTTCGACCGAGCGCTGGTGGGCGCCGATGGCCTCGGCCGGACGACCTTCCTCGAACAGGATCTGACCCTTCAGCTCCCAGAAGTAGGGGTTCTCGGGCTGCTCGCCGAGCAATACGTCGACGGCCGCGAGCGCCTTGTCGGTCTGGCCGTCGCGGTACAAGGCGATGGCGTGGGCGTAGCGGCCGGGAAGGGACGTGTCCGTCTCCGGGTAGTCGCGCAGTGCCTGCGCCGGCTGGTCCATGAAGGCGTGGATCTTGGCGAGGACCAAGGCGTGCTGGGCCATGCGTTCCGGGCTGTCGGTCTTGCTGTAGTTCGACTGCTCGGTGACGTAGCGGCGCAGATTCTCGATCCGCTGCGACGACAACGGGTGGCTGCGGAAATAGGGGTAGCGGCGGGCGTCGGAGAAGACTTCCTGCGACCGGAAATTCTCGAAGAAAGTGACCAGACCGCGCCCGGATTCCCCGGCGGCCTGCAGGGCGCGGGCGCCGGTGTTGTCGGCCTCGCCTTCCTGATGGGTCATGTAGCGCAGGGCGCTGAGGGTGCCGAAATACTGGCTGTTGCCCAGCAGCACGGCCCCCGCGTCAGGCGCCCCGGCGGCGATGGCGAGCGCGCCCAGGGCCATGGTCATCAGCATGGGCTGCATGCCGGCGTTCTGGGCGCCGTCACGCAGGGTGTGGCGGTTCTTGATGTGCCCCGCCTCGTGCGCGATCACGCCCAGCAACTCCCCGGGGTTGCGGGTGCGCAGGATCAGACCGGTGTTCAGACCCATGATCCGTCCGCGCGTGGCGAAGGCGTTCAGATCGTTCTCGTTGATCAGCAGGATCTCGATCTCGGACGGTTCGAGGCCCATGGCCGTGAAGACCGGGTCCGACCATTCGTGAATGATCGTCTCGATCTCGGTGTCGCGGATCGCACTCTGGGCCGCCGCGGGCGACGCCGCGGCCAGCGTCATCGCGACGGCGGCTGCGGCGCCCAGCGCGCGGACGACGGTCCTGGTTAGCCACGGCATCGCGGTCTCCCGAAAACCAGATACGCCCCCGCGTCCCGACATGGTCACAATCTAATCGCGGCCTTTCAGCGGCGCCACCACCCACGCTTGGGCTTTTCGGGCGGCGCGACGATCTGGTTCGGATCCTCGGCGATGATGGCGGCGACGTCCACCTCGGGCTCCGGAGCCGGCGTCCGCTCGACGACCGGCGCGGGCTTCGGTTCCGGCACGGTCGGCTCAGGCGCGGCAGCGCGCTCCTCGACGGCCTCGGCGGGAGTGACGTCCAGCGGAGCGACCGGGGCGACCGGTTCATCCTCGTTGGGCTCGACGTCCGACACCGGTGCGATGTCCGAATGCTCGGTGGCGCTGGCGGAGACCTTGCGGCGCACGCGGCGACGCTTGGGCTCCTCGACGATGGGCACCGGGGCTTCGTCCACGACGACAGCCATCGGCGTGTCGGGCGATCCGTCCGGCGGCATGCCTTCGTTGGTGGCGCGGGTCTCGACCTTGACCTCGTGCGTCAGGCCGGCGTCCGAACCGCGATCCCGGCCCCGGCCGCGACCGCGACGGCGGCGTGAGCGGCCAGCCCGTTCACCGCCGGGCTCGCCCTCGGGACGCTCGCCCACGAACTCCTCGACGTCGGCGGCGGCAGTTTCACTTGCGGCAGCCTCGGCGCGCGGGGCCCGCTCGGGGTTGATCGGGTCGAACCAGACGTAGGGATCGTCCAGCGACGGCGTACGGCCTCGCACCCAGAAGAAGGCGTCGCGCTCTGGTGCGCCTTCCTCACGGACCCGGCGTCCGCCACGACGACCGCGACGACGGCGGCGTCCGGCTTCGGAATCGTCGTCGTCCTCGCCGGCGTCGACCGGAGCGGCCTCCACGGCGGCATCGGCGTCATCGCGCGATCCGCCACGGCGACGGCGGCGACCGCGTCCACGACCGCCTTCGCCGTCGTGGCGTTCGGCGCGTTCGCGGGGTTCGTCGTCATCGGAGTCTTCGCGATCGAGACCGTCGTCATCGTCGTCGATGATCTCTTCGTCGTCCTCGTCCTCGTCGATGTAAGCGCTGTCGTCGAAGTCGTCGTCCAGATCCACGAAGACCTCCGCGCCCTCGGGCGGGGTGAAGTCCTCATTGGTCTCGGTACGCTCGATCGTCTGCTCGCCCTGACCCAGGGTGTCGTCGATCAGGATGACGACGTTCAGGCCGCGCTGGTCCAGCAGGCTCTGCAAATAGTCGCGCTTGTGGTTCAGGATGTAGAGGCCGACGGCGGTGCAGACGCGCAGGTTCACCGATCCCGCGCCGTTGCGGCCCGCCTCGATATCGACGGCGCGCAGGGTGACCAGAGCGGCGCTCTCGGCCGAACGAATGCGGCCGGCCCCCTGGCAGTGGGGACAGATCTCGGTGGCGCCCTCGATCACGCCGAGGCGGCGACGCTGGCGGCTGATCTCCATCAGGCCGAAGCCGGAGATGCGGCCCATCTGGATGCGGGCGCGGTCGCGGGCCAGCGCATCCTTCAGCGCCTTCTCGACGGCCCGGTTGTTCTTCGACTCCTCCATATCGATGAAGTCGATGACGATCAGGCCGGCGAGGTCGCGCAGGCGCAGCTGGCGGGCGGCCTCGACGGCGGCCTCGAGATTGGTCTTGAACGCCGTCTGCTCGACGTTGCGTTCCTTGGTGGCGCGGCCGGAGTTGACGTCGATGGCGACCAGCGCCTCGGTCTGGTTGATGACCAGATAGCCGCCTGACTTCAGGTTCACGACCGGCTGGTGGATCTGGGTCAGGATCTCCTCGATGCCGTTCGAGGCGAACAGCGGGCGAGATCCCTGGTACAGGTGCACCTTCTTCGCCTGCGAGGGCATCAGCACCCGCATGAAGTCGCGCGCTTCCTTGAAGCCCTGCACGCCCTCAACCTGGATGCCGTCGAAGTCCTTGTCGAACATGTCGCGGACAGCGCGGCGGACGAGGTTTTCTTCCTCGTAGATCAGGGCGGGGGCGTTGGAGGCCAGGGTGGTCTCGCGGATCGTCTCCCACAAGCGCAGCAGATATTCGTAGTCGCGCTTGATCTCGGCCTTGGTGCGCTTGGCGCCGGCGGTGCGGATGATCAGGCCCATACCGCGCGGCACGTCCAGCGCGGCGGCGGCGGCCTTCAGACGCTTGCGGTCGGTGGCCTGGGTGATCTTGCGCGAGATGCCGCCGCCCTTGCCGGTATTGGGCATCAGCACGCAGTAACGGCCGGCCAGCGACAACCAGGTGGTCAGGGCCGCGCCCTTGCCGCCGCGCTCGTCCTTGACGACCTGCACCAGCAGGATCTGACGGCGCTTGATGACGTCCTGGATCTTGTAGCGGCGCATCAGGCGGCGCTTCAGACGCTCCTCGTCGGCCAGACGGGCCTCGGGATCGGCCTCGTCGTCGGTGCTTTCGCGGCCGAGGTCATCCTCGTGGTCATCGTCATCATGCGCTTCGGCCATGATGGCTTCGCGGTCGGCGACCGGGATCTGGTAGTAGTCGGGGTGGATCTCGTTGAAGGCCAGAAAGCCGTGGCGATTGCCGCCATACTCGACGAAGGCGGCCTGAAGGCTGGGTTCTACCCGGGTGACCTTGGCGAGATAGATGTTGCCCCGAAGCTGACGCTTCGAGCGGGATTCAAAGTCGAATTCCTCGACCTGACGGCCCTCGACGATCGCGACGCGCGTTTCTTCCGCGTGCGCGGCGTCGATCAACATGGTCTTTGACATGGAGTGGTTCTTTCTGGCGCGCTCTGGCCGGGCCGGTCAGCGCTGGGCTGACGGGCGGGGCGGCTCGCCGAATGGGGGTGATGCGGGCGGACGCGTGCGCACGGTCGTCGCCACGACGATTGTCGCGGGCGGCGGCGGTCGGTTCAGACCGGTTAAAGGCGCAGGCGGCAGTGCCCATTGATACAGTTCGGTCCTGAACCCGTTCGCGCCCGATAAGGAGGCGGCGGCTGGGTTCGGTCGTCGCACCGGTCGCCTGTCGGGCTTCCGGTCCTCGGATCATTGAAAGTCATCGCCGCGGGGAATGCGCATCCGGTCCGGCGGTGAGCCGAAGGACGCGATCTGTTCGCGAGCGCTACAAGCATAGTGACGCTGTAAGCGAATTGAAAGGCGAATGGCTTTAACGCCTTGTCGACTCTGTTCGCCCATCATCCCGCCGCCGAAGAAGGTGGGTATCCGTCAGAATGCGCGGTCTGTTGCGTTTCAATCTGTCGAAGTGGCGTGGTCGCGAGTGGACGATGACGGCGCTGTCGTTCGTCGTGCTGTGCGCCATGCTGGCGATCGGCGGGCGGAGCCTGGCATCGGGCGCCATGGGCGAGGTGATGCGCGTGCGGTTCGGGGGCGACGCCGAACGGACGCGGGTGGTCATCGATCTGGACCGGACCTCGCGCGGGCAGGTGGTCGACAATGGCGATGACGGGCGCGTCGTCCTGTCGCTGGCTGGCGTTTCTCCCAATGCGGGCCTCAACGGGACCGGAGCCGGTCTGGTGCGGACGTGGCGGGTCGCGGGCGCGGGCGGCGCCTCGCGTCTTGAACTGGAACTGGCGTCGAGCGCCGAGATCGAGCGGCGCTTTCTCCTGCCGCCGGGCGACGGGATCGCTCACTATCGATATGTCGTCGACCTGAAGGCGACCGGTCGGGCCCCGACGGCGCGCACGACGTTGCCGCAGCGTCGACCAACGCCGCGCACAGAGCGGCCGCTGATCTATATTGACGCCGGACACGGCGGGCGCGATCCGGGCGCGCAGGGCGCGCATGCCCGGGAAAGCGAAGTCACCCTCGCGGCGGCGCTCGCCCTGAAGCAGGAGCTTGAGCGCACCGGACGCTATCGTGTGCGGATGACGCGCGAGGCGGACACCTATGTCGACCTGTACCGCCGCGTGTCGATCGCGCGGACGGCGGGGGCGGACCTGTTCATCTCGCTGCACGCCGATGCGGGCGGCGATCCGGCGACGCGGGGGGCGAGCGTCTACACCCTGTCCGAACAGGGCGCGGGTCGGGCGGTGCGGGAGTTCACGCGCGGCGAGAACTGGCACCGCAGTCTGAACCTGCCGGGCCGCGACGCCTCGGTGGACCGTATCCTGCTGGATATGACCCAGCGCGAGACCCAGAACCGCTCGGCGGTGCTGGCGCGCAGCCTGCTGGGCGAACTGGAATCCTCGAACCATCCCATGCTGCGTCGAAGCCACCGCGACGCCGGTCTGGCGGTGCTGCTGGCGCCCGACGTGCCGGCTGTGCTGCTGGAGATGGGCTTCATCACCAATCCGGAGGATGAGCGCCTGCTGACCGACACCCGGGCGCGCCGTCGTCTGATGCGGGCGGTGGCGGAAGGGATCGACGGCTATTTCTCGGCGCCCGCCGGAACGATCCAGATGGCGTCCACCGGCGCTGTCGGGGCGCACTGACAGGCTGAGGCCAAAGACGCTCTAGCCGACGGCCCCCGACGCGGTCTAAACGAACAGTCGCGCGTCACTCGGAGTGCATGGTGAAGATAGCCGAACGCTGGTTCGTGATGGCGGGCGTGGTCCTGCTTGGCGGCATCGCCGCAGCCGGGCTGGCGCTGGCGGTCTATGCGGCGTGGCTGTTCCACGATCTGCCGGACGCGTCCGAGCTGGCGGACTATCGCCCGGCGACGGCGACGCGGGTTTACGCCGGCGACGGCACCCTGATCGGCGAGTTCTCGGACGAGCGTCGGATCTACGTCTCCTACGATCAGGTGCCCGAGCAGGTGCGGCACGCCTTCATGGCGGCCGAGGACCAGAACTTCTTCAACCACGGCGGCATCGACGTGTCGGGGCTGGGCCGGGCGATGTTCAAGAACGTCTTCAACGCGGCCACGGGTCGGCGTCTGGAGGGCGGATCGACCATCACCCAGCAGGTGGCGAAGAACGTGCTGCTGACCAATGAGTCGAGCATCAACCGCAAGGTCAAGGAGGCCATTCTGGCCAACCGACTCGAGGCGGTGCTGACCAAGGAGCAGATCCTCGAACTGTATATGAACGAGATCTTCCTCGGCTATCGCTCGTACGGCGTGGCCGCGGCGGCCTACAACTATTTCGGCAAGTCGCTGGACCAGCTGACGCCGGACGAGGCGGCGTTCCTGGCGGCGCTGCCGAAGGGGCCGAACAACTATCATCCAAAGCGCCACCCCGGCGCGGCCAAGGGCCGGCGCGACTGGGTGCTGGGCGAGATGCGCCAGAACCGCTGGCTGAGCGAGGGCGATTATGAGCAGGCGGTCGCGCGTCCGCTGGTCGCGCAGGACGCGCCGCGCCGGGCCCAGTACGCGGACGCGGACTTCTTCGTGGAGGAGGCGCGCCGTCAGGCCATCGCGCGCTTCGGCCGGGAGCAGGTGCAGCGCGGCGGCTACTACATGCGCACGACGCTGGACCCCACCCTGCAGTCGGCCGCGCGCGACGCGCTGATGAAGGGGCTGGAGAACTACGATCGTCGCCACGGGTGGCGCGGGGCGTGGGGCACGACCGACTTCGCCGAGGGCTGGCAGGCCAAGGCTATGGATGGCCAGCGTCCGCCCGAGCGACGGGCGTGGGAGGCCGCCGCGGTTGAGTCCGTCTCGGGCAACAGCGTGCAGATTCGCACGGCCAAGGACGACCGGACCGGAAGCCTGATCAACGCGGACGCCGCCTGGGCCAATGCGAACAGGCCGCTGAAGCGGGGCGACCTCATCTTCGTCGAGCGGACCGGTTCGGGCTATGCGCTGAAGCAGGTGCCGATCGTGAACGGGGCGCTGGTGGCGATTGAGCCGACGTCGGGCCGGGTGCTGGCGATGGTCGGCGGCTATTCCTACGCCCTGTCCAGCTTTAACCGGGCCACGCAGGCGGAGCGCCAGCCGGGGTCGGCGTTCAAGCCCTTCGTCTACGCGACGGCGCTCGAGGGCGACTACACCCCGGCCTCGATCGTGCTGGACGCGCCGATTAGCTTCGCGGGCGGGCCTAACGGCACGCGCTGGAGCCCCGAGAACTACAGCCGCCAGTACTATGGCCCGCAGACGCTGCGGCGCGGGCTGGAGCTGTCGCGGAACGTCATGACCGTGCGGCTGGCCCAGAGCATCGGCATGAAGAACGTCGTCGACCTCGCGGACAAGATGGGCGTCGGCAAGATGCAGCCGAACCTGTCGGTGTCGCTGGGGGCGGGAGAGACCACGCCCTATCGCCTGACCGCCGCCTACGCCGCCTTCGTCAACGGCGGACGCCGGATCGATCCGTATCTGATCGAGATGGTTCAGGACCGGGACGGCGAGACCATCTATCGCGCCGACGACCGACGCTGCCGCGAGTGCGGCCGACCGTTCAGCGGTCAGGAATCGCCGCGACTGCCGGCGCTGGGCGATCAGGTCATCGATCCGATCACCGCCTATCAGATCAGCTCGATGCTGGAAGGCGTCGTGCAGCGGGGCACAGCCGCCAGCGCGCGAGGGCTGGGACCGTTCGTCGGCGGCAAGACCGGCACGACCAACGAGTACCGTTCGGCCTGGTTCGTGGGATTCACTACCGACATCGTGGTCGGGGTCTTCATCGGCTTCGACGACAACCGGTCGCTCGGTTCCGGCGAAGCGGGCGCGTCGGCCGCCGTGCCGGTGTTCACCGAGTTCATGCAAGCGGCGCTGCGCGAGCGGCCGGCGCGGCCGTTCGTCAAGCCGAAGAACGCGATCTACCGCTCCGTCAACGGCATCGAGGAAGCGTTCCGCCCCGGCACCGAACGGCGTCGCGAGGAGAACCAGCGTCCGCTGGGGCCGACCACGCCGCTTGGTCCCCAGAACTATAACGAGATGGTCCAGCGCGAACGCGAGCAGCGCGACGCCGGCCCGCCGATCGAGGGGCCGAGCCAGCCTGCCGCGCCGCCGCCGAAGAAGGAGCCGGCCGAGGACTTGAGCGGGCTGTACTGAGGCTCTAGGTAAGGGCTCACCCGGGCGCGCTTGGAAACGAGCGCGCCCTTAGTTTCTTCTCTGTCCCTATCGCTCGACCCGCGGGGTCTCGCTGTTTGAGGGACGCTGTCGCACGGAGTTGCGCATGAGACCGGATGTCGAGGCCATGAAGGCCGACATCGAGCAGAGCATCGCTCTGCTCAGGAGGCGTCTTTGACTGGGATGTCGCTCTAAGAAAGCTCGATGAGCTGAATGCGCGGGTCGAGGACCCGACGCTGTGGGACAATCCCGAGGCCGCACAGGCGGTGTCGCGCGACCGGTCGCGGCTGGAGAGCCAGGTCAACACCGTCCGCGAGATGGAGACCGGGCTGGAGGAGGGCGTGATGCTCTCTGAAATGGCCGACGAGGAAGGCGACGAGGCGACGCTCGACGAAGCGCGCGCACAGCTGAAGGCCATCAAGGACCGCGCCGCCCGCGCCGAGCTGGAAGCCCTTCTGTCCGGAGAGGCCGACGGGAACGACGCCTATCTGGAAGTGAACTCCGGCGCCGGCGGCACCGAGTCCAATGACTGGGCCGGCATGCTGCTGCGCATGTACAGCCGCTGGGCGCGGGCGCACGGCTATGAGGTCGAGATCGAGGCCGAGGAGTCGGGCGAACAGGCCGGCATCAAGTCGGCGACCATCCTGATCACCGGGCCGAACGCCTATGGTTGGCTGAAGTCGGAATCGGGCGTGCACCGGCTGGTGCGCATCAGCCCCTACGACGCCGCCGCCAAGCGCCATACCTCGTTCGCCTCGATCGGGGTGTCGCCAGTGGTCGACGACGCCATCGAGATCGACATCAATCCGTCGGACGTGCGGACCGACACCTACCGCGCCTCGGGCGCGGGCGGTCAGCACATCAACAAGACCGACTCCGCGGTGCGACTGACGCACATTCCGACCAATACAGTGGTGGCCTGTCAGGCCGGCCGCTCGCAGCACCAGAACCGCGAACAGGCGTGGAAGATGCTGCGCGCCCGCCTGTACGAACTGGAGCTGCAGAAGCGCGAGGCGGCGGCGCAGGCGCTGGCCGACGCCAAGACCGACATCGGCTGGGGTCACCAGATCCGGTCGTATGTCCTGCAGCCGTATCAGATGGTGAAGGACCTGCGGACCAACGTGGAGACGTCGGATACGCAGGGCGTTCTGGACGGCGATCTGGACGAGTTCATGGGTGCGGCGCTGGCGGCCCGGGTTGGCGAGACCCGCGGCTCGACGACGGAGTAGGGCCGCCTAGGCCCTGATTTCGAAATCCACGACCAAGGGCAGGTGGTCCGACGCCGCGCGGGCCATGGGCGAAAGCGGGGCCAGGACGCGCGTGATCTCGATTTCCGGGCTGACGAAGCAGTGGTCGATCCGGATCGCCGGGAAGTTGGACGGGAATGTCTTCACCGTCGGCCGCATCTTCAGCAGGCGCTGGCAGTCGCCCAGTTTCGCCGCGAGCGCCTGATAGGGGCGGGTGATCGACGTGGCGTTGAAGTCGCCGGTCAACAGGGTCGGACCGACGCACTCCTCATGCCCCAGCCATGCCGGGCCGCAGAGCGCCGCCGCCTGCAGCCGCTGCTCGCGCGGCACCAGACCCAGATGGGTGTTGATGACGTTCAGCGAGGCGCCGCCGATCTCTATCCGGGCCCACAGGGCGCCGCGCGGCTCCAGCCCCGGCACGCCGCGGATGGTCGGCAGGGCGCCGGACTTGATGAGCCGCTCGGGGTGCGGAGTCAGGATGGCGTCGCCGTAGAGCTCGGCCTCGACCCGCATGGCGGCGTGGAAGTGGACCTGCATGGCGAGGTGGTCCGCGATTGTCTGCGCCTGATCGACGTGGCCAGTGCGGGCGCGGCCGACGTCCAGCTCCTGCAGGCAGACAATGTCCGGCTCCTGCTCGGCGATAACGGCGGCGATGCGCGCGACGTCGAGCCGGCGATCCATGCCGACGCAGCGGTGCACATTGTAGGTGAGGAGACGGGGCATGGGGCGGGTTCTGGCTAAGCTCTTTCGCCGCTGATTGCGACCTCAAAGCGGCGTCAGATGACGACCAGCCGGTCCGCCACCTCATTGGGATTGTCCGGGCGCGGAGGGAAGTGCGCGGCCAGCACCTCGCCGCACAGGGCGATGGCGCGTTCGAAACCGGCGGCGGGGTCGTCGGCCTTCATGCCGTCGGCCAGCGCCTCGGCGGCGTCGGCCCAGACTGCATCATCGACCCTGGCGTGGATGCCCTCGTCGGCGACGACCTCGACCTGATGATCCGACAGAGAGGCGAAGATAAGCACGCCGGTGCGGGCTTCGGTGACATGCAGGCCGTGGGCAAGGAACTGTTCGACGGCGGCACGGCGCACCCGGGCGCGACGGATGCTGCGGGGCGTGATGACGCGGCGGACTCCGGGGATGCAGGTGAAGGCGTAGGCCAGTCCGAAGACCAGCGCCTGAACGAGGGCGTAGGCCAGCAGGCTCTGGCCGATCAGCACCGCCGGCGCGACGTTTGCGGCTTCCCAGCCGAACGTCGGCAGGTCGGGGATGAAGCCGAACGGGATCAGGGCGATAGGCAGGATCAGCGCCGCGGCCGCTGACCACAGCAGGGCGACGTCACGATAGGACGACACGCGCCGGGCCAGCACGCAGAAGACCTCGCCGGAGGTAGCCGCCTCGGCCGCCGCGATGGCGCGGGCGATGCGGGCGTGGGCGTCGGGAGCGAGTTCTTTCACCATCCGCCTGACGCGCCTCCGCCGCCGAAACTGCCGCCGCCGCCGCCAAAGCCGCCGCCACCAAAGCCGCCGCCGCCACCGCCCCAGGACGACCGGCCGCCGCGCTGGGACGCTGCGCTCGCCGCGGCCGCCCAGAGCCAGGCGTTGTTGCGCCGTCGTCCGCGCCGTCCTCCACCGCCCATGGCGAACAGGAAGAAGAGGAGAAGCAGGATCAGGAAGATGGTCCCGACGCCGATCGCTGGGGCTGGAGAGCTGCGCTCTTCCGCAGCCTGCGCCGCGCGGGCCTGCGCCTCAGACGGATCGAGGCGGAGCTGCTCGTCGATCGCATCGACGCCCTGAACGATGCCCCGCTCGTAATCTCCATCACGGAAGGCGGGCAGGATGTCGTTGCGGATGATCAGGCCGGACAGGGCGTCGGTCAGGATCGGCTCCAGCCCGTACCCGACCTCGATGCGCACCTTGCGATCGTCGCGGGCGACCAGCAGCAGGACGCCGTTGTCGGTCTCGTTCTGGCCGATGCCCCACGCCCGACCGAGCTGGTAGCCGTATTCCTCGATCTCATAGCCCTGAAGATCGGGCACGGTGACCACGACCAGTTGATCCGACGTGGTGGTCTGCAGGGCTTCCAGTTTCGCGGTGATCTGGCTCTCGGCTGCAGGCGAGAGGAGTTCGGCCTGATCGACGACGCGCCCGGTCAGGGTCGGGAAGTTCGGTGTGCGCTGGGCGAAGGCACTCGGGGCGACGAGCAGGCAGGCGACAAGCGCGATCAGCCAGACCGTCGCGAGACGGACCACCGACGGTCGGGCCGGGATCACCGCGCCGGCGATCACTGGGCCGGGGCTGGCGTGGCGACGGGCGGGGTCGATCCGGGCGTGACCGGCGCCGCGGTTCCGCCGGGCTGGGTCGCGGGGTTCAGGCCGTCGAAGTTGACCGTCGGCGCCGTCTGGGCGCTCTCGGTCGCGGCGAACAGCTGCATGGGCCGCGAGCCGCCGTGGATGGTCTTGGCCCACAGCACCGTCGGGAAGGTCCGCAGCGTCGTGTTGTAGGACTGGACAGCCTCGTTGTAGTCGCGCCGGGCGATGCCGATGCGGTTTTCGGTGCCCTCGATCTGGGTTTGCAGGACGAGGAAGTTCTGGTTCGACTGCAGCGTCGGATAGTTCTCGACCACCATCAGCAGACGCGACAGGGCCTGCGACAGCTCGCCTTGCGCGGCCTGATAGCGCTGGAAGGCCGCGGGATCGTTGACGGTTTCCGGGGTGACGGTGACGCCCGTAGCGCGGGCGCGGGCCTCGACCACCTGCGTCAGGGTCGTGCGCTCCTGAATGGCCGCGCCCTGAACGGTGGCGACGAGGTTGGGGATCAGGTCGGCCCGGCGCTGGTACTGCGACTGGACGTCAGCCCAGCGCGCCTTGGCGGCCTCTTCCTGGGTCGGGATGGCGTTGACGCCGCAACCCGTGGCGGCGGGGGCCAGCACCGCGACGGCGGCTATAGCGGCGAAACGCGAGTTCAACCGAGGCATGGACATCTCCTGACAGCCGGGAACCGGTAAAGGACTATCGGGGCTCAGCCGTTCCCGTTCAAGCGCTCAGCGAGTCCGGCTCGACGCCGGCGGCGCGGCAGGCGGCGGTATAGGTGTTGGCCAGCAGGCAGGCGATGGTCATGGGGCCGACGCCGCCCGGGACGGGCGTGATGCAGCCGGCTACGGCGGCGGCTTCCTCATAGGCGACATCGCCGACGACCCGGGTCTTGCCCTCCGCCGCCTTGACCGGATCGCGGGAGGGCACGCGGTTGATGCCGACGTCGATGACCGCCGCGCCGGGCTTGATCCAGTCGCCGCGCACCATCTCGGGACGGCCCACGGCGGCGACGAGGATGTCGGCGGTGCGGCAGAGGGCCGGCAGGTCGCGGGTGCGGGAGTGGGCGATGGTGACGGTGCAGCTCTCGCCCAGCAGCAGCTGGGCCATCGGCTTGCCGACGATGTTGGAGCGGCCGACGATGACGGCGTTCAGGCCGGTCAGGTCGCCGAGCTGATGCTTCAGCAGCATCAGGCAACCCAGCGGGGTGCAGGGGACCAGCCCGGGCAGGCCCACGGCAAGACGGCCGGCGTTGACGACGTGGAAGCCGTCCACATCTTTGTCCGGATCGATGGCGCCCAGCACGGCCTCGCTGTCGATGTGCGCGGGCAGGGGTAGCTGTACGAGGATGCCGTGAATGCCGGGATCGGCGTTCAGGTCGGCGATCAGGTCCAGCAGATCGGTCTGGCTGGTCGTGTCCGGCAGGCGATGGGTGTCGGAGCGCATTCCCGCCCGCTGCGTGGTTTCGCCCTTGTTCCGGACGTAGATCTGGCTGGCGGGATCTTCGCCGACGATGACTACGGCCAGACCGGGTTTCACGCCACGGGTCGCTTCCAGTCGAGCGGCGGCGGCGGCGACGCGGTCCACAAGTTCGGCGGCGAACGCCTTGCCGTCGATCTGGGTCGCGCGGGCGGGGTCGGCCATCGGAAAGGCTCCGGTCGTCAGGAATCGTGCGGTCACGGCGATTTACAGACGCGGCGGTTCGGCGTCTATGATCGGGTCCGCAATCAGGGGTCCCGCATGCGTCGTTCCATCATTCTCGCCGCCGCCAGCAGTCTGGCTTTCAGCGCGGTTCCGGCGCTGGCGCAGGAGGCGTCGCCGATTGCGGTGGGGGCGACGGTCAATGGCGAGATCACCGGCGAGGACGCGACCGCGGATGACGTCCACTACGACGGCTACAGCTTTCAGGCGCGGCGCGGACAGCGATTCGAGATCAATCTGAGCTCCGACGCCTTCGACGCCTATCTGGAGCTTCGCGGCCCGGGCGGTGAGGACGGCCTGTTGGACAGCGACGACGACGGCGCGGGCGAAGGCACGAACTCCAGGCTGCGCTTTACCGCCACGGAAGACGGGACCTATCAAATCCGCGCCCGCCCGCTGGGCGAGGGGGAAGGAGCCTATACGCTGAGGCTAGCGGAACGTCCGCCAGCGGGTCGCCCGCCCCGCCCGGCCGGCATCCGGATCGGTCAGAGCCAGAACGGTCAGCTGTCGGACACGGATCCGGAGACCGACACCGGCGACGCCTTTGACGCCTACAGCTGGCGCGCGCGGCAGGGTGAGAGGGTCGCGATCGTGCTGGAGAGCGAGGACTTCGATCCGGTGGTTCGCATCGGCCGGATGAACGGCGGCGCCTTCGAGCAACTGGGCGAAAATGACGACGGCGGCGAGGATGGGCTGAACTCCCGGCTGGTCTTCACCGCGCCGTCGAACGGCGAATATGTGATCCGCGCGATGTCGCTTTCGGGCTCTGCCGAAGGCCGTTACCGGCTGGCGCTGGAAGAGGGACCGCCGCCGGTGCAGGCGCAGCCGATCGCCGTCGGCGACACCGCGAACGGTGAACTGGCCAATGACAGCAAGACCAGCCGCTATCGCTTCACCGGACGGGCCGGCCAGCGTGTGCGCGTCGAGATGAGCTCGGATGACTTCGACGCCTTCCTGGAGCTGTTCGACAGCAATGAAGCCAGTCTGGCGACGGACGACGACGGTTCTGGCGACGGGACCGACTCGCGGCTGATCTTCACCCTGCCGGCGGATGGCGACTATCTGATCGAGGCCCGCGCCTTCTCGGAGGGGACCGGCGATTACACCCTGAAGCTGAGCGAGATGGAGCCGGAGAAGGCGCCGGAGACGCTGGCGTTCGGCGCGAAGATCGAGGGCGAGATCGGCGAGGGTGATTCCACCGACAATGAAGACCGCACCTTCGACGCCTTCACCTTCGAGGGACGCGAGGGCCAGCGCGTCCGCGCGATCATGCGCTCGGGCGATTTCGACACCTTCCTGCAGGTCGGCGCCGCCGAGGGCGAATTCTCGGCGCTGGGGCAGGACGACGACGGTCTGGGTGAAGGCACGGACTCGCGCCTGAACTTCACCATCCCAGAAGACGGCACCTATGTGCTGCGCGCCTCGCCGCTGGGAGCGGACGGCAAGGGGCTGTACTCGCTGGAGCTGATCGATCGCGGGCCGCAGCCCGAGCCGGGCAGCATTCTGGTCGGGTCGACGGCGCGGGGTACGCTGAGCGAGAGCGACGCGACGGCCGAGGACAACAGCTTCTATGACGCCTATCGCGTGACGCTGCGCAAGGACGAGAAGCTGCTGATCACCATGGTGTCCAATGAGGTCGACAGCTACCTGACGGTCGGCCAGCAAAAGGGCGAGGCGTTCGAGTCGATGGCGACGGACGACGACGGCCTGTCGGACACCCACGCGAAGATCGAATGGACCGCGCCGGAAGACGGGACTTACGAGATCCGCGCCGGCAGCTTCCAGCAGGGTCAGACCGGCGCCTACGCCATGACGGTCGAGAAGCAGCCCTAGAGGTCGCGATGACCGATCCGTCTCGCCGGTCCGAGGGCTTCGAAAACGTGCGGTTCGTGCATGAGGCCCTGCCGGATATCGACTTGGGCAAAATCGATCTCGGGACGGACTTCCTCGGGCGCAGGCTGAAGGCGCCGCTGCTGGTGGACGGGCGGGGCGCCAGTCCCGAGGAGGCGGTTCGGCTGGCCGAGGCGGCGCAGCAGCTTGGCGTCGCGCTGATGATCGGTCTCGGCCCGGACATGACCGTGCGGCTGAAGGCGCCGGACACGCCCATCCTCGCCAGCGTGCGGGCTGCGGACCTGTTGCGGGGCTTTGGCGTCGATCAGGTGCGCGACGCGCTGGATCGGGTCGCCGCCGACGGCCTGACGGTCGAGCTTAGCCCCTTGAAAGACGCCGGCGATCCCGACGGCACGGGCGACTGGTGGGGACTGGGCGCGGCGCTGGAAGCGCTGGCCAAGGGTCTTGACGCACCCGTCGCCGCGCGAGGGCGTCTCTCGACAGCGACCGCCCGACGGCTGGTCGAGATGGGCGTGGCTGTCGTTGATCTTGCCGGAGACGAGGGGGCGCCGGACCCCGCCTTTGCGGACTGGGGCGGCTCGCTGGCGACGGCGATCGCGCCGGTGAGATCCGCCTGCCCGAGCAGCATGCTGATCGCCTCGGGTCTGACGGATGGCGTGGAGGCCGCGAAGGCGATCCGGCTTGGCGCCGATATGGCTGGGCTGCGCGTGGGGGCGGCCGCCTCGACAGAAGCCGTCATCGAGGCGGTGCAGCAGGTCGCCCGACAGCTTCGGACCGTCTGCTTCTGTACGGGCTCTTCCAGCCTGATCGCACTCAGGCGGGCGCCGCTGCAGACCTGATCAGGCCGAGGGCAGCAGGTCGCCCGCGAACGGCCGGTATAGGCCGGCGCGCACACCCTCGGTCGCCCGCTGGATGTCGGGTGCGAAATAGTGGTCGGACGTGTAGGGCGCCGCCGCCTGACGGACGATGGCGAAGACCTGTTCCAGATCGGGCGAGCTGGTCAGCGGACGGTGGAACTCGAGGCCCTGCGCCGCGGCCAGCAGTTCGATGCCGACGACGGCGGCGGTGTTCTCGGCCATGTCCAGCAGACGTCGCGCGCCGTGGGTGGCCATGGAGACATGGTCCTCCTGATTGGCGCTGGTCGGCACGGTGTCGATGACGCAGGGATGGGCGACCATCCGGTTCTCGGCGACCAGGGCGGCGGCGGTGACCTGGGCGATCATGAAGCCGGAGTTCAGGCCGCTTTCCTTGACGAGGAAGGCGGGGAGTTCGCTCATCTTCGGATCGACGAGGATGGAGGTCCGGCGCTCGGAGATATTGCCGATCTCGCACAGGACCATGGCGATCTGGTCGGCCGCATAGGCGACGGGCTCGGCATGGAAGTTGCCGCCGGAGATGACGTCGCCGTCCTCGATGAAGACCAGCGGATTGTCGGTGACGGCGTTGGCCTCGCGCTCCAGCATGGCGGCGGCGTTGCGCAGGACGTCGAGGGTGGCGCCCATGACCTGCGGCTGGCAGCGCAGGGAGTAGGGATCCTGCACCTTGTGGCAGTCCTCGCGGTGACTGTCGCGGATCGCCGACCCGGCCATCAGGCTGCGCAGACGGGCGGCGACGTCGATCTGACCCGGCTGGCCGCGAAGGGCGTGGATGCGGGCGTCGAACGGGGCGTCGGAGCCCTTCAGCGCATCGACCGACAGGGCGCCGGCGGCGATCCCGGCGGCGAAGGTCGCTTCGGCGGCGAACAGGCCGGCCAGGGCGAGCGCCGTCGAGCACTGGGTGCCGTTGAGAAGGGCAAGGCCTTCCTTGGGGCCCAGCACCAGCGGCTTCAGCCCCACGCGGGCCAGCGCGTCTTCCGCTGACATCGTCTGACCGCCTGCGCGAGCCTCGCCCACGCCAATGAGGACGCAGGACATGTGGGCCAGCGGCGCCAGATCGCCTGAGGCGCCGACCGACCCCTTGGACGGGATGCAGGGCAGGACGTCGGCGTTCACGAGCGCGATCAGGGTTTCCAGCGTCGCGCGGCGGATGCCGGAGGCGCCCTTGGACAGGCTGGCGATCTTCAGCACCATCAGCAGGCGGATGACGTTGTCGTCCAGCAGGGCGCCGACGCCGCAGGCGTGGCTCAGCACGAGGTTCTTCTGAAGCGTTTCAAGGTCTTCCGCGGCGATGCTGGTGTTGGCCAGCAGGCCGAAGCCGGTGTTGATGCCATAGACCGTGCGTCCCTCGGCGAGAATGGCGGCGACGACGGCCGCGCCCTTTTCGACATCAGCCCACGCGGCGTCGGTCAGCGAGACGGTGACCGGACCATCAAGAACAGCGCGAAGCCGGGCGAGGGTGAGAGGCGACTGGCCAATGATGATCTTCGTCATGGTCAGGCCTTCAGGCTGGGCAGGTTGAGGCCGTGTTCGCGGGCGGCGCCGCGGGCGATCTCATAGCCCGCATCGGCATGGCGCATAACGCCGGTGGCCGGGTCGTTCCAGAGGACGCGCTCGAGACGCTTCGCCGCTTCCGGGGTGCCGTCGGCGACGATGACGACGCCCGAGTGCTGGCTGTAGCCCATGCCGACGCCGCCGCCGTGATGCAGGGACACCCAGCTTGCGCCGGAGGCGGTGTTGAGCAGGGCGTTGAGCAGGGGCCAGTCGGAGACGGCGTCGGAGCCATCCATCATGGCTTCGGTTTCGCGGTTGGGGCTGGCGACCGAGCCCGAGTCGAGGTGGTCGCGGCCGATGACGATGGGGCCCGAGAGCTCCCCTGAGGCGACCATGTCGTTGAACATCAGGCCGGCGCGGTGGCGGTCGCCCAGACCGATCCAGCAAATGCGGGCGGGCAGGCCCTGGAAGGCGATGCGCTCGCCCGCCATGTCGAGCCAGCGGTGCAGGCCGGCGTTGTCGGGGAACAGGCGCTTCATGGCCTCGTCGGTCTTGCGGATATCCTCCGGATCGCCGGTCAGGGCGGCCCAGCGGAAAGGGCCGACGCCGCGGCAGAACAGCGGGCGAATGTAGGCGGGGACGAAGCCGGGGAAGTCGAAGGCGTTCGTCACGCCCTGATCGAAGGCGACCTGTCGGATGTTGTTGCCGTAGTCGGTGACGGGGATGCCCATCTTCTGGAAATCCAGCATCGCCTGAACGTGGACAGCGCAGGATTTGCGGGCGGCGGCCGCGACGGCGGCGGGGTCGGAGACGCGTTTGTCCTCCCACTCGGCGACCGTCCAGCCCTGCGGCAGGTAGCCGTTGACCAGATCGTGGGCGCTGGTCTGGTCGGTGACGAGATCGGGGCGGACTCTGCGCTTCACAAGTTCAGGCAGAACATCAGCCGCGTTGCCCAACAGGCCGACCGATATCGCTTTTCCGTCGAGTTTCGCCTGCTCGATGAGGGCCAGGGCCTCGTCCAGCGTTTCGGCCATGACGTCGAGGTAGCGGGTGCGCAGACGCATCTCGATCCGGCTGCGCTGACATTCGACCGCAAGGCACGATGCCCCCGCCATCGTCGCGGCCAGAGGCTGGGCGCCACCCATGCCGCCGAGGCCTGCGGTCAGGATCCATTTGCCGGACCAGTCGCCGCCGTAATGCTGGCGGCCGGCCTCCATGAAGGTCTCGTAGGTGCCCTGAACGATCCCCTGGGTGCCGATGTAGATCCACGAGCCGGCGGTCATCTGGCCGTACATCATGAGGCCCTTGCGATCGAGCTCGTTGAAATGCTCCCACGTCGCCCACTTGGGCACGAGGTTGGAGTTGGCGATCAGGACGCGCGGGGCGTCGACATGGGTGCGGAACACCCCGACCGGCTTGCCGGACTGGACCAGCAACGTCTGGTCGGCCTCCAGCGCGCGGAGCTCGTCGACGATGCGATCGAAGGCCTGCCAGTTGCGGGCCGCCTTGCCGATGCCGCCGTAGACGACGAGGTCCTCCGGGCGCTCGGCGACCTCGGGGTCGAGGTTGTTCATCAGCATGCGCAGGGCGGCCTCGGCGGCCCATGTCTTCGCGGTCATCTCGGGGCCGCGAGGGGCGCGGATGACGCGCGTGTTCGGGGTCTGTTGAGTCGTCATGGCGGCCTCTCTACGCTGCCCGCCCATGACCTTGGAAGACTCAGAAGCATTGGGCTGGCGCAGCGTCGCGAACCTGATCGGCGATCACCCCGATGCGCCCGTCGCCGTGATCGGCGCGGGACTGAACGAGCGGTCGTTGACGCCCGGTCGATGCGATCTGGGCCCGAAGGCGTTCCGCGCCGTTCTGCCGCGGTTCTCGACCTATGATGTCGAAACCGGCCGCGAGCTGCAGACGCGGGTGCATGACGCCGGCGATGTGGTGCTGAAAGCTGTGACGCCGGCGGACGGGTTCGGGCCGATTCGGGAGGCGATGAGTGCGCACGGGAGGCGGGCGCTGACCGTGCTGGTAGGCGGCAACAATGCGATCACGCGGCCGGGCTTACATGGGCTGGGGCTGGAACGGACTGCGCTGCTGACGCTGGACGCCCATTTCGACCTGCGGGATACCGATCAGGGCCTGACGAACGGCAACCCTGTTCAGGCGCTTCTCGAAGACGGGCTGGCCGGCGAGCGGATCAGTCAGGTCGGACTGGCGCCGTTCGCCAACACCCGTCGGGCGCACGAGAAGGCCAAGGCGGCGGGAATTTCGGTCCGGGCAGCGGGGGAGTGTCGGGAGCGTGGGCTGGCGGCCGTAGTCGCTGAGGAGCTGGACCGGTTGTCGGCGCTGGCCGAGGTCATCTACGTCGACTTCGACATCGATGTGATCGACCGTAGCCAGTGGCCAGCCTCGCCGGGTGCGCGACCGGGCGGGGTGTGGGTTCAGGACTTCTTCGACGCGACGCGGGTGATTGGCGCCTGTCCCAAGGTGAAGGCGGTCGATCTGACAGAGTACGACCCGTCGCTGGAGATCGGCGATCTGGGCTCGCTGACGGTCGGGCGGTGGTTTTGTGAGCTGCTGGCGGGATTTGAAGCGCGTGGCTGAGCGGTTCGATCGACTGATCACGGATTGCCGGCTGGCGACCATGGTCGACGGAAGCGCGGCTTATGGCGCGATCGAGGATGGGGCGATCCTTATCCGAGGTGGGCTCATCGCATGGATCGGCGCACGGGAGAACCTGCCGGCGCACGAGGCCGCCGAAACGGACCGGCTGGACGGGCGCTGGGTGACGCCGGGGCTGATCGACTGCCACACGCATCTGGTGTTCGGCGGCGACCGGTCGGGGGAGTTCGAGCAGCGGCTGAACGGCGCGACCTATGAGGAGATCGCGCGGGCAGGGGGCGGGATCGTCAGCTCGATGACGGCGACGCGGGCGGCGTCGGAGGATGAGCTTTACGCGTCCGCGCTGTCACGGCTGGAGGGGCTGAAGCAGACAGGCGTCACCACGGTCGAGATCAAGTCCGGCTATGGGCTGGATCGGGACAGCGAGCTGAAGATGCTGCGCGTGGCCCGGCGGATCGGGCGCGAGGCGGGAGTGCGGGTGCGCACCAGCTATCTGGGCCTGCATGCCGTGCCGCCGGAGCATCGGGCGGAGCGGTCGGCCTATGTTGATCTGGCGGTGGACGACATCCTGCCGACCGCGCATGCCGAGGGGCTGGTCGATGCGGTTGACGCCTATTGCGAGCCGATCGCCTTCTCCGGGGCCGAGGTGGCGCGGCTGTTCGACAAGGCGCGCGACTTGGGATTGCCGGTCAAGCTGCACGCGGACCAGCTCTCAGACGGCGGCGGGGCGGCGCTGGCGGCGCGTTACGGGGCCCTGTCAGCGGACCACGTCGAGCATAGCACCGGAGCGGGCGTCCGGGCCATGGGACAGGCGGGCGTGGTCGCCGTGCTGTTGCCGGGGGCGTTCCTGATGCTGCGCGAGACCACGCCGCCGCCCATTGCCCTGTTCCGAGAGCACGGGGTGTCGATGGCGGTGGCGACGGACTGCAATCCGGGCACCTCGCCGGTGGCGTCGATGACGGCAGCGATCAATCTGGCCTGCGTGCAGTTCCGGTTGACGCCGGAAGAGGCGCTGGCAGGGGTCACGCGCCATGCAGCGAAGGCGCTGGGCCTTGAGAATGAGATCGGTACGCTCGAGGTCGGCAAGGCGGCGGATTTCGCGGTCTGGGACATCGAGCGCCCGGCTGAACTGGGCTACTGGCTGGGCAAACCGATGCTCGCTACACGGTACGTAGCGGGGCTACACACGCAAAAGTAGTTGTCGGAGTTCGAATCGTGTTATGGTCGAGCCATGCGCAAGCCGACTGAAGGCGGCCATGACTGGATCGAGGATGTGATGATCGCCCTCATCGGAGTGGCGACGGTGGTCCAGATCGTGGGTCTGTTCGCGATGGCGGTCATCGTCAGCCGCTGATCAGGGCCGGCGTTCGACCTTGCCGGCCAGATCGGGACGCGGTCGTTCAAGCGGCGCCTCGGCGAGGCTGCCGAGGTGGATGAAACCGGCGACTTGTTCGTTCGATCCGACGCCGTAGAGGGCCTTCGCTTCTTCGTCATAGCTGTACCAGTCGGTGATCCAGCTGGCGCTGAAGCCCAAGGCGTTGGCGGCGTGTTCGATGTTCATGCAGACCGCGCCGGCTGACAGCTGTTGCTCCCATACGGGGACCTTGGGGCTAGGGACGGGGGTCGAGACGACGAGGATGGTCACAGGCGCCGCGACCAGCTTGGACAGGACGGCGCGGGCCTTGTCAGGTCCGGATTGGCGGTCTGCGAGCGGTCGCAGGGCCTGCGCGAGATCGGTGCGACTGAACGGGCCCATGACCACGAACCGCCACGGGAACAGCTTGCCGTGGTCGGGTGTGCGAGCTCCGAGATGGAGAATGCGGTCGATCTGTTCAGGCGATGGGCCTGGCGTCGTCAGGCTTTGCGCGGGGGCTGACCGACGCGTGGCGAGTCGGGCCTCCAGTTCCGGGGACGGGGTGGGGACGGGCAGGGCGCCGCCGAGATCCTGATCGGTCATGTCGCCCATCTAGGGGCTCGCGGCGTCGCTCGCCAGCGTGGCGAGGGGCCGGTGTCGATCCCATATGGCCTTGCGGGGGGCGGACACGGTATCCTGTCCCGTGAAGGAGCCTTGGATGCCCCAACTGGAAGTCGTCGCCTCCGAGCCTGAAACCTGGTCGCTGCTGCGCGCGGCGGCCGAGGAAACGGCGCGCGTCGAGCCTGCGCTGGCGTCGCAGATCAACGCCGTGATCCTGTCGCACAGCGACCTCGCCTCGGCCCTGAGCTTCCAGATCGCCCGCAAGCTCGGTGATTCAGAGCTGGGCCCGATGTCGGTGCGCGAGGTGTGCCGCGAGGCGTTTGACGCCGATCCGGGCATCGTCGCGGCGGCCGAGGCGGACCTGCGCGCCGTAGCGGAACGGGACCCCGCCATCCGGACGCTTCTGCAGCCCTTCCTCTACTTCAAGGGCTTTCAGGCCCTGCAGGCGCATCGCGTGGCGCACTGGCTGTGGGGACAGGGGCGGGAGACGCTGGCCTTCCACTTCCAGAGCCGGATGTCGGAGCTGTTTCAGGTGGACATTCACCCGGCGGCCCGGATGGGCGCGGGTCTGTTCCTCGACCACGGCACGGGCATCGTCATCGGCGAGACCGCTATTGTGGGCGACGAGGTGTCCATGCTGCACGGGGTAACGCTGGGCGGAACGGGCGCCGAGCGGGGCGACCGGCACCCGAAGATCGGCAAGGGCGTGCTGCTGGGCGCGGGCGCCAAGGTGCTGGGCAACATTACGATCGGCGACTACGCCAAGGTGGCGTCGGGCTCGGTGGTGCTGAAGGCCGTGCCGTCGGGATGCACCGTCGCGGGCGTTCCGGCGCGGCTTGTGAACTGCCCGGCGGGCGAGGCTCCGGCGCGGACGATGGACCATACGCTGGCCGACATCGTCTACGACTTCGTCATCTGAGGGTTTCGCTTCCCCGGCGCATTCTTTAGGTTCCGCGCAAATCAACGAGGCCTGACCATGAACACCGCCGATATGAAGCGCGTCGAGACGCACCTGAAGCGCACCTTCAACACCGGCGGCATCATTCTGAAGCCGCGCGGCAAGCCCAGCGACTCGGCCGAGGTCTATGTCGGCGACGAGTTCATCGGCGTGGTCTTCGAGGACGAGGATGAGGCCGGCAGCTTTATGTTCGAGATGGCCATTCTGGCGGAAGACCTGCCGGAATAGGTCGCCGCACAACGCGCAAGAAAAAGGGCCGGAGGAGCGATCCTCCGGCCCTTGGTCATTTCAGGCGCGGCTTACTTCTTGCCGAAGATGGCGTCGAGCAGGCCTGAGAAGAAGCCCTTGCTCTCGGCAGGCTTGGTCGCGGCCGGCGTTGGCGTGGCGGGCGCGGCAGCGGCCGGAGCCGGCTTGGGCGCGGGCGTCGGCGTGGCGGCGACCGGAGCTGCGGCGGGCTTGGCGGCCGGAGCGGCCTTCACGGCAGCGGGCTTGGCGGCAGGCTTGGCAGCCGGTTTCGCAGCGGCCTTGGCGGCGGGCTTCGGCGCTGCTTTGGCGGCAGGCTTTGCAGCGGCCTTCGCAGCCGGCTTGGCCGCGGCCTTGGGCGCGGTCGCCTTCGGAGAAGCGGCCTTGGCCGGAGCGACGATCTTGGTCACAGGCTTGGCGGCGGCCTTCGGCGCAGCCTTGGCGGCGGCGGGCTTGGCGGCCGGCTTCGGCGCAGCGGCCTTGGCCGGAGCCTTGGTCACGGCTTTCACGGCCGGTTTGGCGGCCGCTTTCGGAGCAGCTTTCGCCGCAGCGGGCTTCGCGGCGCTCGACTTTGCCGCCGGTTTCGGCTTGGAAGCGGCGCTAGCCGCTTTGGCGGTACTCGGTTTAGACGGTGCTTTAGCCATGGATTCCCCGACCCCTCGGATGATGTTGCAGCTGGCGAAAGAGCGCACGCCAGCGCGTGTCTCGATTCGCAATCATAGCGGCCTTTGAGAAATGTCCGAGTCCGCTGTTCAGATAATCGCTCGCGGTCCCCGCGCCGTCGCCGAAACCGCCGCGCTCGCGCTGGATGAAAACCCTCTGCTGGAGGGCGCGACCTATTCGATTCTCGAGGAAGACGAGGACAAGGGCATCTGGCGGATCGACGCCTTCCCGACGACGGATGAGGAGGTCGAGGGCATCGAGGCGACTCTGTCGGCGCACCAAGGCCTGACCGTTGTCGTCGAGAAACTGGCTGACGCGGACTGGCTGGCGATGTCGCTGTCGGGGTTGCCTCCGGTCGAGGCGGGGCGGTTCTTTGTCTATGGGGCCCACGATCAGGGACGGGTGCCGCCCAACCGCGTGCAGCTGAAGATCGACGCCGGCGCGGCCTTTGGGACCGGACACCACGGCACGACGGTCGGATGCCTGCTGGCGTTCGACGAGCTGCTGAAGCGCGAGCGGTTCGAGCGGGTTCTGGATGTGGGCTGCGGGACGGGCGTTCTGGCCATCGCGGCAGCGAAAACCGGGTCGAAGGTCGCAATGGGCACCGACATCGACGCGCCCTCGGTCCGCATCGCCAACGAGAACGCCAAGCTGAATCAGGCCGATGCCCGCTTCGTGCACGCCTTCGGGCTGAACGATCGCAAGGTGCGGGGGCAGGGGCCGTACGATCTGGTCTTCGCCAATATTCTCGCTCCGCCCCTCGTCAGCCTGGCCCAGGACATCAAGGATGCGCTGAGGCTGGAGGGTGTGGCGATCCTGTCCGGCCTGCTGCGGACGCAGGAGCGGCGGGTCACGGCGGCCTATCTGTCGCGCGGATTCAAGCTGGAGCGGCGCATCCATCGGGACGCGTGGAGCGCGCTCGTTCTTCGCAGAGTGGGTTAACGGCGGAACGGGTAGACAGCGTAGCCGTTCTCACCGGCCAGAGGGGCCAGGGAGAAGGCTGATGACACAATACGATCCGAATGATCCGAGGCCTGCGGCTCCGGTCTATACCGAGACGACCGAAACCGTCGTGGTGCGCGAATCCAACACCGGCTGGTGGATCGCAGGCATTCTGGGCGGAGTGGTGCTGATCGCCGTGCTCTGGATCCTGTTTGCCCGGGGACAGGCGCCCGCAAGCGATGCGGCCCTGCTTGAGGCGCAGGTCGACGCTGCGACAGCCCAGGCGCAGGCCGATCAGGCCGCCGTTCAGGGGCAGGTCGCGTCGGCGCAGGCCGGCGTCGACATCGGCCGCGCCGATCTGGCCCGATCGCAGGCCGAGGCTGTCCGCGCGGACGCGGAAGCGCGAGCGGCTGAAGCGCGAGCGGCGACACCTGTCGTCGTTGAGCGACCCGTTGTCGTGACCGCGCCCGCGCCGAGCACAGGTCCGGCGGTGGTCACGCCGACTTCGCCGCAGAACTGATCTTGCAGGCATGGCCGGGGACGCTAGGTTCCCGGCCATGCGCCAGTCCTTCGACGAAACCACCGATCCGTCCTTCGGGGCCAGACACCTGCCGCGCGTCCGCGCCCGGATGGCCGAGCAGGGCCTTGACGGCCTGCTGGTCCCGCACGAGGACGAGCACCAGAACGAATATTTGCCCGCCGCCAACGACCGACTGGCGTGGCTGAGCGGCTTCACCGGCTCGGCCGGGGCGGGCGTTGTGTTGGCCGATCGCGCGGCGGTGTTCGCTGACGGCCGCTACACCGTGCAGGTGCGCGCGCAGGTGGACCCGGACCAGTTCGAAATCCTCGACCTCGTCGAGGGTGGGGTGCCCGCCTATCTGGAGGCCGCGCCGAAGGGCGCCGTCATCGGCTATGATCCGCGCCTGCACAGCCCAGACGCGCTGGCGACCCTGCGGCGGGCAGCCGAGAAGGCAGGAGCTACGCTGCGGCCAGTCGAGGTCAATCCGCTCGATCTGGCATGGGCCGACGAACGTCCGGATCAGCCAAGCGCGCCGGTCGTGCCGCATGAGGATCGCTATGCCGGCGAAAGCAGCGCCTCCAAGCGCACGCGCATCGGGCAGGCTGTGGCGGACAAGGGCGCGGACGCGGCCGTCCTTACGGCGCCGGCGTCGCTGGCATGGCTGTTCAACATCCGGGGCGGCGACGTCATCCGTACGCCCCTGCCGCTGGGGCAGGCGGTGGTGAATGCGGACGGGTCGGCGAGGCTGTTCCTCGATCCGCGCAAGGTGACCAACGAACTCCCCGCTTGGCTGGGCGACGCCGTGAGGCTGGAGGCTCCCGAGGCGCTGCCGGGCGTGCTGGACGGGATGAAGGGCCGCAAGGTCCTGATCGATCCCGGCCAGTCCTCGGCCTGGTATTTCGACCGGCTGGAACAGGCGGGCGCGACGGTGGTGCGCGGCATGGACCCCTGCACCCTGCCGCGCGCAGCCAAGAATCCGGTGGAGATCGAGGGCACGCGACAGGCGCACATTCGCGACGGCGCGGCGCTGACCCGCTTCCTTCACTGGGTCGATACGGTCGCGCAGGAAACCCTGCCGACAGAACGCGAGGTCGCCGAGGCGCTGGAGCGGTTCCGGGAAGAGACCGGCGCGTTGAAGGATTTGTCGTTCGACACTATCGCAGGCTCCGGTCCCAACGGCGCCCTGCCGCACTACAAGCCCGTCAGCCGCACCATCCGCCGGATGGAGAAGGGCTCGCTGCTGCTGGTGGATGGCGGCGGCCAGTATCTGGACGGCACGACCGACGTGACGCGGACCATGGCGGTGGGTGAGCCAACGGCCGACCAGCGCCGCATGTTCACCCTCGTGCTGAAGGGCCACATCGCCATGGCTGTCGTGCGCTTCCCGGCCGGAACCACGGGCCACCAGCTGGACGCGCTGGCGCGGCTGCCGATGTGGATGCAGGGCTTCGACTACGATCACGGCACGGGGCACGGCGTCGGCAGCTATTTGGGCGTCCATGAGGGGCCGCAGCGGATCGCAAAGGCCGTAAACACCCAGCCGCTGCTGACCGGCATGATCCTGTCCAACGAGCCCGGCTACTATCGCGAGGGCCACTGGGGCATCCGGATCGAGACGCTGCAGGTCGTGACGCCGCCGGAGCCGATCCCGGGCGGCGAGCGGCCGATGCACGGGTTCGAGCAACTGACCTTCGCGCCTCTGGATCGCCGGCTGATCGATCCGGCCCTGCTGACGCCCGACGAACGCGCCTATGTCGACGCCTATCACGCTGAGACGCTTGCCAAGGTCGGGCCGCTCCTGGATGGCGAGGTGCTGGACTGGCTGAAGGTGGCGTGCGCGCCGCTCTAGCCTTGCGGAACGGCGGGGCGAGCACGACCTGAGGCTCTCAGCCACAGGAGCCTGCCCATGAAGACGCGTCGCCTCGGAAAGTCCGGACCGGAAGTGTCCGCAATCGGCCTCGGCTGCATGGGCATGGCCGCTTTCTACGGGCAGGCCTCCGATGAGGCGCAGGCGACGGCGGTGATCCACCGTGCGCTCGATCTGGGCCTGAACTTCTTTGACACCGCCGAGATGTACGGCCCACACACCAACGAGATTCAGGTTGGCAAGGCGCTGGCCGGCAAACGCGATCAGGCCTTCATCGCGACCAAGTTCGGCATCGGCTACAACGCCGATCGCACGGCCCTGACCGTCGACGGCTCGCCCGCGAATGTACGCCGGGCCATCGAGGGCAGCCTGAAGCGGCTGAACGTCGACCACGTCGACCTCTACTATCTCCACCGCGTCGACCCGAACACGCCGATCGAGGAGACGGTGGGCGCGATGGCCGAGCTGGTGACCGAGGGCAAGGTGCGCTTTCTGGGCCTGTCGGAAGCGGCGCCCGCGACGCTGCGCAAGGCCCATGCGACGCATCCGATCACGGCGCTGCAGACCGAGTATTCGCTGTGGAGCCGGGAGCCGGAAGACGAACTGCTGGCGGCCTGCGAGGAACTGGGCATCGGGTTCGTGCCGTACAGCCCGCTGGGCCGCGGCTTCCTGTCCGGAGAGATCAAGTCGATCGACGATCTGGCGGCCGATGACTTCCGCCGATCCAACCCCCGCTTCATGGGCGAGAACTTCCAGAAGAACCTCGATCTGGTCGAGGCGGTCAGCGGCATCGCGAAGGACAAGGGCGTGACGGCCGCCCAACTGGCGTTGGCATGGGTGCTGGCGCAGGGCGAGCATCTGGTTCCGATCCCCGGCACGCGGCGGATCCGGACGCTGGAAGAGAACATCGCGGCGACGGAGATCGACCTGACGCCGGAAGACCTGTCGCGCATTGGGGACGTGTTCCCCAAGAACGCGGCTTCGGGCCACCGCTACGCCGAGGCGGCGCGGGGCGCGTTGAACCGCTGAACCCAGGCAGCGACCAAAGAAAAACGCCGGCTCCTGACGGGGCCGGCGTTTCTGTATTCAGGATCAGCCGCGCGACTGGATCGGAACGTAGTCCCGCTCGGTCGGGCCCGTGTAGAGCTGGCGTGGGCGGCCGATCTTCTGCGCCGGATCGGCCAGCATTTCTTCCCACTGGGCGATCCAGCCCACGGTGCGGGCCAGGGCGAACAGGACGGTGAACATCGAGGTCGGGAAGCCCATCGCCGACAGGGTGATGCCCGAGTAGAAGTCGACGTTCGGGAACAGCTTGCGCTCGATGAAATACTCGTCCGACAGGGCGACGCGCTCCAGTTCCTTGGCGACCTGGAACAGCGGATCGTTCTCGGCGCCGACGAGGTCGAGGATCTCGTCCGCGGACTCCTTCATCACCGTCGCGCGGGGGTCGTAGTTCTTGTACACGCGGTGGCCGAAGCCCATCAGCTTGTACTTCTTGGCCTTCACGCCCTCGATGAACTCCGGGATCTTGTCCGGGGTGCCGATCTGCTTGAGCATGGTCAGCGCCTCTTCGTTGGCGCCGCCGTGCGACGGGCCCCACAGGCAGGCGATGCCGGCGGCGATACAGGCGAACGGATTGGCGCCCGACGAACCCGCCAGACGGACGGTCGAGGTCGAGGCGTTCTGCTCGTGATCGGCGTGCAGGGTGAAGATCCGGTCCATGGCCTTGGCCATCTTGGGATCGACGACATAGTCCTCGGCCGGTACGGCGAAGCACATGCGCAGGAAGTTCTCGGCGTAGCTGAGGTCGTTGCGCGGCGACACGAACGGCTGGCCGATGTGATATTTGTACGCGCGGGCCGCGATCGTCGGCATCTTGGCGATCAGACGGATGGCCGAGATGTTGCGCTGGACCGGATCATGGATGTCCAGGCTGTCGTGGTAGAAGGCCGACAGGGCGCCGACGGTGCCGACCATAATGGCCATCGGGTGGGCGTCGCGGCGGAAGCCCTGGAAGAACTGGTCGAACTGGGCATGCAGCATGGTGTGCATGGTGATCGAGTTCTCGAACGCCTTGTATTCCGCGGCCGTCGGCAGTTCGCCGTGCAGCAGCAGGTGGCAGACCTCGATGAAGTTCGACTTCGACGCCAGCTGGCCGATCGGATAGCCGCGGTGCAGCAGCACGCCCGCGTCGCCGTCGATATAGGTGATGGCGCTCTCACAGGCGGCGGTGGAGGTGAAGCCGGGGTCGAAGGTGAAGGCGTCGGTCGCGCCGTACAGCTTGCGGATATCGATCACGTCGGGACCGACAGATCCCTTCAGCACCGGCAGTTCAACGGTCTTGCCGGCGTAGTCGATGGTCGCCGTACCGGCGGATTTCGCAGTGTCAGTCATTCGTGCCCCTTACAGCCCTGGGCGGCGCGGACGCGGGGAGGCGTCGGCCGCAATGCTTCATTGATTGTCACTTAGTCTGTTGCAACGCGTCATCCAAGCGGCCGAGGCTTATTTCACGGCCCAGTGAAGCGAGGATGCGCGCGATGTCGGGCGACGGGCTGCCGCCGGTCAGGGCCGCGCGGGCGGCCGGACCGATCTTGCCGAAGCCGACGCCTTCCTCTTCCGCGAAGGCCTTAAGCTCGGCCTCCAGCGCGAAGACGTCCCAGCTCTGGAACAGCGCCAGCCGGTCGCGCAGCCGGCCGATGCGGTCAGCAGCCTCGCCGGCGAGCTGACCCAGCGCCTTCTCATCCAAGGCGAGAGGGCGGGGCTTGAGGACGAAGACGGTCTGGTCCGCCAGCTCCAGCAGGGTCTTCGCCCGGTCCTTCACGAACGGCATGGCGTGCAGCAGGCGCGCCTCGTCCTCGGGACCCAGCGCATGGCCGCGCGACAGGTGGACGTCCAGCGCCGCCTTGGCCAGACGGTCGTCGTCGGCCAGCCGCATCCAGTGGGCGTTGACGTGGGCAAGCTTGTCGAAGTCGAGCCGTGATGGGGCCTTGCCGACACCATCGAGATCGAACCACGCCGCCGCCTGCTCGTCGGAGAACAGCTCGTCGTCACCATGGGCCCAGCCGAGGCGAGCCAGATAGTTGCGCATGGCCTCGGGCAGGTAGCCCATCTCGGCATATTCATGCACCGCCTGCGCTCCATGCCGTTTGGACAGTTTGGCGCCGTCCGGACCGTGGATAAGGGGGATGTGGGCGAAGACGGGCCGGGTCCAGCCGAGCGCGTCATAGATCAGGCTCTGGCGGGCGGCGTTGTTCAGATGGTCGTCGCCCCGGATGACGTGGGTCACGCCCATGTCGTGGTCGTCGACGACGACGGCGAGATTATACGTCGGCGCGCCGTCGGACCGCAGGATGACCAGATCGTCCAGCGCAGAGGACTCCCAGCGCACGGCGCCCTGAACGGCGTCCTCCACGACGACGGCCTGATCCAGCGGGCGACGGAAGCGCACGGTGTGCGGCTTTGACAGGTCATCCACGGTCGGGTCGCGGTCGCGCCACGGCGAAACGAAGTCCCGGCCCTCGGCCTTGGCCTGATCACGCAGCGCGCCGGTCTCGTCGGCGCTCAGGAAGTCGCGATAGGCGTGCCCGGTTTCGAGCAGTGTGTTGGCGACCTCGCGATGGCGGTCGGCGCGAGAGAACTGGAACACCGGCTCGTCGTCGGCGAAGAGGCCCAGCCAGCTCAGACCGTCGAAAATCGCTTTCACCGCCTCGTCGGTGGAGCGTTCGCGATCGGTGTCCTCGACCCGAACCAGAAACCTGCCGTTGTGTCGACGTGCAAACAGATGGTTGAAAAGCGCCGTCCGGGCCCCTCCTATGTGCAGGGAGCCAGTGGGCGAGGGGGCGAAGCGGGTGACGACGGCTGACGTGGGTGCGGACGGGGAGGTCATGGCGGGCGTTATAGCGCCGGCTGCGGCAAAGCCCAGACTGTCGGCCCGGCTGCGCGCATGGTTGGCGGAGCAGGTGGTCGCACAGTCGCTGCGCTGGCGGCTGTGGGCGCCGGTGGCGCTCGGGGGCGGGTGCGCGGTCTATTTCGCGCTGAAGTCGGAGCCGCCGCTGTGGCCCTTGGTGGCGCTGGCGGCCGTCACGGGGCTGGGCTGGCAGGCGGCGCGTCGGCTGGGGGCTGGACGGGTCGTGACCCTGCCGTTGATGCTGCTGGCCTGTTTCGCCCTTGGTCTGGCGATCGCCAAGCTGAGGACCGAGACCGTCGCCGCGCCGATCGCGCCGGCGATGCAGGAGCCGACGGTGATCGAGGGCTGGGTGGTGGACGTCGACAGCCCGGGTTCGGCCGGACCTCGGGTGGTCATCGCGCCGGTCCGCATTCGGGGGCTGGCGCCGGAGGAGACGCCGATCCGCCTGCGCGCCACGGTCCGGGACGCCGCGCCGCCGGAACCGGGACAGGCGATCCGGCTGTTCGCCATCCTGAACCCGCCGCCCGCGCCGGCCAGTCCGGGGGCGTATGACTTCGGGCGGAACGCGTATTTCCAGAGCCTCGGCGGGGTGGCGTTTGGCCTTGGTGAGACGCGACCGGCGTATCTCGAGCCGCCGCCGTGGAAGCTTCGGCTTATCATGTGGGTCAACGGCATCCGCTTTGATCTGGCCTGGCGGATCGTGGCGCGGGAGGGAGAACGGGCGGGCGGCGTGGCGGCGGCGATGACCACCGGGCATGAGGCGTGGCTGGATCCTGAACTGGTCGATGTGATGCGAGACTCCGGTCTGGCGCACATCCTGTCGATTTCGGGGCTGCACATGGCCGTGGTCGGCGGCTTCGCCTTCTTCCTGGTCCGGCTGCTGGTCGCGGCGTGGCCCTGGCTGGCATTGCGCGTGCCGGGTAAGAAGGTCGCGGCGTGGGCCGGGCTGATTGCGACGGGCGTCTATCTGGTCATCTCAGGCGCGCCTCCGCCGGCCGCCATCACGGCTTCGATCGCCTTTCTGGCTGTGCTGCTGGATCGGCAGGCGATCACGATGCATGCGCTGGCGGTGGCGGCGTTCGTGGTCTTGCTGCTGCAGCCTGAGGCGATCGTGACGCCGGGGTTCCAGATGTCCTTTGCGGCCACGGCGGCGTTGGTGGCGCTGGTCGAAGCGTGGCCGAAGCGTCCACGGGAGATTTCGGCGCCATGGCCGATCCTGCTGGTGCAGCGGACGGGCGCCTGGATCGGGGCGGCGGTGCTGGCCAGTCTGGTTGCCGGGGCGGCGACCGCTCCGTTCGCCATGCAGCACTTCAATCGGACGGCGATGTACGGACTGGCCGCCAATCTGGCGACGGCGCCGGCGTCTGACTTCCTGATCATGCCGGCGCTGGCGCTGGGCGCCTTGCTGGAGCCCCTCGGACTGGGCGCGCCTTTCCTGTGGCTGGCGGGGAGGGGGATAGAGCTGATGCTGGCGATCGGCGAGTGGACGGCGGGCTTGCCGGGCGCGGTCCGGACGGTGGCGAGCGCACCAGACTTCGTTCTGCCGATCGCCTTTATGGGCGTGCTGTTCTGCTGCCTGTGGCGCGGGCCGCTGCGGTGGCTGGGGCTACCATTCGCCTGCGCGGTCATGCTGTGGCCGAGAGCGCCTGCGCCGGATATCTGGATCGGCGACGGCGGGACGCAGTCGGCCTTCCTGCGGGAGGGGCAGGCCATCGTCGCGCGTCCGGGCGTCAGGCAGTTCGCGGTCGATGTCTGGAGCCGTCGACGGGGACTACAGGCCATGGAGCGGCCGGAAGAGGGCTGGGTCTGCACCCGGTTCGGCTGCGCGCCGCAAAGCGAGGCGACAGGCCCCGTGGCGCTCTGGTGGGGCCGGCGAGCGCCGTCTGACGCGCAACTGGCCGGACTGTGCGAGGCGGCCGAGGTCGTCAGTATACGAGCGGCAGTCACAGTTCTTCCGGCCGCCTGCGAGGGGCGGCTTGTTCTGGACGGCATCGATTTCGCCCGGGGCGGGGCGGTCGAGTTGTGGCGTGAGGGCGCTGGCTGGCGGGCAGGCTGGACCGCAGAGGGGCGCGGCGATCGGCCATGGAGCCGCTATGGAGATGGGGCGGTCGAATAGATGTCTGTCATCCCGGACCGCCGCTTCGCGTCGTCCGGGAGGACAATGTCAGTGGTAGCGGCGGATCAGTCCGACAAGCTTGCCCTGAACGGCGACCTGGTCCGAGCCGTAGATCTTGGTTTCGTAGTTGCGGTTGGCGGGCTCCAGCGCGATCGACGCGCCCTTCTTGCGAAGGCGCTTCAGCGTCGCCTGCTCGCCCTCGACCAGAGCCACCACGATCTCGCCGGACGCGGCGTTCTCGGTGGATTTGATGATGACCATATCGCCATTGAGGATGCCCGCCTCGATCATCGAGTCGCCCTCGATCTCGAGCAGATAGTGCTCACCAGCGCCCAGCATCGCTTCGGGCACTGGATAGCGGGCGGTCTCGTGTTCGATGGCGTCGATCGGCGTGCCCGCCGCGATCTTGCCCATCAGCGACAGTTCGCGAGTGTCGTTGGCCGGTTCGACATTCCGCGGGCGACCGCCCTCGACGATGCTGGGCTTGAAGCCCGCATGGCCACGGGGCGCTCCGGCGGCGGCCTGCTCCGGCAGCTTGGTCACTTCCAGCGCGCGGGCCCGGTGGGCGAGGCGGCGAATGAAGCCCCGTTCCTCCAGCGCCGTGATCAGCCGGTGGATACCGGACTTGGACGCCAGATCCAGCGCCTCCTTCATCTCGTCGAACGACGGCGACACGCCCGTTTCCTGAATCCGCTCGTGAATGAACATGAGCAGTTCGTGCTGTTTGCGCGTGAGCATGGCGACCTCGAAGCGAATCCGGTTGCTGTGAAGGTAGCGGAACAAACCGCAAACGTCCACAATCTGTTCGTGAGGTGTTCCGGTTAAGGACCCGTTACTGGAGCAGCGCCCGCGTGGCTGCCTCCACGTCGTCCTGACGCATCAGGCTCTCGCCGACGAGGATGGCCTGGGCGTGGGCGGCGCTGACGCGGGCGACGTCGTCAGGGGTGAAGATGCCGCTTTCGGCGACCAGCAGGGCGTGGACCGGGCTAAGCAGGGCGAGGCGTTCGGTGGCTTCGAGGTCGACCTCGAACGTGCGTAGCGATCGGTTGTTGATTCCGACCAGTGCTTCATCGCGATCGGCGACGAGGGCGCAGGCGCGCGACATCTCGCCCTCGTCATGGGTCTCGATCAGGGCGTCCATGCCGAAGCGATCGGCCTCGGCCAGCAGGTCGGCGGCGAGGGCGTCATCGATCATGGCGAGGATGATCAGGATGCAGTCGGCGCCCAGCGCCCGGCTCTCGGCCACCTGCCACGGGTCGACGAGGAAGTCCTTGCGCAGGCAGGGCAGGGCGGTCGCCTCGCGGGCCTGACCCAGATAGGCGTCGTCACCCTGAAAGCTGGGGCCGTCGGTCAGGATCGACAGGCAGGCGGCGCCGCCACGCTCGTAGGCCTTGGCGAGGGAGGGCGGATCGAAGTCGGGGCGGATGAGACCTTTGGATGGGCTGGCCTTCTTGATCTCGGCGATGAGAGCGGGACGGCCGGTCTCTGAAACGCGTTCGAGGGCGGCGTGGAAGCCGCGCGGTGGCGAGGCGTCGCGGGCGCGGGCCTCCATGTCGGCTTGCGGCGTGGCGAGCTTGCGGGCGGCGACGTCCTCGCGCTTGTAGGCGGCGATGCGGTTCAGGACGTCGGTCAAGCGGGCTCATCCTCGATCGGGGTGTTGGTCGCCTCGACCAGACGAGCGAGCGCGGCGGCGGCCCGGCCGTCGTCGATGACGGCGGCGGCCTGTACGGCGCCGTCACGCAAGTCCGCAGCCCGGTCGGCGACGACGAGGGCGGCCGCGGCGTTGAGCAGGACGATGTCGCGGTAGGCGCCGGTCACGCCGTCCAGCAGCTCGCGCAGGGCCGCCGCGTTCTCTTCCGCATCGCCGCCGCGCAGATCGGCGAGATCGGCCGGAGGCAGGCCTGCGTCTTCGGGTGTGACCTGGAAGCGGCGGACAGAGCCGTCCCTCCATTCCGCCACCTCGGTCGGGCCAGTGGTCGTCAGCTCGTCGAGGCCCTGACCGTGGACGGTCCAGGCGCGGACCGCGCCGAGACGACCCAGCACCTCAGCCAGCGGCTCGAGCAAGCGTGGGTCGTAGACGCCCATCACCTGTCGTTTTGCGCCCGCCGGATTGGACAAGGGGCCGAGCAGGTTGAAGACGGTGCGGAAGCCGATCTCTGCGCGCACCGGCCCGACATGGCGCATGGCGCCGTGGTAGGTCGGGGCGAACAGGAAGGCGATGCCGGCCTGATCGAGAGCCACGCGTTGCTGGGCCGGGGTGGCCGCCAGATTGACGCCTAGCGCCGCCAGCACGTCGGAAGAACCGGACTTCGAGCTGAGCGCCCGGTTGCCGTGTTTGGCGACCTTCAGGCCCGCTCCGGCGAGAACCAGCGCCGCGGCAGTCGAGATGTTGAAGGTATGAGCGCCGTCGCCCCCGGTGCCGCAGGTGTCGATGACCTCATACGGATGGTCGAAGGTCAGGGCGGCGTCGCGCATGGCCCCGGCGAAGGCGGCGATCTCGTCCACCGTCTCGCCGCGGATACGCAGGGCGGTGACGGCGGCGGCGACCTGCGCGGGCGTCGGCTCGCCTCTCAGGCAGGCGGCGAAGAAGGCACGCGCCTGTTCGGACGACAGCACGCGGCCATCGACGAGATCGGCGAGCAGGGATTTGAAGCCGTCAGCCACCTCAGACCATCGCCGTCCGGCGCACGCCGGCCAGATCGAGGAAGTTGGCGAGCAGGTCGTGGCCGTGCTCGGTGGCGATGGATTCCGGATGGAACTGGACGCCGTGGATGGGGCGCGTCCGGTGCGACAGGCCCATGATCTCGCCGTCCGCGGTCCATGCTGTGACCTGAAGCACGTCCGGCAGGGTTTCGCGGCGCACGGCCAGCGAATGGTAGCGGGTGGCGGTGAAGGGCGAGGGGAGGCCCTTGAAGACGCTCCGGCCCTCGTGCTCGATCGGCGAGGTCTTGCCGTGCATCAGGGCCTTGGCCCGGATCACGTCGCCGCCGAACGCCTGGCCCATCGCCTGATGGCCAAGGCAGACGCCGAAGATCGGCATGTCGAGCGGTGCGGTGTCCAGCAGGGCGAGGCAGATACCCGCTTCATTGGGCGTGCATGGACCGGGCGACAGCAGGACGGCCTCAGGCTTCAGCGCCCAGGCCTCGGCGGCGGTCAAGTCGTCGTTTCGCACCACGCGCGTCTCGGCGCCCAGTTCCGCAAGGTAGTGGACCAGGTTCCAGGTGAAGCTGTCGTAGTTGTCGACGACGAGGATCATGGCTCGGCTTCTAGGGTCTGTGGCGGCATGCGCCAAGGGTTGGCTTCGGTAAGGCGGCGTTAACCAAAGCGGATCGAACTGGGACAGGCGGAAACGGGGGTGACATGACCGACGGCATCAACAAGGCGCGCATCCTGCTGACCCCGCCTGTGAAGTCGGAAAATCCGTGGGCCCTGCTGGGCGCGGCCAGCTTGGCCGCGATGGCCGCCGTACTGATGGCCGGGATCGTCGTTCTGGGCCCGGGCGTGCGGATCGACGAAGCCGTCGTCAGCGTGGAACAGACCCCCTACTGAGCCCTGTCCCATACAAAAAGGGCCGCCTCCCGAAGGAGACGGCCCCGCATTGTCGGCCGTTTGGCCGGCTCAGGCTTTGAGGCCCGCCTGAAGGCGAGACTGGCTCATGCGCCGGGCCATACGCGGCGTGTGACAATGAGACATTCGATCACCTCCTTTTCTCTGTTGGACAGGATTCCGGAGGTGGGAAGAGCAAGCCTCCCGGTCAAGCGGAGCGTTTAGCCGCCCTTGCGGATCAACTCCGCCGCCAGATCCGCCGTCAGATAGCCGTCGGCGATGCGACCGTTGGCCTGTTGCCACCGACGCAGGGCGGCGCGGCTGTTGGCGCCGATGACGCCGTCGACGCCCTGGGTGTCGTAGCCGAGGGCAGTCAGGGCGCGCTGGGCTCCGATGCGCTGATCGCGGGAAAGGGGCTCATCGGCAGGCCAAGGCGTGGCGAGGCCGGGCTTGCCCATGACGCCGTCGGCGATCATGCCGATGGCGAGGGCGTAGCTGACCGAGTTGTTGTAGCGCCGGATGGCGTAGTGGTTCGGCAGGGCGAGGAAGGCCGGGCCGCGGGCGCCCTGCGGCAGCAGCAGCGTCGCCTCCTCGGCGGCCTCGGCGGGATTCAAGGTCACGCCGTTGGTCAGGGTGACGCCGCGGGCGGCCCAGAAGGACCACGGATGCTTCGGCCCTTCGGCCTCTGAATAGTCAAAGCCCCCCGGCAGCTTGACCTCATAGGCCCAGCCCTGACCGCGCTTCCATCCACCCTGCGCCAGCAGGTTGGCGGCCGAGGCGAGGGCGTCGGCGTCGTCGTTCCAGATGTCGACCTTGCCGTCTTCGTCCTGATCGACGCCGAGGCGCAGATAGTTGTCGGGCATGAACTGGGTCTGGCCCATGGCGCCGGCCCAGCTGCCCAGCAGGCCTGAACGGGCGCGCTTGCCCTCGACCACGATGTCGAGCGCGTTCTTCAACTGGCCCTCGGCCCAGTCGCGGCGACGGCCGTCGTAGGCGAGGGTGGCGAGCGAGCGGACGACGTCGAAGTCGCCCTGCACCTGACCGAAGGCGCTTTCCTGGGCCCAGATGCCCAGCAGGATTTCCGAGGGCACTCCGAAACGCTGGACCACGCCCCACGGCACGCGCTCCGACCGCTGGCGGGCCTGTGCGATGCGGGCGGGCGAGACGGCGTTCTGGATATAGGCGCCGGCGGGGCGGCTGAATTCGGGCTGGTTGCGGTCGAGGCGCACGACGGTCGGGTTGGGCGTCACGCCGCGAAGCTCGCGCTCATAATCAGCCCGTCGGACGCCGCCGTGGCGGGACAGGAAGCTTTGTTTCCAGCCCTCGAAGCCAGCCTGATCGAAGACCTCGCCCGGCGCGGGGGCTGGGGCGGTCACAGGCGGTGGCGCGCCGCCTGCGTCGGCGACTGGCGCCGGTGCGGGGGCGGTGATCACGGGAACGGGCGGCTCAGGCAGCATGGGTGCGCAAGCCGCGACGGTTCCAACGAGGAGGAGACGGAATCCGAGACGCATAAAAAGGACCGTACCGCTCCGGGGCGTCGGAGCCACATAACAAACGCGCGAGTCGACCGATCAGGCGCGACAAAAAGAGGCGATGATTCATCATCTTCCCAAGCCAGCTGTTAACCCCGGGGACGCTATGGAGCGCGCGTCCTCTGTGCGGCCTGGTGGCGGAGGGGAGACGCGTCGGACCCGCAAGTCCGAAGACCCTCCGTTCAACTCGGAGGCCAGGCCTCCAGAGCATTTCCCCGAAAATTGACCGTCTTCGGCTGCACGAACGTATGTCAGCATGGTCAGGCGGACGGGCGCACCCGCGCTGGTCGCAAACTGGTCGCACGGTCCCGATAAATCGGGTGGCCGTGGCGGTTGACGTTTCCGGCGAGCGTCTCTATACGCCCCGTTCCGCCGCTGGCTCGCCCCGCGGCTTTTCTATTTTGATTTGCCTCAGGACGACGACCATGAAGGTCCGCAGCTCGCTCAAGTCGCTCAAGGGTCGCCATCGCGACTGTAAAGTCGTGCGCCGCAAGGGCATCGTCTATGTGATCAACAAGACGGACCCGCGCTTCAAGGCCAAGCAAGGCTAAGAAGACTCTCGCCTTCGGGCGTGTGCGAAAGTTTCGAAGGCTGCGGACTTGTCCGCAGCCTTTTTCGCGTCTGGTGGATAGACGTCGTGGACGCCGCCCGGCCGACATGGTTATTCGCCCCCTGATGTTTTGAGTGCTCCGACGGCCACTGGCCGATCGGGGCCTACGGAGAGTTCCCCTTGGCCGACGACGCTTCCTTCGATTCCTCGCCCGACGTTCTGAACGCGACGGCTCAGGGCCGCCTGCGCACCATCATCGAGCGGCTGGAGCGGCTGGAAGAGGACAAGAAGGCGGTGATGGCCGACCAGAAGGAAGTCTTCGCCGAGGCCAAGGGCGAAGGCTATGATGTGAAGACCCTGCGCAAGGTTCTTCGCATCCGTGCACAGGACAAGGCCAAGCGGCAGGAGGAGGAGGCGATCCTCGATTTGTACCTGTCGGCCCTCGGCGAGATCTGACCCTGAAACGAACCGGCTTCGGCGGGGGCAGGGGCGGTTCGAAGAAGCCGCCCCCGAGCCCGTTCGAGGCCGAACGCAAGGCCAACCAGCGCGCCGCGCTGAACGCCCTCAGACGCGCCCGCCGCTCGGCAGAGAAGGCGGGCGTTTCGCTGTCCGAATGGGAGGGCGAGTTCATCGAATCAGTGGCCGAAAGGGTGAAGACCCATGGCCGCGCGTTCGGTGATCCGGAAAAGGGCGCGCCGGGTCAGGCTCTGTCAGCCATGCAAGGCCGCAAGCTCAAGGAAATCGCCGCCAAGGCGAAGGGGGAGGCTCCGAAGACCCGCTGGAGCCGGAAGCCTCCCGCCCGGGATTGAATGCCGTCATCCTCGGGCTTGACCCGATGATCAGAGGTAGCGGGTACACGGTATCAGGGCGACGGCATCCAAGGGCGATGTTCCGTCCTTGAGGCCATGAAATGCGGAACGTCTGACCCTCGGGCCAAGCCCGAGGGTGACGAGGGGTATTGGTCAGAACAGGATCTTGCGGAACGTCAGGCTGACGGTCCGACCGGCGGGGTCGAGGAAGTCCGGCTGGTAGTTCAGCGGGATGTCGCCGGCGGTGGAGGTGACCTCCACCTCGCTGTCGAACAGGTTCTGGACGCCGAGATTGATGCGCGAGCCCTTGAGGATCGGGAAGCGCTCCACCCACGAGCTGCGCTGGCTGAGGTCCATGAAGACGTTCAGGTTGACCGTGGTCTGGCCCGAGAAGCGCAGGTCCGGACCCGTGCCGCCGTCGATGCGAGTGGCCTCGCGCCAGTTGGCGTTCAGGAAGCCGCCGAACCCGTTGCGGAAGACGCCGGCCTGAAGCTGGATCTCGTTCTTCGGGCTGCCGCCGCGCGAGGACGTGGCGCTGCCGTTCAGAAGGTCGAGGACGGGCAGGCCGTCGCGAATGACGATTTCATCCTGGATCCGGTAGGTGTGATAGAGCGAGAAGTTGAAGCGGCCCTGACCCGGCTGCATGCCGCCGCCGCGCGAGCCCCCGCGAGGTCCGGCCGCTCCGCCGCCGCCGCCGAAGTTCATGCGGACCTGACCGTCGCCGCCGCCCGGACGACGCTCACCACCGCCGCCGCCGGAGGGCGGGCCGCTCATGATGACCATGCCGCCCCCTCCCGGACGACGACCCGCAGCGGCCGCGGCCGGATTGGGCGTTCCGAAGGCGCGGGAAAAGTTGAAGCCTGTTCGGATGTCCTGACGCTCGGCGCGGTCGAAGTTCAGCGCGCGGGCGTCGAACGACAGCAGGTCGCCGTCCGCGTTGCGCACGAAACGCTCCGGCAGGGCGGCCTCCAGCTCGGGCGTCAGGGTCGGGAAGCTGTTGATCGGATCGTCGGTCGTGCTGCGGGTATAGGTCGAGCTGAGGCTCAGGTCCCCTTCCTGCAGCGGACGCAGGGTGATCCCGGCCTTCCAGACCTTGCGGTTGTCCGCGACGAGGTTGGGGTTGCCGCCGTCGATGCGGGTGACGAGCACGGTCTCGCCGGTGGCGAAGTCGAAGACCGGCACGGCCGGCGTCGACAGGATCGGATCGTTCAGCTGCGAGATCGACGGGGCGCCGTCCTCGGCCGTGTAGCTGACGAGGAAGGACACCGCCTTGTTGGGGTTCCAGTTCAGCCCGGCGCCGAGGGTGCTCAGCCCGCCAAAGTCGGACAGATCCTCGTAGCCGACGTTCAGATTGAGATCGAGGTCACCGAAGAGGTTGCGGGCTTCCTCTGGCCGGGTCAGCAGGGGCACATCGAAGCTGGCCTGGCCGTTGAACCGGTCGCGCGACTGCCCCCGCTCGGTGGTCACGCCCTGACGGACGCTGGTCGAGTCGAGAGAGCGGGTGTCGGCGCCGAGGGTGAAGGTGGAGCGAAGTGTGCCGGCCGGCAGCTCGAACCAGTCGCCGCTGATATTCAGCTCGCCCGAAACGGACTGGGACACGGAGTTGGCGGTGTCGAGCGGCAGAGCCGTGAAGTCGGTCGGACTGAGGTCGGCGAAGGGGTTGGCCGTCGGGTCGTTGGCGTCGAGACGGGTCTGGAACGGCGTCGCGGCATAGCCCCGGCCCGTGGTGGTGTCGGTCTCGACCCGATTGTAGGCGCCGGTGAAGGTCCAGCGCCATTCCTCGCCGAGGAAGCCATCCAGTACGACGCCGAGGTCGCCGGTCAGGCTGTCAGTCTGACGCGCCAGAGCGGCGGGCGCATTGAGATAGCGAGGGACCGGCGTGTCGGTCGGCGAGGTCGAGAATGGGTTGCCCGTCGGCAGGTTCAGGTTCACGCGCGGCAGGCCGCTGAAGCTCTCGCTGCTCAGATCGACGAGGCTGGCGCTGACCGTGCCCTGTGTCGTGCCGTTGAGGTCGCGCTTGACCGTGCCGCGGACCGTCGATTGCTCGCTGGCGCTGAGCAGGGTGCGGTAGGCAGTCAGGACGTCGGTCGGGTCGTAGGGCGCGTCATCGGCGTCGCGGACGATATCCCGCTCGGTCTCGTAGAGCGGCGTCGAGCGACGGTAATCCAGGTCCATCGAATAGCGCGAGGCGCCAGCGATGCTCAGGGCGTTGCCGCCGACCTGCAGGGTGGTGCGACCACCCTCGGTCGGGCCGGAGCCGGTGACCTGGCCGGACAACGAACGGAAGTCGGCCTTGAGGACGAAGTTCACCACGCGCTGGTCGGCCTTGTACCCATACTGGAGGGCGACCTCTTCCGGCAGGATGTCGACGCGCTCGATGGCCTCAGGCGGGATGCCGGCGATTTCGCGGAAGCCGGTGGTGCGACGCCCATTCACAAGGGTGACGGGTCCACTGTCTCCGCGGCCTCTGCTGCTGCGGGTCAGAGGCTCGAGATAGGTCAGAAGCTCCTCGATCGACGACGCGCCATAGGCCTGAATGTCCTCGGCGGTGAGGACGACGTCGGCGGGGATGTCGCTGTTCACGCTTCCGCGCGGACGCACGCCGGTGACGGTCACCGTGCCCAGATCGACGGCGTCAGACAGGTCAGCGTCGGGCGTGGTCGCCGGTTCCGGCTCAGGCGCGGGTGCTTGCACGACCGGCGGCTGCTGAGCAGGCGCAGCCTGGGGCGGGGCTGTCTGGATGACGCCGGCCATGAGGCCGGAGAGCGCAGTCGTGACTAGAAGCATAGGGTATCCGGGGAGAGAGTACGGTCTTCGAACGTGCCGCACCCGTGTTTCCGTCGCGTTTCAGCGCTGAAACCGGGAGTTGCGACGCGTCCGCGCCTTTGAGGTCTCTTCGGATGTCCAACGAACGGTGGCCAATGAACTTTTGGTCACCTTGCGGGCGGATTTGGGCCCGTTACGACGCCTGCTTCAGCGCGTCCTCAAGCCCCTGCTCGCGAACCTTCCGGTAGAGCGTCGATCGGCCGATGCCGAGGCGTCGCGCGATCTCGGACATGTGACCAGCGTAGACGTCGATCGCGTGCTCGATCAGGTCGCGCTCGATCTCTTCCAGTGTCCGCAGATGGCCGACGTCGTCGAGGATGCGAACAGGCGCTTCAGGCACGGGAGCACCCGGCAGCTCGACGGCCGAGGCCGCAGGGGCGAAGAAGCCCTCGGCCGGGGGCGTGACCACGCCCGAGATGGCCGGGAAGTCGTGAGGCTGAAGGAACGGCGCATCGGCCAGCACGATGGCGCGGTAGATGGCGTTTTCGAGCTGGCGCACGTTGCCGGGCCAATCGAAGGCGGACAGCATGGCCATGGTCTCGGCCGATGCGCCGGCGACGCGGCGGCCTTCCTCGACGTTGAAGCGGGCGATGAAGTGCTCGACCAGGGCCGGGATATCCTCGCGACGTTCGCGCAGGGCCGGCGCCTCGATCGGGAAGACGTTCAGGCGATAGAAGAGGTCCTCGCGGAAGCGACCGTCGCGCACCTGTTCGGCCAGATCGCGGTTGGTCGCCGAGACGATGCGGGCGTCGACCTTGACCGAACGCTTGGAGCCCACCGGGTCGATCTCGCCTTCCTGCAGCGCGCGCAGCAGCTTGACCTGCATGTCCAGCGGCAGTTCGCCTATCTCGTCGAGGAACAGGGTGCCGCCGGACGCCTCGGCGAACTTGCCGAGGTGTTTGTCGGTCGCGCCGGTGAAGGCGCCCTTCTCGTGCCCGAACAGGATCGACTCGACCAGATTGACGGGCAGGGCGCCGCAGTTGACGGCGATGAAGGGTTTGCCGGCGCGGTCCGAGGCGCCGTGCAGGGCGCGGGCGATGACTTCCTTGCCGACGCCGCTCTCGCCGGTGATCAGCACCGGGATGCCGGACTTTGCGGCGCGCAGGCCAAGGGATTTGACCATACGCATCGGCGCGGACTGGCCGACCAGATCGTCGAAGGAGGTGCGACCGGTGACGTGCTTCTTCAGGCGGCCGACCTCGGCGGTCAGCTGGGTCATCTTCAGCGCATTGCCGACGCCGACGAGAAGGCGTTCCGCCGAGACCGGTTTGACGAAGAAGTCCTGGGCCCCGGCCTGCATGGCCTTGACCACGGTCTCGACGCCCGCGTTGGCGGTCAGGACGATGACAGGAGTTGTAACGCCTGCGGTGCGGATTTCGGCGAGGGCCTCCATGCCGCTCATGCCCGGCATGACCATGTCGAGCAGGACGACGTCCGCGCCGCCGCCCTTGGTCAGGCGATCAATGGCCTCGCCGCCGGACTCGGCGTGGATGACCGCATAGCCCTCACGCTCCAGAACCGCCTGAACGAGGCGGCGCTGGGTCGGATCGTCATCGACGACGAGGACGGTCTTAGCCATGGAAACACCCTTCACTGCACGCGGCCGGCCCTCGCGGAGCTGGCTCATTCCGGCACAGATTTACGGGCGTCAGCGTGAAAATGCCGTTTCGGGGCGTGGTGAACGGGGGGTTAGGGTGACCGCTTCAGGATGCCCCAGCAGGCGGGGAACATTTGTCGACGGCATCGGCCTGGGGGGTGATCACAGCGCCGTCGCCCAAAGCGAGACGAGGCCAGTTGGGGCCTTCAACCCGGATGCGACCTGTGCGTAAGGCGTCGCGGGGATCGGGACGCTCCCGACCTTGGCAGTATGGGTGGCCGTAGCGGGCCTGGGTTTCCCACACGCCTTCTGAATTCCGCGCCCAAAGGACGGTGATGTTGGATTGTGCGAGGAGGACCTCCGGCTGGCCGTCGCCGTTCAGATCAATGGCGGTCGCCACGCATTCGCCCGCGGCCGAGCATCCATATCGCTCGTCATCGCCGCCGACAGGCGCCGTAAAGCCTGACGGAAGCGGGGCGCCTACGACTTCGAAAGTCGGCCTGCGCTCCGGTCGACCTTCGCCCTCCTCACGCCAGCGGTTGTTCAGCACGCTGGCCGCCTTCGCCCGGCGAGCGATTTCCGGGTTCGTTGAGCGGGTCAGGGTTCTCAGGGCCGCGGCGCCGGTCTTGCCACTCTCAAATCTGAGGAAGCGGTAGTCGAACTTGTCAGGCGTCGCCGCCCCGCGCTGGAGTCGTGCGACCTGATCGCCGACGGAGAGCCGGGCCGGATCCGCGATGGGGCTGAAGAGGGCGAGAACTACGGCGACCTCGATCACTGCGGTGATCACATTGGTGCGCTCCAGCGGCTGCATCCAGTCCGCGCCCTTGCGCCAGAAAGGGCGCAGCGCGGCATAGCCGTAGCCAGCGGCATAGGCGGCGCCGATGACGGCGCAGGCGAAGGCGATGATCCGATCAGGCGTCAGGCCGTGCTGACCGATCCGCAGCGCCAGGCCCCAGAAGGCGAGGATGATCAGCGGGGTCAGCAGGACGGCGGCGACGCGCACCGCCGCGCGCAGGACGACCGGCGGCAGATTGTCGGCCCGACCATCCTGATAGGCGGTGTTGATGAGGACGATCAGGGCGGCGGCGGCCGAGAGAACGAGGGCGGTGGCGCTGCCGGTCTCCCACAGCCCGTCCAGTCCGGTGAAGGGCAGGGCGGCGAGGAAGCCGGCGGCCAGCACCGTCATGAGCAGCAGCAACCACGAGAGCAGCATCAGCGCTACGCTGCGAACGCCGCGGATCAGGCCGTCGCGCACGTCGGTCAGGTGTACCGCGACGGAGAACATCAGGCAGGTGACCGGGATCGAGAACCACTCCTCGCCGATCAGATCCTCAAGGAAGTCCAGTCCGATGACCTGAAACAGGGCCGCGCCCAGGAACAGCAGGATCCAGAAGGCGCCGGTGAAGCCGATGGAGAGCGCCAGCTGCACGCCCGCTTTCCACGCCGTGTCGAAATAGGTGGAGAAGGCCGCGATCCACCTGCGCTCCATGTCGGCGGGCAGGATCAGGTGATGGCCGATGAACAGGGCGGCGGCCGCGAACAGGGGCATGGGCCATGGCAGGAAGGGCGGACGGCTGCGAGGGCCGTACTCGCTGACGGACTGGGCGGCGACGCCGTGCCATCCTAGCAGCGCGAGAAAAGCGGTGGCGGCGACCAACCAGAGTATCAGGGTCCGGGGCCGCATGCGTCCGACGCCCGCCAGAGCGACCACAGGGACCATGACAAGGATCATGGCCAGCGGGCCGAACAGTTCCGGCACGGTCGCGGGCCACTGAAGATTTTCGGATGCAGCCGATCGATAAAGCCCCCACAGGGCGACGCCCTGCGCCAGACCGATGACCAGTCGAGCCGTGACCAGTCGGGGCGATCCCGTTCGGCCGAGGCTGTTGCGGCCGGTAGCTTCGGCGACGTCGATCATCTGGCGTTCCCCTGCTTTCGCAAGGCAATCTGCCCCGGATGACCGCCCACGTCCCGGGAATTTACGGTGCGGTTTGCGTGCAGGGACCATGCAGGGCCTGTAGCGGCTTGAGTTCCCGGCGGATGCGTGTATAGAGCGCGCCTCTCGTCGGACCTCCGGGTTCAGCGAACCTGTCCGAGAACTTCGGGGCGTGGGGGTCACCTGCGCCGTAAATGTCAGAGAGCCCTCTGGCGCCGTGGGGAGATGGGGATGCAGACGACTTGCCGTCAGCCCGGTTCCGGGACGGACGGGGGTTTGAGCTTCCTTCGGACAATAAGACCGGCCTGAACGCTTCGCGGCGACGCGTGGCGCTTATGCCAAATCCGGCGTCGGGAATAAGCCCGGCGGCGAATACCAGACTGGAGACCGCAATGGACCGCGCACAAAAGGCCGAGTCGATCGAGACGCTGAAGGGCGTCTTCGCCGACGCCGGCGCCGTGGTCGTGACCCACAACCTGGGTCTGACCGTTGCGGACATGGAAGACCTGCGTGGCCGCCTTCGTAAAGAAGGCGCCGCGTTCAAGGTGGTGAAAAACCGCCTGGCGCTGAAGGCGCTCGGAGCCGACGAAGGCAGCGACTACCACAACCTGTTCAAGGGTCCCGTGGGCATCGCGTACGCCAACGATCCGGTGACGGCCGCCAAGGTGTCGTCCGAGTTCGCCAAGACCAACGACAAGTTCGTTATTCTGGGTGGCTTCATGGGCGAGACCGTCGTCGATGCGAAGGGTGTCGACACCCTGGCCAAGCTGCCGTCGCTCGACCAGATCCGCGCTTCGCTGCTCGGCCTGCTCAACGCGCCCGCGACCAAGATCGCTGGTGTGGTTCAGGCTCCGGCCGCCCAACTGGCGCGGGTGTTCAACGCCTACGCCACGAAGGACGCGGCGTAATCGCCTTCCATCTCTGCAAACCCTCTCTGAAACCCATCCTACCGAAGGAATACCCCTATGGCTGATCTCGCCAAGATCGTTGAAGACCTGTCGGCCCTGACCGTTCTGGAAGCCGCCGAACTCTCCAAGCTGCTGGAAGAAAAGTGGGGCGTCAGCGCCGCTGCTCCGGTCGCCATGGCCGCCGCTCCGGCCGCCGGTGGCGGTGCTCCGGCTGAAGCCGCCGAAGAGCAAACCGAGTTCACCGTTGTCCTGCTGGACGGCGGCGACAAGAAGATCAACGTGATCAAGGAAGTTCGCGGCGCCCGTTCGGACCTCGGTCTGAAGGAAGCCAAGGACCTCGTCGAAGGCGCTCCGCAGAACGTCGTCGAGAACGTCTCCAAGCAGGCCGCCGAAGAGCTGAAGAAGAAGCTCGAGGAAGCCGGCGCCAAGATCCAGATCAAGTAAGATCGGATCAGGCGCATCGCCCATCGCGGCGATGGCTGAAAGCTGGACGGGCCGGAGAGCAATCTCCGGCCCGTTTTTCGTTCCGGTCGGCCAACGTGGACAGTCGATCCGGCTTGTGGCTGGATCGCCATACGGAGGGAGGCCGTTCAATGAAGAGGATGCTTGGTATTCTGCTGGCCGCGGCCAGTCTCGCGGCGTGTGACGAAACCGGAGAGAGCCGGATGGCGACTGTACCGTCGCCTGAACCGACCGCGCCGCCATCGCCTCCGCTACCGCTGACGACTTCCCGCGCACTGGAGATCATGGGGACCCTGTCAAACACCTGTCGCGAGGTGGCGACGATGAAGATGGCGCAGGCGAAGTGCGAGGAGCGTCAGGGCCGGACGGTCGATCACGCGGCGCTGCGCACGGAGTTGCGCGACCTTGCGTGGAACATGGCGAAGCTGACGCCCGACGAGGCGTCGAAGCAGTGCGAAGTCATCATGGGCGAGCTCAGCAGCAAGCCGAAGCCCCAGCCCTGCTGGGACCTCTAGCGTCGACGCGGCGCGTAGATGTCGGCCAGTCGGTCACGGGTTCCCTCGATCCGTTCCAGGCGCGGGTAGCGCAGGCCGTCGTGGTAATCGAAGGACAGGCTGCGGACCTCGTCGCCGCGCCGGACGACCAGAACGATCGGATTGGTCGCGCCCTTGGCGGCGGTGATGGCGTCTCGCAGGACCTCCGCAGAGGCGACGCGGTCGTTGACGGCGATCAGCTCCCATCCGGCGCCGATGTTCTGGCGATACAGGGGGCCGTCCCAACGCACGCCCGTGATGCGATTGCCAGTCGCGAGGGTGAAGCCCAGCGAATACTGGAAGTCGTTTGCCCAGCCCGACAGGATGCGTTTCTCGACGGGGGTCAGAGTGTCCGTATAAGTCAGGCGCCAGCCGGCGCGCGTGACGCCGTCCAGCGGAGCCTTCGCGTCCGGGCCGACGGCGTCCAGACGATCGCGCAGGAAGGTCGCCCAGTCGTGCGGATGCACGGCGTTCAGGGTCTGCACCACATCGTCGAAGGTGTAGGGGCGGGCTTCCCAGACGCCATCCTCGACGCCGAAGAAGGCCTTGGCGAAGTCGTCCAGCGACTTCCGCTCGCCGGTCTGCTCGCGGATCAGGGTGTCGGCGTCCAGCCAGACCAGCAGGGCCTCGCGGTAGTAGTCGCCGGTGCCACGCATCCATGACGACCAAGGATTGGTCGTCCGGTAGCCCAGAAGGTTGTGGTTGGTCGTGTCCTGCAGGGAGCGCCACTGGCGACCCGGCTGATTGTCGTAGAAGGCGGCGATCTCTGCCAGATTGATCGTGGCCTCCTCGATGGTGCCGAGGCCGGCCCGCGGGGTCAGGACCTCGCCCCAGTATTCGGTCTGGCCCTCATAGACCCACATCAGCGTGTTCTGGGTCGGGACGTTGAGGTTGGGCACATATTCATCCGACGGCCGGCGGAACTTGCCGTTCCAGCTGTGGGTGAACTCGTGCGGCAGCAGGGAGCGCGCGCCGTAGTCGGCGTTGGAACCGGTGAAGAACGACGGGCTGGCGGTGTTCTCGGACGAGCGGTGATGCTCAAGACCGATCCCGCCCAGCTTTGAGGTCAGGGCCAGCAGGAAGTCGTAGCGGTCGAAGTGGCGCGCGCCGTACAGGCGGTCAGCCTGCTGAACCAGCGAGGTGTACTGCGCGATTCGCTCTGGCGAGGCCTTGATGCTCTCCGCAGTGTCACCGACGAGGTTCAGATGAACCGGCGACCGGCCCTGCGGGTCGAGCTGGATGCGGCGGAAATGCTTGCCTGCGAACATCGGGCTGTCGGCGAGGTGTTCCAGTGAAATCGGGGCGAAGGTCAGGACGTCGCCCTCGCGCCCGGCGGGCTCCAGCGCGGACGCCTGTTCCCAACCCGTCGGCAGCTTGACAGAGGGCGCGAAGGTGATGCGTCTGTGGGCGTAGCCGGCGGGATAGAGCAGGGCCTTTTCCCACTGCAGATTGACCATCTCGGGCGTCATAACCACGCGCCAGACCGCGTTGTCGGGCTGGGTCAGCCATTCGAAGCTGACCTCGATGGAGGAAACACCGGCAGGGATGTCGAGGTGGAAGGCGTGTGGATCGACCGTGTCGCGGACCCAATCGATCCGCTGGCCATTCCCGGTGACCGTGACGCCGGAGACCAACTGGATCGGGCCGGTGTCGGCGTGGTTGCCGGGGATGAACTTCGGATACTGCAGCACCAGATGGCCAGCGGAGACAGGGACGGTCTGACGCACCCGGATGACGCGGTGGTCGAGGTCAGTCAGGTCGGCCTGAATGGCGATCATCCCGGGATAGTCGCGATCCTGCGGCGCCGGGATCGGCGGCAGGGCGTGCGGCAGGCTGGTGGGCGCGGGCAGGGGCGTCTGCGCCTGACTGGTCTGGGCGAAGACCGGAACCGCCGTCGAGGCGAGCAGAAGGGCGATGGCGGTCGTACGCAACATGATCAGGTCTCTGCTTAACGGCGGCGGGGGCTGAGGATGTCGCCCAGACGATCGGGCGTTCCGGCAATGCGCTCCAGGTGCGGATAGCGCAGACCGCCATGGTAGTCGAAGCGGATGGTGCGGAAACGCTCGCCCTTTCGCAGCATCATCTCGATTTGCGTGGTGTTGTTTTTCGAGGCCGTGATCGCCTCTGCGATGGCGGCGGCGCTTGCGGTGCGGCCGTTGACCGCTACGACTTCCCATCCGGACGTCAGTCCGGCCTCGAACGCGGGCGAGCCCCAGCGGACACCGGTGACGCGGTTGGTCGGGTTCATCGACAGGCCCAGCGAGTACTGGAAGTCGACCCGCTCCAACTCCGCGTTCAGGGCTTTGGAATAGGCGTTGGGCTCCTCACGCCAGACGAGGCGGTAGCCGCCGCGCTCGATGCCTGCCAACGGCGTCGGCGCGTTAGGGCCGACGGCGTCGAGGTGGGTGCGCAGGAACTCGCCCCATTCGCGGGACTGCACCCCGTTCAGCGTCGAGGTCACGTCGTCGAAGGTGTAGGGCGCGGGGTTCCAGTCGCCGTCCTGTACGCCGAAGAAGGCCTTGGCGAAGTCGTCCAGCGACTTGCGCCCGCCCGACCGCTCGCGGATCCAGGTGTCGGCGTCGAGCCAGATCATCGAGCCTTCGCGATAGTAGTCCTCGCTGCGTTGGCGGCTGGGCCAGGGCTGGGCGCGGCGCTGGGCGATGATCGGGTCGTTGGTGGTGTCCTGCATCGCGCGCCACTGGCGGCCGGGGTTGTCCTCGGCATAGCTGGCGGCAGTGTTGGCGAAGACGTCCAGCGCCTGCTGTTTGGTGAGCAGGCCGGCGCGCGCGGTCAGGATCAGGCCCCAGTACTGGGTCTGGCCCTCGTAGACCCACAGCAGGGAGTTCTGCAGCGGCTCGTTCAGGGTCGGGGTCGCCTGATCGGCCGGACGACGCCACTTTCCGTTCCACGAGTGAGTATACTCGTGACCCAGCAGGTCGCGGTCGGCGATCGTGCCGGTCGGGTCGGTGAAGTACTTGGTGTCGACGCTGTTCTCGGACGAGCGCTGGTGCTCCAGCCCGATGCCACCCAGCCGGTCGGTCACGGCCAGCAGGAAGTCGTAGTGGTTGAAGTGGCGTGCGCCGTACAGGCGGTCCGCCTGTTCGACCAGACTGCGGTGCTGGGCGATATGCGCATCGGTGGCGGCCAGCATGTCGGCGTTGTCGGCTACGACATTCAGCCGCACTGGCGATCGGCCGCCCGGATCGAGGTCGATCTGACGATAGTGGGCGCCGGCGAACAGGGGGCTGTCGGCGAAGTGGTCGAGGCTGATCGGTGCGAAGGTCGCCACGCCGTTCTGGAAGGACACGGTGTCCAGCGCCGTGCCGTACTGCCAGCCGGCGGGCAGGCGCAAGGTCGGACGCATGGTGATCTGCCGGGAATAATAGCCGGCCGGGTAGAGAACCGCCTTCTCCCACTGGATGTTCAGCATCTCATCGGTAATGACGACGCGGCCCTGACTGCCCTCGATGGGCGTCAGCCACTTGAACGACACCTCCACCGCGGACGCGCCGGCGGGAACTTCGACCTGAAAGGCGTTGGTGCTGACCGTATTGCGAACCCAGCGCAGGGGCTGGCCGTTGGCCGTGATCTGCAGGTCGGAGATGTCGTCGACCGGACCGGACGGGCCGTGGTTGCCCGGGATCCATTGAGGATAGAGCAGGACCAGCGGCCCGGGGCCGGCGACAGGGATGGTCTGCTTGATCGAGACGATGCGGCGGTCGACGTCGGTGGCGTCCACCTCGATATCGATCGGGCCAACGTAGGGCGCGTCGCGCGGGGCCGGGATCGGGGCGAGGGCGACGGGCAGGGCGGGGGTTCCGACCTGGGCCAGCGCCGGCGCTGAGCCTGCGAGAAGGGCGACGGCGCAGGCGGTGGCGAGCAGGCGGACGGACGGACGCATCATCGACAGGACTTCCACTGTGAGCAGGCGCGCAGATCACGCCGGGCGCGCGCCACGGTCAATCCGACGGGTCGCTCCGCCGGATTAAATCGCTGTCATGTTTGAAGTTCCGCTCAGGCGGCCGGCTTCACTTCCAGCAGGTCCACCGTGAACAGCAGGGTCGAGTTTGGCGGCAACTCGTCGCCGCCGACCCAGCGTTCGCCGTAGCCCAGCGAGGCCGGGATGACGAACTCGAACCGCTCGCCCTCGCGCATCAGGCCGACACCCTCGGTCCAGCCCTTGATGACCCGGTTGAGCGGGAACTCGGTCGGCTCGTTGCGCGACCACGAGCTGTCGAACTCACGCCCGTCGATGAAGGTCCCGCGATAGTGGACCTTGACCGTGTCGGTCGCGGCGGGCTGGCGGCCCTCGGGATGGGCGCGGCCGGTCCGGCGGTACTGCAGGCCGGTATCGGTGGTGCTCCAGCCGTCGCGCGCGCCGTTCCACTCGAGATAGGCGCGTTGGCCGGCGTCCCAGTTCGCCTGACTGGACTCGCCGACGGCGGGTCGAACCACAGAGGTGGGAGCGGTCAACTCGGCCGGGCCCGAGGCGCAGGCGGCGACGAGCAGAAGGGCAGAGCAGGCGATGGGGGTGCGTAACATGCCGCAACGCTTATCAAGACCCGGGGCGTCTCGCCAGATGGGCGCTTGCGTCGAGATGCGCGGTTTGCGACAGCCGCGATCAAGGGAGCGCCATACCAGTGATCATTCAAACGCCCGAGCCGGCGGCGCCAGTCCAAACAGCCGCGCCGATATTCCGTTCTATCGAATCGCTGGACCCGTCCGAGCCGCTGGCCGTCCTTGTGCGCGCGACCGCCGACCCGAACTGGAAGCCGGTGGTCCAGCAGTTGCTGGCGTCATGGACCGCGATGGGTGTCGCGCCAGACTGTACCGACACGACGGTGAACGCCGATAACATCAGGGCTCTGGACGCGCTCGAAACGCTCCCCATCGTCCTCGCGGCCGACGGCGAGCGGGCCGAGCGAGGTGAGGCTCTGGTCCGCACGGTGACGCCGTGGTGCGGCGCCGACCGCAGGATCAATGTGCTGATCTTCTTCCATAACAGCCAGTGGCGCGGGCTGAACCTGAGCGTGGGCGGCACCATGACCGGGGCCCGGCTGTATATGGATATCCTGCAGCAGACGACGCCCCGGCTGATTCCGGTGCTGAACGCCGACAGCCAGTCCTGCAACGCCAGATTCCCGCAGTCCGGAGGACGCCTCACCAACACAGAGGTCACATCCCTGACCGGCGATGTGGCCGATCCGACGACCTGGAGCGAGCGTTGGACGTGGACGGCCTGCGGCAAGGATACGCCTGTCGACTTCGTCATGACCGTCCAGCCGGACGGCTCTACGCGGTTCGCGGTGACGGTTCAGGCCCGGGACTGATCATCGTCCGGACTTTTGGCGGCCGCAGGCCTTTATTTCGCCGACAAAGCGAGTATATGAGCGCGTTCCGCTAACTCCGTACGAGATACGCGCGAAAGCGCCGAGGCCCGGTTTGTCGCCCTCCGACCGGTGCGAAGGCGCGCTCCTCCCCATAGGAGCCCTACATTTCAGGTGTCCTGGCGCCGCAAGGCCCGAGGGTGGACGCCGAAACCGATGGTCACGGGTCGCCGGAAGGCGGAGCCGTGGCTGCTGCATTTGAAGCGGCCGCCCCACGTCACCCTGGGCTGGCCGCATTGGGAAGACAGAATGGCCAAGTCCAAAGCGGAACTCACCGTCAACGGTCAGTTCCTCACCGCCACCTCGTTCACCGGCAAGAAGCGCATCCGTCACTCGTTCGGGCGCATCCCCGAGGCGGTGCAGATGCCGAACCTGATCGAGGTTCAGCGCGCGTCGTACGAGCAGTTCCTGCAACGCGAGGGCCGTCCGGGCGTGCGCAAGGACGAAGGCATCGAGGCGGTCTTCAAGTCGGTCTTCCCGATCAAGGACTTCAACGAACGCGCCATCCTTGAGTATGTCTCCTACGAGTTCGAGGAGCCCAAGTACGACGTCGAGGAATGCATCCAGCGCGACATGACCTATGCCGCGCCGCTGAAGGTCAAGCTGCGCCTGATCGTGTTCGAAACCGACGAGGAAACGGGCGCCCGTTCGGTCAAGGACATCAAGGAGCAGGACGTCTACATGGGCGACATCCCGCTCATGACGGACAAGGGCACGTTCATCGTCAACGGCACCGAGCGCGTGATCGTCTCGCAGATGCACCGTTCGCCGGGCGTCTTCTTCGATCACGACAAGGGCAAGACGCACAGCTCGGGCAAGCTGCTGTTCGCCGCCCGTGTGATCCCGTACCGCGGTTCGTGGCTCGACTTCGAGTTCGACGCCAAGGACATTGTCTACGTTCGTATCGACCGTCGCCGGAAGCTGCCGGCCTCGACCTTCCTGATGGGTCTGGGCATGGACGGCGAAGAGATCCTGAAGACCTTCTACGAGACCGTGCCTTACGAGAAGCGCGGCGAGGGCTGGGTCACGCCGTACAAGGCCGAGCGCTGGCGCGGTGTGAAGCCGGAGTTCGATCTGGTCGACGCCGACACCGGTGAAGTCATCGCTCCGGCCGGCACCAAGATCAGCGCCCGTCAGGCCAAGAAGCTGGGCGACACGACGACCTCGCTGTCGCTGGCCGCCGACGCCCTGCTGACCCGGTATCTGGCTGCTGACGCCGTCAACTATGAGACCGGCGAAATCTATGCCGAGGCCGGCGACGAGCTGGACCAGGCCACGATCGAGCTGCTGGAGTCGCACGGCTTCACGACCATCGACGTGCTGGACATCGACCATGTCACGGTGGGCGCCTACATGCGCAACACCCTGCGCATCGACAAGAACACTGGCCGCGAGGACGCGCTGTTCGACGTCTATCGCGTGATGCGTCCGGGCGAGCCGCCGACCCCGGAAGCCGCCGAAGCCATGTTCAACTCGCTGTTCTTCGACAGCGAACGCTACGATCTGTCGGCCGTTGGCCGGGTCAAGATGAACATGCGTCTGGAGACGCCCGAGGTCTCGGACGAAATCCGCGTCCTGCGCAAGGATGACGTGCTGAAGGTTCTCCAGATTCTCGTCGGCCTGAAGGACGGTCAAGGCGAGATCGACGACATCGACAACCTGGGCAACCGTCGCGTCCGCTCGGTCGGCGAGCTGCTGGAAAACCAGTACCGCGTCGGCCTGCTGCGGATGGAGCGCGCCATCAAGGAGCGCATGTCCTCGGTCGATATCGACACCGTGATGCCGCACGACCTGATCAACGCCAAGCCGGCCGCCGCGGCCGTGCGCGAGTTCTTCGGCTCGTCGCAGCTGTCGCAGTTCATGGACCAGACGAACCCGCTGTCGGAGATCACCCACAAGCGTCGTCTCTCGGCGCTTGGACCGGGCGGTCTGACGCGTGAGCGCGCGGGCTTCGAAGTGCGCGACGTGCACCCGACCCACTACGGCCGCATCTGCCCGATCGAAACGCCGGAAGGCCCGAACATCGGCCTGATCAACTCGCTGGCCACCCACGCCCGCGTGAACAAGTACGGCTTCATCGAAAGCCCCTACCGTCGCGTGAAGGATGGCATGGCCCAGGACGAGGTGGTCTACATCTCGGCCATGGAAGAGGCGAAATACACGATCGCCCAAGCCAACATCGAACTGAAGGCCGGCGAGATCGTCGAGGATCTGGTCCCGGGCCGGATCAACGGTGAATCGCAGCTCCTGAACAAGGACGCGGTCGACATGATGGACGTGTCGCCCAAGCAGGTTGTTTCGGTCGCCGCCGCCCTGATCCCGTTCCTGGAAAACGACGACGCCAACCGCGCACTGATGGGCGCGAACATGCAGAAGCAGGCCGTGCCGCTGGTTCGCACCGACGCGCCGCTGGTCGGCACCGGCATGGAAACGGTGGTCGCCCGCGACTCCGGCGCCGTGGTGGTGGCCCGTCGTGAGGGCGTGGTCGAGCAGATCGACGGCACCCGCATCGTGGTTCGCGCCACGAACGAAGCCGACGCCGGCCGTTCGGGCGTCGACATCTATCGCCTGTCGAAGTTCCAGCGTTCGAACCAGTCCACCTGCATCAACCAGCGCCCCATCGTGCGTGTGGGCGATCAGGTTCAGGCCGGCGACGTCATCGCCGACGGCCCGTCGACGGACCTCGGTGAACTGGCGCTCGGCCGCAACGCCCTCGTCGCGTTCATGCCGTGGAACGGCTACAACTTCGAGGACTCGATCCTGATCTCGGAGCGCATCGTGCGCGACGACGTCTTCACGTCGATCCACATCGACGAGTTCGAGGTGATGGCCCGCGACACCAAGCTGGGTCCGGAAGAAATCACCCGCGATATCCCGAACGTCGGCGAGGAAGCCCTGCGCAACCTCGACGAGGCCGGCATCGTGGCCATCGGCGCCGAGGTTCAACCGGGCGACATCCTGGTCGGCAAGGTGACGCCGAAGGGCGAAAGCCCGATGACCCCGGAAGAGAAGCTGCTGCGCGCCATCTTCGGCGAGAAGGCTTCGGACGTCCGCGACACCAGCCTGCGTCTGCCGCCGGGCGTCGCCGGCACGATCGTCGACGTGCGCGTGTTCAACCGCCACGGCGTCGACAAGGATGAGCGCGCCATGGCCATCGAGCGTTCGGAAATCGAACGTCTCGGCAAGGACCGCGACGACGAGCTCAAGATCCTCGAGCGCAACGTCTACGGCCGCCTGAAGCCCCTGCTGGTCGGCAAGACCGCGACCTCGGGTCCGAAGGGTCTGGGCCGCGGCGAGGTCACCGAAGAGAAGCTGTCCGAGCTGTCGCGCGGCCTGTGGTGGCAGATCGCCCTCGACGACGAGAAGGTCATGGGCGAGCTGGAAGCCATGAAGGGCCAGTTCGAAACGGCCCGGAAGGCTCTGGACCGCCGCTTCGAGGACAAGGTCGAGAAGCTGCAACGCGGCGACGAACTGCCCCCGGGCGTGATGAAGATGGTCAAGGTCTTCGTGGCCGTGAAGCGCAAGCTTCAGCCCGGTGACAAGATGGCCGGCCGTCACGGCAACAAGGGCGTCATCTCCAAGATCCTGCCGATCGAGGACATGCCGCACCTGGAAGACGGCACCACCGTGGACCTGGTTCTGAACCCGCTGGGCGTGCCGTCGCGCATGAACATCGGCCAGATCTTCGAAACCCACCTGGGTTGGGCCGCGGCCGGTCTCGGCAAGCAGATCCAGGACCTGCTGGAAGCCTGGCAACAGGGCGGACAGAAGCAGGCCCTGATCGACCATCTGTCGAGCATCTACGGCCCCGACACGCCTCTTCCGCAGGCGGAAGAGGATCTGGTCGAGCTGGCGCGTAACCTGTCCAAGGGCGTTCCGTTCGCGACCCCGGTCTTCGACGGCGCGCACATCTCGGACATCGAGGACCTGCTGGAGAAGGCGGGTCTGGATCGCACCGGCCAGTCGATCGTCTACGACGGTCAGACCGGCGAGCAGTTCAAGCGTCCGGTCACGGTCGGCTACATCTACATGCTGAAGCTGCACCACCTGGTCGACGACAAGATCCACGCCCGTTCGATCGGACCATACTCGCTCGTCACCCAGCAACCGCTGGGCGGCAAGGCGCAGTTCGGCGGACAGCGTTTCGGCGAGATGGAGGTCTGGGCTCTGGAAGCCTACGGCGCCGCCTACACCCTGCAGGAAATGCTGACGGTGAAGTCGGACGACGTGGCCGGCCGGACCAAGGTCTACGAGGCCATCGTCCGCGGCGACGACAGCTTCGAGGCGGGCATCCCCGAGTCGTTCAACGTGCTCGTCAAGGAAATGCGCTCGCTGGGTCTGAACGTGGAGCTGGAGAACAGCTGACCGACCGGATGATCCCTCTCCGCGCGAGCGGGGAGGGACGGTCTGCCGCTTTTCTCCCTCAATGAATTTTCGCGGGTGAGCCCGCAGAAGGAATCAAGATGAACCAGGAAGTCCTGAACATCTTCAACCCGGTCCCGGTCACCCCGACCTTCGACCAGATCCGCATCGCCCTGGCCTCGCCGGAGAAGATCCGGTCGTGGTCGTTCGGCGAGATCAAGAAGCCGGAAACCATCAACTACCGCACGTTCAAGCCCGAGCGTGACGGCCTGTTCTGCGCCCGTATCTTTGGCCCGACCAAGGATTACGAATGCCTGTGCGGCAAGTACAAGCGCATGAAATACAAGGGCATCATCTGCGAGAAGTGCGGGGTTGAGGTCACCCTGGCCCGCGTCCGTCGCGAGCGCATGGGCCACATCGAACTGGCCGCGCCGGTCGCGCACATCTGGTTCCTGAAGTCGCTGCCGTCGCGCATCTCCACGATGCTGGACATGGCGCTCAAGGACGTCGAGCGCGTCCTGTATTTCGAGAACTACATCGTCACCGAGCCGGGCCTGACCCCGCTGAAGCAGAACCAGCTGCTGACGGAAGACGAGTTCTACACCTACCAGGACGAGTACGGCGATGACGGCTTCACCGCCGAGATCGGCGCCGAGGCCGTGCGCAACCTGCTGATCGGCATCGACCTGCACGCCGAAGCCGAGAAACACCGCGCCGAGCTGGCCGACAGCCCTTCGGAAATGAAGGCCAAGAAGGCGTCCAAGCGCCTGAAGCTGATCGAGGCCTTCCTCGAGAGCGGCAACAAGCCCGAGTGGATGATCCTGACGGTCGTCCCGGTCATCCCGCCGGAACTGCGTCCGCTGGTGCCGCTGGACGGCGGCCGCTTCGCGACCTCCGACCTGAACGACCTCTATCGCCGGGTCATCAACCGGAACAACCGCCTGAAGCGCCTGATCGAGCTGCGCGCGCCGGACATCATCATCCGCAACGAAAAGCGGATGCTGCAGGAATCCGTCGACGCCCTGTTCGACAACGGCCGTCGTGGTCGCGTCATCACCGGCGCGAACAAGCGTCCGCTGAAGTCGCTGGCTGACATGCTGAAGGGCAAGCAGGGTCGCTTCCGTCAGAACCTGCTCGGCAAGCGCGTCGACTACTCGGGCCGTTCGGTCATCACTGTGGGTCCTGAACTGAAGCTGCACGAGTGCGGCCTGCCCAAGAAGATGGCGCTCGAGCTCTTCAAGCCGTTCATCTACGCGCGTCTGGACGCCAAGGGCCTGTCGGGCACCGTCAAGCAGTCCAAGCGCATGGTGGAGCGCGAGCAGCCGCAGGTCTGGGATATCCTCGACGAGGTCATCCGCGAGCACCCGGTCCTGCTGAACCGCGCGCCGACGCTTCACCGTCTGGGCATCCAAGCGTTCGAGCCGAAGCTGATCGAGGGCAAGGCCATCCGGCTGCACCCGCTGGTCTGTACCGCGTTCAACGCCGACTTCGATGGCGACCAGATGGCCGTGCACGTCCCGCTGAGCCTCGAGGCCCAGCTGGAAGCGCGCGTGCTGATGATGTCGACAAACAACATCCTGTCGCCCGCAAACGGCAAGCCGATCATCGTGCCGTCGCAGGACATCGTCCTTGGTCTGTACTACCTGTCGCTGGTCAAGGACGGCGAGCCGGGTGAAGGCAAGCTGTTCGCCAACATGGGCGAGATCGACGCCGCGCTCGACGCCAAGGTCGTGTCGCTGCACACGAAGATCAAAGCTCGCTGGACCGAGATGAACGCCGAAGGCGCCGTCATCACCAAGGTCATCGACACGACCCCCGGCCGGATGAAGCTGGGCGCGCTGCTGCCGCACAACGCCAACATCGGCTACCGCCTGCTCGAGAAGAACCTGACCAAGAAGGAGATCGGCAACCTGATCGATCAGGTCTATCGCCACTGCGGTCAGAAGGCGACGGTCATCTTCGCCGACCAGATGATGCAACTCGGCTTCCGCGAGGCGGCCAAGGCGGGCATCTCCTTCGGCAAGGACGACATCGTCATCCCCGCCAAGAAGGTCGAGTACGTCGAGGAAACCAAGACGCAGGTCGAGGAGTACGAGCAACAGTACGCCGACGGCCTGATCACCAAGGGCGAGAAGTACAACAAGGTCGTCGACGCCTGGGCCAAGGCCACGGACCGGATCGCCGACGCCATGATGGGCGAGATCGCCCAGCCGCGCGTGCTGGCCAAGGGGCAGGCCCCGGACATCAACTCGGTGTTCATGATGGCCAACTCCGGCGCCCGTGGTTCGCAGGCCCAGATGAAGCAACTCGGCGGTATGCGCGGCCTGATGGCGAAGCCGTCCGGCGAGATCATCGAGACGCCGATTATCTCGAACTTCAAGGAAGGCCTGACCGTCCTCGAGTACTTCAACTCCACCCACGGCGCCCGTAAGGGTCTGGCCGACACCGCGCTGAAGACCGCCAACTCCGGCTATCTGACGCGTCGTCTGGTCGACGTGGCGCAGGACTCCATCGTCACCGAGGACGATTGTGGCTCGACGCGGGGCATCACCCTGCGGGCCGTGGTCGAAGGCGGTGACGTGCTGGTCTCGCTCGGCCAACGTGTGCTGGGTCGCTACGCGGCCGAGGACATCAAGGAGCCGGGCGGCGACACCATCCTGTTCCCTGCGGACACCTACCTGCAGGAAGAGGAAGTCGAGGTCATCGACAACGCCGGCGTCCAGTCGATCAAGGTGCGTTCGGCCCTGACCTGTGAAGCCGAAGCCGGCATCTGCGGCTACTGCTACGGTCGCGACCTGGCGCGCGGCACCAACGTCAACATCGGCGAAGCGGTCGGCGTCATCGCCGCCCAGTCGATCGGCGAACCCGGCACCCAGCTGACGATGCGGACCTTCCACATCGGCGGCACCGCCCAGGTGGCCGAGACCTCGTTCTACGAGGCGACCAACGCGGGTGTCGCCAAGATCACCGGCCCGACCGTCAAGGCGGCCCACGGCGATCTGGTGGCCATGAGCCGCAACGTCGTGGTGACGATCGTCGTCGACGGCAAGGACCGCGAGACCCACAAGGTCCCGTACGGCGCCCGTCTTCGGGTCGTCGAAGGCTCCGACGTCAAGCGCAGCCAACGTCTGGCCGAATGGGATCCCTACACCTCGCCGATCCTGACGGAAGTCGGCGGCGTGGTGCGCTTCGAGGATCTGGTCGAAGGTCTGTCCGTCAAGGAAGAGACCGACGAGGCGACGGGCATCGCCCAGCGCGTCGTCAGCGACTGGCGCGCCAGCCCGCGCGGCGCCGACCTGCGTCCCGCCCTCGGCGTGACCCAGGGCGACGCCTACGCCAAGCTGGCCTCGGGTTCCGACGCTCGCTACCTGCTGCCGGTGGGGGCCATTCTGTCGGTTTCCAACGGCGACGAAGTGAAGCCCGGCGAGGTCATCGCCCGTATCCCGACCGAAGGCGCCAAGACGCGCGACATCACCGGCGGTCTGCCGCGGGTGGCCGAGCTGTTCGAAGCCCGTCGTCCGAAGGATTGCGCGGTCATCGCCGAGATGGACGGCCGCGTCGAATTCGGTCGCGACTACAAGAACAAGCGCCGCATCAAGATCACCCCGGAACTGGACGCCGACGGCAACCAGGCCGATGCGGTCGAATTCCTGATCCCGAAGGGCAAGCACATCTCCGTCCACGACGGCGATCTGATCCAGAAGGGCGACTACATCATCGACGGCAACCCGGATCCGCACGATCTGCTGCGCATCCAGGGCGTCGAGGCGCTGGCCGAGTATCTGGTGAACGAAGTGCAGGAGGTCTACCGACTGCAGGGCGTGCCGATCAACGACAAGCACATCGAGGTCATCGTCCGTCAGATGCTGCAGAAGGTGGAAGTGCTGGATTCGGGTGAAACCACCCTGATCCGCGGCGACACCGTCGAAGTGGCCGAAGCCGTTCTGGAAAATCAGAAGGTCGAGAAGCGCGGCGGCCGTCCGGCCATCACGCAACCCGTCCTGCTGGGCATCACCAAGGCGTCGCTGCAAACCCGCAGCTTCATCTCGGCGGCGTCGTTCCAGGAGACCACCCGCGTCCTCACCGACGCCTCGGTCAACGGCAAGCGCGACACGCTGGAAGGCCTGAAGGAGAACGTGATCGTCGGCCGCCTGATCCCGGCGGGTACGGGCGCCTATCTGCGCTCGCTGCAGAAGATCGCCAACGAGCGCGACGCGGAACTGACGCAAGCGCGCGAAGACGCGATCGAGCCCCTGCCGCTCGACCTCGCGATGGAGCTGGAAAAGTCGGAAGGCTGATCCGGGTTCAGGATTGAGTAGAAGGGAGCGGCTCCGGCGACGGGCCCGCTCTTTTCTTTTGGCGCTGACGCTTACCGCGCGGCGGCGCGCTGTGTGAGCGCTAGTCCCTCCGCGACGAGGCCCCCGGCGTCAGCGGCACGCCGGCGGCTCTTGGACCATCGCGGCGGGTGCGGATGTTGCTGGTTGAGTCCGGACGCAACGACGGATCCAGATGCGCGCCTGCGACGCCCATGCCGAAGTTCGAGCCCGGGCCATCCTGAGGGCCCACGACACCCACTCCGCCGCTGAGCGGTCGGCGGCGAGCCTCGTATTCCCGAAGCGCCCGTGCGCCTTCGCGTGCAAAGCGGGCGTCGCGCTCCGCATTTCCGGAGCCCTCTATGGGACGAGCGTTGGCGGCGCGCTCTCCGAACCGATCGTCGCAGATCTCGCGTTCGGCGATGCTCAGGTATTGCGGATTGGCGCAGCCGACAGGGCTGGTGCGCATGCCGCGCGCGACGCGGTCGCCTGTCGTCTCCGGCCGAACGGACCATTGGCCGACGCCGACATTGGCTGGCGGGGTTGTGGCCGGGGCCCCGCCTTGGGCAAAGCGCGGAGCGGGCGGAGTCGGGCGTGCCACGACATCGGCCGAGCCCGTGTTGGTGGCCGTCTCACCGGGCCGGGAACCCGCGTCGGTCACTGTATTGACAGGCGTGTCCGGCGTCTCGGTCTGGCGGGTGCGGGCGGTCTCGCCACGCATCAGCGGCCGGGGCTCGATCTGTATGTAGATGGGGGGAGGGGGCGGCGGTAGTAGATCGCCCCCGCCGTACCGCCTGCGCTCCTCGATGACCTGAAAGGCCATGTAGCCCAGCACCAGGGCGTGGAATCCCAAAGACGCCGCGACGATGGCCGGCTTGCGCCAGCGTCCCTCGTGCATCGGCCAGTTCAGGCGCAGGTCCGTCATCCACCCTCCATCGGATCGGGAGGAGGCGGGACGAGCGTGGCCGTATTGCGACCATGCGGAGAGTCGCGTTCGTCGGGGCGCGCGCCTTGACCTCAGGCCTTCGTGGGCGTAGAAGCCGCCCACTTTCGAGAGAACCGGTTCGCCGGATCTGGCGAACGTGACAACCGAATGCGACGGGCTGTGCCCGCCGGAACGCCCGAAGCGCGCGTTCCGGCTTTTGCGTTTGTCACGTCCGCAACTCGGAACTCCACCCGGGGCGGCGTCCACGCCGTCCGAAAAGAAGGCTCACCGGGGCGCTCCGGCCGAAAGGCACACGCCCCCATCGACTTAGAAGAGAACGAGTACTCGATGCCGACTATCAACCAGCTGATCCGCAAGCCGCGCGCCCCCAAGCCGGTCCGTAACAAGGTCCCGGCCCTGAAGGGTTGCCCGCAGCGTCGCGGCGTCTGCACCCGCGTTTATACGACGACCCCGAAGAAGCCGAACTCGGCTCTGCGTAAGGTCGCCAAGGTCCGTCTGACCACCGGCATCGAAGCCGTGTGCTACATCCCGGGCGAAGGCCACAACCTGCAGGAGCACTCCGTTGTGCTGATCCGCGGCGGCCGCGTGAAGGACCTTCCCGGCGTTCGCTACCACATCCTGCGCGGCGTGCTCGACACGCAAGGCGTCAAGGACCGCAAGCAGCGCCGTTCGCACTACGGCGCCAAGCGTCCGAAGTAAGCGACCCGCTCATTCCATTCACCGGCGTCAGCCGGCCGTACGATACGTCTTTAGAAGGCCAAGCCCATGTCCCGTCGTCACCGCGCCCAGAAGCGCGAAGTCCTGCCGGATCCCAAGTTCGGCGACCTGATCGTCACCAAGTTCATGAATTACGTCATGTACGAGGGCAAGAAGGCCGTCGCCGAGAACATCGTCTACGGCGCCTTCGACATCCTGGCCGACAAGAAGAAGGACCAGGAGCCCGTCGCGACCTTCCACACCGCGCTGGAAAACGTCGCTCCGGCCGTCGAAGTCCGTTCGCGTCGCGTCGGCGGCGCCACCTATCAGGTGCCGGTCGAGGTCCGTCCGGACCGTCGCCGCGCCCTGGCCATCCGCTGGCTGGTCAACGCCGCGCGCAAGCGTGGTGAGAACACCATGACCGAAAAGCTGGCCGCCGAGCTGCTGGACGCCTCGAACAACCGCGGCACCGCGGTCAAGAAGCGCGAAGACACCCACAAGATGGCCGAAGCCAACCGCGCCTTCAGCCACTACCGCTGGTAACGCCTTCAAAGGGACCGTTTCGGTTCCTATTTACGTGACTATCCGGCGCGGGCGGTTTGAGCTAAATCGCCCGCGCTCGCTTATCCGAACATATCCGAGGGCGCCCGCAGCGTCCGCCACGCATACCCAAGGCACGCTCCCATGCCCCGCACACATAAAATCGAAGACTACCGCAACTTCGGCATCATGGCGCACATCGACGCCGGCAAGACGACGACGACCGAACGGATCCTGTATTACACCGGCAAGTCTCACAAGATCGGCGAAGTCCACGACGGCGCCGCCACCATGGACTGGATGGACCAGGAACAGGAACGCGGCATCACCATCACGTCGGCCGCGACGACCGCGTTCTGGAACGACAAGCGCCTGAACATCATCGACACCCCCGGACACGTGGACTTCACCATTGAAGTCGAGCGTTCGCTGCGCGTCCTCGACGGCGCCGTGACGGTGCTGGACGGCAACGCCGGCGTCGAGCCGCAGACCGAAACCGTCTGGCGTCAGGCCGACAAGTACAACGTTCCCCGGATCGTCTTCGTCAACAAGATGGACAAGATCGGCGCCGACTTCGACAAGTCGGTCGAGTCGATCCGCGACCGTCTGGGCGCCAAGGCCGTGCCGATCCAGTTCCCGATCGGCGCCGAAAGCTCGCTGGCGGGTCTGGTCGATCTGGTCCGCATGAAAGCCGTGGTCTGGGACAACGACGCCCTGGGCGCGAACTTCCGCGACGAGGAAATCCCCGCCGATCTGGTCGACAAGGCCAATGAAGCCCGCCAGTACCTGATCGACAACGCCGTCGAGCTGGATGACGAGGCGATGGAAGCCTACCTCGAAGGCAACGAGCCTTCGGAAGAGGTCATCAAGAAGTGCATCCGCAAGGCTGTTCTGACCGGCGCCTTCTATCCGATCCTCTGCGGCTCGGCCTTCAAGAACAAGGGCGTGCAGACGCTGCTGGACGCCGTCGTCGACTACCTGCCGTCGCCGGTCGACATCCCGCCGACCCCTGGCATCGACTACAAGACCGAAGAGCCCGTCACCCGCAAGGCGTCGGACGAAGAGCCCCTGTCGGTTCTCGCGTTCAAGATCATGGACGACCCCTTCGTCGGCTCGCTGACCTTCTGCCGCCTGTACTCGGGCAAGATGGAAACGGGCATGGGCCTGCTGAACTCGACCCGCGACAAGAAAGAGCGCGTCGGCCGCATGCTGCTGATGCACTCGAACAACCGCGAAGACATCAAGGAAGCCTACGCCGGCGACATCGTCGCCCTGGCCGGCCTGAAGGACACCCGCACGGGCGACACCCTGTGCGACCCGATCAAGTCGCCGGTCATCCTTGAGCGCATGGAGTTCCCGGCGCCGGTCATCGAGATCGCCGTCGAGCCCAAGTCGAAGGCCGACCAGGAGAAGCTGGGCGTCGCCCTGCAGAAGCTGGCTTCGGAAGATCCGTCCTTCACCGTCTCGACCGACTTCGAGTCGGGCCAGACGATCCTGAAGGGCATGGGCGAGCTGCACCTGGACATCAAGATCGACATCCTGAAGCGTACCTACAAGGTCGAGGCCAACATCGGCGCGCCGCAGGTCGCCTATCGCGAGTCCATCAGCCGCAAGGCCGAGATCGACTACACCCACAAGAAGCAGACCGGCGGTACGGGCCAGTTCGCCCGCGTCATGATCACCTTCGAGCCGGGTGAGCCGGGTTCGGGCTTCGTGTTCGAAAGCGGCATCGTCGGCGGCGCCGTGCCCAAGGAATACATCCCGGGCGTCGAGAAGGGCCTCGAGTCCGCCAAGGAAAACGGCCTGCTGGCCGGCTTCCCGCTGATCGACTTCAAGGCGACCCTGACGGACGGCAAGTTCCACGACGTCGACTCCAGCGTGCTGGCGTTCGAAATCGCGGCCCGCGCCGCCTTCAAGGAACTGCGCGAGAAGGGCGGACCCAAGCTGCTGGAACCGATCATGGCCGTCGAGGTCGTGACCCCGGAAGAGTATCTGGGTTCGGTCATCGGCGACCTGAACGGCCGTCGCGGCATGATCCAGGGTCAGGACATGCGCGGCAACGCCACCGTCGTGAACGCCTTCGTGCCGCTGGCCAACATGTTCGGCTATGTGAACACGCTGCGTGGCATGTCGCAGGGCCGCGCCGCCTTCACCATGCAGTACGACCACTACGAAGCGGTGCCGCAACACGTCGCCGACGAAGTCATCAAGAAGTACAGCGCCTAAACCCAACCAATCCCGGCGGCTCCTCGGGGCCGCCGGACCCCTGAAAAACCCAGGACTAAAGCCCCCTGTTCAGGGGACGGAGAGAAGAGAATGGCCAAGGAAAAGTTCGAACGCACCAAGCCGCACTGCAACATCGGCACGATTGGTCACGTTGACCACGGCAAGACGACGCTGACGGCGGCGATCACGATGACGCTGGCGAAGGCCGGCGGCGCCAAGGCGATGAACTACGCCGACATCGACGCTGCGCCGGAAGAGAAGGCGCGGGGCATCACGATCAACACGGCGCACGTGGAATATGAGACGGCCAACCGTCACTACGCCCACGTCGATTGCCCGGGCCACGCCGACTATGTGAAGAACATGATCACGGGCGCCGCGCAGATGGACGGCGCGATCCTGGTGGTTTCGGCCGCTGACGGTCCGATGCCGCAGACGCGCGAGCACATCCTTCTGGCCCGTCAGGTCGGCGTGCCGGCTCTGGTGGTGTTCATGAACAAGGTCGATCTGGTCGACGACGAGGAGCTGCTCGAGCTCGTCGAGATGGAAGTGCGCGAGCTGCTTTCGTCCTACCAGTTCCCGGGCGACGACATTCCGATCACCAAGGGCTCGGCCAAGGCCGCGACCGACGGCGTGAACCCGGAGATCGGCGAACAGCGCGTGCTGGAGCTGATGCAGACGGTCGACGACTACATCCCGCAGCCGGAGCGTCCGGTGGACCTGCCGTTCCTGATGCCGGTCGAAGACGTGTTCTCGATCTCGGGCCGCGGCACCGTGGTCACGGGCCGCGTCGAGAAGGGCATCGTCAAGGTCGGTGAGGAAGTCGAGATCGTCGGCATCCGTCCGGTCCAGAAGACGACCTGCACGGGCGTTGAAATGTTCCGCAAGCTGCTGGACCAGGGTCAGGCCGGCGACAACGTGGGCGTGCTGCTGCGCGGCACCAAGCGTGAAGACGTCGAGCGCGGTCAGGTTCTCTGCAAGCCGGGCTCCATCACCCCGCACACCAAGTTCGTGGCCGAGGCCTACATCCTGACCAAGGAAGAAGGCGGCCGTCACACGCCGTTCTTCACCAACTACCGTCCGCAGTTCTACTTCCGTACGACGGACGTGACCGGCATCGTGCACCTGAAGGAAGGTGTCGAGATGATCATGCCCGGCGACAACGCCGAGCTGAACGTCGAGCTGATCACCCCGATCGCCATGGACCAGGGCCTGCGCTTCGCCATCCGCGAAGGCGGCCGCACCGTCGGCGCCGGCGTCGTGGCCAAGATCACCGAGTAATCGGACGATCCGACTGATCGACTACAGAGCGGCCCCCGGAGCGATCCGGGGGCCGTTTTGCTGTGCGCGCAATGGAAACCGGAGAAGATTCGGGCGTTCCCATCCTCTCCCTGTACGGCCAAGGTTTCTGATGCATCGGGCGCTTCTGCTGATCCTGTCCCTCATCGCGCTCGCGGGCTGCGCGACGCATCCGGGCAAGGTCGGCCATGTGCGAAGCGTAGCGGATCGTGCGGCCGTGGTGGCTGAAACCGCCTCTGGCCCGGTTCGGGGCATGGAGGGGGCAGGCGTTCGCGCGTTTCTCGGCGTGCCCTACGCCGCGCCGCCTGTAGGCGAGCTGAGATGGCGGGCGCCGAGGCCGCCGGAGCCGTGGACGGAACCGCGGGACGCCACGCGGATCGGGGCGGACTGCACCCAGGCGATCGGGCGCAAGGCGATCCTCGGGGGCGGGGGCGGACTGGTCTTCGGCAAGGAGGACTGCCTGTATGTGAACGTCTATGCGCCGGCCGGGGCGGAAGGGCCGTTGCCGGTGATGGTGTTCCTGCCGGGCGGGGCGTTCACAATCGGGTCGGGGGCGAACTATGACCCGTCGAGGCTGGTCGGGCGCGGGCGGGTGCTGGTGACGGTCAACTATCGATTGGGAGCGTTGGGTTGGCTGGCGCATGAGGATTTCGCCGCGGACGGCGAGGGGATCGGCGGCAATTGGGGGCTGATGGACCAGCAGGCGGCGCTGCGTTGGGTGCAGGACAATATCGCGGCGTTCGGGGGCGATCCGGCGGACGTGACCGTCTTCGCAGAGAGCGCGGGGGCGTGGAGCCTCTGTTCGCTGATGACCTCGCCGGGGTCGGAGGGGCTGTGGTCGCGGGTGATCCTGCAGAGCGGGACCTGTGTGGAGCCGACCTCGCTGTGGTCGGCCGGGGAGGCGGCGGAGAGCGGGAACACTTTCGCAGCCTCGGTCGGGTGTACGGATGAGGATGTGCGGGCTTGTCTGAGGCGGACGCCGGCCTCGCGGCTGGCTAAGGCGGCGTCGAGGCGGCAGGGGCTGAACGGGCCGGGGTCGTGGGGCCCGGTCTATGGCGATGCGGTCGTACCGATGGCGCCGCCCGAAGCTTTTGCCCGGGGCGCGTTCGTGAAGACGCCGGTGATGATCGGCAGCAATGCCGACGAGGGCCGGCTGTTTGCGGTCGAGGTGCGGGACGGCGAGCGCTACGACAAGGAGACGGTCTGGATGTACGGCGAGGAGATCGGGTCGCGCGTGCTGGAGCGCTATCCTGTGGAGGACGAGGCGTGGGGTCTGACCATGGCCCGACAGTTCACGGACCAGAAGTTCGCCTGTCCTGCAGATGCGCTGAGGCGAATGCTGGCCCGGCATGTACCGGTGTGGGGCTATCAGTTCGCCGACCCGGATGCGCCGATCGTCATTCCGCGCTGGCTGACGCCCTATGACATGGGCGCCTATCACGCCTCGGAACTGACCTATGTGTTCGGGACGCGCTGGGCGTTCGCGGATCCGGCGCGGTTCACGCCGGAACAGAAGGCTCTGTCGGAGCGGATGGGCGATCTGTGGGCCGGGTTCGGCAGCGAGGGGTTCGAGGTGAACTGGCCGCGCATGGCGGCGGACGGCGGCGCTGTCCGGGTGTTTTCGCCAGAGGGCGACCGCGTCGATGACGGCTTTTCAGACCGCCACGAGTGCGGCTTCTGGGCGACGACCGTGTTCGGGCCGGTTGGCGGCTAGACGAACTCGACGATCACCCCCGGCTTGACCGCGGCCGCCAGCTGCTCGGCGTCCCAGTTGGTCAGACGGACGCAGCCATTCGAGGCCGTCTTGGCGATCTTCGACGGATCAGGCGTGCCGTGGATACCGTAGCTGTCGCGGGAAAGATCGATCCAGACCGAGCCGACCGGATTGTTGGGGCCCGCGGGGACGACGATCTTTTTGTTACCCCGGTCGTAGCTGAGCTTGTCCGGATCGTAGGTGTAGTCGGGCTCAGGGGCGACCCCGAGAACGCGGAGGGTCCCCGAGGGGGCAGGACGTTCTGTCGAGCCGATGGTGGCCGGGTAGAAGGCCAGCAGACGGCCGGAGGCGTCGAAGGCTCGGGCCGAGCGCTCGGTCTTGTCGATCACGATGCGGGCGACCTCGCCGAGAGCGGGACTGCCCAGCGACGGGACCGTGATCGTCTGGCCGGCGCGGGTGAAGTCGGCGCCGGGATTGAGCGCGCCGAGCAGGCGTTCGCTGATATGGAACTGCTCGGCGATGCGCTCCATGGCGCTGGTGTAGCCGGCGCCGGAGCGGGCCAGCGTCTCCAGGTCGGTGGACGCGGGCGAGAAGGGGCCGGCCACGTCAGCTGCAGTCAGTGTGTAGGTGGTCATGACCTGACGGCTGTCGGCTGCCGCGAGGTGGCGAAGCAGGGCTTCGTCGGCGGCGTCGCCCTCGCCGAGATTGTTGGCCTTGCGATAGGCGGCGATGGCCTGACGGGTGTTGTCGCCCCAGAAGCCGTCGATGATGCCGGGCGAGAAGACCGAGCGGTCGAGCAGGATCTGGAGTCTGATCAGGCCCGGGTCGGCCGTCGGATTAGCCGTTGCTCCGTCCGGGGAGACGGGCGCAGCCGTGGTCGAGGGCAGGGCCTGCTCGATGGCCTGAGCCGAGACCAGCGCGGCCTGTCCGCCCTGCGTCTGACCCGCGGGCGCCGGGGCCTCCTGTTCGGGGGCGCCGCAGGCGGCGAGGACGAGAAGGCTGGAGGCGGCGGTAAGCAGCAGGCGGGTGCGCATGGGGTGTCCGGTGTGATTGCCGGATTTCAATCCCTCGTGCGGACGGACGTTCCCAATGCCGACGCCAGACCTTCGGCCGCGATCGCTGCCCAGCAGGCGTATCCGCCGTCGTTCAGGTGCAGATCGTCCGGGCCGACGCCGCCACGATCCAGTCCGCTCCAGTCCGCCATGGCGCGGAAGCGGTGCAGGACGGCGAAGTGAGAGGCAGCGCCCTCGGCGTCGATGTGGCGCGAGATCATGTCCAGCGCCGGATTGCGGGCGATGAAGTTCCGGTCCGCGGTCGTCTCGGGCAGTCGCTGCGGGTCGATCAGAAGGACATCGACTCCCGCACGGTTCAGAATGTCCGCGCCTCGGTGAAAGTCGGTCAGCACATCGCTCAGCGGGCGGTCGCGCAGCACGTCGTTGGTGCCTAGCTGCCAGATGACCAGATCAGGCTGGCCCATCATGATTTCGGGCTCCAGCCGGCCGACGGTGTCAAAGGCGGTCTCGCCGCCGATGCCCTTGTTGATCACCGTGACGTCGACGCCGGGCAGGCGGCGCTCCAGCCCCATCTCGAACAGGGGCACGAAGCTGAGCTCAGGGCGGCTGGCGCCGTGGCCCTGAATTGAGGACGAGCCCATGGCGAGGATCGTCAGCCGACCGGACGCTACCGCGGCGCGGCTGCGGCTGAGGTCGCCGTTGGCGACGAAGTGGTTCGCCACTACGGGGCAGCCGTAGGGGACTTCCTGGGCGACGGCGGGCGCCGCGAGGGCGGCGATGGCGAAGGCGAGGCTGACGATCTTCAGGGGTTCGGCTTTCCGGTGGCGGGGTCGGTGGCGGTGTCGCCGGAGTTGGACGAGCCCTCCGCTCCGTTCGGCTCGGTGGCGGGCCGGGGCGACTGGCCGTCGCGAGCGGGCGTGCGTTGGTTTTCGTTCTCGGTTTCGCGGTTGTCGGGTCGGGGATCGGTCATCGGGTGTGTCCTGAATGGTCTGGAATGGCAACGCCCGAAGACCGGTTGAGGCTCCGTTCACCATGACTGGTCACCGCGTTGAAACGGCGGGCGGGTCAGACTGAGGCCGAGGGACGGTCAGACGTGGCCGCATCCGGGAAAGAGTCATGAGCGAACTGAAGGTCGATATCGTCGGGGTGGACGCCCTTGGCGAGGCCGACTGGGCGGAATGGCACGCCATGCTGGCGGCCGACCCGGCTCTGAACAGCCCCTATTTCCGACCGGAGTTCACGCAGGTCGCTGCGCGCATCAGCCCTGAGGCGACGGTGGCCGTATTCCGGCGTGACGGACGCGTCGTCGGCTTCTTCCCGCACCAGAAGCGGGGCGGCGCGATGCAGCCGCTGGCCGCGCCGATGAACGACTACCACGGCATCATCGCCCGTCCCGGCGAGGCTCCGAGCCTCGAGGAGGCCGCTAGCCTGCTGGGCGCATCGCGTCTGAACGTGACGGCGTGGGTGGGCGAGACCGGGCTGGGCGAGCCGCGCCGGACGGTGCAGGTCCAGCTGGGCGAGGACGGCTATGACGGCTGGTACGCCGAACGCCGCGCCGCGCAGGGCAAGTTCTTCAAGGACAAGGAGCGGGCCCGGCGAAGTATGCAGGCCGAGCTGGGCGAGCTGAGAGTCGAGCGTGGGCTGCGCGATCCGGCGATGCTGGACTGGCTGATCGCGCTGAAGCGGGATCAGTACCGGCGCACCAACCGCCACGACATCTTCGCCTGCGGCTGGACCGTGCGGTTGCTGCATGCCCTGATGGCGACCGAGCTCGAGGACTTCGGCGCGTCAATGGCCGCGCTGTGGGCCGGGGAGAAGCTGGTCGCGGTCGAGTATTCGCTGCTGGCCGGCGACCAGTGCCACTTCTGGTTCCCGGGCTATGAGCCCAGTCTGGCGCGGTGTTCGCCGGGCATCCTGCTGAGCATGGACACGATGCGGCTGGCCTCGGCGCAGGGATATCGCACCTTCGACTTCGGGTTCGAGGGCGAGCACTACAAGAAATACTTCTGCAACGCCGAGCGCTGGGTGCGCGAGGCAATGGTGGTCAAGCCGGGACTGGGCGCGGCGATGAGTCAGGCGGCCGTGCAGGCGCTGAACGTCGCTGGCGGTGGACGCGGCGACCGGCTGCGGGCCAGCGTGCGCCGTCGCTGGGCGGCCATCGAGGCCTGCGAGACCACGCCAGGCGACCGGTTCCGCGGCGCCGTTCAGGCGGCGGGCGCGGCTTTTGCAAAGGCGCGGTCAGGCGCCGCCCGTTCCGTTTCGGCCTGAGACACCAGATGACGACACGCACCCGCTATCCCGGCCCGATCACCGAGGCCAAGATTCACCCGCACAGTCTTGTCGAGCAGGGCTTCGCCTCCGACGAAGCGCTGGCGGCGATGCTGGACCACTATCCGGCCGAGCTGTTCGACATCAACCTGTACGACTACGACGACGAGGGGCAGGTGTCCCTGCGCACCGGCGCGCGGGGGCGGTTGAACGGCGCCGAGCTGCTTGAGGCGATCCAGCAGGGACGGCTGTGGGTCAACCTGCGGGAGGTCGAGACCGGCTGGCCGGAGCTGTGGGCCGCGGCCATGGACGAGTTCCGCAAGGTGCAGGCGACCTATCCCGGCATGCGGGCCGTGCGGAACGCGGGGCAGTTGATCCTGTCGTCGCCCAAGGCGCGGGTGCCGTATCATTTCGATCCGGCGGGCGTGATCCTGTTCCACATGCGGGGGCGCAAGCGGATCTTCGTCTATCCGGGCGACGAGGCGCACCTGCCCGAAACCAATATGGAACAGGTGGTCACCCGTCAGACGACGGAAGAGCTGCCCTATACGCTCGCCTTCGAGGGCGATGCGCAGGTGATGGATCTGGAGCCGGGGCAGGCGCTGACCTGGCCGGTCTACGCGCCGCACCGGGTGGAGAACCTTGACCGGTTCTGCGTCTCGCTGTCGATGGACTTCCAGACCTGGCCATCGCGGTTCCGTAACGGCGCGCTCTACGCCAACGCCGTGGCGCGCAGCCGGGGCGGGCGTCCGCGCCAGACCGAAGGCATGACCACGCCGGAGCTGGCCGCCCGCTGGGCCGCCTCGCTGGCCTTCAAGAAGATGGGCGTGCTGAAAAGCCGGATCGCCCACTTCGAGCGGGACTTCGAACCGCAGGTCGGGGCGGCCGACGGCGCGGGCGAGCTGCGCACGTCCTGATGGCCTATTCTTAAATCGAGGTCATGACCTCCTTTTAAGCTGACTTGCCGATCGCGCGGTCGCACCTTCCGGACACATTCCGGAGAGGGAACACCGTCATGAAACCCGTTCTGCTGACCACAGCCGCCGCCGTCGCATTCGCCGCCTTCGCTGCGTCCGCTCCCGCTTTCGCCAAGGATGGTCCGGAGGTCGAGATCGACCACGCCGTGGCTCGCGTGGTGGTGATCGTCGAGGACCGCAGCGATGTGGCCGTGGAGATCGAACAGGGCGCGTCGCGCCTTCCGGCCCTGCGGGTTGAGCGCCAACGTGATGGCGACATTCGCATTGACGGCGGCCTTGGACGTCGGGCGGGTGGCATCAACATGGGCGACCGCATCCGCAGCTGTCACTCGGGACCCGAGAACGCCGCCCGTCCCGGCGACGGCGCATGGGTCGAGGTTCGCGATCTCGGCCGGATCAACGTTTCCGACGCGCCGCTGATCGTGGTCCGCACGCCCCGCGATGTGAACGTCGACGCCGGAGGCGCCGTCTACGGCTCGGTTGGACGCGGCGCGCGGACGCTGGAGTTGGGGAGCGGAGGCTGTGGCGCCTGGCACGTAGCCAATACGGATGGCCCGATGTCGCTGAGCATCGGCGGGTCGGGCGACATCCGCGCGGGGACGTCGAGCGCTCTTGATGTGAACATCGGCGGCTCCGGATCAGTGACTGCCGGCGCCACGCGCGATCTGGAAGTGAACATCGGCGGCTCGGGCGACGTGTCCGTCGCCAGCATCGACGGTCCTCTGGACGTGAACATCGGCGGCACAGGCGATGTGGTTGTGCGCCGCGGCACCAGCCCGAATGTCAGCATCAACGTCGCCGGCTCGGGCGATATCCGGTTCGACGGAACCGCCAGGGACGTGGATGTCTCCATCGTTGGTTCGGGAGACGTGACCATCGCTCGCGCCACCGGCAACGTCAGCCGCTCGATCATGGGCGGCGGGGACATCAATATCGGCCGCTGAGCCGTTCGACAGGAGAGGGGAGAGAGGGCCCGGGAGCGTGGAACCCCCCGGGCCCTTTTTGCTGTCAGGATCGGAGGGGTGGTTCTTGCCGCCTGTCGCGACAAGACTGGGTGTCGGAGGGGCCGATGCGCACACGGATGATGATGGCGGCGATGCTGGCTTTGGCGGCCTGTGCGCCGGCGACCGCCCAGACTCCGCCAGAGGGAATCGTCTGGGTCGCCCTGCGCGACATCAATGAATACGCCTTCGATGAGGATGACACGACGAACCGTCCGCCGCTGGCGATGGAAGCGCCTGCGGGGATGCTCCGGGCGGTCGACGTGTCGCCAGACGGCAAGCCGGACTGGCTGATCGACTACCAGAACAGCGGCCTGAACGGTTTCTGCGGTACGGGCGGCTGCCTGCAGCGTCTCTACGTCAGCGACGGCGACCGCTATGTCCGCGCCCTCGACAATCAGGCGCTGGAGCTGACCGTCGAGGGCGGCGAGGTGCGCGTGTGGGTGCACCATCTCTATTGTGCGAACGACAACCCGGATTGCCGCTACAGGTTCAGCTGGGATCAACCAGCGCTGGCGCTGGTCCAGCGCTCCACGACGAGCGCACGGCCCATGGGCGACGAGGCGTGGAAACCGATCCGGCCGCCGGAAGACTGACGACCGACGAAAAGCCCGCCGGGTCACAGTTTCGCCGCTTGACGAAACCCGACTCGATAGGCATAAGCCGCCCCTCTTGTTGGACCGGCTGTGCACCCCCGGGTGCAGACGCGGTTCGCAGGAACGACCTGAGACCCTGTTCTTTGCAGTGACCCAGGACTTCAACGGCCTTCGCGGGCGACTGCGTGGGCCGATCGTTTTTGCGGACGTGCGTACTCTGAAGGCGTTTTCGCCTGAAGACCTCCGGTCTTTGAAATGGTTCACAGGGACGCAGGTTCAGACCTGCTTGGGAATACGACCGATATGGATCAAAGCATCCGCATCAGGCTCAAGGCCTTTGATCACCGCGTCCTCGACTTTTCGACGCGCGAGATCGTGAATACCGCCAAGCGCACCGGCGCGACCGTTCGCGGTCCGATTCCGCTGCCGACCCTGATCGAAAAGTTCACCGTGAACCGCTCGCCGCACGTCGACAAGAAGTCGCGCGAGCAGTTTGAAATCCGCACGCACAAGCGCGTGCTCGACATCGTCGACCCCACCCCGCAGACCGTGGACGCGCTCATGAAGCTCGACCTGTCCGCCGGCGTGGACGTCGAGATCAAGATTTAATCGAGAAAGAGGCGGGATCCGATGCGCACGGGCGTGATCGCCAAGAAGCTGGGCATGACCCGCGTGTTCGCCGAAGACGGCGCGCACGTACCGGTCACTGTGCTGCAGCTCGACGGCTGCCAGGTCGTCGGCCAACGTACCCAGGAGCGTGACGGCTACGTCGCTCTCCAGCTGGGCGCTGGCACCAAGAAGGCCAAGAACACCAACAAGGCCCAACGCGAAGTCTTCGCGAAGGCTGAAGTTGAGCCGAAGGCCTATGTCACTGAATTCCGCATCGATGCGGACGGCATGCTGGATATCGGCGCCGAACTGACCGCCGACCACTTCGTCGCCGGCCAGAAGGTGGACATCCAGGGCCTGACCATCGGTAAGGGCTTTGCAGGCGCAATGAAGCGCTGGAACTTCGGCGGCCTGCGGGCGACCCACGGCGTCTCGGTCTCGCACCGTTCGCATGGTTCGACCGGCAACCGTCAGGATCCGGGTCGTACCTTCCCGGGCAAGAAGATGGCTGGCCACCTCGGTCAGGAAACCGTCACCCAGCAGAACCTGACTGTGTTCCGCGTGGACGCCGAGCGCGGCCTGATCCTGATCAAGGGCGCTGTCCCCGGTCACGACGGCACGTTCCTGAAGGTCCGCGATGCGGTCAAGAAGGCCCGTCCGGCCGACGCCCCGTTCCCGGGCGCCGTCAAGTCGAACAAGGCTGCTGCTGCTCAACCCGCTGAAACCCCGGCTGAACAAGCTCCGGCGGTTGAAGCGACCGAAGGCGGTGAAGCGTAATGAAACTCTCGGTCATCAAACTCGACGGCAAGGCCTCGGGCGACGTTGAACTGTCGGACGCCGTTTTCGGCATCACCGACATTCGCGGCGACCTGCTGGCCCGCTATGTCAACTGGCAACTGGCCAAGCGCCGCGCCGGTACGCACAAGGTTCAAACCCGCAACGAGAACTCTCGTACGGGCAAGAAGATGTACAAGCAGAAGGGCACGGGCGGCGCCCGTCACGGTTCGCGCCGTGCGCCGCAGTTCGTCGGCGGTTCGCGCGCCTTCGGTCCGGTCGTCCGTGACCACGGCTTCTCGCTGCCGAAGAAGGTCCGCGCCCTGGCCCTGCGCCATGCGCTGTCCTCCAAGGCGAAGTCGGGTGATCTGGTCGTCGTCGACAGCCTGACCCTGAAGGACGCCAAGACCGCCGGTCTGCGGGACACCTTCGGCAAGCTGGGCTGGACGAAGACGCTGATCATCGCCGGTCCGGAAGTGGACGCCAACTTCGGTCTGGCCGCCCGCAACATCCCGATGGTGGATGTGCTGCCGAACGCCGGTCTGAACGTCTATGACATCCTGCGCGCGCAGAAGCTGGTCCTGACCAAGGCCGCCGTGGAAGCCATCGAGGCTCGCTACGCCGAGGCCAGGCCCTCGCGTCGCGAACAAGCTGCGAAGGAGGCCGCGTAATGGCCGGCGCCCAACCCACTGTGCGTCACTACGACACCATCCTGGCTCCGGTGATCACCGAGAAGGCCACGATCCTGTCGGAACAGAACAAGGTCGTCTTCCGCGTGGCCGATAACGCCACCAAGGACGAGATCGCTGCTGCGGTCGAAAGCCTGTTCAAGGTGAACGTGCTCAAGGTCAACACTCTCGTCCAGAAGGGCAAGACCAAGCGTTTCCGCGGCATCATGGGCCGTCGGGTCGACATCAAAAAAGCGATCGTGACGCTGGCTGAAGGCCAGTCGATCGACGTCACCACGGGGCTCTGATCAGATGGCCTTGAAGACTTACAATCCGACATCGCCGGGCCGTCGCGCCCTGGTGCTGATCGACCGCTCGGAGCTCCACAAGGGCCGTCCCGAGAAGTCGCTGACCGAAGGCCTGACCAAGTCGGGCGGACGTGGTCAGGGCGGTCGCATCGCTGTCCGCTTCCGCGGCGGCGGCGCCAAGACCCTGTACCGCAAGATCGACTTCAAGCGTCGCAAGTTCGCCTCGGCGACCGTCGAACGCCTGGAATACGATCCGAACCGCACGGCGTTCATCGCCCTCATCACCTATGAGGACGGCGAAAAGGCCTACATCATCGCGCCGCAACGCCTGAAGGCGGGCGACACGGTCGTGGCTGGTGAAAAGGTCGACGTGAAGCCGGGCAACGCCATGCCGCTGCGCGCGATGCCGGTCGGTACGATCATCCACAATATCGAGATGAAGCCGGGCAAGGGCGCCCAGCTGGCCCGTTCGGCCGGCGCCTACGCCCAGCTGGTCGGTCGCGATCAGGGTTACGCCCAGATCCGTCTCGGCTCGGGCGAGCTTCGCATGGTTCTGGACGGCTGCATGGCCACGGTGGGCGCGGTTTCGAACCCCGACCACATGAACCAGAACCTCGGCAAGGCCGGCCGCGTCCGTCACATGGGCTGGCGTCCGCACGTTCGCGGCGTCGCCATGAACCCGATCGACCACCCGCACGGTGGTGGTGAAGGCCGGACCTCTGGTGGTCGTACCCCGGTTACGCCGTGGGGCAAGGACACCAAGGGCACCCGCACCCGCAAGAACAAGGCGACGGACAAGTACATCATCCGCACTCGCCACGTTAAGAAGGCTCGCTAAGAATGGCCCGCTCCTCCTGGAAAGGCCCGTTTGTCGACGGGTATCTGCTCAAGAAGGCCGACGCCGTTCAGACGTCGGGCCGCAAGGACGTGATCAAGACCTGGTCGCGCCGCTCCACCATCCTGCCGCAGTTCGTCGGCCTGACGTTCGGCGTCCACAACGGCCAGAAGCATGTGCCGGTGTCGGTCTCCGAAGAAATGGTCGGCATGAAGCTCGGCGAGTTCGCCCCGACCCGGAACTTCCCGGGCCACGCGGCGGACAAGAAGGCCAAGAGGAAGTAACCGATGGCCCAGACGAAGAACGCACGTCGGGTTGCCCCGACCGAGGCCCGCGCAAAGCTGGTGAACGTCCGGATCAGCCCGCAAAAGCTGAACCTGGTCGCCCAGTCGATCCGTGGCCTGCCGGTGCAGAAGGCGCTGAACGAGCTGGAATTCAGCCGCAAGCGCATCGCCACCGACGTCCGCAAGGTCCTGTACTCGGCCGTTTCCAACGCCGAGAACAACCACAACCTCGACATCGACAACCTCGTTGTCGCCGAGGCTTTCGTGGGCAAGAACCTGGTGATGAAGCGTTTCGCGAGCCGTGCTCGTGGCCGCTCGTCGCGCATCCTGAAACCTTTCGCGGAGATCACCATCGTGGTCCGCGAAGCTGGTGAGGCCGCCTGATGGGTCAGAAAGTCAATCCGATCGGTCTGCGCCTCGGCGTCAACCGTACGTGGGACAGCCGCTGGTTCGCCGGCGGCGCCGATTACGCCAAGCTCCTGCATCAGGACCTGAAGCTGCGCGAGTGGCTGAAGGAACGCCTGTCGGCCGCCGGCGTGTCGCGCATCATCATCGAGCGTCCGCACAAGAAGTGCCGCGTGACGATCTACGCCGCCCGTCCGGGTGTCGTGATCGGCAAGAAGGGCGCCGACATCGAGAAGCTCCGCAAGGACATCTCGGCCCAGACGGAAGGCGAGGTTCACCTGAACATCGTCGAAGTCCGCAAGCCGGAAACCGACGCGCAGCTGATCGCCGAGAACATCGCCCAGCAGCTGGAGCGCCGTATCGCGTTCCGCCGCGCCATGAAGCGCGCGATGCAGTCCGCCATGCGCCTCGGCGCCAAGGGCGTCCGCATCAACGTTTCGGGTCGTCTGGGCGGCGCTGAAATCGCCCGCATGGAGTGGTACCGCGAAGGTCGCGTGCCGCTGCACACCCTGCGCGCCGACATCGACTACGGCTTCTACGAAGCCAAGACGACGTACGGCATCATCGGCGTGAAGGTCTGGGTCTTCAAAGGTGAAGTGCTCGAGCACGATCCGATGGCCCAGGACAAGCGCTGGGCCCAGGAAGCCGCTGGCCCGTCGTCGAATGAAGGCCGTGAGCGCGGCGGTCCCCGTGGGGATCGTGGTCCGCGTCGCGACCGGGGACGTGAGAACTAAGTCATGCTGCAACCGAAGAAGACCAAGTACCGCAAGGCCTTCAAGGGCCGCATCCACGGCTCCGCCAAGGGTGGCTTCTCGCTGAACTTCGGCTCGTACGGGCTGAAGACGGTCGAGCCGGAACGCATCACTGCGCGTCAGATCGAGGCGGCCCGCCGCGCGATCACCCGCCAGATGAAGCGTCAGGGCCGCGTCTGGATCCGCGTGTTCCCCGACCTGCCCGTCACGGGCAAGCCGGCCGAAGTGCGGATGGGTAAGGGCAAGGGCGCTGTGGACCACTGGGCCGCGCGCTGCCACCCGGGCCGTATCCTGTTCGAAATCGACGGCGTGCCGGACGACATCGCCCGCGAGGCCCTGCGCCTCGGCGCCGCCAAGCTGCCGGTCCGCACCAAGGTGGTCACCCGCCTCGACGCCGGCATCGCCCATGTAGAGGCCGCTGCCTGATGACCAAGATCGCCGATCTGCGGGCCCAAACGCCCGATCAGCTGTCCGAGGAGCTGCTGAAGCTCAAGAAGGAACAGTTCAACCTGCGCTTCCAGGCCGCCACCGGCCAGATGGAAAAGACCCACCGGGTCTCGGAAGTGCGCAAGGACATCGCCCGCATCTCCACGCTTCTGCGTGCGAACCGCGCGGCGGGTTAAGGAGACACCGATGCCGAAACGTATTCTCGAAGGCGTGGTCGTCTCCGACAAGGGCGACAAGACCATCGTCGTCAAGGTCGAGCGCACCCTGCTGCACCCGGTCCTGAAAAAGACCGTGCGTCTGTCCAAGAAGTACCACGCTCACGACGAGGGCAACGCCCTGAAGGTGGGCGACATCGCCCGCATCGTCGAGTGCGCCCCGAAGTCCAAGCTGAAGCGGTGGGAAGTCCTCGCCGCCGCGGCTTCGTAATCAAGAAGGATCGGATCCCATGATCCAGATGCAAACTAACCTGGAGGTGGCCGATAACTCGGGCGCTCGCCGGGTCATGTGCATCAAGGTGTTGGGCGGCTCCAAGCGCCGCTACGCCTCGGTGGGCGACACCATTGTCGCCTCGGTGAAGGAAGCGATTCCTCGCGGCCGCGTGAAGAAGGGCGACGTCGTTCGCGCCATCGTCGTTCGCACCGCCAAGGACATCCAGCGCAAGGACGGCTCTGTCATCCGTTTCGACAAGTCGGCCGCCGTCATCGTCAACAAGCAGAACGAGCCCGTCGGCACGCGGATCTTCGGCCCGGTTCCCCGCGAACTGCGCGCCAAGAACCACATGAAGATCATCTCGCTGGCTCCGGAGGTCCTGTAACATGGCCGCCAAGATCAAATCGGGCGACAACGTCGTCGTCCTGACCGGCAAGGACAAGGGCCGCACCGGCAAGGTGACCAAGGTTCTGCCGACCGAAAACCGCGTCGTCGTGCAAGGCGTCAACATGGTTCAGCGCCACACGCGCCCGACCCAGGCTGACCCGCAAGGCGGCATCAAGAACAAGGAAGCGTCGCTTCACCTGTCGAACGTCGCGATCGCCGACGCCAACGGCAAGGCGACCCGCGTCGGCTTCAAGATCGAAGACGGCAAGAAGGTTCGCTTCGCCAAGACGACGGGAGACGTCATCTGATGGCCGACACCAAATACACCCCGCGCCTCAAGGCCGAATACAACGACCGCATCAAGGGCGTGCTGACCGAGAAGTTCGGCTACACCAACCCGATGCAGACGCCCAAGCTGGACAAGATCGTCCTGAACATGGGCATCGGTGAAGCTGTCGCCGACTCCAAGAAGGCCACCGCGGCCCTCAAGGACCTGACGCAGATCGCCGGTCAGAAGGCCGTGCCGACCAAGGCCCGCAACTCCATCGCCGGCTTCAAGCTGCGCGAAGGCATGGTTGTCGGCGGCAAGGTCACGCTGCGCGGCGACCAGATGTACGAGTTCCTGGACCGGTTCATCACGATCGCGCTGCCGCGCGTGAAGGATTTCCGCGGCCTGAAGGGCACCTCGTTTGACGGTCGCGGCAACTACGCCACCGGTCTGAAGGAGCACATCGTGTTCCCGGAGATCAACTACGACCAGATCGATCAGATGTGGGGCATGGACATCATCGTCTGCACCACGGCCAAGACCGATGAGGAAGCCAAGGCTCTCCTCACCGAGTTCAAGTTCCCGTTCGTGACGAACTGAGCGGGAAGGGAAGAGAACAATGGCTAAGAAGTCCGCTGTAAACCGTAACGAGATGGTCAAGGCCCTCGTCGCGAAGTACGCCGACAAGCGCGCCGCCCTGAAGGCGACCGCGAACGACGAATCCCTGCCGCTGGAGGAGCGCTTCGAGGCGCGCCTGAAGCTGGCTCAGCTGCCGCGTAACTCGGCCGCGAACCGGATCCGCAACCGCTGCGAAGTGACAGGCCGTCCGCGCGCCTTCTATCGCAAGCTCAAGATGAGCCGTATCGCCCTGCGCGAACTCGGCAACCTGGGACAGATCCCGGGCCTGACGAAGTCCAGCTGGTAAGGGGAGCGACAGACATGATGATCAACGATCCCCTGAGCGACATGATCGCTCGCATCAAGAACGCGGCGACCCGCAAGCGTTCCAAGGTGCTGACCCCGGCTTCGCGTCTGCGCCAGCGCGTCCTCGACGTGCTGCAGGACGAAGGCTACATCCGCGGCTATTCGCTGGTTCAGAACCCTGGCGAATTCCCGCAGTTCGAGATCGAGCTGAAGTACTTCGATGGCCAGCCGGTGATCGCCGAGATCGCCCGCGTGTCGAAGCCCGGTCGCCGCGTCTATTCGGCGATCACCGACCTGAAGCCGATCAAGAACGGCCTCGGCATCTCGATCCTTTCGACGTCCAAGGGCGTCATGTCGGACGCCGCCGCCCGCGACCAGAATGTCGGCGGCGAAGTCCTCTGCAGGGTCTACTGATATGTCCCGTATCGGCAAGAAAACCATCGCGATCCCGAAGGGCGTGACTGTCGCGCTCGACGGTCAGACCATTTCGGTGAAGGGTCCCAAGGGCGAGCGCTCCTGGACCGTCGCCGAAGAGATCGAGATCAAGCAGGAAGGCGACGAGCTGTCGCTGACCCCGCGTTCCGACACCCAGCGCGCCCGCGCGATGTGGGGCCTGTCGCGGACCCTGGTCGACAACATGGTCACCGGCGTCACCTCCGGCTTCGAGAAGACCCTCGAGCTGGTCGGCGTGGGTTACCGCGCGGCGATGAAGGGCAACGCCCTGTCGCTGCAGCTCGGCTTCTCGCACGATGTCGACATCCAGCCGCCGGCCGGCGTCAGCTTCGCTGTCCCCAAGCAGACCGAGATCAAGATCTCTGGTGCTGACAAGCAGGCCGTCGGTCAGATCGCCGCCGTCATCCGCAAGCTGCGTCCGCCGGAGCCCTACAAGGGCAAGGGCGTCCGCTACGAAGGCGAATACGTGCGCCGCAAGGAAGGCAAGAAGAAGTAAGTCATGGCTCTTTCTCTTCGACAACAAGCCAAGCGTCGCTCGGACCGCACTCGCCGCCACCTGAAGGCGGTCGCCAACGGTCGCCTGCGTCTGTCGGTCAGCCGTTCGGACAAGAACATCTCGGCCCAGATCATCGACGACGCCCAAGGCGTCACGATCGCAGCCGCCTCGTCGCTGGAAGGCGGCAAGGGCTCCAAGGGTTCGGACGTCGCATCGGCCGCCAAGATCGGCAAGCTGATCGCCGAACGCGCCATGGAGAAGGGCGTCAAGGACGTCATCTTCGACCGCGGTCAGTACATCTATCACGGACGGGTGAAGGCGCTGGCGGAAGCCGCGCGTGAAGCCGGCCTGAACTTCTAAGGGACGCGACAGATGGCGCAACAACCCCAACGCGGCGGCGGCGGCAACGATCGCAACCGTCGTGACAACCGCAACGCTCCTGCCGTCGACGGTCCGGATTCGGACATCGTCGAAAAGCTGGTGCACATCAACCGCGTCGCGGCCACGGTCAAAGGCGGCCGTCGCTTCTCGTTCGCGGCCCTGATGGTCGTCGGCGATGGCAAGGGCCGCGTCGGCTTCGGTCACGGCAAGGCGCGCGAAGTGCCGGAAGCCATCCGCAAGGCGACCGAAGAAGCCAAGAAGACCATGATCAAGGTTCCGCTGCGCGAGAACCGCACCCTGCACCACGACGGCAACGGCCGTTGGGGCGCCGGCAAGATCATGATGCGTGCGGCTCCTCCGGGAACCGGCGTCATCGCCGGCGGTCCGATGCGCGCCGTCCTCGAAACCCTCGGCGTCCAGGACGTCGTGGGCAAGTCGACCGGCTCTTCGAACCCCTACAACATGATCCGTGCGACCTTCGAAGCTCTGAAGGTCCAGTCGTCGCCGCGTCAGGTGGCCTCGAAGCGTGGCAAGAAGGTCGCTGACCTGATGGGCCGTCGCAACGACGGCGCCTCGGCTCCGGAAGCGGCGCCTGAAGCCCAGGAAGCCTAAGTCATGGCCAAATCAGACGCCAAGAACACCGTCACCATCCGCCAGACTGGTTCGCCGATCCGCCGCAAGTCGGACCAGCGCGCCACCCTGGCCGGCCTCGGCCTGAACCGCATGGGCCGCGAGTCCACGCTTGAAGACACACCGTCGGTCCGCGGCATGATCGCCAAGGTCCAGCACATGGTGGAAGTGGTCGAGAAGTAAGAAACAGGACCCTTCTCTCCTTGGGGGAGAAGGTGGCCCGTCAGGGCCGGATGAGGGGGCTGCTTGATGCAGACCCCCTCTTTGTCTTATAGGGCGCGACGGATCGAGCCCCCCCATCCGTCTCGCTTCGCGAGCCACCTTCTCCCCCGAGGGGAGAAGGAACCCAAAACAGCCGAGTCCGGAGCTGCTCCGGGCGCTAGCACCCGAAAGGATCAGGCACATGAAACTGAACGAAATCCGCGACAACGAGGGCGCCCACAAGAAGCGCATGCGCGTCGGCCGTGGCCCGGGCTCCGGCAAGGGCAAGACCGCTGGCCGTGGCGTCAAGGGTCAGAAGTCCCGTTCGGGCGTCGCCATCGGCGGCTTCGAAGGCGGCCAGATGCCGCTGTACATGCGTATGCCCAAGCGCGGCTTCAACAACGCCAACGCCCTGAAGCTGGCTGAAGTGAACCTGTGGCGCCTGCAGGACGCCATCGACGCCGGCAAGCTGGACGCCAAGGGTGAGATCAAGGGCGACGCCCTGGTCGCCGCCGGCGTCATCCGCCGCGTCAAGGACGGCGTCCGCATTCTGGGCACCGGCGAAATCAAGGCCAAGCTGAACCTGGTCGTCTGGTCGGCCTCAGCCGGCGCCGTGAAGGCGATCGAAGCCGCCGGCGGCAGCGTGACGCAACAGCGCATCGCGGCCGAGGAAAAGGCTGCTGCGCGCGTCGAGAAGCGCAACGCCGCCAAGGGCAAGGCTCCGGCTCCCAAGGCTCCGAAGGGCGACGCCAACAAGGTTTCGGCCCGCGCCAAGCGGACCGCTTCCAAGGCCGCCAAGTAAAAAGAAAGCGGGGCGGTCTGGCTGACAGGCCGCCCTTCGCCTATCTGGACGGCTGGCCCGGACTCATCTCCGATACGCCGCGTTCTGATCACTCGGGGTGACGACACATGGCTTCGGCCGCCGAACAACTTGCCGCAAACATGAACATGGGTTCGTTCGCCAAGGCGACCGAGCTCCATAAACGCCTGCTGTTCACGCTGGGCGCGCTGATCGTCTACCGGATCGGCACCTATGTTCCGATCCCGGGCATCAACTCCGAAGCCTTCCTGCAGTTCTTCCAGAACCCGGATCAGACCCGCGGCATTCTGGACATGTTCAACATGTTCTCGGGCGGCGCCGTCGAGCGGATGGCCGTCTTTGCCCTGAACGTGATGCCGTACATCTCGGCGTCGATCATCGTGCAGCTGATGGGCACGGTGTATCCGCCATGGGAAAAGCTGCGCAAGGAAGGCGGCGACAGCGGCCGCAAGCAGCTTAACCAGTACACCCGCTATCTGACCGTCGTCCTGGCCCTGTTCCAGTCGGCCGGCATCGCCGTCGGCCTGAACGCCACGCCGGGGCTGGTGTCGGATCCCGGCATCTTCTTCGTCGTCTCGACCGTCACCGTCCTGACCGGCGGCACCATGCTGCTGATGTGGCTGGGCGAGCAGGTTACGGCGCGCGGCGTCGGCAACGGCATCTCGCTAATCATCTTCGCCGGCATCGTGGCCGTTCTGCCGGGCACCATCGCCCGCCTGTTCGGTCTGGCCCAGGAAGGCCAGATGTCGGTGATCGCACTGCTGGCCATCGCCGCTCTCGCTGTCGGCGTGGTGGTCTTCATCGTCTTCATGGAACGCGCCCAGCGCCGCCTGCTGATCCAGTATCCGAAGCGTCAGGAAGGCAACCGCATGGCCGGGGGGGAACGCTCGTTCCTGCCGCTGAAGGTCAACACCGCCGGCGTCATCCCGCCGATCTTCGCCTCGTCCCTGCTGATGCTGCCCTCGACGGTTGCCAGCATGACGGCGACGGCCAACCTGCCGTCCTGGCTGTCGTGGGTGCCCACGGTCGCCGGCCAGATGCAGCACGGCCAGCCGCTGTTCAGCGTGCTGTACGCGGTCCTGATCGTCTTCTTCTGCTTCTTCTACACCTCGATCACCTTCAACCCCGAGGACACCGCCGAAAACCTGCGCAAGTACGGCGGCTTCCTGCCGGGCATTCGTCCGGGCAAGCGTACGGCCGAGTATCTGGACTATGTCCTGACCCGTCTGACCGTCATCGGCGCCGCCTACATCACCGCGGTCTGCCTGCTGCCGGAAATCCTGGTCGCCAACTTCGGCAACAGCCTTTATTTCGGCGGCACCTCGATCCTGATCGTGGTTTCGGTGACGATGGACACGGTCTCCCAGATCCAGTCCCAGTTGCTGGCGCACCAGTACGAAGGCCTGATCAAGAAGGCCAAGCTGCGTGGTCGTGGCCGGGGCGCTACCGCCCCCGCGCGGCGCTAACGTCGAACCGGGGGGCGGCGCGATGAACCTGATCCTGTTCGGGCCGCCAGCGGCCGGCAAGGGAACGCAGGCCAAACGACTGGTCGAACAGCGCGGCATGGTCCAGCTGTCGACCGGCGACATGCTTCGCGCCGCCATCGCCAGCGGCTCGGATCTGGGCCTGAAGGTCAAGGATGTGCTGGCCCGCGGCGATCTGGTCACCGATGAGATCGTCATCGCCCTGATCGAGGATCGCCTGCCCGAGGCCGAGGCCGCAGGCGGCGCCATCTTCGACGGCTTTCCCCGCACCGTGGCGCAGGCAGAGGCGCTGGACGCCATGCTGGCCAAGCGAGGTTCGCAGATCGACACCGTCATTCGTTTGAAGGTCGACGACCAGGCCCTGACCGCGCGGATCGCCAGGCGGTTCGCCGAACAGGGCCGTCCGGACGACAATCCCGACACCTTCAAGGACCGTCTGGCCGTCTACAACCGCCAGACCGCGCCTTTGCTGCCCTATTACGAGGGCAAGGGCCTGCTGACCGAGATCGACGGCATGGGCGATATCCAGACGGTCGCGGGCGCGATCGACGGCGCGCTGGACGCCTGAACCGTCGCTGACTTTTCGCCGTCCGGCGCGTTCATGCCGGATGTGGGACAAGGCCGACGTGGAAGACCGGACTCCATTCTGGACGCCGAAGAGGACGCGCAAGGCCGGCGTCTTTGCGCTGGTGGCCGCCGCGCATGTCGCCGTGTTCATGGTCATCGCGCGCACCCAGCCGCCGACGCCGGCTTCGCTGCCGCCCTCGATCATCGATATCGTCCTGATGCGCCCCCCGGCGCCCCCACCGCCGCCTCCGCCGCCGCCTGACCCGTCACCCGTGGCTGGTGGAGGCGCACCGGCGGCGCCCTCGCGCGTGCACCGCTCGCCTCTGCCTGTCCCGGCGCCCGAGCTGCCGGCCCCTGTGAATCCCGCTCCCGCACCCGCACTGACCGTCGGCGTGTCCGACATCGCCTCGCCATCGCCCGGCATGGGACAGGGCGGGCAGGGGACCGGAACCGGCAACGGCGTGGGGGCCGGCGACGGGCCGGGCAGGGGCGCGCGCACCGGGCCCCAAAATCTGCGCCGTCCCCAAGGCGACGATCTACGCCGTTTCCACCCGCGTGAGGCGCTGCGTCGGGGCGTGTCGGGGACGGCCGTCGTGCGCTGCCGGATCCTTGAGGACACGACTCTGGATCAGTGCGAGGTCATGAGCGAGACGCCGGCAGGGCAGGGGTTCGGTGCGGCCGGCCTCGCCGCGGCGCGGGAACTGTACCGGTTCAGGCCCGCGACCATTGACGGCCGTCCGGACTACGAACTGCGGGCCGTGATGATCCTGCGCTTCGGCCGGGACGCGCCGGCCGTCGGGTAACACCGCTACCGCAAGGCTTCCCGGCCGGCTGAAGCTGTGCCATCGTCATGGCAAGGGCAGGGAGGCTGACATGATCGACTACGATCGCACGCCGTCGATCGACCGTTCGCGCAAGACCGCAATCTTCGTGGCTGTCGTGCTGCTGCATCTGGTGGTGCTTTGGTGGCTGGCCATGACCCGTATCGCTGAACCGGTTCTGTCCTCCCTGCCAGTCTTCGAGGTGAGGCTGTTCAGCCCATCTCCCGGCGGCGGCGGAGGCCAACCCGCGCAGAATGCCGATGAGCCGACCCCTGCTGGACGATCGACGCCGTCAACCCTGCACGTTCCGGAAAAGACGCTGCCGTGGCCCGAGGCATTGATCGCGCCGACTGAACCGGACGCCGCGCAGTCCGTGGTTGCCTCGGGCGCTACGGCGGACCTTGTTGCGCGTGAAGCCGGGACGGCCGCGATCGGCGGAGCGGGGTCCGGAGCCGGCGGCGGCTTGGGGTCGGGCGTGGGATCGGGTGTCGGGAGCGGCGTGGGCCCTGGACGGAGCAGTGGCGCGGCGGCCAGCGACCTTTCCGGACCGCAACTCCTGCGTCGACCGACTCAGGTGCAGGTGAATCGCTCCTATCCCCAGTACGCGCGGTTCAGGGGTATCGACGGTCAGGCGGTCGTTTCGTGCGTTGTGGGCATGGACACGCGGCTGCGGGACTGCCGTTTACTGGGTGAGACGCCGGGTCAGCTCGGATTCGGCGAGGCGGGTTTGAAGCTGGCCCGCGAGTACCGTTATCGGCCACCGATGCGTAACGGCCGCGCGGTTGACGGTCAGACCGTCACTTTCTCCGTCGACTACCTGCGAGGCGGGCGCTAGCGACGCCTCAGGCGTTGACGGAAATGAAATCCCCTGTATAAGGCCCGCTTCCGCGAAGGGCGCCACACGCTCCAGGTCTGTTGACCGGAGCGTTTGCTGCGTCTGAACACGCGTATCTGGAGAATTTCGTGGCCCGTATCGCTGGCGTCAATATCCCGACCAACAAGCGCGTCGAAATCGCGCTGCAGTACATTCATGGCATTGGCGCGCACGCCGCCAAGGACATCACGGCGAAGGTCGGCATCGAGCCGGCCCGTCGCGTCAACCAACTGACCGACGCCGAAGTGCTGCAGATCCGCGAAACCATCGACCGTGACCACACCGTCGAGGGCGACCTGCGCCGCGAGACGTCGATGAACATCAAGCGTCTGATGGACCTGGCCTGCTACCGCGGCCTGCGTCACCGCAAGGGCCTTCCGGTCCGCGGTCAGCGCACGCATACCAACGCCCGCACCCGCAAGGGTCCCGCTAAGCCGATCGCCGGCAAGAAGAAGTAAGAGGCACCGATGGCCAAGGAACCGGGTCGCGTAAAGAAGCGCGAGCGCAAGAACATCACCTCGGGCGTCGCCCACGTGAACGCGTCCTTCAACAACACCATGGTGACCATCACCGACGCTCAAGGGAACGCGATTTCCTGGTCGTCGGCCGGTCACATGGGCTTCAAGGGTTCGCGTAAGTCGACCCCTTACGCCGCCCAGATGGCTGCTGAAGACGCGGGCAAGAAGGCGCAGGAACACGGCGTGAAGACGCTGGAAGTCAACGTCTCGGGTCCGGGTTCCGGCCGTGAGTCGGCCCTGCGTGCTCTTCAGGCCGTGGGCCTGACCATCACGACCATCCGCGACGTCACGCCGATGCCGCACAACGGCTGCCGTCCGCCCAAGCGCCGCCGCGTCTAAGCGTCGTCGCCGACTACCCTATCTCCCCGCCGATCCCGCCCTCCCTGACGAGGCGAGGGGGATCGGCGAAACCCGTTTCGAGGGACACCTATGATCGAACGTAACTGGCAAGAGCTGATCCGTCCCGAGAAGCCGCAAATCGAGGCGAGCTCCGACCCGCAGCGCAAGTCGCGCCTGGTCGCCGAGCCCCTGGAACGCGGCTTCGGTGTGACGCTCGGCAACGCCCTGCGCCGCGTTCTCCTGTCGTCGCTGCAAGGCGCGGCGGTGACCGCGATCCAAATCGACGGCGTCGTCCACGAATTCTCCTCGCTGGAAGGCGTGCGGGAAGACGTTGTCGACATCGTGCTGAACATCAAGCAACTGGCCCTGCGCATGCATGCCGAGGGTCCGAAGCGCATGACCCTGCGCGCCACGGGCCCGGGCCCGGTGACCGCCGGCCAGATCGACGTCCCGGCGGACATCGAGGTGCTGAATCCCGACCACGTGATCTGCACGCTGGACGACGGCGCTTCGGTGCGCATGGAACTGACCGTCCAGAACGGCAAGGGCTATGTTGCGTCGGAAATGAACCGTCCGGAAGACGCGCCGATCGGCCTGATCGCCGTCGACGCCCTGTACTCCCCGGTGAAGCGCGTCGCCTATCGCGTCGAGCCGACCCGCCAGGGCCAGTCGCTGGACTATGACAAGCTGATCCTCGAGGTCGAAACCAACGGCGCCGTCTCGCCGGTTGACGCGGTGGCCTACGCCTCGCGCATCCTGCAGGACCAGCTCCAGATCTTCATCACCTTCGACGAGCCGAAGAAGGCTGTGGAAGCGGCGGACGGCAAGCCCGACCTGCCCTTCAACCCGGCGCTGCTGAAGAAGGTCGACGAGCTGGAACTGTCGGTCCGTTCGGCCAACTGCCTGAAGAACGACAACATCGTCTACATCGGCGACCTGATCCAGAAGACCGAGGGCGAAATGCTTCGCACCCCGAACTTCGGTCGCAAGTCGCTGAACGAGATCAAGGAAGTTCTCGCGACGATGGGCCTCAGCCTCGGCATGGACGTGCCGAACTGGCCGCCCGAAAACATCGAAGACCTGGCCAAGAAGTTCGACGACCAGATCTAGTTTCAACCCTCCGCCCAACGGCCCTTGGGTCTGCGGAGCGGTTAGAAGGAAAAGGCCCAGGCCCGCATCTGGTACGCGGGAACCGGGACTGAGTAGGAGAGACCCCGATGCGCCACGGCGCCGCATATCGTAAGCTCGGCCGCACGGTCAGCCACCGCCAGGCCATGTTCGCCAACATGGCGGCCTCGCTGATCAAGCACGAGCAGATCACGACGACCCTGCCCAAGGCTAAGGAACTGCGTCCCTTCGTCGAGAAGCTGGTCACGCTCGGCAAGAAGGGCGACCTGCACGCTCGCCGTCAGGCCATCAGCGCCGTGCGCGACGTGACCCAGGTCGGCAAGCTGTTCGACACCCTGGCTCCCCGCTACGCCGAGCGTAACGGCGGCTACATCCGCATCATGAAGGCCGGCTTCCGCCACGGCGACAACGCCGCCATGGCCGTGATCGAGTTCGTCGATCGGGACGCCACCGCCAAGGGCGTGGACTCCGGTCCGGTGCTTGCTTTCGAGGGCGACGACGAAGCCTGATAAGGCTTTATCGTTGGGGCAAAAGAGGCCTCGCCGCATCCGCGGCGGGGCCTTTTTCTTTGGCCGGTGGCGAAGCGCAGCCGTCGGCGAGTGTCAGGGCGGCGATGCCGGCGATGACGAAGGCCCAGAGCGCGTAGGCGATCTCGTCAGGTCGGGTGCGGCGGGGCGGGGGAAGGGGCGAGGGCGACATCGTCCAGTCTCAACCCGATTTGCCGATCCCGCGAAATCGATTAGATGGGCGCGAGGTTGTGAGCTGAGATCACATGTCGACCCATGCGCCGCCGCCGCTTTCCGCATTGAGAGCCTTCGAGGCCTTTGCGCGCCATGGCTCGATGACGCAGGCGGCGAAGGAACTGGCGGTGACCCACGGCGCCGTCAGTCGCCAGATCGCCACGTTGCAGGCCGCGTTGGGCGTCGAGCTGGTCGAGGGACCTCGGCATCGATTGGCGCTGACTCGCGCCGGCGTCGCTCTGGCTGAAGACCTGACGCCAGCCTTCGCTGCGATCCGCCGGGGCGTACAGGCGGCGCGGGGGGCTGGCCCGGTGGAGATCGAGGTGTCGTGTCTCGGGACGCTGGCGGTGAAATGGCTGATCCCGCGGCTGCCGGACTTCGTCGCTCGCCATCCCGATGTCCGGGTGCGGCTATCGGAGTCTTACGCGCCGGTCGACTTCCGCAAGGACCGGTTCGGCGCCGCGATACGCATCTTCGAGGCCGGCCAGATCGCGCCGGCTGCCCGGGCCGTGGACATCATGCCCCAGATGCAGGGTCTCGTCGGGGCACCCCGCCTTGCGCCGCTCGGGAGCCATTGGGCCGATCTGGCCGGTTTGCCGCGTTTGCACGCCAGCACCTTTCCTGAAAGCTGGCGGGTGTGGAGCGAACTCGCCGGCGTGAAGGCGGGCAGGGCGACGGTCGAGCGGGAGTTCGGCCACAACCACTCCCTGATCGAGGCGGCGGCGTCCGGGCTGGGCCTCGCCATCGTTCCGTGGGTCTTTGTCGCGCCGGATCTTGAGGCGGGCCGGCTGGTGGCGCCGTTCGGCTTCGTGCGGCGCACGTCTCGCTTCGTCTTCCTGAAGCCTGCGGACCGGTCGAGCGCGGCCGTGGACGCGTTCGGGGACTGGCTGGCCGAACAGGGCGCGGCGACGGACCAGCCGGAGCCGGGCGTCGCCGCCTGAAGCCTATTCCTTCGACAGATCCTGCCGTTTGAACCACGTCAGGGCGCCGATGGCCGGAAGCAGGGTCCACAGGGCCATGCAGATCCACGCCTTCATCACCATGCCGGCGGGCAGACTTGCAGCGTCCGGACCACCCTCGGCCCAGGCCTTCAGCGCGTCCGTCGCCGCGGCCGGGTTTAGAAGGGCGGGGACCCAGTGATCCGGTGTCATGCCCATTCCGCCAAACAGCTGGGGCGAGAAGAACTGCGCCACACCCACCACCAACGGCACGAACAGGGCCGCCAGCAAGGACCGCGTCACCGTCGCGGCCAGCAGGCCGAGGATCGTGAACTGCACGATCCGCAGCAGCGACAGGCCCGAGAAGGCGAGGAAGTGGCTGAACATCGCGCCGGTCGGCTGGAAGACCAGTCCGCGCTTGAAGATCGCAGCCTGCACCAGCGTCTCTGCGACGCTCGACAGCAGCATGATCAGCATGGCCACGACCGCCAGCAGGGTCGTCACCGCGATCTTGCCGATGACCAGATTGGTGCGCCCGTTTCGGGCGCTGATCAGACGCCAGGTCTCCCAGCGATAGTCGGCGGCGTAGAGTGTCGCCGCGCCGATCAGCATGAAGGCCAGCAGCATGGGGTTGTCCAGCTTGGACGCCGCCTCGGTCAGGCTTTCGGCCATGTTGATCGGCGCCTTGCCGAACATGGCGATCGCTTCTGGCGGCAGCTTGGTCGCTGACGCCATGATCTCGGTTTCCTTGGCCTGCATGAACCAGGCGGCGATGACGCCCAGCACCAGCGAGACGATGGGCACGAAGAAGACCGACCAGAACCAGGTCGTGCGGCTCTTGGACAGGCGGAAGCTTTCCGCGCGGATGGCGTCAGCCAGCATGATCGGCCTCCACGGTTTGAACGGAGCCGGTCTCGGTGAAGAAGATGCTTTCCAGATCGGTGCCGACCCAGCGCGCCTCGGTAATGTCGACGCCCTTTGACGCCAGCGCCCGGATCAGGGCGGGAGCCTCGGCGCGGGTGACATCGGCCATGACGGCCTCGCCCTCGACCGCGCCCTTGGCGCCCAGCGTATCCAGCACCTGCGCCATCGGGGTGACGGACAGACGCAGGCGTTCGCCGACGGCGGTCAGCTCATTGACCGTCCCCTCGCGCACCAGCCGGCCCTTGTTCAGGATGGCGACGCGGTCGCAGACGCGCTGGACCTCCAGCAGCTGGTGGCTGGCCAGAACGACGGTCACGCCATCGTCGGCCGCAAGGCTGCGGATCAGGGCGCGCATCTCCTGAATGCCGGGTGGATCCATGCCGCTGGTCGGTTCATCCAGAATGACCAGATCGGGCCGGGTCATCAGCGAGGCCGCGACGCCCAGCCGCTGGAGCATTCCGACCGAGAAACCGCGCACCCGCCGGTCCGCCGCTTCGGTCAGGCCGACGCGTTCGAGCCAGTGCGGGATGTCCGCCGTCTTTCCGGCGCCGTGCTCCAGCGCCAGCCAGCTCAGCACCTGACGCGCGGTCAGATAGGGCGGGAAGCGAGGCGTCTCGATCATCGAGCCGGTCTGGCGCATATGGGCCACATCTCCGACGGGCCCACCCATGATCGTCGCCGAACCGCTGGTCGGCCGGATAAGGCCCAGCAGGATGCGGAACAGGGTCGACTTGCCCGCCCCGTTCGGTCCCAGCACGCCATAGACGCCGCCTCGGGGAATGGTCAGGTCCAGACCCGCGAGGGCGTGGACGGTTCCGTAGGTCTTGGTCAGCCCACGGGTTTCGATCACAGCGTTCATTGGGGGAGCTTGGCTTTGCTCAGGGCGAGAGGCAAGGCGTTGCAGGGCTGTCGCAGATTAAGCTTAGGCAATGTCCGCCCCAATCCGGAGTTCAGTATGCTTGTTCGCCTTCTCGCCTCGCTTGCGTTCGCCGCCGCGCTCGCAGGTGGTTCACCTGCCTCGGCGCAAGAGCCATATCGGCCGGTCATCCTGATCGGCATCGACGGCTTCCGTGCGGACTATCTGGATCGCGGGCTGACCCCGACCTTGTCGCGGCTGGCGCAAGAGGGCGTGCAGGCGGAGGGCGGCATGCGTCCCTCGTGGCCCAGCGTGACCTTTCCGAACTTCTATACACTCGCAACAGGTCTGCATCCCGACCACCACGGCCTCGTCTACAACACCATCACGGACCGGGACCTGCCGGGCCGCCGCTTCTCGCTGGGCAACCGCGCCGAGGTGATGGACCGGGTCTGGTACGACGCCGGGGAGCCGATCTGGGTGACCGCCATGAACGCGGGCCTGCGTACAGCCACCCTGTTCTGGCCCGGTTCCGAAGCGCCGATCCGCGGCGTACGGCCAACCTACTGGCTGCCGTTCGAGCAGACGGTGCCGTCGCTGGCGCGGGTCAATATCCTGCTCGCGTGGCTGAGCCTGCCCGAAGCCGAGCGGCCGCAGCTGGCGACGCTGTATTTCGACGTTCTGGACTCCGCAGGACACAAGTATGGCCCGGATGCGCCGGAGACCGATGCGGTGCTGTCCGATGTCGACGCCGCGGTGAAGGCGCTGCTCGACGGGCTGGCGAAGCAGGGCGTTGAAGCGAATCTGGTGATCGTCGCCGACCACGGCATGGCGCCGATCTCGGGCGAGCGACTGGTTTTCCTCGACGACAAGGTCGCAGCTGATGCCTTTACCGTCACAGCCCATGGCCCGGTGGCGACGCTGGACCCCAAACCCGGTCGCGAAGCCGAGGTGGAGGCCGCGCTGCTGGGCCGCTCCGACCATTTGGAATGTTGGCGCAGGGGTGAAATCCCGCCGCGGCTGGCCTACGGGACCAACCCGCGTATTCCCGCGATCGTCTGTCTGGCTGAAACCGGCTGGATGGCGACGACGCATGAGCGGACGCCAGACCCCGCCCGCATACGGGGCGGCGCCCACGGGTATGACAATGCGTCGGAGGAAATGCGCGCCCTGTTCATCGCCCACGGCCCTGATCTGGCGCGTGGCGCGACCCTGCCGGAGATGGACAGCGTAGACGTCCAGCCCCTGCTGGCCCGTCTGCTGGACCTGTCCGCGCCCGCGGGCGACGGTCAGGCGCAGGATACCGAAGCCGCCATGGCGCGATGATCGCGGGAGCCTTCGACGGCGGCGTTTCCGTCGGCTAGAAGGCGCGTCCCATGTCCGCACTGAACCGTTTCCGCACCAAGCGGGCCGCCTTGGCCTTCATCCTGATCACCGCGATGCTGGACATCGTGTCGATGGGGTTAGTCATTCCGGTACTGCCGTCCCTGATCGAGGAGTTCGCGGGCTCGAACGCGGCGGCGGGCATCTGGAACGGCGTGTTCGTGGCCCTGTGGGCGGCGATGCAGTTCTTCGCCTCGCCAGTGATCGGCTCTCTGTCCGATCAATACGGGCGACGGCCGGTGATCCTGATCTCCTGCGCCGGGCTGTCGCTCGACTGGATGCTGATGGCGCTGGCCCCAAACCTCTGGTGGCTGGCCTTGGGGCGCATTCTGGGCGGGCTCACCTCGTCCAGCTTCACCACGGTCTACGCCTATATGGCCGACATCACCGAGCCGGATAAACGGGCCAAGGCCTACGGACTGATCGGCGCGGCCTTCTCGGGCGGTTTCGTGCTGGGCCCGGTGATGGGCGGGCTGCTGGGCGAGATGGGGCCGCGCATTCCGTTCTGGGTAGCCGCCGGAATGTCGGGCGTGGCTTTCCTGTACGGCTGGCTTGTGCTGCCCGAGAGCCTGCCGGTCGAGAAACGGATGCCGTTCAGCTGGGCGCGGGCCAATCCGGTCGGGTCGCTTGTGTTGTTGAAGCGGCATGCCGAGCTGGCGGGCCTCGCGATGGTGAACTTCCTGCTCTACTTCGCCCACCACGTCTTTTCGGTCGTATTCGTGCTGTACGCGGCGCTGCGCTACGGCTGGGGGCCGCTGCAGGTCGGCCTTCTGCTGGCTGCGGTGGGCGTACTGGACATAATCGTGCAGGGGCTGCTGGTCGGAAAGGCGGTCAAGCGGTTTGGCGATCGCGCGACCATGGTCTTCGGCCTGTTCGGCGGTACGGTCGGCATCGCCATGATGGGCTGGGCGCCGACCGGCTGGATGTTCATGCTCGCCATGCTGCCGAACGCGCTGTGGGGTCTGGCCATGCCGACGCTGCAGGCCCTGATGACCCGTCGTGTGGGCGAGGACGAGCAGGGCCAGCTTCAGGGTGCGAACATGAGCGTCGCCTCGATCGCCGGGGTGGCGTCGCCGCTGTTCTTCGGCTGGATCTATGCGCAGTCGGTGTCGGGGCAGTTCGCCGGGTTGGCGCGCTGGTTTGAGGGGCTGGGTCTTCCGTCCGCGATTGTGAAGCCGCTCGTGGGCGGCCTGTTCGATCCGGGTCTCGCCTTCTACATCGCGGCGGCGGTCCTGCTCCTGGCGGCGGCGGTTGGGTGGGTTACGGCGCGACAGGCGGAACGCGACGAAAGCGTGGCCGTTTGAAACGGCGCCGCCATCATCCCGTCGAAATGCGGGGACGTGATGGGCGGATCGACCACCGACATTTCCAGCGGACGATGATGAAGACCAGCTCGCTTGCCCTCGCGCTCTCCCTGACCCTCGCCGCCTGCGGCCAACCCGACCCTTCCAAGGCCCAGGACGGCGCATTTGCCGACGCCAATCGTGTCGTGCCCGGCGACTCCGCCTCGATGAAAGCGAGCTTTGCGCCCGTGGTGCGGCGTGCGGCCCCGGCGGTCGTCAACATCGCGGCGCGCGGCGTCCAGCGGGTGCAGGACCCCTTCTGGTCCATGTTCGGCTACAACGCCCAACGGGCGCAGCAGGTGGGCTCGATCGGCTCCGGCGTTATCGTTAGGCCGGACGGCGTGGTGGTGACAAACAACCACGTCATTCAGGGCATGAGCGACATCCGCGTCACCCTGACCGACCGGCGCGAGTTCTCGGCGCGTGTGGTGCTGGCGGACGAGCGGTCCGACATCGCCGTGCTGCAACTGGAAGGCGTGGACGGCCAACTGCCGACGCTGAACATCGACGATCGCGAGCAGCAGCAGGTCGGCGATCTGGTTCTGGCCATCGGCAACCCGTTCGGGGTCGGCCAGACGGTCACCAACGGCATTGTTTCCGCTTTGAACAGGACCGAAACCAACATCGCGGACTCCGGCTCGTTCATCCAGACGGACGCAGCGATCAATCCCGGCAACTCCGGCGGCGCGCTGGTAGACATGGACGGCGATCTGATCGGCATCAATTCGGCGATCTTCTCGCGGTCGGGTACATCGTCAGGCGTTGGCTTCGCGGTGCCTGCGGCGCAGGTACGCCGGGTCGTGGACAGCGCCGTCGGCGGCGCCACAGCGGTGGTGCGGCCGTGGCTGGGCCTGAAGGGCGACACGGTCACCGGCGACATCGCCCGCAGTCTCGGTCTGGACCGGCCACAGGGTCTGGTGGTCACCCAAGTCTACCCGGGCGGCCCGGCAGCGGACGCCGGCATTCGCGAAGGCGACGTGGTCACCTCCGTCGACGGGCAAGAGGTCAACGATCAGGGTGGCCTGAACTACAATATCGGTCTGCGCGATCCGAACACGCGAGTGCCGGTCACGCTGTTGCGGGATGGACGGTCGGACACGGTGCAGGCGCGTATAGAGCCGCTGCCGGGCGACGCTGACCCGAAAGGCGGTCAGGTCATCCAGTCCGGCTCGTTCGCAGGCGCCCGTGTGCTGACCCTCAACCCCGCGCTGGCCGATCGGCTGGGCGGCGACCCGTTCGCGTCGGGCGTCATCATTGGTGAGCTGGTCGGCAACAGTTACGCCGCGGCCAACGGTTTCCAGCCGGGCGATGTCGTTCTCCGGGTCAACGGCAGTGCGGTGACCTCGGCGGGCCAACTGAACGGCGTGCGTCGGGGGTCGGAAGTCTCGATCAACCGTGGCGGACAGCTGAGAACCGGCCGGGTTGGCTAGACCTCAGCTCTTCCGGCTGGGCGACCCGATTGACCAGATGTGGCCGAACGGGTCGGTCATCCGGCCGTAGCGGTCTCCCCAGAACTGGTCGGCCAGCGGCATGACGGGCACGCAGCCAGCGATGATGGCGCGGCTCCACCACTCGTCGGCGTCGTCTACCTGAAGGTGCAAGGTTACGCCTTTCGGTGTAATGTCGGCCTCGTTCCCGTACTCCGGAAACTCATCGGACAGAAAGATCAGCCCGCCGTTGATCAACAGACGGCTGTGCATCACCCGCTCGCCGTCCTCGGCCAGCGTACGCATCAGCTCTTCGGCCCCGAAGGCAGCGCGATAGAACTCGACCGCCGCCTGTCCGCCGCGCGAGGGGATGGTCAGATAGGGGATCGCGCCGGAACCTGTGGGCGTGACGTGGGCGGTGGTCATGCGTACTCCGTGAAGGCGACGGCACAGTAACGCGTGAAATGAGCGCCGCGAACGCCTATCTGAATGCGCTCATGAGCGATCTGTTCGAAGCTTCCGGCATCCATCCCCCCGACGCCCCGCTAGCCGACCGCCTGCGGCCGAAGTCGCTGGAGGAGGTTGTCGGTCAGGATCACCTGCTGGGCGAGGGCGGTCCGATTCGGCGGATGATCGAGGCCGGACGGCTGGGGTCGATGATCCTGTGGGGGCCGCCGGGCACCGGCAAGACCACCATCGCCCGCTTGCTGGCCCAGGCCGCCGGCTATCAGTACCAGCAGATCAGCGCCGTCTTCTCGGGCGTGGCGGACCTGAAGAAGGTGTTCGAACAGGCTCGCGTGCGCCGCGCCGCCGGTCAGTCGACCCTGCTCTTCGTCGACGAGATCCATCGCTTCAACCGCGCCCAGCAAGACGGCTTCCTGCCGTTCGTGGAGGAGGGGGTGGTCACGCTGGTGGGCGCGACGACCGAGAACCCGTCCTTCGAGCTGAACGGCGCCCTGCTGTCGCGCAGTCAGGTTTTCGTTCTGAAGCGGCTGGACGACGAGGCGCTGGATCAGCTGCTGAGCCGGGCCGAGGCGCAGGAGGATCGCAAACTGCCGCTGACCGTCGAGGCGCGGCAGGCGCTGACCGCGCTGGCCGACGGCGACGGCCGCTATCTGCTGACCATGGCCGAAACCCTGTTCGCCTTGCCTGACGGGACCGAGCTGGACGTGCAGGGTCTGGCCGGCACGCTCCAGCGCCGCGCGCCCGCCTACGACAAGAGCCGGGAGGAGCACTACAACCTCATATCCGCCCTGCATAAGTCGGTGCGCGGCTCGGACCCCGATGCGGCGCTTTACTGGCTGGCGCGGATGCTGAACGGGGGCGAGGACCCGTTGTATCTGGCCCGCCGGATCGTGCGGATGGCGGTGGAGGACATCGGTCAGGCCGATCCCCTGTCCATCCTCGTCGCCAACGCGGCCAAGGACACCTACGACTTCCTCGGCAGTCCCGAGGGCGAATTGGCGCTGGCGCAGGCGGTGGTTCATCTCGCCACCGCGCCGAAGTCGGTGGCTGTCTACAACGCCTGGAAGGCGGCCTCGAAGGCGGCGCGTGAGACGGGCTCGTTGATGCCGCCCGCCAACATCCGCAACGCGCCGACGAAGCTCATGAAGCAGCTCGGCTACGGCAAGGGCTACCAGTATGATCCGGACGCCGAGGATGGCTTCTCGGGCGCCAACTACTTCCCCGAAGGCATGGAGCGCCGCACCTTCTACGATCCCCCGGGCGAGGGACACGAGGCGAAAGTCAGGGAGCGGCTCGAGCGTTGGGCTGAGCTGAGGGCCCGGAAGCAGGGCGGGTCCGCCACCTCAGATTCTGAATAATTACACATTTGAAATCAAAGTGTTGTGGCACGTGACTTGCTAGGTGTCTCCGGTCAGGGAGGTCACCATGCCCGCGCCGATCACCAGTTCAGTCTATCAGGCGGACTATTCCAGCCCGTTCCGCGAACGCTGGGCGGGGCGCACCGTTAATGACGGCGATGTCCGCGATATTCGCGGCTTCCATATCGATGTCTCCGGACAATCGACGCGTGGAGAGAAGACCTACCGGTCGACGGTCACGGGCGGATCGGGGACGACTCTCTACGATCCAGAGCACCCACCCCATGCGCCGCGGCCATTGGACACGGGATTGCCCAGCTCCAGCCTGTTGATCCTGCAAGATAATTTTAACGACCGGTTCCAAGCCGCGCAGCAGGCGGATGCTGCGGGCGTCCTGTCACCAAAACAGAACCCCTATGCCGTTTCCATGCCCGCATGGGTCGACATCCAGCAGCGCGAGGAGACCCGTCCTGAGCAGATCACTTCAGTCGGCTACTTCAACGGCGTCGAAGATATCACCGACCTCGATTCCCAAAAAGCCTTCACTTCCACTCAGGTGGAGCGACTAAAGGCGCTGGCTAAGATCGAGCGGGACCTGGGCTCTGAATACGGTGAGCCGGTAAAACTTGCCTGGGACGGCGCGGCCGGTGAGTACATGATGCTTCGTCCGGGGCAGGCAGGTTACGACGAAGTGCTCAGCGTGAATGACCTCGTCCGAAATCTGGGAAAGGACCTCGGGCGACTGGGTTTGTTCAACCCTGATGAGATCGCCCGTCTGATCGCGTGACACCCTGTCGGTCGGCCGGTTAACGCTGTTCATTGTCGTCAGGCGCATGCCGACCTACCCTTCCCTGATCAGGAATCCTTGGGAGGGGACGATGACCGATACGACAATGACTGTGAGAACGCCGTGGCACCTGTGGGTGGTGGGGATCATATCCCTGCTGTGGAATGGCTTCGGCGCCTTTGATTTCATCAACACCACGACGCGCGGCGAGGCCTATATGCGCGAGATGAAGTTCGATCAGGCGATGATCGACTACTTCATCGCCATGCCGAACTGGATGTATGTGCCGTGGATCCTCGGCGTCTGGGGCGCGGTGCTTGGCTCGATCCTGCTGCTGTTGCGCAACAAGCTGGCCTTGCCTGTGTTCGCGCTTTCGCTGCTGGGGGCGGTGGTCAGCCTGATCTACGGGCAGTTCATCAATCCGCCGCCGCTGGCGCCCGAAATGGCGGCGATGAAGTGGATGCCTTACGTGATCACGGCCATCGCCGTGTTCCTGCTCTGGTACGCCTGGTCGATGCGCAAGAAGGGCGTGCTGCGCTGAGCCTGATCGGACGGTTCTCGCCTTGAGGGCCGTCCGGCGCTAAGCGGGGCAGGTGAGTACGCGCCAGCCCGTCCAGTTGTCCGAACAGGAAATCGCCGCCGTCCGCTCGTGGGTCATCCACGAGGACGCGCAGGTGCTCGCCTTCAGCAAGCCGGCCGGCCTGTCCAGTCAGGGAGGGCGTATTCAGGCGCATACGCTGGACGACCTGTTGTGGGCCTTCATGCGCTCGAACGGCAAGCGGCCGGAGCTGGTGCACCGTCTGGACCGCGACACATCCGGCGTCATTCTGGCGGCCAGGACGAAGCCGGCGGCGGGTTTTCTGGGCAAGGCGATCCAGATGCGACGGTTCAAAAAGACCTATCTCGCTCTTGTGTCGTCCGCGCCGGAGCCGGCGTCGGGCCGGATCAACAAACCTCTGGTGCGTCAGGAGATTGGACGCGAAAGCTATATGCGAGTCTGCGAGTTCGACACGCCGGGCGCCCAGGGGTCGGAAAGCCGGTACCGGACGCTGTCCGCCTCGGACGGCGGTGCGCTGGTTGAGCTGGAGCCGCTGACAGGACGGATGCACCAGCTGCGGGTCCATATGGCCTCGATCGGCCGGCCGCTGGTCGGAGACGTCCGCTACGGCGGCGCCCTTACCTTCGCCGGACGCTCGGCGCCACGGCTGATGCTGCATGCCGCGAAGCTGACCTTCCCCCATCCCGACGGCGGCGAAGTGACCGTTGAGGCGCCACCGCCCGAGGATTTTCAGGGCCTTGTCCAGGAGGCCGGCCTCTAGCGCCCGGCGTACACAGGAACCGTCCTGTCGGGCCGGCGCTTTGTCTGGACAGAGTTTCGGAGCCCCGCCATGAAGCGTTTCGTTCTTCCGGTCATCGCCGCCTCCGCACTGGCGTTGTCGGCCTGCGCCAGTCTCGCGCCCTATTCCGCCCAGACAGGGCCGGGAGGGCAGGGCTATACCGAACAGCGGATCGAGAATGACCGCTACCGTGTCACCTATTACGGTGTCGGCGCGCCGGGCCCTGTGGCGGATTTCGCCCTGCTGCGCGCCGCCGAGCTGGCGACGGCCGAGGGCTACGACTGGTTCGAGGTCACCCAGCGCTGGACCGACGGCCGTCCTGACAGCGCGGGCGGCGTGCGACCCAGCGTCGGCGTCGGCTACGGCTCCAGCCGCTATGACGGCCGGTACGGGCGATATTCATCGTCCGGCGTCGGCGTGGGGGTTGGTCTGAACTTCAGCGGTCCGTCGCCAACCTCGACCTCGCTGGAAGTGGTCATGGGCCGCGGTTCGAGGCCCGACCGGCCGAACGCCTATGATGCGCGCGGCGTGCAGGACGCCATCCGCCCGCGACTCTAGAGCGGTCCCTTCGCTTCGCCGCAATCGGCGCTATAAGCCAGCGGATGACACGTTTCCTCATCGTCGCCGCGGGAGGCGCGCTGGGCGCCATGGCGCGCTACGGGCTCGGACGGGTATTGCCCGCGACCGGTTGGCCGTGGCCGACGCTGTCGGCGAACGTGGTGGGCGGTCTGACGATGGGCGCACTGACAGGCTGGCTGGCGTTCCGGGGTGGCGCGCACGCTGAGAGCATCCGCCTGTTCGCCGCTGTCGGCGTGCTGGGCGGCTTCACGACCTTTTCGGCCTTTTCACTTGAGACAGCGCTGATGATCGAGCGCCGCCAGCTAGCGATGGCCGGCGGCTATGTCGCCGCCTCGGTCGCCCTTTCGATCCTCGCCCTGTTCGTCGGCCTGTTCCTGGCCCGCCGCGCCTTCGGAGCCGCCCTTTGACCGACGAGACCCCCGCCTCCGATGCGCCGAAGCGCGAGGTCCAGACCATCTATGTCGCGGAGGCCGAGGACGGCATTCGTCTGGACCGTTGGTTCCGTCGTCGCTGGCCGCACCTGTCCAACATCCAGGTGCAGAAGATGGCCCGCAGCGGCCAGATCCGCGTGGATGGGGCCCGCATCAAGCCCGAAGGCCGCCTGACCGCCGGCGCCGCGGTGCGCGTGCCGCCGATCCCGGACGACACCTCGAGACAGGCCGGTGACGCCCATACTCTGTCGGCCAAGGACATCGCATTCGCCAGGTCGCTGGTCCTTTATGAGGACGACATGGTCATCGCCATCAACAAGCCCCACGGGCTGGCGGTGCAGGGCGGGACGAAGACCAGCCGCCACGTCGATCGCCTGCTGGGGGCCTGGGGTGAGGGGATGGACCGGCCGCGGCTGGTGCATCGGCTGGATCGAGACACCTCCGGCGTCCTGCTGCTGGGCAAGGGGCCCGAGGCGGCAAAGCGGCTGGCCGGCGCCTTTGCGCGGCGTCAGGCCAAGAAGACTTACTGGGCGATCGTCATCGGCAATCCGAAGCCGGCGGCGGGCCAGATCGACATGCCGCTGAAGAAGACCGGCATCAATGACTTCGAGATGATGCGTCCGGCCGACCGCAAGGACCCTCGCGCGGAGCCCGCCGAAACCGCGTTCGCCACCGTCAGCCGGGCGGCGCACCGGGCCGCGTGGATGGCTCTGCGCCCGTTCACCGGCCGGACGCACCAGCTGCGGGCGCACATGGCCGGCATCGGGCATCCGATCCTCGGCGACCCGAAGTACGGCGACGACAAGTCCCGCGAGCTGTCGGGGCCACTGAAGCTGCAACTCCACGCCCGCCGCATCGAGCTGGATCACCCGTCCGGCGGCAAGCTGATCGTCGAGGCGCCGCTGAGCCCCGAGATGAAGGCCGGCTTCACCCATTTCGGGTTCGACCCGCATGAGGGCGACGAAGACCCCTTCGAGGGCGTCAGGCGGATGCGGTGACGGATCTGGCCGCGCGCGCCAAGGCCCTCGCCGATGCGGGGCAGATCGCCGAGGCGGTGGCGCTGCTGAAGGCCGAACAGCGGCTGGATCTGGTTCTGGAACTGCGTGAGGCCGCGGTGGCGGCGCGCCCGGCCAGCGCGGTCGCCGAGCACAATCTGGCGGCCATTCTCGGCGATCTCGGACGCGGCGCGGACGCAGAGGCTGCGGCGCGCCGGGCGCTGGGCAAGGGCGGCGATGCGCCGGAGACCTGGCTGGTGCTGGCCCGCGCGCTGTTGGCGCAGAACCGACACGAAGAGGCGGAAGACGCCTATCGCCACGCCGTGCGGCGCAGGCCCGGCTACGTCGACGGGGTACGCGAGCTGTCCCAACTGATCTGGATGCGGACCGAGGATCGCACGGCGACTCTCGCGCCGTTCGGAGATGCGAGGGTGCAGGGGGCGGAAACGCCGCCGCTGGCCGCCGCATGGGCGCAGGCGATGGAATACGCGGGCGCCCCGCCCGAAGAGATCCTGCAGGCCCTCAGGCCAGCCGCGGGCGATCCCAACATCGCGGCCGTTTGCGCCCACGCCGCGATGTCAGTCGATCTGGACGAGGCGTTGATGCATGCCCGGACCAGCCAAACCGTGCGTCCGGGGTTGGCGTCGATGCTGAAGCTGGCGGAAATCCATCTGGCGCGCCACGAGGTAGAGCCGGCGCTGTCGCTGATCGAAACGGTCCTGACCGCTGTGCAAGAGGATCAAAACGCCCTCAGCCTGAAGGCCGTCGCCTTCCGCCTGCTGGACAGTCCGCGTGCGCACGAGCTTTACGCCTATGACGCCATGGTCGGCGCGTATCTGATCGACACCCCTGAGGGGTGGCCGTCTCTGGAGGCTTATCTGGTGGACCTCGCGCCGGCCCTGCGTCGGCTGCACGCGCTGCAGACCCATCCGGTAGGACAGAGCCTTCGCCACGGGACCCAGACGACGGCGCCCCTGACCGCCAGCGACGACCCCGTCATCCGGGCCTTCTTTCGGGCCGTCGATCGTCCGATCCGTCACTACATCGCAGCCTTGGGCCACGGGAACGACCCACTGCGTCGGCGCATCACCGGTGACTATCGCATCGCGGGTGCGTGGTCGGTCCAGTTGCGACCCGGCGGTTTCCACGCCAGCCATGTGCACCCGGAGGGCTGGCTGTCGTCGGCCTGCTATATCGACCTGCCGGACGCGATCGCGGAGGGGCGACAGGGCTGGATCGGCTTTGGCGCGCCGCCTTTCCTGCCGGATTTGCGGCCCGAATACTTCCAGAAGCCCGAGCCCGGCATGCTGGTGCTTTTCCCCTCCTATATGTGGCATGGCACCCAGCCCTTCGCGGGCGAGCAGCCCCGTCTCACCATCGCCTTCGACGTCGTTCCCGCATGACCCGACCCCTCGCCATCTTCGATATCGACGGCACACTCGTCGACAGCCGCGCCTCGATCCATCGCGCCGCCTGCGAGGCTGCACGGGACATCGGCCTGCCCGAGCCTGAGTATGACCGCGTCCGCATGATCGTCGGCCTGTCGCTGGAGCACGCCATGGCGGTGCTGGAGCCCGGGTTGAACCCCGACGAGCTGGCCCGCTTCGTCGCCGGCTTCCGCGCCAGCTTCAACCGCATGTACGCCGAGGGGCACGAGGAGCCGCTGTACGACGGCGCGATGGATCACCTGCGCCGCCTGCACCGCGACGGCTGGCGGCTGGCGCTGGCGACGGGCCAGAACCGGCGCGGCGTGGCCCGCAATCTGGCGCGTCAGGGCTGGGCCGACCTGTTCCTGTCATCCCACTGCGCCGAGGACGGGCCGGGCAAGCCGGATCCGGCCATGCTGCACGCCGCCATGGCCGCCTGCGACGCTGATCCGACCACGACGGTGATGATCGGCGACACAGCCCATGACGCCGAGATGGCGGTTAAGGCGGGCGTGCATCCGCTGGGCGTCGCCTGGGGCTTCCATACCGCCGAGGAGCAGATCGCCGCCGGCGCCCGTCATGTGGCCACAAGTTTCGGCGAACTGTCCGTCGTGCTGGACGGCTTCGCCGCCCGCGCCCGCGCCGCCTGAGAGACCGCGAATGAGCCACATCCCGCCGCTTGATCCCAATGTCGCCGCCCGCAAGGGCTTCCGCGAATCCGAGGAACGGCTGAAGCGCTTCTGGACGGCGGTAGATGTAGCCGAAGGGGAGGGCGGCTGGACGGTCATGCTGGACGGCCGCGCGCCGAAGACGCCGGCGCACGCGAAGCTGACCCTGCCGACCGAGGCCGCCGCCCGACTGGTCGCCGACGAATGGGCGGCGCAGGGCGAGTTCATCGACCCGGCGACCATGCCCGCGACGCGTCTGGCCTCGACCGCCATCGACCGCATCAGTCAGGCGCGCGAGCCCGTCGCCGACGAGATCGCCGCCTACGCCGGTTCGGACCTGCTGTGTTATCTGGCCGAGGCTCCGGGATCGCTGGTGGAGCAGCAGGCGCGCGAGTGGGGGCCGTGGCGCGCATGGGCTGCGGTCGAGCTGGGCGTCCATCTCGAGCCCGCAGAGGGCATCGTCCACAAGCCTCAGGATCCCGCCGCGATCGCCCGCGTGCGCGAACTGGCTCTGCGGCTGGACGATTTCGCCCTGACCGGCCTCGCCACGGCCGTGCCCCTGCTGGGCAGCGCCGTCCTGGGGCTGGCGGTGCAGCGGGCCGCGGTGTCGGGCGAGCTGGCATTCGACCTGTCGCGTCTGGACGAGGCGTTTCAGGAGGCCCGCTGGGGCGTCGACGCCGAGAACGCCGAACGGACCGCCGCCCGACGGGCCGAAGCGGTCCTGGTCGACCGGTGGTTCCGCGCGCTCGAGGGCTGACATCCGCTCCGGACGTCCCATCCTTGCCAGCCTGACCGCGTCTCCTTAAGCCAGCACCCAAGGAGACGCCCGATGAAAGACATCCTCGACCAGCTCGAAGCCCGCCGCGCCGGGGCCCGCCTCGGCGGCGGCGAGACCCGCATCGCCAGCCAGCACGCCAAGGGCAAGCTGACCGCTCGCGAGCGGATCGAGGTGTTGCTGGACGAGGGCTCGTTCGAGGAAACGGACATGTTCGTCGAGCACCGCTCGACCCAGTTCGGCATGGAGAAGCAGCGTATCCCCGGCGACGGCGTGGTCACCGGCCGCGGCACCATCGGCGGTCGTCTGGTCTACGTCTTCTCCAAGGATTTCACAGTCTTCGGCGGCTCTCTTTCCGGCGCGCATGCGGCCAAGATCGTCAAGATCCAGAAAATGGCCCTGACCAACGGCGCGCCCATCATCGGCCTGTTCGACGCCGGCGGGGCGCGGATTCAGGAAGGGGTCGAGGCGCTCGCCGGCTATGCCGACATCTTCCTTCAGAACACACTCGCCTCGGGCGTCATCCCGCAGATCAGCGTAATCATGGGCCCCTGCGCAGGCGGCGACGTCTATTCGCCCGCCATCACCGACTTCATCTTCATGGTGAAGGACACGAGCTACATGTACGTGACCGGCCCCGATGTGGTGAAGACGGTCACCAACGAGGTCGTCACCCACGAGGACCTGGGCGGCGCCCGCGTCCACTCCCAGAAGTCCGGCGTCGCGGACGGCGCCTTCGAGAACGATCTGGAGGCCTTGTCCGAGGTCCGCCGTCTGATCGGCTTCCTGCCCCTGTCGAACCGCGAGAAGCCGCCGGTTCGCGACAGCTATGACGATCCCGAGCGCGACGAGGCCAGCCTCGACACCCTCGTCCCCGCCAATCCGAACCAGCCCTATGACATCAAGGAGCTGATCCTGAAGACGGTCGACGAGGCCGAGTTCTTCGAGATCGGCGCCGACTTCGCCCGCAACATCGTCACCGGCTTTGGCCGGCTGGACGGTCAGTCCGTCGGCGTCGTCGCCAACCAGCCGCAGGTGCTGGCCGGGGTGCTGGATATCGACAGCAGCCGCAAGGCCGCCCGCTTCGTGCGCTTCTGCGACGCCTTCGACATCCCGATCGTGACCTTCGTCGACGTGCCCGGCTTCATGCCCGGCACCCGTCAGGAGTACGGCGCCCTGATCAAGCACGGCGCCAAGCTGCTGTTCGCCTACGCCGAGGCCACCGTGCCCAAGCTGACCGTCATCACGCGCAAGGCCTATGGCGGCGCCTATGACGTGATGAGCAGCAAACACCTGCGCGGCGACGTCAACTACGCCTGGCCCTCGGCCGAGATCGCCGTCATGGGCGCCAAGGGCGCGGTCGAGATCATCTTCCGCAAGGAAGCCGGCGACCCCGAGGCGCTGGCGGCCCGCGAGGCCGAGTACAAGGAGAAGTTCGCCAACCCGTTCGTGGCGGCGGGGCTGGGCTACATCGACGACGTGATCATGCCGCACGGGACGCGGCGGAGGCTGATCAAGGCGCTACGGACGCTGAAGAACAAGCAACAGGATAACCCGTGGAAGAAGCACGATAATATTCCGCTTTAGACGGGCTGTAGCGGGAAAGGTCTACCGTGAAAAGATTGAGAACGTCCGGATTCATTCTCGCTGTCGCGGTTCTGTCCGCTACGACCGCAATCTGGGAAACGGCGGCAGCCTGCTCTTTGGTCAGGTACTCCGACAATGGGCGTTATGTTGGCGGCAACCTCGTCGCGCAGGTCGCCGCAAAGGCTGACCTGATCCAGCTCGTCAGAGTGACGGAGAAGCGTGTTGTCTATCGCACCTACTCGCTGGGCCGTTGGTACCGGGACTATGGCGACACGGAACTCCCGGCTGGCCAGCCGGAGTACGTCGACCACTTCGTCTTCACGTTAGAGGCAGTCGACACGCTCAAGGGAACCTTGGACTCGGAGCCTTTCCTGATCGAGGATCCCCTTCGCGTCGTCGGATACGATTCTTCGACATTCGGGTCAGGCGCCTATCCAACGTCGAGGGAAGGTGAGTCCCATCCAAATCAGCTGCCGACGTGGGTCTTTGACCGTCCAGCAAACGCTGGGTACGCCTTCATCGGCGCCAGCGAGGAGGCGGGCTTGGGTAGCGGCGAATGCTCCTTACCCTACTTCGTGGAAGTGGGTCAGTTGTTCGTGGCCCTTCGGATGTCGGATGGGCGTCTCTATCCGCCCGGTGGCGGCTTCCCCCTTGAACTCGATGTGGAACTTGCGCGGGAACGTGGTGGCAGGCGACGTGAATCGCTGAACATGCAGTCTCTGATCCCCGTCACCTCTGCCGACGATCCATTGATCGCACAGCTCCGGCAGAGCATTGCGGGGGTCGATTAGCTTGGTCATGGTCGCCTGACCAACGTGCTCTTCCTGCTCCCGCAAAAGCCTCCGCTCTGAACGGCGGAGCAAGTATTCGCCTTTTGACCGAGGCCGAGACAGCGTCCGCTTATGCGGAGGGCATTGCTCGGCCGAACTGTTGAGCCTCCTCCCCTCGGGGGAGAAGGTGGGCGGCGGAGCCGTCCGGATGAGGGATAGGGCGGTTTCGGATATGCTGGCGGCGAGCCTGACCTTGGCAGCCCCCTCATCCGTCTCGCTTCGCGAGCCACCTTCTCCCCCGAGGGGAGAAGGCGCATGATCAGGGGATGATCACCCTCCACGCCTTCGCCAACATGTTCCCCGGCGGGATTGGCGAGACCAAGGACATCCGCATCCAGTGGGCGCTGGAGGAGATGGGGCTGGCGTATGAGGTGCGCGGGCTGGACTATCTGGGCGGGGAGGCGGAGAGCCCCGAGTTCTCGGCGATCAGCCCGTTCAACCAGATTCCGGTGCTGGAGGACGACGGTTTGGTCGTCGCCGAGTCCTGCGCGATCCTGATCCATCTGGCCGAAAAGTCCGGCCGGCTGATGCCCGCTGACCCGGCCGGAAAACTGAAGGTGATCCAGTGGTGTTTCGCGGCGACGGCCACCGTCGCGCCGGCCTTGTCGATGATCGCGATGGTCGACGCCGGCTTCATGGGCAAGGACCCTGCGGCGCGCGAGTTTCTGGTCGGCATCGCGACCCGCTGGCTGTCCGGGCTGGAGCGTCAGCTGGAGGGGCATGAGTGGATCACGGGCGACGACTTCACCACCGCCGACATCGCCATGGCCGACGTCCTGCGCGAAATCCGCGAGACCGATCTGATGGACGGCTACCCCCGGGTGAAGGCCTTCTACGCCCGCGCCTTCGCCCGCCCGGCGCGGCAGAGGGCCCGCGAGCTGACGGCGGCGCGGATGGGCGTCGCGCTGGACCAGATCGCCTAGGTGTTCAGGCGGCTCATTCCACCAGCGTGTTGGCGGCGATCACCAGCCCGGTCGTGAACATGTACAGCGCCACCGCCCAACCCCACGCTCTCAGTTGGGTCATGCCGGGTATGAAGGTCAGCCACAGGTGCTGGACGGCCACGTACCAGACCGTGGTGACGACCACGATGGCGATCCCGGCGATGGTGCTCCAGATCGCGGGGTCGTTCACGCCCAACGTCCCCAGACTGACCAGTATCGAGGTCGCGCCTGACAGGTAGCACTGGGCGAAGAAGGGCGTGCGCAGGCTGTCGCGATCGATCTTGTGTTTCGACAGCTTCAGGAACGCCCACGAGAACACCAGCGGATGAAGGCTGAACATCAGGGCGCGGAAGGCGAGCAGGTTCTGCTGGCTGGCGGTGATGAAGCGGCTGACGACGTTCGGCTCATTGGTCATCGCAACGCCGAAAAGCAACTCGAGCCCGTGCGCCAGAAGGATGCTGAGCACCAGAAACAGCGGCGGGCTCAGCGTTTCGAGATACTGTTTCTCGGGCTTGTCCCTCTGTTCCGCGTCCGAATACTGCATGGTCCGCAGCGGGTGCTGAAGGGTCATCAGCAGGGTGCGCGGATAGAAGAGCAGCCAGGACATCACCTCATAGAGGAGTTCCTCGACCGACTGCAGGATCTTCATCGCGTTCATGCGTCGGCCCTCCGTCGCTAAGCCTAACGCCGATCCGCGCGCCACGGAAAGGGCTCAGATCACGCCTTCGATTAGGCCGAGATCCATCGCCTCCTGCGCCTCCAGATACCAGTTCTCCGTGGCCCGCGTCTTCAGGTCGTCAGCGCTCAGCGTAGAGCCGAGCGCCAGCCCCTCGAACCCTTCATTCTGGATTTTGATGGAGTGCTCCAGCTCATGCAGCAGGGCCTTCACCGAAGCGACGCAGTTGGTCAGCGGACCGACCACGTGGAGATGCTTGTCCATCTTGCGCTCGTGGATCATCAGCCTGGTGCCGCGCGTGAGATAGCGATTGGGGCGGGCGAAAAAGCTCATGAAGGTCGCGCCGGCCGAATAGACGGCCGCCTTGCCCAGAAACACATAGCGGCAGGCCGGGTTGGTGTCGGAATGAAAGCGGATGTCCTCGCCCATCATCCGGGCGACCTCAGGATCGCCGCCCAGCGTCGACAGCTCGACCACCACCAGCCCTTCGCGCGGCGCGGCGACCAGCTGGGTGCGAAACCGCTGGTACAGATTGTAGTCCACCTCTCCGGCCAGCAGGATCGCCGGCCATCGGAACTGACTGGCTTCGAGCGGCGCGTTCATGGTCGTCTCCTTGAGAGGAGCGATAAACCCTGTCCGCGCGGCTGGTTCCGGCATCGGGGGATCAGGCGACGGCGCGCAGGCCCTCGCGCAGAGCGTCGCCGCGACCGTCCAGTTCGTCTTCCAGACGCCCGTGCTCCGCGATCCAGATGGGCCACGCCTGCTGAAGCAGGGTTCGTCCCTGATCCGTCAGTCCGATCCGCCGCCCGCGGCGGTCCTTCTGGTCCACCGCCGAGACGACGAGCCCGGCCCGTTCCAGCGGCTTGAGGTTGGCCGTCACCGTCGACCGGTCCATGGCCAGCAACTCGGCCACCGCGCCGATGGTCGGCGGCTCCGGCCGGTTCAGCCCGTTCAGCAGCGAGAACTGGCCGGAGGTGACGCCCAGCGGTCTGAACGCCTCGTCGAACCGCCGCGCCAGGGTCCGTGCCGCCCGCTGGGCGTGCAGGCACAGGCAATTGTCGCGGATATGAAGGGTTGTCGCGTAGGCGGCGTTTGACATGGGTCAAAGTATGTTGATATCAACCTTTCAAGTCAATCGCTTCAGAAGGAGCCGGCCATGATCAAGGTCACCGCGTTCAAATGGGTGCCGCCGTTCGCGCAGGGCTCGGTCCGCGACATTCGGGTGCGCTGGGCGCTGGAAGAGGCGGGGCTGGGCTACGACGACCACCTGATCGGCTTCGAGGATCAGGCGACCTCCGAATACCGGGCCATGCAGCCCTTCGGGCAGGTGCCCGCGTTCCGGGACGGCAAGGTCGAGATGTTCGAGAGCGGCGCCATCGTTCTATACATCTCCCAGAACTCCGACCAGCTGATGCCGTCCGACGATGCTGGACGGGCGATGGTCATGACCTGGCTGTTCGCCGCCATGAACAGCGTCGAGCCCTTCGTGGCCGAGCTGGCGGGAATCGACCTGTTCAACGCCGGGAAAGACTGGGCGAAGGCGAGGCGTCCCGACGTCGAGACGCAGTTGCGGAAGCGGCTGGCCGACCTTCAGACCGCGCTGGGCGATCGCAAGTGGTTCGCCAACGACGTCTTCAGCGGCGCCGACATCCTCATGACCCACGTGCTCCGCGACCTGCGCCACACGGACATCATCGCGGACTATCCGGCGCTGGCGGCCTACGTCGCCCGCAACGAGGCGCGGCCGGCGTTCAGACGCGCGCTGGCGGACCAGCTGAAACCGTTCAGGGCGGCAGAAGAGAAGAACCCGGCGCTGGTGGGAGGCTAGACCCATGGCCCGGATCGTTTTCGGAATGAACGTGTCGCTCGACGGCTATGTCGACCACGATCGTTTCGCCCCGGGCGTCGAACTGTTCCGGCACTGGATCGAGCAGGTAGGCGGTCTGACGGGTAGTCTCTACGGACGACGACTCTATGAGCTCATGAGCTACTGGGAGGAGGACGATCCCGAATGGGGCGACGATCACCGCGTATTCGCGGCGGCGTGGCGTAAGCAGCACAAGTGGGTGGTGTCGCGCACCCTGACCTCCGTCGGCCCGAACGCCACCCTGATCAACGATGACGTCGAAGCTGCCGTGCGGAGGCTGAAGGCCGAGCAGCCCGGTGAAATCGATGTCGGCGGTCCGGTGCTGGCGAAGACGCTGACCGATCTGGGTCTGATCGACGAATACCGGCTCTATTATCGGCCCGTCGTGCTCGGGAACGGGGCGCCCTTCTTCGTCGGCTCACCGCCGCCGCTCAGGCTCGTGGCGCACGAACGGTTTGGCGAGGACGCGGTGAGGCTGACCTACGTTCCCGGGTAGGAGGGTTCAGGCCAGCAGCGCCGTTCGTTCGGCTATCGTCAGCATCCGCCAGCGCCCTTCGGGCAGGTCGCCGAGTTCGAGCGGGCCAATACGGATACGCAGCAGGTCAACGACGTCCAGCCCGACCAGCTCGCACATGCGCCGGATCTGTCGGTTACGGCCTTCCTTCAGGATGAAACGCAGGCGGTTTGGCTCAATCTGCGTCACGCGCGCTGGCTTCAGCTGGCGACCGTCCAGCTCCAGCCCATGGCGCAGCTTTGACAGCTTCGCCTCGGTTACCTGACCGGAGACCTCGACGAGATATTCCTTGTCCAGTTCCGACTGCGGCCCGATCACCGCCTTGGCCACGACGCCGTCCGAGGACAGCAGCAGCAGGCCGCGGGAATCCTCGTCCAGCCGGCCGATCGGGGGCAGGACGGCGCGGCCGGGCGGCTCGCCCTCGCCGATGCGGTTGGCCATGTTCAGCAGCCGGGCGGCCGGAATCTTGCCGGGCTCGGGCTGGCCGGAGACGTAGCCGACGGGCTTGTGCACCACCAGCGTCTGACCCTGCGCCAGCGCTGCCGTCGCCCGGTCGTTCAGGGTCAGAGTCTGGCCGGCTTCAAGCTTGCGGCCCGCGTCGCGCACCACCTCGCCGTCGACGGACACCAGCCCGTCGGCGATCAGGGCGTCCGCCTCGCGCCGGGAGCAGACGCCGGTCTGGCCCAGCCATTTATTGATGCGAACCGGCTCGGGTCCGTCATAGGTCCGTGTGAACGCCATGCGCCCTTAAGGCCCGAGCCGTCGTCGCGTGCAAGCCTATCGCGCGGCGAGCGCCGCCTGGGCGATCTCATGATCTTCCAGCGAGGCGGCGCCGGAGACCCCCAGCGCGCCGACGATACGGCCGTCGACGAGGATCGGCACCCCGCCGGCGATCGGCAGGCTGTCGTCATTGGCCAAGGTCACCGTGCGTCCGGCCAGCGTCCGCTCCTCCATTGTCAGCGTCGCCAAGCGGTAGCGCGCCGCGCTCCACGCCTTGCGCTGGGCGACGCGGATCGAGCCGTACTGGGTGTCGTCCATGCGGGCGAAGGCGACCAGTTCGCCATTGGGCTCGACGATCGCGAAGGCCATGCGGAATCCTCTGGCGCGCGCGGCCTCGACGCCCCGTTCGATCAGGGTCTGGGCCGCTTCCATCGAGATGGGTTGGCCATAGGCGGGCGCGGGCGGCGTCTGGGCCACGGCGGGTGCGGCGACGGCGACGCTGGCGGCGAGGGCGGAAAGCAGGCGTTTCATGGATTCGTCTCCCGATTATTGGCGTTGGTAGATCAGCGACACGTTGTTTGAGGGCATCTCGACCCGCTCGATGAAATTCATACCTGCGTCTTCAGCCAGCCGGGTCACGGCCTCGACCTCACGCAAGCCCCAGTCAGGGCTTCGGGCCTTCAGACTCTCGTCGAAGTCGGCGTTCGACGGCGCCAGCGGCGTTCCGGCCTCGCGATATGGCCCGTAGAGGTAAAGCAGTCCGCCCGGCGTGAGCCGCGTCTCCGCCAGCCGCATCAGGCCCTCGGTCGCAGCCCACGGGCTGATGTGGACCATGTTGATGCAGAGGATCGCGTCGAACTCGCCTGCTGGCCAACTCGCCGGGTCCGTTGCGTCGAGCGCCAGCGGAGGCTGCAGGTTCGGCAGCGATGACGTCTCCCTCCACGCCGCGATGCTGGCCCGGGCCTCGGCGCTCGGATCGGCGGGCGTCCATTCCAGCCCAGGAAAGGCCGCCGCGAACGTTGCGGCGTGCTGGCCGGAACCGGCCGCGACCTCCAGCACACGGCCCCGGCTCGGCAGGATGCGAGCCAGCACCGCACGGATCGGACCCGCGTTGCGAGTCGACGACGGGGAGGCGAGGGCGCCCGAGGGAGTCGCGACTGGCGGGTCCATCGTTTCCATGCGTCCGGCATACCGCGTCTCGCTGAAGCTTGCACCAGTCGAGCGGCGACACCGGTTTCCAGCGGTGGAAAAATGCTTGGTTTGACGCCTGTCGCCCTTTCGCGGCATCTCCCGCCTGTAACATTGCGTGATCAGCACGCGGGCCACGCTCACGGCGGCGGAGATCGCCGGGCGACCTTCAGGAGAGCTTCAGTGACCGCTTCGTCGATCCCGGGCCTGCACCCGGCGCCCACCCGTCATTCCGGCCTGATCGCCTGGGTCGAGCAGATCGCCGCCCTGACGAAGCCTGCTCGCGTTCATTGGTGCGACGGCTCGGAGGCCGAGAAGGAAGAGATCGTCGCCGACCTGATCGGCAAGGGCACTCTACGCGCACTGGATCCCATCAAGCGCCCGGGGAGCTATTACGCTGCCTCCGACCCCCGCGACGTCGCCCGGGTCGAGAGCCGCACCTTTATTTGCTCAGCCAATGAAATCGACGCCGGCCCGACGAACAACTGGGCCGATCCGGTCGAGATGCGCGCCCGCATGAACGGCCTGTTCGACGGCTGCATGGTCGGCCGGACTATGTACGTCGTGCCCTTCTCCATGGGCCCGCTTGGCTCGAAGATCAGCCCGCTGGGCGTCGAGATCACCGACAGCGGCTACGTCGCCGTGTCGATGGGCATCATGACCCGCATGGGCAAGGCGGCGCTGGACGTGCTGGGCGATGACGGCGAGTTTGTTCCGGCGGTGCACACCCTCGGCGCACCGCTGGCCGATGGACAGCAGGACGTCGCCTGGCCCTGCAACGACGACAAGTGGATCGTCCACTATCCCGAAACGCGCGAGATCTGGTCCTACGGCTCGGGTTACGGCGGCAACGCCCTGCTCGGGAAGAAATGCTACGCCCTGCGCATCGCCTCGGTCATGGCCCGCGACGAGGGCTGGCTGGCCGAGCATATGCTGATCCTCAAGCTGACCGATCCGAAGGGCCGCGCGAAATATGTGGCCGCCGCCTTCCCGTCAGCCTGCGGCAAGACCAACCTCGCCATGCTTCAGCCCGCCATTCCCGGCTGGAAGGCGGAAACGGTCGGCGACGACATCGCCTGGATGCGTTTCGGCGAAGACGGCCGTCTGTACGCCGTGAACCCCGAGGCCGGCTTCTTTGGCGTCGCGCCGGGCACGAGCCGCAACACTAACCACAATGCGCTTGAGACCCTGAGCCGGAACACCGTCTTTACCAATACGGCCCTGACCGCCGATGGCGACGTCTGGTGGGAAGGGCTGTCCAAGGATGCGCCTGAGGGTCTGACCAACTGGAAGGGCGCGGCCCACGACGTCGCCTCGGGCCAGCCCGCCGCCCACCCGAACGCCCGTTTCGCCGCGCCGGCGCATCAGTGCCCGACCATCGCGCCGGAATGGGAAGACCCCAGGGGCGTGCCGATCGATGCGATCCTGTTCGGCGGCCGCCGCGCCTCCGCGGTGCCGCTGGTGACAGAGGCGTTCGACTGGGAGCACGGGGTGTTCATGGGCTCGACGGTCGCCTCCGAAGGCACTGCCGCGGCCGAGAACGCCATCGGCGAACTGCGTCGCGACCCGTTCGCGATGCTGCCCTTCTGCGGCTACAACATGGGCGACTATTTCGCCCACTGGCTGGCCATGGGCGGCCGGACCGATGCGGCGAAGCTGCCGCGCCTCTACTTCGTCAACTGGTTCCGCAAGAACGACGACGGCAAGTTCGTCTGGCCGGGCTTCGGCGATAACGCCCGCGTGCTAAAGTGGATCGCTGAACGTCTGGATGGCGAGGCGACCGCCGTCGACACCCCGGTCGGCCGCGTGCCGTCTGTCGAGGCGCTCGACCTGTCGGGCCTGAGCCTGAGCGACGCCGATCTGTCGACCCTGCTGGATGTCGACGCCGACGTCTGGGCCGAGGAAGCGGCGCTCATCCCCGCCTTCTACGAGAAGTTCGGCGATCGCCTGCCGAAGGCCCTGTGGGACCAGCATGCGGCGCTGACCGCGCGCATTGACGCCCGTCGCTCGGCGGCCATCGCGGCCGAATAGGGCCTTGCATTCAGAGGCGCGGCGGTCGATCTGACCGCCGTGACTTCCCCGGATGTGATCGTTGTCGGCGCCGGCGTGCTGGGCCTGTGCACCGCCGCCGAACTGGCGAGTCGGGGGCGTCGGGTCGTGGTCGTCGATCCGGGCGGGCCCAACGCCTCATCCGTGGCCGCCGGCATGTTGGCCCCGGCGCTGGAAAGTCTTCTGGATCGCGCGACGCCTGAACGCGCCGCCCTGCTGTTGCGGGCGCGCGATCTGTGGCCGGCCTTTGCCGCCGCGCACGACATCATAGTCCATCGCGAAGGCGCGGACTGGCGGGGGCCGGGCGCGTCCGGCCATGTCGCGGACCTGAGGGCGCTCGGTTTCCACGTCGAGCCGGCCGACGGCGGCCTGACGACGCCCGACGACTGGCGGGTCGAGGCGAAGGCGGCGCTCGACTCTCTGGCGCGAACGAAGGGGTTGGAGGTACTGCGGGCTCATGTACGCGGCGCGGATCATAGCGGGACCGGCTGGCGGATTGAGACTGATGGTGGCGAGGCGCTCTCGGCCGTCGATCTGGTCATTTCGACCGGCGCGGCGAACAGTCTGCCGGGGTTGCCCGAGCCGGCGGCGCGGCTGATCGATTCCGTCCAGCCGATCAAGGGGCAGCTGACTTATGTTCGGGTCGATCCGCCGGAGCGGGTCCTGCGCGGGCCCAACTCCTACGTGGCGCCGACGCGGCAGGGGGTTCTGATCGGCGCGACCATGCAGGCCGGCCTGCGCGATCTCGAGCCCGACGCCGCGGAGGCCGGGCGTCAGGTGGCCGAAGGGCTTGGAATGCTGGGGCGAACGGCGGCTGAGGCGGGCGACATACGGGTCGGCGTCCGCGGCTCGGTCGCGGACGGATTGCCGATGGCGGGCAGGGTGGGGCCCGGCCTCTATCTCGCGCTCGCCCCTCGCCGGAACGGCTGGCTGCTGGGGCCGATGGTCGGCCGGATCGTGGCGGACGAGATCGAGGGCGCGGCGCGGTCACCCGACGCCGCGGCCCTCGACCCGCTCAGGTTCACTCCGGCAGGTTGAAGCGCAGGTTGATGTTGACCCGCGAGCCTTCCGCCGCACCGTTCACCGTCCGGGGATTGATCCGGAAGTAGCGCGACAGGCTCTGCGCCGCCCGGCCGAAGCCATAGCTGCCGGGCGTTTCGCGCACGACGTTGCAGTCGCTGACGCTGCCGTTTGAGTTGACGAGGCAGTTCATTCCGACCGAGCCCTCGATGTTCGCCTGCACCGCGCGGTTGGGATAGGCCCGCATCATCTGCTCGCCGCTGGGCTGGCTGCTCCAGCTAGGATTTCGGATCAGCGGGGGCTGGGGCGGTTGCGGCGGGGCCGGCGGCGCCTCAGGCGTCGGCTCCGGAACGGGAATCGCCAAGGTTATGGTCGTGCCGGTGGTCGGCGTATCGCCGCTGACCGCCGTGATGACCTCCGTGTTCACCGGGGGCGCGGGGGTTTCGTTGAACACGGTGTTGGCGGGTTGAGGCTTGATCTCCGGCTCGATCGTCGGGGGCGGTGGCTCCTTTTGCGGTCTCCAGATCTCCACGTCGATCGGGTTGGGCGGCGTAGCGACCGGCGGCTTCAGCTCGAAGCGCTGGGCGTAGAGCACCGCGCCGAGCCCGACATGCGCCGAGCCCACGATGGCGATGGCGATCCAGGTGTTGCGCGTGAAGCGGGGTGTCTTGCGTTCGTTGAAGTCGATGGGGCTGACGCTGGGTCCGCCCGCGGTTCTGATCATCATGGCCGTCACTCCCTGTCACCGCCCCCGCAGCAACACCCATGGATGAAAGTGGAGCGCTGCCGTTGCGGCGGGTTTGCGGCGGAGCGGTGTCCTGTGGATGGCCGGGGTCCTGTGTGTCGCTGCAGCCACGCGTTAGGAAGTCGTTAACCATCGTAAACGACCGTAAACCCTATGAGCATCGGAGCGATTCCCTCGTCCGGCGGTGTGGAGGCGGCGATCAGACGCGCCTCCAACGCGACCGGCGTGGACGCAGAGTTTCTGATCAAGACGGCGCGTCGCGAAAGCGCGATGAACCCGTCCGCGCGCGCGCCGACATCCTCGGCCGCGGGCCTGTTCCAGTTCATCGAGCAGACGTGGCTGGGCACGGTGAAGGCCCATGGGGCGAAGCACGGCTATGGCCAGTACGCAGACCTGATCTATCGGGGCTCGGACGGACGCTGGAAGGTCGAGGGCTCGGCGCGGAACGTCGTGCTTGATCTTCGCTTCGATCCGCAGGCGGCCTCGACAATGGCGGCGGAGCTGACGGCATCGAACGCCGCCTATCTGCGCGGACGCACGGGGCAGGAGCCGGGCGCAGGCGATCTCTACGCCGCCCACTTCCTCGGACCAGCGGGCGCCGCACAGCTGATGGAGGCGATGAATCGCAACCCGTCCGGTAGCGCAGCAGCGATCTTCCCGCAGGCCGCGTCGGCGAACCGGTCGATCTTCTTCAAGGGCGGCCGTCCCGCCACGGTCGCCGAGGTCCACGCCAACCTGCAACGCACGGCCGGCGAGGGCGCGCCGGCGGCCATGACCGGGGGGCCTTCCGCCCTGCAGCGCGTGCCGGACCTGTCCGAGAAGGACCAGATGCTGGCCGCGCGGCTGGATCGGTTGAAGCAGGATCAGAACCTGCTGGCCCTGCTGCTGGGTCAGGACGGCGAGGGCGGCAAGAGCACAGGCTTCGGCGGCGCGTTCGGACCCGGTCAGAGTACGGGCGTCTGAGCGCGAATCTGGACATGGTGAACCGATCGTTAAGCATGACCGGTTCAGAGTGCCGGCTACCTCTGTTCCAGAACGTCCATTCATGACCGCCTATCGCGCCTCCCTGACCGAGATAGACCTGCGCCGCCTGATCAAGGCGACGGACGAGGACGAGCGCGCGGCTGCTGCTCACAAGCTGTGCCGGAACATGGACCGCGCTGAGCTGGGCGAGGAAGAGCGCGAGGCCGCGCAAAAGATTCTTCGCCTGCTGGCCCAGGATGCGGCCGAGCTGGTGCGGCGGGCGCTGGCGGTGACGTTGAAGGCGTCCGACCTCATTCCCCGGGACGTGGCCCGCAAGCTGGCCGCCGATGCGGACAGCGTGGCCTTGCCGCTGATCGGCTTCTCACCCGCTTTCACCGACGATGATCTGATCGAGATCATCGAGGCGGGGTCGGCCGTGCGCCAGACCGCCGTGGCCGCACGTCCAACCGTGGGGCGTGACGTGGCGACGGCGATCGCCGAGGTCGGCTGCGAACAGGCGGTGCGGGCGCTGGCTTCCAACGACAACGCCGATATCTCCGAGAGCGCGCTCGGTCGCTGTGTCGACCGCTTCGGGACGTCGCAGGACGTGGTGGCGGCGCTGGCCTATCGTCAGGTTCTGCCGATCTCAGTCACCGAGCGGCTGGTCGAGGCGGCGTCGGATGCGGTGCGCGCGCACCTGATCTCGCGGCACGCCATCGCGCCTGAGACGGCGATTCGGCTGGCCGCCTTCGCGCGCGAGCGGGCGACCGTCGATCTGGTTGATCAGGCGTCGGCGCAGGCAGATCTACCGGCCTTTGTCGCCAATCTGAACGCTCGCAAGGCGCTGACCGGCTCCCTGCTGCTTCGTGCGCTGGCGCGTGGGCAGATCGCCCTTTTCGAGCACGGGCTCGCGGAACTGGCGGGTACGCCGCACCATCGGGCGTGGCTGATGATCCATGACGCCGGCCAGCTGGGGCTCAAGGCGATCTACGACCGGGCTGGCTTGCCGCCACGGCTGTTCCAGGCGGTTCGTGCGGGGATAGACACCTGGCGCGATCTCTCTGCAGAGGGCGCCGATACGTCCAGTGACGAGTTCCGGCAGAAGATGCTCGAGCGCTTCATGACCCAGCGGCCGAACGCGCCGCGGGACGATCTGGCCTATCTGATGGAACGGCTCGACCACGCTCCGCTGCCGGCGCGTCCCGGGATTACCGAAGCGGCCTGATCTGAAAACAGAAACGCCCGCGCAAGGCGGGCGTTTGCAGTCGTTTGAAGTTCGGCTTCAGGCGAAGTGTTCGGCGACCCGCGCTTCCAGAGTTTCCACCAGCACCTTGCCAGTCGGGTGATCGGCGGTCTGGATCTTGTCGCGGACCACGGCCTTGATGGCGTCGATGTGGGCGTCGAGCAGCACCATCGGGGCGGCCATGCGCTTCTCGGGATCATCCATCATCTTGCACAGCGATCCGGCCATGCGGGTCACCAGCGGATACTGGTAGGTGGTGCCGAGACCCTTCAGATCGTGGGCGCGCATGTACAGGAACTCGGCCGTCTGGACGTTGTAGCCTTGGGCGCGGATGTCGGCTTGGGCCTTGTCCAGCTTGACGATCTCGTCGTCCAGCCACTGGGCGAACTGACCGGACATCGCCTTCAGGGCTTCTTCGGCCTTGGCGATCGCCAGGGCGTCGATGCCGCCGAAATTGCCGCCGACCTTCAGCCGGAGGGTGTTTGGCGGACGAATGACCTGGGCCGGGTTGCTCACGGGGGACTCCCAAATTTAGAGCCCGAACCGTCGCACGTTGACCTTAAGAACCGGTTTCCGGTTGGTTTCAGGACGCGAATTGTTCCGCCAGCACCCGCTCCTCGAAGGATCGGCCTGCATCGAATAGCATGGTCAGGGCGATGTCGCGGCGCTCGCGCACGTCGACCCGGGTCACCCGCCGGACCTCGAAGCTGTCCGCCGTGGCGCTGACAGGACGCTTGTCCGCTTCCAGAACCTCGAAACAGACCTTTGCGGCATGAGGGAGCAAGGCGCCGCGCCAGCGCCGGGGGCGGAAGGCGCTGATCGGGGTCAGGGCCAGAGCCTGCGCATCCAGCGGAATGATGGGGCCGTGGGCGGACAGGTTATAGGCGGTCGATCCCGCCGCTGTGGCGACCATGCAGCCGTCGCAGGACAGCTCTTCCAGCCGCACGCGGCCATCGACCGTGATCTTCAGCTTGGCGCTCTGACGGGTCTGGCGCAGCAGGGAAACCTCATTGATCGCCAGCCCGCTGTGCGCCTGACCGCTCTCGGTCCATGCGTCCATCTGCAAGGGGTGGATGACCGCGCGACCCGCGGATTCCAGCCGCTCCACCAGGCCGTCTTCTTCATAGTCGTTCATCAGGAAGCCGACCGAGCCCCGGTTCATCCCGAACACCGGCGTGCGGCGCTGCAGGTTGGCGTGCAGGGTCTCCAGCATGAAGCCGTCACCGCCAAGGGCCACTATGACGTCGGCTTCTGACGGGTCGACCGAGCCATATCGCTCCACAAGGCGAACACGCGCCGACTGGGCTTCCGGGCGGTCCGAGGCGGAGAAGGCGATGCGCTGGGTCACGCCACTACGCAAGCCGAGGCGGGAGGCGAAGTCAAACGGGTTGCGTCAGGCCGCCATCAGGGTGCGGAAGGCGCGGATGGCGGCGGCGGGCTCGATCGCCTCCTGTCGCCACACGCGTTCACCGCCGTCGCCGGGCCTGCGCTCGTTCAGAAGGCGGATCTCGGTCAGCAGGGCGGGGAAGACCGCCCGGTCGATGCCGACGGCGGCGCAGATGTAATACAGCGCCTCTGGCGTGCCGCTAACCAGCGCCTTGTGAATGTGGGCGACCGGCTGGCCGCTGAGGGCCGATAGACCGTGCACGAACAGGCCGAGCCGACGTTCGCGGATCGATCGCACGAGATATCCCGCCTTCAGCTGTCCGGCCGCCTGCAACTTGTCGATCAGTCGCCGCTCCATCTCGTCGCGCTCTTTGTCAGGAGCGGCGCCGGTCAGGGGACGTTCGCCGCGGTGAGCGTCGGCAACGGCCTGATCGACGACACTCGCCAGTCGCGCCTCGTCGACGTCAAACCGGGCGCAGATGGACTGCCGCAGGGCCACGCCGACCCACTGGTACATCTGTTCCGCCAGCTGCTCGGTCAGGCCGGGGTGGCGGGTCAGGGGGCCGCGCAGGGCGGCGACACGGCGGGAATGCTCGACCAGCCTGCGGACGCCTTCCAGACTGATCTCGGCCGTCCGGTTGGAGGCCAGGGCGGTCAGGGTTGCAGGGTCGCCCTTGTCGATGATGGCGTCGGCCACGCGACCGGCGAGGTTTGGACGTCGGGCGACCGCGATTTGGTGCTCCAGCGTCGCTTCCACGAGGACGCGCAGCAGGTCCTCGTCCTGCAGGACAGGACTGGCCGCAAGAATGGGGCGCGCGATTTCGATCTCGTCCAGCGCCAGCACATTGATCAGCTCCCGCGGCGCCCAGTCGGCCTCGGCCAGCCGCATCGACAGCGCCTTGCGCACGTCGCGTTCGGCCTGACGGGCGAGGGTGAGGAAAATCTCGCCGAGGATGGGCGACAACTCGCCGACCGGTGGATGGGCGTCGCAGAGCGAAAGCACGCCCAGAAGAAGGCGTTCGCGGGCGTCCGCCGACCGATCCCGGGCGAGCGTCAGCAGTTCCTGCACTGCCGGAGCCTCGGCGGATGTCGGACGAAGCTGGACCAGGACCGACAAAGGCGTCTCCGCGCGCCGGGGATTCGACGGCCAAGGTTAATGCGCCGGACGTTTCGACAGGGTTAATGGAAGCTGAATCCTTGACGCCGTCCCGGCCCGGCGCGACCGTGCTGAAAAAGGACGAACCTCGGGAGGTCCGGCATGGCTGACGGCGCAATCACATCACTGAAATCCAGGGTCTCTGAGGCCGAGTGGCAGACCCGCGTGGATCTGGCGGCCCTGTATCGGCTGGTCGCCCTCCATGGTTGGGACGACATGATCTTCACCCATATCTCGGCGCGCGTGCCGGGGCCGGAGAAGCATTTCCTGATCAACCCCTACGGCTTCTACTTCGAGGAGATGACGGCCTCGTGCCTGGTGAAGGTCGATCTGCAAGGCAACATCGTTCAGGAGACGACCAACTTCATCAATCCGGCCGGCTTCACGATTCACTCGGCGATTCACGAGGCGCGGAATGATGCACACTTCGTCATTCACCTGCACACCATCGCCGGTGTGGGCGTCGCCGCGCAGCAGGAAGGGCTGTTGCCGATCGGCCAGAACGCCTGCCTGCTGCAGCATCAGATCGCATACCATGGGTATGAAGGTCTTGCGCTGAATCATGAGGAGAAGGAGAGACTTGTCGCGGACCTTGGCGACAAGCCTCTAATGCTGCTACGCAACCATGGGACGTTATCTGTGGGGCAGACGGCGGCGGCGGCATGGATCGGCATGTTCTTTCTGGAGCGGGCCTGCGCGCAGCAGGTGGCGGCTTTGTCCGTAGGTCGCGATCATGTGCTGTTCGCGCCGGAAGCCGCTCAGGCCGAGACGAAGGAGCAGGGGCGGGGCATCGGCTTCATCTCGGCGCTGGCATGGCCTGGCGCGCTTCGAATGCTGGAGCGTCGCTCGCCGGGATACGACGCCTAGGGCTGGCTCTCGCCGGCCTGCTGGCGATCGCACAGCCGGCCCACGCCGGCGCATGGACCAAGCCAAAGGGCAAGGGGCTGGTCATCGCCAAACATGAGGCGATGCGCGCGGATGAGGGGTTTGATCCGCTGGGACAACCTGTCCATTTGCCCGCGCCGCGACGGGACCGGTCCACAGGCGTGTTCGCAGAGTACGGTCTCTCCGACCGGATCACGGTCCAGTTCAAGGGCGACTGGCAATCGGGCGAGGACGCCTTCGTCGACTACGAAGGTCGCGGGCCGCTTGAATTGGGCGTGACGTGGCAGGCGTGGCGTGACGACCGGACGGCAGTCAGCCTTTACGCGGCTTACGCAGACGGCGGCGAGGGACGCAACGCGGGCTATGCGGCGCCAGGGCAGGGCGACAGTGATTGGGAAATACGCGCCGAGGTCGGCCGCCGCTTTGACGGTCGCCGCTGGTTGCCACCCGGCTTCGTCGAGATCCAGGCGGCGCGGCGAATGCGAGCTGGCTTGCCGGATGAGACCCGACTGGATCTGACGCTCGGCGCCCATGTCAGACCCGGCTGGATGGTGCTCAGTCAGGCTTACGCCGGACAGGCCGACAGGAACGGCGCCCGCTGGCTGACAGGCGAGACTTCGGTCGTGAAGGATTTTGGGCCGTGGAGCGTTCAACTCGGCTGGCGGGAGACGGTTGAAGGCCGCGAGACGCCACGATCCCGGGGCCCGGTCATCGGCATCTGGCGCAGGTTCTGAAGCCGCGACAAATTGGCTGGCGGTTTCCGCGACGGAATTGGGAACGCCAACCGTTACTGACTCTTTAGTTGCGTCGACGGCGGTAGCCGCTAAGTCGGCCGTTCCAACATCGTGGAGACCGCCCCGCGTGATCAAGCGTCACTTCTTCCTGATCGCAGCCGGCGTGCTCCTGATCCTCATGGTCGTTGCGGTCATTTTCCGCATGGCGTTCGCCGGCGACGAAAAGGCCGGCGGACCGGGTGGTCCCGGTGGCCGTGGCGGCCGCGGCGGCGGTCAGGAAGTGTCCGTGGCCGTAGCGACGGCGCGCGAGTTCAGCGACCAGATTCGTGTGCTGGGCGTCGCCCGTGGCCGCCGGTCGGTCAACATCACCTCCTCCACCAGCGAGCTGATCACCCGCGTCCTGTTCACCGACGGCCAGCGGGTCGCCGCGGGCACGCCTTTGGTCGAACTGCAGGCCGGGGAAGAAGACGCCGCCATCTTCAACGCCCGCGCCCAGGTCGCGCAGGCGCGCCGGAACTACGACCGATACAAAACCCTCTCCGACAGGGGCTTCGCCTCGGCGGCCATGCTTGAGCAGTATGAAACCGAGCTGGAGGCGGCGCAGGCCACCTTGTCGGCGGCGCAGGCGCGTCGCGGCGACCGGATCATTCGTGCGCCGTTCAGTGGTGTACTGGGGCTGAGCACCGTCACCGCCGGCACTCTTGTGAACCCGGGCGGCGTCATCGCCACGCTGGACGACATCGATGTCGTCCGCGTCGATTTTCCGATCCCCGAGCGCTATCTCGGCATCCTCCGCACCGGCCAGTCGATCACGGCCACGGTGGACGCCTATGGCGACGAGACGTTCAGCGGCCGCATCGCCCTGATCGACACCCGGGTGAACGAACAAACGCGTGCCGTCACGGCCCGCGCGGAGATTACGAACCCCGGCGGTCGTATCCGGCCCGGCATGGCGATTCGTGTCGCCGTGGCCCAAGGGCAGCGGACGGCTCCGGGCGTGCCCGAGGCGGCCGTGCAGTATGAAGGCGACGGGGCCTTCGTCTATCGCATCGCCGCCGGTGAGCGGGGCTCGACCGCCCAACGCGTCGAGGTGGAAACCGGCGCGGTTGAAGGCGGCTTCGTCGAGATCGTTTCGGGCCTCAGCGCCGGTGATCGCGTCGTCGGTTCGGGCCTGAACCGCATCCAGCCGGGCGCGCCGATCCGCGTGGCCGGGCAGGGCGGGGGCCGTCAGGCCGGCCGGCCCGCCGCCCAGGGCGCCGCCAAATGATGCTCTCCGACGTCGCTGTCCGGCGTCCCGTCTTTGCGGCCGTGGCCGCGATCGTGCTGTGCGTCATCGGCGCGGCGGCGTTCTTCTTCCTGCCCGTCCGGGAACTGCCGGACGTCGATCCGCCCGTGGTTTCGGTCAACACCACGTACGCCGGCGCCTCGGCCGAGGTGATCGAGAGCCGGATCACTGAGCCGATCGAGCAGCAGATCGCCGGCATCCAGGGTGTCGACCGCATCACCTCGACCAGCCGCGACGGTCGCTCGAGCGTGAACATCGAGTTCTCGCTGGACCGCAACATCGACGACGCCGCCAACGATGTGCGCGACCGCGTGTCCCGCGTCGTGGGCCGTCTGCCGGATCAGGCCGACCCGCCCGAAGTGGCCAAGGCCGACACCGACAGTCAGCCGATCATGATCCTGTTCCTGCGCTCCACGTCGATGAACCGGCTGGAGCTGACGGACTACGCCGACCGCTATTTGATCGACCGTCTGGCGACCGTGCCGGGCGTGGCGCAGGTCAACATTTTCGGCGAGCAGCGCTACGCCATGCGTATCTGGCTGAACGCCCCGGCTCTGGCGGCCCGTGGCCTGACCGTCACCGACGTCGAAACGGCTCTGACAACCCAGAACGTCGAACTGCCCGCGGGATCGCTGGAGTCCGGCCAGAAAGACTACACCGTCCGCGTCGCCCGCACCTACGCCCGCGCCGAGGACTTCCGTCAGCTGCCGATCGGTACGCGCGGCTCGGCGTCGAACGCCGCCTCATCGAACAACACCAGCGGTCTGGCCTCGAACACCGGCGCCCTGCCCAGCGGCGCGACCGGCGCCATTCAGGGGCAGGCCGGCTACGTCACCCGTCTGGGCGATATTGCTCGCGTCGAAGAGGCGCCTGCAGAGGATCGCCGCCTGTTCCGCGGCAACAGCCAGGACCAGATCGGTCTCGCCGTCACCCGTCAGGCCCAGTCGAACGACCTCGCCATTTCCGAGGGCGTGGAGAAGATGATCGAGGAGGTCCGGCCCAGCCTGCCGCAGGGCGTTGAGTTGACGATCGGCTCGGACAACTCCGTCTTCACCAAGCACGCGATCGACGAGGTGTGGATCACCATCGGCATCTCGATGGCGCTGGTGGCGCTGGTGAACTTTATCTTCCTCGGCAGCCTGCGGGCCGCCTTCATTCCGTCGATTGTGGCCCCGATCTGCCTGCTGTCGACCTTCATCGTGCTGGCCCCGCTCGGTTTCTCGCTCAACCTTCTGACCTTGCTGGCGCTGGTTCTGGCGATCGGTCTGGTGGTCGATGACGCCATCGTCGTGACCGAGAACATCCAGCGACGTCTCGATCACGGCGAGCCGCCTCTGGTCGCCGCCGAGCGTGGCGCGCGTCAGGTGTTCTTCGCCGTTGTGGCGACGACGGTGGTGCTGCTGGCGGTGTTCGCGCCGCTGTTGTTCCTGCCGGGCTATGTCGGACGCCTGTTCGTGGAGCTGGCGGCGGCGATCGCGGCGGCCGTGGCCTTCTCGGCCTTCCTCGCCCTGACCCTCTCGCCGATGCTGGCGTCGAAAATTCTGAAGCCCGCCACCAACAGCGGTTTCGTCGCCCGCAAGGTCGACTGGGCGATGGACAAGCTGCGCTCGTCTTACGGCAATTCGCTTCAGGCTCTTCTTGGCCGGCGGATCGCCGTGTGGGGCGTGGCGGGTCTGATCCTGCTTGTCGGCGCCGGCGCCGCGACGATGTTCCTGACCTTGCCGGACGAACTGGTCCCGGCCGAAGATCGCGGACGGGTGCAGATCCGGGTTCAGGGCCCCGAAGGCGCGGGCTTCGACTACACCCGCCGCATCATGCTGGGCCTCGAACCCATCCTCGCCGAGTACAAGAATAACGGCGAGGCCGACAGCTATCTGGTCTCGGCGCCCGGCTTCGGCGGCGGCAGCTTCAACTCCGGCAGCGGCAACCTCGTGCTGGCCGACTGGTCGAAGCGCCAGCGCTCTGCCGACGAGATCGCGCAGGAACTGAACGGCAAGCTGCGCGGCCAGACGGACGCCCAGGTCAACGCCTCGGTCCCCGGCGCCTTCCAGCGCGGCGGCGGCAACTCGAACTCCGTCGAGATGATCGTGACAGGGTCGGAGTACAGCGACATCTACAACTGGCTGCAGCCGGTGCTTGCCCGCGCGCTGGAAAACCCCGGCTTCTCGCGGCCCCGCCTGAACTATGAGCCCAACGCGCCACGTCTGTTGGTCGACGTCGATCCGGAGAAGGCGGCGTCGCTGGGAGTCTCATCCCAGTCCATCGGCCGGACGCTCGAGACCATGTTCGGCTCCCGTCGCGCCACGACCTACATCAAGGGCGGGCAGGAGTACGACGTCATCCTGCAGACGGAGCGCGACAACCGCCGCAACGTCGGGGATCTGGAGGCGCTGTACGTGAACACGGGCGCCGGTCAGCTCGTGCCCCTGTCGTCGGTCGTCACAACCAAGACCTCGGGCGATACGCCGGATCGTCGCCGGCTGGATCGCCAGCGGTCCATCAGCCTCTCGGCCGACCTGAACCCGGGCTACACCATCGCCGACGCCGTCCAGTTCCTGAACCAGGTGGCGGCGGAGCAGCCTCAGGGCGCCGTGACCACCCAGTGGGGCGGTGCCGCGCGGGACCAGCAGGAGGCCGGCGGCGCCGTCGCGGCCGCCTTCGGTCTTGCCCTGTTGCTGGTCTTTCTTGTTCTGGCGGCCCAGTTCGAGAGCTGGATTACCCCGGCGGTGATCATGCTGACGGTGCCGCTCGCGGCGGCTGGCGGTCTGTTCGGCCTGACGATGGCGGGCTCCAGCCTGAACATCTACTCGCAGATCGGCCTGATCATCCTGATCGGGGTGGCGGCGAAGAACGGCATCCTGATCGTCGAGTTCGCCAACCAACTGCGGGATCAGGGTCGGTCGATCACGGAAGCCATCGTCGAGTCCTCGACCCTGCGTCTGCGCCCGATCATCATGACCTCCATCGCCACAGCCTTCGGCGCGCTGCCGCTGGTGCTGTGGCAAGGGGCGGGGGCGGGCAGCCGTCAGACCATCGGCGTGGTGATCTTCGCCGGCGCCATGTTCGCCACCCTGCTGACCCTGTTCATTGTGCCGATCATCTACGGCGTGCTGGCGCGCTTCACCAGGTCGCCCGAGTACACCGCCCGCAAGATCGAGGAGTGGGAGGCGCAGGAGATCACGGCCAACGACGGCGTTCCGCAAGCTGCTGAATAGCGGCTGCGGCGTCTCGTCGGGGTGGACGGTGCCGCTTCGCACCTGATAATCACTGTCAGGAAGGCCGCCCCCCGGCGGCGATTGCGAGCGTCATGTCCGATACCGTTTCCCTGAGCCAATTCCGCCCCGGTGACCGCGGCGTCATCGTGAAGGTCGGCGAGCACTGCCACCATCAGGACCATGGGGTGGAGCTGGAGCGCCGGCTGATCGAACTGGGCTTTGTCGAAGGCGCGCGGATCGAACTGTTGCACGAGGGCCTGTTCGGCCGGGATCCGATGGCGCTGAAGGTCGACGACATGCGCGTGGCCCTTCGACGGCACGAGGCCGCAAGCCTGATCGTCCGCGTCGACGGAGCCGTCGCCTGATGGACATGCAGGTGCGCACGGCCCGGGTCGCCCTGGTCGGGAATCCCAACAGCGGCAAGACGGCCCTGTTCAACGCCCTGACTGGCGCACACCAGAAGGTCGCCAACTATGCGGGCGTCACCGTCGAGCGGAAGGAAGGCCTGATCCGCGCCGGCGACGGCCGGTCGATGTCGGTGCTCGACCTGCCTGGCACCTATTCCCTGCGCGCCCGCAGCCCGGATGAGGAAGTCACCCGTGACGCCGTCCTGGGCCAGCTTGAAGGCGAGATTCCGCCAGACGTGATCGTGGCTGTGGCGGACGCCACCAACCTGCGACTGGTGTTGCGTCTGGTCCTTGAGCTGAAGGCCGTCGGGCGACCCATGGTGCTGGCGCTCAACATGTACGACATCGCCCAGCGCCAAGGGCTGCGGATCGATCTGGAAAAACTTCAGGCCGAACTGGGCGTGCCTGTCATCCCGACTACCGCCACCCGGCGGCGGGGGATCGAGGACCTGATCGCCGCCATCGAAGGCGTAGCCGGCGTACAGTCCGCGACGGCCGAGAACGTCTGGTCCGCGCCTGATGCCGACGCCCTGCGCGGCAAGGCCCGTGAGGCCGAGCGGATCATGCGGGCCTGCGTGAAGCCGCCAGAGCGGCCGGACACGCTGACGGGCCGGATCGACTCCGTGTTGCTGCATCCCGTGGCCGGGCTGGCGATTCTGTTCGCCCTGCTGTTCGTCATGTTCCAGGCCGTCTTCACATGGGCGACGCCGCTGATGGACGGGATCGAGGGCAGCCTCGGCGCGCTGGGCGGGCTGGTGGCGACCGTCGTTCCCGACGGGATCTGGCAGAGCCTGATCGTCGACGGCCTGATCTCGGGTGTCGGCAGCGTGCTGGTCTTCCTGCCGCAGATCCTGATCCTGTTCCTGTTCATCATCCTGCTGGAAGACTTCGGCTATATGGCCCGGGCCGCCTTCCTGATGGACCGGATCATGGGTGGGGCCGGGCTGCATGGCCGCGCCTTCATTCCGCTTCTCTCCAGCTTCGCCTGCGCCATTCCCGGCGTCATGGCGGCGCGGGTGATCGACAGCAAACGCGACCGGCTGACGACTATTATGGTCGCCCCGTTGATGACCTGCTCGGCGCGCATTCCGGTCTATGTGCTGATCATCGGCGCCTTCATTCCCGACCAGACGGTCTGGGGCTTCGTCAGCCTGCAGGGGCTGGTGATGTTCGGCCTGTACGCCGCCGGCATCGTCAGCGCGCTGATCGTCTCCTTCGTGATCCGCAAGGTGTTCTGGAGAGGCGCGGTCGAGCCGTTCATGATGGAGCTGCCGGCCTACAAGACCCCCGATTTCAAGAGCGTGCTGTTCAATCTCTGGCTCCGCGCCCGCATCTTCCTGGAGCGGGCGGGGCGGATCATCCTGCCGTTGATGATCATTGTCTGGGCGCTGTCGACCTTCCCCTATCCGCCCGAGGGCGCGACCCAGCCGGCCATCGACTATTCCTTCGCCGGCATGATCGGAAAGGCGCTGGAGCCCCTGTTCGCGCCGATCGGCTTCAACTGGGAAATGGTCATCGCCCTGATCCCCGGCATGGCCGCGCGTGAGGTCGCCGTGGCGGCGCTGGGCACCGTCTATGCGGTAGCAGACCCCGAGAGCGCCGGGAGCGTGCTGGGTGCGACGCTGGCCGCCAACTGGTCGCTGGCGACGGGTCTCGCCTTCCTGGCCTGGTACATCTTCGCGCCCCAGTGCGTGGCGACGCTGGGCGTGGTCAAGCGCGAGCTGAACTCGTGGAAATGGATGTGGGTGATGGTCGTCTACATGTTCGGCCTCGCCTATCTGGGCGCTTTCATCACCTATCGCGTCGCCGTGGCGATGGGCGGCGGCTGAGGGCTTGACCCGGCGGCGCTCAGGTCGAGACTGCCGGGATGACTGAAGAACCTGAACTGTACCCCGTCGATCCGGCATGGGCGGCCCGCGCCCATATGAACCGTGAGACTTACGAGGCCGCCCGGATCGCCGCACGCGAGACGCCGGACCTCTTCTGGGCAGAGCAGGCGAAGCGCCTCGACTGGATCACCGCGCCGACGAAGATCAAGGACGTTAGCTTTGACAAGGCCGACTTCCGCATCCGCTGGTTCGAGGATGGCGTCCTGAACGTCGCGCACAACTGCGTCGACCGGCATCTGGCCGAGCGGGCCGACCAAACGGCGATCATCTGGGAAGGCGATGATCCCGACCAGTCCGGCGGCCTGACCTATCGGCAGCTGCATGCCGAGGTCTGCCGCATGGCCAATGTGCTCAAGGGCCTTGGCGTTGTGAAAGGCGATCGGGTCACGATCTACCTGCCGATGATCCCGGCGGGCGCCGTCGCCATGCTGGCCTGCGCCCGGATCGGCGCGGTCCATTCGGTCGTGTTCGGCGGCTTTTCGCCGGACAGCCTGGCGGGCCGGATCGAGGATTGCGGCTCGAAGGTCGTGATCACCGCCGACGAAGGCCTGCGCGGCGGCAAGCGGGTGCCTCTGAAGGCCAATGTCGACGCAGCGCTGGAGAAGGTCAGCGTGGACAAGGTGCTGATCGTCTCGCACACAAATGCCGACGTCCCGATCGTAGAGGGCCGCGATGTCCGATACGGCGAGGCCAAGCAGGGCGTCTCCGAAGAGTGCCCATGCGAGCCGATGAACGCCGAGGATCCGCTTTTCATCCTCTACACCTCCGGCTCGACCGGGAAGCCGAAGGGCGTCCTGCACACGACAGGCGGCTATCTGTTCTGGGCGTCGTGGACGCATGAGTTGGTGTTCGACTACCGCCCGGGCGAGGTGTTCTGGTGCACCGCCGATGTCGGCTGGGTGACCGGCCACAGCTATGTTGTTTACGGCGCGCTGGCCAATGCGGCCACGACGCTGATGTTCGAGGGCGTGCCCAACTATCCGGATAACAGCCGCTTCTGGCGGGTCGTGGACAAGCACCAGGTCGAGATTTTCTACACGGCCCCGACCGCCCTGCGGGCCCTGATGCGTGACGGCGATGCGCCGGTGAAGTCGACCAGCCGCAAGTCGCTGCGCCTGCTGGGCACGGTCGGGGAGCCGATCAATCCTGAGGCGTGGCGCTGGTATCATGAGGTGGTGGGCGAGGGACGTCTGCCGATCGTCGACACCTGGTGGCAGACCGAGACGGGCGGCATCCTTGTCTCACCGCTGCCGGGGGCGACGGATCTGAAGCCGGGGTCGGCGACGAAGCCCCTTCCGGGGGTGGAGCTGGAACTGGTTGATGCGGACGGGGCCGTGCTGGATGGCGAGGCGTCCGGCAATCTCTGCATCACCGACAGCTGGCCGGGCCAGATGCGCACCGTCTACGGCGACCATCAAAGGTTCTTCGAGACCTATTTCAGCGCCTATCCCGGCAAGTATTTCACCGGCGACGGCTGCCGACGGGACGCGGACGGCGACTACTGGATCACGGGGCGGGTGGACGACGTCATCAACGTCTCCGGCCACCGTATGGGCACCGCCGAGGTCGAGAGCGCGCTGGTGCTGCATGACGACGTGGCCGAGGCGGCGGTCGTCGGCTTTCCGCACGACATCAAGGGGCAGGGCATCTACGCCTATGTGACGCTGAACGCGGGCGTCGAGCCGACGGAGGACCTGCGCAGGGCGCTGGTCGCCCATGTGCGCAAGGAGATCGGGCCCATCGCGGCACCGGACGTGATCCAGTGGGCTCCGGGCCTGCCCAAGACGCGATCCGGCAAGATCATGCGTCGCATCCTGCGAAAGATCGCGGAGAACGAGGTGCACGCGCTCGGCGACACCTCGACGCTCGCGGACCCGGGAGTGGTGGACGATCTGGTTCGAAACCGGGCAATGGCCAGCAAGTAGAGGCCGCTTCGTCGCGGACCCGTCTTTTCGGGACTTCATTTCGTATCTGCATGACCGGCGCCGGGGATGCGTTCCGGCATGCATTCCGGGACCGGTGAGGAAGCGCGACATGCAAGGACCGGTCAACATAATCGTCGGAGCGGCAGGCGGCGTGGGCCGGGCGTTGGCGTCCGAGCTTTCGGGGCGAGAGTCCGCCGGTCTGATCGTCGGTCTGGCGCGGTCGCGGCCTGTCGACTGGCCGGATGACGATCGTCATCTTTTTCTGGAAGCCGACATCACCCGCGAGGCCTCGCTTGAGGCGGCGGCCGACCCACTGAAGACGATGGGTGCGATCAGGCGAATCGTCGTCGCGACGGGCCTTCTTCACGCCCCCGGGGTGACGCCCGAGAGATCCATGAAATCCATCGAACCCGAAGCGTTGGCGCGCCTGTTCGAGATCAACGCTATCGGTCCGGCCCTGATCGCAAAACATTTTCTACCGCTGATGTCGCGGGACGGACCATCAGTGTTCGCCGCCTTGTCCGCACGGGTGGGCAGCATCGGGGACAATCGGCTGGGCGGTTGGTATGGCTATCGGGCGTCGAAGGCCGCGCTGAACATGCTGGTCGCGACTCTCGCCGTCGAGTATCGGCGCACCCATCCGCAGGGGATCTGCGTCGCGCTTCACCCCGGAACCGTCGAAACGAAGCTGAGCGCCCCGTTCCGGCAGGGAGCCGCCACGCGGCCGGCGAGACTTGCGCCTCGGGACGCCGCTCAGGCTCTGTTGAAGGTTATGGACGGTCTCAAACCGCAGGATACCGGCAAGTTCTTCGCTTGGGACGGCGCGGAAATCCCGTGGTGATCCCCGCGGCGGTGGAGGCCGCCACTGTGGCCTCAGACGAGCTACATTTCGTGGTCTCGGGTGTTGACCCGGTCCGGCCAGACCGACGGCGTGCGTGGTAAATTGGAGAGCTTGATGTCCTCAGATCAGTCGTCCGTCATCGTCTGGTTTCGTCGTGATCTGAGACTTGCGGACAATCCGGCCCTTGCCCACGCCGTCGCGACGGGACGACCGATCGTGCCGGTCTATATTCTCGATCGGGACGAGAATCCCGCCCCCGGCGGCGCCGCGAAGTGGTGGCTCGACAAGTCACTGAAGGCGCTGGACATAAGTCTGACCGCCGCGGGATCACCCCTTGTTCTGCGAAGCGGTCACGCCGAACTCGAACTGCCGAGGCTGGCGGGGGAAGTCGGGGCCGGACTGGTCGTCATGAACCGCCTTTTCGAGCCCGTCGCCTGGGCCCGGGACGCGGAAATCGCTCACGAGCTCAAGTCGGCGGGAGTTGATTGCAAGGGATACAATGGCAGCCTGCTGTGCAGCCCCGGTTCGGTTTTGAACGGGTCGGGCCAGCCCTACAAGGTGTTCACCCCGTTCTCGAAATCCCTCCTTTCGACCGCCGAGCCCCGCGATCTCGGACCGGCCCCGACAGGACTGTCCTCCGTTCCAGGAACAGGGTCGGAGGCGATTGAGGACTGGAATCTGCAGCCCTCATCTCCGGACTGGTCAACGGGGTTCGACTGGAGCCCGGGGGAGATTGGCGCACGCCGGGCTCTGGAAGAGTTCATCAAGGGAGGGCTTGCCCGGTACAGCTCAGGTCGCGACAGGCCTGCTGAACAGGGCAGCAGCAGATTGTCTCCGCATCTGCACTGGGGCGAACTCCACCCATGGCGCGTCGTGGAATCGGTCCGGGCCGCGGCGGAGTCCGGCAAGGCGCCGAAAAGCGAAGCTGAAGCCTTCGTGCGCGAGATCGTCTGGCGTGAGTTCTCCGCTCACCTGCTTCACCATTTCCCCCGGCTGCCAGAACGCGCCTTCCGTCCGGAATACGACGCCTTCGAATGGCGCGACGATCCCGCGGGGTTTGAGGCCTGGACACGGGGTCGGACGGGCTATCCGATCGTCGACGCCGGTATGCGTCAGCTCTGGACGACGGGCTGGATGCACAACCGGGTCCGGATGATCGTCGCCTCCTTCCTCGTGAAGGATCTGCTGATCGACTGGAGGCGGGGCCAGGCGTGGTTCTGGGATACCCTCGTCGATGCGGATCTGGGCAACAACAGCCAGAATTGGCAGTGGATCGCCGGGTCAGGCGCCGATGCATCGCCGTTTTTCCGGGTCTTCAACCCGACGACCCAGGGCGAGAAGTTCGACCCCAAGGGTGACTACGTCCGACGCTGGGTTCCCGAGCTGGCCGCCCTGCCGGCGAAATGGATTCACACCCCGCATGACGCACCGTCTGACGTTCTGTCGGCCGCGGGCGTGACGCCCCGGACCTATCCCAAGCCGATCGTCGATCACAAGGCGGCCCGGGAGCGTGCGCTGGCGGCGCTGAAGCAGATCGCGCGCGCCGACTGACCGATCCCGGGGGTTAGAGCAGCAGGTCTGACGCCAACGGCTTTCAAACGCCCTATGAGGCGGGAATGGTGCCGGCTGCAGGAATCGAACCCGCGACATCCAGTTTACAAAACTGGCGCTCTACCAACTGAGCTAAGCCGGCTTACCGTTTGACGGGCGCCCTTATGCTGTCGCATGGGCGATGACGCAAGACGGGACCGCACATGCCGACATCCTTCGCCCAGATCGCGCCGATCCTCATGCTGGCGGCGTCCAACATCTTCATGACCTTCGCATGGTACGGACATCTGAAGTTCGGGTCGAAGCCGCTGTGGCTGGTGGTGATCGTCAGCTGGGGGATCGCCTTCTTCGAATACTGCCTCGCGGTGCCGGCGAACCGGATCGGGCATCAGGTCTATTCGGCGGCGGAGCTGAAGACGATGCAGGAGGTGATCACCCTTCTGGTGTTCGCCGTCTTCTCGGTCACCTTCCTCGGCGAGAAGCTGACCATGAATCATGCGGTCGGCTTCGCCCTGATCTTCGCGGGCGCGTGGTTCGTGTTCCGGGGGCCGCTCTAGTCCAGTTCGGCGGCGATGCGGTCCGCGAGCGCGCGCAGGGCCTCGGTGTCGGCCATGGGCGCGTGGCCGTGGCCCTTCATCTGCCGGCCCGCCCACCGCGGCACGATGTGGAAATGCAGGTGGAAGACGGTCTGTCCGCCCGCCTCGCCATTGTACTGGAAGACCGAAAAGCCGTCCGGCTTCAGCGCCTTCTGGATGGCGTGAGCGGTGCGTTGGGTCGCAGCCACGACCTTCTGGAGGGCCTCGGGCTCGATCTCAAGCAGGGTACGGGCGGTCGAGGTCTTCGAGATGATCAGGACGTGGCCTTCCGACTGAGGGAAGACGTCCATGAAGACGAGCACGTCGTCGTCCTCCCAGACCTTCACGGACGGGATCTGGCCGCGCAGGATTTTCGCGAAGACGTTATCGGGATCGTAGGCGGCGTGAAGGGTCATGGCGGGCTCCGTCCGGCGAGCATAACGGGGACCTCGACGGATGGGGAGCCGGATCGCGGTTCGGGTGTTATGGTCAAGCTGAGAGGAGACGCCGCATGCTTCGTTTTATCGTCCAGTTTCTGGTGACCGCGCTGGCTCTTTGGCTGGCGGCGCAAGTCGTCACGGGGGTCGGCTTCAGTGATACGACGTCCCTGCTGCTGGCGGCCTTCCTGCTGGGGATCGCCAACGCCGTGGTGCGGCCGATCCTGACGATCCTCACCTTCCCGCTGACCATCATCACCTTCGGCCTGTTTCTGCTGGTCGTGAACGCGGCGGTGATCGGACTGGTGGCGGCGCTGCTGCCGGGGTTTGCGGTCAACGGTCTCTGGGCCGGGATCGGAGCGGCGATCGTGACCGGCGTGGTCAGCTGGATCGCGGGCTGGTTCATCGGCGCACCCGAGGTCGAGCGGCGACGCGACTGATCTAGTCGACGTTCCGCCGGAAAGGCGACAGCTCTTCCGTCATGGCATGCATCTCCGCCTCCACCGATGGACGCTCCCGCTCGAGATAGTGGGCGACAGGTCCCCGCAGCGCCGGGTCGGCGATGTAGTGGGCTGAGTAGACGGGAGAGGGCAGGTAGCCCCGGGCGATCTTGTGCTCCCCTTGCGCCCCGGCCTCGACGCGCGACAGACCACGCGCGATGGCGAACTCGATGGCGCGATAATAGCAGAGCTCGAAGTGCAGGAACGGGACCTCTTCCAGCGCGCCCCACTGACGGCCGTACAGGGCGTCGCGGCCGATAAGGTTGAGCGCGCCGGCGATCGGCGTCCCGTCGCGGAAGGCCATCACCAGGGCGATGCGGTCAGCCATCGTCGCGCCGATGCGGCTGAAGAAGTCGCGGGTCAGGTAGGGGCGGCCCCACTTTCGCGAGCCCGTGTCCATGTAGAAGGCGAAGAAGGCGTTCCAGTGGGAGTCCTCGATCTCCGCACCGGTCAGGACGCGAATATCGAGCCCGGCCTGCGCTTCGCGGCGCTCGCGGCGGATGGTCTTGCGCCGGTTGGAGGACAGGGCGGACAGGAACTCGTCGAAGGTCTGATAGCCGCCGTTGCGCCAGACGTACTGGATGTCCTGCCGACGCAGCAGGCCGGCCTCGCCCATGGCGTCCCAGTCGCCGCGATCGGGGAAATTTACGTGCAATGACGAAGCGCCCAACCGCTCCGTCAGCGCCAGCGCGCCCTGCAGCAGGGCCTCGCGGACGGTGGCGTGGTCGGCGTCGGGGTGAGCGAGGAAGCGCGGACCGGCAGCGGGGGTAAAGGGCACGGCGCCCAGCAGCTTGGGATAGTAGCGGCCGCCGGCCCGTTCGTAGGCGTCGGCCCAGCTGTGATCGAAGACGTATTCGCCCTGGCTGTGACCCTTGAGCCAAAGCGGCATCACGCCAATGACGCGGCCGTCGTCGTCGCTCAGCGCGAGGTGGCGGCCGGCCCAACCCTGACGGGGGACCGCACTCCCGGACGCCTCGCAGGCGTCAAGAAAGTCATACGAGACGAACGGATCGCCCGACGGAGCGGCGCAGGCGTCCCACGCGCTCCGTCCGATGTCGGCGACCCGATCGTTGACCCGTATCGTGAAACTCACCGCACCTCGACGATCGCATCGACCTCGACGGCGAAGCCGAGGGGCAGTTTGTAGACGCCGACGGCGGAGCGGGCGTGGCGGCCCTTGTCGCCGAACACCTCGACCATCAGGTCCGAGCAGCCGTTGATGACGGCGGGAATGGCTTCGAAGTCGCCAGCGGCCTGGACGAAGCCTCCCAGCTTGACCACGCGCACGACGCGCTCAAGATCGCCGTCCAGTGCGGCCGAGATCTGGGCCAGCAGGTTGACGCCGCACATGCGCGCGCCCCTGACCGCGTCGTCCTGCGAGACATCAGCGCCGACCGTGCCCTTGAGTCCGCCCGAGGCGTCGTTCGACAGTTGTCCAGAGATGTGGAGCAGATTGCCCGTCTGGACGTAGGGCACATAGTTCGCGACCGCCTTGGCGGGTTCGGGCAGGCTGATGCCGAGTTCGGCGAGGCGGGCGGCGACGGTCATGGGATGCTCCTTGATTTGGCGGCGGTTTAGCGCGGCGCAAGGGCATGCGGAAGCTTGGACCTGTGGAAGGTCCGCCGGCGCAGCCTGTCGCCCGGCTGTTTCGATCAACTTCGCCTTGGGTTACGCTCGGGACCATGCCCAAGACCGTACCCACAGATGTCCCGGTCGCCGACTTCATCGCAGCGGTCGAAAATCCGACCCGCCGTGCCGACGCCGAGGTCGTGCAGACCATGCTGGCGGAGATAACCGGCGAGCCTGCCGTGATGTGGGGACCGTCGATCGTGGGCTATGGCAGCTACCGGAGCCCGACCGGCGACTGGCCGATCATCGGCTTTTCACCGCGCAAGGCGGAGCTGGTGCTTTACGTGCTGGGCGACGTCCCCGGGCAGGACGAGCTGCTGGCGAAACTCGGCAAGCACAAAACCGGCAGCGCATGCCTGTATGTGAACAAGCTGGCCGATATAGACATGTCCGTGCTGCGCGAGCTGACGAAGCGGTCAGTCGCCCGGATGCGGGAAAAATATTCGACCTAGCCTGCGCCGTAAGCGTCGAAGAACGGCTTCAGCTTGTCCTCATAGCGTTTCCACGCCTCCTTGGACGAGGCGTACATGGGCTTGCGGACCTGGGCGAAGCTGGCGGTGGTGACGGCGCGTTCGGTCTTGTGGAAATCGCGGACGCCGTCCTCCCACTCCAGGCCGGCGTGGGCGATGATGCGGCGCATCCACGTTTCGGGATCGTCGACCAGCGCTTCGTAGGGCACCGTCAGCAGGTCATCCCCCAGCACGGCCGACCAATGCGCGTGCAGACGGTCCTGTCCCCGGAAATAGGCGGCGATGTCGGCCATTGAGCGTGTCCAGTCGACGCCGCGGGCGAAGCGGGTGCGGTAGCAGGACCAGGCGATGCCGGCGGGATGGCGACGCAGCCAGATCAGCTTTGCGCCCGGGAGAACCTGACGGATCAGGCCGAGATACTGGGTCTGGTTCAGCGTCTTGTCGACGAACCGTACGCCCTTGCCGAAGCGCTCGTCGGCAAGATGCAGGTAGGCCTTCGCGATCCGGGTCGGCAGCGTGGCTCCGTCCGGGCGGGAGAAGGCGGCGCGGACTTCCTCAGGCGTATAGCCGGGGATGGCCATGGCGGCCGGCCTGAACAGGTTGGCCTCGGCGCCGTCGGCGACCTGCGAATGGCTGACCAGAATCTGTTCGACCAGCGTGGTGCCCGAACGAGGGAGGCCGAGCACGAAGATCGGGCGTTCGCTGTGCTCCTCGCTCTTCGGGAGGCTGTCGATGAAGGCGCGGTCGTAGCCTTTGACGACGGCATCGACGAAAGCCTTGTTCCGCTCGGCGTTGAAAGTGCTGTCGATCTTCTGCAGCCGCGCCGCCTCGTCGAAGCAGGCGAAGGCGCGGTCAGTTTCGCCTGCATCATCCAGCGCCTTGCCGAGCGCATACAGCAGCACGGTGCGATTCTGGCGATGGGCCTCCGACGTTCCGATACGTTCGAGCAGCGCCTCCATCTGCGCGATATCGGGGTCGCCGGGTGCAAACTTCTTGATATCGGCGATGACGTGCCAGGCGTTCTCGGCGCCCAACGCGACCGTCGGCAGGGCGATGGCGCGGCGGAGGTTGGCCTCGGCAGTCGCATGGTCGCCCAGCTGGACCTGACAGGTGGCGAGAAAGTGCAGCACGGCCGGGTCGTTCGGTCGCTGCCGGAGCAGGGCCGCCGCCTGACGCGCCGCCTCGTCGGCCCGCCCGTTCTGCATCAGTAGTTGGGCGTAGGCGAGGTGGTTCTCGGCCGTCGGCTGGGCCTGAATCTGGCGGCGGGCGGCTTCGAGGGCCAGTGAGACCTCGCCGATCGTGGCCGCCATCCGGGACACCGAACCCCACTTGCCGCCGAGGGGCGGGTTCATCTGGATCGCCTTGGCCAGCAGGTATGCGGCGTCGTCGCGCTCGCGCGCCTTGAAGGCGTCCACGGCGGCGTTGATCAGCTGGGCCCCGTCGGCCGGCTGGCCTTGCATCGTATCGGACATGCCCCGAGCGCTACCGGGCTGGACGCCTCGCCGCAAGGCCGACTATGACCCGCCGGTGACAACCCCCGGCAGGCACAGATTCGAGGCGCTGGATTCCCTGAGGGGAGTCTGCGCGGTGCTGGTCGTAGCGTTTCACATGCCGCTGGCTGCACACTGGCGCGACTGGCCGCTGATCCAGCACGGCTATCTGTTCGTCGACTACTTCTTCGTTCTGTCCGGTTTTGTGATCGCGCACGCCTATGCGGAGCGGCTGAAGACGCCGAGCGACGCCGGGCGGTTCATGGTGCGGCGGCTCGGGCGGGTGTGGCCGCTGCATGTTCTTGTGCTGGCCGCCTTCATCGGGCTGGAGCTTCTGCGGTTGTGGACTCACTTCGACGCCATCACACCGTTCGCGCGGGATCGGTCGGTCGAGGCGATCTTCACCAACCTGCTGCTGATCCAGGCCTATGACATTCACGGCTATCTGACGTGGAACGGGCCGTCGTGGACGCTGAGCGTCGAGGTCGGCTGCTACATCGTGTTCGCGGCGCTGCTGTTGCTGCTTCCGGGGCGGAAGTCCGGGGTGTGGCGCTGGGTCGGGGCGGCGCTTGCCGTTATGGGCGCGGTCATCGTCGTGACTCAGGCTCCTCGCTGGATGAATACGACGCACGACTTCGCCTTCTTCCGTGCGCTGTACGGCTTCTTCCTCGGCTGCCTGCTACAGGGCTGCTGGACGCGGCTGCCGCGGCTCAGGGGAGGGTGGGCGACGGCGCTCGAGATCGCGAGTGTTCTCGCAATCGGCCTGTTCGTGGCGTGGGCGCAGGGTCCTTTCGCCGTGCTGGTGACTCTTTTGTTCGTGCTGGGCGTCTGGGTGTTCGCCGGCGAGGGCGGAGCCTTGTCGCGCCTGCTGAACGCACCGGCGCTGGTCACGCTCGGCCGGTGGTCGTTCGCGATCTACATGGTGCACATGTTCGTCCTGACCGTTCTGCTGATCCTCGCGAGGAAGCTGGGCTGGATGCCCAATGGTCGCCGCATCGATTTCGGCTCGCCGTGGGTGAACGACCTGTTCGGCATCGCCTTGTTCCTGGGCATCGTGGCTCTGGCGGTCGTCGTGCATCGGCTGGTCGAGGTTCCGGCCCAGCGCTGGATCGACAGCAAAACCAAACCGAAGGCGGCCTGATCGCTCAGGCGGCCAGACGGAAGTCCTCGGCCGGGGCGAAGACAGGGCGGGCTTCGTCCCACAGCGCGTCCTCATCGGCGTAGCGGGCCGACAGCCGGGCGTCGATCACGTCGATCACCTGCTCTTCAAGACGATCCCAGATCACGGCCAGATCGCCACAGCCCTCGGCCTCGCAGGGCACGATCAGATAGCGGTTGGCGGCGATTGCGGCGTGGGGGGCGAAGGCGCGGGCCATGTGAAGTTCTCCGGGACGGGTGTCTCTGTCGATGTTGTGACTATGAACCGGCGTTGCGTCAGAAACGGTCGTATCCTATGGGTTGTGCATGCGACACGAGAAGGCGGCGATGGTTCTGGATCTGGCGCGGCGGATGGCCGCCAGCGCTGAGGGGCTGACGCTGGACGAGATGGCGCGTGGGCTCGATGTCGGCCGGCGGACCGCCGAACGCACAAGGGACGCCGTGCTGTCCCTGTATCCGCAGGCCGAAGAGGTGTCGGACCCGCCGAACAAGCGCTGGCGCATCCGCGGCGGGCTGTCGGCCTTCGAACAGGCCCCAACGGCCGAGGAGTTGGTCGAACTGGCCAAGGCCGCTCAGGGATTGCGGCTCGCGGGCGAACCGGCCCGGGCGGCGGCGCTGGAGGAATTGGAGCGTAAGCTGAAGTCCGCGATGCGCTCGACGACCTTGAACCGGCTTGCGCCCGATCTTGAAGCCTTGGTGCGTGCGGAGACGATCGCCGTGCAGGCTGGGCCGCGTCCGTCGGCGGACGAGGCTGTGCTCGCGGAAATCAGGCAGGCGGTGCTGGCCGGCCAGCCGCTGGGCTTCATCTACAGCCGGCCCGGCGCTGAGGCCCGCCGCCGGTCGGTCGCGCCCTGCGGCGTCATGTTCGGCCGCGCCAACTATCTGGTCGCCGCCGATCGCGAGAGCGGCCGCATCCAGACCTTCCGCCTCGACCGCATGAGCGGTGTCCGGGCCGAGGCGGGCAGTGCGTCGCCGCCCGCCGACTTCGATCTGTCCGTCTTCGCCAGCCAGTCCTTCGGCATCTATCAGGACGAGATCGAGAATGTGGTCCTGCGGGTATCGCAGGAGGGCGCGACCGAGGCCCGCGCCTGGCGCTGGCACCCGACACAGGCCATCGAGGACGAGCCGGACGGCGGCGTCATCGTCCGCTTTCGCGCCTCGGGTATGCGCGAACTGGCGTGGCACCTGTTCACCTGGGGCCATCAGGTCACCATCGTCGCGCCGCCCCGCCTGCGGGCCGTGATGAAGGGCGAGCTTGAGGCGGCCGGGCGGGCGTTGATTACAGAGGCCTAGGCCGCCCTGGCTTCAGCGTGGCTGGGCAGGTTCACGACGAGGCTGAGCAGATCGGACGCGTCGAAGGGTTTGGCCAGGTGGCGGTCGGCGCCGGCGTCCTCGGCGGCGGTGATGTGTTCGGCCAGTGCGTTGGCCGTCAGCATCACGATGGCCGAGCGGGGCAAGCCCATGGCGACTTCGTGCAGGCGGATCTCGCGAGTTGCGGTCAGGCCGTCCATGACGGGCATCTGCATGTCCATTAGGATCAGGTCGAAGGCGGTTTCGCGCGAGGCGTGGACAGCCTGGGCGCCGTCCTCGACGGAGGTCAGGTCGACGTGCGCCTGCGCAAGGATCATCTCAACCACCTTGCGGTTCACCGGGTGGTCGTCGGCCAGCAGCACCCGAACGCGATCGCCGCCGTGGGCCACGGCGTAGTCGATCGCCTGGGGGGTGGCCGGGGCGGCGGCGGGACGCCACGGCAGGGTCAGCATGAAGGCCGAACCGCCGCCGGGCTCGCTTTCGCAATCCAGATGCCCGCCCATCATCTCGGCCAGCTGGCGCGAGATGGCGAGGCCGAGGCCTGAACCGCCGAACTTGCGGGTGATCGCCCCGTCCGCCTGCTCGAAACGGCTGAACAGCCGGTCGCGCGTGGCGCTGTCGAAGCCGATTCCCGTGTCCTCGATAGAGAAGCGGATCGTGGGATGAAGCGAAGCGGGGCCGGGCGCGACAGTCAGGCCGACGAAGCCTTCGCTGGTGAACTTCACGGCGTTGGAGACGAGGTTCGTCAGGATCTGTTTGACCCGCACGACATCGCCCGACGCCCAGCTGTCGACGGCGGGATCGATCTCGACGAAGAACTGTAGGCCCTTCTCGCGAGCGTTGGCGCCGTAGAGCTGGGCCGCCTCGCGGACGGCGCGGCCGAGGTCGAAAGCCTCATCCGCCAGTTTCATCTGGCCGGACTCGACACGGGCGAGGTCGAGCAGGTCGTTCAACAGCACCTGCAGCGTGTCGCCGGACGACTTGATCAGGTCGACCATCTCGGTCTGCTGGGGCGTCATGGAGGTGCTGGCCAGCACCTGGGCCACGCCGATGACGCCGTTCAGCGGCGTGCGGATTTCGTGGCTCATATTGGCGAGGAACTGGCTCTTGGCCGTATTGGCGGTCTCGGCGGCGTCCCGGGCTTCGGACAACTCCTGCGCCGCACGTTTCAGGTCCGTGATGTCGTTGACCACGGTGACGATGCCTCCTTCGGCGGTGCGTCGTTCCTGAATGCGCAGCCAGCCGTCGCCGATGATGTGCTGCTCGAAGGTGTTGGGCAGGTCCTGACGCGCCGCCATCCGCTCTGCGATCCAGGCCTCTTCCCGACCGTGGGCGTCCGCATACAGGCCGTCACGGATGCCGATATGGAGAACCTCGCGGAAGGTCATGCCGGGAACGAGCTTCGAGCTCAGCTCCGGATTCACCTCGTCGTAGCGGGCGTTCCACAGCACCAGACGATCGTTGGCGTCATAGAAGGCCATGCCGTCGGGCATGGCGTCGACGGCCTCCCGGATCTGGGCGATCGCACTGTTGCGGGACCAGTAGACGAGCCCGCTGAGGAAGCCGGCGATGGCGATGATCACCGCGACGGCGCCGGTGGCCGACGCCTGGATCGTCTCGGCGGGGAGAGAACCCGGCGAGAACTCGACGGCCGGATCGACGGCGACGATCAGGGCGGAGACGGTCAGGAAGTGTGCGACGATCACCGACGCCGCGGCCAGCCAGGACGCCAGCAGAAGCCGTTTGAAGCTGGTGGCCGTATTCAGCGTGGCGCCGAGCCCGCCCAGCGCACCGCTGACCAGGACGCTGAGCCAGATCATGCCGGTGTCCCAGCTCAATGACCGATGTTGAACCTCGATCCCGCGTACGCTCAGCAGCACCATGACCACGACGATCACCACGCCCGCAGAGCCCGAAAGGGCGCGCCACGGCGCGGTCTTGCCGCGGATCGAGATGATAAACGTCGTCATTACGGAGGCGACGGCCGCGCCATAGGAGGCGAGCGTCAACCAGCCGTCGTAACGGATCGGCTGATCGAAATGGAAACCCTGCATGGCGACGAAGTGGGTCGACCACAGGGTCAGGCAACCCACCAGCATCGAAGCGACGCCCTTGAGGCCACGTCCGCGGTGAGGCCCGCTGCGAGCGTCCGCCAGCAGCTTGAACGCCATCGGCACGCCCACAAGGGCGATGACGACCGCCAGCGTGGTCCAGCGCCAGTCATGCGCTGACATCACTGTCTGGTAGATGCGATCCAAGGTTGTCCCCACGAGATGACCAAGGATCGCTCAAAGGGGTGAACAAAAAGTGGGCGTCAGACCCTCAGGCGTTGACCTGATCGGGAACAGCGAACTGGAACGTGCGCCCCACAACCTTTGCGGGGTTGATCTGGGCGCCGTCGCGGCGAACCTCGAAATGCAAGTGAGGCCCGGTGGACCGGCCGGTGGTTCCCACCAGACCGATGCGACCGCCTTCACCGATGCTGTCGCCCGAGGCCACGTCGATACGGCTCAGGTGGCCGTACAGGGTGGTCATGCCGTTGGGGTGGCGTAGTTCGATGAAGCGGCCGTAGCCATGCGGATCGAACCCGGTGCGAACGACCTGACCTTCGGCGGCGGCGTAGACGCCGGTGCCGATCGGGGCGGCGATGTCCACGCCCTCATGCCGTCGTGCCGCGGCTTCACCGGCCAGACGGCGCAGGCCGAAAGCCGAGTTGACGGCATAGCCGCGCACGGGGCGTTCAAAGACCAGTTCACGCAGGACCGGCCCGGCGGGCCCCGCAACGGCGGTCACGGGCGGCGTTTCCGGTACGGCGAAGCCTTCGACAGGGACGGGGTCCGGCGTCTCGGTCAGGGGCGCGGCGGCCATGACCAGCACGGCGGTCGCGGCCAGGGCCACGGCGTGGCCGGAGTGGGAGAGAAACGACCGAACGGTCGGCAACAGGCGTCGCATGGCGGCGTCGGCTCCGTCTGGGCTCGGGAAGAGCGGTGAACGGGCGTCGGCGACGCCCAGGTCGGCGGCGCTGCTCAGCGCCTGCGAACGGGCGTTTCTACCGTTTCATGGGGCCGCTTTGGGGCGGAAGGGAGCGTCAGGTGGTCGCAGGCGGGAACGAAAAGGGCGCGGAGCCGAAGCTCCGCGCCCTCAATTCCTCGCCAGCGTAAGCGTCAGCGCAGCGAGATGCTGTAGGTCAGCGCGCCCATATGGCTGTCGGCGGCGTCGCCGAAGCGACCGCGATAACCGAAGGACAGCTTGCCCGGGCCGATGTCGGCTTCGACGCCGGCCGAGGCGATGATGCTGCCGCCGAACGGATCGTCGAACTCGCGCGACAGCACCTGCGCCGGGTTGCCCAGAATGCCGACACGCACGGCCTCGCTATTGTCGCTGAGGCTGTCGCGATAGCCGCCTTCGGCCCAGAAGCTCATTCCGTCGCCGCCGCCTTCGGCGCGCAGCGAGATTTCGCCCGTGGTCGCCTCCATCTTGCGGTCCTCGTAGCGGTATTCAGCCGCCGCACCGGTCTCGTTGTAGCCGTTGACGTCCATCGAGATCACGCTGACCGCTGCGCGGGGAGACAGGGCGATGCCGCCCATGTCGAACCACATGCCGCCCTGCAGCCGGGCGCCGAGGCCGCCGCCGTCGGTTTCGGCGGAGTGGACGATCGGCGCCAGCGAGGTGACGCGGGTGATATCCTTGTACTTGTCGATCGACCCGCCCGCGACAGCGTTGACGAACACCGATCCCGAACGCCAGCCGGCGTAGATGTCCATCGCGTAGCTATCGAGGTCGAAGCCCATCGGCCCGGCCTCGACCTCGGCGGTGCGGAAGGTGCCGGTCAGACCGAAGCGCAGGGAGTCCGACAGGGCGTGGTCCAGCCCCACACGACCGCCCCAGCCGTCGGCCTTGGCCTCGGCGACGGGGCCACGCGCGTCGGTTTCGACGCTGTCGCCAATGACGGCGAAGGTCATGTTGGTGCCGGGCTCCCAGGCGTCACGTCCGCCCAGAACCTCGGACGACAGGTCCATCAGGTCCTCGCGCTGGCGCATGGCGGTCTCGCCCTGCACCGTCGATTGGGCGCCGAGGTCGCCATAATACAGATAGTCGTTGGCCAGAGTCGCCAGCAGCCGGTGCCCCGCGGCGGTCGGGTGAACGCCGTCCCAGTACAGGTAGGTGTCGGGCGCCGAGCAGACCGTGACGCCGTTGAAGCAGGACGCGGTGACATTGGTCAGGCCGAAGTCGCCGGGGCGGGCGGCCAGCACGTCGCTGACCTTGTAGAGATCCAGCAGGATAATGTTGGTCCCGGGCCGCGCGGCCGCGGTGGCCATCAGATTGGTGGCGAGCGCGCTGTTGAACTGCTGCCCGGCGAAGTCCGCCAGAGCCATGCCGCTCGCGCCCGTCGCGCGGAACTGGGGCGTGATGCCCAGTCGCGGCAGGTTGGAGACTAGGATGGTTCCCGCGCCAGCGCCCGCGACGCTGTTGACGATGAAGTTGATGTCGGTGGCGGCCGCACCGGCTACCGCCTGGATGGTCGACTGGGCCGTCGTGGGGCTGGCGGCTGCGCCCGGGAAGGCCTGGAAGATATTGTTGGCGCCGCCAAGGATGCTCACCAGATCGGTGGAGCTGAAGGTGCCGCCCGCGCTGGTGTAGGCGAGCAACTGGTTACGCATTCCGGGCGGAGATGCTGCGCTGTCCGTGCGGGCGCCGCCGAAGGCGTAGTTGACGCTGCCGGTGACCGGAGCGCCCGCGGTGAACCGGCCCGCGTTGAAGCCCAGCAGCTCGGTGAAAACCGGCCCGTTCGAGAATCGGCCCTGGAAATATGGCGGCGACGTCGGCTGGCCGGAAACGGCATACAGGTTGCCGTTGTCGCTCAGGCTGTCGCCGAACACGACGAGGCGGTTGTAGCTCTGGGCCTGGGCGGCCGTGGCGACGGCTCCGAAGGCGGCGGCGGCAAGCGCGGCGCACGCGGCGGTGCGCAGAAAACGAGACATGGATGGTCCTCCCTCGGTCGTTCTTGGATACGACCGTTACGCGACAGTCTGCGCCCGTTCGCGCCCGGCGCAAGATGCCGTCGGGGAAGGTTCTAGTGGAGCATCCTGAACCGAAGCGTTCCGGCCACACTCCTCAGGGTGCCGAGGGAGTCCGGATCGTAGTCGCGGTCCACGTCGACGATGACGTAGCCGACCCGTTCGTCGGTCTTCAGATACTGTCCCAGCACGTTCAGACCAGCTCCGGCCAGCGCCTGGTTCAGCTCGGCCAGCACGCCCGGCTGGTTCCGGTGGATGTGCAGGATGCGGTGCCCGTCCTCGACCTCTGGAAGCTGCACATTCGGCAGGTTGACGCAGAATGTAGTGTCGCCCCGGTTCAGGTAGGACAGCAGCCGCTCGGCGGTGAATTCGCCGATCGCTTCCTGCGCCTCTTCCGTCGAGCCGCCGATGTGGGGGGTCAGGATAACGTTCTTCAGGCCGCGCAGGGGGCTGTCGAACGGGTCGCTGTTGGTCGCCGGCTCCTCAGGGAAGACATCCACCGCTGCGCCGCCGAGGCGGCCGGACCTGAGGGCCTCCACCATGGCGTCGATCTCCACGATGTGGCCGCGCGACAGGTTCAGCAGAACCGCGCCGGGTTTCATGGCTGCGAACTGGGCCGCGCCGAACAGGTTGGCGTTGGCGGAACGACCGTCGACATGCAGCGTCACCACATCGGCCTCGGCAAGCAAGGCGTTCAGCGACAGGTAGCGGCGGGCGTTGCCCATCACCAGACGCTCGGTCAGGTCATGGAAGATGACCCGCATGCCCAGCGCCTCGGCCAGTACGGACAACTGCGAGCCGATGGCGCCATAGCCGACGATGCCCAGCGTCTTGCCGCGCACCTCGCGCGAGCCGGTCGCTGACTTGTTCCACTCGCCCCGGTGCATGGCGGCGGACTTGTCGGTCATGTCGCGGGTCAGGGCGATCATGGCGCCGATGGCCAGTTCGACGACCGAGCGCGTATTCGAATAGGGCGCGTTGAACACGGCTACGCCCCGCTCGGCGGCGGCGGACAAATCGATCTGGTTGGTGCCGATGCAGAAGGCGCCGATGGCCAGCAGGCGGTCGGCGGCGTCCAGGACGCGCGGGGTCACCTGCGTCTTGGAGCGGATACCGAGGATGTGCACGCCCTTGATGCGTCGAACCAGTTCCCCCTCGCTGAGCGCGCCCTTGACCGTGTCGACGGCGTAGCCCGCGTCCTTCAGCCGGGCGACCGCCGCCGGGTGAATGTTCTCCAGCAGCAGGATGTTGATACGGCTGCGCGGGTAGGACCAGCGGCCGGTCAGGCCCTCGTTGTGAAGGACGTCGTCCAGCGTAGGCGCATCGGCGTCAGCGGCGGCGACCACCGGCTCGCGGCGGACGATTTCGGTGAAGGCGTAGAATCGATCAGCGGCACCGTCGCGTTTGACCTCTGCGTCCGTCCAGCCGTCACCGATCATCACCAGCGGCCGGGGCAGGTTCAGCGCGTTGAGCGCGATGGCCTTGCCGCCCGCGTGTGACAACTGATTTGCGTCGTCGACGCCCTCGACCCGACCGGCGGCGTCATAGACGAGGTCGTTGCACAGGACGCGGTCCGGCGGCACGCCCAGCCATTCCGCGAACGGCGCGATGATCTCGCGAAAGCCGCCCGAGACGATGACTACGCGCTCTGGGTTGTCGCGGAAGAAGTGCAGGTTTCGTCGGATCGACGGCGTGGCGTCGTCGAGGATGCGGGCGGCCAATGTCTGCACGTGTTCACGGGTGATCGGTAGCAGGGCCAACCGACGACGGAGGGCGTCGCCAAACCCCAGTTCGCCCGCCATCGCCTGATCGGTCAGGCGGGCGACCTCGGCCCGAAACTCATCAGCCTCCGGGCGCCCGGTCAGGCACAGGTCGGCCAGCGCCTCGAGCGTCTCAATGCGAACAAGGGTCGAATCGAAGTCAAAAACGAAGGTCGCGGCCTTTTCCATGCCGCGACCTTGGCCGACCTTCGCAGATGCAGCAACGCCGTAGGGGCGCAGCCGCGGTCAAAAACAGTGATCAGAGCCGTTCGGCGAGACCGCGCAGCTTGCTGTTCGGGCTACGGGCGTCCAGCGCAGCGGCGCCGACTGCCGCCGCGATCGTCGCCAAAGCCAGCAGGGCGCCGCCTTCCTTGGCGTGGTCGCGGGCGTAGGCGCCGGCCTCATTCGCGTAATGACGGGCGCGCTTGCCCGACTTCTTCAGCGCCTTGCGCGACGAGTGTTTGGTGTCGTGGAACCAGCGACGGCCACGGTGACGGGCGTCTTCGCCGAGGTCGGTCGCGCGTTCGCCGGCTTCTGACAGGCCATGACGAACCGTATCAGCCAGATCGGCGAATCGGCTGCCGAGACCCTCGGTATCGATCCAGCCGCGCGGATTGACGCGGCCGCGGAAGCTTTCCCATCGGGTCGGGCCCGTGCGCTGGTTCAGCAGGAGGGTGGCCAGACCGACGCCGGCCAGAACGGCGACCACGCCGCCGACGATGCCGGGATGTTTGCGGACTTCGGCCAGCACTGAGAAATCGCGAACCATGGGATAGTGAACCTCTTCGTCGAGGCCGTCTTCGGAAGGCTCGTAAAGCCCGTCGTCGAACGGCTGCCAGGCGGAACGCCTGTCCCGCATAAGGCTAGGAGCGAACCGGGCGAGAAGAGGTTCCGCCACGCCGGGCAAGGCGTTGTACAGGGTGGCGATCAGGCGGCCGCCTCCGCCGACGGTGATCTCGCGGATCGGGTGGGTCGCGCAGTACAGCACGGTGTCGGCCGCGACCCGCGTTGAGTAGACCGGCTGGGGGTTATGCACGGCGTAACCCGTCAGGTTTCGCGCGTGTTTGCTGTAGGGCGTATCCAGCGCCGCCGGCTTGACCAGCGACAGGCTGATCTTGGCGTCGTCGCGGATCAGCTCCATTCGCAGCGCATTGGTGAAGCCCTTCACCGCATGCTTGGACGCCGAATAGACGCCCTGAACCGGCATGGGCGCGTCGGACAGCACCGAGCCGATGTTGATCACCGAGCCGCCCCAGGGCCTTTCGCGCAGGTGCTCGACCGCCACCAGCGATCCGTTGACCACGCCCCAGTAGTTGGTCTCGAACAGGCGTCGCTGGTCCTCCATCGTGGTCTCCCGGATCGGGCCGAAGATCGAGACGCCGGCGTTATTGATCCAGGTGTCGAACCCGCCGAACAGGCGTCGGCACCTGTCCGCCGCCTCGGCCAGAGCGTCGTAGTCGGCCACATCCGCGACCGCGAAGGCGACACGGGCGCCCGTGCCCTGCAGCTCCTCGCACAGCGCCTTCAGATCCTTCTCGCCGCGCGCGATCAGGAAGACGCAGGCTCCGGCCTGAGCAGCCCGCCGCGCCACCGCCAGACCGATGCCCGAGGTCGCGCCGGTGATGACGATGCCCTGCTTGTTCAGCGGCTTCAGATGAAATCTGCTCATGGCGCTCAATATCCTCGCCAATTCCTGGTCCGGCAACTCGGAATGACGGCGCCCTGCAAGGCCTTACGTTTGGCCCGATCGGCGCCTATCTAGGCGACCTTCCGAGATCGACGCCAAAGAGGACCGCCGTGACCGATCACGCGCACACGACCGCCGACGACCTGGCCGCCGCCTTTCAGATCGAGGGCTGGCCCGTGCGCGGCCGCCTGGTCCGTCTGGGCGAGACCATCGACGCCATCCTGTCTGCCCACGCCTATCCGGAGCCGGTAGCCGCCCTGCTGGGCGAAGCGTGCGCGCTGGCGGCGCTGGTGGGCTCCAGCCTGAAGTTCGAGGGCCGGCTGATCGTGCAGGCGCAGGGCGACGGGCCCGTGCGCTACGTAGTGGCTGACTATGGCACCGACGGCCACCTGCGCGGCTACTGCCGGTTTGATGAGGATGAGGTGGCGGCAGCGTCGCAGGGTTTCGCGCGACCGGGCGCCAAGACGCTGCTGGGCGAAGGCGTATTCGTGATGACACTGGATCGCGGGCCCGACTTCGAACGCACGCAGGGCATCACGCCGATCGAGGGCGAAAGCTTGTCGCTGGCGGCCGAGCATTATTTCCAGCAATCGGAACAACTGCCGACCAAGGTGCGGCTCTCGGTCGGACAGGTCACGACGGATACCGCAACCGGCTGGCGCGCCGGCGGGGCGCTGATCCAGTTGATCGCCGCCGACGACGCCCGTGGCTCTACCGAAGAGGTCTGGGACCGTTCGCGCGCCCTGTTCCAGACCCTGGCCGATGACGAGCTGCTGGACCCGACGATCACACCGGAGACCCTGCTGTTCCGACTGTTCCATGAGGACGGTGTGCGCCTTGAGGACGCCCGACCCCTGTCGGCTCAGTGCCGCTGCTCCAAGGACCGTATCGGCGCGGTGCTGGCCTCGTTCGGCGAGGACGAGCGGGCGGACATGGTCGAGGACGACGGCAAGATCCGCGTGACCTGCGAATACTGCGCGACGGTCTATGAGCTGGAGCCGGCGGAAATCACCGTTGGCTGAGGCCTAGCTACCCAGATCCAGCGAATACCCGGCCGAGCGCACCGTGCGGATCGGGTTGACCGTGCCGTCAACGTTCAGGGCCTTGCGCAGGCGGCCGACGTGGACGTCGACCGTGCGGGCCTCGACGTAGACGTCCGAGCCCCAGACGGCGTCCAGCAGCTGTTCGCGGCTGAAGACCCGGCCCGGGTGTTGCATGAAGTGGTCCAGCAGGCGGAATTCGGTGGGGCCGAGGTGGATCTCGTTGCCGGCGCGGCGGACGCGGTGGGCGACCCGGTCGATGACGATGTCGCCGTGGTTGATGCGGTCGTCCGCCAGACCCGGGCGGATGCGGCGCAGGACGGCGCGGATGCGGGCGATCAACTCAACCATCGAAAAGGGCTTGGTCAGGTAATCGTCGGCGCCGGTGTCGAGACCGCGCACACGGTCGGTTTCCTCGCCGCGCGCGGTCAGCATGATGATCGGCAGGTTGCGCGTCTCGGGCTTGCCCCGGATGCGACGGCAGACCTCGATGCCCGACAGCTTGGGCAGCATCCAGTCCAGCAGGACCAGATCGGGCAGTCGCTCGTCGATCTGGAGCATGCCTTCCTCGCCGTCGGAAGCGACGACGACGCGGTAGCCTTCCTTTTCGAGGTTGTAGGACAGCAGCGTCGCCAGCGCGTCCTCGTCTTCCATCACCAGAACATAGGGCTGCACGTCGGGCTCTCCGGGGTCAGGCGCGTCTAGACGGGGCCGACGCCGCCGGGCGTCGTCTCATCGGCGGAGGGCGCCCAACGGGGGCGTTCGCCCACCATCTCGGCGCCCGTGATCTCATAGTGGATCGTCTCGGCGATATTGGTTGCGTGGTCGCCGATCCGTTCGAGGTTCTTGGCCATGAACAGCAGGTGCGTACACGGGCCGATCGTGCGCGGATCGCCCATCATGTACGTTAGCAGTTCGCGGAACAGGCTGTTGTAGTGCTCGTCGACCTCGTCGTCGGTATTCCAGACGGCTATGGCGCGGTCGACCTCGGCGGCGGCGTAGGCGTCCAGCACGTCCCGCAGGCGCATCGACACCAGCTTGCCCATGCGCTCGATCGACCGGGTCAGGGGCTGCATCGGCTCGCCCTCGGCCAGGATCAGGCCGCGCTTGGCGATGTTCTTGGCCAGATCGCCGGTGCGCTCCAGATCGGTCGCCAGCTTCATGGAGGCGAGGGTGCGGCGCAGGTCCGACGCCACAGGACCGCGAAGGGCGATCAGGCGGATGGCCTTCTTCTCGATCTCGCGATGCATGCCGTCCAGCTTGCTGTCGCGCTCGACCACGGCGCGGCCCAGCGCAACGTCGCGGCGGGCGACGCTGTCGACGGCGTCGGCGACCTGGGCCTCGGCCAGACCGCCCATCCGGGCGACCTCGGCGGTCAGCTGGTTCAGCTCGTCGCCATACGCTTTTACGGTGTGCTGGTTCATCAGCCGAAGCGCCCCGTGATGTAGTCGAGCGTGCGCCGCTCCCGGGGATTCGTGAAGATTTCCTCGGTGTTGCCGTGTTCGACGAGACGGCCGAGGTGGAAGAAGGCGGTGCGTTGCGAGACGCGCGCGGCCTGCGCCATCGAGTGGGTGACGATAACGATGCAATAGCGCTCGCGCAGTTCGTCGATCAGTTCCTCGATCTTGGCCGTAGCGATGGGGTCCAGCGCCGAGCAGGGTTCGTCCATCAGGATCACTTCCGGCTCGACCGCGATGGCGCGGGCGATGACCAGACGCTGCTGCTGGCCGCCCGACAGGCCGGTGCCCGGCGAGTGCAGGCGGTCGGCGACCTCTTCCCAAAGGCCGGCCCGCTTCAGCGACATCTCGACGATGTCGTCCAGATCGGCTTTGGACGACGAGAGGCCGTGGATGCGCGGACCGTAGGCGACGTTCTCGTAGATGGTCTTGGGAAAGGGGTTCGGCTTCTGGAACACCATGCCGACGCGGGCGCGCAGCAGCACGGGATCGACCGCCTTGGCGTTGATGTCCTCGCCGTCCATCTCGATCTTGCCGGTCACCCTGGCTCCGGTGATGGTGTCGTTCATGCGGTTCATGGTCCGCAGGAAGGTGGACTTGCCGCAGCCCGACGGGCCGATCAGGGCAGTGACCGTCTTGTCGGGGATATCCAGCGAGACGTCGAACAGCGCCTGTTTGCCGCTGTAGAAGACAGACACGTCACGCGCAGCGATCTTGGTCGGGCCGATATCACCGCCGCCGTGCACGACGGGCGGCGTAGGCACGACGACTTCGGCAGGGGCTTCGCTGCCTTGCGAGCCTTCCGGAGCGCGGAAAATCTTGGAGAGCATCGGGATCACCAGCGGCGTTCGAAACGTCGGCGCAGCAGGATTGCGCCGGCGTTCATGACGATCATGAAGGCGAGCAGGACCAGGATCGCGGCGGCGGTCCGCTCGTGGAAGGCGCGCTCTGACGCGTTCTCCCAGATGTAGACAAGCGAGGGCAGGGCGCCCGTCGGCTCGGTAAAGCTGTGGGGCAGGCCGGGCACGAAGCTGATCATGCCGATCAGCAGCAGCGGCGCGGTTTCACCCAGCGCGTGAGCCATGGAGATGATGGCTCCGGTCATGACGCCGGGCATGGCCAGCGGCAGGGTGTGCTGGAAGACCGTCTGGGTTTTCGAGGCCCCCATGGCCAGGGCGGCCTCGCGGATCGACGGCGGCACAGCCTTCAGTGATGACCGGGTGGCGATAATGATGGTCGGCAGGGCCATCAAGGCCAGCACCAGACCGCCAACCAGCGGGCTGGCGCGGGGCAGGTGCATCCAGTTGATGAACAGCGCCAGACCCAGCAGGCCGTAGATGATGGACGGCACGGCGGCGAGGTTGTTGATGTTGACCTCGATGATGTCGGTCAGCCGGTTCTTGGGCGCGAACTCTTCCAGATACACCGCCGCGCCGACGCCCAGCGGTATGGCGATCAGAGCCGTAACCAGCAGCATCAGGGCCGAACCGATCACCGCGCCCAGCACGCCGGCCAGCTCGGCCTCGGTGGAGTCGCCTTTGGTAAACAGGCCAGTGTTGAAATGGCTGGCGACCAGACCGTCCGCCTTCATGCGGTCCAGCCACTGGATCTGCTGGTCGGACAGGCGGCGCTGGTCCTGAGGCGTCGCGCTCGAAATCTCGCCCTTGAAGTAGAGGTCGGCGTCGTCAGAGATCGGCGCCGCCAGCGGCAGGGTCTGGCCAATAATGCCCGGGTTCTGCTGAACGCGTTCCGCGGCGACGAACTTCAGCTCGGACGAGAACAGCCGGCGCATCTCGGTCGCCTTCGTGCCCTGCGCGTCATCGATCACGCCGAGGCGGCGCAGTTGCTGTTCGGCCACCAGCTGTTCGAAGTTGGTGCCCTGCGGATAGGCGCGGTCGACGCGGGCCGGGTCCATGTAGACCGGCACGGTGACGGTGTGGCTGTAGAAGGCGGTGTGGCCCTGATCGATGATCCGGCCCAGCAGCAGTACAAGGAAGCCCACGGCCACGGCGATGGCCAGCAGGCCGTAGGCCTTGAACCGGCGCTCGCGGGCGTAGCGGGCCTTCAGACCCGAGCGCAGCCGGTCGATGCGGACGTTTGCGGTCGCGTCAGTCATACTGCTGCCGATAGGTCTGGACGATACGCTGGGCGATGACGTTGAGCGCCAGGGTCACAAGAAACAGGGTTAGGCCGAGGCCGAAGGCGGACAGCGTCTTGGGACTGTTGAACTCCTGATCGCCCGTCAGCAGGGTCACGATCTGCACGGTCACGGTGGTTACAGTGTCGAGCGGGTTCAGGGTCAGGCGAGCCGCAAGGCCGGCGGCCATCGTGACGATCATGGTCTCGCCAATGGCGCGTGACATGGCCAGCAGCATGGCGCCGGCGACGCCGGGCAGGGCGGCGGGCAGCAGCACCCGCTTCACCGTTTCGGACTTGGTGGCGCCCATGGCGTAGGAGCCGTCACGCAGCGACTGGGGCACGGCGTTGATGATGTCGTCGGACAGCGAACTGACGAACGGGATCAGCATGATGCCCATGACCGCCCCGGCCACCAGCGCCATCTGGTTCTGGACCAGCATCAGATATTGGCCGAGCCCGTCCAGCGGTCCGCCGACCAGCCACGAGCCGATGGTGTTGAAGAAGACCCGGAACGCCGGGCCCACCGTCAGGGCGGCGAAGAAGCCGTAGACCACGGTCGGAACGCCGGCGAGGATTTCCAGAACCGGCTTGATGACCGCCCGGAATGTCGGGCCGGCGTACTCCGACAGATAGATCGCCGAGAACAGGCCGACGGGACCAGCCACCAGCATGGCGATGAACATGATCAGGAAGGTGCCGGCGAACAGGGGCAGGGCGCCGAACGCGCCGGACGAGCCCACCTGATCCGCGCGGATGGCGGTCTGCGGGCTCCACTGGGTGCCGAACAGGAACTCGGCGATCGGCACAGAGGAGAAGAAGCGGAAGGAATCGTAGACCAGCGAGGCGATGATCCCGACGGTGGTCAGGACCGCGACCGCCGAACAGGCGAACAGCAGGCCGACGATCCAGCCCTCGACGCGATTGCGCGCCCGCATGCCGGGACGGATCTGGCTGAAAACGAAAAGGCCGCCGAGCAGGGCCGCCAGCGCCGCGCCGATTATCGCTCCCAGCGACAGCATCTGCTGGATGCGATGGACCCGCTGGCCCTCGCGCGGGAGCATCTCGGCAAACGGGGCGGGCCAGATCTGCGCGGCCTGACGTCCGGCGCCGACGGCATGGGCGTCTGCGAGGAAGGCGTCGCGCCGAAAGGCGTCGAGCTGCTGAACCTCGGTCGGTGCGCCGGAAATCATCATCTGGCGCTCGACCGGGGCGGAGAAGACGGTTGCGGCAAGGATCACCACCAGCGCCGGAACCACGGTCCAGATCAGGGCGTAGGCGCCGTGCTGGCCGGGACGGGAGTGCGCACGTTCACGGGCGGGCAGGCCGGCGGCGCGGCGCACGGCGAGACGACGTCCGCCGAGATAGGCGGCGACGGCGACCACGATCAGGATCGGCAGGAAGAGCCAGGTCATACGCGTCCAGCACTGCGAGAATCAGGTCGCGCCGGTCACCCGGTTCGCCCCGGCGCGGAAACTGCCCGGGAATGGTCAGCGGATTAAGACGGCGGCGTGACAGTTCTGTTACGCCGCCGGTCCGGTCGTCGGATCAGCGTCACAAACCCGTCCTGGGAGCGGGCTCAGGGCCGGGGAAATAGGCCGTAAACACCGCCCCCTGACCGGGTGCACTCTCCACCGCCAGCCCGCCGCGATGACGGTTGACGATGTGCTTAACGATAGCGAGGCCGAGGCCGGTTCCCTGCCGTTCGCCGCTCTTCTGGCCTTCGACACGATAGAATCGCTCGGTCAGGCGCGGCAGGTGCTCACGCGCCATCCCTGGTCCCTGGTCGCGCACAGAAACCGCCGCGAACCGTTGACCGGGCGCCCGGTCCGGGGTGAGCAGCGGCAGTCGGGTGACGCCTTCCTCGCGATGGCCGCCGGCCCATGCCGCCGCGGCCTCATCGGCGCTGACGTCCGGCCGTATCAGGACGTCGACCGTGCCCCCGGAGGGCGAGTATTTGATGGCGTTGTCGACGAGATTCTGGATCACCTGAACGATCTCGTCGCGATCCCCCAGCACGGGGGCGGCGACACCCTTGCCTTCGATCTGGATGTCCACCCCCCGTTCGACTGACAGAACACTGAGCGCGTCCGCCACGTCGCTGGCGGCGCGGGCGAGGTCCAGCTTGCCTGACGGCGGCACATGTTCGTTCAATTCAATCCGGCTGAGCGACAGCAGGTCAGCCACCAGCCGGCTCATCCGGTCAGCCTGCGCCGCCATGATGTCCAGAAACTTGTCACGGGCCTTGGGGTCTTCCCTCGCGTGGCCCTTCAGCGTTTCGATGAACCCGGACAGGGAGGCGAGAGGGGTGCGCAGTTCGTGGCTGGCGTTGGCGAGGAAGTCGACGCGCATCAGTTCCATGCGACGGACGTCGGTTTCGTCACGCAGGACGACGAGAGCCAACGTCCGGCCGTCCGCGGAGCCCAGCGGCCGCGACAGGGCGCGCCAGTGTCGCGTCTGGGCGCCGACGCCAGCGTAGTCGGTCAGGCGCGTCACACCGGCGAACAAGGCCTCGTCGACAGCCTCCAGCACCGTTGGATCGCGCAGAACCGAGACCAGCAGCGCCCCCTCGCGCGAAATCCGCAGCAGGTCGCGCGCGGAAGCGTTGGCCAGCACGACCCGGCGGCCGGCGATGTCGTCCGCTTCGCCGCCTTCGACGACTAGGACGGGGTCGCTCATCGCCTCCAGCACACTGTCCAGCAGGACCGGATCCACCGCCCCGACTGGCGCGACTGCACTGGGTATATCCGTGGCGGGAGACTCCGGGAGGTATGTCGTCGGCCGTCGACGATTCAACGTCCAGGTCATGACGACCACCAGCGCGGCCGCGCCGAGCAGCCAGGGCGCAGCCTCCCTCGCCAGCACCGCTCCGGCGATCAGGGCCGCGACCGCCACGGCCGCGCTCGCGCCGACGTTCCACAGGCGGGAGCCGGCTTGCGGGATCACGGGCGAGGGGGCGACTTCATAGGGCATCTGGCGACTCGTAGTTCGCGAACATGACACGGAATTCATGACAGTCGCGCATCGATCTGACCGTCTTCGTCTTGTCAAACACCCTTTACAACTCGTACGAAGACCGAACGGCATTAGGTGGAGGTGCGGATGACGGCGGCCCTGACCCTTGAGGGGGTGAGCAAGCGCTACGGCGAGTTCCAGGCGGTCAAGGACCTCACCTTCCAGGTGGGGCAGGGACGCATCTGCGGCTTCCTCGGACCGAACGGCGCGGGCAAGACCTCGACCATCCGGATGATCCTTGGTCTGCAGCCCGCGACCAGCGGCCGGATAGAGATCCTCGGCGCTGACGACGGGCGCAAGGTGCGCGACCGGATCGGCTTCCTCCCGGAAGAACGCGGCCTTTACAAAAAGATGACGCCGATCGACGCGATCGCCTTCTTCGGCTCGCTGAAGGGCGTGCCGCTGGCGGAAGGGCGCAGGCGGGCGAAGGAAATGCTGGAGGCCCAAGGCCTCGGCGCGTCCAGCCGCAAGAAGATGAAGGAGCTGTCCAAGGGGATGGCGCAGAAGGTCCAGTTGATCGCCTCGGTGGTGCATCGCCCCGAGTTCGTAATTCTGGACGAGCCCTTCTCGGGTCTGGACCCGGTGAACCAGCAGGGGCTGGAGTCCGTCATCCGCGGACTGGCCGCCGATGGAGCCACCGTCCTGTTCTCGACACACGTCATGCAGCACGCAGAGCGGCTGTGCGATCAGGTCGTGCTGCTGGCGCGGGGGCGCAAGGCCTTCGAAGGCACGGTCGCCGAGGCGCGTCAGACCGCCCGGCGGTTCCTTGAGCTGGAAGGCGACATCGATCCCGCCGCCGCAGCGAAACTGCCCGGGGTGGGCGAGGTCGAGGTGGTTACCCGCCCGGACGGCTCGCGCGTGCTGAAAGCGGCTCTGAAGTCGGATGCGCAGGGTCAGGAAGCCCTGAAGGCCGCCTTCCTCGGTGGACTGGACGTCCGCCGGTTTGAGCTGCGCGAGCCCAGCCTGCACGACGCCTTCATCAGCCTGACCGGCGACCATCCTGACGTCGATCAATCCATCAAACCGCAAGGCGTGGAGGCCGTACGATGAACCGCATCTTTCTGATCGCGCGTCGCGAATACGCGGCCTACGCCAAGACCGCCGGGTTCTGGCTCTCGCTGCTTGCCTTTCCGCTCTTCGCGGTGCTGGGCGGCGCCCTGCCCATCATGATGAAGAGCTCCGAGCCTGTCCGGACCGTTGCAGTGGTGGAAGAAGGACCGCGCGCAGCGGGTCTGGCCGGCGAGGTGAGGGCTGCCCTGGCCTCGGAGGCCCAACGCAACGCCGACCGTGCGCGAGAGGCCGCCGAGAAGGCCAATCAGGCCGCGCCCGGCGCCGCCTCAACCAACCCCGGAGCATTCGCAGGCCTGTCGCGACCGCGCATGCGCATCGTCGACACGCCCGCCGACATCGCTTCCGCGGCGCCGGGCGCGGCCCAGGACGCTGCGGTTCGTGAGCACCTGACTGACGACCTGCCCAAGGACCAGCGTCTTGCGGCAGTGGTCTTCCTGAACCGGGCGGCGGATGGCAAGCCGACGGCACGCGTCTGGACCGCCCGCGCCACCGACGACACGGTTGAAGACTTCGTTCGCGATGCGCTGAAGTCGTCCAACCGCAAAACCGTCTTCGCCCAGGCTGGCATCAATCCAACCGTGGTGGACCAGACCGAGGCCTTCCGACCCGAGGTTCGCGCCTTCTCGCCCAAGTCCCGCACCGGCGGCGAGCTGTCGTTCCGCGACCGACTGCCTTCGATCATGGGCCTGGCGGGCGGGTTTCTGCTGTGGTCGCTGATCATCACCGGCGCCTCGATCCTGCTGAACAGCGTGATGGAGGAGAAGTCGAACAAGATCCTCGAAGTCCTGCTGTCCTCGGCCTCCTCGACAGAGATCCTGACCGGGAAGGTGCTGGGCGTCGCCCTGCTGACCCTGACGGTGATGGCGGCGTGGGGCGGGATCGGAATCGTGGGGGTTTCTATCGCCGCGCCCCAGTATGCGGCCATGATGGGCGACATCATGTGGAACGGCGGCATGCTGCTGTGGTTCGTCGCCTTCATGGTCGGCGGCTATCTGATGTACGCAGTCCTGTTCGCGGCCATCGGCGCCTTCTGCGAGACGCCCCGCGACGCCCAGACCCTGATGGGGCCGATCATGATGATCCTGGTCATCCCCATGATGACCATGTCGATGGCTATCCGGACGCCCGACGCGCCGGTCATCCAGATCCTGTCGATGATCCCGTTCTTCACGCCCTTCCTGATGATGGCCCGCATCCCCAGTGATCCGCCCCTGATCGAGGCCATCGGCGCGCTGGTGATGATGTTCGCCTTCGCGGCCCTGATGGTCTGGGTTGCGGGCCGGGCCTTCCGGGCCGGCGCCCTGTCGGACGTAAAACTGAGCTGGAAGACCTTCGCCGGAGCGATCCGGGGAGGGGGGAACTAGCCGGGCGATATCCCTCTCCCCCGAGGGGAGAAGGACAAAAGAAAGGGCCGCCCCGGTTTCCCGGGGCGGCCCTTGATCTTTCGGCCTTGCGGCGAGGGTCTTACCGACCGCCCGGCACGCGGGGCTTCGGAGCGGGCAGCAGGCCTTCGCGTTGGGCGCGCTTGCGGGCCAGCTTGCGGGCGCGACGAACGGCTTCAGCCTTCTGACGGGCGCGCTTCTCCGAGGGCTTCTCGTAGTGCACGTGACGCTTCATTTCGCGGAAGCTGCCTTCGCGCTGCATTTTCTTCTTCAGGGCCTTGAGGGCCTGATCGACGTTGTTGTCGCGGACGAAAATCTGAACCAGGTGAAACTCTCCTTTGGCCGCCCGCCGCGTCCTGTGAGGGAGACGGGCAGACAAATAAAATTCGCTCTCGACGAACCGGGGCTCGTGAGTGGAGGCGGGCTGATACACGAGCCAGCCCGGCCTGTCCATATGGTCGCGATCACTTCTGAAGGGTCGAAACGCCCGTCGGACGGGCTTATGATGCCGCCATGACCGACGCGCCACATCTGTCAAATGCAACTCCGCAGGGAGACTGGGCGGACCAGATGGAGCAGACCGTGCTGGACGCCGCCATCCAGCGCGCGCCGACGCTGGGCTGGAACGGCCGCATGGTCCGCGCGGCCTGCGAGGCGTGCGGTCTCTCGCGTGGAGACGAGGAACTGCTGCTGCCCAACGGCGCCCGGGATCTGGCGGCCCTGCTGTCGCGACGTTACGACGATCGGGCGATGGCGGTTCTGGGCGACCTGGACGTGAAGAGCCTCAAGATCCGCGAACGAATCGCCCGCGCGGTCTCTGCCCGCATGGAGGCCGGCGCCGCCGATCTGGAGGCGACGAAGCGCTGCGCCGCCTTCCTCGCGCTGCCGACCAACGCCGATCTGGGCCTGAAGCTGGCGTGGGAGAGCGCTGACCTGCTGTGGAACTGGGCCGGCGACACGGCGACGGACTGGAACCACTATTCCAAGCGGGCGATCCTGTCGGGCATTCTGATCCCGGCCCTGACCATGCGCTGGTTCGACGGTCGAGAAGCGGCCGAGGCGTTCGTGGCTCGCCGCATCGACAATGTCATGGCGTTCGAGAAGTGGAAGGCCGGCAAGGACTTCGACGCGCCGCTGCGCAAGATGACGGATGCGCTGAGCCGGATGCGGTACGGGCCGAAGGCGGCTTCCGAGAGCTAGAGCACTCTCACCCGGTTCACGTGCGCCATTTTGCGACCCGGTCTGGCCTCAGCCTTGCCGTACAGGTGCAGGCGGACATCGGCTTCCGCCGCCAGCGTCCGCCATTGCTCGACCTCGTCGCCCAGCAGATTGGTCATCTCGACACGGGCGTGGGCTTCGGTCGGGCCCAGAGGCCAGCCGGCGATGGCGCGGATGTGCTGTTCGAACTGGTCGCAAACGCAGCCGTCCTGCGTCCAGTGGCCGGTGTTGTGGACACGCGGGGCGATCTCATTGACCAGCAGCTTGCCGTTGCCGAGGTCGAACAGCTCGACGCCGAGGACGCCGACGTAGTCGAGGCCGTTCAGGATCGCCGTCGCGATCTCCCGGGCGCGGGTCTCGGTGGCGGCGTCAACCTTCGCCGGGGCGAGGGTAGTCTTCAGAACGCCGCCGGAATGGATGTTCTCGCCCAGCGGATAGACAGCGACCGCGCCGTCGCGTCCACGGGCGCAGATTACCGAAAGCTCGCGGATGAAGGCGGCGCGGGCTTCAAGGATCGCGGGCTTCTCACCGATGGCGGACCAGGCGTCTGCAGCCATCTCCGCCGAGCGAATCCAGACCTGTCCCTTGCCGTCATAGCCGTCCCGGCGGGTCTTGAGCAGGGCGGGCGTTCCGAGCTGTTCGAGACCGGCTAGCAGATCGTCGAGGCTATCGACGGGGGCGAAGTCGACGGTCGTCGCGCCCACGCTGTTCAGAAAGGTCTTCTCCTCGACCCGGTCCTGCGCGACGGCGAGCGCGCGAGGCCCCGGAGCGACCAGTGCGCCGGCCTCGGCCAGCCGTTCAATCGAGCTGGCGGGCACGTTCTCGAACTCGAAGGTTACGACCTGCGCGACCTTGCCCAGCACGGTCAGGGCCGTGGCGTCGTCATAGGCGGCGACGACCTGACCTTGGGACACCCGGCCGGCCGGGCTGTTCTCCTCGGGGTCGAGGATGACGACGTTGAAGCCGAGGCGCGACGCGGCCTGACTAAGCATGCGGCCGAGCTGCCCGCCGCCCAAGACGCCGATGGTCGAGCCGGGGGGCAGGGGAGCCGCCACTCAGTCCTCGACCGTTTCGTGGACGCTTTCGGTCTGGGCTTCGCGGAAGGCCGCCAGCCGACCAGCCAGAACGTCGTCCGACAGGGCCAGAATCTGGGCGGCGAGAATGCCCGCGTTCTTGGCGCCCGCCTCGCCGATGGCCAGCGTCGCCACCGGCACGCCGCCGGGCATCTGGGCTATCGACAGCAGGCTGTCCATGCCCTTGAGCGCCTTCGATTCAACCGGCACGCCCAGCACCGGCAGCTCGGTCATCGACGCCGCCATGCCGGGCAGGTGCGCCGCGCCGCCGGCGCCCGCGATTATGACCTTGTATCCGGCCGCCTTGGCGCCGTGGGCGAAGTCGAACAGGCGTTTCGGTGTCCGGTGGGCGCTGACGACCTTGGCGTCCCAGGTCACGCCCAGACGGTCCAGCGCATCGGCCGCGTGCTTCATCGTGGGCCAGTCCGACCGGCTGCCCATGATGATCGCCACCGGCGGAGTTTCCGTCGCCATGCGTCGCCCCTTCGCAAGGAAAGCGGCCCGTTACAGCACACGCGTTGCGCCCGCAACCGACCGCGCTAGGTTGAACGTCGGTCGCGCGGGGTGAGTCGCGGACCTTGGGGAGCCTTCAGCGCGTGACCGAGCCGGCCGCCGCCGCCGATATGACCGCCGAACTCGAGCGCCTTCGCGCCGAGAACGAGCGGCTGCGCGTGCGCGCCGAGGCGGCCGAGGCGCTGGCGGATCATGACGTGCTGACGCCCGCGCTGAACCGTCGTGGGTTCATCGCTGCCCTGCGCAGCGCCATGGCCTTCTGCCAGCGGCACGGCACGCCCGCGGTGTTGCTGTATCTCGACATGGACGGGTTCAAGGGCGTCAACGACCGGCATGGCCATGCGGCCGGCGACGCGGCGCTGGTGCATGTCGCCCGGCTGCTGCTGGCCAATGTGCGCGAGTCCGATTCGGTCGGGCGTCTGGGCGGGGATGAGTTCGCCCTGCTGATGCTGAACGCCGGCCTGAACGGCGGGCGGGACAAGGCGGATCGGCTGGCAGAGGCCCTGCTTTCGGATAGCTTCGAGCACGAAGGCCAGAAGATCGATCTGGGCGGCTCGTTCGGGGTTCGCGCCTACTCGGGGCAGACCGATCCCGAAATCTGGCTGTCAGAGGCGGACGCGGCGATGTGGATCCGCAAGCGGCGCTAGGCCGTCAGGCGATAATGTCCGGCAAGATGCGGGCCTCGATCTTCACGATCTCGTCGCGCAGCTGCAGCTTCTTCCGCTTCAGGCGCGCGATCATCAGCTGATCGGGGATGGGCATATGGCCCAGCGCCTCGATGGAGGCGTCGAGGTCCGCGTGTTCCTGCCGCAGAGCCTTCAGCTCCGCGCGCAGCACCTTGTCTTCTTCACTCAGAAACGGTTCGTCGTCGTTCATGTCAGGCCCCGGACGGGGTTCTATAGCGTGCGTCCCGTCAGGCCGAAAGGCGGTCAGCCAACAAGGTCAGGGCCGTGCGCGGCGTGATCGCCGACCATGTCCGGGAAGCCGCCACAAGAGCCGGGAGAACGGGCAGCACGGCGCCGGACGAAGGCGGCGACAGGGCCTCCAGCGCCTCCAGCAGATAGCGTTCAGCTTCCAGTTCGGCGGATTTGACCCGGGCCCGAACCGCCTCGCGGGCAACGTCCTCCATATCGGGCATGCGCGTCTTGAGGCTTCGCCTAACCTGGCGAAGCGGAGCGATCGCCGCGTCCTGCCAGACCCGGGCGGTGTCTGACGCCGCGTCGAGCGCATCCTCGTCCAGCTTTCGCCCGGTGCTCGCGCACCACGCCGCCCACAGCAGCAGCGGCACGTTCTGTCCCTGCGCGTCCTGCAGGTCGAGGCAGGCGATCGCTACACCCTCGGCGGCATAGGCCCGAACGGCCCAGTCCCACAGGGTCATTCGCTCGCCGGGCCCTTCAGCCCGCCCCAGCGACGCACGGCCGACCAGTCCAGTCCGAACACATCGAGCGCGCGTCCTACCGACTGGTCCACCATCTCCTCGATGCTGGCGGGTTTGGCGTAGAAGGCGGGCAGGGGCGGGGCGATGGTGGCGCCCATCTCGGCCAGCGCGGTCATGGTGCGCAGGTGACCGAGGTGCAGGGGCGTCTCGCGAACCATCAGGACCAGCGGCCGTCGCTCCTTCAGCGTCACATCGGCGGCGCGGGTCAGCAGGCTGGAAGTCACGCCCGTCGCGATCTCGCTCATCGTCCGGACAGAACAGGGCGCAACGATCATGCCGATGGTGCGGAACGAGCCCGAGGCGATGCTGGCTCCGACATCGGCCAGACGGTGCGTCACGTCGGCGCGGCCTGTGAGCTCTTCTGTGGATAAGTCGGTCTCCTGCGACAGCGTCAGCAGGGCCGCGCGGCTGACCACAAGGTGGCTTTCCACCCCCAGCTCACGCAGGGCGTCCAACGTCCGGATGCCGTAAGTCACGCCGGACGCGCCGGAAATTCCGACCACCAACCGGCGTTCGGATTTTCGTACGGCTCCGTTCACATCTTGGGCCAATTCCAACTCCAGGCTCACCCGCGTCCGGATCGTCTGCAGCTTCACCGCAAAGTGATTCTACAGGCGGTCAAGCCGGGCGCTGACTGTATTCGTTCCTATGACATGGAGGCGCAAGCCATGACCATCGAAGCTCGTATCCGCGAACTCGGGAATCGTCACCGGAGCCTGGATGAGACCATCCGGGCCGAGATTTCCAGGCCCTCGACGGACTCGCTTCGGGTAAGGGAGCTCAAGCAGCAGAAGCTCAGGCTCAAGGAAGAGATCACCAGCCTTGAGCAGCGAACCTACTAGATGAAGAAGGCCCCGGGATCACTCCCGGGGCCTTTTTCGTGGGTCAGTTCTTGCCGAACACCGACTCTGCGGTGGGCTCGGCGCCGCGGCGCTCGCGTTCCTCGGGAACGAACTCCGGTTCGGCCGGCTCCTGCGCGGCGATCTCTTCAGCCGACTGCAGGGTGGCGCCGCCCTTCTTCGCGTCGTCCTTCGCCTTCTTGTCCGCCGCCTTGCGGACCACGTCATCAAGCTGCAGCTGGCCGACCAGGCCGAGGGTCACCGGATCGACCGGCTTGATGTTGGGAGAGTTCCAGTGGGTGCGGTTGCGCACGCTCTCGATCGTGGCCTTGGTGGTGCCCAGCAGCTTGGCGATCTGCGCGTCGGTCACTTCGGGGTGGTTCCGCACGAACCAGGCGATGGCGTCCGGACGGTCCTGACGACGCGACACGGGCGTATAGCGCGGCGCGGGCTTGGCGGCCTTGATCATTTCCGCGTGGCGGCTGACCACGGCCTTCATGCGGTAGCTGTCGTTTTCCTGTGCCTTGTCCAGCTCGTCGCGGGTCAGCTGGCCGCCGGTGATCGGGTCGACGCCGCGAATGTCGCGGGCCACATCGCCGTCGGCGATGCCGCGCACTTCAAGCGGGTGCAGGCCGCAGAAATCGGCGATCTGCTCAAACGTCAGGGACGTGTTGTCGACCAGCCAGACGGCGGTGGCCTTGGGCATCAGGATGTCGGTCATGGCGTCTTCGCTTCTTGTCTGAGCCCGGTCTGGCCGGGTTCCGGATACGACGGCGCCCGACCTTTCGGCCGGGCGCTCAAGCATTCGATATAGGCGCATTCAGCGGAAAAGAAAACGATTGCCGACCGTGTTATACAGCCAAGGTTCATCCGGTGCGTTGAACATTGCCCTCACAGACGCGTTCGCGTCACATCACGGGAGGATGCCATGTTGATAGAAGCCTTCGCCGCCCTGGCCATGACCTCGAGCCCTCAGGTCAGCACCATGGCGGCTCCGCGCGGGGATTACCGCCAGACCTGCAGCGGCGAATACACCAACCGCGGCCGGCTCTATGCCGACTGCCGCGACGACCGGGGACGCATCCGCGGGACCTCGATCGAACTGAACCGCTGTTCGGATTACGAGATTCGCAATCGCGACGGTCTGCTGGTCTGCGGTCCGAACAGGGGCGACTATGAAGACCGGCCCGGCGGCGGTCCGGGCGGCCCCGGCGGCCCCGGTGGTCCGGGTGGACCCGGCGGCGGCTGGGGTGGTCGCGGGATCGAAGTCTATCGCGACGACAACTTCCGCGGGGCGTCCCAGACCCTCAACGGCGCCGTCAACGATCTGCGCAGCGTGGGTATGAACGACACGATCAGCTCGATGCGCATGCGCGGCGAGTGGACGGCTTGCACCGACGCCAACTTCCGCGGCCAGTGCCAGACCTTCTCGGGCGATGTCAGCAGCCTGCGTCCTTCCGGCATGAACGACCGCATCTCGTCGCTTCGTCCGGGCCGGTATGATGGCGGAAACGGCGGCCCCGGCGGGGGGTGGGGCACGACCTCGATCACTGTCTTCGGCGACGCCATGTATCGCGGTCAGTCGCAATCGTTCCGCAGTGAGATCGCGGACCTGCGCGACAGCGGCCTGAACGACCGGATCAGCTCGATCCGGCTGACCGGCCCGTGGGAGGTCTGCACCGACGCCTACTTCCGGGGTCAGTGTCAGGTTATCCGCGAGGATGTCTGGAACCTCCAACAGCTCCAGCTGAACGACCGCATCTCGTCGATGCGTCCGCTGGCCCGCTAGACGGTCAGCACGATCTTGCCGACATGGCCGCCTGCCTCAAGCCTGAGGTGGGCGGCCATTGCGTGTTCGAGGGGGAAGGTCGCCTCGATCGGCGGCCGCACCTGACCTGAGGCGACCCAGGGCCAGACGGTCGCCTCCACCGCTGCAATCAGCCGCGCCTTCTCGTCAGCCGGACGAGCGCGAAGGGTCGAGCCGGTCAGGACAATCCGCTTCAGCATCAACCGCATCAGATCGATTTCCGCCATCGCGCCGCCCAAGGTGGCGATGACGACCCAGCGGCCGCCGGGTTTCAGCACGGCCTGATTCAGCGTCGCATAACCGGCCCCAACCATATCCAGCACGACATCGACGCCGCCGAAATCCAGAATGGCCCGCTCAAGGTCGTCTGTTTCCGCGTCGAGGCTCAGGTCCGCTCCGAGCGCACGTGCGGCGGCCGTCTTCTCCGCGCCCCGCGATGTCGCCACGATACGGGCGCCGGCGGTCTTGGCCATCTGGATGGCCGTCACTCCGATACCGCTTGTCGCGCCGTGCACCATCAGCGTCTCGCCGGCGTTCAAGGCGCCGGCCTCGAAGACATTGGCGAAGACGGTGCAGACGGTCTCGGGCAATCCCGCCGCGTTGACCCAGTCCAGACTGTCAGGGATCGGCAGGGCGTGTCGGGCGTCGACCACCGCATAATCCGCGTATCCTCCGCCACCAAGAAGGGCGCAGACCCGGTCGCCGACCCGCCAGCGGGATACGCCTTCACCGACCTGATCCACCTCGCCGGCGACCTCAAGGCCCAGAATGTCGGAGGCGCCGGGCGGCGGCGGATAGCGGCCGGCGCGCTGTAGCAGGTCGGGACGGTTTACGCCCGAGGCGCGAACGCGAAGGCGGACCTGTCCCGGCCCGGCGACCGGATCGGGACGCTCGACCAGTCTCAGGGCCTCCGCCGGGCCCGCTCCACCGTCGATCTCGATCACACGCATGACGGGCTCCGTGGGTTGCAATCGTGGGTCTGAGGGCGTTCAGATAGGCGGTTGCGGGTCCCTTGGCCAGGAAGGAGGCGGCGATGTTCGAAGATCTGGAGCCCCGTCCGGCGCGCGGCGCGCCCATGATCGCCCTCACGCGAGAAGATCTGGACGGCTATTCGGTGGAAGACCTCAAAGAGCGCATCGAGGCGCTGGAGGGCGAGATCGCCCGCTCGCGCGCCGCCATCGACGGCAAGTCGTCCCAGCGCAACGCCGCAGACGCCCTGTTCAACTTCCGCTCCTGACCCGGACGAACTGGCACATCCGTTGCAGACGGTGATTGCGCCGCGCGAAACCGTGTCGGGCGTGATACGGATGCCTGTTCCCTGATGAGTCTGATCCTTTTGACTTCGACCGACGACCCTTCAGTTCCGACATCCGCCCGCAACCGCGCCGCCGTGGTCGAGGATTTCGCACGCTCGCAACTGTTCGACCGGACGTTCCGCGAAGGCATGGAACTGGTCGAGGAAACGGCCGCCTATCTGGATGGCGAAGGCCGCCGCGACTCCAAGCTGCTCTCCCGGTCCGCCGCGCTGGCCTATGCGGGCGAGAGCATGAAGCTGACGACCCGGCTGATGCAGATCGCGTCGTGGCTGCTGGTCCAGAGGGCGGTGCGGGAAGGCGACATGTCCGCCGACGACGCCTGCCAGCCGCGCTATCGCCTTGCCGACCGCAAGCCGGAGGCCGAGCCGACCAGTCCGGAGCTCCCGATCGCCCTTGTCGAGTTTCTGGTCCGCACCGAGAAGCTCTACGACCGGGTGCTGCACCTCGATCGCCGCATGTATGTAAACGCAGCGGAGGAAGAGGCCCTGAACCCGGTTCAGAGCCATTTCGATCGCCTGACGGCCGCCTTCGGCCGGGGCTAGACCCTACGGCCCGACGTCATTGGCGACGTTGCGGCCGTCATCGACGACGGTCGGCAGGCTGACGGCGATGCCGAGAGCCTCGGCCAGCTTCTTGTCGCGATTGTATACGTCCTCGCGGAACGCCACCCGACCCTGTCCGTCCACGAAGGCCGTCCAGTAGAGCAGGCGCACGCCGATCTCGCGCCCGGTCTGGATGCGCTTGGTCTCGCGGGTGTCCTGCGCCGTGTCGAACTGGCCCAGCAGAGACGGGTCGGGCGACAGCAGCAGGCGAGCGAACTCCACCGCGTTCTGCACCCGGACGCAGCCGTGCGAGCGCTGGCGCATGGACAGGTTGAACGCCGCCTTCGACGGCGTGTCGTGCAGGAAGATGGCGTAGCTGTCGCGCAGTTCGAACTTCACATAGCCGAGCGCGGCCGAGGGGCCGGCGCGCTGGATGACCTGTCCGTTCTGGACGTACATGTTCTGGCTGGCGAGGTAGCCGGGGCCCTTGGGCAGAATCTCGCGGCGCGCGATGCCGGCCGGCACATACCAGGGCGGATTGGCCACGACGGACGCGAACGGTTTCTCGAGGCTGGGCGTCTGGTTGTCAGGCGAGCCGCAGACGACGCGGTTCGAGTGCACCGGACGACCGTCCTTCCAGTAGACCATGATCGCGGCCGCGGTGTTGACCTCGATCCGCTCCGGCTGGACCTCGCGCTTCAGCCAACGGCGGCGTTCGAGGTTCAGCGCGATCTGACGGGCGCGATCCTCGGCCGATGCGGAGAGCGAACGTTGGGTGCCCGCGCCAATCCGCCCGTCAGCGCCCAGCCCGTGCCGGGCCTGGAAGCTGCGAACGCCCGCCTGGATCGGTGCGGAATAGACATTGCCGGTCGCTGTCGCGGCCACATCGGCGGTCATATCGCCTTCGGCCACCAGTCGCTGGACGAGGGCTGGAATGCGGCTGTCGCTGCCGCCGGGCTCGATGTTGGCGCCGCTGCGGAACGCCGGCCAGCCGCCCTTGTCGCGGATCAGGCGGCGATAGCGGACATAGCCGGCCGACAGGTTGGAGTAGCCGATGTCAGTAGGGGCCAGACCTTCAAGCCAGTCCGCCAGCCGCTCGTTGGCCAGCGCGTCGTTCAGCCCGGCGGGCAGATCGACGCGGTTCTTGCTCATTTCCCACAGTTCTTCGACGTCCTCGGGACGCACGCGGCCCTCGGCCAGCACCCGGGCGTAGTCCAGGGCGGCGGCGGTGGTCTTCATCTCGCCGGCTGTGCGATCGGCGGCCACGGCGTCGAAGTCGAAGAAGTCGCCGGGGTAGAGGCCGTGACGCTCGGCCCGAGCCGCGCCTGCCCGCAGGGCCTGCATCCGCGCCGGAGTCCAGACCGGCCGCCAGCCGTTCAATTCGTAGAAGGCGCGGACGTCCGCCTGCTGCGCCTCGGGCAGGGTCGCCAGTTGGTCATTGAAGCCGTTGTAGAAGGCGACTGCGCCGGGATCACGTGTCTGCGCCAACGCGCTCACGCTTGCGCAGGACGCAAAGGCCGATACCGCCGCGCCCAGTCCCAATTGCCGTCGATTCATCGCCAGATCTCTACGCGTTTCGCCGCCGGGACACAGTGTCCACGCCCGAAACGCCAACGCCGTGCATGTTATCGGCGTTCCGGAAAAACAGAAAGGCGCCGGTCAGGGACCGACGCCTTTGAGTGTCTTTGATATCGCGGTGTGTGTCTCCACACCCACGACTTACTTCTTGATGAAGCCGGCGAACTTGTTGTTGAAGCGCGAAACACGGCCGCCGCGGTCCATCAGCTGCTGGTTGCCGCCGGTCCACGCGGGGTGCGTCGACGGGTCGATGTCCAGGTTCAGGGTGTCGCCCTCTTTCCCGTAGGTGGAACGGGTCTGGTAGGTCGAACCATCCGTCAGCGTGACGGTGATGAAATGGTAGTCGGGGTGCGTATCCGCCTTCATGGTCGTCGTCCGGTCTCTGCGCGATGACGATGCCGACCGTCTGTGCGCGTAAAATGAGAAACCCGCCGGGACGCGGCGGGAGCGAGTGGCGGCGTTTACACCGAGGCCCTTTCCGGGGCAAGAGGCGGCCAAATGACCGACGCGCGCGCATCCGACTCCGCAGACCTACGCAGCCGCCCCGGAGAGGGCGCGCAACTGGCGGGGCGGATGGAGGAGGACGGCGGGCGTCGCAAGCGGAACCGCGACGTGCGCCCCCTGGGCCGACTGCTGCCATACCTGTGGCGGCACAAGGGTCACGCGGCGATGGCGGCGGTCTGGCTGATCCTGTCCACGACCGCCTCGCTCAGTCTGACCGCGGCCGCCCGGGGCGCCATCGACCACGGCTTCGAGGGTGGTGGGGCGCAGCTGAATCTCTGGTTCATGCTGCTGGGTGCGGTGGCGCTGTTCCTCGGGCTGGCGACGGCCGTTCGGTATTACTTCGTCACCAAGACCGGCGAGCGGGTGATCGCCGACCTGCGCAAGGGCCTGTTCGAGCGGGTGCTGACGCTCGATCCGTCCTTCTACGCCCAGATGCGGACCGGCGAGGTGCTGTCGCGGCTGACGACTGACGTGGCGCTGGTCGAGACCCTGCTGACCACCTCGGTCAGCTATGCGTTGCGCAACTTCCTGACCCTGATCGGCGGCACGGTGCTGCTGTTCTTCGTCAGCCCCAAACTGACCGGTCTGGTCATGCTGGTCGTGCCGCTGCTGCTGGGTCCGCTGTTCCTGTTCGGCCGTCGCGTGCGCAAGCTGACCGTGGCCTCGCAGGACAAGTTCGCCAGCGCCGTGGGCTTTGCGGGCGAGAGCGTGGACGCGATCGAAACGGTGCAGGCCTTCGGGCGGGAGAGAAGCGCCATCAATCGTTTCGGCGATGCGGTTGAAGCGGCGTTCGGCGTCTCCCTGACCCGGATGAAGGCGCGCGCCGTGATGACGGCCATGATCATCGTCGTCATGTTCGGCGGCGTGACGCTGGTGCTTTGGCTGGGCGCGCAGGACGTCATCGCGGGACGCATGACGCCGGGCGCCCTGATCCAGTTCGTGCTGCTGTCTGTGTTCTGCGCCGGGGCCGTGGGGGCGCTGGGCGAGAGCTGGGGCGACGTCCAGAAGGCCGCCGGCGCCATGGAGCGGATCGACGAGTTGATGCGAGCCACGCCGTCAATAGCCGCGCCCGCCAATCCCCGTAACCTGCCGGAACCGCCGGTGGGCGAGGTGTCGATGTCCGGGGTCCAGTTCGCCTATCCGGGCCGTCCGGACCTGCCGGCGTTGAGAGGTTTCAGCCTGACTGTCCGTCCCGGCGAGACTGTGGCCCTTGTCGGCCCGTCGGGGGCGGGCAAGTCCACCGTCTTCCGCCTGCTTCTGCGGTTCTACGATCCCCAGTCGGGTCTGGTGTCGGTCGATGGCGTCGATGTCCGCGACGCCGATCCGGTCGCGGTGCGCAATCGCTTCGCCTGGGTCTCCCAGGAGGCGCCGCTGTTCTCGGGTTCGGCTCTGGAAAATATCCGCTTCGGCGACGAATCCGCCACCGAGGACGAGGTGCGGGCGGCCGCCGAGGAAGCGCAGGCGCTCGGCTTTGTGAATGCACTGCCTGAAGGGTTCCGCACGCCGCTGGGTGAGCGCGGCAAGAGCCTGTCGGGTGGACAGCGCCAGCGTCTGGCCATCGCCCGGGCGCTGGTTCGTGATGCGCCGATCCTGTTGCTGGACGAAGCCACTTCCGCGCTCGACGCGGAAAACGAGCGGCTCGTTCAAGCTGCGCTTGATCAGGCCATGGAAGCCCGCACGACGCTGGTCATAGCCCACAGACTGGCGACAGTCCTGCGCGCCGACCGCATCGTGGTGATGGAAGACGGCAAGGTGGCGGAAGAGGGCACCCACCACGCGCTGATCGCACGCGGCGGGCTTTATGCGCGTCTGGCTGAGCTTCAGTTCCGGGCCGACTAGCCTACGGGCGCGAATACGCCGCAGGCGATGCGGCCGCCGGCCCCGCCGATCGGCTGGCTGACGTGATCATCGGCGTTGGCGTGCACGAGGAACGACGTTCCGTCCGCATCCGTCAGGTCGACAGTGGTGTTGCCCAGATAAACCTCGGCGTGGGCGCTGCCGTCCGCCGCTGCGTGGATGTTTTGCAGATCACCCAGATCCGGACCGCCGGAACCGTTCAGCAAACCGTGCGGATGCGCCTCGGCGTGGTTCACGTGGGCGCCGGCGGAGGTGAAGCCGGGCCCTTCGCACTTGCCGACGGCATGCAGGTGGGTGCCGTGCCAGCCTTGCGGCCAGCCCTTGCCCTCGACCCGGAACAGCAGCCCCTGCGGGCCGCGGAACGCCGTCACCATGCCCGCATCGCCCCCATCGGCGGTCTTCAGGGCGGCCGTCGCGACGGGCTCCGGAGCCGGCGCGGGAGCCGGGGTCGGAGCGGGAGCGGGCGACTGGGCCAGCGCGGCTCCGCAAGCGACCATCAGGGGCGCGGTCAGAAGGGTGGCGAGGGCAAGGCGGCGCATGGTTGGATATCCCGTGTGAAAGCCCAAAAAGGCGGTGATTTCTTTGCCTCGGAAGGCCGTGACTGCTAGAAAACCCGATAGCGGATCACGTTCCGATTCCCGGCAACTGAAGCCTGATTTCCTTGACCGACGACAGCTACGACAACGCCGCACCGCCGGCCGGCGGCGGCGACATCGCCACCATCACCATCGAGGACGAACTTCGCAGGTCGTATCTCGACTACGCCATGAGCGTCATCGTGTCGCGCGCCCTTCCGGATGCGCGGGACGGACTGAAGCCCGTGCACCGGCGGATCCTGTATTCGATGCACGACCTCGGCATGGAGCCGAACCGCGCCTATTCGAAGTGCGCCCGTGTGGTCGGCGATGTGCTCGGTCGCTTCCACCCGCACGGCGACGCCTCTGTCTACATGGCGCTGGTGCGTATGGCCCAGCCCTTCTCGATGGGGCTGATGCTGGTCGACGGACAGGGCAACTTCGGTTCGGTCGATGGCGATATGCCCGCCTCGATGCGATACACCGAGGCCCGGATGGCTTCGGCCGCCGTCGCCTTGCTGGCGGACATCGACAAGGACACCGTCGACTTCCAGCCGAACTACGACGAGAAGGAGCTGGAGCCGGTCGTCCTGCCCAGCCGGATTCCAAACCTGCTGGTCAACGGCGCGGGCGGTATCGCCGTCGGCATGGCCACCAATATCCCGCCGCATAACCTCGGCGAGGTCATCGACGCGGCGGTGGTGTTGCTGGACGATCCGAACGTGTCGGACGACGCCTTGCTGGACATCGTCCCGGGTCCCGACTTCCCGACCGGTGGCGAGATCATGGGCCGCACCGCGCCGCGCAACGCGCTGCGCGACGGTCGCGGCTCGGTCATCGTGCGCGGCAGGGCAACGATCGAGACCATCCGCAAGGACCGCGAGGCTATCGTGGTCACCGAGCTGCCATATCAGGTCAACAAGCAGACCCTGATCGAGCGCATCGCCGAGATGGTTCGTGAGAAGCGGATCGAGGGCATCGCCGACGTTCGCGACGAGTCCGATCGTCAGGGCATGCGCATGGTCATCGAGCTGAAGCGCGAGGCTTCGGGCGACGTGATCCTGAACCAGCTGTGGCGCTTCACGGCCATGCAGTCGTCGTTCGGCGTCAACATGCTGGCCCTCAACCACGGCCGCCCGGAACAGATGGGCCTGCGCCAGCTGCTGCAGGTCTTCCTCGACTTCCGTGAAGAGGTAGTGGTCCGCCGGATCAAGTTCGAACTGGCCAAGGCCCGCGACCGCGGCCACGTGCTGGTCGGTCTGGCCGTCGCCGTGGCCAACATCGACGAGGTGATCCACATCATCCGATCCTCGGCCGACCCGACCGAGGCGCGCGAGCGGTTGCAGGCCAAGAGCTGGCCGGTGGGCGACATGATCGCCCTCGTCGAGCTGATCGCCGATCCGCGCTCCATGCTGATCGACGGCGACAAGCTGAATCTGACGGACGAACAGGCCCGCGCCATTCTGGCTCTGACGCTCAGCCGCCTGACCGGCCTTGGCCGCGACGACATCTTCGGCGAGGCGCGTGAGCTGGCCGGGACCATTCAGGGTCACCTGAACCTGCTGTCCGACCGCGCCAACATCCTCGCCGTGATCCGCGACGATCTGATCGCCGTGAAGGACCAGTTCGCGGTGCCGCGCCGGACCCAGATCGGCGACGGCGATTTCGAGCTGGAAGACGAGGACCTGATCCCGCGCGAGGACATGGTGGTGACCGTGACCCACGGCGGCTACGTCAAGCGCGTGGCGCTGAACGCCTATCGGACCCAGCATCGTGGCGGAAAGGGCCGCTCGGGCGTGGCGATGAAGGACGACGATGCGGTCGTGGGCGTCTTCTCGGCCTCGACCCACACACCGGTGCTGTTCTTCGCCACCAACGGCAAGGCCTACAAGCTGAAGACCTGGCGTCTGCCGCTGGGCAACCCGCAGTCGCGCGGCAAGGCGTTCGTGAACCTGCTGCCGATCGAGCCGGGCGACAGCATCATGAACGTGCTTCCCCTGCCCGAGGACGAGGCCACCTGGGGCGACTACGACATCATGTTCGCCACGAAGTCCGGCGACGTGCGACGCAACAAGCTGTCGGACTTCGCGACGGTCAATCGCGCCGGCAAGATCGCCATGAAGCTGGAAGACGGCGACCGGATGGTCGGCGTCGGCCTGTGCACCGGCGAGGACGACATCCTGCTGACCACGGCGCTCGGCCGCGCAATCCGCTTCAAGGCGGACGACGTGCGGGTGTTCAAGGGCCGGGATTCCACCGGCGTGCGCGGCATCCGCCTGCAGGACGGCGACGAGGTTATCTCGATGGCTGTGCTGGGCCGGGTCGACGCCACTCCGGAAGAGCGCTCGGCCTACGTCAAGCACGCCAACGCCATGCGTCGCGCCGTCGAGGGCGAGGATGAAACCACGGCTGTCGTCGAGGAGGATGGAGATGAGGCGGCGAGCGACGCCATCCTGTCGACCGAACGTATCGCCCAACTCGGCGCGGCGGAGCAGTTCATCGCGACTGTCACCGAAACCGGCTTCGGCAAGCGCTCCTCGGCCTATGAGTACCGCCGCACGGGTCGCGGCGGTCAGGGGCTGACGGCTCATGGTCTTGGCGGACGGGCCGGCACGCGTCTGGCGGCGGCCTTCCCGATCGAGGACGGCGACGAACTGCTGCTGGTCACTTCGGGCGGCCAGATGATCCGTACGCCGATCGGACAGGTTCGTATCGTCGGCCGCACCAGTCAGGGCGTCACCATATTCCGCACGGCGGACGGCGAAAAGGTCGTATCGGTCGAGCGCCTGCCGGACAGTGGCGGCGGGGATGAGATCATCGACGGTGAAGGCGGCGAGATCGAGGGCGGCGAGGGGGAGGCCTGATCGCATTGGCCGATCGCCGCATCCTCTGGATCGACGGCGAGCCGGCCAGCACGCGCGATCTGGCTCATCAGGCGCTGGTCAACTACGGCGCCTACACCTCGTTCCGCGTCGAGAACGGCGGGGCGAGGGGGCTGGACCGGCATCTCTCGCGGCTGGACGCCTCGGCCGTCGAACTGTTCGGCGAACCGGTCGGCGAGCCGCGGTTGCGCGAGGCCCTGCGGCAGGCGCTGGGCGATCGAACCGAGGCGTGGGTGCGGGTCAGCCTGTTCTCGCCTGAAATCTCTCACCGCGAGGTCGAGTGGCGAGGGCGGCCCAAGGTCATGGTCGGCGCCTTCGACCCGCCAGCACCACTGGCGGAGAGCGCCCGCGCCCAGCCGCAGGTGCACCAGCGGCAGTCGCCGCATCTCAAGCATGTCGCCACCCTCGAATTGATTCAGGCCCGCCGTGCGGCGCGGGCCTCGGGCTTTGATGACGCGCTGTTCGTGGATGCGACCGGGCTGATCTCGGAGGGGGCGCTCTGGAATATCGGATTTGTCGTGGGTGATCAGGTCATCTGGCCCGACGCCCCCATGCTGGAAGGCGTCACGCAGGCGTTGATGGACCAGCACCTTGCGGTTGTCGGGATGACCAGCACGATCGCGCCCGTTCGCCTGCCGGACCTGCACCGGTTCGATGCGGCCTTTCTCTGCAACAGCGCCACCCCCGCCTGTGCGATCACGGCGATCGGAGATCATGTCTTCGATGCTCGCCCCGACCTGATCGAGCGTCTGACCACGGCGTGGCGCGCCGCTGCGCTCCAGCCGATCTAGGCCCGGCTGCAACTGCCTGCTAAACCAGCGAAATCGCGGGGGAGGACTGCATGCGTATCGGGCTCTATCCCGGCACTTTCGACCCGATCACCAACGGGCATATGGACATCATCGGCCGGGCCGTGAAGCTGGTGGACCGTCTGGTCATCGGCGTGGCGCGCAATGACGACAAGGGGCCGCTGTTTGCGACCGACGAACGCGTCGAGATGCTCCGCGCCGAGGTGGCCCGGTTCGGCGACAAGGTGGAGGTCCGCGCGTTCGACACCCTGCTGATGCATTTCGCCGAGGAGCTGGGCGCCTCGATGATCATCCGCGGCCTGCGCGCCGTCGCGGACTTCGAATACGAATTCCAGATGACGGCGATGAACCAGCGCCTCAATGCCGACATCGAAACGGTCTTCCTCATGGCCGACCCTCGCCACCAGGCCATCGCCTCGCGGCTGGTCAAGGAGATCGCCCGTCTTGATGGCGCGATCGACAGTTTCGTCAGTCCCGCAGTGGCCAGCGCCGTCCGCGCCAAGGTCAGATAAGAGATCAAGAGCTTGAAGTTCGCAGCCGCCCTCGCCGTTTCGTTTGCCATCCTTGCCGCGCCCGTCGCCGCCCAGACCGCGCCGGACTGGCGCACGATTGAGCCGCAGAACCTGCTGGTCATCGACACCGTGCACGGGCGAATTCTGGTTGAACTCGACTCCCGCGTCGCGCCGCTGTCGGTCGAACGTATCCGCACGCTGGCGGACCGCGGCTTCTACGACGGATTGAAGTTTCATCGCGTCATCGCCGACTTCATGGTCCAGACCGGAGACCCCCAAGGCACCGGTCAGGGCGGCAGCGACCTGCCTGACGTCAACGCCGAGTTCCAGTTCCGTCGTGGCCGCGATGCCGGGTTCGCCCCAGTGCAGCCGACACCGCAGGGCCAGGCCGGCGTGATGGGGTCCATGGCCGTCGTCACCCAGCCCGACGCCCAGATGATGGTGACCGCCGACTTCAAGGCGGGCGCGCAGGCGCTGTTCTGCAAGGGCGTCGCCGGCATGGCCCGCAACGGCGCCGACGTGAACAGCGCGAACAGCCAGTTCTTCCTCATGAGGGCTGACCGAGAAGATCTGAACGGCCAGTACACGCCCTTCGGCCGCGTGGTTGTCGGGATGGACGCCGTGGAAGCCATCAAGGTCGGGCAAGGCCCCAACGGTCAGGTCGTCGACCCCGACGTCATGACCCGGGTCCGGACGGCGTCCGCCATGCCGGAGGGCCAACGCCCGGCCGTGCGGGTGATGAATACCGCCAGCCCGGCCTTCACTGCTTTCGTCGAACGGACCAAGACAACCAGAGGCGCCGCCTTCAACATCTGCGACGCCCAGCCGCCCGCCGAGCTGATCGGGGGCTAGTTAATCATTCGCCCCGGGGAGAAGCGCATGACTTCGAGGTTCACCGTGCTGGCGGCTCTGGTCGCCTTGTCCGCTACGCCGGCCTTGGCCCAGGAAGCCGCGACGCCGCCTCCGCCTCCGCCGCCGGCCGAGCAGGCGGCGCCTCCGCCCAGCGAATGGCGGACGGTCGCCCCAGAGAACCTGCTTGTCATCGATACGACCAAGGGCCGCATCCTCGTCGAGCTCGCGCCCGACGTTGCGCCGCTGCATGTCGAGCGTATCCGCCTGCTGTCCCGCAACGGCTTCTTCGACAATCTGACCTGGCACCGGGTGATCGACCTGTTCATGGCCCAGACCGGCGACCCGCTGGGCAGCGGGGAGGGGCAGAGCGCCTACCCGGACCTGAAGGCCGAGTTCACCTTCCGACGCGACCGAACGGCGCCGTTCGCCGCCGTAGCCGCGCCCATGGGCGCGCAGGTGGGCTTCCTGAACTCTCTTCCGATCCAGACCCAGCCCGACGCCCTCTTCGCCACCACAGCGGACGGCAAGGTGCACGGGTGGGCGATCTACTGCCCAGGCGTGGCCGGCATGGCGCGCGACGAGGGCAACGACACCGCCAACAGCCAGTTCTTCCTCATGCGTCAGGCCTATCCTGCGCTCGACAAGCGCTACACAGTCTGGGGCACGACGATCTCCGGACTGGAGGTCGTGCGGTCAATTCAGGTCGGCGACGGCGACAACGGCATGATGGCGCAGGCGACGCCCGACCGGATGACGCGGGTGCGCGTCGCCTCAGACCTGCCGGCGGCCGAGCGCCCGACGGCGCGGGTTCTGGCGACGGATTCCCCGCGCTTCCGGGCCTTGGCTGATCAGGCGAGAGGGGCGCGCGGCGCGGACTTCTCGATCTGCGACGTCACCCTGCCTGTTGAGGTGAGCTAGAGCCGCGTCTGCGGCGTCTTCGGCGTGGGCGTCGATCTTCCCGCATGCGCTGAAGCAGCAGCCCTTCGCGCAGGCCCCGATCCGCCACGCGGACCCGCTCGGACGGCCATGCCCTCTGCACCGCCTCCATGATCGCCGCGCCCGCCAGAACCAGATCGGCGCGGTCCGGGCCAATGCAGGCCTCGGCTGCGCGCCCTTTTGGCCCGAGCGCCTTCAGACGTTCCGCCGCCGCCTCGCAGTCGGCCCGGGACATCCAGAGCCCGTCGACCAGATTGCGCTGATATCGCCGAAGATTCAGGTGGATGCCCGCAAGGCTGGTGATCGCGCCCGAGGTGCCGACCATATGGGCGCGGCCGGCGACAAACACCTCACGCAAGTCCTGCCCGACAGGAGCCTCGGCGATGCCCCGGCCCATGTCGGCGACCATGGCTTCGTACCACGCGACATGCGCGCCCGCGTCCGCGTCGACAGGTTCCGGGTGCCGCTCGGCCAGTGTCACCACGCCAATCGGTGCCGACATCCAGCCTTGCAGGTCGTAGCCCGTCCCCTTGCGCAGCAGCCAGCTCAGTTCGGTCGAGCCGCCGCCCACATCCACGACCAGAACCGCTTCGGCCTCCGGGTCGAACAGGTTCTGACAGCCCTCGACGGCCAGCTTCGCTTCCTCGATCGGGTCGATGATCCGCAGCTTCAGCCCGGTGCCGGTGCGAACGCGTTCGATGAAGGCGGCGCCGTTATCCGCCTGCCGGCAGGCCTGGGTCGCCACGGCCATCAGACGGTCAGGGCTCACGCCCTTTCGTCCAACCCGCTCGGCGCACAGCATCAGGGCGTCGTAGGCGCGGTCCATGGCGGCGTCATCCAGCCGCCCGGTGCGCGACAGGCCTTCGCCGAGGCGAACGATGCGGCTGAACGAATCGACCACCTGAAAGCCGTCGCGCGACGGGCGCGCGATCAGCAGACGGCAGTTGTTGGTCCCCAGGTCGAGTGCGCCATACAGCGGCGCCTCTCGCCCTTGCGCCGATGACCCTCCGGAGGCGCCGGCTCCGCCGCGCCGCCCTCGGGGCCCTCGATGCGGGGACCGGTCGCGCGTGGGCGCGTCCCCAGTCTCCGGCATGGGCCGAACTTTCAAGGTGGGCGGTCCGAAGCGGCGCCCGTCCCGAACAAGGTAATCCCGGACGGCCACGGAGCAAATGGATTCTGTCAGGAAGATGAACGAGCCGTGCGGGGTTCGCTCAGGCGAGGCGTCGCAGTATGCCCCCATGACCCGCATGCCCTCCGCCCGCTTCGGCCTTGGCCAGATCGTTCGTCACCGCGAAGCCGACTTTCGCGGAGTCGTGGTCGATGTCGATCCGCACTTTCTGGGCGGTCCGTTGTCCGAAGGCGCGGGCGTTTCGGACCAGCCCTTCTACCATGTGCTGGCGATCGACGAGGGCGGCGGCTACATGGCCTACGCCGCCGAAGACGCGCTGGAGCACGACCCTGATCTGCTCAAGGTCTGCAGCGCGGACGAGCGTCGCCTGTTCACCATGGACTCAAGCGGGCGCCACGCTCCGAAGGCTCAGGCTATCCACTGACGCTGGCGAACCGCTTCGGCGCGGCCTAGATTGGACAAAACGGCCGTCAGAGCCGAAGGAGCGTCGCCATGTCTGATTTCGAGCACGTCTTCGACAAGCCCCCCGAGGGCGCCGCCGAGGACTGGACCATTCCGCAGAACTGGCGCGCCTATACCGAGGTCGAACACAGCACGTGGGACACGCTCTACGCCCGCCAGATGGAGATCCTGCCCGGCCGTGCCGCGGACGTCTTCTTCAAGGGGCTGGAGGCGCTGGACCTGAACACCGGCGGCATTCCCGACTTCGGCCTGATGAATCCCAAACTGCAGGCCCTGACCGGCTGGACAGTGGTATGCGTGCCCGGTCTCGTGCCGGACGAGGTTTTTTTCGACCATCTCGCCAACCGCCGTTTCCCGTCGGGCCAGTTCATCCGCAAGCCGGACCAGTTGGACTACCTGCAGGAGCCGGACATCTTCCACGACGTCTTCGGCCATGTGCCGATGCTGACCGACCCGGACTTCGCCGCCTATATGGAAGCCTACGGCAAGGGCGGGCAGCGGGCCGCGTCGCTGGGCATGCTGCCGAACCTCGCGCGCCTCTACTGGTACACGGTCGAGTTCGGCCTGATGCAGGATACGGACGGCCTGCGTATCTATGGCGCCGGGATCGTGTCGTCAGCGACAGAGAGCGTATTCGCGATCGAGGATCCGTCGCCGAACAGGCTCGGCTTTGATCTGGAGCGGGTGATGAAGACCCTCTACCGGATCGACGATTTCCAGCAGGTCTACTTCGTTATCGACTCTATCGAGCAGCTGAAGCGTGAGACGCTGAAGGACTTCGGCCCGATCTACCAGCGGCTGGAGGGCGCCGAGGCGATCCCGATCGAGACCATCCTTACGACGGACAAGGTCTACACCGAGGGCAGCCAGGATTACGCCACCAAGGGCGGCCGCTTCGCCGCCTAGTCGTGCTGGATCAGGCTGCGATGTTTCGTGTCGCGCATGAACAGATAGACCAGCAACGACACGCCGATCATGGCGGTGACGTACCAGAAGTATACGCCCTCGAACCCGGCGTCCTTCAGCCACAGCGCGACGTACTCCGCCGTACCGCCGAACAGGGCGTTGGCGATCGCGTAGGGCAGGGCGACGCCCAGCGCGCGGATGTGCGCGGGGAACAGCTCGGCCTTCACCACGGCGTTGATGGCGGTGTAGCCGCTGACGATCACCAGCGCTGAAAGCGCCAGCAGGAAGGCGATGAACGGGCGGTCCACGCGCGCCAGCGTGGTCATGATCGGTACGGTCAGCAGGACGCCGAGAACCCCGAACGTCACCATGACCGGCTTGCGCCCGATCCGGTCCGACAGGGCGCCGACCGCCGGCTGGATCAGCATGAAGATGAGCAGGGCCGCCGCGCTGATTTCCGTCGACGTCGTCTTCGAAAACCCGCTCGTGTTGACGAGGAATTTCTGCAGGTAGGTCGTGTAGGTGTAGAAGGCCAAGGTCCCGCCGGCGGTCAGGCCCATGACCAGAAGGGCCTCGCGCGGGTGCTTGAGGGCCAGCAGCAGGGCGCTGGATTTCGGCGCGGCGCGGGTTTCCTCGGCCGTGAAGGCTTGTGTCTCGTCCAGTCGTCGACGCAGCCAGAAGACGATCACCGCCAGCGCCGCGCCGACGAAGAACGGAATGCGCCAGCCCCATGAGGCCAGGGCGCCTTCGCTGAGCGTGTTCTGGAGCACGATCAGCAGCAGCAGGGCCAGCAGCTGGCCCGAGATCAGGGTCACGTACTGGAAGCTGGACCAGAAGCCGCGATGGTCCTTCGTCGCCATCTCCGACAGATAGGTCGCGGACGACCCGTATTCCCCGCCTACGCTGAGGCCCTGAAGCATGCGAGCGAACAACAGCAGGGCAGGCGCGGCCAGTCCGATGGCTGCATACCCGGGCGTGCAGGCGATGATCAGGCTGCCGGTGCACATCAGCGTCACCGACAGCGTCAGCCCCGCCTTGCGTCCTTTCCGGTCGGCATAGACGCCCATGATCCACGCGCCGACCGGTCGCATCAGGAAGCCGACCGCGAAGACGGCCGCCGCGCTCAGCAGTTCCGCGGTGCTGTTGCCGCTCGGGAAGAAAACCGGCGCGAAATAGAGGGTGAAGGCCGCATAGGCGTACCAGTCGAACCACTCGACCAGATTGCCGGCCGATCCGCCGATGATGTTGCGCAGGCGGCGGGCGGGGGTCATCGCGTCAGGTCCTCTGGAACGGATAGAAGCCGCCGCCGAGGCCGAGGATCGAGGTCAGCTCGTCCAGCGCGCCCCGGCTCTCGTCCAGCAGCCCGGGATCGGCGAGGTCCGAGGGCCGCAGCTCGTCGCGATACCAGGTCGCGCCCCAGACGCTGAGCGCGCCGTGCAGTTCGTCGGTCAGGCGCATGCCCGGGTTGGTCGCTGCGAGCTCGGCCTCGGTCAGCACCACGCGCAGACGCAGGCAGGCGGGCCCGCCGCCGTTACGCATCGATTGGCGCACGTCGACGTACTCGACCCGGCCAATCGGGCCGTTCGAGCCGGTCAGCCCCTGAGCCACCGCATGGCTGCGGGCGTTGTCGCGGGTCTCGGTCGGGCAGATCAGGGTCAGGCGGTCCTCCCCCGGCAACTGCACCAGCATCGAGTTGAACAGATAACTGGAGATGGCGTCGGCCAAGGGCAGATCAGCGGCCGCGATCTCGACGAAGATGGGCTCGAAGCCGTCAGCGGCTTGTCGGATCGCGGCGTGCGTCCCGGCCGTGTCCTCGAACGCCAGCTCGTGATGGAACAGGGTGTTCAGCGCGCCGACGCATACGACGTCGTTATGGAAGGTCCCGCCGGCGATGGCGGTTCGAGACTGGCGAGCGAGCACGACGCCCCGCGCGTCATGTCGGCGAGCGATCGCCTCCGACGCCTCGCGAGTTTGCCGCGCGGGGTAGGGCCCGTCCCAGTGCTCCCAAGCTTCACGCCCCCAGACCAGCAGGTTGACCCCGGGCGCGCCGTGATCCGCGCAGAGTCGGATGTGGTTCGCGGCGCCCTCATCGGCGAAGTGCGCGACGGGCGGCAGGGCGTCGTGCACGGCGAACCGCGCCGGGTCAGGGAAGAGGGCATGCAGCGCACGCTTCGTCTGTTCGTGCTCCAGCGAGCGATGCAGGTTGGTCACGAGGTTGGCCGGGGTGAAATGGACCCGGCCGTCCGCGCTGTCCGCGCCTGGCGTCACCATCGCGGCGTTTGCGGCCCACATCGACGAGGCCGAGCAGGCGGCGGCGGCGAAGGAGGGGGCGTCCCTCCACGCGCGCTCCAGCACCTGCGCGTCAGAACCGGAGAAGCCCAGCGACCGGAGGAAGCGCAGATCCGGCCGCTCATGTGGGGGCAGTACAAACTGCGGCAGGCCCAGATCGGCCAGCCGTTTCATCTTGTCGAGGCCCTGCAATACCGCGGCCCGGGGGTTGGACGCCTCACCGGCGTTCAGGCTCGAAGCCAGATTGCCCGGCGACAGGCCCGCATAGGAATGCGTCGGCCCGATCAGTCCGTCGGCATTGGCCTCGACAGCCGAGGTCATGGCCGCAAGCCCTTGATCTCGCTTTCGATGTTCTTCACCGCGCCGGCCTCAAAGCTCGCCACCGGGTATGCGCAGTAGTCGGCGGCGTAGTAGGCGCTGGGCCGATGATTGCCGCTGGCCCCAAGACCGCCGAAGGGCATGTCCCCGGCGGCGCCCGTCGTCGGCCGGTTGAAGTTGACCACGCCTGCGCGGATGCGACGGATGAACCGCTCCCATTTGGCCGGATCGTCGCTGACCAGCCCCGCGGACAGGCCGTAGCGGGTCGCATTGGCCGCCGTGATCGCTGCGTCGAAGGTCGGAACGCGAATGACCTGCAGGAAGGGGGCGAACATCTCCTCGTCCAGCACGTCGAGGCCGGTGACGTCGACGATTGCCGGCTTGACGAAGGCGCCGGACAGGCCGTCGATCCGGCCTGTCGCGCGCACGACGCGGGCGCCTTGATCGATCCGCTGTTGCAGGGCCTGCTTCGCCGCCTCGGCCGCGCGCTCGGAGATCAGCGGCCCTGCGTAGGGCTCATTCTCGCTGTTCCACGGTGCGAAGGTCAGGCGGTCGGCGATGGCGGCGACGGCCTCGATGATTGCGTCTCCCTGCGGACCTTCCGGCACGATCAGGCGGCGGGCGCAGGAGCAGCGCTGTCCGGTGGTGACAAAGGCGGACTGGACCACGATACCTGCGACCGCGTCTGCGTCAGCCGCATCCCAGACCACCAGCGGATTGTTACCGCCCAGCTCGAGCGCGAGGATCACATGCGGATCGTCCGCGAACCGCTTCTTGAAGTGGGCGCCGGCGGCGCCAGAGCCGGTGAACATCAGGGCGTCGATGCCGCTGTCCAGCAGGGCCGTGCCGGTGTCGCGTCCGCCCTGCACCACGTTGACCACGCCGGTCGGCAGATCGGCCGCCTCGAAGGCTTTGGCCATCAACTCGCCAGTAAGGGGCGTCTCTTCAGACGGTTTGAACACCACGGTGTCGCCTGCCAGCAGGGCCGGGACGATGTGGCCGTTGGGCAGGTGGCCGGGGAAGTTGAACGGCCCCAGCACCGCCGCCACGCCATGCGGCCGGTGACGCAACACCGCGCGGCCAAAGCCGGTGGCGGTTTCGCGTTCGCCCGTGCGCTCATCATAGGCGCGGATCGAGATGTCCACCTTGCCCTGCATGGCCTGAAGCTCGGTCTGCGTCTCCCACAGCGCCTTGCCGGTCTCGCGACTGATGGCCTCCGCCATCTGCGGCGCGCGGTCCTTCAGCACCGCCTGATAGCGTTTCACCGCATCGACCCGGGCCTGCCGCGGGCGGTCCGACCAGTCGTCGAAGGCGGCGCGAGCGCGGTCGGTCGCCGCCTGCACGTCTGCCGCTGTGGCGGCTGCGCCTTCCCAGACGGCTTCGCCGGTGGCCGGGTCGATGGACTGGAAACGGGTCATGGGATCACTCAAGCCTTCACACGAACGGTGTCGCCCGCCCGCACCCGCAGCGCCTCGGCGGTCTCGCGGCTCAGGGTGGCGATGTCGCCCTCCATATGGGCGCGCTGACGCACGGCGCGAAACGCCCCGACGCTGTTGGTCGATATCAGGGCCGGTAGTTCGGCCTCGACCTCGTCCGCGATGGCGACCGTCAGCTGACGGGCGTCCCGGACGGTGCGGATGTTGTCGCGCTGGCAAGTCACGGTCGGGCCGGCGTCGAAGATGTCGATCAGACCGTTGGGCCGGAAGCCTTCGCTCTCCAGCAGGGCCATGGCGGGCACGCCCTGCGGGTGCACCTTGCCGATCACGGCCCGAGCGGGCTCGGGCAGCAACTCGACATACACCGGATGGCGCGGCGCCAGATCGAGGATGAACTGCTTGTCGGTCGAACCGGTCATCCGGTCGGCCTCATCGAATTCCATCGGGAAGAACTTGTGCGCCACATGATCCCAGAACGGACAGGCGCCGTCGGGGGTGAAGACGCCGCGCAGTTCGGCCAGCACGGTGTCGGCGAAGAGGTCCGGCTCGGCCCCGATCAGCATATAGCGCGACTGGCTGAGCAGCCTCCCCGCGCCGCCCTTGCGCCGGTCAGCCTTGAGGAATAGCGAGCCCACTTCGGTCCAGCCGGTGCACTCATTGACCAGTACGAGGGTCTTCTGCTCCAGCTTGATGCCCAACGAAGGCGAAGACTGGGTGTTCGTCACGACCCGGAAGCTGAAGAAGGGCCGTTTGAGCCCGACCGCCGCCTTGACCGAGCCGACGCCGTCAACGTCCCCGGTCTCGCTCTCCTCCAGCATCAGCGTGTACCAGCGCTCCTGCGGCTGAAGCACTCCGGCGAAGCTGTCGCGGCTCAGGTCCAGACGCTCGGCCAACTGGTCCGGATCCTCGGGCAGGCTGGTGAAGCCCGGGCCGCTCAGGATGGCGAGCTCCAGCAGGAAGTCGAGGTCGGAGGGGCCGGCGGGGCGAACGACGAGCATGCGGGTTACATCGACTCCAGACGAAGGAACTTCAGCTTCAGGGCGTCGATCTCGCCGGACGCGATCTTGCACAGGATCAGGGCGCTGAGCTGCGCCCGTTGAACAAAGCTGGCGGGCCAGGCGAACTCCTGATCCGAATGAATGTCGCCGCCAAGGACGCCGAGGGTATCGACGTTGGGCAAGCCCGCGGCGTGCAGATTGTTGCCCTCGCAGACGCCACCGGACGGCTTCCACGCGATGCCTTGGCCCAGCAGGGCGCCGGCGTCGCGAACGGCCTCGAAAAGGGCGCTCTGGCTGGCGTCCATCGGCTTCGGCGCGCGGGTCATGCCGCCATGAAGATCGAGGGTCAGGCCGGGGAAGGGGACGTCGGCCGCGATCTCGCGCACGGCCCCCGACACCCAGGCCGAGGACTGGGCGTCGGGCACGCGCACATTGAACCGGACCACGGCGTTGTCGGCCACGACGTTCAGCGCACCGCCGCCGCTGATCTTTGCGACATTCACGGTGACGCCTTCGCGCTCGCCGTTCAGCCCGTGCAGGCGCGCGGCGATGATCGCGGCTCCGGCTATGGCGTTCGCGCCTTCATGGAAGGCTCGCCCCGCGTGGGCGGCCTTGCCGGTGACGATCAGATGGTAGTTTCCGCTGCCCTTGCGTGCGCCGGCCAGCGTCCCGTCGGCGAGCGCGGGCTCATAGGTCAGGCCGACATGGCCGCGCGCACCCAGCTCAGCCAGCAGGGGCGCGGATGCTGGAGAGCCGATCTCCTCGTCGGGGGACAGCAATACAGTCCAGCCGACGCGTTCCCGGTCAGGATGAGTCTCGAAGGCCTCGAGCGCGGCCAGCATGACGCTGATCCCGCCCTTCATGTCGGCGATGCCGGGGCCGTTCAGGGCGCCGTCCGCGCGCGTCGTGACCGTCTGGAACCGGCTGTCCGAAGGAAAGACAGTGTCGTAGTGGCCCGTCAGGACGACCTGTATCGGGGCATCGGGCCGTGTGCTGATCTGGAGGGCGTCCGCGTGCGCCTCGCTCCGCACCGAGCCGTCGTCGCCGACGAGCGTGGAGCCTTGGGTGGGAATGCGGCGAACCTCGCCCTGAAGCCCCCGGGCGGTGACTTCCAGCATATCCAGCACGCGCGCCAGACCGTCCGGATTGCGGCTGCCCGAATTAACGTTCGCCCAGGCGACGGCCCGGTCAACGATCGATGCGCCGCGCGCCGCGACATGGTCGAACACGGCCTGGTCAGGAGCGAGAATCCGCATGCGCGCGGACCCTAGCCGGGCGGGCGGCAAAGGTGAAGGCGAGGGGGTGCTTGCGCGGCGCGTGACCACCGTTACCCTGAACGGCCAAATCAGGAGGGACTGAGACATGACGGACTGGGTCAAGGCGTGCAATCCGACCGCGCCGATCGCCAATGTGGAGGAGGCGAAAGCCGCCGCACGGGCCAGCGCTATCGCCATCTTCATCGGGGTGCTGTGGGCGCTCTACGGCGTGATTTATCTGATGGGCGAGGGCGGGGCGGTCGTGCAGGCGGCTGTCGCTGATGGTATGGCGCAAAATCCGGAGGCCGCGGCCATGCCCGGGATGACGGACATGATGATGGGCTTCGCCATCGGCGGCGCGATCGCGGTGGTGGTGATCCAGATCGTGCTGGGCGCCGTCCAGTGGTTCAAGCCGAACGTGATCATTCCGATCATCTTCACGATCCTGGTGGTCTATGGCCTCGGCTCGACGGCTCTGGGCCTCATGATGGCGGGCAGCAACCCGGCCGCGGCGGCGACGCCGATGTGGCAGATCGTGGTCGGCTTCATCGTCATGATCGTCGAACTGGTGCTGCACATCGCCGGCATCCGGGGCGGCAATGCACTGGGCAAGTTCAAGCGCGAAGCCGAGTACGCCTCGTAGGACGACCTACCGGTTCGGGCGCGGGTCGTCTCGACCCGTGCCCGGCTGCCGGGCCTGTCGCCGCCAGCGGATCGACAGGCTCGCGTCGCCCTGACCGCCGATGCTGGAACTGACGGTCAGGTTACGGCGCACCTGCCATTCCAGATTGACCGCCGCGCCCTCGTCGCCGCCGCCGATGATCTCCAGATAGACGTCGTCAGTGATGTAGCGCCCGCCCGCCACGGTCAGGCTGGACGCCTCTCCGCCGAAGGACAGGCGGTCCAGACCCGCCAGTTCGCGCAGGTTTCCGATCACATCGAAGCCGCCGCCGCCCGCCAGCGCCGCGACGCCGGCCGCCAGCTGGGCCGCCTCGAAGGCGGACAGTTGCGACGCTGACCGTCCGAAAAGCACCTGCGACAGGATTTCGTCCTGCGGCAGCGCCGGGCTGGAGGTCAGCGCGATCTCGGGCCGCGCAGCGGTGCCGGTGACGCGGATGGTCGCCGTCAAGGCCGGATCCTCGCGCGTCGCCGTCAGATTCAGGCGAATCTGCTCCGGATTGGTCGACAGGCTGACCGAGCCGCGGTCGTCGAAGACGAAGCGCTTGCCCGCGAATTCATAGTCCCCCCGCACCACGCGCGCGTTCCCGGTCAGGATCGGGCGGGTGATCGTGCCCGTGACCCGCGCGTTGACGCTCATCTCCACATTAAGGCCGCGCCCGACCACGCGCACATCGCCGCCGGGCGAGCGGATGGCGACATCCATGGCGATCTGCGGACCGCGCGGACGGTTCTGTTGCTCTTCCGGAATGTCGCCGCCGGGCTTGTTGATCTCGATGACGTCCATGCTGACGATGCCGGTCGATCCCGGCGGATTGGCCTCGATGCGGGCGTCGTCGATGTCGATCCGGCCGTTGATCTGGATGCGGCCGTCCGCGGCCCGCTCGACCGTCAGGGGACCGGAGGCGCGGGCTTGGGCGATGTCGTTGTCGATGATCCGGAAGCGGGTCAGGTTCAGTTCGAAGCTGGACCCGGAGCCTTCACGCAGCCCGATCCGCCCGTCGCCCCGCACCGTACCGGCCGACCCGTCGTGGGCCGAGAGGGTCTCGATCAGGGCGGTGGTGTCGTCGAACCGGCTGTTCAACGTTACATCGGTCAGGCGCAGGCCTGAGGCGTTGTCCCGGAAGCCGCCTTCGGTCAGGTCCAGTCGGCCATTGATGCGCGGCGCGGCGAGAGTGCCTGCCAGCGTCGCATCCGCATCCACCTTGCCCGACAGCGACCGCTCCCCGCCGAGGAACAGGTCCCAGATGGGCTGAATCTGGCCGTCGATAGCGACCTGACCTGACATCGGGCGTGTCCGGGCGATGGCGAGCCGCAGCGGCGCCGCGGACGCCTCGACCGGCAGGTTGATATCCGCCGACGCCTCGACCGCCCCTTCGTCGCGCGCCTGAGCCTGAATGCGCAGGGTATCGTCGGCCAGCACGGCGTTGACGCTGCCGTCCACAGCGAGACCGCGCGGAGCGTCAATGCTGCGGATCTGTTCGAAGGTCATGTTGGCCGAGCCGGCGAGGTCGTCACCCGCGCCCCGAAGCGACAGTCGCCCTGTCGCCCGTCCGCGTAGGTCGGGAGCCAGCGAACCCAGCTCGACGCTGGTCAGATTGGCTTCGATGACCGCGGCCTCGGAATCCTGACGCAGTTCGCCGCTCAGGACGCCGCCGCCGAGGTTCAGATCGACCCGCGCGACACGCCCGTCTCCCGCCAAGGCGATAACGGCGGGCGTGCGGGTGGTGAAGGCGATCTCGCGAACGCGTCCGCCGCCTTCCAGCGTCACCGTCTGGGCTTCGCCCTGTCGCGAATAGACCCCGCTTCCGTCGAAGGCGACGGGCGTGCCGCCACCGACATCGGCTTTCAGCGTGAAGGGCAGGCGCTCCAGCGTTCCGCGGCCGTTCAGGTCGAAGGTCCGGACTACATAGGTCGAGCCCGCCAGCCGGACGTTGCGGCCGCTGACATCCAGAATGGCGGACTCGTTCCCGCCGCTGTCCAGCAGGCGGATGCGCCCATCCGCCTGGCCCGAGGCCAGAAACGCGCCGGGACGGGCGGTGAAGGTCAGGTCCGCACTGGACGGGAAGTTGTTGGACAGCGTCACCGCTCCGCGGGCGGTAATCCCGCCTGCGTCGAGATCGACCTCGGTCAGCCGGATTCGCTCGCCGCCCAGATAGAAGACGCCGCTGGCTCGCGCCGGTCCGTAGTTCGATCCCGACACGACGGCGATACGTCCGTCCGAGGCGTCTGCGCCGCGCCGGAAGGTCAGGTCCATTCGCGCGTCCGTCAGGGTCAGGGCGCCGGCCTTCACCTGACCGAACGCCGCATGCAGGTCCGCCGAAGGCTGCGCCAGCGTGCCGCCCACCGTGCCGTTGCCGGTCATCGCGCCATCGATCGCGACGGGCCCGACGCCGAAGGGGCCGCGTGCGTTCCAGTTCATGGCGAGGTTCAGGCGACCGTTGCCTTCGATCGTCCCCCGAGCGGCGGCGTTTCCGTGCGCTCCGGTCAAACGTCCGTTGTCGATCCGCACCCGCCCGCCATCCAGCGAGCCCGCCAGTTGGAGCCGGGGCGTGGGCCCCAGCAGCCGATCCAGCTCTTCCATGCCCAGCGTCAGGCCGCGCCCGCGGCCGTCGAACGTCAGCCGCCACGGTGAGCCCGCCCGGGCCATCGAAGCCGTTATCGGCCCGCCGAAGGCGCCGCGCGCCGAGGGCCGTATGCGTCGTGCGTCGGTGATCTCGGCGCGACCGCGGAAGCCCAATCCTCCGAGCAGATTGCGTGCCCCGGAACCGGAGACCTTCAGCGCCTGTCCGGTCGCATCGACCTTCTCAAGCAGGTAGGAGCCGTCCTTAAGGCGTGCGCCCGAGAACTGTACACGCGGCTGCGAGCCCAGAAGGCCGCCGATCAGGCCGGCGGCGGACCCGCCTTGGGCGCGGATGTCGCCGTTGATCCCGTATCGGCCATTGCGAACGCTGACATTCAGCGGTCCCCGGATGCGCTGTGCGCGATAGCTGGACACGTCGGCGCCAAGCAGATCGACCGCGCCATCCAGCGTCCATGTCGTCGCGTCGCCCTTGAACACACCCGTGTAGGACGATGGCCCGGCGACCGGCTGTCCGACCAGTCGGCTCAGCGAGGGGGTGGAGACGTTCAGACGGACCCCGTCCGGCGCGCTGCGGTCGCTGAGACGGATCAGCCCTTGCGCGTCCGAGGTCAGGTTGTCCGCGGTCAGCCGCCAGCCCACGCCCTGCAGGCCGTCACGATTGGCATCCGGCAGGGTGGCGAAACCGAAGCGGACGGTGCGGCCTATGCGTTCGGCGAAGGGGGCGAACAGGTCTGATCCCGAGAAGTCCGCGAAGCCCGAAATGCGCGTCAGGTCCTTGCCGTACACACCGCGCACGATCAGCGGGGTGAACTCGCCCGTTTTTACGGTGGCGTTCACAACCTCACCGTTGATCAGGGCGTTGGCCATGAAGGGCTGATCGGGTGAATAGCCCAGCGAGCCGGCGATCGGGCCGCCTTGCGCCTCGTTCGCCCTCAGCGTCAGGCGCAGATCGGCGATGCTCGCACCCATGGTGGCCGCAACGTGCAGGAAGTCGCCCGGACGGGTGTTGCTGGCCGCGTTGACGACGAACTTCCTCGCCCCGACGCGGGGAACCTCGGCCTCGCCGCTCAGGTTCCAGCGGCCGTATTCCTGGCTGAAGCCTTCCAGCAGCTCCACATTGGCGGCGAAGCGGTCGATGTCGATCGACAGGGGGTGGGGCCCCGGCGGCGTGGTGGACGGCTCGACCAGCGGCCGACGGATCAGGCGGATGACTTCGGCCTCGATCTCGGTGGCGTGGAATTTCCGCGTGATCAGCGGGATGAAGCTCCAGTCCACGTGGACCTTGCGCGCTTCCAGCCAGACGCCCTGCTGATCGGTGACCGTGACCCGGTCGATGGTGAAGTCGTTGAACAGGTCGCCGCGCACGCCCTCGACATTGATCCGCCCATAGCGCCCGATCTTCTTGCCGGCGATGAAGCTGGTGACCAGTTCACGACCGGGCCCTGAGAGCAGATACATCCGCCCGCCCACCGCCGCGACGATCAGAACGACCGCCAGCACCGCCGCCGCCATGCCGCCGAAGAAGGCGAAGGCCTGCAAGCGCGTGCGCTTGCGCTTGGCCGCCTGAGCCGGGGTGTCCGGCGTCGGCGCCTCAGGCGTGTCGTCGGGCGGGACCTCGGTCAAAACGCCTGCCCGATGCTGACATAGATCTGGAAGTTGGAGTCGCCCGGCTGACGGTCCAGCGGGAAGGCGATGTCGGCGCGAACCGGGCCGAACGGCAGCTTGTACCTGACGCCGACGCCGGCCGCGTAGCGCAAGTTGTTGAAGTTCGGATATTCCTGGAAGCCGATGGCCCCGGCATCGACGAAGACCGCCGCGCCGAAGCTGTTTCCGATGTCACGACGGACCTCGAGCGAGGTCTCGAACAGCGAAAGACCGCCGCGAGGCGTACCGTCGGGAAGGCGAGGGCCCACGCCCTGATATTCGAAGCCGCGCACCGAACCTGCGCCGCCCGAGTAAAAGAGGCGGTCCGACGGGATGGTCAGTTCCTCGCCGCCGAGGATGGTCCCCAGCCTCAGCCGCCCGGCCAGAACGGTCTTTCCGCCTTCCTGAAGCGGCAGATAGGCCGTGCCCTGGGCGTCGGTGCGCAGGAACAGCAGGGAGTCGTCGCCGGTCACCGCGGTCGGCTGGATGTTCGCTGTCAGACGATAGCCGCTCTTGGGGTCGAGAGGATCGTTCGACCGATCCAGATAAACGCCGCCGCGGCCGGTGAGCAGGGCGAGATTGCGCGTGATGTCGAGCGGCGTCTGGGTGATCGGGTCGAAGCGGTTTTCGTCGTACTGACCGACGTCCACGCCTAGTCCGTAGCTGTACCACGACGACTTGCCGAGCCGCTGCCGGATGTCCGCGTAGAGCACGCCGGCGAACCGGCGATAGGCGTCTGTGTCCTCGTTGACGATCGCGGCGCCCATGCTCAGCGTCCGCCCCGGGCGACGCCAGTGCGGCAAACTGAGGTCCGCGCCCAGACGGCTGTCGATGGTCGACAGACGAGCGTCGAACTTCAGCGTGTCGGCCCGCCCGAAGCGGTTGTAGTAGGTCCACTCGCCCTCGATCGCGGAACCGCCGGTGGTCGACGTCGCCCGTCCGGATGTCACGGTGGCGCGCGCGGTCGACAGGGTGACGCCCGCCTCCTGAATCCAGCGTGGCCGATCCGTCAAAGTGACGACCACGGGCCGGTTGCCGTCAGCATTCGTCTGGTCGACCGGGGCCAGCGCCACGCCGACGCCGTTGTAGACCCCGGTCTCGAGCAGGCGACGCTCCAGTTCGGCCACGTCCTCCGGGTCGTAGACGTCGCCCTCGTCCCACGGGGCCAGACCGGCGACCCACGCCGGATTGGTGGGCCCGCGCGTCTCCAGCCTTATCCCGTCAAGCTGGACGAGAGACCCGGAGTCGATGTTGTAGGTGGGTTGAACGGTGAACGCCGCGTGGTCGACAACCACCCGTCGCGGGTTTGCCCGGGCGTCGGCGTAGCCCCTCCGTGTCAGGCCCGCCACCAGCCGGCCTTCGGCGGCGATCACCTCGACGGCCCGGCCGGGTTCGCCGGGAGTCAGGTTCAGTTCGCTGTAGGCCGCTGCAGCGGTTTCCGTATCAGGCGGCGGCAATGCCCAGTTGACGCCGGCCTCGCCCAGCACGAACCGACGTCCGGGCGTGACCTGCACGATGGCGACCGGGTTGTCCTCGCCCTCGACCACGTCTTCCAGCGTCGGCTGGTAGTAGCCTTCAGACCGAAGAAGCGCCTGCGCGGCCTCCAGGGCGCCGCGAGCCCGACGTCTCGCCTCGAACCGGTTGGACGGTGCGCCGTCGACCTCGCCGACCGCCCGGGTCAGTTGGCCTCGCAGGGCCGCATCCATCTCGCCCCGGATCTGGGCGCGAGGTTCCGCCGTCGCAGCGCCGGCCAGCAGAGCCACGCTCGCCACGCTGGAAAGGAAAAGGGCCGCCCGGAACGTCAATCGTCAACCTTCGTCATCGGGCGGAGAACCCTCGTTTTGCGCGCCCGCCCCTCGCATCCGCCTGTGGCGGCTTTCTGGCGATCAGTAGAACAGGGTCTCGCTTTCCGGCTGGACCGATTCTTCCGACGACTTGGTGTCGGGCGGCAGGGCGCCCTGATCCGCCGGCGGCGCCGTGTCGATGGGGCTGGGCGCTGATTCGGGCGCAGCGGTTTCGACAGCCGCGTCCTCGGCCGACTGGGCCTCAACCTGCACGTCATCGCCGCGATCGTCAGGGCGGGGGTCGTCGCATGCGGAGATCAGGCTGGCGCCGGCAAGAATCGACAGAAGGGTCAGTTTCGTTTTCATTTTCAGGATACTCCCCCGCGTGCCCGGCTGCCGAACGCGCGGCCTTTTCGACTGTTCCATACCCCCGAACCGGACCGGGGTCATCCGAACGGCAACCAATCCTTGGGGAATTTTGATCAAACTCCGAATTTCGGAGGGCCAGAATGGCGACCACAGTCTACGCCACCCTTGCGGAAGGGCGCCGTCGGGAGCTGAAATCCCGGCTTGCACTGGCCGCGTTCATCGGCACGACCGCCTGGTTCATCGCGCCCGGAACGGCGCCGTTGATCTGGTTCGTGGCCGTAGCGGCCAGTCAGGCGGCCGACTGGCTCGTCTTCCGTCGTTTCCGCCAGAACCCCTTGTGGAAGCCGGACAAGGCCTATCTGGCCCTGTGCTGCGCCTCGACGGTGCTGAGCGTCACCGTCTATTCCGCCATGTCGGCCTACCTCTGGTTCAATGGGGGCGAGATCGGCCGTCTGTTCGCCATGGTGCAGGTGGCCGGCAGCCTGCTGCACGTCAGCCTGCACATGCACCATTCGCGGCCGATCCTGATTTCGGCCGTCGCGCCGCATTCCGCCTACTTCCTGGGTCTGCCGCTGGCCGGCGCCGTGGTCAGCGGCCACTGGCAGGACCTGCTCGTGATGGTGGGCTGCTTTCTCTACATGACCCATCTGGTCGTCACGGTCCGCCAGAGCTCGACGACCACCAGCCTGCTCCAGTCCGCGCGGGACACGGCGCAGGAGGCCCGTCGCAAGGCTGAGGTCGCCAACGCCGCCAAGTCCGACTTCCTCGCCGTCATCAGTCACGAAATCCGCACCCCCATGAACGCCGTCATCTCGGCGGCGAACCTGTTGCGTCGGACCAAACTTGACACCGGCCAGCGCGAGCATGTCTCGATGCTAATCGACGCGGGCGACGTGCTGATGGGCCTGCTCAACGACGTGCTCGACTTCTCCAAGATCGAGGCGGGCAAGATGCAGCTGGAAAGCGCCGACATGGTCGTGCGTGATCGCCTGATGGCGCTCAGCCGTCTCTGGGAGCCCCGGGCCGATGCCGGTGGCGTCCGTCTCAGCGTCACGGTCGCCCCGTCGGTGCCCGATGCGGTTCGCACCGACGCCTTGCGGTTCCAGCAAATCCTGTTCAATCTTCTGTCCAATGCCGTGAAGTTCACCCGGAACGGCGAGGTCGCGGTCGATGTGGACTGGATCGACGGACAGTTGATCGTCGCCGTGCGCGATACCGGCTGCGGCATTCCGCCCGAGCGGCTGAAACAGATATTCAACAGTTTCGAACAGGCCGAAGTCGGCACGACGCGCCGCTATGGCGGCACCGGCCTTGGCCTGACCATCAGCCGCAAGCTGGCCGAGCTGATGGGCGGGAATCTGACGGTCGAAAGCGTCATCGACGAGGGCTCGACCTTCACCCTGCGGCTCCCCCTTCAGGTCGTTCAGGTCCGTACCGTCGAACCTGAACGTGACGTGGTCGAGGGCGGCTCCCTGCAGGGCCGGTCGATCCTCGCCGCTGACGATCACGAGATGAACCGCCGCATTCTGGAGCTGTTGCTCGAGCCGCACGGCTGTCGCCTGACATTGGTCGAAAACGGGGCCGAGGCGCTGGAGATGGCCGCGCAGCAAAAGTTCGACGCGGTGCTGATGGACATGCAGATGCCCGTCATGGACGGGCTTGAGGCCACAAGGCGCATCCGCATGGGCCGCATGAACGGCACGACGCCGGTGATTGCCCTGACGGCGAACGCCATGGACACCCACCGCGCCGCCTGGGATGCGCTCGGCGTCCACGCCTTCCTGACCAAGCCGATTGATCCGGTCCTGTTGGCCCAGACCCTGGCCGGCGCCTGCGCGGGCGAGCAGGCTCGCGAAACCGAGGTCGCCTAGCTCCAGCGCTGCAGTGCTGCGTCGAGCGTGATGCTGGCCTGATGCCGGGGAGGGGAGACCTCGCCGTCGAACCGCGGAGCAGGCGCAGGCTGAAACAGACCGTCGCTCTCAACGAATGTGGAGCGCGCCTCGTTGTGCGGGTGGCGCGGCGCCTCTTCCAGAGACAGCACCGGCGTGACGCAGGCCTCCGTGCCGGCAAAGACGGCCGTCCATTCATCCCGATCCCGCATCGTGAAGATACTCGCGAACCGCTCGTGCAGGCCCGGCCATCCGCCCATGTCGAACTGCGGCGCCTCATCCGCGCTCAGGCCCAGCCCGCTGATCAGGGCCGCATAGAACCGGGGCTCCAGTGCGCCCACCGCCACGAACTGTCCGTCCCGGCATGCGTAGCAGCGATAGAAGGGCGCGCCGCCGTCCAGCAGGTTGCCGCCTCTTTCGGGCGACCACAGTCCACGCGACAACAGGGCCGAGAACAGGCCCATCAACATCGCCGACCCGTCCGTCATGGCCGCATCGACCACGCGACCGCGTCCCGTCGTCCGCGCCTCTACCAGACCTGCCAGCACTCCTGTCACCAGCATCATCGCCCCGCCGGCGTAATCGCCGACGAGATTCAGCGGCGGGCGGGGCGGCCGATCCGGCTCTCCGAGCGCATGCAGCGCCCCGGACAGGGCGATGTAGTTGATATCGTGCCCCACCTCGCCGGCCATCGGCCCGGTCTGGCCCCAGCCCGTCACCCGGCCATAGACCAGCCGGGGATTGCGCCCGGCGACCACATCCGGCCCCAGCCCCAGACGCTCCATCACGCCCGGCCGAAAGCCCTCGATCAAAACGTCAGCGCGCCCGGCCAGCGTCAGCACCTGCTCCCGATCCGCATCGCTCTTGAGGTTCACCCCGACCGCCGCGCGTCCGCGATGCAGCACCTCGCCGCCGACATCCGAGAACACCGCCGCCTCGGCCCCGCCGCCGCGCGTCAGCCGCAGCACCTCCGCGCCCATATCCGCCAGCATCGTCCCGGCGAACGTCACAGGCCCCAGCCCGTCGAACTCAAGGATGCGCACGCCGGCAAGGGGCTTCATGCCCCTTGGGTATCCGAGCCGGCGATGGGAGGAAAGGCTGTGGTACGTCCTCTCGGGCTCGAACCGAGGACCCTCTGATTAAAAGTCAGATGCTCTAACCAACTGAGCTAAGGACGCACGCACGCCGATGACCGGGAGCCGGTCCATCGAAGGGGCGCTTCATCTTGCAATCCGGGGCCAAGGTCAAGGCGTGAACTCGCCTGATCAGGGTTTCTCCTTGCCGCCCTGGTCCGGACTGACGACCAAGGCGGTCATGCGAGGTTTGAAAGACAGGCCTTTGACGGTTGGCGGGCGCGTGCTGGCGGCCACGGCGCTGTGCCTGCTGCTGGCGGGATGCAGCGGTGCGCGGGCGTTCGGTTCAGGCGCGCTGACGCCTCTGGACGACCTGAATCTGAGGCGGGAGGTCATTCCGCCCGTGCTTCTGGCGGCGGCCAGCGATCCCTATGGCTCGCGCAATATGGGACGGTGCGAGAGCATCGCCCGCGAGGTCTACGATCTGAATGATGCGCTGGGCCCCGACATGGACGAGCCGGCCGAACCCGATGCGGCGTGGGGCGACAGGGTGGCGGGCGCGGCGGGCGAGCTGTCTGTCGGCCTGCTCATCGACACCGCGGTCGATTTTCTGCCGGTCCGCGACTGGGTTCGTCAGCTGTCAGGCGCAGAACGCCACGATCAGGCGGTAAAGGGCGCGATCCAGAACGGTCGCGTGCGTCGCGCCTTCCTGAAGGGGTCGGGCATGCGCATGAACTGCCTCCCGCCGGCCGCGCCCAGCTGGTTCGAGCCTCGCGAGGCGGAAACGCGGTACCAGCCCATACGACGCGAACCTCCGCCGCCGCGGCACGTCCGGCCGCCATGGGCGCGCTACTGACTGTTCGAAACGTGCCGGGCGTGGAACTCACGACGGAACTGGTCGAACCGGCCGTGGGCGATGGCGTCCCGCATGGCCGCCGTCAGCGCCTGGAAGAAGGCGATGTTGTGCCAGCTGAGCAGGATCTTGCCGAGAATCTCGTCCGTCCGGATCAGGTGATGCAGATAGGCCTTCGAATATTCCTGTGAGGCGGGGCAGGGGACCTCGGCGTCCAGCGCCGACTGATCCTCGGCGAACCGGGCGTTCTTCAGGTTCAGCGGCCCGTCCCAGGTCCAGGCCTGACCGTGCCGGCCCGCCCGGGTGGGCAGCACGCAGTCGAACATGTCTACGCCACGCCAGACGGCTTCCACCAGATCCACCGGCTTGCCGACGCCCATCAGATAGCGGGGCCGGTCTGCGGGCAGCATGTCAGGGGCGTAGTCCAGCACCTCGCACATCGCTTGATGGCCTTCGCCCACGGCCAGACCGCCGATGGCGTAACCGTCGAAGCCGAGCTCCTGCATACGCTCGGAGGACTCGCGGCGCAGGTTTTCGAAGGTCGATCCCTGCTGGATGCCGAACAGCGCCTGCGTCTCGCGCGTGCCGAAGGCGTCCTTCGATCGCTTGGCCCAGCGCGCCGACAGCTCCATGCCTTCGCGCGCGCGCTTCTCCTCGGCAGGCCAGGCGACGCATTCGTCCAACTGCATCACAATGTCCGAGCCGATTCGGTCGGCCTGGATCTCGATCGACCGCTCCGGCGTCAGGACATGCTTTGATCCGTCGACGTGGCTGGAGAAGGTCACGGCCTCCTCCGTCAGCTTCGAGATGCCTGACAGGGACATCACCTGAAAGCCGCCGCTGTCCGTCAGGATGGGCTTCTCCCAGTGCATGAACTTGTGCAGCCCACCCAGCCGCTCCATTCGCTCCGGCCCCGGCCGCAGCATCAGGTGGTAGGTGTTGCCCAGAAGGATATCCGCGCCGGTCTGTTTGACCTGATCCACGGTCATCGCCTTGACCGTCGCGGCGGTGCCCACCGGCATGAAGGCAGGCGTGCGGATATCGCCGCGAGGAGTCTTCAGCACGCCGGTGCGCGCGCGGCCGTCGGTGGCGGAGATGTCGAAGGGAAAGGGCATCAGGCGGCGCGGAATAGCAGGCTGCCGTCCCCGTAGGAATAGAACCGGTAGCCGTCCGCGATGGCGTGGGCGTAGGCGGCCTTCATGGTATCCAGCCCGGCAAAGGCGCTGACCAGCATGAACAGGGTCGACTTCGGCAGGTGGAAGTTGGTCATCAGCACGTCGGCTGCACGGAAGCGGTAGCCCGGCGTGATGAAGATGGCCGTGTCGCCATGGAAGGGCCCGACCACGCCGTCCTCGCCCGTCGCGCTCTCCAGCAGACGCAGCGAGGTGGTCCCGACGCAGACGATCCGGCCGCCAGCGGCGTGGACTGCGTTCAGGGCGTCGGCGATGTCTGTGGAGACCTCGCCCCATTCCGAATGCATCTTGTGATCGGCGGTGTCGTCCGCCTTGACCGGCAGGAAGGTGCCCGCGCCGACGTGCAGGGTGACAGCGTGGGTCGAGACGCCTTTCGCGCGGATCGCTTGCAGCAGGGCGGGTGTGAAGTGCAGCCCCGCCGTCGGCGCGGCGACTGAACCGTCGTGCTCGGCGAAGACCGTCTGGTAGTCCGACCGGTCGCGGTCGTCCTCGGCCCGCCTGGCGGCGATATAGGGGGGCAGGGGCATGACGCCCACATCGCGGATCGCGTCGTCGAGCGCCGGGCCAGAGAGATCGAACCGAAGGGTCACCAGCCCGTCCTCGCCCTTGGCGGCCACGGTCGCATCGAGACGGCCCAGCTCACAGGCGCCGCCGACGGCGGCTCCGAACCTGATCCGGTCGCCAGCCTTGATGCGCTTGCCGGGCTTCATGAACGCAGACCAGACATCCGGCGCATCACGATGGTGCAGGGTGGCCTCGACCTCGACGGACAGTGTGTCGCCCTCGGCCCCGATCCGCTGACGAGCACCAGACAGGCGGGCGGGGATCACACGCGTGTCGTTGAACACCAGCGCGTCGCCGGGCTGCAGGAACTCCGGCAGGTCGCGGATCACACGGTCTTCGAGACCGTCGCCACGAACGACGAGCAGGCGCGCGGAATCCCGCGGCTCGGCGGGTCTCAGCGCGATGCGGTCGTCCGGCAGGTCGAAGTCGAAATCGGCGGTCTTCATCAGGCGGCGCAAAGGCCACGGTCATGAGGCGCGGTCAAGGCAGGGCGTCGGTGAGACCATATGCCAGCCTGACGACGGGCCTCTCCGCTGCCATCTACACCCTATGAAACTGATCACCGGCCTTGCCGCCTCCGCCCTGTTCGTCCTCGTCGCGGGTTGCGAGGACGCCGTTTCCACCCTGCAGGAGATCGAGGACACCGCCGCCAAGGCCTCGGCCACCGCGACCGAGCTCAACGATCGGTCGGAGCAAATCCAGCAAGCGGTCAATGATCCTGTCGGCGCCTTGCGCGGGGCGGTGACTGCCAATCTGACCAGAATGCCGACCAATCAGCCGGGTATCTATGTGCTGACCGACCTGCAGACCGGATGTCAGTTCCTGGCGACCTACGAGACCGATGGAACGACCGTCGCCTCGGTTGCGCCGAGGGTCGAGCCGGCGGCGGGCGGCGGGACGCGTCAGCTCTGCATCGCCATCCCCGGAGCCGCTCAGAATGAGGGGGCGCAAGCGGAAGGCTGAGACCGGGCGTCAAGCGGAGCCGTGAACCGAAACCTATGCGGCGGGTTGGGCGGGAATGAAAGCCTTCGATCTTCTGCCCTCCGCCCTTATCGGCGCCGTCGCCAGCGCCCGATCCATGACACCAATGGCGGCTCTGGCCGGCGCGCATCTGGCCCGACGGAAGACGCCCGGTACGTTGCGTCTGCTGACGCATCCGGTGTTTACGGGCGGCGCCCTGTTCATGGGCGCAGGGGAGTTGTTCGGCGACAAGATGAAGTCCGCGCCGGACCGCACCGTCTTTCTCGGCCTGCTGGCCCGGGTCATGAGCGCCGGCATCGCAGGCGCGGCCCTGGCGCCGAAGGGGCGTGAGCGGCTAGGGGCGGGGCTGGCCATCGGAACCGCCGTTCCTCTGGCCTATCTGACCCTCGCGGGCCGCAAGCGGGCCATGAGCGAGATGGGTCAGACGAAGAGCGGGTTGATCGAGGACGCCCTCATCGTCGCGGCCGGGATAGCCGTCGTCGTATGGGCCACAGAACGGCGCCGCTAGCCCCCTGCGTTGACCAAGCGGCCGTGACGCGGCAAAGCCTGCGCCATGCTGCAAAACCTTGAAACCCTCGCGCGCGACGCCCGGTCGTGGCCGTTTGAACAGGCCCGCAATCTTCTGAACCATGTTCTGAAGAAGCGTCTGTCGGACGCCGAGCGTGAAGCGGCCAAGCTGCTGATCGACGCCGGCAGGACGGACGAGGCGCTGGCGACGTTCGAGGCGCTGCGGAAGCCGGTCGTGCTGGAGACGGGCTACGGGCCGTCCGGCCTGCCGCACATGGGCACGTTCGGCGAGGTGGCGCGCACGACTATGGTGCGTAACGCCTTCCGCGCCCTGACCGGCGACCATTGGCCGACGCGGCTGGTGGCCTTCTCGGACGACATGGACGGGCTGAGGAAGGTGCCGGAGGGCATCCCCAATCCGGAGATGCTGGTCGAGGACCTGCACAAGCCGTTGACGGTGGTGCGCGATCCGTTCGGGACGCATGACAGCTTCGGCGCGCACAACAACGCGCGGCTGCGGGCCTTCCTCGACAGCTTCGGCTTCGAGTACGAGTTCCTGTCGTCCACCGAACAGTATCGTTCAGGACGGTTCGACGAGGTGCTGCTGCGCCTGCTGGAGCGGTTTGACGCGGTGCAGGCGATCATGCTGCCGACGCTGGGGCCGGAGCGGCGCGAGACCTATTCGCCGTTCCTGCCGATCAGCCCGGTCACCGGCCATGTGCTGCAGGTGCCGACGCTGGAGCGGAACGTCGAGAAGGGTACGATCGTGTTCGACGACCCAGCCGGCGGACGGACCGAGGTTCCGGTGACCGGCGGCCATGTGAAGCTGCAGTGGAAGCCGGACTGGGCAATGCGCTGGACGGCGCTGGACGTCGACTACGAGATGTCGGGCAAGGATCTGATCGAGAGCGTGCGCGAAAGCTCCAAGGTCTGCCGTGCGCTAGGCGGCGTTCCGCCCGAGGGGTTCAACTACGAGCTCTTCCTCGACATCGAGGGCAAGAAGATATCGAAGTCCAAGGGCAATGGCCTGACGATGGACGAATGGCTTCGCTACGGCACGCCGGAGTCGCTGAGCTGGTACATGTTCCAGTCGCCGAAGTCGGCCAAGAGCCTGCACTTCAACGTCATTCCGCGGGCGATCGACGACTATCTCAGCTTTATCGACCAGTTCCAGACCCAGGAGCCGGGCAAGCAGATCGACAACGCCGTCTGGTCGATCCACGCCGGCGCGCCGCCCAGGGTAGCGTCGCCCGTGTCGTTCAGCCTGTTGCTGAACCTCGTCGGCGTCGCCAACGCGTCGTCGAAGGACCAGCTCTGGGCCTATATGGGCAAGTACCTGCCCGAGGCGACGCCGCAGACCGAGCCGACGCTCGACCGGCTGATGGGCCATGCGCTGAATTACTACGAAGATTTTGTTCGACCCTCGAAATCTTACCGCCTGCCCGATGAGAAGGAGACGGCCGCCCTGCTGGATCTGGCCGGACGGCTGAAGGCGCTGCCTGCGGATACAACCGATGGCGAACTCATCCAGAACGAGGTCTATGCGGTCGGAAAAGCCCATGAGTTCGAGCCCCTGCGGGCATGGTTCGGGGCGCTTTACGAAGTGCTGCTGGGCGCATCGCAGGGTCCGCGGTTCGGGTCGTTCGCGGCCATCTATGGGCTGCCGCAGACGATCGAGCTGATCGAGCGGGGCGCGCGTGGCGATCTCGCGGCCTGATTTGTAATCTAGATGAACTGAATATAACGGCGCCGCCACGGGAGCTTCAGCTTGGCCCGGGCATTCTGCATGGCATCGACCAACTCGATGACAGGAGATGAGCCATGTCGAAGATGAAATTCACCACCGCTATCGCCGCAGCCGCTGCGCTGGCTTCGCTTGCACCCGCCGCCATTCCGACCATGGCCATGGCGCAGTCGAACGGCATCACCAGCTGTGACGCCCCCGGCGGTCGTCAGCAGACTGGAGCCCTGATCGGCGCGGTTCTGGGCGGCGTTGTGGGTTCGAACCTCGCCCGCAACGAGCGCACCATCGGCACCGTCGTCGGCGCTGGCGCCGGCGCTGCGGCCGGTTCGTACATCGGCTGTAACCAGCAGCGCGCCCGTCAGAATGCCTCGTATAACTATGACGACGGCAGCCAGCTGCGGGCCATGTCCAACCTGAACGTCCGTTCGGGTCCGGGCACCAACTACCGGGTCGTCAGCCGTCTGTCGGCCGGCCAGCCCTTCAGCGCCACGAACTCGCAAGGCGAATGGGTGCAGATCGCGGGTGGCGGCTGGGTCAACGCCCGCTACGTCACGCGCTAAACACGGCTTTGCCGGAGTTGAAAGGCCGCCCTTCGGGGCGGCCTTTTGCGTGGGGCTACTGGCTGACCCAGAGGATACGGCTCATCCAGTCGATGTCGCGCCGGGCGAGTATGCGCGGTTCATACGCCGGGTTGATCGAGGCCAGCGTCACGCTTCTCGCACTTATGGCGGCGATCTCCTTGGCGAGGGTTTCGCCGGTGGTGGTTCGCACCACGACGCGATCGCCGCGGCGCACGTTGACGATGTCGCGATCCACCAGCACACGGTCGCCGGCGCGGTAGAGCGGCGCCATCGAGTCGCCGCTGATTGTCAGGCTGAACAGGGTGTCCTTGGGGCGGGGCAGATCGGTCTGATCCCAGCCATCCCCGGTCGGCAGACCCGCGTCGTCAAAGAATCCGTCCTGTCCCGCCTGCGCCAGACCTAGCAGGGGCGCGGTCGACGGACGTTCCGGCGCGTCCTGCGCCAGTTCCGCGAAGTCGGCCAGCGACAGCCCGGTGACGTCGAGAACCCGTGTCAGGCTTTCCGTCGATGGCCAACGGGGACGCTCACCGGGACCAAGGCGTTTGGACGGGTTGAAGCTGGTCGCATCCAGTCCAGCGCGCCTGGCAAGGCCAGAGGCGCTCAGGCCCTCACGTCGGGCGAGGCCATCGATGGCCTTCCAGATCTGGGCATGGGTGAGAGGCAAGAGGCGGTATCCCGGCGATTCGGCCGAGCCTAGAACCTCTGCCTAGGAATATCTACCTGTCCTGCGACGCGATCCGGTTCTCTTGCCAGACCCAGAACGTTCCGATGCCCAAGGCCAGCAGGGTGCCGTACTGGGTGATGTTCAGGACCGTGTAAAAGGCATCGGTGGTCGGAGAGACCACGAAACGGTTCATGGCGTGGCTGGCGACGGCCAGCGCCTGCAGGGCTGTCGCCCAGACCACCCATGTGGACCGACGCCAGCAGAGAGCGATGTAGACGATCAGCAGAACGCAATCGATCGCGAATAGAGCCCAGGGGAAGACGGACGGGGTGGCCTGAAGCTGCACCACGAGCGACGCCAGCCAGGCAAGCACATAGCTGCCCGCGAAGGTGCGCTCGGTTGCTCCGCCCTTCCAGAAGGCGAAGGCGCAGATGGAGATCGCGAAAAGCGCTCCGATCTGAGCGGCCAGACTGAAAAACATAGAAAAACCCCCGCGCCTGTCGACGCGAGGGTCATCATGAACGTGCTTGGCCGATTTCGGAAGTTCCGAGCTCGACTATTACGCCGAATTCAGGCGACGCGGAGTTGGCCGGTCGGCTGCTCCGGGCGGTCGCCCTTGTTGATCGGGCCGGCGGCGAAGACGCCGTAGCCGAGGCGGCGATGATCCTTGGCCATCTCGGTGTGGCACTCGACCACGGCCTGACGGGCGGCGCTGAGAGCGGCGATCGCTTCCATGGCCTTGGCCTGCGAGGCAGTGCAGGCGACGGGCGAGACGCCCAGCTGCGAACGGGCGCCGATCATCGATTGCACCAGCGTAGTCGCGCGCACGATGGCTTCGTCGACAGCTTGTTCGGTCGCATTGAGGTCGCCAGCGACGTGGGCGATGACTTCAGCCTGAACCACGAGATTATCCCCTTACAAAACTAGGTAAGCGGTGCCTTAACACATTAACCAGAGGGTCGGCAAGGTTTTGTTCACCATGTAGTTGCACCTTTCGTTAACTACTCGCCTGTTCGGCGATCACGAATCTCCATCGGCCATCTGGAAGTGGGCGGTCATGGTCGCGATCGGCTGCGCCGGATCGGCCTGCCAGGCCTCGATCGAGACATGGGCGACGCGACGACCGGCCCGACTGATGCTGGCGCGGGCGTGGACCTCCACCGGTCGTCCCGGCCGCAGGTAGGAGATGGTCACATTGATTGGCCGTGGAGGCGTTGCGCGAGGGAAGGCCGTCGCGACCTGGGCCATCGCGGTCAGCTCCAGCATCGCCGCCGTCGCCCCGCCATGCAGTTTGGGTGGAAAGGGGTTGCCGATCAGGTGATCGGAAAACGGCATGGTGACGGTCAGGACGCCGTCCCGCTCGGCCGCCGTCAGTCCGAGAAAACGCGCATACGGAATGCTGGCCAGATAAGCGCTCACAGGCCGCCCTCCCTAGTCTCGCCGGCCAGCATGTAGCTGCCCTGCGCCGCCGCCACGGGGTTGGACGCCTCGTCTTCGAAGGCCCACGCCCGCACGAAGGCGATCGACCGGGTCAGGCGATAGCAGCGCGCCTCGGCGATCAGGCCGCGGCGGGGCAGGGCCGGACGCATGTAGTCGACGCGCAGATCCAGCGTGGCGATGCTCTCGAACCGATCCAGCTTCGTCCACACGGCCAGTCCGCCCGCATGATCCAGCAGGGCGGTCACCAGACCGCCGGCCAGCACCTCGCTGTGCGCATCGCCTGCCAGATCGTCTCGCCAAGGTACGCGCAATCGGACTCGATCGCCGTCGACGCCGTCAAAGGCGAAACCCAGCGCATGGGTGTGGGCCGCGGCCGAGGCGAGCTGCGGCATAAGGTCGGAAATCTGTGGAGTGCTCATCCCGGCAACATCGGCCGCACCGGCGACGCGACGCAAGCGCGGCTCGTGCGTTTCCGAAATTCCGCATGAGGCCCATATCCAGATCATGATCCGCTTCGAGGACCTTCTCAGGCCCACGCCCGCCGGCCTCTACTGCCCACCCGGCGACTTCTACGTCGATCCGGTCAGGCCGGTGGACCGGGCGGTGATTACCCACGGCCACTCGGATCACGCGCGTCCGGGCCATGGCGCCGTTCTCGCCACGCCCCAGACCCTCGGGATCATGGCCGAGCGCTATGGCGAGGAGTTCACCGGCCGCCGTCAGTCGTCAGCCTATGGCGAACTGGCCTCGCACAATGGCGTGGAGATCACGCTTGTCCCCGCGGGGCATGTACTCGGCTCGGCCCAGGCCGTCATCCGTTGGAAGGGCGTCACCATGACGGTGTCCGGCGACTACAAGCGTCGTCGCGATCCGACCTGCGTTCCGTTCGAGCCGGTGAAGAGCCACGTCTTCATATCCGAGGCGACGTTCGGCCTGCCGGTCTTCAATCATCCACCAGACGGCGAGGAGATCGGCCGCCTCGTCCAGTCCCTGCGCCAGTTTCCCGAGCGGGCTCACCTGGTCGGCGCCTATGCGCTGGGCAAGGCGCAGAGGGTGATCCGCTTGTTGCGGGAGGCCGGCTGGGACAGGCCGATCTATGTCCACGGCGCGCTGGAGCGGCTCAACAGGCTCTATGAACGCGAGGAAGTTGAGCTGGGGCCTCTCAGTCCCGCCACGGGCCTGAAGGCCAATGCCTTGGGCGGCGAAGTGGTGATCGCGCCTCCGTCGGCCACGCAGGACCGCTGGGCGCGCCGTTTCGCCGATCCTGTACTGGCCTTCGCCTCAGGCTGGATGGGTGTTCGGGCTCGCGCACGTCAGCGAGGCGTGGAGTTGCCGCTGGTGCTTTCGGACCACGCGGACTGGACGGAGTTGACCGACACCTTCACCGAGCTGACGCCAGAGGAGATCTGGATCACGCACGGTCGCGAGGAAGGACTGTTGCGCTGGTGCGAGCTCAGGGGCCAGAAGGCCCGGGCGCTGCGACTGGTCGGTTATGACGAGGAAGACGACGAGGTCGAGGATCAGGCGACCGAGCGGGCCTGACCATCTGTGTCCACGCCGGCTTCCGCAGCAGCGGCCGCCTGCTCCAGCGCGGCATTCATCGCCATGCGCAGGCGTTCCGGCTTGATCGGCTTCTCGACGACCGCGGCCATCCCGATGGACATGTAACGCCTGGCGTCCTCCGGATCCGCATTGGCGGTCAGGGCGACGATCGGGATGGCGTTGACGGGACCCTCAAGCGCCCGAATGGCCTGGGTCGCCTGAACGCCGTCCATGCGGGGCATCTTGATGTCCATCAGGATCATGTCGAAGCGGCGTTCCTGCACGACCTGAAGGGCTTCAAGCCCGTCTTCGGCGGTTTCCGAGGTGCAGCCGAACATCTCGCATAGCGCCTGGGCGACCACGCGGTTGGTGGCGTTGTCGTCGACGATCAGCACATGCGGCGCGGCGCTGAGATCCAGATCCGTCAGCGTCTCGACGTTCGAAGGCTGGGCGGGCTCCATGTCAACGCGCTCGACGTCCAGATCGAACGAGAAGGTCGCGCCCCGGCCCGGGTTGTTCTCGGCCCAGATGCGTCCCTGCATCCGGTCCACGACCTGCCGACAGATCGACAGGCCGAGGCCCGCGCCGTCGGGGCCCGAGCCGTGCACGAACGGCTCGAAGATTTCATCCACCCGATTGCCGTCCACGCCGGGTCCGTCATCCCGCACGCGGGCTTCCAGCGCAATGCGATCGCCCTTGGCGACGGCCTTGAGGCTGGCCTCGACCACGCCGTTGCGGGCGAACTTCAGGGCATTGCCGATCAGGTTGTTGAAGACCTGCTTGATCCGGACCCCGTCCACGAGGGCGGCCAGCTCCGTGTCGCCTTCGTAGCCCACCATCAGGGTGATGTTGTCCTGTGAGGCACGGGGCGCCCACATGGCCTGGACTTCGTCCATGAGCGCGCGCAAGGGCGTGGGTTGCGGCGTCAGCTCCAGCTCGCCCGCCTCGGCGCGGGAGAGGTCCAGTGCGTCCTGAAGGATCCGCAGAAGGGTCTCGGAAGACTCGACGATTGTGGTGACATGCGCTTGGGCCTGAACGTTGAGCGGCTGTCGACGCAGCAGTTCGGCGACGGCCAGGACGCCGTTCATCGGCGTGCGCAGCTCGTGGCTCATGATGGCGAGGAACTGGCTCTTGGCGCGGGCGGCCATCAGGGCCTGCGTACGGGTGTCCGTCAGCACGCGCGCCTGCTCGGCCAGCTCTTCATTCTGGCGACGCTGACGATCGTTCACCGCCTGCAGCAGGGAGACGGCCGTTCCGACCCCGTGATAGCGACCCTGCCGGGTCACGATGAACCCTCGCATCAAGGCGCCGGGCCCGCTCTTCAACAGGGTGTCGCAGAAGGCGTCGATCGATACGCCGGCCTCGACCACCGCGGGCTCGGCGTCCATCAGATGGATGATCGGGCGTTTGGCGTAGAGGGAGTGACCGAATGCGCCGGCGATTTTCAGCAGGAAGGCGTTGCGTTCGATAAGACCGACTGGCCTGTCACCCTCGACGACGGGGATGACCAGAGTGTCGGGTTCGCGTTCGAAACGCGCGAAGATCTCTTCGCCCAGCGCGTTCGGAGAAGCGGGTGTAGCGCGCTCCGTTAAGGCTTCGATCGTCGGCATACCGGCCGGCACTCCACTGGGACCTGTGGACAGATGACGGAAAGCGCTTGAGGAAGGGTTAAAGTGCAGGAACCGCCGTTTTTCGGCCGTTTTTGAATCCTGTCGCAGCGTGGTGTAGAAGGCCCGCCCGTCGGTTCGCCGGCCCCATCCCTTTGTGCATGCGCGCGTCCGACCGGGCGACCGCAGGTTTGTCATGACCGAAATCGGCCTGAACCCCGCTGCGACCTCGGCTCTCGTCCTGTTTTCGGGCGGGCAGGACAGCGCCACCTGCCTGGCCTGGGCGCTGCAACGGTTCGCCCGGGTGGAGACTGTTGGCTTCGACTATGGCCAGCGTCATGCGGTCGAGATGCAGGCGCGTCTGGACGTACGAGAGGGTATGATGAAGGTCCTGCCGCAGTGGGCGGACCGGCTGGGTCCGGACCACGTCGTGGACCTGACCGGCTACGGCCGTATCGCCGAGAGTGCGCTGACCGCCGACCGGGCGATCGAGATGGATGCGCGCGGCCTGCCGACCACCTTCGTTCCGGGGCGCAACCTCGTCTTCCTGACCTGCGCCGCCGCACTGGCGGATCGTCGTGGGCTGGAGGTGCTGGTCGGCGGCATGTGCGAGACCGATTACTCGGGCTATCCAGATTGCCGCCGCGACACGATCGAAGCCATGGCGCGCGCGCTCAGCCTCGGTCTGGACAAGCTGGTCGTCATCGACACGCCGCTGATGAGCCTGACGAAGGCGCAGACCTGGGAACTGGCCGACACGATCGGCGGACAGCCGCTGGTCGATCTGATCGTGGACGCCTCGCATACCTGCTACCGCGGGGATCGCGAGCACCGGCATGTCTGGGGCTATGGCTGCGGCGACTGCCCGGCCTGCGAACTGCGGGCGGCGGGATATGCGGAATGGGTCGCCGGATGACCTATTCGGCCAAGGAAGTCTTTCTGACGGTGCAGGGGGAGGGTGGTCAGGCCGGCCGCCCGGCGGTTTTCCTGCGATTCGCCGGCTGCAATCTGTGGAATGGGCTGGAGCGGGACCGCGCGACGGCCGTCTGCACCTTCTGCGACACCGACTTCGTCGGCGTGGACGGCGATGGCGGCGGCAAGTTCGCGACCGCTGATCTTCTGGCTGACCATGTCGCTTCCTTGTGGCGGGGGCGCGAGGGCGATCCCCGTCTGGTCGTCTGCACAGGCGGGGAGCCCCTGCTGCAGCTGGACGCCCCCCTGATCGAGGCCCTGCATTCGCGCGGCTTCGAGATCGCCATCGAAAGCAACGGCACGCTGGAAGCGCCCACCGGCATCGACTGGATCTGCATCAGCCCGAAGGCCGATGCGCCCGTGCTCCAGACCGCAGGGCAGGAGCTGAAGCTGGTTTTCCCGCAGGCCAGGGCCATGCCCGACCGGTTCGAACACCTCGATTTCGAGCGTTTCTGGCTCCAGCCCATGGATGGTCCGGATCAGGCGGCCAACACCGCCGCCGCCATCGAATACTGCCTGACGCACCCGCAGTGGCGGCTCAGCGTCCAGACCCACAAATACATCGGCGTCCGCTAATGCCCGTCTTCGAGATCACCAAACAGGCCACCTTCGACGCGGCCCACCACTTCCCCAACGAGCCGGAGGGCAGCATCTATCGCCGTGTCCACGGCCATTCGTTCACGGTGGAAGCGACGGTGCGCGGTGAAACGCTGGATCCGGTCCACGGCTGGGTCGCCGACCTTGGCGCGCTGGATACGGCGCTGAAGGCGGCTGCCGAACAGCTGGATCACGGCATGCTGAATGATCACGCCGGGCTGGAGCTGCCCAGCCTTGAGAACCTGTGCCTGTGGTTCGCCAGTGAGCTGAAGCCGGAATGGCCCGGCCTGTGCCGCATCCAGGTGGCGCGGCCGACCATCAACGAGCGTTGCGTTCTCAGTTTTTAGTCAGCAAGCCCGGCCCTGTCGCTGGCGTTGCTCGCAGCGGCGTTGTTCGCGTTCCCATTCGCGCTTTTCGCGCTCGGATTTCGCCTTGGTCTCGGCATCCGATGTGGTGACGGCGTCCACGCCCGCGCCGATCACGGCGCCGGTCGCCTTGACGCCCGTGCCCACGACCGCGCCGGCTGTTCCCACCACAGCGCCGACGATGCAGCCCTGAAGCATCAGGGCTCCCGCGATTGCGGCGGAAAAGGCGGCGATGCGCTCGAGGTTCAACATGGACGGCTCTCCCGACACATCAGGATTACGGAACGGGGCGGGTGGTGGGCGGCGAGGGGTTCGAACCCCCGAACCCCTCGGTGTAAATCGCCCTAGAGTTGTTTCCGGGCATTTCTGCCTATTTCCGGTATCTAGTAAACTCATGAATTAAAATAGAAATGTGTTTCACGACTATTCAGCGGTTTTCGCCAGACATTGTCCTGAAAATCCCTCTGGCGTTGCATTTTCGCTCACCTCTGGTAGGTATTCGCTGCCTGAAAAATGGGGATGTGACGTTGGCCAGCTCAGCGAAGCTCAACACCGATCGCCAGCTGGCTGCTCTCCGTCCGGACGACCGTGCGCGGGACCATAACATCGTTGGAAGTCCCGGGTTGACCCTACGGGTCTACAACTCCGGCGCCAAGCAGTTCGAGCTGCGATACACCGGGCTTAACGGCTCCCGTCGTCGACTTCTTCTTGGCGTCTACCCTGACCTGTCCCTGGCGCTTGCTCGCAAGAAGGCGGCCGCTGCGCGGGTGCAGATCGTTGAGGGGCGCGACCCCGCGGAGGAACGCCAGCTGGAGCGGCAGCGTGCTCGCACAGACGAAACACTCGATGAATTGGCCGAGGAGTATTGGGAGGCTGCGAAGGTCGGGCTCCATGGCGGCCGCAAACGGCCCAAGCGGGCGATAACGATCGAAAACGAGAGGAGCATCTGGAGAAACCACATCACGAAACCGCTGGGGCGGATGCGCTACCGCGAACTCCGCCGCGCCGGGGTCAAGGTGTTCGTCCGATCGCTCGTCGTCGACAAAAAGCTCGCAGCCGGCAGCGTGGCGTCCATCGCGGGGCTGCTCCAGTCGGTCCTGAACTACGCCGTCCTCGAAGAAAAGCTGGAGGCGAACCCCGTCGCCGGTCTGGCGCGACCGCTGGCCATGGTCTCGCGGGACCGGATGTTCGATGACGCTGGTCTTAAGGTGATCTGGGATGCCGCGATAACCGCCGAAACGCCGCTCACGGACGAGGAGATCAGGAAAAACGTCGCGCGACCGGAGCCCGTGACCGGACTGGCGATGCAATTGCTCATGCTCACGCTCACGCGGCGAAACGAGGTCGCCGGAGCCATGAAATGCGAGGTTGATCTTTCGGCCGGGCAATGGACCATCCCGACCGCGCGGGCGAAGGCGAAACACATCCACGTCGTGCCGCTCACGCAGGAGGTTCGCGAGGTATTCGCGAAGGCCTTCGCCCTCGATCCGGCGAGCCCTTTCGTCTTCCCGTCAGCCCATGTCGCGGACCAGCACATCGAGACCCGAGCGATCACCCGGGCTTTCGCCCGGATTTGCACGAGGACCAGGATGCCCCAGCGGTCGCCGCACGACGTGCGGCGTACCGGGGCGACAGCGCTGACCGGTCGATACGGGGTCAGCCGGTTCATTGTCGGCCTCGTGCTCGGGCATACGCCGAACGACGGGGCGGCGGTGACGGCCGTGTACGACCGCCACACCTACTTGCCGGAAAAGCTCGCGGCGCTGACGGCATGGGCAAACCATCTGACGGGCAAGTCCGTCACGCCGATGGGAGACCAATCCACCGTCGAGGGAGCGGTCAGGACGGCGGATCTGACGCCGGCGAAACAAGAGGCCCACGAGCTGGTTCGCCGAGGCGATCTGCACCAAGCCGTCCTTCTTCTCGGCATGAAGGCGGCGCGGCGCTCCGACGCCTCAGAGGTGCATCTGGAGATTCTGACCCGCGCGGGACTGGATTACGCCGGTCGCGGCGATGTCTCCGAACTGCAGCGCTGGATCGACGGCTTTTGATACTGGTCGCTTCAGCCTCATCTTCAACGGGGTGAACGCCGTCAGCTGCGTATCGATCGCGGCCTGATCGCGGAAGTTTGCTCTTCGACAAGAATCGACGCGCGGAGCGTCGTTGGCGAGCTAGAGGGGAACCGGTTCGACTGCAACAGCATACGTGGCGCCCCCGGAGAAGGACTGCAATTGCTCGCCGACAGTCGGCATTCGCCCCGAGCTTAGCCGGAACCTGAAGGAGGACCTCAGTGCGCGTTGAAGCACCGTATCGTAGGTCACTGTGATCGTGAGATGCGCCACGTGTTGCCGGCCAGTGACCTTTGCGACGTTGTAGCTGATAGCGTCCAGCACCCATCGGCGCATGAGGGCGGTCGAGAGCGTGAGGGTTTCGGCCTCCGCCTTTGCCAGCGAAACGATAAGCTGTTCTTCGTGAAGAGCGGTGGGGGCGAGGCGAGGGTGGGCGCTCTCCCATCGGAGCCCAGCCGGCCCCGCGAAGCACTTTCTCGGGAGCTTCCCGACGCTCTCGACCAAAAGGATTTCAGCCGCCAGCGGAGGCTCCTGAAGGTCTAACTCTAAGTGAACAAGGAGATTCAGCGCCGGACCGTTGCCGTGGTTCTCGAGGGCGAACGCGTTGTTGCGATCAGACATGGCGTCATAACCGTTTCCCATGTCGAAATAGTAGGCGAGGTCTCCACGCTGCGGCGTGATGGTGAGAACCGGCGCGCTGGCGAGCTCTCGAGCCCGCTCCATCTCCTTGGCGGAAAGAGCTGCGCTTCGCGCGCTAAGGGCGGCGAAGATGGCCGCCGCTGCAGTGGCTACTGCGCTGACCAACTGGACCAGGGTTTCGATGGGCGGCGTCATGGCAGAGCCTCAAAACTGGTCAGGATCGTGGATTGACCCGCTTCGAGTATAAATCCGGGTCCGTCTTGCTCGACACGAATTCCCGATCGGTTTTCCTCGTAGGTACCCGGTTGAGCCAAAACAGGCATTGGCAGGGTCAAGACAGGCTAGATCACATCTAACCGCAGCGGCGATGCGCCATTGGCGATGGCCCGACAGTCGCTGGAGTTGGCGACACCACGTGCGAAGGGTGAGAGCTCATGGTTGTCCTTCCAAGGGTCGTCATCCGCGCCTTCGGGTCTTCAAATCGCGGCGGATCGCCGGGCGAACTGCGTTTTGCGGTCATTTCGCCCTTCCATTAACCACCAACCCGTTCTCTGGCGGTCCATACGGTCTTCAACCTGCGACAACCACAGCCTGCTTTTCGTGCGGGATAGAATGTGTATTGGGTGGCGAGGGGAGGGGCCATGACAGGACTCAGCGCGTACGTCTTCATTTCGCATGCGAGTGCGGACAACGCCCGGCTGCGTCCGGTCGTCATGGCCCTCCTCGAGGCGGGCGTGCCCCTGTGGATCGACAAGCCGGAGGACGCCGGCCTCGACCTCGCGCCGGTTCATTTCGTCGGGTCGATCAGCAAGGCCGACCGATGGACCTCCGTCGTCGATCAGGCGATCGCTCGGAGCTGCGCCATGTTGGTCTTCCCGTCCGCCGCGGCCGCGCGAGCCCGGGAGGTCCGGCGGGAAACCGAGCGTGGGCTGGCGATGATGGAGCAGAATCCGGAGCGTTACTGCGTCTTGCCAGCATTTCTCGACCGGGCGGACGAGGCGTTCGACCGCGCGCTGACAGGCGGCGTTCAGGGATTCAACGCTTGGGTGGAGGCTGACGGGTCAGGCCTCTATCGGATCGCGCCCGCGGCGGAAGGGGACGTCGCCCGCCTCGCCCGATATCTCAGCGACAGGGTCCGGGCGGCTGACGCTCGATCGACGGCCCCCCTGGGCGGGAGCCCACTCCCCGCGGAGTATCACATCCCCTATCTGGTGGACCGGTTCCAGCAACGCGACGTCGCCGCTGCGTCGATCCGAAGACATTCATCCCCAATCCTCGTCGTACGGGGGCGGCCGGAGGACGAGCTCGGGCGCTTTTCGAGCACCACTCTGGTGCGCCGTGTGCTTCCGGAAATCGCACACGCAGTGTGTTCGGCCGAAAGCCTGCAGATACTTCGTGTTCGGTGGCCGACGGCGTCTCTCGATGACACTCAGGCGTTTGCGGAGGGCCTTCTGTCGACCTTGGGCGAGCGGTTCCAGCTCGATAGTCGACGTCTGCGGCTCGGAGGTCGCGAAGATGGCGTGGACGAACGTTGCCGGCGACTAGCGGCGTCGTTCGCGGAAAACGGAATCTGCCGCGTCGTCGCCGCGCGCAGAACACTTGCGCCGGGGGACAAGGCTGGCGCGGCGGCCGCAGTCCGGGCGTGGAACGACTTCTGGAACACCTTCCCGCTCGATGTGGCCAACGCCGCATCGCTCACGCTTCTCCCCGTGCTGGAGATCGTGCTCGATCCGGCCCAAGCGTGCTCCACCGGCTGGCTGGAGCGGCTCAAGGCCTCACTGAAGAAGACTCCGGATCCGGCTGCAGGCTCTGGTCTGTGCATCGTCCCGGAGTTGGGCAATGTGACCACCCTATGCGCCCGGGAATGGGTCGAGACCGACGTCCTGTTCGCCGATCAGCCGGAAGGCGTCCGAGGCCGGATGGCCGATGACTTCGCAGGTCTGTTCGCGACCGATCGAGCCGAGGGCGCCATGCCGATGAAAGCCTGGGCGACCGTCGCGTCGCCCATTCTATTGAACGCAGGGTATGTGTGATGAGCGATGAAGACAGTTCCCGCTTTCTGGATTTCTACAGAGGATCCGGCGTCGCGCGCGGCGAAGACTTCCCCATTCGGTCGCTGGAGGTCAGCGAAACCCTGATCGCCGCCCAGACCCGTCCCGAGGGATACCGACTCGGCGGCTCACCTCGCGGTCAGGCGATCATTACCGCAGTAAACGTGGCCTTGGCCCTTCGAACGCCTCTCTTGGTCTCGGGCGAACCCGGGTCCGGCAAGACCCAGCTCGGCTATGCGATCGCTTGGGAGCTCGGCCGTCCCGAACCGCTGAAGTTCACGACCAAATCCACCAGCGTAGCCCGAGACATCCTCTATGAGTACGACGCGGTCCGGCACTTCCGGGCAAGCCAAACCGGCGCGGTCGTCGATGTCCGCGATTATATCAACTACGCCCCTCTCGGGTTGGCGATCCTGCTTGGTTCGCCCCTCGCCACCCGCCGCCATTTCCTTTCGCCCGCGGTCTTCGAAGAGTCTCATGATGCTGATCTTCTGCCCGTACAGGCGGAGCTTCATCGGTTGCTGCGAGCCGAGGCGCCGCGCCAGGCCGTAGTTATCATCGACGAAATCGACAAGGCGCCGCGGGATTTTCCCAACGACCTGCTCGACGAGCTGAATACCCTCGGGTTCCGTATTCCCGAGCTGCAGGGCCTCCAGACGCCCCAGCTCGAGGTCGGGCTGCGGCCGATCGTTCTGGTGACCACCAACGGCGAACGAGCCTTGCCGGACGCTTTCCTGAGACGCTGCGCCTACATCCACATGACCTATCCGACCGGCGAGGAGCTGGACGATATCCTGATGTCGCGGCTCGGCGGGGTCTTCGACGAGGGCTCGATCTTCCGGCGCGACGTGCGGATCCTTTTCGAACGAATTCGCGAAGCCGACGAGATGCAGAAGCCGCCGGGCATCGCTGAACTTATTCAGTTTCTTCAGGCCACTGCGGCGCTCGGGGCGGATCCGAACCGGTCGCTCGCGGACCAGAGGATGATAGCCCTCGACGCGGCCCCGCTCCTGGCGAAATCCCAGGGTGACCAGGCTATTCTGATCGATGCGATCGCATCGGTGCCTCCGGCGCGTCGCTAGCCCCGCTCATGACGTCCACGGACTATGAGCGTTATTATGATGACGCCCTCGCAGCCTGGGCTTCGTCGACGGGGCGCGCGGCCCACGCGCTCAGTCGCGGACTGTTGCAGAATATCGAGGCCAGCGGGTTTGTCCTTGGACTGGACGGTCGTCTCCGCGTCATGGCCATCCTCGCCGAACTTGAAGCTGGCGGGCAGGGGACGAGTTCCCGGATCCTCTGCGATCACATCGCGCCCCTGATCGTTCGGGACCCTGATGGACGGGACCGCCTGCAGGCCGTGGTCGATCGGTGGTGGCGCGCTTCGGTCGGCCATCCCGAGACCTTCGGGCGAATCCATCCGCTGCGGTTATTTCTGAACAGGATGTTCCGATCGCGGGTGCAGCGATGGGTGTTCATCTTTCAGCTGTTCATGACCGGGATCGCCGGCGTCGGGATTGCGGTCGGGCTGCTTGGGGAGGCGTGGACACGGGTGAACGTCGCCGACGGAGTGGTCGCCGGTCAGGGCGGCGACGCGCCACGGGTCGCCCTCGACCAGGCGCCATCCGTAGCGACCCTTCTGAGCGGGGAGACGCCCGTACCGGTGTTGACCGCGGCCGCCGCCATGGGCGTGCTCTCACTCGGCTGGGCGGCGACAATCCTCCTGCGACGATCCGGTCTACGCCGGGGGCGCCGGGCTGACCGATCTCGGCTGACAGAGCTTTATCTAGACAGCGCAGGGGCGCGGCTCGAAGCGAGACGACTCGACAGGGTGGCCGACCGATTCCGGACCCCGGGCCTGGGACCCTCCCGGATCGACGTGCCGGCCAGCGTGATGGCGAGCGCGCGCGCGGCGGGTGTCTTCACCGTCGTCGAGCGTATAGGCAGGTCGCTGCCGGACTACACGATCCTGATCGACAGGCGGTCCGGACTGGACCATGCGGCTCGGTGGGCCGAGGCGGTGTCGGACGCGTTGGCGCGCGCCGGGCTCGGCGTCAGGCGATACTTTTTCGAAGGCGCGCCCGACCGCGTGCGCGATGACAGGGGTGGTCGGCCGGCGGCCTTACGGACCCTCCGAATCTCCGAGGAGGAGCGGCTCATCCTGTTTGGGGACGGTGTTGATCTCGCGTCAGCGCTCGGCCCGCGCTGGTTCGAGGGACTGGATCCGTGGGAGCGACGCGTTTTTATCGATTCCAGCCAGGCGGGCGTCGGGGGCGCGATCGGGATCCGATCCGAGGCCGGACCAGACGAGGGCGCGAGCGCGCCGGCGACGCTCGGAGGTCTGGCAGAGGCCGCTCGCCAGCTCGCTAGTGATGTCGCGCCCGGAAACCTGCGAGGCGGCGGAGCGAAACGCTGCCCTTTGCCGCCCTTCCTGTTTAGCGATCGCGCGGGACTGACGACCGACACGCCGCCATCGCCTGAGGATCTTGATCGTCTCGATCGCGAGCTGGCGTCCTGGCTCGGGCCGGCCACCTATCGCTGGCTATGCGCCTGTGCGGTCTATCCGACGATCCATCCCGATCTCACCGCGTCGCTCGGAAGATTGCTGCAGGACCACTTGGGCCGACCCGTGAGTTTGTCGACCGGAGCGGGTCGGCTGAATGGACTTCCATGGCTGCGCGTAGGCGACATGCCGGACTGGCTGCGGGTCCGGCTGATCGGCCGCCTCGGCGCCGGCGACAGCACGATTATTCGGGCCTGTATCCGGCGGATGCTCGACGGACTGCGTCGCGGACCCGGAACTGCAGGGCCCGCCGGCGTACGGTTCGGTCGCCCCGATCAGGATGGCGTCCATTCGGACCGACCGTTCATCGAGTTTATGGCGCGCCGGGTGCAACACCCCGATCGACCGTCCCTGGCCGCCACGCGCGCGCTTGGCGCCCTGCTCGCGCCGCTCGGGCTCGGTCGCGACGATCGGCGTTGGCGGGCCGCCATTTTCGGACTTGGCGCCGCGGGCGCGATCGGCGCGGGAGCCGGTTTCGTCTGGGCGAGGGACATCGCCGGCGCACCTGGCCTGCTATTCGCCGCCATTCTGGGATCGGCCGCCATCGGGCTGCTCGCCTTCACCGCGGCCATGATCAGCGCGCTCTACGCTGGAACCCTAGAGCTGGAGGAGAGCCTGAAGGCCTTCATCGACGAGATCGCGGCCGCGATAGCCCGGCTGAGGAAGCGCTCGGGCGGGCGACGGGGGTGGGCCTCGCAAGTGATATGGGTCATTGAGGCGGCCTTCGGTCACGCTGCCGACCGAGCCGACCGGGACACGCGGGTCCGGATATTTCTCGTTCACATCATGTTTGCGGTCGTGTTTATCCTGATCGCTTTGGCCGCGACAATGGCCGCCCTGGTCGACTAGCCACAACGGGCTCTTCTGGACGTCTTTGGACAGCGAGGGCGCGCCGGACGTGGCGACCTGCGGAGCACTGACCAAGCGGTCAGCGATCGCGAAACAGCCGCCAGATCCCGGAGGCCACGGAGGCCGCCCTCCAACCCACGATCGTGGCGGCCGCCTGGCTTACGACCGTCGACGTCCGTCGGGCGCCGCGCAGATCGACCGCAAGGATCGGTTTACCAAGAGCCTCCGCCAGTTCGATCTCGACCTGCATCCAAGGGCTGAGAGACGCGTAGATCCCCGTCGGGATCACGACGACATGACAGCGGGCGATTTTCGACTTGAGTCTGCGGCTGAGCGCCGCTCCGCTGCGGACGCCGGGTATGCGGCGTTCCCGGGACACGGAATGATCGCAGAAGAGCAGCCGCGCGCGACCGGCGCGCCAGTCCGTCTCCCTCAGCCAGCGCCTCAGGGTTTCGTAGTGATGGCTGTGCCGCCACGAATGACTGATGAACACATGAATGCGATGTTCGACCATGCGTCAGACGGGGGCGAGCAGACGCCCTTGTCCCAGGTCGGCGCCGTCCACGCCGGCGACGAATCCGTCGGTCCGGGTCGTGCTGATCAGGCGCGCCGCGATCATTTTTCCCGTCGGCCGCGTGGGGCCGGCCAGAAGCGACTGCAGCCACAGGGCGGCCACCCCCGCAGCATGAGGCCCCGCCATGCTGGTCCCGCTCATGGCCACGAGGCCGCCGCCGGGTTCGGCGGACACGATGTCCACGCCCGGGGCGACCAGGACGGGCTGACTGTTGGAGAAGGTCGCGATGTCGTATCCGCCGGCGCCCGGGCCGAAGGCGCCGACGGAAACCACGTCGGCGGCGGCGGCGGGGAGGGAGGCGGCGATGCGATGGTCAGGTCGCTGGTCCCTCCGGCTCTCGTTGCCGGCGGCCGCGATCACGACCGGCGAGGCGCCGAACGGCGCATTCGCCTTGATGATTGCCATGAGGGCGTCGAACATCCGCAGGTTCTCGCGGTAGGCCTCAAGCGCGACCGAGGTGGCAAGATCGATCGGCCAGCCGTCAGCGACCAGTCGGTTGACCATTCCGGGGAAGTCGAAGCCGAGGGACATCGAAACCACTTGGGCACCCGCCCCCATCGCCCAATGGAGGGCGTCGAACACCATGTCGGATCCGCCCTTTCCGTCGTCGCCAAGAACCTTGCCGACCAACGCGCGGCCGACACCGCGCGCCACGCCGATCCGTCGACCCTCCACGTCCCGTCCAAAGATCGTTCCTGCGCAATGGGTGCCGTGACCGTGGACATCTCCATCCCCGTGTCCGGTGAAGTCGCGCTCGATCAGTTCGACGCCCTGGAAGGCGGGATGCCGGCGGTCGATCCCGGTGTCTAGGACGGCGACGGTCGCGCCCTCGCCGGAATAGCGGGTGGCGTCGGCCCCGATCGCGGCCAGACCCCAGCTGTCGCCGGCGGCGGAAGATGAGGCCGCGAGCGGCGCGATCAGACGCGTCGGCATGACCGGCGCCACCGCCCGGACCGTCGGGTCGCGCCGGATATCCGCGACCGCGGCCGGCGGGAAAGCCTCAACAAGGAGACGCAGGTCGGACGACGGTGCTGCGGCGTTGCGGACGCCTACGGCAACGCCCGACGGCTGTGAATTGGTCTGAAGAACAATGTAGCGGGTCACGGAGGATCCTAGAGCCTGCGGGTTTCAGCGAGTTTTCGGTAATGGGCTCCGAGCGCGGTCAGTCGGCAGCCGGCCGAATGCATCGCGGCGTAGTACATGTGGTCCGCGCCCTCCGGCACGACCAGACCGTGACGATTGCAGGCCTGGAGCTCCTTGAAGATCCGCACCTTGTCCGGGTCCACGGCGATGTGATCGTACTCCGGCGCGTTGCGGCGATCCTCCTCGAAGGACGGATCGAGCGCGTAGGTGGCGGCGCGATCGGGGAAATACTCCGGGAGCCGCCGTAAGACATCCATGGGCACCTTGGGCGCGACCTGTCTCAGGGTGATGAAGGTCTGGACGTTGGCCTTGTAGATCGGGCGCTGCTCCCAGGGACCGAGGGTCTGGTCGACGTGGGAATACAGCGCCGCAGGGGTGATGTTGCCGCAGATGTCCGAACAACCGCCCTGCAGGCCGTCCAGGAGGATGTCGGTGAACAGGCCGTGCCGCACCCCGTCTTCCGCCTCGCCCTCGCGATGGCTGGCGGTCAGGATGGTGACCCCGGTGCCGATCACCGACGGAGAGCCCGCCGCCAGCCCGGGGATCTCGCCAGCGTAGCCGGAATGGCAGCAGTCCAGAATGATCACCGTGGACTTGATGCGCGGATAGGCGTCATTGGCCAGACCTAGGACTTCGGCGAGGGACAGGCCCCAGGCGCCGCGGCGCCCATCCTGGCTGACGATGTAGCCGGCGTTGGTCTCTGGGTTGATCAGGCCGTGACCGGCGAAATACAGGACTGCGGTTTCGGCCTCGGCCTTGAACAGATCGGCGACGGCGACGCTGAGCGCGGCGCTGTCCACATCCTGGTCCGCGCTCGTCAGGCTGCGAACGGAAAAGTTTGGCGACCCGTCGCCGTTGCTCTCCAGAAGCTGCGCCACGGCCACGGCGTCATTGACGCAACCGCGCAAGGGGCGCTCCGCATAGGCGTCGATGCCGATTACAAGGGCGCGTTTGGTCATCGTCCGCCCCCGACGAGGATCTTCAGGTTATCCCAGGTCCAGTTGTAGATCTGGTCTTCGGCCTTAGCGGCTATTGGCTTGATGCACGTCTTGCCGCTGTAGCCGTTCAGCAGAAAGTAGGGGACGCCCTCGTCCTGCGCGATCCGGAGCTCCGCGCTCACGCCAGCGGCCGTATTGGTATGCTCGCCGCAGATGACGCAGACGACATCCACCGCCTTGATGCGGGTCCTGGCCTTGGCCTTCCAGTTTTCGTCGATGTGCTCCTTGATCGACCAGTCGGCCAACTCAAACGGGCTGTCCGAATTCCTCGCCTGGCCGACGAGGAACACCTTCAGTGTCTCGTCGTGATCGTAGTCGAAACTGATGAAGACCTTTGTCTTGGCCAAGGCTGCCTCGTTAGGGTGACGCGCGCGTCGTTCGGGTGATGGGATTGAGGTGAAGGAAGGGAATGCCGTGGTTCCGGGCATGGTCGGCGATGTCTCCGACGCCGCCGCGGCCCGCCGCAGGTTCCCCGTCCCAGACCAGGATAAGCAGATCGCTCCGGTTGGCCACATGGAGGCCGGCCTCAAGGAAGGCGGTTTCGGGGTCCACCGCCCCGGCGAGCTGGATGGGCTGCGAGTGGTCCAGCAGCCGGCGATAGGCTTTGAGACCGTCACCGGTGAAGAAGCGGTCGTAGTCCGGCAGGGGAATGATTGCGGTGACCGGAATTCCCGCGCCAAGACAGGCTTTGGCGAAGAGCTGGTCGCTTCCGACGGCCAGACTGGTCAGGGCTTCGGTGAAGGGGCCACGGCTCTTGATCGCGTCGATCATGGCGGACCGGGTCCAGTCCCAGTCGAGGCCCGGTCTCTGCTGATGGCCGCTGACCCCTACCCGGCGTCGAGCGGTCACCGTGGCGGTTCGCGTCTGGATCATTGGCGGAGGGCGCGGCGCAGGTCCGCATAGAAGTCGCTGGCGACTTGCCTGCGCGCGACGCTCTCGCTCAGCAGGATCAACTTGCGCCGGAGGCTCAGGTCGGCCGCCTTCGAGATGCGGGCATACTCGTCCAGCTCCGCGTCGGTCCGCATGTATGGCCATTTACGCAGGAACTCCGGCGGCACGGCGTTTTGTCCGGAGTAGGTGGCGAGAGGATAGTTTTTCTCAGTCGCCACCCCGACTTCCCAAGGCACCCATTGTGACGCCAGTGTCGCCGGCAGTACGACCGCGAGCAACTGCGTGCAGTCCGCCATCCGGCTACGGATATGATCGGCCAGATCCTCGCCGCGGGCGAACAGGCCGTCGGCCACGTCCAGATAGCAGGCGATGTCGTGGCGTTCCCTGAGCCTGCGCGCGATGTTCTCGCTCAGCCCCGAGTCCGCCTTCTGGTGCGAGATGAAGACCTTGACCATGTGAAACCTGTGCACTTCCGCCGAAGCGATACCGCGCCTCCGACTTTAGCCACGCCTAGCCCAGAAAGCAGCTTCATGGCGAGTAGATTTCTTCACGCATGTATCTAAGATTGTGCAAATCGTCAGGAGACCGGGCCGAAGTTGCAGGGCCCAAGCACAGACAGGGCGAAGTGTGGACGTCGCGACGCCCTGCAACCTCGCGTCGATGGGACAATCAAATTGCCTTAGGGTTGTTTCGGGGCGGTTCACCCGCGAACTCTGGCCTGTTTGGAGCGTACCAGACCCCGCTCTTCGCCATGACACGCCGACTCAGCGTTGCGGCGGTGGTCGTGCTTGGTCTCCATTTTGCGAGCTCTTACGGATTCATAGTCATCTGACGCGGACGTCGTCGACCAATGAGACTGAGCCGGCTCGCTGTCTTTCAAAGGGGGGAAGACGGGGGCCGGGAGGCCCCGCCGCGCCTAGCGCGACAGGGTCCTCGATCGTCTGGCGTCCGATCAGAAGTTGATTCCAACACCGACTGCGCCGCCCGAGCCGCCCCGGTCGGCGAAGCTCGCCGAGCCGCGGAAACTGATCCGGCCCGAAGCCAGACGGTGCGACACGCCGATGGACATGGCCGATTCGCCACGCCAGTGGCCCAGGCCGGCACCGATGGTGGTGCCGCCCGGTTCGAAGGCCTGCGGAATGGTCGCCGCCGCCATGGCGGCCGCCGTGCCGGAACTGGCGAAGGCGCGCATCTCTTCCGTGCCGCCGCCGGTGATGCCGGCAATCTGTTCATCGATATAGGCCTTCGCTTGATCCAAGGTCCGGACGTCGCCCGCGTCGGCATAGGTGCGTGCGACGCTCAGGGTGTTGGCGTCCCCCTGATCGGCGTAAGTGCGCGCCGAGGTCAGGGCTTGAGTGGCGGCCGCGTCCGAATGGGCGTTAGCTGAAGCCAGGGTGCGTACATCAGCCTCATCGGCGTATGAACGCGCAGAGCCTAGCGTCTGTGCGGCGCTGGTGTCGGTGTACGTCCGGGCAGACGAGAGGGTGCGTGCAGCGGCTTCGTCGGCGTAGGTGCGGGCCGTGGTCAGGGTCTGCGTGGCCGTAGTGTCCGTGTAGGCCCGCGCGGATGTCAGGGTCCGGGTAGACGCGTCATCAGTGTAGGACTGAGCGGAGGCGAGGGTCCGGGTCGCTGACGTGTCGGCGTAGTCTTGCGCCGACGTAAGAAGATCGGCCGTCGCCCGGTCTGTGTAGGTTTGCGCGGAGGTCAGGATGCCGTTAACGGCGGTGTCGGTGTAGGCTTTGGCCGTGGCGGTGGCGGTGTCGATGCGACCGTTCATCTGCCCGACGGTGGCGGCGTCTGTGGGAGCGACGCCGTCGGAGAGATTCACGAGGCGTCGTGTCATCCCGATCTTACCGAAAGAAACCGTATATTCTTCCGTGGCTTGGCTTTCTCGGCCGATAGCTACGCTGTTCTCTGCCTCCGCTAGAGCCCCGAGCCCTAATGCAACGGCCGATCCTGCAGCGGATGAGCTGGCGCCGATTGCTACTGATCCATCGGCAGCCTGTGCGTTAAGACCGACGGCAGTAGATGCGGTGCCGCCAGCATTGGCGAAAGCGCCGACCGCAGTCGTGCCGAGACCGGTTGCGCTCGCCTGGAGACCACAACTCAGCGAGTAGTCTGCAGAAGTGTTTGTCGTGCAGGCGACCTGCGCAGCCGCAGTTGTCGATCCCATAACAAGGCCCACCAGAGTGAACCCGAGTGAAAACGTGAGTTTCATTGAACTGTCCCAAAGAGCCGGGGGACTACAGGCCACAGCTGTCGCCGCCACACAGGTGCGATGAACCGGGCGAAATGGCGACGACGTTTCTGCAACTTGCCCGGTCTGAATTCCGCCGCGTCCCGTAGGTCGTCGCGCTTCAGTTCCTTCAGTTGAAGGTGGCGCAATCGGATGGGCGGAACGGATCAGTTTCGGCTCCGACGGCAGAGGGGTGCAACCGCCTCAAGCGATGCTGGCGGAACCGCCGTCGGGAGCGGACGACGAGCGGCTTAGAGCTCATCCTCGCCATCCGTCCGGCCCCACGCAGCGAGTTCGACGAGCACGCGTGCCGGAAGGAGTCTCAAGTTCGCGGTTCCACGCCTGTTTCGTCGCATTTCCATCTCTTCGCTTCCTGTCGCCGCGCGCCGACTGCCTGCGGGCGCGGGCGCCCTCATAGCGGCCGCTCGAGATCCGCATCGATATCAGAGCGCGCCATGTCACGTCCCCGTACATCTCCCCCTTCTGCCGCCGCCCATTGCGCCGCACTCCCGACGAGCAAGGCGAATCCGGGCGCGTGAACACCTTCACCAACACGTCGTCCGGCATCGTCAGAGCCAACGCCGGCGGGCTTACGGGCGGCCTGTACGGACGGGGCTTCCGGCTTCGGAGCGGCGCGGATCATCAGCGACCGGACGGTTCGCGTCGGCAACGCGGGCCTGATTGAAGCGACGAGGCCTGGGTCTATCGCGGAGACGGCCCAAGGCGTGAGCGGTGTCGGGTCGGCCAGTTTCGTCCTGAACGATACGGGCGTGGTCGGAGGCGGGGCGACACCGTCGTCGCTAAAGGCGAGGACGCGAGCGACGAGACGCTCCGCAGCGAGCGCGGCCATGCTGGATGTTCGGTTCTCTGCATAAGGATTTGCGGTCACGGCGAACTCGAAACATCGAGAGAGGTCAAGGTCGCCATGTGTGAAACGTCAGCCGGCTGAGGCAGCACCGACGGCCCCGGCTGAGCTCTATCAAACCTCCCGACCGCACTCGATACGTCTCATTCGCGGAGAGAGGGGGTTGGGGCGTCACGGGTTGGGAGAAACCGGAACCAGTTGGGCCAGCACGATTTTCCAGCCCGCCTCCTGGCTCTGCCACAGTCGAACATAATAACCTTGGCGCGCCTGACCGTCACGGGTCCAGACGGCCTTTCCATAGGTCCAGACCAGGTCCCCATACGTGGAAGCGCCACCGCCTTCGGTCGGACCGAAGCGAAAGGTCGAGGGCCACGCGTTTAGCGCTTGGGCGAACGCGTCCCTTCCAATCGCAGGCGGTTGGGACGCGACATAAAGGCGGCCGTTATCGGCCAGCTGGGCGAGGTGGGCCGCCCTTTGATCGGTCACGGCAGCCCTCGCGAGTTCGGCCTCCAGTTCCCGCACGGCGTTCATTGCGCCTTCGGACGCAAGCGGCGCGGTGTCCGTCGGGCCTGGCCGGAGCACCTGGATCAAACCCGGGCCCGGCGGCAGAATCACCGGCTCACTTTCCTGTCCCGGAACATTGGCCGCGCTGGCGACCGAGCCGCCGTCGTAGACCCACTTCCACGATCCGTCGGTCTGTTCTTTCCAGATGGTGAAGTAGTGCCCGCTGCGGCGACCGGCGACCTGAACGCCGCCGGTGGTGAAGCCCAGCTCACCCGAGCGCGAGATCCCGGCGGAGGTCGGCCACCACTCCAGCAGCGGCTCGTCGGCGGGACGAGGCGTCCCGGGCGGGTAGGCGTCGGGCACGCGCTGCACGCCCTGCGGGCCGATGACGATCGCTTCGGGCGCCGCCCATGTGTTGAAGCTGGCAGCTATGCCCAGGCGCGCCCCGTCGGCGGCGAAGGCCCGCTCCGCCGCGATGACAGGCGCGGCATTAGGGGTCTGGGCGAGAGCAGGTGATGTGACCGCGAAGACGGGCAGGGTGAGCAGGGCAAGTCGGTGCATGGCGATCTCCGTCGCCATGCTGCTCACACCTTCTCGCAGACCGCCATCACGTCGCGACGGATATTCGTCGAGTCGAGCCTTAATCGCCGCGCGTCCTCAAGACAGCTTCATCGCCATGGGCTCCGGAACCTCGTGAGGGGGCGTCCGCCCGTCTACGGCTCACACTCGACCCTGACGCTGGAGCGGCCAGAGGCCTACTGGGTGCCGTCGTACCGGCCGGACATCATCGAGCGGCTGCGGGCGCACGGCGTAACGATGGAGACTCTGGCGGAACCGCGGGTCGTGAACGTGGAGATGCTGAAACTCGACGACCCGAAGCTGGCGACGCGCGCCAACGAGGGCTACGTCCAGATATCGGTCACGCAGGTGACGCGGGAGACGCGTGACTGGACCTTCCCGACCGGCTCGGTGCGGGTGCGACCGATCAGCCGCTGGGCGACATCGTGGTGCTGCTGCTGGAGCCGCAGTCTAGCGAGAGCTTCTTCGCCTGGGGAATGTTCCCCGAGGTGCTGAGCCGGGTCGAATACATCGAGGGCTATGCAATCGCGCCGTTGGCCGAACGCATGCTGGCGGCGGATCCGGCGTTGAAGGCCGAGTTCGAGGCGAAGCTGGCGGCGGACCCGGATTTCGCGGCCAACGGTGATGCGCGATTGCAGTGGTTCTACGAACGGACGCCGTTCTATGATGACCGCTATCGGCTGTACCCGATCGGGCGGGAGGGGTGATGAGCGGAACTCGCCCTTAGCTTCGGGAATGGTTTCTCGTCCTGTCCGCGAGCGCCTTGTGCCAGTTCGGTCATATGGCGGCGACATGCGTCCCTGCCTTGCCTGGGTCTTCGGCTGGACTGGCCCTATTGAGCGCCCGTCGCAATCTGGTCGCCTGAGGCTTGCTATCACGACCGGCGCTCATTTCGATCCACTCAAATCTTGAGGAGCTTACGATGTTTCGCCTGACAGGTGTCGCCCTCGGCCTGTGCCTAAGTCTAATCGCAACGTCGTGTTCGGCTGTCGAACTCTCCTCGTGGCTCTCGCGACACGCTATAGCCCTAGAGTCGGTGGAGCCTGGTCGCGGCGGTCGCGATCTGTCCGCGCTTGCCGCCCTCATTGGGGAACGACGGGTTGTGGCGGTCGGCGAAGCCGCCCATGGCGCGCACGAGATTTTCGCGTTCAAACACCGTCTCTTCCGGTATCTCGTAGAAACTGCGGGCTTCAAGGTCATGGCGTTCGAAATGAGCTACGCCGAGGGGGCGGCGATCGATCGCTATGTCCAGGGTGGTCAAGGGAATCCCCGGGCCCTTCTTGCCAGTCAGAGACTCTGGCCGTGGCGAACAGAGGAGATCGTTTCGCTGGTCGAGTGGATGCGGTTCTACAATCTGTCGGCTCCGGCGGACAGGCGGCTGTCTTTTCACGGTGTCGACTCGGGCAACGGCATGGCGCTGGGCCTTCCGATACTGATCCGAGACTTCGCTGAAAGACGGGAAGACGTCGGTGACCTCGTCGCCTTGAAAGACCTTGTCGAGGGTCCCGCGGCGCGGGACCAGGAACGCGCGCTGGCTCTCTTTGATCGGATCGCAGCCCGGATCGATGCGCCGGCTTCGACGGTGACCGCCTCGGAGCGCGCCCACAGGCTTAAGCTTCTTCGGACGGCGCGTCAGAACTACGAATACTACTTCGTCGACATCGTCTACGAGGTCAGGGACAGGCACATGGCGGATAATCTCGTTGCGCTTGTCGACGACAGGGAAGGGGGCGCGAACAAGGTCTTTTTCTGGGGACATAACGCTCATGTCAGCAGGGATTCCCATCACTACCGTTATCTGGGCGATGAGATCGACTGGCGGAAGGTGAAGCCGGCGGGCGCCCATCTGTCCGCAAGGTTCGGAGATGATCTGTTCGTGATCGGCAGCGAGTTCCTCTCGGGCGATACGCTCGCGCCCCGCCGTTCGGCAGACGGTCAGATCGCCTCGATCGAGCCGTTCAGGGTGCCGCCCGCGCCCGCGGGGTCTTTGCCGGCCGTTCTCGGGGCTATCGAATCGGGGTCCGTCATTGTCCCGATACGTCACCCCACGGAGATTATCCCGCTCGCGATGCGAACCCCGATTGATGCTGACAGCTACGGCGGCGCCATGCCCGGCGAAGAGCGAAGCCTGGTCCCGACGGTGTTGTCCGATAGCTATGACGCACTGGTCGTGCTGAAGACCATATCACCCAGCCATCCACTGGACTGAGCGCCTTTGCCGGGAAGCGTCGGACATCATCCTGATAAAACCTTGGTCGCCGGCATTCTTCAGTCGAGACCATCAACGATCGATCGGCGTCTGGTCCGGTCTCGCGCAATCAGACTTCGACTGGAGACGTCCATGGTCTGCCGACGTACATTCCTCAGCGCCGCCGGTGCTTCGGCTGTCATCCCGATAGCTCCGCCGTCGTCTGCCCATTCCGGAGGCGCCGGCTCTCTTAAACTGAGGTTCGTCTCCAATTCCTTGGCGGATTATCTGCACCTGCTCTTCTTCCGCGCCGCCAAACCGCGGCTGCCGGCCTTCACCGCCCCGGGTTTCGAGACCGCCCCGACGCTAGACAGCCTCGTAGCTGTCCCAGAGCTCGTGGCGGCCGCCGGCCTGCGGGAGTACCGCGAGCTTGCGCCGTTCGTTTCCGAGACGTTCGCGGCGTTGCCTCAAGCCCGTATATTGTGCCCCAAGCCCCTCATCCTGTCCTACCGCGCCTCCCCGCCAACCTTGTCGGATGTATTGGCAGTCATCAGCGCCGGAGAGCCTTGGTACGAAGCGTTCGGGACCTACTGGCAGGCTGGGGTAAAGCCTGTCGTAGAAGCCCAGATCGCGGCCTGGCGACGTCAGAACGACGCGGGCCGCCCGCTCGATGGATTGCTCAGGATGCACAGGCTCCCGCTCCGTGCAGATGGACTGGTCCTGGCCGCCATGCCGTTTCATCCCGCAGGCAGCGCCAACTATACGCCGGCCGGGGTCTACACAGGGCTCTTCCGGACGCCCGATCTCGGTCGGGTGCTTGGCCATGAGGCCAGTCATCTTCTCTGGAGCAAGGCCGTCGGCACGGACTGGAAGAGCCATCCGCTCGCGCCGTCGGTCCGGGCGAGGTTCGAGCCCGCAGATGTCGACGTCGAGGAGACGATGTGCCTGCTTGTCCAGACCCGGTTGTCGCAGGACATCGGCGTGCAGCCATCGGACTATCGTGTGTCGTCAGACCTTGAGGCCGGTCTGCAGCGCGATCTCATGATCGCCCTAGAGCGGGACTGGACAGATTATCTCTCGGACGCCGGTCGGTGGCCTAACCTCATAGATTATGTTCTCGATACCGCGTCGACATTAACTTGAGGCCACGGACCAGCACCGTCAGGGTGCTGGTTACGGGTTTCGGCGTGACGTGGGTCGATCTCAGAACGCCGTCGACAAGGAGAGTCGGAAGGCTCTGCGCGGGGCCCGGTCCAGTGTTTCGGACGTCTGTGCGACCCAGACATTCTGATCGAACAGATTGGTCAGGCGCGCACGAACCGTCACCGCCCTGTCCCCAACTTCGACTTCGGACCTCAGACCCAGGTCGACTGACACGGTCGCCGGGGTTCGAAGCGTGTCGAGAGACCTCAGCCGGCGGTCGGACGCATAGACGACCTGTCCGTCCAGCGACAGGTTCGGTGACCACGGGGTCCGCCAGGTCAAGGCCGTCATCGCGCGGAAGTCCGGTACGCCCGTCGCTTCGGACGACCAGTCCCCGCGATCAACCGGTTCACCGCTTCGGCGGGCGTCGATCCAGGTCATGCCGGCGACAACCCGGAGGTCGTCCGTCAGCGATCCCGTGAGGGAGAATTCGGTTCCGGCGTGCTTTAGCTGGCCGATCAGACGGTAGGCGCCGGCCTGGTCGTAGCCTGCCGCCGGCTTGTCGATCTCGAAGGCCGACGCGATCAGGGTCAGCCCGTCCGTCAGCCGTCCGCGCAGCCCGATTTCCTTTTGGGTCGAAAGGCCGGCCTCCAGAATCTCGCCGCGATTGACCGCCGCGTTCGGGGCCACCCCGGATTCTTCCAGCCCCCGCGTCAGGGTCGCAAAGCCGGTCCACCGTTCGCCTGCGCCATAGATGACCGAGCCGTGATAGAGCCACGGATCATCGCCGCCTTTCGAAACCGCACTGTCCGCGAACACCGAACGTCGATAGCGGGTCTTCTGCACTTCCGCTCTCCAGCGGAGTGGGCCGAAATCGCTTTCGATCCCGACGGCGCCCGTGAGCTGGGTGACGACGTCCGCCGTGCCGGGAACGGAATCCGGAAGGGGCGGGAGTGGCGCGGACTGGACGCCGTCATCGAGAACGACGTCGCCAAGGGAGATCACCGACGCCGGCCCGTATTCGCTCCGGGTCTTGCGCGCGCGCACCTCTGCGTAGGCGCGCAGACGGGTTGTGAGGTCCCAATCCACGCCGCCTGACCCGGACGAGGAGGCGTTGATCCGGGGTCGATTTGAAACGGTCTGTCCCCGGGCGATCCGATCCGGCCCGACGGTGAGGAGGGTATAGTCCGACGCATCAAGCTCGAGCCGGGAGTATACGACGGAGCCCCGTAACCGCATCCCGGGCGCCGCGGCCGCGTCTCCGATCAGGCCGGCGACAAGATCGCGCCCGTCGTGATCGCTCCAGGCCGGAACGTAGCGCTTCGGGTGTCGCAAGGCGCCGGGGAGGACGTTGTCATCGAGCTTCACGCCGTAGCTACCCTCCAGGTCGAACACATTCATCGAGGCGAAGCCCTTGAGGCTGCCGGCGCCGGTGACGCGTTCAACAACGGTTCCGAGACGTTTCGACCGCGACGACAGCCCGGAAGACGACTCTCCGTCGAAATACTGCCCGCCAACGGACGCGCCGGTGGTTCCGTCTGCGGATTGCGCGGACAGGGTAAGGCTCGACAATGTGCCGCCGTACTCAAGCCGGGCGGCTTCCGCCGACACGGCGGGCTGGGTCAACGGCGAGCGGAGCCGGTAGTTCACCACGCCGGACGGCGCGGCGAAGTCGGTGTCGAGAGCATTGAGTCCGATCTGCGTGAAGACTCCGGCGAGAACGGGGTCGACGAAATTCGCCGATTTGACGAAGTAGGCGCCGTCCAGACGGAAATTGCCGGCGTCCTGCAGATTGAAGCCGCGGACCTGACTGTCGCTGTACAGACCGATCTGTTCGGTGCCGATCCGGACGCCGAAGGCGTCACCGGCCGCGGTCGACGCCCGGGTGTCCGCCGGGGTCGGCGCGGACTGGGCGAGCGCCGGGGGGGCCAGGCAGAAGGCGGCGAGGCCGACGAGGCCGGACAGGGGGGAATTGGACGGGATCATCGACGCCTCGGTCAGAACGGGGCGGCCTCTCACAACGAGCGGCGGCGCGAAAATGGCCGGACCCGGGCCGCCGGTCCAGACTGCGACGAAACGTCGAGGCCGAGACGAGACGCACGGCACGCGCCCGGCGGACGGCGCAACGACCGATCGGGTTTGCGAAAGGCCGAGGCTAGCGGGCCCGGACAGGCGGTGAGGCGGTCAGGGGCGCGCCGGGTGAATATCGGGCCTTGAAGGCGACCCGGATCATACGACACGGTCACGCCGCGCTCGACGAGGGCCTCGGGCGCGCTAAGGGGCATCGCCCCGCACCGCCGGGCGTCCGGGTCCTGCACGCAGCGCCAGCTCTCGCCGCCCGACCTGACGAAGGCCAAGCCGGAGGTCCGGTCGGCGGGCAGGTGCTTGATCATCGAGTCGACAGGCGGGGACATGGACGAAAACCCGCGGCGATCGGCGTGACCCAATCCGGTGAGGGCGACGACGAGGCCAGCGCCCCTGTCCTGTCGCGCGGCGATCAGATGGTGCGCCATGCCGGCTTCGCGGGCGGCGCTGGTGCCCGGCTGATCGATGGGCGCGTCGAAGGCGACCAGTGTCACGTCACGGCCTGCGGCGCGCCAGCGCCGGACGTCCTCGATCAGAGCCAGCATGGCGGCGCTGAACCGGGGGTCGGTTTCCCAGGCCGGGGTCGCGGTCAGGGCGTCGCGCGCCTCCTCGCCCCCGTCGGAAGCCAGATTGGCGTCAAGGGCGGTCTGCATGGCGGCGGGGTGCTCCACCCCGACGAGCACCGGCCGTCCGTCCTTGAGGGACGCGCAGGCGATCGCGGAAAAGGCGGCGGGCAGTTCGACCGTGCCGTGCGTTTCGCCGACGATCAGATAGTCGGTGCGGGCGAGCGGCACGATGTCTTCAAGACCGGGCATCGGGTCGCACAGGCCGTCGGGCGCAGCGGGCGCCTGGACGCCATCGCCGAGCGCGAGAAGGAGCGGAATGAGGACTGGGATCATGCTCTCATCCAATGACGGGCATGGCGCTTCAGCCGTAGCGGTTTGCGATCGGAATGCGACGAACCGGTCGCCGGGACGCCCGACGCGTGACGGACCGTGATAGACGGCGGACCATGACCCTGTTCACCGGACTGTCAGCCTTCCCGATCACGCCGGCTAACTGCGAAGGCGATCTGATCCCGGGGGACCTTGCAAGACTTGTCGCACGGGCGTCCGCGGCCGGCGTCGACTCCATCGGCCTGCTGGGCAGCACCGGGTCCTACATGTATCTCGACCGGACCCAGCGGCGACGCGCGGTCTCAATCGCGCGGGAAACGGCCGGGACGACGCCGCTTATCGTCGGGGTCGGCGCCCTGCGGACGGACGATGCGGCCGCCTTCGCAAGGGACGCCGCGCAGGAGGGCGCTGCGGGCCTGCTTCTGGCGCCGGTGAGCTATATGCCGCTCAGCGAAGCGGAGGTATTCGCCCATTTCGAGACGGTCGCCGCAGAAACGGGCCTCCCGGTCTGCATCTACAGCAATCCGGTGACCACGGGGTTCACCTTCAGCCCGGACTTCGTCGGGCGGCTGTCGGCGATACCCGGCGTTTCCGCCGTCAAACTCCCGATGCCCGGGGACGGAAACGTCGCTGCCGACCTCGCCCGCTACAGGCACGCCGCGCCCGATCTGTCGATCGGTTACAGCGGAGACTGGGGCGGCAAGGCGGCCCTCCTGGCGGGCGCGGACTGCTGGTACAGCGTGCTGGGCGGCCTGCTTCCCGAGCTCGCCGTGGCTCTGGCCGCGGCGGCGCGGACCGGCGACGCGATCCAGGCCGAGCGCCTCGACCTGCGCCTTTCCGCTCTGTGGTCCCTCTGGCGGACCCATGGAAGTCTCCGCATCGTCTACGCCATGGCCCGGATGCTCGACCTGACCGACGCCGATCCCCCGCGGCCGATCGCGCCGCCGGATGCCGAAACCCTGGAGCGGGTGAGGTCGACCTTGCAGGCTGTCCTGGCGCGGGCTGGGGCGGGCTGTTGATCGGCTGGGTCCGCGCGGGCCCGGACGCTGAAACGGGACCGACCGCCCTCGTCACCCCGAAACTCTCATGGAGCCAAGGCCTCCTCCGGTCAGGGCGTCTTCGCCGCCGGCAGTCCTTCCGGTCGGGGCGGGAGCGGCGCGGGCGCAGGCTGACCCGCGTCGCCCGGGAGGGACCGGATGTAGCGGTAGACGGCGCGCTTGTCGGCTTCGGACATCTGGCGGACGCTGGGCCAGGGCATGGGCGGCAGGCTCGTCCCGGTGTCGAGCAGTTGAACCCATTCGTCCTCCGACCGCTCGGCGACCGTAAGGCGCAGGTTCTTGCCGAAGCTCGTGCCCCAAGGGCCAGAGTGTGGTTCTGAGCTTCCCTTGAGCCATTCCGCCTCAGCCGGCCGGGCGCCGCCGGAGCGGGCATAGCCCGCCGTGTGGCAGTCATTGCAACCGCCGACCACCACCAGATACCGGCCAGCCTCGAGGTCGGACGCGGCGACCACGTGGGCCGCGGTCGGACCCTCTTGCTCGGAGAGGGCGGGTCGGCAGCCCGCCACCAGGATGACCGCCACCAAAAGCGCGCCGGCTAGAATGACCTTGTTCATGCGGAAGGTCCCCCAAAACGGCGCCATGAGGGACGAACCACCCGGTCCCGTCAACCGGTGGAGAGTGGTGATCCCCGTTTGATCCCACACCAGCGCAGGCCGCCGGCCTGATCGCTCGCGCCGCCGGAGCCAGGCCGCGCGCGAGGCGGAGAGGCGCGGGCGCCGGTCGTCGCTTTTTCGTCGATCCGCAGCCCGACGGTCGAACCTCGGCAGCACGGCCTGCCCACATCGGCGACAGCTCGATGAAAGATGCTCCGGCGTCGGGGGAAGGGGCGTCGCGCCCCGGCGATCTGTCCAAGTCGATACCCGGCGCCCGGGTTCGTCCGGTCGAGTCAAACCCGGCGGCGTCACCAGCCTGATCGTCGGGGAGGTGAGGAGCGTCTGCGAGGAGGATTCTGGCGTGTGCCAGGACGGCGCCGGCGACGGCGGATCAACAGGGGCTGTTCGACAATGTCGTCGGGGCCAAGTGGGAGACTAAGTTTGAACAAGACCAGCAATCGCCGGCGCCTCATGGCGTCGTCATTCTTCGGGGCGGCAGCCGTCCTCTCGGCGGCGGCCCTGCCGCCCGCCCTGCTCGTCGCGCCGACCGCAGCGTTTGCGCAGGACTACACCAGCGGGGCGCTGACCGGATCGGTCCAGGACGTGTCCGGCGCACCGGTGGCTTCGGCGTCCGTCGCGGTGCGGTCCGTGTCGCAGGGCTTCACGCGCAGCGCGACCACGAACGCCGACGGCCAGTTCAGGTTCGCGCTCCTTCCGGCGGGCGATTACCAGGTGACGGTCACGGCCGACGGCGTTCCCCCCTACGAGGACACCGTTCGGGTCAACGCAGGCGCGGAGTCGGGCTTCACCTTCACGGTCGGCGCGTCTGACGCCACGTCCATCGACGATATCGTCGTGGTCGGAACGCGCGCCAATCTCGACTTCACCCAGACCACCAAGGGTCTGACCATCGATGTCGAGGAGCTGTCGTCTCGCGTGCCGGTGGCTCGCGACGCGACGTCCATCTCCCTCCTGTCGCCATCCGTCGTGACCGGCACGGGCAGCGCGGCGTTCCAGAACCTTCCGTCGATCGGCGGATCGACGGTCGCCGAGAACGCCTACTACGTGAACGGCCTGAACATCACCAACTTCGACACCTATGTCGGCGGCGCGACCGTTCCGTTCGATTTCTATCGGACCATCGAAACCAAAACCGGCGGTTACCCCGCCGAGTACGGACGCGCGACGGGCGGCGTGGTGAACGCGGTGACCAAGTCGGGCACCAACGATCTGATGATCGCCTTGCACGGGGACTTCGCGCCGGCCAGCCTCTCCAGCCACTCGCCGGACAGCGACACCTATTCGATCGGCTATGTCCCCGGCGCCTACACGGAAAGCTCGGTTGAGGAGCTGACCGTCGAGATCGGCGGACCGATCATCCGCGACCGCCTGTTCGCCTACGGCCTGTATCAGGCGCGGGACGTATCGGACCAGTATGCCCTGGACTCGACCTACACCGAACGGGAATCGGACGACCCGTTCTGGGGCGTGAAGCTGGATGGCTACCTCGCCGAGGGCCACCACCTCGAATACACCTACTTCAACACCGAAAGCACACGGACCGTCTCGGCCTACGCCTTCAACCGCGACACCGGGGCCATCGGCGCGGCGGCGCCCCTGTCCTACAATCTGCGCGGCGGCGAGAACTACATCGCCAAATATACCGGAACGCTCACCGACTGGCTGACGATTTCGGCGGCGTATGGCGTCAGCGACACCGAAACCTCCACGGTTCCGGAAGACACGACCAGTCCGCGTATCACCGACTCGCGCTTCCAGAACGATCCCACCAATCCGAGGTCGCCCTTCATCTCGAGCGCGCAGAAGGTCGCCGGCAGCAACCAGCAGACGGCGAAGCGGGAATTCTATCGTGTCGACGCCGACATGTATTTCGACTTCCTCGGCGAGCACCATGTCCGCATGGGTCTCGATCAGGAGAACAATACGCTAAACCATGTCAGCGACCTGAACGGCGGCCGCATCTACAACCTGCGTCGCGGGGCCGGGGTGGACGTCGGCTACGGCGTCCCGCTCGGCCAGGACTTCGTTCAGGTGCAGTACCAGCGTCTGGGCGGGCTCGACATCGATAGCGAGAACAAGTCCTACTACATCCAGGATTCCTGGGATGTGACGGACAATTTCTCGCTTCAGCTCGGCCTGCGCTACGACGACTTCCTCGTCCAAGGCCTCTCTGAGGAAAACAGCTTCGATCTGTCCGGCAACTGGGGGCCGCGGATCGGATTCACCTGGGATCCGTTCGGAAACGGCGACGACAAGGTCTACGGCAACTTCGGCCGGTATTTTGTTCCGCCGGCGTCGAACCTCGCCTACCGCGGCGCCGACTTTGGCTTCAGCGAATATTTCCTGATCCCCAATGGTCAGGCCGAAGGCGTCGTCCCGACCCTCGGCGCGCAGATCACTGCCGCAACCAACCCGACTATTGCTGACACCTACAATATCGTCGCCTGCCCCGAGGGCGGCTTCGGGACAGCCGGCGTCGAGGGCTGCACGGTCACCTTGGGCCGCGGCATCGCGGAACGGGCCTTCTCCAAGACGTCGCAACAGCTGGAGGCAACGAACGAGGAGGAGCTGATCCTGGGCTACACCCGCCGGGTGGACGACTCCTGGACCATCGGCGCCGCGCTGACCTACCGCCGCCTGAACAAGGTGTCGGAGGACATCACCCTCGATCAGTTCGTCGTCCAGTACTGCGAGGACAACGGCTATGACGTCGCGGCGTGCGAAGCGCGCTGGGACGGGTCGTGGCAGTATGTCGTCATCAATCCGGGCGAGGATATCGACATCTACACCCGCGGGGCCCTGCCGGGCGACGCCAATCCGACCTGTTTCGGAGCGGTCGCGGGCACGCCCGAGCTGACCAACTGTGGAACGCTGATCCACCTGACCGCGGAAGAACTCGGCTATGAAAAGCCCGAACGGGAATATCTCGGCCTCGAGCTGAATTTCGAACGCGCCTGGGACGGCAAGTGGGGGCTCCAGGGCTCCTATGTGCTGTCGAAGTCCGAAGGCAACTATGAAGGCACGGTCCTGTCCGACAACGGGCAGGCGGACGCCGGCAGCACCATCCTGTTCGACTACCCCGGGCTGGCGGACTACCAGTACGGCCTGTTGCCGAACCACCGCGCCCACCAGTTCAAGATCTTCGGCTCCTACCAGCTGCTCGACAATCTCCTCATCGGAGCGAACGCGTCGATCATCTCGCCGCAGAAATACAGCTGTCTCGGCGTTCACCCGGACGACCAGGGCGCGGCCAACTATGGTGCGGCCGCCCGGTTCTGCGCCGGGACGCCGGCCCCGCGTGGATCTCTGATCGAATCCGACTGGATCAAGAAGGTCGATCTGACGCTCAGCTACACCGTGCCCGAGATGTCGTGGATGCCGGGCGAACTTGTGCTCCGGGCCTCCGTCTTCAACCTGTTCAACGAAAAGGGGATCACCCAGCTCGACGAGGTCTATGACGAGGACGGCGCGACGCCCCTCCCGACCTACGGCGCGGCGCTCGCCTACCAGCAGCCCCGCTACGTGCGCTTCGGCTTCGATCTACAGTTCTAACCCCGAGAACGTGTAGGACATGGACGGCGGCGGTCTGAGGACCGCCGCCGTTTTGTTTGGCGGTGAGCAGTCCGGCGAGGATCATCACTGCTGTTGATCGGCCCGGGCCTGACAGGCGCCTCATGCGGGGAGCCCGGACCGTGCACCGCGGGATTCACGACGCCCGGCGCTCTCGGCCGATGGACCTCGTCGCAACCTCGTCGCCCCACGCCCGCCAGTTTGCGACGGATCGGGCTCGCCCGCGAGCGCGCGGGGGCCCAAAAAAACAGCGCATGTCCAGGCGCTAAAGGCATGGCGCTGACGTCTGTTGAGGTTCCCATGGTCCCGAGGTTCGCCCTCATCGTCGCGCTGTCCCTCCTGGCGGCTTGTGGAGGGGGAGGCGGCGGCGGAAAGGCCGATCCCGGCGGCGGCGACCCGTCGCCGGTCGCCGTGAGCGTGACGCCGGCGTCAATTTCCCTCACCGCTACGAGCGGCCGGCAGTTCAGCTGTGTTGTCACCGGTTCGACCCAGACGGGATGCACCTGGTCGGTCATCGAAGCCGGCGGAGGCCTGATCACGACGGCCGGGCTCTATACGGCGCCCGGAACGCCTGGCGTCTATCACGTGCAGGCCAGGAGCGTCGCGGACCCGGCCAGGACCGCAACCGCCGAGGTGACGGTGACGGCGGCGCCCGCCGCAAAGCCCTGGGTCACCGGGTACTACGTCGGCTATTACTGGGACTGGGATCTCGCCCAGCCGCCCCAGTCTCTCGACATGTCGGCCATGACCCATCTCGTCCTCGGCAGGGTCGCGCCCGGGTCGGGGTCGCTGGGGGGCGCGGCAGGCGCGCTGGTCCTGGGCGGCGGCCAGTCGTTTCATGGCGAAGGGCGGGCCCCGGACGGGAGCGGCCGCGACGTGGAGGACTATATGGTCGCCCGCGCGCACGCCGCCGGCACGAAGGTGCTGCTGATGCTCGGCGGCGACGGCGACGACGGAAAGGGCTTCCTGCGATCGACCACCGACGCCCTGCGTCCCACCTTCGTTCGTCGGGTCGTCGACTATCTGGTCGAGCACGACTACGACGGGGTCGACGTCGACTGGGAGAACGAACTCGACGGAAACTCCGGCATGGGCGTGACGGCGGAAGAAGCCCGCCGCCGGCTCAAGGCGCTTCTTTCGGAGTTGCGGCTGGAAGCGGCGTCACGCGAGCGATATCGGGGCCTGGAGCGGCGTTTGCTGATCACCCATCCCGGTTATCCCGAGAACATCAACTTCCTCCTGCCGGGCGGCAAGGTGGAGCCCTGGAAGGTGGAGGTCGCCGCCCTGGTCGATCAGTACAACCTGATGAGTTACGGCGTCGGGACGGCGTTCAACGGCGCCGAATGGGAATCCTGGTTCAGCGGGCCCATCTTTGGCGCGGGCCCCAATCGCCCGATCGATCTGGACAGCAGCATCAGGGCCTATGTCGCGTCCGGCGTGCCCCGCGGCAAGCTGGGCGTCGGAATCGGCTTCTACGGCATGTATTACGGGCCCTCGATCACCGGCCCGCGTCAGGACACCAACCGGAACGACATCTGGAACTTCGACGACAACGCGCTCGCCTGGTTCGAGCTGGTGCGGAAGGGCTATCTGTCCCATGGGCAGTATCACTGGGACGCCGAGGCGCGGGTGGGCTACCGGACCTATGGTCCTGGCGGTTATGTCCCGGCGAACGACCCCGCCTCCGATCCTGCCGGTTTCCTGACCTATGAGGACGAACGCTCGATCGCGGCCAAGGGCGCCTGGGTGCGGGAGACCGGCCTTGGCGGAACCATCATCTGGACGGTCAACTACGGCTATGACGTCTCGACCGGGGGGAACCCGCTGCTCGCCGCGACGAAGACGGCGTTTTTGCAGTAGGGGCGCTCGCTCCGGGACCGCGGGCCGGTGTTGGCCCCCGGCTCCGACGCCGACGCCCCGTAGGCGGGCCGAAATCGCGGGTAGACGACGGTTGACTCCGGTACGCCGCGCGCGAACGCGATGCGGGCCCGCCGGACCTCGCCTCAGCCGAACGCCTTGACCAGCGAACCGGCCCCGACCCCGGCGCGCCAGTCGGTGCGAGGTCCGGCCGAGAGCCAGGAGCCGATCGTCGTTCGCAGGATGGGATGGGTCCTGGAGGGATCGCCGCGGCTCAGGGGGGCGCCGTCGGCCGCGAGCGCCGCCAGCACGGCGCCGTCGGTGACGTCCAGATGACCCATTCCGGGCAGGCGGAGGGCTCGGGCCGCGGGGCTGCCCCGCGAGATGTTCCCCCAGACCCTGGCGCGCCGCTCGTCAGCGGACGCCGGCTCATCCGGATTTTCCCCGACAAGGTAGAGCATGGGTTTGCCGGGCGAGGCGTCCGCCGCCGCGCCGAGATAGTCGCCGTCGATATTGACCGCCGAGCGCGCCGCCGGATGGGCGAGCGCAAGCACGGCGGCGGCCCCGCCGATCGAGTGGCCGATCAGGTCCGCCCCGGGAGTCTCGATGTCTGACCGGGTCGCCGGCGCGACCGCGCCCAGTCCGTCGAGGACCGCCGCGATCTCGTCCGCTGCCGTCCGCGCGCGCGGGCCGTCGCCCCGGGGGGAGCCGAGGGGGTTGAGTCCGATGACGATCCTGCCGTGGCTGGCCATGTCTTCGATCAGCAGTCGATAGTCCCGCGACCCGAAGGTCGCGCCCGGCTGGAACACCGCCACGGGGAAGCGGTCGTCCGCGGGTGCGCCGGTCCAAGCGCCGTGGGCCGGCGCCGCGACGAGGGCCTCGCCGACCGAGGCCCCGAACCGTCGGCGCAGGCGCTCCGCATAGGCGTCCGGCAACACCTCGGTGTCCGCGTTCGCCTGGCCGTTCATCGCCGGCCGCCAGATCCAGGCGTCGACGCCGTTGATCCGCGTTTCGGCCAGGAAGAGCGACCAGGGGCCGGACGGGCGGCGACCCTGGAAAAGCGTGACGAGCGCGTCGGCCTCTCCCGCGGGCGGCGCGTCTGGCCGGCGACCGCAGCCGCCCAGCAGCGCCGCCATCCCGAGCACCGTCGCGCGGCGTGAAGGCCTGTCGAGATTGTGATCCATGGTCCGCTATCGCCGGGCGCTCGCCGCATATCGAACGGCAGTCGACGAATTTTCTGCGAACCGTCCGGGGCGGCGTCCAGAGGCGGGCCGGTGATGGTAGAGAGGGGCGTCAAAACTCTCGAGATGGGGCGTCGCGTGCGCAGCGCAGAACCAGACAGTCATCACGTCGGCGCCGCCCCGGAAAGCCGGGAGGCCCTGAGGCTGGCGATGCTGCTGTGGTCGGGCAGCATCGTGCTCGGCGCCGTCAGCGTAACGCTGAACCAGGCCGTGACGACCGGCGCGGGACCGCAGCTGTCGGACGCTTGGAAATACGTCTGGATGGCGTCGACCCTGGTCCTCGCAATACCCCTGTCGCTGGGTCTGTTCCGGCTCGTCATCCTGCTCGCGGGACTGCGCACCTTTCCGCGTGTTCTCGTCGTCGCGCCGTTCGTCCTGATCGCCGCCGTCCTCCAGGCCGTCTTCGACCACGAAATCGGAGCCGTTCTCGGGAGGCTGGCCGGCGCGGCGCCGTTTCGGCCCCTGTTCAGCCCGGCGCTCATCTTGAACGTGAACAGCTATCTCGGCCTCTATGCGCTCTATGTCTGTCTGATCGAACTGGTGACCATGCGCGCGCGCGCGCAGAGGTCCGCCCTGAGAGAGGCGGAGGCCCGGGACCTCGCGCGCAAGGCGCAGCTGGATCTCCTGTGGTTTCAGCTCAACCCCCATTTCCTGTTCAACACGCTGAACAACATCATTTCGCTGGTCGTCACGGCCAAGCCCGCGCGGGCGACCGCCATGCTGCGACGCCTGTCCACCTATCTCCGGGCGACCCTTGATCTTCACGGGAGCGCGATGCTGTCGCTGGAGCGCGAGATGGAGGCGGTGGAGGCCTACATCGAGATCGAGGCCGTGCGGTTCGACGGCGCCCTCGCCCTGGACATCGACTATCCCGCAGCGCTCCGACAGGCGACCGTCCCCGCCTTGATCCTTCTGCCGATCGTCGAGAACGCTGTAAAATACGCCGCCGCGCCTTCGGGTGGGGACAGCCGGATCGCCATCACCGCCGGCCGGACGGCGACCGGTCTGTGGATCGAGGTCCTGGACACAGGCCGCGCCCCGGGCGTCGCCGCGATCGAGTCCGGAACCGGACTGGGCCTGCGCAATGTCCGGGAACGGCTTTCCGCGCAATACGGGGATGCGGCGCGTCTCGAGGCGGGTCCGTCGGGTCCCGGTTTCCGCGTCCGGCTGGAGACGCCGCTTCAGGGAAGGGGGGACTGATGCGAGCCCTGATCGTGGACGATGAACCGCCGGCGCGCGAGTTGCTGCGCTCCCTGCTTGAGGCGTCGCCCGGCGTCGAGGTGGTCGGCGCCGCGCGCAGCGCGGAGGAGGCGGATGCCGCCATCGCCGCGCTTCAACCCGACGTCGTCTTTCTCGACATCCAGATGCCGGGCCAGAGCGGCGTGGACCTCGCCCGAAGCCTTGAGGGCGCTCACCCCGCCGCGGTCGTCTTCGTCACCGCCTACGATCAGTACGCGCTCGAGGCCTTCGACGTCTCCGCCGTTGACTACCTCCTCAAGCCGATCGACCCCGAGCGGCTGGCGGTTTCCCTCCGGCGGGCGAGGCGGTGGACGGGACGAGCCGGGGACGGCCCGCGAAGGTCCGAGGACGCCGCCAGTCCGGCCGCGGGCTGGACGACCGGGGTGTGGGTGCAGAAGCGCCACGGCCAGGTCCGGCTGTCGGTCGAGGACATCGACTGGATCGAGGCCGCGCGCGACTATGTTCTCCTGCACACCCAGCGCCAGTCCCATATGCTGCGGGCGACCATGGACACGCTCCAGGCGACGCTCGATCCGGACGTCATGATGCGGATCAGCCGGTCGAACTTCGTCAACCGACGCTCGATCCGCAGTTTCCACGAACACGGCAAGCGCAATCTGGTCGTCGTGCTGGAAGACGGAACGGGCTTGCGGGTCGGGTCGACCTACCATCGCCAGATCTGGCGCCGCCTGGTCAGGGACGGATCGCCCGGCGAGGGACGCGCGCGATCAGACCAGGGTTAGGGCGGTTTCGCGGCGCGCAGGGACGGCCCGCAGAAACCCGGTCGCTGAGCGCTTTCCAGGCAAGCGGAGCGGGTGCAGCACTCGACATCAGGCGCGTCAGCATCAGTTCGCCTCCGGCGTCCAATGCCGACCGACCCGGACCGGGCCGGCGGCGAGGCGCCGGACTGGTCTCCGGAACGCGCCGCGCAACCCCTTCAAGGACCCGTCATGGCATCCGGTCTCATTCTTCTCGCGGCGGTCGCTGTCCTCGGCTTTCCTGGCGCCGCTCAGGACGCGCCAACCGCGGGCGCACCCTCCGCTGCGCCCGCCCCGGACGTTCCGTTCGAAGTCGTCCGGCGGGGGGACGGGGAGCTCTCGTGCGACGTGCTCATCGCGGAGATCAATTCGCTCAACGCCGAGGTCCAGGCCCTCCAGATGCGGATGACCTTGATGGGCTCCGACCTCAGCCAGTCCGCCATGGCCGCGACGCGCCGACCCGCCGCGGCGGGCGGCGGTCTGACCGGAGCGCTCACGAGCTTCATCCCCGGAGGCTCTCTCGTCTCCGGGGCCGCGACCATGATGCGGCAGCAGGCCCAGCAGGCGGCGGCCCAGCGTCAGCAGCAGCAGATCATGGACGGCGCCGCCTCCCTGACGGAATCCATGACGGCCATGGCGCCCATGGCGAACCGGGCCGCCCACCTGTCCGAGATCGCCCGCGACAAGCGCTGCTGAAGACGCATGTCGCCCTATATCCGCACGACCGCGGATCCCGCTGTTTCGGCCCGGTTCAATGTCTCGCCCGGCTGGGCGGCCGGCTGCGCGGAGATGGTGTTCGCAGACGAACCGGCGGCGATCATCACCCTGTCGCCCGATCGTACCGCGCGGGTGTTGACGGCGCGGTGGGGCATGCCCACGCCGGGACGGGAAGTCCGGACCCGGGCGATCCAACGCGCCTATCGCGATCGCGTTCGACTGACCGACGCGGAGTTCGAGCAGTTCGCCGCCAACGAACCCGATCCGGGGGTCGGCTTCATCGATGCGAGCGCCTTTGTCTGGCGTCCCCATCTGGAGCCGCGCGGTCGCTGCGTAGTGCCGTTCTCGGCGCTCGGGGCGCTGAGGCCGGACGCCCTGCCTGAACCCGCGGATGACTATGTCCGGCCCGCCGCCGGTTCCGTCGGCTATCTCGGCGGGGTCTTCGAACAGGGATGGCGGGGCGTCCGCCGCGCGGATCGGGGACGGGAGACGCTGGACCTGTTCGCCCTCGTGAGCGTCGAGCGGATCGTCCAGGCGGACCTCGCCCGCCGACGCTTCACGCCCATCGTCCTGAAGAACGACGAGGAGGTCGCCGCCTGGCTGACCGCCCCGTGGTCAAGGGCGAAGGCGCTGCGCCGCGCGCCTGCGGAGATGCTGCCCGCCTGAGATCGCGCCGGCCCGAGGCGACCTCGCCGCGCGCCGGACCGCTTCGCGGAAAATCCGTCGCGCGGCCGGACACATCTGGGGCGGTTCGCGGCATGGGCAGCATTCAACGCCATCCCTCCGTCGAGTCGGACCGGATGGCTCACGATTTCACGTCTGGAACGAGCCGAACATGCGCAAGACCAAAGCCGCCCAATCTCCCGTCCGCAACAAGGGCCGCGCCCGGTTGCTCACCAGCGTCGCCGCCTTGGCCGTGGTCACGGCGACGCCGGCGCTGGCGCAGCAGGTCGTTCTCAACGAGGGCGAGACTGTTCAGGGGAACGTGGATCTTAGCCCGTTCAAGAACCTCGTTGTCGACATCTCACGGATGAACGGCAGCACGGGCGAACTCAATCTGGGCGAGTTCGAGGGCCGGCAGAAGCTGCTCGACGGCCAGATCGAGAGCAATACCGGCGAGAACGACCTCTGGCTGCGGGCGACAGGCGCCCAGACCCGAAACATCGTCTTCGGGACGCTGGCTGACAATCGCACCCGCCAGTTTCCGACCGCCGGCGGATTCACGTTCGAAAGCGTGGTTTATGAAGCGTCTGGCGATGACGCAGTTCTCACGCTGCAGAACAAGGCCCGCTCGGCCGACAATCCACTCCACGCCCTGAGGTACGATCCCCTGTTGCTGGCGGGGGAGGGAACGATCATCCTGGACTTCGCCCTGCAGGCGGACCAGGCCGATCCCAACGCACCCGACCGCGCCATCACCGTCGTCTCCGCGAACGGCGAGAGGACGCTCGACGTTATCGTGAACAACCGGATCGACAGCAACACCGGTGTCAACGCACAGGGCCAACTTGATCCGGACATCGGGCTGATTGACGTTCGGCAGGCCGAGCGCCTGACCTTCGCTGAGGGTGCGAACGTCAGCGGGGGTCTGGCGACCCTCGTACTGGCCGGTGAGGCTGACGTGAATATCGATTATGGGGCTCGGCTTTCGATCAAGCAGCCGAACCAGCAGGGGAGCCACGCGGGGCGCATCATCAGAACATCGGGCACGGTCCGCAACGCCGGCGTCCTTGACGCGCGCGCCAACGACCGGACGCCCGATCTTCCGAACCGCATCGGCGACCGTGGCGTGGGCGTCTTCATGGAGGGCGCTGAGTTCTACAACATCCTCACTGAAGGCGAGAACCTCGTTGGCCAGGTGCTCGGCGGTCAGGCGGCCGTCGTTTCCTCAACCGGCGACAACTACGTCTACAACGTCGGCAAGATGGATGCGGTGAACGGGGCCGCAATCTTCTCGGTCGACGGCTCGATCGTGGTTCGTAACGCGATCCACAAACACGCCAACGGCACGACCCGGGCGGGCGAGATCGACGGCGGCGGTCTGAGCGGCGATAAGGTCGCCTTCCAGGACATCGGCTACAGTCAGGATCTGGTCGTCAACTCCGGAATAATGAATGGCGACGTGTTGCTCGGCGAGGGGTCGGACACCTTCCTCTATACCGAGGCGACCAATGGCGTGACGCAACTGATCGACGGCGGCGATGGAAACACCGACGCCTACGGTCGCTCGGTGTCAGCCAGTGGCGTGGTGACGTTCGCGAACGATCTCAACACTGGCGACGTCCAGAACTTCGAACTGCATGGCGTCGAGCTGAACGGCTCCGGTCTTGAGGTGACGCTCGAGGGCGCGAACGGCGAGGTCCTGACAGACGGGATCAAGGTTCTGGGCCGAGGAATCCTTAATAACCGCGCTCGGATTGCTGACACCAAACCCGAGGGCGTCGGCTTGTTCTTTGAACGGTTCAACCAGCTCGAGACCGACATCGACTTCACGAACTTCGCTGATGTGTCCGCCGAGGGGATCGGGCTCATCTCGCAGAACGGCTTGAGCAGTTTCCGGAATGCAGCCGGAACGATCTCCGGTGCATTCGCGGGGGTGGGGATCGTACATGAGTATACAGGATCGCTGTTCAACTTCGTCAATGAAGGGGTGATTGCGTCCAGTGAGGGTTACGGCGACGCTGGCGGAGGCTTGGTGTTCCTCGCATCCGGGTCCGACCTGCCGGCTGGGCAGACGCACATCGCTGCTCTGAGAAACTCCGGGACGATCCGGGACACTCACAACGCCGCCGATCCCACCCTTGTGTCGTCTCGGGCGGTGCATCTCTATGGCGACGTTGAGGGTGGACTGACGACTTTCGACAACACCGGGCTCATCGAGACGACCGGAGCCGGCGGTGTGGGCGTCGTTGCGCGCTACATGAACCTCCAGTTCACCAACAGCGGCACGATCCAGGCCCTCGGCGTCGGGGGGGGCGGCCTGATGATAAGCGATCTCGACGTCACGGACAGAACGACGGTCCTCGTAAACACCGCATCTGGCAAGATCAGCGCCAGTGCCGGGGGAAGCACCGGCGGTCGGGACGGTCGCGCTTTCAGTTTCGGGGTGGGTGCGAGAGACCTTTCCAACAACGCGCTGTTCAGATTCGATAACGCGGGACAGGTCGAGGCGATGGGCTCCAACTCCATCGCCGTAGCGGCCATCGGCATCGGGGATGGGTCCTCCGCGCATTTCACCTTGAACAATTCGGGCGTGATCCGGGGCGGCGACGACACCCTCGTCGCCGAGGGTGAAGAGGTGGGCGACAATCACCTCGGTCTCTATTCAACGATCGGCGACGTTGACGACGACCGGACTGTCGCCGGCGCCATCCAGACCTGGCGGACGACCGATATCATCCGGAACGAAGGGACGATCATCGGATCGATCGATCTCCACTGGGGCGAGGATCGGTTCGAGCATTACGGCGAACTCGACGGCGATCTTCGGATGGGCGACGAGAATGACACCCTCGTGCTCGGAGACGGCACGATCGCCGCGGGTCATCGCGCGTCGGGCGGGGATGGCGACGACGTCATCCTGGCCGATATGTCGCTGAACGTCGACCGCCTGATCGACGCGGTCCAGTTCAGCAACTTCGAGTTCGTGCGTCGGCTCGACGGTGAACGCGGTTCAGGCAAGCTGTTCCTGAAAGGAGCCTTCGATGTCGAAACATTGAACCTCGACGACATCACGATCCACATCGCCCAAGGCGATACAGTGGAGACGGAAGGCGACTACACCTTTACCGGGGGCGACAACGCGGAGTCGATCGTCAATGCGGGCCGGATCGAGGGCCTCGTCATCCTGGAAGGCGGAGACGACACGATCGATAACAGCGGCGTCATTCGCGCGCTCACGATGGACGACGGCGATGACAGGCTGACCAACCGCGTCGGCGCCACAATATCGTCTTCGGTATCGATGGGTGAGGGCGACAACGTCTTCGTCAACGATGGCTACGTGGGCCTCGGCGTCGGGTTCGGCGACGGGAACGACACCTTCATCAACAGCGGAACCGTTCAGCGAGGGGGCGTCGATCTCGGCGGTGGGGACGACCGGTTTGAATTGGTCGGCGACGGCAAGGTGTTCGGCGGCGTCACGGCAGGGGACGGCATCGACACCTTCGTCTTCCGCCTGAAGGACAACGTAGGCACGCTGCCCAGCGGCTTCCGCGACTTCGAGTCCTTCGAGGCCTACGGGCCCGGCACGCTTCGCGTCATTCTGGACCAGGATTACGACACCCTTCGTGTGCGTGAGCGCGCCAATCTCGAGCTGACCAACGCCGCCAACTACCGCGTGAAGTACGTCGAGGGCGACGACAGCGCGCAAACCGTGACCATCGATTCCGGGTTCACCGGCGCCGTCAAACTGTTCGGAGGCAATGACACCCTGGAGATGAGCCTGAATGGTCTCCTGAGCGGTGACCTCGACGGCGGCGACGGCGTCGATGTCCTGCGCCTGAACCTGACCGGCGCGTCCTCGATCGGCGCCCTGTTCAACTTCGAAACCGTAGAGGTGACCGGGAGCTCGCCCCTTACGCTGACGGGCGAGATGGATGAGGAGTCATCGATCCTGTTCGACGGCTCGGACAACGAGTTCATCATCGCAGAGAACGCGGTGTTCAAGGGCAAGGCTGACGGCGGCGCGGGGACCAACACGCTGCGGGTCGCGACGGGTTCGGCGAACAGCCGCACTATCGTCTCGGGGCAGCTGGTTAACTTCCAGCAGGTCTTCACGGACGGCGCCGGCACTCTCGCTTTCAACGGCGGCACCTATGACCTCGCCTCGTTCGAGGCCACGGGCGGCAGCGTGTCTGTGGGCGCTGGCACGACGTTCGGCGCCCGCGCCGGCGGTATCCGGTTCACGGGCAATGTCGACAATCGGTTCACCCTCGAGCACGGCGGTCGCCTGACCAGCCAGGTCGACGGCGGCGACGGCGACAAGGATGTGCTCGCCTTCTCGCAAAATGAAGGCGAGACCCAGAAGGTCAGCGCCGTGGATGCGGTGAACTTCGAGATTCTGGCCGCCTCCGGCGAAGGGCAGCTGCAGATCGACCGTGACTTCGCGATCCGCGAGGTGCAGCTCGAGGGCGGCAATATCCAGGTGATGAAGGACGTCACCCTGACCGCCCAGGTTCTGGGCGGTGCCGGTGACGACACCTTCGACAACGCCGGCAAGGTTGACGGCGATATCCTGCTCGGCGACGGCGACGACACCTATGTCGCCCGCACCGGCAGCTCGGCGACCGGCCGCATCGACGGCGGCGTGGGCGGCAACGACACCGTCGTCTACAGCTTGGTCGACGGCGCCGGATCGCTGCTGGACGATGTGGTCAACTTCGAGTCGCTCGGCGTCTATGGCGCCGGCACCCTGACCCTCGACATGCAGGCGGGCGAGCACTGGAACAGCGTCACCCTGATGGAGGGCGCCAATCTGGACCTGCGCTCGTCGGGCGGCACCATCGACCAGATCGAGGGCGACGGCAGTGACCAGACGGTCACCATCGACGGCGCCCTGACCGGCGGCGTGGACATGGGCGGCGGGAACGACACCCTGAACCTGAGCCTCGGCGGCGTCCTGTCCGGCGATCTGGACGGCGGGTCGGGCGACGGCGACGTCCTGAATCTCGCCCTGACCGCGGCCTCGCGCATCAACGGCATGTACAACTTCGAGACCGCCAACATCACGGGCGGCTACGCCCTGACGCTCGGCGGAGCCCTGGGGACGAGCCAGCGCATCAACTTCGACGGCTCGGATGACGAGCTGATCATCAGCGAAGGCGCCGTGTTCGAGGGAACGGTCGACGGCGGCGAGGGGCAGAACCTCCTGCGCGTCCAGTCCGGCGCGGCCCAGAGCCGCACAGTGGTGGCCTCCCAGATCCTGAACTTCCAGGACTTGATCTCCGAAGGCGCCGGCCTGCTGGCGCTGACCGGCGGAAGCTACGACTTCGACTCCGTAACCGTGGACGGCGGCTCGCTGGAACTGGGCGCCAACACGGTGCTGGCGTCCAAGACGGGCGTGACCTTCGATGGCGCGGACAACCGTATGGTTCTGGGCGCAGGATCGAGGGTCGAAGGCGGGATCAACGCGGGCGCCGGCGATGACGTGCTGGAGATGACCCAGGCGTCGGGTCAGGTCCGGACCTGGAGCACCCTGCAGGCGACCGGCTTCGAACGCCTTGAGAGCTCCGGCGCCGGCGAGCTGCGCTTCGACATCGACGCGGCGTTCGTTAACGGCGTCAGCCTGAACGGCGGCATGACGACGGTCGCCCAGGCCGCGACCCTGACCGCGGATGTGACAGGCAGCGAGGCGGCGGAAACCTTCGCCATCCTCGGCGTGCTGAACGGCGACCTGGATCTCGGCGGCGGCGACGATCGGCTGATCTTCTCGGCCAATGGCTCGGGCCTGCGGTCGGGCGGGGACGGCTCCGACACCTTGGAGTTCCGCGGCGTCGGGTCCGCCGTCGTCGATTACGACGCCAGCCTCTGGACGGGCTTCGACAAGCTGGCCGTCTCCGGCGGCACCCTGTCGATGACGGGCGAGTCGAGCTGGGACGGTCTGTCCCTGACCGGCGGCCGTCTCGTCGGTCAGGCCGGGTCCGTGATCACCTCGGCCAGCGCGATCGAGGTCGGCGCCGGTTCGGTGTTCGGCTCGGCCGGCACGGTCAACGGAGACATCAATGTCCGAGGGACCCTGTCGCCCGGCGCCTCGCCCGGCACGATGACGGTCAATGGCGACGTGGCCTTCTTCAAAGGGTCCAACCTGCTGATGGAGCTGTCGCCGCAGGCCAGCGACCTGCTGAAGATCAACGGCGAGATGAACATCGCTGACGGCGCGACGATCGACATCACCGGCGTCCTGCCCAGCACGCCCGGTCAGGTGCTCGACCTGATCGTCGCCAGCGACGGCATCAACGGCCGCTTCACGACGATCAACAAGTCGCAGAGCGTGTTCGGCTTCGTCTCGCAGAACGGCAAGAAGCTGCAGATCCGCGGCGAGTTCCAGAACGACGGCGCTTTCGGCTCCAACGCCCAGGCCAGCATCGACTACGCCAACGCCGTGCTCGGCTCGGGTCAGGCCGTGCAGACCTATACGGCGGCGGTGCCGGTGCTCGTGGACGCCAACGGCGTGTCGAACGCCGCAGCCTTTGCCCAGCTGACGCCGGAAGCCTACGGCAGCGCCATGGCGATGCAAACCGAGACGGCGCTGTCGGGCGTCGAGGCGGGCCGCTCCCTGCTGGCGGAAAGCCCCCGTCAGGCCGGCAAGTTCGCCTTCGCCCGCGGCTACGGCGCCTCGACCGAACTTGACGGTCGGGCCGGCACGGGTGCGGCTTCGGCCGACATCGATCTGGGCGCGGCCTACGCCGGGGTCGGTTACGTCTCCGAACTGGGCGGCGTGGTCGGCGGCTTCATCGGCTTCACCAACAGTGAACAGAACCTGCGAGATCTGGGCGCGGAGACGAAGGCCGACGGCATGATCGCCGGCGCCTTCCTGGGCGGCGAACTCGGCGGCGTCCGCATGGGCGCGCAGATGACCTATGAGCGCTCGGATGCGGAAACGACCCGCATGATCTCGGCTGCGGGCGGATCGGCCAGGGGCGAATACGACATGGAGTCGGTCGCGATCGACGCCAGCATGTCGTATCCGATCCAGGTCTCGGGCTGGACGGTCGCGCCGACGGTCGGCGCGACCTGGGTCTCGGCCGGCCGTGATGCGGTCAATGAAGCCGGCGCGACCAGCTTCGGTCTGGCTGTCGACCAGGATCGCAGCGACACCCTGTTCACCGACATCGGGATTCGCGCCTCGACGGTGATGGCGCTCGGCGACGCCGCCGTGACACCGTTCGCCGAGATCGGCGTCCGCACCATCCAGAACGACGGCGGTGAACTGGTCACTGGCACACTCAAGGGCGTCACCGGCTTCGAGATGAATGTCGACGGCGTGCGTCGCGACCGGTCGGTCGCCCGCGTGGCTGCCGGCGCCAGCTACGACCTTGGCACGGTCCGCTTCGATGCGGGCTACACCGGCGAGTTCGGAGACGCCTCGCGGCACACCTTCGGAGCGGGCGTCGCCGTTCGCTTCTAGGATCGCCGCAAGGGGCAGGGGGCGCGGCGCCGGGACTATCCGGCGTCGCGTTTCCGCCGAACCGGCCGGTCCATCATCCGATCCGGTCGCGCGAGGCGGCAGGGTCCAACACCGCCTTCAGGAGTGAGACCCGTGTTTCATCACCCCCGCATCGCCATTCTCGGCCTCGGTCTGGGCCTCATCGCCTCGCCGGCGATCTCACAGCAGTCCCGACCCCGCATCGAGGTCCAGGCGCCGGGCGAACTGGGCAGCGGCCGCGTCCTGCTGTTCGCGCAACGGATCGAGGCGGGGGAAACCGAGCCGCCCAAGTCGGTTTCGGCGGATCCGTTCGTCCACAAACAGAATTTCGTCGCCGCCCGGGAGATTCCGGGGCTCGCGGCCGGGGCTCGCATCGGACTGGATGGCGATGATCAGGCCTATCCCGCGTCGATGAGCGCCCTGGCGCCCGGAGATTACTGGGTCCAGGCCGTCCTGGATCGGGATCATGACTACGCCTATCGCGGCGCGCCGACCGGAGACGACGTGGTCTCGCCGGTCCAGCGCATTACACTGCCGACGTCGGGCGCCGCGCCCGTCCTGACGCTGTCCACGACGGTTCCGACCTGGCCGCTTTGGGAAAGCGCGCGGGGCCCGATGTTCAGCGCCGAGGATCGCGCGGTCGTCGACCAGCGGATCAAGCCGTTCGAATTCGTCAGCCCGACCCTCAGCGCCTTCCATGGTCGACCCATCACGATGCGCGGCCTGGTGGTCACGCCCGTCGGCTACGACGAAGGCTCGGACACCTATCCCGTGGTCTATTTCACCCACGGTTTCGCGGCGGGCATGGAGTCCCTCGGCGACAGCGCGGTCGGCGTCCTGACCGCCACGCATGCGGGTCGTTTGCCGCCGATGATCTGGGTCATGCTGGACCAGAGTGGACCGTTCGGAACCCATGAGTTCGCCGACAGCGTCAACACCGGACCATGGGCGACTGCCCTGACCCGTGAGCTGATCCCGGATATCGAGGCGCGCCACCGGACCGACGGACGGGCGGAGAGCCGCTTCCTGATGGGCCACTCCTCCGGAGGCTGGGCGATGCTGTGGCTGCAGGTCAACCACCCGGACCTGTTCGGCGGCGCCTGGATCAGCGCACCCGATGTCACCGATTTCACCGACTATCTCGGCGTGGACATCACCCGGCCGGAGGCGCGGGTGGTCTCGGAGATGGGCCGGATGGAGGCCGTCCTCGGCGACTACGGCGGTCAGGCGTCGTCGTTCGAAGCCGTCTTCTCGCCCCGCGGCGCCGACGGTCGTCCGATGCCCCTCTATGATCGCGCGACCGGAGCCGTCGATCCGCAAGTCGCGCGCTACTGGCGCGAGCGCTGGGACGTTTCCCAGCGGGTCCGGACCGGCTGGGTTCCGGAGCGGCTGGATAATCGCCTCCACGTCTGGGTCGGCGCGAACGACCAATTCGGCCTCGACCGATCCGTGCGCCGGCTCGAGGCGGCCGTGACGGCGGTCGGGGGCCGGGCGGACTTCACCTACCTGCCGGGGAAGGGTCACTTCGACCTGTACGCGGACGGCGGCGACCGGTGGGCGTTGCGTCGGATCATGGCCTGGCAGATGTGGAAACGGGCCCGGCCGAATTCACCGCTGGCCGATCCCGTGGCAACGCCGCCGGCGTCCTGAGGATCGGCCGTCCGTTCCTGAGGGCCGCGACAGGCGATCCGGGCGGATTGCGCGAAAGGGGGGCCGACGCGCTGCGATCCAAGCGCCTCAGCGAGCCATCCCGCAGACATTTCGTCGACGCGGCCTCGCATGTCCGCGGCGCCGCGGCATCATGGCCGTCCATAGGAGATTACCTCATGAGACTGACCTGTACCGCGGTCTGCGCCGCACTGTCCGTGGCCGCGGCCGCATCGCCGACCCAGGCCCAAAGCTTTCTCGATACGCTCGCCCGGCGCGCCGCCGCGGCGACGAGCGACGCCGTCTCGGCAGCGGCTCAGGGTGTGCGCAGATCGTCGGCTCCCGTCGCCGATGCGTCGGCTGGTTCCACCGCCATCCCTCCCGAGCGCCGGCCCGATAGCCGATCGTCCGGCCCGCGATCGAACCGCGCGACCCGGGACACAGCGCCCGAGGCGGAAGGGATGGAGGGGCTGTCCGAAGACGCGCGGTTGCGGGCGTGCACGGCGCGCTATCCTCTCGACGGTCTCGTCCACCCGGAGCGCGAAAACCGCGCGGCGCAGTTCTATGCCTGCATGGGACCGGGCTGGGGCGAAGGGGGCTGATCCAGAGCCGTCGCCCAGACGCTGAAAGGCGCCCGGATCGGTCCGGGCGCCTCTTTTTTGGATCGGTGCGTACGCCCGGGGCGCCAAAACGGGCGGGCGTCAGCGCTGCCGTCGACGCCGTCAGACCAGTTCGTGCCAGTTATCGCCGGGCTTGCAGATCAGGCCGACCCGCTCGACGTGCTCGTCGCCGCGATCGCCGGTCCAGCGGAGCTGCTTGCAGGGCCAAGGCCCGATGGCCCGGTCGCTGGTCACAGTGATGGCGTAGCGCGTGCCGGTGTGCGACCCCGTCCAGGTCAGGGCCTCGCCGACCCCGAGCGCGCCGAGCCGGTTCTCGAGTTGGTAGTTGCCCACCCCGATGCCCCGGACCTCGTGGCGCGGCCAGGAGTCGAAGTTGAAGCCGCCCTCGCAACTGGCGCAGGCGTAGCGACCGATCTGATCGAAGGAACCCTTGGCGTTTTTCTCTGCGTCGGAGAAGCGAAGCTGGCCGGGCCGACGGATGTCGGCGGAATAGTTCAGGGGGCGGGGCGCGGGGAAGTCCGCCGGAAGGCCGCCGGCGGCTGCGGGCGCCTGGGGGGCGGACGCGGACGGAGCCGCTGACGCAGCGGCGGCGGGGCGCGCCGACGCGGGCGGCCGGGGTGCGGTGGCCGCGGTCACGGCGCGCCCGACCACGGCCTGGGCCGCCTGTTCAGCGGCCCTCCGGGCAAGGCCGCCAAGGAAATCTTGGGCGGCGACGGGCTGCGGGGACGCAATGAGTAGCAGGGCGATGACGCCCGGGGTTGACCGGTTCATGGGACCTCCTTGATGAGAGGTTCGTCCTAGGCGAATGCCGCGGCAGCGGCCCGGAACGCTCGATCAATGCCGGGCGAGACGACCAATGTGCGACGAAAAGCGGGTCCGGGACCGCGGGCGGACTGAACGCCGTCCGGCAGGGCTCAGGAGGTCGCCACGCCGCTCAGCCGGGCCTCCGCCTGGCGAACGAACTTGCCGCCGACCTTCACGGCAGCGCCATTCGAGAGCACGGCCACGGAGCCGGACGAACCCTGCCGCTGCAGACGACGGACGGCGCCGGTGCGCACGAAGGCGGACCGGCTGACCCGAAGAAACATGTCCGGGTCGAGCTGCTGCTCCAGCGCGTCCATGGTGGAGCGCAGGATATGCGCGGCGGTCGGGGTCTGGAGCAGGACGTAGTCCCGGGCGGCTTCGATCCAGTCGATCGTCTCTGCGGCGACCCAGACCGTTCCGCGGGCCTGCTGGATCCAGAACCCCTGAAGGCCTCGCGTCGGCGGCGCGGGGACCGGCTCCGGCGCGGGGCGGCCGGCCTTGCGCACCCGCGCCTTGTCCAGCGCCATGCGGAGTCGCTCTTCCTCGACGGGTTTGAGCAGATAGTCGATCACGTCGAGATCGTAGGCATTGAGGGCGAACTGGTCGAAGGCGGTGATGAAGACCAGATCGACGGCGGCCTGGGCGCGCAGCGTATGGGCGAGGCGCAGGCCGCCCTGTCGCGGCATGCGGATGTCGGAGAGGACCACATCGGGCTTGAGCGCGTCGACCATGGCGCTCGCCTCGTCGCCGTCACCGGCGCGTCCCACCACCGTTACGTCGGTCATGGGGGCGAGGATGGCCTCGAGCAGGTCGAGGGCCAGCGGCTCGTCGTCCACGAGCAGGACGCGCAGCATCGGCCCGGACGTCGGATCGGTTCGGTGCGACAGGGTCATCGAATGATGAAAGCCGATCCCGCGGCTCCTGTCCTGTGAAAATCCGGTCATGGCGATGTAATCCGCAGGCAATGCAGCATCGGGGTGGGGGCTGGGAAGCGCGACCGCCCAGTCTGTCGTAATTCTGTCGATCGGCGGCGATGTCATCGCAGACCGGGAGCGGTCGGACACCATTCAAGGGATAGGACGGTCGTCGTCCGCGATCCGGCCCTGGTCGCGGCGGCTTCCGGCGGCCGGGCCTCACACCCCGAGGGGCGGCCGCCGGTCTTCGCCCTGGTCGCTGGGGGGAGGTTGGGCGCCGGCGCCGGGGCCGGATTACCGGTTTCGTCGCATTTTGGTCGCCCTGCGGACGCGCGACCGAAACGCCCGCGCGGCCAAACTGTAATCCCCGTTACACCGGTCCCCAAACGGAGATCGCCATGTTCGACACCCTGCCATCGCGAAGCGCAGCCGCCCGGCCGGCCCCGCCCACGCTCTCTCCCGAAGCCCCCGTGGCGCTCTTCCTCGGCGAAGCCGCGAGCCAGGCCCGGATGGAGCGGGCCTGCGAGGACGCCAATCTCGCCATCGCTCATGCCGAAACCCTCCCGGAGGCGATCAGACATCTCAGGGGCGGGCGGGTCGCCGTCGTTCTGCTCGGAGGGCTCGCCGGGGGACAGGTTGATTTCTCGGCCTGTCACGAGCTGTCGCGCCTGCGCGCCGCCCCGGTCATGGTGCTCGCGGACCGCGACAATCCGACCGATCGAATCCTGGCGCTCGAACTCGGGGCCGACGACTGGGCCCCGGCGGACTGCTGTGATCGCGAGATGGCCGCCCGCCTCAAGGCGGTGTTGCGCCGGGGCGAACACCAACCGCCGGCCATGGGCGTCGAGGAGGTCGGCGTCTGCGGCTGGCGCCTCAACCGCGCGACGGGGGAGGGCCGCCATGAAGACGGCGCCCGGACCATCCTGTCGCGCGCCGAGCTGCTGCTGCTTAATCTCTTCGTTCGCAACGCCGGTCGGGTGCTGACCCGCGCGGATCTTCGGGCCGCCTTCGGCGACGAGTACGCGGCGGACGAGCGTGGCATGACGGTCAGCGTGTTCCGGCTGAGGCGCAAGCTTGAACGGGGCGATGAGATCATCCGCACGATCCGCTCGGTGGGCTACGTCATGGACGCCGCCGTCGTCCGGCTCTGAGGACAGGCGACTGGTCCCGGTCATACGGGTTCAGACTTCGCGGCCGCTTTCCAGCCCCCGTGGTCGCGAACAGAGGCCCGGCCGTGCCGGAACAGGGCCACCATCCGGTCCCGATCGAAATCGAAAGGTCGGTCCGCCCCGTACGGACCGGACGTAGTGACCGAAAGCTCCAGACCGTTGAGCTGGGCGAACTGGCGGGTCGCGATGAGGCTCAGCCGGGTCGCCGCGTTCAGCATGGCCTCAAGAGCGCGGCCGATCAGGGACACATTGCTGTAGGGCTCGATCCGGAAAGCCTCCTCCGGCGAGCCATTGACGATCACCCAGATGCGTCCGGGGGCTGCGAGATCGTCCGGCCTGAACAGGGCTTGCCCTCCGTCAAGAACGGTTTCGGGCGCCACGAAGAAGTTGGCGGTCAGGCGGCCGTCGGCGTGAACTTCCCGGATCAGGCCGGTCTTCGTCTCGAGCGTAATCGGCACGGGAGCGAAGGCGCCGGGGACGCTGGAGGCGGCGGTCAGGATGTCGATGAACAGGTCACGGGCGTCGGGCCGGCCGGACGCGGCCAGCGCGCCCAGATCCCAGATCACCTGCTCGCGCGTATCCATACTCGTGGTGGCCACATAGAGACGCCGGCCCTCCCGGTGGCCGCGGGCCACCTCATCGAGCAGGCGGTCGTCGACCGCCCGCGACACCAGCGCGCGGAGCGGCCCGGTCTGGTAGAGTCCCGGCTGGATCACCGCGCCCGCCCAGCGGGGCTTGAGCAGATGTTCGGTTCTCCCGTCGGTGAAGGCGGCCTCCAGATCCGCATCTCGGGAGGCGCCGATAAAAGCCCAGGGCGCCATCAGGGCGCCGATGCTGACGCCGGTGACGACCTCGAACACCGGCCGGTCGCCCCGCTCGCTCCAGCCGACCAGCACGCCAGCCCCGTAGGCGCCGTTGGCGCCGCCGGAAGACAGGGCGAGCAGGTCGAAGGCGCCGTCAGTCGGCGCGGCGGCGGCCGCCGTCACCTCCGCGACGAAGCGCGCACGGTCTCGCGCCGCGCCGCTTTCCAACCTGAACACCGGGCTGGCGTCGTGAAGGGCGTCCCGGCTGTAGGCGGCGCGTCCGACCGATTGACAGCCGGCGACCAAAAGGGCGGCGGCGAGCGCCGCCGGCAGCAGCCGGGTCATGGGTCCTCCGTCGTCCTGTCGCGGGCCAACTACCCGCGACTCCGAGGCTGTCGATCGTGGTTGCGACGGAATTTCTGCGAAGAGACATGCGACGGGGAGGGCTCGCCCGTCGCAAACCGGTCGGTTCGTCGCGGGAAGCGCGCCTCGTCCGACAGAATGCTGGAGACCGCGTCCTGAGGCGGACCCCCAAGGCGGTGACGCGCCTCATGACCCGGAGGAGGCGGACCAACCAATGCATCAGAGGCTCATCGACTACCTCGGCGGCGTCGCCGTCGGGACTGGCCTCGGCGCCTTGGGGGGGCTCTGCCTCGGAGACCCGGCCGGCGGCGCGCTTGTGGGGGGCGTGACAGGCGTCTTTCTGGGCGCCGCGGTCCGCGCCTGGCGTACGCGTGACCAACGCGAGAGCTACGAGGATCGGGGATTGTCCGAATGACGCCTGTTCCGGCCGCGCTCGCCCTGGTGATCGCCGTTTTCCAGGCGGCCGGCCCGTCTCCCATGGGGGAGGATCTGATCGGTCGTCGCGCCGCCCACGGCGAAGCCGACCTGATCCGGCGTGGCTTCATCAACGTCGATGGCGAAACGGCGGAGGCGGCCGTGCGAACCTGGTGGAGCCGGGACGAGCCCGCCGCCTGCCTGGTGGTCGACACAAGGGATGGCCGGTACGCGGCCGTGTCCGCCGCCCCGGTTCAAGCGTGTATCGAACGCAGGAAGGAGGTCGGTCGCCATGAGGGGGCGCCTGACGTCCGCACGATCCGGTTCGCGCCGGGCGCCGCGTCCGGTCGCGAGACGGGCGTGCTGGGTCCATCGGATCGGGCGCGATACCGGATCGCCGTGCGCCGGGGTCAGACCATCACGATTGACCTGTCCTGTGACGCGGCGTGCGGCTTCGAACTGTCGGCGCCGGATTCAAGCGACGTGATGCACCGGGGACCTGCGCCGGCCGGCGGCCTCCGGACCGTGGCGCCGCTGACGGGGCCATATGCGCTGGATGTTTACAGGCGCGACGCATCCGGTGACGCGCCCATGGGCTTCACCCTTCAGATCGCTGTCGAACCCTGACCGGGGAGCAGACCGCCCTTTTTTCGGCGGTTTCAGGCTCGTTCGTCGAAAACTCGTCGCTTCGCATGGGTCTTCGACGATCCAGGCTCGCCCGTGGCGCCGCGCCGGGTACGTCGGGTCGAAACGAAAGTCACCTGACCATGGCCACACGCGCCCTTCCTCTCGCCGCCTTCATGATCCTCGGCGCCGGCCTGACCGCCTGCGGCGACGGGGACGCCGTTGACGAACAGGCGGACAACGCCGTCATCGAGGCGCGTCCGAGCGTCGACCCCGCGCGGGTGATCGAGGGCGTCGTCCATGCGCCGGACGGCGTCGATCTGGCGGGCGCCCGCGCCTTCGCCTGCCTGACGCCGCAGGAAACCTGCCTGCAGGACGCCCAGGCCGATGTGACCGTGAAAGACGGCGTGGGCCGCTACAGGATCATCGTGCCGGTCGCCGGCGACTATCATGTGATGATCTGGAAGGACGCCGACGGGGACGAGGCGGCGGAACCGGGCGACGTCCAGGCCTTCGCCAACAACATGGAGCCCGTGGCGTCGGGCCAGATGCTGTCGCCGATGACGGCCTTCCTGCGCCAGGACGGCGAGATGACCACCAATCTCGGCGGCGCGCCGATGGGCGCGGCGGCCGAGCTGGCCGAGTCAGCCCGGACGGTGCGGACCCTGAATCTGGCGGGCCGGTGGAGCCAGTCGTCCTCGGGCAGCGAGCTCGTCTGGGGTCCGGAGATCAAGATCCAGCCAGCCATCTCGACCTCCGGCTTCGGGACCGATCTTGGCGGGACATTCGGGCCGGGGTCCCAGACCAACACCACCATCGTCTATTCCTACAAACCGATGCAGGTGAGCCGCCGGATGACGCTGACCGTTCAGTCGGACGGACGCTTCCACTGGGTCGCCGAACAGGAGCGTCGGCAGGGGAACTGCCGCTCCGTCCGTCAGGAAAAGTTCGGACGCATCGCCGAGGACGGGGATCGGGTGACGTTCGTCGTCGCCGACGCCCGTCAGAGCTGCGGCGGCGGCCGCGCGGAGGCAATGGACGCCAAGCCCGAGACCTTCAGCCTGTCCCGCAGCGGCGGCGCCTTGCGACTGAGCGGCGACAAGGGCGTCGACTGGACATTCCGGCCTGCCGCCTGAGCCCGAGCCTGCCGGGTTCGGCTGAGCTGCTCGCCCCGACATTTAATCCTCTAAGCCACGGACACGCCATGACACGTCTCCCGTCCGCCCTCGCGGCCCTCGCGATTCTTGCCGCCTCGCCCTGCGCGGCGCAGTCCGGTGATCTGACCGGGACCTGGGCCCACGCCGGAACCCAGTCCGAGCTCGTGATCCGCTCCAGCATTCAGCAACGCGGCTACAGCATGCCGGGCGATTTCAGCGTGGGCGGCTCCATGGGGCCGGGATCGGCGACCAATATGGTCATCTCGACCACCCCGACCCCGACCATGGTGCGCCGGGAGATGGCCCTCATCATCCAGGCCGACGGCCGGTTCAGCTGGATCAGCGAAAAAAGTTACGCCGAAGGATCCTCATGCAGGATCCAGGTCCGACAGGACAAACTGGGTCGGGTCAGCGCGGCCGGGAGCCAGGTCACCTTCGCCATCGATCGGGGTTCGGAGAGCGCGACCCGCTGCAACGGTCAGACCAGCCGCAGCGACCGCTCCGGCCGGTCGGAGACCTACCGTCTGACCCGCTCCGGGAACCAGCTGCGGGTGAGCGACGGGACCGTCACCTGGACCTTCAACCGGCAATGATGAGCTTCATCCGGACCGGATCCGGCGTGTCCGCAATCTCGATTTAAAAGGTATACCAATGCGTCTGATCCCCCTCGCCTTCGCGGCCATCCTCGCCCTGACCGCGCTTCCCGGTCAGCCCGCCGTGGGGAAAGAGCCTCCCGTGACCCAGGCGAGCCGGAAATCGGCCGGTCCCGGCCTCGGCAACTCCACGGCGCCTCTGGTGGGCGATCCCTTCGAGTTGCCGGACGGCATTGAGCTGGAGACACCGATCCTCGCCTATTCGCCGGAAGATCCCATCGACTGCGACGAGAAGTATCCGGAGGACGGCACACCGGCCGCCAACGGCAGCGCGGTCACACTGTGCCTCGCGTTCCGGAACACCACCGGGCGAACCGTGGAAGTGAGGCTTCCGCCGGGCCTGACCTTCAGGGCCCTGAGCGACAAGGTGCAAAGCGGGTTCGTGGTCCAGTGGGTCACGATCCGCATTCCTCCCGGCGAGCGGTTCGTGTCTCCCGTGCACACGCACTGTCTGAACCAGAACCGCAACACCTCGCGCCGCAACGACGAATTTGAACTTGGGCCCGTGCTCGACCTTCCCGGGTTTGACCGCCTGATTGAGGCGCTGGGGGATAAGGTCGTGCCGCGGCGACATGTGGCCACCGTGCAGTTCGCGGTCACGAGGCTGTCGAATGGCGAAACGGTGCCGGCCGAAACCTGGGCCCAGCTCGAGGCGCTCTGATTGGGACCGGCGGGAGCAGCACGCCATCTGCGCCAAGGGGCGACATCCGGTGGTGACGTGAGCCGGGCGCCGCCCCGGGCGGAGATCCGGAACGGACAGGGCGGCACGCCCGCAGGGGTGTTCCGTCCCTGCGCGAGCGAGACCCTGAAGTTCCTCGTCGTGGCCGCTGATCCCGAAGCGCGAGAGCAACTTCGCCGGACCGTTCTGGATGTCTATCCGGCCGTCCACGTCGTCCTATCGGATCGCCGACATGGGCTGGAGGCGATCCGCAGTCATAACCCGGACATCGTCCTGCTCGACGCGTTGGAACCCGTCGACCTGGCGCGGGTGCGTGACCGACGGTCCGCGATCCTGCTGCGCCCCGAGTTGATCGTCGTGAGCCCGGACAAGGCGCTGCTGGAGGACGCGTTCGAGTGCGACGCCGCAGGGTATGTCCAGCAGCCCGTTCGCATGGACAGGCTGCGGGCGGCTGTCGACCGTGCCCGTGACCGACTTGACTTGCGCCGACGCGCGGCCGGGATGCTGGAGGCGGAGCGTGACGCATCGACGCTTGCGGAGGAGGGGGCCTGGGTGATCAGTCGGGGCGGCCGCATCTGGCTGGCCTGGCGCCGGGTCGAACGGCTGGAGGCGGCGGGAGATTACGTAGTGCTCCATACGGGCGGGGAACCCCTCACGCACCGGGCGACGGTGGCGGAGATGGCGGCGCCGCTGGAGGCCGCGGGTCTGATCCGCATCCATCGCTCGACCATGGTCCGGCCTGAACGGATTGCGCGGGTTGTCCGGTCCGGGCGGGTTCTGATCGCGATTCTGACCGACGGTTCGCCCCATCGCGTCGGGGAAAAATACCGGCAGGATTTCCGCGAGACGCTCGGTCTGCCCCGCAGGGTGGTCAAGGCGTGATCGGCGGGTGCGGCGAGGCGGGCGCCAGGACGGTCGGCAGAATGTTCGTCGATGAAGCCGCCCGCCCATGTCCGAAGAGGACCAGGGTGTGCGAGCGAACTCCTGAGGAACGACGACATGCGTGGCAATATAGCGGTATTGGTGCTGACGGGCGCACTGATCGTGGGTCCGGCTTCGGCGCAGGACTGGCTGACCGGGATCGCGCGCAGCGCGGCCCAGTCGGCCGCCCAATCCCTGACGAACCGCGCGGTGGGGGCGGTCGCCGGCGCGACCGCGGGTCCCGCAACGCCGTCCCGGGGATCTGCAGGACCGACGACGGCCGCGCACAACGCCCTGGCGGACATGTATGACGCCGACGGCAACTGGATCTATCGTGCCCGGCCCGGAGGTCAGCAGGGCTACGATGGCGAGCCGGTCTGGCGGAGCGCCGCTGAATGCGCGGCCCTGAATCACCTGTATGATGTAAAGTCCGCCGAGCTCCAGGCCTGGCTGATCTCGGTCGGCTACCCTGTTTCAGACTCCGAAGTGGACGGCGCTCGCCAGGCAGAGGCGGCTCAGCGGATAATCAGCAAGTTTCGGGACCTCGGTCTGATGCGTCTGCGGATCGACCAGGCCGGTTCCGATGTGGAGAGCCGGTTCGACGAGGAGATGCGCCGTCAGGTCGCCGTGTTCCGTGCGATGGACTGGAGCGTCGGGGACCGGCCTTTCCAGACCCGGGCCAACCGCTGCGACGGCTATTACAACTCGCTCAGCGGTCTCAGGTACAACATGCAGAACGGCAGGGGCGACGGGTCGCGCGCGGCGCCGTGGCGTTAGGCCGCATGCCGGTTCGCGCGAAGGCCAGGCCGGTTCTCTCCACATCTGACTGCATGCAAGGCCGCGATCGTGCGACGCCTGATCCGGGCGCCGTCATGCGCGCTTGTCCGGATCGGGTGAGTCCGACGCGGCGAGGGCTGAGGGCTGATGTGTCAGATCGGTCGGGCGGATGATGCGTATCAGGACGATCTTCGTGAACGCGGACGGGCGGCCTACGCGGCGCGCCGTCATGCGGGTTTCCGAGCGGCGCAGGTGATCTTCAACAGAGATATCAGGAGGGTGTGTCACTCACCCGACTTTGGATCGGAAAGCCGGTCCGCGGGTTGCAGACCCGCAATGTCATCGATCGCTTTTGTCGGCGCGGGTCCGACGACCCTCTATGCCCTGAACGCCCTTCTCGCCCACGGCGTCCGGGACGCGCGCATCACCGTGTTCGAGGCCCAGGCGACCGCAGGGCTGGGCACGCCCTATCGCCCCGGCTGGAACGACCCGGCCATGCTGTCGAACATCGCCAGCGCGGAAATCCCGCCGCTGACCGAAACCCTGCTCGGATGGCTGCAGTCCCAGCCGCCCGAGGGTCTGGCGGCGATGGGGGTGGACATCGCCGGGATCGACGACCGCGCCTTCGTGCCTCGGATCGTCCTGGGCCGCTATTTCGAGCGTCAGTTCGCCAGGATGGTGGACCGCGCTGCGGTGCACGGCGTGCGGATCGAGGTGCGGACGGGATGCCGCGTCGTCGACGTCGTCAACCGCACGGACGGGATGGAGTTGACGCTGTCGTCGTCGCCGCATGGGGCGACGAGCCAGGCGCTGTTCGACCATGTCGTTCTCGCCACCGGGCACCAGTGGCCGTCCCGGCAGGAGGTGCGGCCGGGCTATTTCGCCAGCCCCTGGCCGGCGACGGCTCTGGCGGGGATCGGGCCCACCGAGATCGGGATCCGCGGCTCCTCGCTGACCGCTATCGACGCCGCGGTCGCCCTGGCCGGGTCGCACGGCGCCTTCGTACGCCGGAATGGTGAGCTGTCCTACGCGCCCGATCCGGGCACGGAGGGGTTTCATCTGACGATGATGTCGCGCAAGGGCCTGCTGCCGGAGGCGGACTTCTATTTCCCGCTGCCGCACGGGCCGCTGGAGGTCTGCACCGAGGCGGCCATCGCGGACCTGGTTGCGAAGGGCGCGCCGGATCTGCTGGACGCGGCGTTCGACCTGTTCCGGCGCGAACTGCAGGCGGTCGATCCCGACTATGTACTGGGGACCGGTCTGGCCGAGGCCACGCTGGAACAGTTCGGGGAGGCCTATTTCGCAGCACGCGCCGGCACGGACCCGTTCGACTGGGCGCGCGCCAACCTGGCCGAGGCCCGGGCGAACCATGCGACCCGGACGACGGTGGCCTGGCGGGACGCGATCCTGCGCATGCACGAGGTGGTGGCCGCGATCGTGCCCCATCTCGACGGCGCGGCCTTCCAGAGATTCAGCCGCCACTTCAAGCCGGTGTTCGTCGACGCCTACGGCGCGGTGCCGCATGAATCGGTCGAGCGGATGCTGGCGCTTCATGACGCGGGCAAACTCAGTCTGCTGGCGGTCGGCGACGACTACCGGATCGACACCCACTGTCCGGAGGGGGGCGCGCGGCTGATCCAGGGCGGGGCGAGCCGACATTTCCCTGTCTTCATCGAGGCGACCGGCCAGAGGCCGCTGGGGGCGATCCAGTTCCCTTTCCTGTCGCTGATCGAACAGGGGATCGTCCGCGACGCGTGGTCGCAAAACGCGGACGGAAGCTCGCGGGGCATCGTCATCGACGACGTCTTCCATCCGGTGAGCGAAGGGCTGGCCGCCGACCGGCTGTTCTGCCTGAGCCTGCCGTTCATCATGGGCCGACACCCCTTCGTCCAGGGCATTACCAGTTCGCATGAAATGGGCGAGATCGTCGGCAAGGAACTGGCGCGGGTCGTTGAGGCGCGCGCGTCCGCGGTCGACAGACTCCAGGACGTGGCCTAGACCGCCGGACGATGAAACTGTTCGCGATCTACATCGGCGGCGAGCATCCCGCCGCCAATATCGAGGTTCACGACATCCGGTTTGTGGTCGCCGAAACCGTCGAGGGGACCCACGCTGCGCTCCAGGCGCAGTGGTGGGGCAAGCCGGGGACGCTGCACATCGACTGCTGGTCGGAGATCGTCCGGGCGGACGGCTATGAGGTGTCGCTGCGGCCGGAGCCCTTCGAGGGACCGGAGAGGCTCTACTACGTCAATCTCGGCGGCTATGACGGCGTGGCCTTCGCCGAACAGCACCGCAACGTCTTCGTCGTCGCCGATGATCTCTCGGCGGCCAAGTCGCGGGCGATCAGGCTGGCGGCCGGTTGGAAGGACGCCCACCGCGACGACATGTACGAGGCCGAGCAGGCCTTCGCCCTGGATTCAGTGACAGAGGGCGAGCGGCTGTACGTCCATCTGACGCCGAGCGCGCTGGCGGGCGATCCGGCCTTCACCTGTCGATACACGCCGATCCGCTGACGCGGGTTCACGGCGCGGGGCGAACGTCCGGCAGGCGCGGCGAAGGGGCTGCCCTCCTGATGACAGGGCGGCGAGGCGATTGGCGTACACGTCGCGAGCGCCGCGAACGGGGTCGCGCCGCCGCGGGGGTGTGACGGGCCTGTCTTCGAGACGGACTGGTCAGCACAGGGGCGCCAGGCGATCGGACCAGACGCTCCGGTCCTGCGTGGCCGCCGAACGGTCGCCGCGACCTCTCCCGGCGACCGGGCCCGTCGTCGCCCGCAAGGCCGAGCGCACGCATCACTCCCGTGAGAGAGCGGACCCACGCGAGGCCGCGCGGCGCATCAGTCGACGTCGAACGGACGTCCGCGGTCCCCGAGCAGGACCCAGCCCGCCCGGGTGGGCCAATAGCCCGCGCGGCCGCGCCGCTCCGCATGCCCGGTCACGACCAGCTTCTCGCTGGCGCCGCGGACCTCGGTCCGGGTGTCGTCCACGATGTCGAGGAGGGCCTCGATTCGCTCTGCGTCTGTCATGGCGGCGAAAGTACAGGTTCCGCCAGCCAGAGAAAGCGTCGCGGCGCCGTCCCGTTGCGGGTGCGCCGGCATGCAGCGCTGCGCGCCGAACGGCCGCTCGTCGCCATTCGACTCGACGGACCCGTCGGATGCGCCGGGATGGCTGATCGCGCCGCCTCCCGGGTTCCGCATCGGCAGGAAGAACAGCGAAGCCGGAGGCCAGGCATGCGGCGTGCCATCGCTCGCAGGAGACGCCGCTCTCCCCCAGGTATTCCTCAAAGAGGTGGATGAAACCTTTCGTGTTCCGTTTTTGTTCTTGTCGCCGGAGCGGGTGACGACATAGGAGTCGGCCCGCCCGGCTGGCGCGGGAGGATCAGATGTCGAACTTAGGGATCGGACGAACAGTGGGGGATGGTGTTGCGAGGATCTGGGATGGATGGCGAGCTCGCGTGCTCGCATGTCCGCCGGAGGAAAACGCCGCGGTCCCTGCTTGACCATGTCCCTGTTCTGCAAGCCGCGCATCGCGCGTGAGGACCTGCCGCCGCCGACAGGCCGCCGTCTCATCGTGCGATGTCTTTCGCCGGGCTGCGGTCATGCCGCCTTGATCGATCAGCGCCGCGTCTTCGGGTCTTCGCGTGACTGGCCGCCGACGGGGCGCTCCAACCGGTTCCGCTGTGTCTGCGGGGGCCGGGAGAGCCACGTCGACTACACGCGTCACGCCCACGCCCGCGAGGGGACCGTTCATCCCGACGCGCTGCGGCTCTGGTTCTGATGGCCGATCCCGCCCTGTTTTTCCTCGGCCTCGCCCGCCTCTCCGACGGGCGCAGCGTGCCGATCTTCGGCGCACGCCTGTGCGCCGGCTTTCCGTCCCCCGCCGACGACTATCTGGAAGAGGCGCTCGATCCGGCCCGTCTCATCGTGACCAATCCGGCCTCCACCTTCATGTGGCGGGTGTCCGGGACCAGCATGATCAGGGAGGGGATCAACGACGGCGACTATGTCGTGGTCGATCGGAGTCTCGTCGCCAGGGCCGGCGACGTCGTGGTGGCCATCATCGACGGCCTGCCCAGCGCCAAGAAGGTTGTTCGTCTCAAGGGCGGGCGCCTCGCCCTGGACTTCGCCGACGCGGCCGGCACGCGCCTGATGCTCGACGAAGCCTCGGAAGCGCTGGTCTGGGGCGTCGTCTGCTGGTCCCTCACGGCCCATCGTCCGGCCCGCTGAGCATGGGACAGGCCAGCGATCGCGTCTTCGCCCTGTCGGACGGCAACAGCTTCTACTGCAGCTGCGAACGGGTCTTCGAGCCGGCGCTCGAGGGGCGGGCGCTTATCGTTCTCTCCAACAACGACGGTTGCGCGATCGCCCGAACGCCGGAAGCGAAGGCCCTCGGCATCCGGATGGGCGATCCCTGGTTCAGGGTCCGCGACCGGGCGACGGCGGCCGGGGTGGTGGCGCGGTCCTCGAACTATGCGCTCTACGGCGACATGAGCCGACGGGTGAACGACGTCTACCGGACTTTTGCCCCGGACGTCGAGATCTACTCCATCGACGAGAGCTTTCTGGACTTCAGCGACGCGGCCCGCCCGGCCGCCCTGGCGCGCGAGATGCGGGCGACGGTGCGGCGCTGGACCGGCATTCCCACCTGCGTGGGGCTCGGCCCCACCCGCACCCTGGCCAAGGTGGCCAATCACATCGCCAAACGCTTCCCGGACCTCGGCGGCGTCTGCGACCTGACGGATCCGGCGACGCGCGGCGGCTGGCTGGCGCGGGTCGGGGTCGCCGATGTCTGGGGGGTGGGACCGGCCTCGACGACCCGGCTGCGCGCCCAGGGAATCGAGACCGCCGACCAACTGGCCGCGCTCGATCCGCGGGCGGTCCGGCCCCTGCTGACCGTGGTCGGGGAGCGGCTGGTCCGGGAGTTGAACGGCGTCCTGTGCGCCGATCTCGAAACGACGCCGCCCCGGCGCAAGGGCATGGCGGTGACCCGATCTTTCGGCCGTCCGGTGACCGACCTGGCGGAGATGCAGGAGGCCGTCGCCGCCTATGCGACGCGGGTGGGGGAGAAACTTCGTCGCCACGGCCTGCTCACCCGACGCCTCACCGTCTTTTTTCACACCAGTCCCTTCGCCGACGGGCCGGCCCGGTCGGTCAGCGGACTGGCGACGCTGCGCGAACCCACCTCGGATACGCTCGAGCTGGTGCAGGCCGCCGTCGGCGCGGTCCGGCGCCTGTGGCGCCCGGGGTTCCGCTACGCCAAGGCCGGGATCGTCCTCGACGAACTGGTTCCGCCGGAGGGCGCGCCCCGCGCCCTGATCGAGCCGGCGGATCCCCGGCGGGAGGCGCTGATGGCGGCGCTGGATCATGTGAACGGCCGGTTCGGCCGCGGCGCCCTGGCGCCGGCGCGGGCCGGACTGCGCAGGGCCTGGGCGCTGAAGGCGGAGATGCGGAGCCCGGCCTACACGACCCGGCTTCCGGACATCCCCGTGCTCCGCTGCTGAGCGCGCCGACTCCGCATTCAACGACCGCCATGAAGGCTCCGCCCATGATCCGGTCCGCAGGACACGCAGCCCATGTCGATGACCGGGCCGCCGCCCGCGCCGCTGTCCAAGACGCCGCCCAGGCCATGTTCGTTGCTGGGGACGGCGGTCCGTGCATGATCGCTACAGATTGTCGAAGACCCGGCAGGCCGCCCTTGCGGGGGGCGAGCCCGGGACGCCCGGCATCCGCAACGCCGCAGGCCGGACGGCCGCCCTCGCGGGCTTGACGCCGCCGCCGGCCGGACGGGCGGATCAGCGATCCACGAGGACTTGCCGCGAGTTGGCGGGGGGGCGGCGGCCTGATAGGCAGGTCCATGACCAGAGGATCAAAAGCCCCCCGCACCGAGACCGACGTCGCCTTCGACAAGGAGGTCGGACATCGTATCCGCGCGGCCCGTCTGGCGAGCCGCATGACCCAGACCGATCTGGCGAAGGCGGCCGGGGTCACCTTCCAGCAGATGCAGAAATACGAGAAGGGCGTGAACCGGGTCGCCGCGAGCCGGCTGGCGTCCATAGGCGCCGCGCTCGGGGTCCAACCCTCGCATTTCCTTGACGCCGGCTCCGAGGCGGCGGCGGCGCCCGCGGACGCGCAGCGCGTGATGGTGCTTTATGGGCGCTGCAGCGACGCCCAGAAGAGCATGGTGCGCCAGCTGCTGGAATCCATGGCCGCGAAGGGCTGAGCCCGGCGTCCCGGGGCCTCCCGGAGGGCAGGTAAGGGCGGGGGACGGGTGCTCCGATCGGGAGCGCCAGGACGCCCGCCATGTCACCACGTCTCCACCGCGCCGCCGCGGCTCCGACTGAAGCCGCCTTCGATCCCGTCGATCCGGAGCCGTCCGCCTTCGACGATACCCGCCTGCTGGCTGTGATCCTCTCCGGCGGCTCCGCTGCGGGGGCCACGCTTGCCGCCGCCCTTACGGCGCGCTTCGGCAGCCTCGGGGCGGTCCTGGCCGCCGACGCCGGGGAGCTCGGCCGGGCCGGAGCCGGTCCGGCCGAGGTTCGCCGTCTCGGGTGTCTGCGGGAAGCGGCTGTCCGCTGCGCGCGTGAAGCGCTCCGGGACCGCCCTGTGATCTCCTCGTGGAGCCAGCTGCTCGCCTACGTGAGAACCGCGCTCGCGAACCTGCCCAGGGAGGAATTCCGGGCGCTCTTCCTCGACAAGCGCAATGTGCTGATCCGTGAGGAATTGACGGCGTCAGGCACGATCGATCATGCGCCCGTCTATCCGCGGGAGCTGGTCCGCCGCGCGCTCGAACTCTCCGCCTCCGCGATGATCCTGGTCCACAACCACCCCTCGGGTGACCCGACGCCCTCGACGGCCGATATCGACATGACCCGCAAGGTCATCGAGGCGGCCCGCGTTTTCGACATCCAGGTTCATGACCATCTGATCGTCGGCCGGCACGGCACGGCCAGCTTCAAATCCCTGGGACTGATCTAACATGGCCTCGCTCCACGCCATCGTCGACGCCCTCGGCGGAGAGGTCTGGGACGGCGGGCGACGCGCCGCGGTTCGCGCGCCCGGCCACAGCCCGCGCGACCGCTCGGTCGCCCTTATGCTGTCCGGCGACCGGGTGGTGATCCACGCCTTCGGGGGGACCGACTGGCGCGAGGTCAGCCTCCATTTGCGCGATCTCGGCCTCATTGACTCCGGCGGCCGGCTCACGGGCGCTGGCTCTTCGGCGTTCTGGCCGTCGCCGCCAGCCCCGCCTGCGCGGCCCGATCGGCTGGACCGCGTTCGAGCGGCGCGCATGCTCTGGGACGAGGCCAGGCCGCTGCGGCCGGGCAGCGCCGCCCTCGCGCATCTGGTTCTGCGCCTCGGAGCCATGGACGCGGCGGCGCCGGACAACCTGCGTCATCATCCAGGGGCGCCCGTCTCGGTCTTCGGCGTCCGCACGCGCCGCCTGCAGGCCCTGATCGCCCGCATCTGCGACGCGGCCGGGGCGCTGACGGCGGTCGAGATCGTCTACCTTCGGCCCGACGGCCGCGCCGCGACCGAGCTGCGGTTGCCGCGCAAGACGGTGGGGGTGGTGCCGCCGGGATCCGCCGTCCGGCTCTGGCCGGCCGCGCCGGACCTTCTGGTTGGCGAAGGGGTGATGACGACCCTCTCGGCGTCGCGCCGGTTCGGCCTGCCGGGCTGGGCGCTTCTCTCGGCCGGCAGTCTGGCGCGTTGGGTTTCACCGCCCGAAGTCCGTCGCGTTCTGATCGCGGCGGATCGGGGTCGCGCGGGGGAAGCCGCGGCGGGCGCGCTGCGGGACCGGCTATCGTCCCGGGGAGTCGCGGCCGACGTCGTCCTGCCTCCGCCGGGGGCCGGCGACTGGAACGACATGGCCGTGGCGCAGCGAAGGGAGGAGGAAGGGCGGTGAGGGGCGCCGGCGCGCACGGGGATAGGCCCCACGGCCGGCGGGAACCTCACCATGACCAGAACCGCCAGGGCCTCTCGCCCGAACGCCCACGCCTCCGCCCCGAAGCCCGCGCCGCCGGTCTCCATCCGCAGACGGGAGACGACCGCCCGTCTCGGTGATATCGACATCGCGCCGGAGAACCTCCGCGCCGGCGAGCCGGCCGACGATCAGGTGCCGCAGCTCGCCGCAACCATCAGGGCCGCGGGCCTGTTGCAGCCGCCGACCGCCCGGCCCGGGCGGAAGGGCGAGGCGCCCTGGATGTTGCTGGATGGGCGGCGCCGTCTGCTGGCGCTCCGCCTGCTGCGCGACGCGGGCGAGATCACCGACGACCATCAGGTGGGGCTCTTCGTCGAGACGGACCGGGCGCGGCAGGCTGCGGCCGCCGTGCTGACCAACACGGCCGCGCCAGTCCATGTGGCCGACATCATCGCCGCCATCGGCCGCATGCTGAAAGCCCGGCTGGGCGTGGCGCAGATTTGCGCCGCGCTCGGCTATGCGGAGGTCGAGATCCGCAGGCTCGCGGCCCTGTCCGCGCTTCCCCCCGAGGCGCTCGAGGCGCTCAGGATCGGGCGGCTGACCCTGAAACAGACGCGGCTGCTGGCCCGGCTGAGCGACAGGGGGGAACAGACGGAGCTCGCGCTGGCCGCCCTGGACGGGCAGGGGTTCCCGGACTGGCGCCTGCACGAACGGCTTGATCGGGACCGGGTGACGGCGACTGACGCGCGCTGCCGCCTGGTCGATCCCGAACGCTACGCCGCCGCCGGCGGCCGGCTTGAAGCTGACCTGTTCGGCGAGCGGCCGCCGGTCCTGCTCGATCCCGAGGTGTTGACCACGGCCTGGATGGACCGCGTACGCGCCGTGGCCGAGGTCTTCGAGGGGCGTGGCTTCACCGTTCATGTGTCGGCGGGCGACGCACCCGAGCGTCCTGTGGACCTGGAGGCCGTCGGCTGGGGCTATGGCGCCGGCCTGACTGCCGAGGAGGCCTTGGCTTGGCGCGAGGCGCGAGACGCCCACAGCATGGCGGTGGAGGAAATCGCGGACCTCTCGAGCGCGGATGAGGTGAGTGTCCGGCTCACTGAACTGGTCGAGGCGCGTATCGCGCGCGATCAGGCCGCCGTCGGCGGCCGCGCGGTCACGACGATTGTCCTGACGCCGTCGGCCCGGACAGGCCTCGACATCGAATGCTGGACGCCCGTCGAGCCGTCGGTTGAGCCGGACGACGACGATGAAGACGGGGACGCCGCCGCCGCTCTTGTCTCGCAGTTCAGCCGGCCGACGTCCCGCTCGCCGGTGCTCACGCTGCCGAGCCCGGATGTCGGGAGCGCGGGCCACGCCCTCCACGCCCTGCGGACCGAAGTGGCGACGCGCGGTCTGGCCCGGGCGCTCGCCGATCGTCCCGACATCGCCCTGACGGCGCTCCTCGCGCGGATGTTCACAAGCCTCGTTCTCGAGCAGCACCGCTCGCCGGAGGACGCGGTTCTCGGCGTGATCCTGAAGCCGTTCCAGCCCGGCGGAGCCCGGGTGATCGAGTCTCTCGACGGCGATGTGCTCGCGCGTCTTGAAGAGCGCCGGCTCGCCTGGGACGCCTCGGGGCTCACGGTCGCCGCTTGGCTGCAGGGTCTGGACGCGGAGGACCGCATGCGATTGCTCGGCGAGCTCGTTGCGGTGACCGTGGACGTTCGTGAGGCGCGCACGACCGGCCTTCGGACCCCGGCGCGCGCGGCGGCCGCCGAGCTGGCGACCCTGTGCGCGGCGGACATCACGGCGCACTGGACGCCGGACGCCGCCTTCCTGCAGGCCCACGGCAAAACCGAGCTCGTCGAGATGCTCGAGGCCATGGGCGCACCCGATCCCGGTGCGCACAAGCTGAAGAAGGCTGAGCTCGTGGCGCGGGTCGAAGCCGCGGCGTCCGCCAGGCGCTGGGCGCCGAGCGGTCTGGACTGGGCGCTGCTTCTGGCCGGCGACGATGCGCCGAACGCCGACAAGGTCGCGGACGGTGACGACGACTGCGCCGACCCCTCCGACGAGGGAGAGGGCGACGACGAGACGGGCGCGTTCGAAGTGACGCCGTCCGGGGTGGCGGAGCTCCAACGGCCGCCGACCTGATCCGGATGAAAACCGGGCGCGGCGAAGGCCGCGTCCGGAATCCGGGAGGAAGGGACGGGGAGGGTGAGGCGTGACGGGAAGAGGGACTTCCGGCGACCTCAGGACCACGGAGACTGACAATGCAGACCATGGTGTTCACCGGGCGGCTCGCCGCCGCCCCGCAGATCAGCCCGGACTTCGGCAAGGCGGTGTTCCGCCTGATCGAGAAACGGGGAACCGACGCCGTCGGCAAGGACCGTCTGGTCGGCGTCAACTGCATCAGCTGGGCGAAGGGGCTGAACGAGAAGGTCATCGCCCGGGGCATGGCGCAGGGCGGCGAGGTGGTCGTCATCGGCGCCTTCGTCGACACCGCCTACACCGCCGCCGACGGCACGGAACGCACGGCCAAGGAGCTGGTGGTCGACCGGCTCACGGTGCTCGACTGGGTCGAGCGGCCGGAGGTCCGGCCCCAGGGGGATCGCGCCGACGCGCCGAAGACCGGCCGCACGGCCAAGGCCGCCTGAGTCAGTGATCCTGATTCCCTTTGAACGGAGACTTGTCATGCAGACCCTGATCCTCGACGGCTTTCTGGTCGCCGCGCCATCTATCCTCTCGGCGCAGGGGAGCGGCCGCAAACGCGCGACCTTCCGCGTTCTGGAGACCACCCGCTTCCGTCGCGCCGACGGCTCGTCGGGCGAACGCACCACCGGTTTCAACTGCATCTGCTTCAACGAGGCCACGACCGAGAACTACATCGCGCCCTTCGCGCGGAAGGGCACGCGGGTGGTGATCCAGGGCCACGTCGAGAACGACAGTTGGACCGGCAAGGACGGCGTGGAGCACTTCGATCTCCGTCTGATCGTCGGCGACGTCCGGCTGAAGAACCGGAAGGACTCCGAACAGACGGCGGTCTCCGACGACGCCGCGTCCGTGCAGGAACCGGCCGGCGGTCACGAGGCTCCGGACGACATTCCGTTCTAGGCCTCGCCGGTCAAGCGTTCAAAGGCCCGACGCCTCGGCGTCGGGCCTTTCGTATGGAGCGAGGGGGAAGGGCGGAGGCGGGTGGACCGATGGGGTTTGGGAGGAGCGTCTCCGATGACCACCTATGACTGGACGACAGACGTCGTCGACCGCATGACAGCGCTGTGGCTGGACGGCCTGTCCGCCGGGGCGATCGCCCTATCTCTGGGCGCGGGCATGACCCGCAGCGCGGTCCTGGGCAAGCTGCACCGGCTTGGCGTGCAACGGCTTGAGCCGGCCCGGCCGAAGCGCCTGGCGGCTACGCCTGGATCGGCGCCGGGCGCGGAGCGCGACCGCGCGGCTTCGGCGCCGGGTCCGGCGCCGACGGCGCGACCGGCGCCGGAGCCCTCCAACCTGTCGCCCCTGGCCACCTTGCTATACGTGCGGCGGGGCGAATGTCGATGGCCCCTTGGAGATCCCGGACAGGGAGATCTGGCGGTCTGCGGCCGCATTGTGAGCAGGGGCGCCTATTGCGCCTGTCACGCCGCGATGTCGTATCGCGGGCGACGGCCCATCAACCTGCTCGAACTGGCCGGCTTGTCTGACGCCTAGGCCCGTCCGGGCTTCACGCCGGCCGCCCGCCTGCCACTCGGCGCGCGGCGCCGAACGGCGTGCCCGACCGAGGGTCGGGCACATCCCCCACACAACGCCCTCCGATTTCGTCACGTCACCCCGGAAGTCAACGGCTTCGCCGTTCCCCTCCACGGCCCGCGAGAGGCGGTCCGCTCCGGTGACTGCCGAGGCCCCGACGTGGCGAGAACCGGGGTCGTTGCGCATGGGGCGCAGTCGACATTCCAGATCAGGATTTGGTTCAATGCCACACTCGACTTCCTCCGCTTCGCGTCACCCCCACGCCTTCGCCGAACGCTTTTCAGCCTACGTCGACAGCGCCTCGGAATTGCCGTCAGACGACGCCTTGGTTCATCTCGGGCGCGCCCTCATGACGGAGCTTCTGGACGCCATCGCGGACACCGCGCTGGAGGACGTCCAAACGATCCTGGCCGAAGCCCTGATCGGCGCCTTCCATTCGGCGGCCGGCCGGATCGAACGCGACGCCGACAAGGCTCGGGACCGGATGCGGCTCCTCGACCGTGACTTCGACGGGTCGGAAGCCGCGGATGTCGAACTGCAGGAGGCGACCGCGAAAGCGAGGTCCGGGGACGCGGCGCAGCAGGCCGTGGAAATGATCCGGGATGCGGCGTCCGAAACCTGGACCGTGGCCTCGGGAGAAGTCTGGACGGCATGGCGCGGCAGCCGGCGAGGGACCTTCCTCAGCGCCGCCCAGATCGAGGCCAAGCTGGCCATTCGGGCGATCCGGGACGCGCGCTCGGAAAGCAGCCAACCGGGTGGTCCGATCGTCGCCTTCAGGGGCGCGCCTACGGCCGACAGCCCGGAGGACGCGAGCCGGATTTTCGATGCGCTCAACTGGGCGCTCAGGGCGTGGCCGGACATGGCTCTGGCGACGACCGGAGCCAAGGGCTCGGAGAAGCTCGCCATCAAATGGTCCCGGCAGAAAGGGGTGAAGCTGGTGCTCGCCCGGGCCGACTTCGACGCACACGGCAAGGCCGCACCCTTCCGGGCCAACGACGAGCTGCTGGCGCTTGAGCCGACCTGTTGCCTCACCCTGGTGAAGTCTCTGGACGAGAGCCGGGCAGGTCAGGACCGACCATTTGGACCGGCGCTCAACTTCGCGCAGAGAGCGATGGAAGCCGGCCTTCGGCATCAGCCCATCAAGGTCCGCGCCGCCTGAGACACGCCGGAACGCAAAGACCCGCTCGGCTTCGGTCGGGCGGGTTTACTCATGTTGATGAGGGCCAATTGACGTTCGGGACCGGTCGCGTCGGCAAGGTCGGCGGGCGCTTGCGGAGATGCGCGGGGACTGGCGAAGTGCGGCGGGAAATCTCAAAAAGGGGGCGGAGGGCAAGATAAAAGGAGGTTTCTGGCGCTTCGTCGTTCTCCTAGCATCACAGGCACTTAGTGGGTGGGAGCGGTCGGCGGCGAGACTTGCCGAGAGTTGAGGCCGACCGTTCCCACCGGATGGCGGAGGGTCATCGCAGATGCTGGTGCGGGAAGGTCTGGAAGACCGACTAAACGGGGGCCGGAGGTTCGACTCCGACGGCCTACACGGGCACTTGCCGACGGCGCTCAAATCCGACCGCGTGAGTGTCCGCAACGGCATGATGAAGCGGCTGGCGAGCTCGCGATCGTTCGCTCTTGGAGACCGGGCCGGCGTGCTTCGCGCGGCCCAGAACCGGTCCGACCGGCCCTTCCGCCTGGACGTTCGGCAGCGGGTCATCGTCAAGGCCCTAGTCTGCCGGCACGGGGGCAAGGGCGCGGATCGCGCGGCGGCGCTCGCCAAACACGTCGCCTATCTGGGTCGCTCCGGAGCGGGTGTGGAAGGCGCGCGGCCGGAGTTCTTTGATCGGCGGATCGACGGCGTCGATCCGGTCGATGAGACGGGCTCGTGGTCAGCGGACCGGCACCACTTCCGCTTCATCATCTCGCCGGAGCACGGGGACCGGATTGCCGATCTCAAGGGATATGTGAGGGACGTTATGGGTCGGGTTTCCGCGGACTTGGGAGAGCCGGGATTGCAATGGGTGGCGACCTGCCATTTCGACACGGACCAGCCGCATGCGCATGTGCTCGTCAGCGGCAAACGAAGCGACGGACGGGACCTCGTCATCCCTCGCGACTACATGGGGTACGGCTTCCGTGCGCGGGCGTCGGAGGTCGCCCAGGAACGGCTGGGGGACCTGTCCCGCATCGATGCCGAGAAGCGGGTGTGGAAGGAGACTGAAGCCAACCGGTTCACCGGGTTCGACCGTCGACTGCTCGCGGCGGTCGACGGGCACGGTCTCGTTGCGGACGGCGTAGGCGGGCCTGACGCCTGGTCGGCGCTGACCCGGGGCCGGCTGAGGCACCTGGAGCAGTTAGGGCTGGCCCGGAGGGCGGGCGTCCGATTCCGCCTCAACCCGGAGCTGGAGATCAAGCTCCGGACACTGCAGGCGCGGGGCGATATCATCAGAACCATGAATGCGCGACGGCTCGAGGCCGGGCGAGAGGTCAAACCGCTTGGGGTCGATCCCGTGCGGGGCGTCGTGGCGAAGGCGGGGTTCCATGATGAGCTCGGCGTCGCGCCCTGGGTGATCGTAAAGGCAGGGGACGGGGTGGAGCATTACGCCCGGCTGGCGGCCGGCAGCCTCCTGCCGGCTCGGGGCGCCGTTGTGCAGCTTACGCCTCTGCAGAATGGATTGGCGCAGTTGTCTAGGGGAAGGGGAGGCGACCTGAGTCTTTAGGTGTGGTCGCTGCGATTGTGTAAGGTTCGGCTGGCTCGACCGTTGTTGACTCTTTGGCGACTTTCGGAGAGTCCGCTTTTAGATTCTGTTCTGGCCCATGTGCCGCATGGCTCCGCCTTCGTTTATCTTCCGCATCACCACCGGCCCTAGCTGAGGCGGGAAGCGAAGTAAGGATGCTTGGCCGGATGCGCATGCGGCAGCCTCTCGCCGCCCGAGGTGTTGTGGAACGATCAAATGTTCGGCGGCGGGTGAAGAGTTGACCGAACATGCGCAAAAGCGCACACTCGGTGTCGTAATGTGGAAATGCGCCGTACATACGCGGAATACGCTTCACGCAGGACGTTTCGTCGGAGGCGTCTAGCCCCAAACTCGTATTGAGCGAACGCTCAGGGTTTGGGGACTACTTTCTCGCGCGATTTTCAGAGTGAACGTCAGCTCGGTAACGCTGACGGCATGATGTCGCGCTTGCGAATTCTTTCTCTCATTCAGTCAGCCCCTGCGCCGCTCAGTGCGGTCATGGCGTGCCGCGTTTCGGCCGCAGGCGACAAGGACGTTCGTTATGACAAAGACCCGGTCAAAAGCGATCAGAAAGCCTCGGCTTCTGATCACCACCCAGGACCACGCAATCCTCGCCGCGATGATTGGCAGCGCGCCGACGTCGGCCGCGGCGATGTTGCTCGAGGATGAGCTCGACCGGGCCGTGATGGTGGACGAGACCTCGAATACGCGACCCTTCTGCCGGATCGGCAGTTGGGTCACCTACGAAGACCACAGCAGCGCGCAAATCCGTGAAATCCGACTGGTCCTGCCGGCGGACGCCGATATCGACAAGCGCTGGGTTTCGATCCTCAGCCTGGTCGGCGCCTCTCTGCTCGGCCTGGCTGTCGGGGCCGAGTTCGGCTGGATCGACGACAAGGGTCGACCGCACCGGCTGAAGGTTCTGGACGTGGTGAATTCTCATGACGCGCATGCGAACTAGCGACGCGATGTTGCTGGAGGCCGCCGCGTCAGAAGCGATAAGCGCGGCGTGGTGGGAGCGAGTCGATCTGGAAACCCGCCGCCCCGGCGAAGGTCACACCGAACTGATCTTGGGCAAGGCGGCCGAACTTGCGTTCTCCCCCATTGGCCGGGACCAGCTGATATCCCTCGCGCTGGAGAAGGGCGTTCGCGATCCTGGCGTCCCCGAACCGCTGATCGAGACTAGTGTGCCGTCTGCGGAGCGGGCGGTGATCGCGAAGCGTGTTTTCCGGCATGCCCCGCACCGCACTTCGGAAACCGAGGCTCTGGTCGTCAGGATCGAGGAACGGAATGCGCGGCGGCTCGGCCGTGACACGCGCTACGACCTCCTCCCGCAACGGATGCGCCAGGAGGCCATTCTCCAAGAGCTTCTGTGGGATCATCCCGCCATTCCTGCCGGTGACGAAGTCCGCCTTGCGATGCTCTGCTCGGTCCCAAAACTGCTTGAACGCGTCGAGGCGCTCTCGGGCGATTGGCCTTGGCGGATCCTGACCCGATGGGTCGCGCCCTTCGTCGGCAGAGGCGCGTCATGAGAGGACGACACAACATTGTCGGCACAGAGGTCGGCCGTCCAAGACCGCCATTCTATGCAAGCAGCCTTTCGAAGCTTCAGGTCACACGGCCTTCCTCTACCAAGCGCTGGATCGTCCTTTCATTGCTGGCTGCGAGCTTGCTCGGCCTCCTTGTCGCAGGTCGATTGACCTGAGCCTGCGCATCGGACCGCCGGTTCCTCAGACCTGTCCGCCGGCTGGACGCGCGGCTGCGACGATCCCGAAAGGCCTGCCAACTTCTCTTGCCGGTGTGGGCGTCATTTTGGCGAGGCCCACAGTAGGTCTCTGCACCGAGTTCGGAGTTTCTCGTGTCATTCATTCGCTTTGCTCCTCTCGCGGCATGCCTGACTTCAGTGCTGCTGGTCATCCCGGCGCTTCCCGCCCCTTGGGCCTGGGCTGGTCTCGCCTTGGCGGCGGTCCTGTCTGCGCTCGGACTTTACGACCTGGGCCAGCCGGCGCATTCCGTCCGACGCAACTACCCGCTTGTGGGCCGGCTTCGTTGGTTTTTCGAGGATATTCGGCCTGGCATCAGGCAATATCTCTTTGAAGACGAGCACGAGGAGACGCCGTTTTCTCGTAGCCAGCGCTCGCTTGTGTATGCGCGCGCCAAAAATGAAGTCAGCGACCGTCCGTTCGGCACACTGCTGGACGTGTACGAGAATGGCTACGAATTTATCGCTCACTCCACCAGACCAGTCCCCGCAGCGGATCCCGGCTCTTTCCGGGTTTCGATCGGCGGCGAGGCCTGTCGGCAACCTTACTCTGCTTCAATCTTCAATATCTCCGCCATGAGCTTTGGGGCCCTGAGCGCCAACGCCATCCGCGCGCTCAACAAGGGCGCGAAGCTTGGGGGGTTCGCTCATGACACGGGCGAAGGCTCCATCAGCCCCTATCACCGCGAGCACGGCGGCGACCTCATCTGGGAGATCGGGAGCGGCTACTTCGGATGTCGAGACGACCTAGGCCGGTTCGATCCACGCCGGTTCGCCGAGCAAGCCGCTGATCCCCAAGTTCGCATGATTGAGTTGAAGATCAGCCAAGGCGCCAAGCCTGGTAAAGGGGGGATTCTGCCTGGCGAAAAGGTCACCCCCGAGATCGCGCTCACACGCGGCATTCCCGTCGGCCTCGATTGTATCTCGCCGCCAGGACATTCGGCCTTTAGCACGCCGCTGGAGCTCGTTCATTTCATCGCTCGACTGCGCGAGTTGTCCGGCGGCAAGCCGGTCGGGTTCAAACTATGCGTGGGTCAGCCTTGGGAATTCATGGGCATTGTGAAGGCGATGCTCGAGACGAGCATTCTTCCCGACTACATCGTCGTCGATGGCGCTGAGGGAGGGACGGGAGCAGCACCCCTTGAATTTGCAGACCATTTGGGCATGCCGCTTCGCGAGAGTCTGCTCTTCGTCCACAACACCCTCGTGGGCGCGGGCCTGCGCGACCAGATCAGGATCGGTGCCGCCGGCAAGATCGTCAGCGCCTTCGATATCGCCACTGTCATGGCGCTCGGCGCTGACTGGACCAATGCGGGACGCGGCTTTATGTTCGCCATCGGCTGCATCCAGTCCCTCTCGTGCCACACGAACCAGTGTCCCACCGGCGTTGCCACTCAGGATCCCATGCGTCAGCGAGCGCTTGTCGTAAGCGACAAGGCCGAGCGCGTGCACAACTTCCATCGAAACACTCTGCTGGCCCTGTCCGAGATGATCGCTGCAGCAGGCCTTGATCATCCGAGTCGGCTTGGGCCCCATCATCTCGTCCGTCGCGTCAGTCTGACCGAGATCAGACTGTTCTCTCAGTTGCATATCTTCCTTGAGAGGGGGGAATTATTGGCGGGCAACTCTGACCGGGACTTCTATGGCGCGGCATGGCGTCTCGCCCGGGCGGACAGCTTCGCCGTCGCGACCTAGGCGATGCCTATCGCTGTCGACAATCTCGAAGGTCCGCTGGTGGTCTTCGGGCGGATGTCCGGCTCTGGCGCGATCCAGCCTCGCCGCTGGGCTAGCCCGCTGTGATGTGCGCCAGCTTGTCCGGATTACGTACGATGTAGATCGCGCAAACCCGCCCATCCGCGACATCGAGGGCAGTCGTCTGCAGACGTCCGTCCGGATTGTAGCTGATGTAGCCGGGCAGACCGTCGATGATCGCCGTGCGAATAAGGGTCGGGCGCCGTTCGGCATCGCCAGAAACGTGGCTGAACAGGCGTAGGGCGTTGTCGGCGCCACGGACGATGTTGCGAAACGCAGACACCCTGCCGCCGCCGTCGGTGTGGATTTCGACGTCCCGGGCGAGAAGCCCCGCAAGCGATCCAGTGTCTCCGCTATGGGCGGCCGCGAAGAATGCGCGCGCTATCCGGTCGGCGGCGGCCGTATCGAGTGGATAGCGGCTCCGCTCGGCCTTAACGTTCTTGCGGGCGCGAGACGCCAACTGCCGTACTGCGGCTGGCTCGCGGTCCAGGGTCACGGCGATATCGTTGAGCGGCACCTCGAAGACGTCGTGCAGGAGGAAGGCCGCGCGCTCGAGCGGGGAAAGGCGCTCCATTGCGAGCATCAGGGTCACCGTGACGTCGTCGGCGATCGTCTCCACCGGATCGACGGCGTCTACCAGAGGATCGGGGAGCCAAGGTCCGACGTAGGCCTCGCGACGCGCTCTCGCTGACTTCAGCCGGTCGAGACACTGGCGAGTGATAATGCGATTGAGATAGGCGGGCGGGCTGTCGACACCGATACTTACGCCCGCCCAACGCAGCCAGCCGTCCTGGACGACGTCCTCGGCCTCGCTGATCGAGCCGAGCATTCGGTAGGCGAGGCGAAGCAGTCGAGGGCGCTCCGCCTCGAAGATTTCTGTTCTCGTGTCTGTCGGCGTCATCGCGCAGCGATCCTTATGGACGTCGAAGGGATGACGAGAGAGCGTTCCGCAGTGTGACGTGCCCGCCTTGAAGTCCGTCAGATGTCACAGGCTGACGAGCTGCCTCGTCAAGACCCCGTAGCGCCGATGATCGGCGCAGATGACGGAGACATCCATATGACGACCGATACCCGCCTGACTTGGCACGCCGTCGCCCCGGAGGGCGCGAAGGCGTTTTACGGCGTACATCATTATATCATGGCCGGCACGAGCCTCGCTGAAGAGCTGATCCATCTCGTGTTTTTGCGCGTGTCGCAGATCAATGGCTGCGCTCACTGCATCGACCTCCATACCCGAGACCTCCTGAAGACCATGCCGATCGACAAGGTCGTCTTGGTCTCGGTATGGGCAGAAGTCCCGCACCTGTTCCCGCCGACGTATCGAGCAGCGCTGGCTTGGGCAGAGGAAGTCACTCGCGTCAGCGAGACCCACGCCTCACACGAGGCCTATGCTGCGGCCGTTGCGGCGTTCGAACCGAAGGAATTAGTGGACCTGACCATCACGATCGCCGCGATGAATGCATTCAATCGGCTAGGGGCACCATTCCGCCTGCCGGTGAAAGCGCAACCCTGATGGACACCGCGGAGTCCCCGACGGGCTCCGCACGTCGCTCAATGTCGCGTTGTTGCCGATGGGCGGATGTCGGCTGCTGGCGCAGCGCTGACCTAAGTCGCCCTAGGCGTAGGCAAGTCTGCAACGGGCGGTTAGTGGGCCTTGGCTTTCAGTGTCGGGCTGGGGATAGTTTCGGTCATGGACATTATTCTCGTTCCCGGTTTCATGCTGGACGCTGACATGTGGTCAGAGGTCCGCCCGTCACTTGAGGCTATGGGCCGAGTAGTGGACGCTGATACCTCTCGGGACGCCACGGTCGAACAGATGGCGCACCGAGCCCTGTCAATGTCGAGCGGTCCGCTCGCGGTCGTGGGGTTTTCGATGGGCGGCTATGTCGCTCGCGCGATGGCCTATGAAGCGCCGGAGCGCGTTTGCGCATTGGCCCTAATCGGAAGTTCATCGCGGGGTCAACCGGCACCCCCGCCTTCAGAGATCACGAACCGATTTGGCAGTTTGAGTGTGAAAGCGGTGTCCCGCTCGCTCCACCCCGATCATGCCACTCCGGACCTCATTGATCGGGTCCGCGCTATGAGCGCACGCTTGGGACATGAAGTGTTCCAGCCCCAATCGCGTATGGAGAGGTTTGATGACACTGACCGGCTTGGCGAAATCAGCTGCCCCACGATCGTTATGGCGGCGCTTGAAGACAAGCTCAGGAGTATCGACGAGAGCAGGGTTCTCCAGGAGAAAATCAGACGCTCGACCCTGACGATCGTCGAGCATTGCGGGCATTTGATCCCAATGGAGCAACCAGCGGAGGTCGTGAACGCGATCCGCCAGCTTATCCGCTGATGTCCGCAATGGAGTCAGTAGGAGACCGCTGGCTAAGGGTGGGACGACCTACGCAGATCGGGGGCCCCAGAGAATGATACCAGCGCCCATGAGGCACACGGCGGTACCCAAGACGTCCCAACGGTCGGGCCGGACGCCCTCAGCGACCCAGAGCCAGATCACGGCGGCGGCGATGTAGATGCCGCCGTAGGTCGCATAGCTTCGACCGGCGTGCTCCGCATCAACAAGCGTGAGCAGGTAGGCAAACAAGGCGAGCGACAGGAGACCAGGCACAAGCCACCAAGCGGATTTGCCCAGTTTTAACCAAGCCCAGAACGCGAAGCACCCGGCGATCTCGGCGACCGCTGCCCCTACGAATGCAAGCAAGCTGACTTTCATGCAGTCCTCGGGTTGATCGCGCGGGCTATCTTCCGCAACCCTAGTCACCAGATCATGCTAACGTCCGCAATGGGTGGGAAGCGGGTGTGGGTAGCCGCAGTAGACATTCAGCGTTAGTCTCCGAACACGCCCAGCTCCTCGGCGTGGAGCCCCCATGAAAAAGTCGCGGCTGGTCGTCGGTGTCGATGTGCCTTGGGTCACGAGTTGGACCGCAGAGCCAGTCATTGGCGTGCGCCCCTGCTCCACGGTGCAGGCTCGACCGGCGTTGATCCAGGTCGAGAACCCGGGTTATGGGCAGCCTCAGTACTCCAAAAACCATCTCGTGCGGCAGAGGCGTTCGGTGTTGGAGATGCTGTGTCCGATGTGCGGACAACCGACGCATCAAGACGACCGATGGACCCAGGTAGCGCGTGTTGTTTCGGCGGGCCAACTTCGCCGGTCTGGAAAGGCGCCTGAACTCGCACGATCCATTGCAGACAGGCAACTGCTAGTCGACGCCGGGTCGATCGCACCCCTTCACAATGCTTGTGTCGAGCGCTCGCTTGCTCACTGCCCTCATCTCAAGGCAGATCCACACGTCAACGTCATGCGGTTTCCCGCTCGATGGGCCTGGCTGCCGTTGTTGATAGAGGCGTCGCCTGTGGTGGAGTCGGTCGCCACGCCAGCGGTTGGCGGCGCCATTCTCGTCATCACGTTCCTGCAGCTCGTTGGCATCACGTCTCGCGTGGATCGAGACTGGCGATTCAGGAAAGCGGATCGTCGGGCGCCGTCAAGACTTCCGGAGAGGTGAGCTTAACGCTGGTTAGCTATACGTCAGGGCACATAGATCAGCGCCCGGACCCAACCAATATGTTGCAATAGCTCCAGCCCCTCAAAGAGCGGGAACGCCAAGAGCATCACCAGTCCATCCCGCAGTGTCAGTAGAAAGAAGCGAGGGCGCACTTCGATTGTTTCTTGGTCCCGCCACCTCGAGAAGTTCGGCCAAAAGCGTGGAGTCCGGGCGACGTAGACGCGATAGCGGTCGCCAAACGTGCCAGTTAACCAAGTCTCCTCGCGCCGAACTGTCGTTGCAAACACGAGTACCGCGATCAAAACGAAGAGGGCGGCGACTGTCAGGCTGCCCGACTGGGCTCCCATCCCGAAAGCGCCAATGAAGCTGAAGACATAGAGTGGATTGCGACTGATCGAGTACGGTCCCTGATCGACTATCTCTGCTTTCTTGCGTCCCCCATTATATAAGGAACACCAAGCCCGACCGACGATGCAGACTGCCATCGCAGCCATGCCGACAGCCTCAAGCCCCTCGTGGAGGGGGGTCTCACCACCAACTGTCTGACTGAACGCAACGAGAGCGACGATGCCGAGGATAGCGGCCAGAAGGACTGCTTTTCGGATGAGCTGAACACGACGAAGGTCCGGCGTCTGAGCGAGCGACATAGGGATGTAGCGTTGCCTCATGAGGGTCGGCGCTTGATCGGCGGCCCAACAGCTAAGTGCTCACTGTGTCACGGTTGGAGGCATGGAGAGAAGCGGAATGTCTGCTTAGGTTCGGAAGCAGCCATTGCCTGATCTGAGACCAATGTCTTGAAAGCGGTCACAAGCGAATGACCGCTCCTGGCGCGGTGCTGAACCTCCACACAGCGGCCGAGGGCCGACAGAGAAGAGTGGGCAGCGAATGCGGTTCCGGTGATCATCTTTCGTGCGGAGTTGAGCGATCCAAGGTTTTCATGACACCCTCTCATGTGGGAAGGGCTCATGCATTTTCGGAACGCGCCGTGGGCGCTCTTGGCCCTAGCGCCAGCGATTATACTCGCGTTTTTGCCGTCATTTTTCGGCGACCTCGCAAGTGCGAGTCTTGCGTTTAATGCTCAGTGACTGACCGCAACAGCGTGGCTTACGTTGTGTCGGTGAGATGGCGAGGCCGGCGATGGCATAAACTGGTCGGCCGTCCGCTTCTCACGTAGAGTAACTCAGCGGCAATGGTCCACAGGCCGAAGATGTTTTGTGGAGAATCCGACAATGCAAGGCGCCGGTTCTGAGCGGCCTAGTCTTCGATCGAGAGACCGTGACGCTTGTTGTAGTCGATCCGGGTCGAACGGGCGACGTTACCCAACTTCACCTGCTCGACGATCCAAAGGCCCATATCTTTCCCGTCCTGGCGCACAAGGTCGGCGCCGGCTTTCTGCAGGCGGCTCAGATGAACCGCGGCGCCGTAGTTCGCCGCTGACATCCACTGGAGCGACTCGTCCACCTCCTGCGGACTTAGCGGCGTCGCACGTTCTGAAGGTCCCTGCATATATCGCTCGAGATGGTCCTGAATCACAGCGAGCGCGTCGTCTAATGAATGGGTCATGGGGTCCAATATACCGGAAGCGGAAGCCAGCTTGGGACTTCGGGGGTTGCACGATCATGTAGGTGGCCCTCGGGACGCGAACCTTGACGGCGTCTGCGGTTCGGGATCGCCTTTGGCGTGCGCTTGCACAAGCGTGGTGCGGGTCTGAAGATCGTCGAGCGCGCAAGCCGCCTCGACATTCTCGCCCGCGTGCGATCCGTCGTTCCAAGATATGCGATCAACCCAATGTCAAAGTGTTCTACCCATGTCTGATGCCTGATCCCTAGCGGTCTGCCGGTGTCCATGACGCCGGGGTGCCGAGGTCAGTCCCAGCGGTAGAGCCGAAGGCTATATGCACACCGGGCTGCACTACAGTCAGCCATCTTCGTCTGTATCCGATAAACGCCGGGTGCATCCGTACCGAGATCGAGGACTGGCTCATCATCAGGTCCCAGGTCCGACGCGACCGTCACGCCTGAACTGTTGATAGCTGTCAGGTCCAGATCGACACAGTTTTCATCGCACAGCCCGATAAGAGCATACCTTCCGCCGGCTTCGATCGGGACAAACACCTCGTTCTGGCCAGTGTTGGGAAGAAAACCGTCGACGGCGCGCATGCGGGTAAACGCGGTGCCCTCCTGTCTGAGCTTGGCCTCAAGTTCCCCATAGAGCCTCAAGATCAGGGCGGAGCCAGTCTGGGCGAACACCGGGCTTGCCAAACTCACGCTCGCCGCAGCGGCTATGGTTATCACGGCGCGGTACACTATCTTTCCTTTCGCGTGACGACGTTGTGGCCGTCACCGGCGGCCTTGGCGAAATTGCCCAGCCGGACCTGCTCCACGGTCCAGCCGTCCATGTCCTTGTCGTCGTCACGGTGGAGGTTGACGCCAGCCGCCCTCAGGCGGCTCAGCAGCACCGCGGCCCCATAGTTGCAGGACGTGAGAAGCCCCAGGGCCACTTGGATCTGCTCGTGCGACATCGGCGCTCCGCGCTCGGGTGGCGACGCCATCCAGACCTCGAGATGGTCAAGAAAGACGTCCATCGCGGCTGTCAGCCCAGAATCCAGTCCCGCATCGTCTCCGCTGGCGTGACTGTCACCCGTCATAGCGCCCCCCACAAACAGAGATCGCCGACCGTCCGTCGCCGCGCGCTGGGCACCCCTGTTGCCTGGACCTGTCCCACGCATGCGTCGGGATGCGGAGTCCAGCGTTGGTGAATCGCCCTGACGCGAACAGGCGGGTTCGAAGCGGACGTGGTCTGAATCCCGTAAAAGCAGCGGGAACGGCGCCATCTGCGGGCGTTTCCTGTCCTGTTAATCGATCCATTCGTCTAGTCGACCCTGAAGACCGCGACGCCAGCCCGGCAGGTCGGTCTGGCGCAACTCGCCATCACGCCCGTAATGGTGATCTGCGGAGCGACGCCCTGTTCGAGTCCGAACCCCACACGTGCGACGTCTCCGAAAGCGTCGTCCCGCGTGATTTCCCCATCCGGGCCGCGGACGATCAGGTCGAAATCACGGCAGTTCTCGTCACAAACGCCGAGAACCGAGTAGCGCCCGCCTGCGGGAACCGTGACAGTCCAGTCCTCGGATGCGCCCTGACGCAGAGACATCCGGGTTTCGTCCCGCCGTCGCGCATACACGCCGACGGCAGCGTAATCGTTAGCGTACCAGTCCAGCTCCTCGACAATCAGGCTTTCCCCGGTCGACGGAGGGCCGTCCGCTTCCACCGTGAGCGTGTAGGCGCCCTCGGCGGTCTTGTCGTAATCCAGCACCGCGATCGTAAAACGTTGTCCGCTCGCATAGATGTTGAAGGCCGCGTCGGTTCCGCCTGCACTGTCGTCGTCCGTACCCGAGCCTTCGCGAAACGGCACGCAGGACTCCCCTTGCCCGATGACGAGAAACGCGTCGAGGTCGGAGGATTGCGCAATGATCCGGGCATGTCGGCCCTTCTCCGTGGCAAACCGATAGCAGTCATGTCGTATGCCATCGACTAGGACGGGGTCGCTCGCCGAGATGCGGCCTGTCAGGGACTCTCCGATCCGGATCGGCGTGGCGGTCTGCGCAAATCCGACTGCGGGTGCGAACAGGGTCGCAGCGACTGCGGCCGCCAACAGGGTCTTGCTCAAAAGAAGCTCCAATCTTCGGCGCAGGCGCGAACCGGCGTCTAGCGTTCATCGCTCGTAGTTGCGTAGGTCGCGATCTCGATCATTCGATAGGTGGGACTGTCGTTACGGCAGGCGGCGCCCACGAGCCGAGCCGGCTGCCCGTTCTCCCTGATCTCGCCGAAGAGGGCGGATCGGTCCTGGGCGCAGAGGCGGCGCCTCTGACCGTCGATACGCCGGTTCAGGGGGATTTCGGCCGGCCAGAAGTCAGGATCCCAGCCGCGGCAGGCGTCCCGCCAGGCCGCCTCGAGGCGCTCGGCGTCCGGACCGGCGAGCCGCCCTTCGCTGGGCGGATAGTTTCGATCGTCCATGGACCGATCCGCCGGCGGCTGGGCCTTCTCCCATGCGACCCATTCGGCCGAGCCGCGCTGGACGTCCGGCCCCGGCGGAGGCGGAGGCGTGGCGGGCGGCCCGCCCAACACCTGTCTCCAGACCCACCACTCGCCGTCATTGTCGCGCCAGACGACGGAGCGGTGATCTGTCACGTAACCTCCGCCCGGAACCATGCGTGTTCGGATAATCACCGGAGAGGTCTCAGCTGGTCTATGAGACGCCCAGCCCGGGATTTTCACGGCGTCGATCATCCTCTGGGCGATCACGTCGGCGGTTGGGGGTCCGCCACGCGCGGCGCGGCGAGCGTCCGCGGCACGGTCCCGTTCGAACTGCCGAGCCATCGCCCGAACATCGACATCACGAACGGCTGGACACTCAGCCTGCGGCGGCCTGGCGTCGAGTGGTGTCGCAGACTGGGCCAGAGCGAGAGGTGCGGGGAGCAGCAGGTGGACGGCAGCCAGACCTGCCGCCAACACGACCGTGCGGCGACCAAGGCCTGTGACGGACCGGCCTCCCCAAGTCTCAGGGCGGGCGGTCGCAGGCGCTGAGAGCGATGCCCGACAGCAGCGAAGCGCGCTCAGTACCGGTCGCCGCGTCACGATGGGCTGCCGCACGATCGAGTTGGGCGGGGCTGTGAAGTGTCGTCAGCAAACATCCGCTGGTTCGACCCGTCCCGGCGATCCTCTACGAGCCAGCGACCCGTCTCGCCCGGAGCCGCCGACGTCACCCTGTAGGAGTAGACGAGACTGACACCTTCGCGTGAGGGCGTCCCTTCGGCGGTGAAGAACGCGCCGGTCTCTGCGCCGCCCTTCGTGTCCTCGATCCTTGCCGCCAGCTCTCCGTCCGCACCCATGATTTCGAGGACAGCGTCGAACTCGGACGATGAGACGCTCAGCCAGATTCGCTGGCCTTGGGCGATCTGCGTCTCGCTCAGATGAGTCCATCGGCCCTGCAAATCGAGACGATCCGAACAATCCCTTCCCAGATCACCCCGAATGCCGATGCCATTCGCAAGAGGTGGTGGATTGTAAGGCAGAGACGGCGGCGCCGGTGGCGGGTCCTGGGCCCAGATTAGGACTACGGCGAGGATTGATAGCATCGGCATTTGGGGCGTGTCGCAGACAGGCTGATTCCGTTTGGTGTCGAGGTTAGCCTACCTGTGAAAGCCCGGCCGCGGCCTCTCCATTATTGTATAGGCCGACTGCTCGGCTCGTCCCGAGGCGGGGTGGTTGACGAAATCATCTGCCCGTCGTCGAGCAGCCTTTGGACGCGGTTCCCGGCGCTACGTCCCCTCTTGACCGAATAGCCTGTAGACGAGTTGGGGAGAGGCCGGACCTTCCGGCGCGGGTGTCGCCGCACAGACCATGCGGCGCCGGTGATCCACGGACGCGCTGAAATCCTCACGGGTGTCGTCCGGCGCTTCCGTCGCAAGGAGGTCTCCTTCGTCGTTTAGGCGTTCAATCGAAACGAGTTCACCGCGCAGGGTCTGACAGTCGACCCGTCGCTCGATGCGGCGGATCGCTTCCGGGGCATCCGACAGCGGCAGCACCAGCAGGGTCTGGTAGGTCCGGGTTTCGCCCTCGATCCGGATCGAGCCGAGGTCCAGCAGGTTAGGTTCCGGATTGGCCGGCGCCACCGCAACGACGGGAATGGTCAGCGTCTGTTGTGGTAGGTCGCGAATCTGCTCCGGCGTCATGGCGAACGGCGGGTCGGCGTCTATCGCCGCCACGGCGAGGCGACGTTGGCCCTCCGCCTCGGGCAGTCGCCCGGACGCCGCGTACGCCTGGGAGAGCACGGCGTGGAAGTCCGCTGGTATGGTGATGGTGTGGTGCTGGAAGCCGACAAGGGGTTCCATGAGGGCGACCGCATCGGCCGGGCGGCCCAGGCGCTCGAGAGCGACAGCCCGTGCGACCACGAAGAATCGCTGATCAAGGCCATCGTGCCGGTTTGCCTCGCTGACGGCCAACTGTTCGGCGCACCTCGCCGTTTCGGAATCGCCGGCCTGACTGAACCGGATCAGATGCGCGGCCCCTTCGGCCGGGTTTGCGCCAGCAAGCCTTGCGGACATCCCGGTCGGACAGGGCGCGGGCGCCAGGCCCGCCGCCCCCAGTCCAAAGGCCATGATTGCCCCGATCATCCGCAACCCCTTGCTGGTTCGAGCGGTTCACCGCCGCCGCATATTTACGCAGATCATCCTCGATGAAGTCCAGCCTCAGAGGCGCGTGAGAAGGGCCACAAGCTCGATCTGGCTGTTCACCTCGCACTTCTCATAGATGCGCCGGATGTGGGTGCGGATCGTCCCGATCCCGACCTCCAGGCCTTCTGCTATCGCCTGGGGGCCAAGTCCTTCGGCCAAACGCGCAGCGACCACGGCTTCGGCCGCGGTCAGCCCGAACAGATCCCGGGCGATCGAGGCTCGCCGGGCTTCTGCAATGGGGGCCGATCGAACGATCAGCAGGGCCGCGCCGCGATGACGCAAGGCGTAGGCGGCTGGCGCGGGATGAACCTCCACGATGAGGGGGTCGACGCCGTTTCTGGTCCTCAGGATCACGGGGCGCTGGGGCGGCGGGCCAAGCCTCTCCGGCGATGCCGCGACGGAAATCGCCTTATTCAGTTGAGCAGAGTCCTTATCTCGCGCCGCGCTGACGGAGCCGCGTCTCGCGAGCAGGCGCGTGTCTTTTGACAGAAAATCGTCGGCCAGCGCGGACCTGTCGAGAATCCGCCCATGCCGATCACAAACGATCACGACGACGGACAAGGCGTCGATCAGACTGAAGGCCAGGCGCCAGCCCTGGGCGCCGACCGCGAGTTGTGTCCGGACAGCCGCGCGGGCGTGCGGCGCGACGGCGGCGAACGCGCGCTTCTGATCGGCGGTCACATTCCCTTGCGCCGCGTTGCGCATCAGAGCCATGCCGACAAGGAGCCCATCGCGTCTCAGCAGGGGAGACAGGCAACCGAAGGCCAGATCGTATCGCTCCAGCCAGCGTCCATAGTCGCGATGAAGGCGCGCATCTTCGGCGCTCGAAAACGCGGTCTCGTCCAGAACTGCGAGCTCGGGGGCGGACATTCCGACCCGTACGCGGGAGTTGACCCGGGGGTCAGCCCCTCCGGACAGGACAAACTCCTCCGCCGCCTCGGGCGGCAACCCCATGACCCAATTGAAGGGGACGGCGGCGTCCTCGCCGAACCCCACGAGCTGAGCGCCCATCGAGCCGGTGAGATCGGCCACCGCCGTCAGCGCATCGAGCCAGGACCTCTCGCCGAAGCCCGCGTCTTGGACGGCGTCGATCGCAGAGCGCACTTCCGCTTCCGTCAACTATCCCCCGAAGGCCAGGCCTGCCGCCCCTGGAGCGCACTTTAACGGCGTCTTCTCAGTCTCTACAAATTTGAAGACGCGCGACGCTAAGGCGAACGGCAGCCTGCTGTCTGCTGACGTTGGGGAGGGGTCATGGCTTCAAGAGCTGCGACGCGTCGGTCGATGATCTCGGCGAGGCTGCTGATCAAAGAGTGGTCAGCGGTGCGCGTTGGTGACAGATAAGGCGAATGAGGATGAACAGACTGATTTTGGCCGCGGCAGCCGCAACGCTCGTGGCGGCGACAGCGGCTCCGGTGACTGCGCAGCAAGAGGCCCGCGTCACCATGCTTTTCGAAACCGACAGCGACGCGATCACGCCCCAGGCGCGTGCTCAGATCGCGGCGTTCGCGCGCAACCACCGTGGCGCGCCTGACGACAGCGTGAGGGTCGAGGGGCACGCCACCCTGGCCGAGTCCTACGAGAACTCGTCCGGATATGCTGTAGGGCTCGCGCAGCGTCGGGCCGGCAATGTTCGATCGGTTCTGGTCGAAGAAGGCTTGCGGCCCGAAGCGATCGTGATCGCCACCTTCGGAGCGACCCGCCCCCTTGGGAACACCCCGGCCGCGTCACCGCGGAATCGCCGCGTTGAGCTGTTCATGTCCAACGGCGCCGGCTGGTGATTGGCCTGCTTGAGCAGTGTGTCCCGTCAGCAAGAGTGGAGAGGGGAACGTATAGACCGGTACGGCTAGGCAAGCGGCGCGCTGAAATCTGCGCAGCTATCGGGAAGACGGGAAGCGGGGACCGGAGTTTGACGCTCACCAGGAAATGAGATCCGGGCGCATGCGGCGGACCGGCCCGCCCTGCCGCAATTCACGCGTTCGCGGGTCGGGATGACGCTCGCTGGTCCGTCGGTCAGAAGATGAGGCCACCGTCTGGGGATTTTGATGTCTATTGCGATTGCTCTCGCGGTGATGGTCGCTCAGGCGCCTCCGGCGCCCACCGTGACGCTTCTGCAGCTACCCGCGGAGACCCTCTCCGTCGAAGGGCACGCCGCGAACCGCGACGTCCTGTCCCGGCTTCAACCGGCGTATGTGCGCATTCTGCCGAGTCGGCTTGAAACGAGCGAGCTTCAGAGCTGCTGGACCCAGGCGGCGGCTACAGAAGGCTGCATGTCGCGCGTGCTGGAGCGCATGGGATCGGCGGCCGGGGAAATCGTCGTGACGTCCTGGGAAAAGGACGGCCATTTACACTGGCTCTGCGTCGGCGAAGGCGTGAGACCGTTCAGCGCAAAAGAACAGCGGGTGGTGTTGGGACCGCTGGGCGATCTTTATAGAGACGGTGAAAGCTCGGTTTTGCATCGCGCGGCCGGCTGCATGACCTACGCGGCCCATCAGAGCGGCTGGTAACGTGATCGCTCGGACGCAAGCCGCAAGGCTTCCAACCTTCCTGAAACGTGCGCGGACTTCTTCGCTCCTCTTGGGTGTGATCGTTCTTCTGGCCGCCGGCAACGCCGTGGCGCTGCAATCCTCGCCCAACGCCCCAGGGCACGCAGACCAAGATCTCTCCGCCTTCGACCAGCTGGACCGCGTCGTGTATTTTGACCTGGACAGCGCTGAAGTGCGCCCCGAGGCCGCGCCAAAACTGAATGCTCAGGCAAGGTGACTCCTACACAATCCTTCGGCGGCTGTGCGGATCGAAGGCAATACGGACCAACGCGGATCACACCACTACAACTTGGCACTTGGAACCCGCCGCGCTCAAGCTGTACGCGATTATCTGATCAATCGCGGCGTCGCGCCCACCCGGATCGAGACCGTCACCTTCGGCGAGGAGCGGCCGACCGCCGAGGGTTCGGGGGACGACGCTTCGGCGCGGAACCGCAACACATACACTGTCATCATACCTATTCAGGTGCGCTGAATGTCGGCTTCAACAAGTCTTGTCGGCAAAGGGTCGAGAGCGAACGTGCAAATCTGATGCCGGCCGAATGCCCGCTTCCTAGCCGCGCTTCAATGTCCGCTGCTGGCGCTAATCCGACCGCCGGCCACCTCGCGCGGACTGTCGGGGTTCGAGCGTGACAGGGGCCTCGAGGTAGATTTCCGACGGTACGGGTCCGCCCATCAGGCTGGCCTCGCGTTTCGTCTTCCATCTACCGACGCGTCGCTTGATCTGTTCCCGGAAGGTAGGGGCAAACCGCCCGGCCCGCTCTACCACGGCGGGGTCTGGCCGGGGCCAGTGTCGTGACCTTCCGTCGATGATCTTGGCCATCAGGATGCTGTATCGCCAGACATCGGCCGGCCGTTCGGCCTCGCCCATGCGATCGCGCCAGGTTCGCGCCCAGCGGTTGCGGTCATAGGCGAAGCGGGCGGCCTCGACCGCCTTGCCGATCACGCCCCCGGCGTCCCTGAATGTCTCGAACGCGCGGTCAGCGACATCCGACTCCAGGCTGAAGCCGAGAACCATCAGCCCTCTCGCGATCCGCATCGGGCGTTCGTCCGCAAGGCATGCCTCGGCATAGGCATCGAGTTCATCCTGACGGCCGGCGTCGAGCGCCGCCTGAACCTCGATGGCGATGGCATGATCGGTGCCGGCGGCGTCGAGCCGGGAGCGGCGAAGGGTCACGAGATCGGGGGTGTCGGCGCTCCGCCAGATCGCCTCCGCATGCAGCGAAACAGCCGCCAAACCGAACTTGAGCCTCAGGTAGGGCTCGACGGAGTCGAGGCGCAGAAACAGGTCTCGGGCCATTGCGCCGTCCCGGGCGCTGAGCGCGCGGGCGAGCAACAGGCCGATGTTCGCGACGGCGGGAAGCAGGCGGCCCGGGGCACCGAGGATCGCCCGCGCCATCGTCATGGCCTGCGCCGGATCATGCTCGACCATCGCGTCCGCGCATTCGAACCCGACGTTCTCGATGACGAGACGCGCATCCTCCTTCGACAAGGCCTTCTCGAAGGACCCGAACGCCGCCCAAGCCTTCCGCTGCTCGGCCTCGAACTCGTCGTCGGTCTGGTCGAGGGTTCGGGCGAACGCCTTCAACCCTCCGGCGCGGGGCTCCTCGTCGCTGAGCGAGAAGCGCGGTGGCTCCCCCTGGGGCGTTTCGGTCCGGTCCGCAGGCTGTTCGACGGCGGGCGGGCGCTCCGGGGGGGCGGCCAGAAGCACCACGGCCACTGCCCCGAAGAGGCGGCGGGCGATCGCGTCCCGAACGCCGGCGCCGAAGCAGGCGAGCAGGTGCTTCAAGTGACCGGGCGCGAGACGATCGACGATCGCTTCCGGCGCCGACACGCCCTGTTCGGCGGCGCGGATCAAGGCCCACGATCCGAACCAGATCTCGTAGAAGTCCTTGCGCTTGTCGAGAGCCTGGGCGGACCATCCGGTCGCCACGAAGAGGCCGAGCCGTCCGGCCTCCCCGGCGCTCGCCACCATGCCAAGAGCGAGAGCGCGGACGAGGCGCTTTGGGTGGGCGAGAAGGTCGTCGATGATCGACCAGGACGCCGGGGATAGGGCGATGCCGACTTGTCGCGCATAGACGAGCGCGAGGGAGATCTGCGATTCCTCGCCGCCCCCCGCTGCGGCGTCGAGCCACGCGTCCAGCCGCTCGGGGCGACAGGGCGCGAAGACGTCCTGAAGCGTGGTGAGATAGGTGCCCGTGGGCGGCAGGCTCGAGAGCAGCTCGACCTGGGCGTCCCCTTCGAGATGGGGCAGGAGCATCAGCAGGGCGTACTGGGACATCAGCCAGAGGTCCCGGTCGGGTCTGGTCTCGTAGTCGGAACGGGCGAGCGAGATTGCGAGGGCCCGGAGGCGTTCGAGACCGTCGGAATCAAAGGCGGCCGAAGCCGGGCGCATCGATGTCACGGCGATCCGATTGTCCTCCGGCGGGCGGTCCAGAACGGCATTCAGGATTCGGCGTTGCGCGGCGATCGCCTGCTCGGGGGCAAACCGCGCCAGCGCCGGTCCGGCGTCCTCGAGGAAGCGATCCGCTTGCCCCACCCATCGCCCGCTGCTGACCTTGTCGACCTCAAGCGCGTCGAGCTCCGTCAGGACCCGGGCCAGGTCGCCCTCCTGCACGGATCCGGGGTCGCACGGGTCCGAAGGGCTGTAATCCTCCACCAGCCTCCATCCCTCGCGGCGTTCGCGATCGGCTGTCAGTTCTTCGACAAGAACCGCCTCTTCCTCCGCGTCCCCGAGCGTCGAGGTCCCGCGCAGGACCTCGACCCGCGTCCACTTCAGGGTCTCGGACGCATCGTCCCCGTTCAGTCGCTGGAGCGCCGCGAGAAGAGCGGTCCGCGTCTCGGCCCAGTCGGCCCCATTGAAGCGCAAAAGCGCGCGGTAGTCATCGGACGCGTCGTGCAGGCTTGAATGCAGGCACAGGGTGTAGGCGCAGGCGACGAGAGCGTCGGCAAAGTCTTCGAGCGGCATGCCGGCGAGAAGCGCCAGGGCGGCCCGATGAAGATCCGACGGATCGACCGCGTCGTCACGCGTGAGAGTGGCGAGAAAGGCGCGCTCGACAGGCGGGAGGTGCTCGAGTTTCCGTGACAGCTTGGCGGCGCTGGTCTCGACCTGGGTGGCGTGGGCTTGGGGATCGTCGGCTCTGCGCTGGAAGACCGAAAGCGACGGCTCCAGCGAATAGGTCCGGAGCCAGGTCTGGATTTCCGGCGCCATGACGCCCCAGCATTCAGGTCGGTCACGGACTTCGCGCAAGGCCGCCAGCACCCAGTCCTTGTTGAACGCCGCGCCCTCGCGGACCACGAGTGTCCGCAGGGCCTGGACGGCGGCCGACGGGATGTGACGGACGATCCCGACGAAGGCGGGGTAGAGGCTGTCGGCGATATTCTGCAGCGAGACCAGCCCCACGATCAGGGCGCTTCGAATGGTGTCGCTGACCCGATCGTCGATGCTGGCGGCCAGCAGGGCGGAGAAGACGGCGTCGCCCGTCTTGTCCAGGGCCGCGATCGGATCGACGACGCCGCCAAGCGCCTCGCCAACGTCGCGGCCGTTCCGTTCCGCCCGCTGCAGCGACTTCACGAGGGAGAAGCCAAGCGCGAGAGACAAGCCCTCATCGCTGAGGGTGTACTGGGTGGGGTCTTCCGGAAGGGGGCGGAAGAAATGCTCGGCGGTCACCGCCGCCAGCTCGGGCGTGAGCTCGTACCCGACGGCGCCGGGCGCCGCTTGGTCAAAGACCAGCTGATCCTCCCGCTTCTGGGTGAGCATGCGGTCGGTCACTTCCTGGGCGTGTCGGGCCAACCGCTTCACGAACTGGTCGACGGGTTCGGGCGTGGCTCCGTCCTGGGCTCCGACCCGAATGTGCTCGAACAACAGGCGGTCGATGGTCAGTTCGGCGAATGTGGTGATCGCGCCGGCGGCGAGCAGGTCGAAGGCGATGCCGAGAAGCCGGGGGTTGCGCAGTCGATCCCGGACCGTCGCCGATAGATCCTCCGCGTCGATCCCGTGCTCCTCGAGAATGGCCAGGAGCTCCGGCTCCGACCATTCGGGAACCCGGACCGTCGTGACCGGAGCCGCGAGCGCGCCCCGGACGTGATCGGCAAAGAATCCTTGTCGAGCGGAGATCGCGACGACCCCTCCGTGGTCGGCGGCGAACCCGGACGCCTTCGCCAGCCAGCGCGGCCAGTCGAGTCCCGGATTTTCGTTCAGCCCGTCCATGAACAGGATGAAGCGGGGCGGCTCTCCCGCGAGACGAGGCGTCCAGTTTTCGATCCTAGCTTTCCACCGCTCCCGGACGGCATCGCTTTCCAAGTCCTCCGTCTGTTCGACGAAGCGGCTGATCACGAAGGGCAGAACCTGTCCGAACGGTGTCGACGGCGCCAGCGAACGGGCGGGGACAAGGGCGGTGAGCGGGGGCTCCGCCATGTCCAGCCAGGCTTGGGCGAACAGCCACGACTTTCCATGACCCTCCCGGCCGAGGAGGGCGACGACCTCGCCGTTGAGGGCGTTCATGAGGGCGGACTGCACCTCGGTGGACAGGTCGGTCCGATCCCGGGTGGGCAGAGAGTAGCTCGCACCCGGCGCCAGGCCTTGACCGAACCGCAGGCGCGCTGCGTGGCGGTCTTCGAAGGCCGTCCGCAGGAAGGCGCGATTGGCGCGGACCCCGTTAGGAAGCGCCAGCGAGGGCTCCCGCAACAGCGCGGACAGTTGGGCGGCGGCCTCCGCGAAGCCCTCCCGGTCGCCCAGAGCGCCGAGGGCGATCCGGGCCCGGTCGATCAGACCGGCCTCGACCTTCGCACCGAGGAGGAAACGCAGCGTCTCCGTCGGCGCCATGGCGCAGGCCAGGGCAAGCGGCGGAAGCGGAGACGCATCGGGCCAGTCCAGCATGAGGACGCCGACCCCGAGTCGGTGGGCGCCAACAGTCAGGGTGTCCGCGAGCTGCGTCCCGACCTCGACGGTGGCGCCGAGAATCCACAGATGGGGCGGCGTCGCGGCCGCGCCGACACGAAAGACCTTGGTGAACACCTGGTCGTCGGGGATCTTCGCGTCGTAGCGCTTGGCCTCGAACGCCACCGCGCCGAGCGTCGCGCCGTCCTTGCCGTTCTGGAGGCCGGAGCGCGCCAGACGAAAATCCTGGCCCGAAATCTTCGTCAGTACGACCGCGAGCAGGCCTTCGAAGCCCCCGGCACCCGAGGGCTTCAGGGCCTTCACGGCCCGCTTCAGGCCGTCGAGGTCCGAAGTCGAAGAATTTGTGTCGGCACGCTGGGCCATGCCAGATTCTTACCAGCGGATACGCGCGCTGCATTCGGAAAAACGTCCCATGTCCAGGGCGTTGATGAGTGTGGTGAAGGCGGAGCCAAACATCACCTTGAAGTCAGCCGTGATGGCGGATGACTTCAGGTCCCGATCGCATCGGCGCAGGCCTACCCGGCGTGGCTGGTCCTGTAGACGAGCGACCTGACGCTTCGTGACACCCCAAAGGCCGAACGTCATCTTTCGGGCAGGGTGTCTATGTCCGGTGCTGGCGCGTTGGAGACCTCATACGGTCGATTTGGTCGCAGATCCGCTGTCGTGACCCGGTGAGCAAGCCACGAGCAACGATAGTAAACGCGTGAGAGTTTCGAGCAGTATGTGACTAGCAGTATAGCACCTTTAACGCGGGAGCCATTCCACCGACCCATCACACATGGATTGGAGGTTGGTCCTAGGTCGCAACATTTTAAAGCTGCGCAACGCGCGCGGCTGGACCCAAGCTGACCTCGCAGGCGAAGCTAACCTCTCAGTTCGGTTTGTAGGTGGCGTCGAACGAGCCGAGGAAAACCCGACCTTGGACGTTCTGATTCAACTCGCAAGTGCGTTTACCGTGCCGCTCGGAGCGTTGTTCGAGCACTCGTAGCGTTCCAACTTTTGGTCAGCGAAAAAGAGCGGCGGGTGGTTCTTCGAGTGCTTCCGCGATGGCGATGATAGTCTCAAGGCTTGGGTTTTCTTCCCCGCGCTCAACGCCAGCCAAATATCGAAGCGACAGATCGGCCTCACCCGCCAAGACCTGCTGAGACCACTTTTTGGCGGTCCGGAGACGCAAAACGTTGGTGCCGACGCGGCTCTTCCAATCCATGTCGCATGGGTGGTTTGCTCAGCATCATTCGGAAAGGTGCTATACAGCTAGCAGTATATTGCTCATTCTGGTCGCGGTGATTTGTTCTTCGGGAACACCTAGCGTGACGAACAGCCTAGAGCACAGCACAGACGAGCGGAGGGACTGGCTCGATCTGCTCCACCGACGGTACGGCGCCTGGTTCCGCGAGCGTCTGGTGAGGCGCTATGGGGCGCAGGACGCCGACGACGTGTTCCAGGAGACGTGGTTCCGGATTTCGCGGCTGTGCTCCGAAGGACAGATTCGATCGCCGAAAGGCTTCCTCATGACGGTGGCCTCCAATGTCGCGTTCGGCCGGCGGGCCAGCCACGATCGGCAGGCGCGTATGGTCGGCGAGGTCAGCCGGCTGGATGGCTGGGGCGTGCAGGAAAGCGGCCAGGAGGAAGCTCTTCTCGCGCGCCAGATCGTCATGAGCTTGCCGCAACCCCTGCGCGATGTTTTTGTGCTATCGAGGGTCGGCGGTTTGACGAACGTGCAGATCGCCGAACAACTCGGAATCAGCCCGAAGACGGTTGAGTGGCGCATGACCAAGGCTCTGGCCCATTGCGCAGCCCAGCTTCGACGGTAGCGATGGTGGCGCCATGAGCAACCCGACCAAACGGGTTGAACCTGCTGAGTTGGAGGCCGCCGCCTGGCATGCGCGCCTCGGCGCGCCCCGCGTGCCGCCCGAGACCATTGAAGCCTTCTTCGCCTGGCGACAGGCGCCGGCGAACGCCGAGGCCTACCGGCGCGTCGAACAGGCCTGGACCAAGACGGACGGCCTGGCGGGTGACCCGGTGATCGCCGACGCGTTAAACGCCGCGCTCTCGAGGCGGCCGAAGGCCGGACGCCAGGCCTTCATGAAGCCGGTGCTCGGCGGCGCCTTGGCGCTTGCAGCCATGGCGGCGCTGGCCGGGGCCTGGACGTGGGCGCAGGGGAGGGGGGTCTATGCGACCTCCATCGGCGAGCAGAGGACGGTCCAGCTCGCCGACGGGTCGTCCGTCCGCCTCGATACGGGCTCGAAGGTACGTGTGCGGTTCACCGGGGATCGGCGGACGGTGGAGCTCGAGACCGGGCAAGCCTTGTTCACCGTGGCCCATGACACCGCACGTCCGTTCACGGTCGTGGCGGGTGAGACCCGGGTCACGGCAGTCGGGACGGTGTTCGATGTCCGGCACGCCGGCGACGGGATTAAAGTCACCCTGGTGTCCGGCGCGGTCGATGTCTTGCCCGGCGAGGGAGCAGGGAGGTCCCGGTTGAGCGCGGGGCAGCAGGCGCGGGTCGGCGACGGCGCAGTGCGGCTGGCGGCCGTGGATACGGCCGTCGAGACGAGCTGGGCGGATGGCAGGGTGGTGTTCCGGGATACGCCCCTCCAGGAGGCTGTGACCGAGGTGAACCGCTATCTCACCGACCCCATCGTTCTGGATGCGCCGGCGATGGCGCGCGAAAGCGTCAACGGGGTGTTCAAGACGGGGGACCGGGACGCCTTCGTCTCTGCGGCGACCGAGGCGCTCGGACTGACGGCGTCACCCGGTGCGGACGGCGCCGTTCGTCTGTCGGCTGAAAAATAATTGAGCCGGAGCTCCGGGGCCGCCCTGACGTCCGGTGGTCCTGTTCCTGACGCCGTGTCGCGTCGGGAGGGGTCCGCCACATGAATCGCCTGAATCTTCTGTCCTGCAGCGCGCTGGTCGCCTGCGTCGCCGCCATCAGTCCCTCGGCCTGCGCACAGGAAGCGCGCGCGTTCAACATCCCCGCGGGCCCGCTGGGCGATGCGCTCAACGCCTACGCCACCCAGTCAGACCAGCAGATCCTTTTCTCCAGTTCGCTGGTTGAAGGCCTTCGCACACAGGGTTTGCGCGGGCGCTATGCGCCGGCGGATGCGCTGAACCGTCTGCTGGCGGGTACGGGCCTGTCCGGACGGGAGACTCGGCCGGGCGTGATAGTGCTGCGGCGGGCGGAGGCGGCGGAGGCGCCGGTCGCGGCCAACCTGGACGACGTGATCGTGACCGGCACCCTGCTGAGGTCCTCCGGCGACCTCGCATCGCCGGTGATCGTGCTGGACCGGGACGCGCTGGACCGGCGCGGGCTGGGGACCGTCGCGGAGATTCTGGTGGATATTCCGCAGAACTATGCCGGCTCGGCGACGTCGGTCGTCCAGGCGACGAGCTCGGATAACGGCGGGTCGAACCAGGTGTTCTCGACAGGCGTCAATCTGCGGGGGCTCGGGCCGGCCTCGACCCTGACCCTGATCAATGGTCGTCGTCTGGCCGGGACGGGCTCGCGGGCGGAGTTCGCGGACATCTCCGCCCTGCCGTCGGCCGCAGTCGAGCGTGTGGATGTCCTTCTCGACGGCGCATCGGCCTTGTACGGGGCCGACGCCATCGCCGGTGTCGTCAACGTCATCATGCGAAAGCGTGTCGACGGCGCGGAAAGCCGCGTCCGGGTCGCGGCGGCGCGCGGCGGCGGGGAGTCCGTCATCGCCTCCCATCTGATGGGGCAGGACTGGGAGACGGGCTCGGCGTACATCTCCTACGAATACGAGCACACCAACGGCCTGAGCTCCCTGGACCGCGACTACACCCGGGATGGAGACCTGCGGCCGTTCGGGGGATCGGACCGGCGAGCGTTCAACAGCTTTCCCGGCAACATCGTTTCGTTCAACGCGGCGACCGGGAGCTACACCTCCCTGTTCGCCATCCGGCCGGACGCGAGCGGCAGCGCCCGGACTGCGGCGGACTTCGCCCCCGGAGCCGCGAACCTGCAGACCCTGAGCCAGGGCGTGGGGCTCGTGCCGGACCTGGAGCGACACAGCGCCTACGCCCGGTTCAGCCAGTCCGTCGGGGACCGGCTGGACCTGACGGGAGACGTCCGGTGGAGCCGGCGCGTCAACGAAAACCTGCAGACGCCAATCTCCGGCGTGTTCACCGTGAGCCGCGCCAATCCCTTCTTCGTGTCGCCGACCGGCGCCGCCTCGCACACGATCGGCTACTCGTTCGCGGGCGACCTGGGCCTGCCCCGTCAGCACACCCGGGCGGAAAGCGTCGCCGTGACCTTCGGCGGCGTCTATCGGTTCATGGACGCCTGGTCGCTCGACGCCTATGTCACCGGCGCCGAGGAGCGGTCGTCCCCCGGAAGTACGAACCGGGTGAACACCCGTTTCCTCGCGGAGGCGCTGGGCAACATCCCGGACGACCCCGCCACGCCCTACCGGGCGGCGGTCGACGGCTACTTCAACATGTTCGGCGACGGGACCGTGAACGGTCGCGCCGTTCTGGACTTCATCAGCCAGGGGATGTCCCGCTCCTACAGCCGGAGCCGGGCGACCTCGGCCAATGTCCTCGCCCAGGGGCCGGTCCTGAGCCTGCCCGGCGGAGAGGTTATGATCGCGGTGGGGGCCCAGTCCCGCGATGAATTCTACGAGACCCGCAACGTCGCCCTGACGTCGACGGTGGCGCCGCAGTACTCCTCGACCCCGAGGCGGGGCCGCTCCATCTCGGCCGTCTTCGCCGAGGCGCGGGTCCCCCTGGTCGGTCCGGACAACGCCGTCCCGGGCGTCCGCTCACTCGATCTGTCGGTGGCCGGTCGATACGAGGAGTACAGCGACTTCGGGTCCACGACGAACCCCAAGGTGGGGCTGGTGTGGTCGCCGATCGAGGGGCTGGGCGTGCGGGCGTCCTGGGGGACGTCCTTTCGCGCCGGGGCCCTGGCGCAGTTGGCGGACGCCCAGAGCGCCTCGCCCCTCTTCCTCAGCCGGGCGGACGGATCGCGGCCCCTGACGCTGTCGCTGGGCGGCGGCAACCCGGACCTTGAGCCGGAGACCTCCGAGACCCTGACGCTCGGCATCGACTACCGGCCCAGCGGGGGCGCTTCGGTGAGCTTCAACGCTTTCGACACCCGGTTCACGGACCGCATCGCCCGGCCGGTCAGCGAGAACATCAACGGCGCGTTGACGGACCCGGCCCTGGCGAACTTCGTGACCTTCATCAATCCCGCGGCCAATCCGGCCGATCTCGCGCTGATCCAGAGCTATTCCGGATTTCTGGGTTTCTCAACCCTGTATCCGCTGACCACCTATGCGGCCATCATCGACTCGCGCTGGGTGAACACCGGCGCGGTGCGGGTAAAGGGGATCGACCTGTCCGGACGGGTCCCGCTGTCCTTCGCCGGCGGCAGGCTCACCCTCGACGGGTCGGCCTCCTATCTGCTCGACTACGACACCCAGTCGACGCCGACGGCGCCGGTCAGATCCGTCGTCGGCCTGATCGGCTTCCCGTCGCGGCTGCGCGCGAGGGCCGGGGCCGTCTGGGCGCGGGGCGATTTCGACGTCGGCGCCCACTGGACGCATGTCCATGCCTATGAGGATCGTCTGGGCGCGGCGATCGACGCCTCGAACCTTGTGGATGCCCGGATCAACTGGTCGCCGACGCTTCACGGGCGCGGGGGGATGCGACTGACCCTCGCCGTTGAAAACCTGTTCGACGAGGATCCGCCCTTCTACAACGGCCCGCTCGGGTTCGGTTTCGACGGCGGCCAGGCCAGTCCGATGGGGCGCACCGTCTCGTTCCAGATCAGCAAACGCTGGTGAGGGCGGGGCATGACCAGGCTGATGAGACCCCTCGCCGGGGCGCTGCTGGCGCTCGTCGTTCTCGCAGGCGGCGCGGCGGCGAGAGAAGACGGACCGCAACGTGACATCACTCCCCGCGACGTCACCGAGCTCGAAGCCTTCGGACGAGCGGCCGTCTCTCCGGATGGGCGCTGGGCGGTTTATGAGAAGCGCGGACCGTATGACACGGCGAGCCGCTTCGACCTCGGCGAACGGGTCACCTGGACGATCACCGACCTGTTCATCGTGGATCTCACGGAAACGGCCCCGACGCCTGAAGTGCTGCTGCCGGGGGAGGGGCCGGGCCTGCTCCGGGTCGCCTGGTCGCCGGACAGTCGACGACTCCTGATCGCGCGTCGGCAGGGCGAGATTTACGAATACGGGGTCGTGACGCTGGCGGATCGCTCTGTCCGATGGACCGGGCTCACTCCGGACTTCAGCCGGACAAGCGCGACCGCGGAGTGGGTCTCGGCCGAGGCCGTGGCGCTCTCGATCCGGCCGGATCACAGCCTGCCGGAAATCCTCAAAGACTTCGGGGGCGCCCAGGCGCGGATGACCGGGAACTGGAGACGCAGCGCTGAAGGGCGCGACGTCTCGCGCCAGGTCCTGGATGCGCGGGCCGGCCGGGTGACGACGGAAACCCCCACCCCCCAGGGCGCGCTGGTCCTGCTCGATGTTCGCGACGGCAGGGTCCGTGAGCTGGCCGGGGGCGTCATCGCCGACTTCGCGGCCTCACCGGACGGCCGACGCGTCGCCGTGGTCAGATCGGCCGAGCCGGTGCCGGTGACGGGCCCTCTGGTGCAGCTGGAATCGGCCAACCGGGCCCGGCTTTCGCTGGTCGACATCGCAACGGGCCAAACCTCCAGCCCGCTCGACGGATGGGACATCGGCTACAGCCTGCTGCGCTGGTCTCCGGACTCAACGTCTGTTCTGGTCTGGGCGAGGCAAGACGGGGAGGCCTGGTCCGACGGCCGATTGATGCAGGTCGGCTTCGGCGGCGCCGCGGCCCTGGACCTTGCAGGGCTGACCCCCGGTGAGGATGCCCAGACGGTCGCCTATGTCCGCGCCGACTGGATCGGCGACCGTCCCGTTATTTATGCGCGGTCTGAGCACGGCGTCCGTTACGACTGGTATCTGTTGGGCGGCGCTGCGCCGGCCGTGAATCTGACGCAGTCCCTGCGTGCGGCGCCGGCCCGCATTCTGAACGCCGCTCCAGACGCCCTGCGCGTGATCGCCGACGGCGGCGTGTGGAGCATCGGGGCAGGGGGCGCTCGCCGCCTGACACCGGAAGGCCAGATGCTGGTTGCGGCTACGCCCGGCGACAGGGATCTCACCCGGCGCGCGGGGGTACAACGAGGCGCCGCGGCGGGGTTGGACGCCGATCAGCAATGCGGAGGGGGCCAGTCTTGTTCTGTCGGACGGCGCCGATCTTCAGGTTCTGGGCGGCGAGAACGACGACGCTCGGGTCTTGGCGACCTCTCCGGCGCACGCCCTGGTTCTCGAAAGGGTCGGGCTGGAGGAAACGCTCTGGCTGCGGCGCGGCGGTGCAAGTGTTCGGATTGACGCGGTCAACTCCACGAAACGGGATATCCGGCTGATCGAACCGGTTCCGATCAGGCATCCAGGCGTGAACGGGGCGGAGGTCACGGACTGGCTCTATCTTCCCCCCGGCCGGGCCGCCGGCGATCTGCGAGGCCTGATCGTCCAGGTCTACCCGGGCCAGGGCGGCCCGGACGGATGGTACGGGCCGGACGCTCAGGCCTATGGCATCCGGCCGAACGTCCTCGCCGGGGCCGGGTTCGCGGTTCTTTCGCCAACCTCGCCCCGGGACGCGCCGGCGGCGACGAGAGGCGACGAGTTTGCGCGGGTCGTCGATCTGGCTGTGGACGCGGCGCTGGCGGCCCATCCGGAACTGCCGGCTGACCGGATAGGCGTCCTGGGCCACAGCTTCGGCGGCTATATGGCCTTGGAGATTGCGGTGAGGAGCACCCGGTACAAATCCTACGTCGCCTCGTCCGGCCTCTACGACATGATCGGCATGTGGGGGGAGACCAGTCCTTCCGCACGTCCCAATCCGGAAGAGAGGATGATCTACCGCATGACCCAGGCCTTCATGGAGAGCGGGCAGGGGCTGATCGGCGGGACGCCTTGGGAGGCGCCCGATCTCTATCTCGCAAACAGCCCGTTCATGCGTGCGGGGGACGTTTCGGCCCCGGTGCTTCTGCTGACGGCCGATATGGACTTCATTCCGATGAGCCAGACCGAGATGATGTTCAGCGCCCTCTATCGGGAGGGCAAGACGGCCCGGATGGTCACCTACTGGGGTGAACACCACGCGCCGTTCTCGCCGGCGAACATCCGGGACCGGTATCAGGAGATCTTCGACTGGTTCGACGAGACCCTGCCGGCAGGCCCGACGTTCAGGGCGACGGCGCCAGCCGTCGTTCCCAAGCCCGAACCCAGGACTCGAACGCCGCCGCCACCATGATCGGCGTGTAGGCGCCATGCCAGGCGAGACTCTCGCGGGTAAGACAGGCCTCGGCGGCGATGGGATCGATGATCCCCATCGCGGCCAGCCGTCCTTCGATCAGCCAGGGCCGCAACACGGGCAGGCTGTCGAAGATGAAGCGTCCGTAGACCCTGGTCATGTCGCCCTTGGACCGGCGGTCGAGAATCTGCGCCGGGAGCCGATCCGAGAAGGCGCGGCGCGCCAGGCCGCGTTCACGGCCGCCAAGGGTGAGGACGGACGTCGGGAGGGACAGGCAGGCCTCGATCACGGGCTGGGCGCAGAGCGGATTGCGGACATCGACGGCGTCCGTGAGCGTCGACGGCCCATGTCGGGCGACATTGTCGATCACGCCGGCGACGTGGGCGGCCTTGGCCGGTCCGAACCTCGTCCAGTCCTCGATCCAGGGATGGAGAGGGAGGGGGGCGTCGGGGCTGGTGAGGACCGGATGGCGACGTCGTGGCCGGGTCGGGCCGGTCTTCCGATAGGCGAAGGCCCTTGAGAGAAAGGTCCAGATCGAGACCTCGTTGGCCGTCGCGAGTTCGGCCATGTCTGGCGACCACAGGGCCTTCCATGGCCGCCGGAGCCATTCGTCGACGAAGATGTTGGCGCCCGCGCGGTTGAACAGGATGGAGTCGCCGCCGCGGCCAGTCATCAGGGCCGTCATGCCCGCCGCCTGCAGTCGCCTGACCCAGTCTTGGTCATGCGCGCGGTCCATGCCGTTCAGGCCCGGCCGGAAATCCGGCGACAGGCTTTCGAGCCCCGCCTGTGTCGCCGCTCCCGCAGCATGCGGAGCCAGTGTCCGCGCGATGGAGAGCCTGGCGGCGAGGGCGTCGACGTAGGACCGTTCATCGGCTTCGGGCGTCGCGCCATAGGCGTTCAACCAGAGCCCGACCCCGCAACCCGCGTGCACGAGACCTGCGGCGATGATGCTGGAATCGAGACCTCCGGAGACTTCGCAGGCGAGGGGGCCCGGCAGCCCGCCGAGACCGGAGACGGCTTCGTCGACGGCGTCCCGCAGGTCTTGCGCCGCCTGCTCGGCGGACGGCGCGGGGCCGAGGCTTGTCCGGGCGAAGTCGCCGGGGCTCCACAGGGGCGTCGCCGGGTTGTCGAGCGGGAAGGGCTGGAGGACGCCGGGCAGGAGCGCTTTGGGACCGTCAAGCAGAAGCGGCCCGATCCCGGAGAGCGGATCGCGGATCGCGTCGGCGACCTTCCGGGGGTCGATCCGCCACTTCGGCCGGAGCCGTTCGATCAACCAGTCTTCCACGGCCGAGCACGCCACGGTCAGGCCGCCGTCGACCCATGTTATGCACTCCAGGGCGCCGGACGGATCGCGAAGCAGCGCCTCCGGGTCGCCCTTCGGACCGAAGCGAATCCCGACGTATCGTCCCCAAATCCGCGCGAGCAGCTTGCGTTCATAGGCGAAGAGGTCGCCGACGCCGGTCGCCGGCAGGCGAGGCGAGCGCCGGTCGAACACATCGCCGATCAGGGTCCAGGCGCCGATCCGGCGGTGGCCGGGCGGGTGCGGGCCGCGGACGGCCAGCCAGGCGTGGCTGTTCAATTCGCTGACCTGCATGCCGTGCCCCGCCGCCCGCGCCGCCAGTTCGCTCGACAGGTCGGCGGCCCGGCGGTCGTCCCGGCCCCGGGCGACGATGATGAAGGCGCCCATGTCAGACCCGCATGATCGGCGTGAACTGAGAGGCGCGCGCAAGGCGGTCGCCGACGAGCAGATCGCCGATCTGTAGCCAGCAATGGGCGGCGAACGGCCAGGTGCGGACCCCGAAGATCCAGTCCGTCGTGACGCCTTGCGATGCGAGATAAGCCCTTAACAGAAAGGCGCGTTGCAGGCACTCGCCTTCGAAGGGGATCCACGTCCGCGCGATACGGGCCGCCCCCACCAGCCGACTTAACCGGGCCTCGTCATACGGGGCGGGACCGCGGATCGGGTGGGCGATGTTGACGAGCTCGCGCAGTCGCTTGCCGCGAAATTTCAGGGTGGCGGACGAGAGAACGATGGCGGCCCGCCCTATGTCCTGTGCGGGCGGCCGGGGGTCCGCCTCGACCTCACGGCGCGGGGGAGGGATCGGGCGGTCGGCGGGCCCGACGGGGCCTTCGACCGCAAGGCCGGTCGCGATCAGTTCGGACCTGATGTGGTCGTCAGCGGGGGACAGGCCGCCCCGGCCGTCCAGCCGGACCGCCTCGGCGGCGTCGAACAGGCCGTCGTATCGGTCATTGACGAGGTCGAGCACGACGATGTCCTCGTCGGCCCGGGCCATGAAGATATCCGGCGCACATCGCAGGGGACGTTGATCCATTGCACGCTCCGACGGGCTAGCCGTGTGGGTTGCGGGATGAGGCGGGCGGCCGGGGACCCGGCCGCCCGCGAGCGCATCAGCCGACAGGGGGATATTCGCTGTCGTTGAAGAACATCTCCGACCAGTCCCCACCCATGCCGTCGCGGGTCAGGGCGCCGGCGCCGCCGAAGCGGACGCGCACGATCTTCGTCTTCATCTCCGTCTCCTTGGTTGGTCGCCACGAGGGTGGCGGGAGCACTGAGCGCCGGGCGCGCGCGGGAATGAAGCTATATCCGACGTATATTCATCGGCCCCTGCCGGCGCCCTTGGCCGCGGGCGTCTTCCGATCGCCGCATGCAAGAAACCCCGGCGGAGCCCCGCCGGGGTTTCAGGCACAGACCTGGGGCGATCGGGTCCGGCCCGATCGCCGGCAGGCTCTTCAGCCGGCGGGCGGCCGCTCGCTGTCGTTGGCCAGCACCTCGGTATACTGGCCGCCGATGCCGTCGCGGGTCAGCGCGCGGGCGCTGCCGAAGCTGACGCGGGTCAGGATGGTCGTCTTCATCTCGGTCTCCTCGGGTTTGATCGCCACGGATGTGGCCCGTCGAGGGAGCGCCCGGGGAGGGCGGCATGGAAGCTATATCTGACGGATATTCAGAGCATCAGCGGCCGGGCCCAGGCCGGCGCGCCGTGAGATCGCGGCGGCCCCTGGCAAGCCAGTCGTCGGCCGGATCCGACGCGAGGGCCTGATCGGAGATGCCGTCGAACAGGGCGGCTACGGCGCTGACAAGGCCGCGGGTCTCGAGGTCCGAAACGCGGTCGCCGATCGCCCTGTCCAGGTTCTGGACGGCGACGATGAGGACGGTGGCGAGCATATTGTCCGCGGCGTTCAGGGCGAACCGGGGCGAGCCGATCATGACAGCCAGCAGGACGGCGTGCGGGTCGCTCCCTGTCGCGTGGCCGAAACGATGGATGTGGTCGAGGTTGAGGCGCGTGGAGCCGGCTTCGAAGCGTTGGTAGGTCCTCAGCGAGATGTTCATCCCGGCCGCGACCTGCCGGCTGGACAGGCCTCGTGACTTGCGGACGAGTTTGACGGCGACCGAGAGCAGTTGACCGTCACGCAAAGACTCACCCGTACCTCGCGGCATCCGCAACCCCTTCCGGCGCCGATCGTGATGCGCGAATGCCGACCGATCAAGCTGCAACCTGACGGTGCGGCTGTTATCGCGAAGATGGCGACATAAAGTGGCGCGTCCTGACGCGGATCACGGCGCAGACGGCGACATTTTGAGACGCCCACGGATCGAATCGAACGCTTCGGCTGGCGGGATTCCGAGGCGTCGCCGATGCTTCCGGGGACTGACGGAGACGGACGTGACCCGTAGACGCGATCCCTTCATGCAGGCCCTGGAGAGCCTTCGCTCGCGCGCCGAGCAGGGTGTCTATGTGCCGGGCACGCCGGTCGTCATCATGGATGAAGCCCGCAGGTTGAACCTGTCGACCACGCCCGTGCGCGAAGCCCTGGTCTGGCTGTGCGGCTACGGTCTGGTCGAGCGCTCGCCCATGGGCGGGTTTCTGGCGCCGCGCCTTGATCCGGCCATCGTCCGCGACCGTTTCGCCTTCAGGCTCCAGTGCGTGCTCAACAGTCTGAGCCGGTCGGGCCATAGCCCGGCGCGCGAGCAGGGTCTGGGCGGGTCCGACCCCTCGGGCGCCGATCTCGCCGCACAGATGCTGAGAGCCGTGCGGGGCACGGGAAACGCCGCACTGACCGACGCCTATGGACGCGTCTGTCGCCAGTTGATCCAGCTGGTTCCGGCGGAGGCGCGGCTGTTCCCGGACCTCGCCGAGGAGGAGGCGAACGTCGTCCGGATGTTCGAGACCGCGGACGACGGCCTGCCGGACGCGCTCGGACACTACCACCGCCGCCGGATCGAAGCGGCGCCCTTGCTCATCCTTGAGGCCGAGGCGGCGCGGAGTACAACCGATGACCCCGGCTGAGGTGCGAGCCAAGCTGGTCGGACTCGTCCTCGGGGGAGCCGTAGGGCTCACGGCCGCGACCCAGGCCTTCGCCTGGAGCTACGCCTTCGCTCCGGCGCTCGGGCCGGCGTTTCGAACGCGGCACGTCGCCGTCTACCCGCCGTGGTCGATCCTCGTCTGGCGGCTCCGGTTCGGCGAGGAGGCGGGAGCGGTCACGGGGAGAACCTCGCCCCTGATCCTGATCGGCATGGTCGCCGGCCTGGGCGTGGCGTCCCTGACGACCGGAGGACAGACGGCGAGGGTCCGGGGCTGGGGCGGTCCAAGAGAGGCGCGGGCCGCGGGACTGACGGCGGAGGGCGGGGCCGTGATCGGCGAGCTCGACGGCCGCATCTTGGCCACCCTGGACCTGCGGCCCACCCTGGTGACGGGCGGGACCCGGAGCGGCAAGGGCAGGGGCCATGTGGTGCCCACGCTTCTCTCATGGGGCGGTAGTGCGCTCGTTCATGATCCAAAGGGAGAGCTGTGGCGCGAGACAGCCGGGTGGCGGAGCGGCTTCTCCCACGCCTTCTTCTTCAATCCCCGCGATCCGGCGTCGGCACGCTGGAATCCGCTGGCCGAGATCCAGCCCGGACCCGGCGAACTGGCGGGGGTTCAACGCCTGACAGCCGTCCTGTCCGATCCGGGCGGAGCCCGCGACGACGAGGCCATCTGGGACAGGGCCGCCTCCGAGATCCTCGAGGCCGTGATCCTGCATGTTCTGTATGCGGCGGCCGACGAGGATAAATCCCTCCTCAAGGTCCGGGAGCTGCTCGCCGATCTCGACGACGCCGCCGAGACGATGCTCAAGACGCTTCATACCGTCGACGCGGGCGGCAAGCCGGTCGTGCATCCGTTTATCCGTACGGCGGTGAAGGGTTATTCGGCCATGCACGACCGGTTCCGGACCTCGGTCCAGGGCACGGCCCGGTCCTATCTGAAATGGCTGGCGGGCGAGGATCTGGAGCGGGTGCTTTCGGCGTCCGACTTCAGCATGGGCGATCTCATGTGCGCCGGGGCGCCGGTGTCGCTCTACGTTCAGGTCGCGCCCGCCGACGCAAGCGCCCTGCGCCCGCTGATCCGACTGCTGTTCTACGCGGCCGCCCAGTCCCTGACGGCGCACGAGACGACCGACGCGCTGGGCGCCGCGAAGATGCATCGCCTGCTGATGGTGATGGACGAATTCCCGCTGCTCGGCCGGCTCGCCTTCTTCGAGAAGAGCCTGCGTCTGATGTCCGGCTTCGGCATAAAGGCGATGTTCGTCGCCCAGAGCCTCAATGACATCGTCGAGACCTATGGTCCGCACAACACCATCCTGGACAACTGCGCCGTCTACACCGCCTTCTCGGCGCTCGACCCGCTGACGCAGGACAAGGTCTCGAAACTGACGGGTACGGTGCTGGAGACGCGCGTCAGTCGAAGTTCTGCTGCCGGATTAGGGTCAGGACGAAGCTCGGTGTCCCGGTCCACGATCGAGCGGCCCCTGCTGGAGCCCGGCGAGATCCGGTCCCTGCCGGACGACCAGCAGCTGGTCTTCGTGGCGGGCCAGAAGCCGCTGCGGACGCGCAAGCTGAAATACGACCGACGTCAGCCGTTCAGGGACCGGGCGAAACTGCCGCCGCCCGATCAGGCGGTCCGGATAGATGGTCCTCCGACGCGACCGCATCTCTGGGCCGGAATCCGCGCCAGGGGCGAGGATCCGGAGGCGAGCCTCCCGTTGTTCAAGGAAGCCAGAGCCGCCATGGACGACAAGAAGGTGGCGGAGCTGATCGCCGAGACCTTCACCGACGCCACGCGTCAGATGGCCGCCCAGAAGGCGGTGTACGATCATCTTCAGGGAAAAATCGATGGCAAGGGCTAGCGCGCCGGCGAACCGGGTCCAGGTGTATCTGACCGACCAGAAGCTGTTCGCGGCGCTGAACCGGGAGGCGCGGGCGGCGCGCGTTCCGCTCAGTCAGGCGGCGGGGCAGGCGATCTCGCGCGGGCTGATGCGCAATCCGCGCGCCGATCCGGAAGATCGGATGCAGATGCTGGAGCGGTCGCTTCGGGATCACATGCGATCGACGGCGAGGGACATGCAGATCGTCCAGGAGTTGCTGATCGAGGTGGCTCGCGCCTTCTTCCTGCGGCTTCCTGATGTGATCGCGGACCAGGACCCGACGGTTCAGGCCGCGGTCGACATCCGGATAGAGCGTCTCCTCGACGCGACCGCCTCAAGGATCGTGGCGGGCAGCCGCGACCGGCGGTCCGATCCGGAGACGGGCGCGTCTTGACCCATCCCATCGTGGCCGAACGCAAGCTGGAGGCCCTGCGCCATGCCCTGGGGCCGGTTGTGCTGGAGGCGCTGCTCGAACCCGCCGTGGTGGAGATCATGGCCAATCCGGACGGGCGGGTGATCCTGGACCGGAGCGGGGAGGGGCGCAGGGATACGGGGACGATCCTTTCGGCCGAGGCGCGGGAGCGGTCGGTGCGGCTGATCGCCGACTACATGGGCGAGAGCGTCGCGCGCGAGACCCCTTGCCTCGCCGGCGTCCTGCCATCGACCGGTGAACGGTTCCAGGGGCTGATGCCGCCTCTGGTGGCGCAGGCCGCCTTCTCGATCCGGAAGCGGCCGGCGGTGATCTGGACGCTGGACGATTACGTCCGGGACGGGGTGATGACTCCTGGACAGGCGGAGGCCCTGCGGCTGGCAGGGACCGAGCGGCGCAACATCCTTATCTCCGGCGGAACGGGGTCAGGGAAAACGACCTTGGCGAACGCCGTGCTCGCCGATACGGCCTACGCACGGGACAGGGTGTTCCTGATTGAAGATACCTCCGAGTTGCAGTGTTCGGCCTGGGACGTGGTCGCTGTGCTGACCCGGCGCGAGCCGGCGCTCGGCGTCGCCGATCTGGTTCGGTCGGCGCTCCGGATGCGACCGGACCGGATCGTCGTCGGCGAAATGCGGGACGGTGCGGCGGCGCTGGAAACGCTGAAAAGCTGGAACACCGGCCATCCCGGCGGGCTGTCGACGATCCACGCCAACTCCGGGGCCGACGTACCGCGGCGGCTCGAGGATCTGATCCTGGAGGTGTCGCCCGTTCCGCCTCGCCGCATGATCGCCCAAGCCGTCGAGCGGATCGTCCATATCACCCGGACAGCCGAGGGGCGGCGCGTCGAAGGCGTGTCGGCGATCCTCGGGCTTGAGGGTGATCGGTACACCTTGGCGAAGCTGGCCTGAGCCTTGATCCAGTCCCGTTCGGACGGATCATCGCTGACCACTCATTAGCGAGACATAAGTGCATTATATGTCTCGCTTATGATTGCTCTGTGATCCGACGTCTCGGTAAGATGCCCAAGTGCTCGCTGTGCGCCAGGGATGAGACGGGCATGGCGAAGGCGTCGACTGCGATCGACCGGCGCCCTCGCCTGAGTCCCCGTCGACGGCCGGTGACCATTATCGCCAAAGCCACGCGAAGAAGTGGATCCGGGATCAGTCGAGAATGTGAGCGTCGCCGCTCTCGCGTGACGGCGGTGTGCACAGGCGGCCTGTCTTACCCGGCGACCTGATCGAGCTCTAGCCAGACGGCGTTTTTGGCTCCAAGATCCTTCAGCATGGTCTTGAGGCTGTCCCGGTCGCCGAATGGACCAGGAGGCGTTTTTCGGCGGTCACCGATCTTGCATTCGAGCACGAGGTCGAAGAAGGCCGTTGAATCCATTGAGGCTGACACCCGCCTATCGACGTCGGTGGAGCGGATCACGCCGATGCCGGTCTTCCGGTAGAGCCATACGACGGATTCCTTTTTGGTCACGAGCCTCATACGCCGGCATTGCTCTCCCAGCTCGGTCCAGTCGCACCCTCGTTCTCGCTTGGCCTGGACCAGGACGCCCTTGGATGTCCGGTTTCCAGCTGCATCTTCGACGGAGAGGGCGAAGTAGAAATCCGTCCCGAGCGGCTTCTCAAGGCTTTTGCGCCCATGGGAGGTGATGGTCTCGGTGATCACCCGCACGCGGTAACCGCCGAGGCGTCGACCGTTGAAACGATCTTCGAGACGCTGTCCGATGCGGGACGTGATGTCTGGCTCTTCGACCAAGCCCTTCATGCGTTCGCGGACGAGATCATCCAGGGCCTTGGCGATGCTTCGTGAAACCTGAGCCCTGGCTTGCAAGTCTTCAATCATTTCGCTCACTCATCCGCGCGCCAGCGCTCAAGGTTCCGTCACAAGGGGTGCGAGGCGGCGGGGCCTAACTACGGTTCTGCTCGAGCAGCATGGGGAAGGGCAGGGCTTCCTTCCCCGTGATGAAAGCTGTGCCGTTGTTCGATTGTTTCACCACCCAGTGATAGGACCCATAGGTGTCGCCAGAGAGAATGAACGGCGGCAGCCACATGATCTGAATGTCGCCGTCGCCCTCCCATCCGGCGCGTTTGAAGCGGTCGGTCACCGCAGCGATCCAGGCTTCGGGGTTTTTGGGTGCGAAATGCTCGAAGTGTGCGAAGAACACGTCCGGAGACTGCAGGAAGTTCAAGTCGTCCAGGTGCTGATACTGATACACGCGGTAGCGTTCGACTTCGGTCACATCGACGAAAAGCATGGGTGTCTCCTTTAGGCGGACCCGGGAAGGGTCAGTCGCCCTTGTTCATTTGATTGATGGTGTCGAGAAGTCCGCGTGCGGCCTCGCGGTCTTTCTCCGAAGGTAGTGCCGTGGTCGGCGCCGACCCCAGGGTTCGTCCCAGCGCGAGCGTTCCATAGTCCCGTATCTTGATGACTCCGGTCGTCGGCGCTGCGCCCCAGCCGCTGATTTTCCGGTCTGTCAACCAGAACGGCGGGGGAGGCCTCTGGTCCACCTGCTGGTTCGTGAGATTGTCGAGGCGCTCCATGATGAGGAACCGGCCCGTCCGGCTGATGGCGAGGACGTGCCCGAACAGGGCCTGGACGGACTCGTTCTCAAGGGACCGGAATACGATGAACTCCGTCCAATTCGCCTCATGGGATTTGAGGCTCTCCTTGATGATCCAGCCCGGGTGGCCCTTGACCTCGTACGCAGCCCGGAAGTTGCCCGGGGAACCGACGGGGGCGCCTTTCAAAGCCTCGAATGACTCGTCTCGCTCGAAGTCTTCGATCATTGCAACCTCTTGTATGACGCCTCTTGGCGACACGCGCGACGCCGGACGGCGGAGGCGCGTCGCCTGTGGATGTGGGATTCAGCCGAAGCGCTGGCGCCCCCGCCACAAAGCACAGCTTTACAGCTAGCTGCAACTGTGTCTCCCTACCCGTAAGTTGTGCGGGGGCGAGCATGAACTGGACTTGGATCAGGCCGTTCGGCCTGCTTGCAGCCTTGGCTGCGGTCTCGGCCATGGCGCCGGCGCCGACATCGCCGCCGGTTAATCCAGGGGCGCAAGCAGGAGCCAGCGGGGAGATCAAGTGCTCGCGCCTGGCGGACAACAAGCGCTCGACCTGGAACCCGCAGGCGAACCGGGTCACCCTCGACTATCGTACCGATCTGCCGACGACGGCCCCGGCCACTTCAAGGCCTTGGCTTGGTTCGTACGAGACCGACTGGCAAGCCTATATGGCGTCGGTCCTCGCCGAAGTCCGAGCCTCGGGCGCGGACATCAGCGGGGGGCGAGTGAGGATGCCGCGGTCCGCGTCGTGGTGGGCCGCGCCCTGGATGGACTACGATACATCCGGTCGCGAGTACCTGAATGGACTGACCAAGGAACGCGGGCCTGACGCCGGCGACATCGGTCCCAACTCTCGCAAGGGCCCACAGGTCTGGGCGGTGGGATTTTATAATGCGGAGGGCGCGAGCGCCCTGCGCCAGGTCTATACGGATGCTTGCAATCCGACGGTTCCGGCCGATTGGGGGTTCGCCACCGGATCAATCAGTTTCAAATTTCTCTTCACAGACGCGACGGCGAAGGACGCGCCCTATCTGGACGGCGCGCCGGAGATCGACGGTGCGATCGACGCCCCGGGGTCGTCTTCGGCTCGCCTGCCTGTTGTTCGTCGCACCGTCCAGAAACTGCGCCTGATCCAGATGGACATCGCGGTCCGCGATCCGGCCAGCCCGACCGGCTGGGTCTTCGGCACCTACATCTGGAAAGGACGGCCAGGGCAGGGCGCCTTCGAAGGTCTTGTCCCGGTCGGCCTTCAATGGGGCAATGACCCGGGCAAGACGGCCGATCCGCTCGGTGGCTTCATCGACGCCAGGGAGACCCGTCTCAACGACGATCTGGCTGGCCACGTCTGGCAGGGGGCGGACGAGGTCTGGCCTCAGAGGCCTTTCCCGGGCTTCCAGGGCCGCCTCAACGGCCCTGCGGACAATCGGGTGTCGTCCTGTCTGTCCTGCCACGCCCTCGCCCAGTGGCCCAGATCGACCAACGGCCTCCTGACACGAACGCCCTGGGAGACGCTCGAACGTAGTCCGGAGGCGAGACGGGCTCTCGTGAGCGACTATATGCGGAACACCCGGAGCGGCGAGCTGGCTTTCCCTGACGAGGCCCGGAGTCGTCCGGGCTGGGGCGGCGCGCGGCCGCTCGACTATGCCCTTCAGGTCGAGTCCGGCATGTCCCGTCTCTGTTCGGCCTGTAAGCAGGGCGATCTCCCCGGCGCGACGCCAGCTGTCTGTCGCATCGAAGGGGCTCCCGCCTTCGCCTATGTACCGGAAGCCACCTGTCCGCGGGCCAGGAACGCCTTGTTCAAACTCTTCTCGAGACGGGACGAAACGCCTCTGGCGCGGCAATGATCAGAGCTCGACCCGGTGTTCGACGACGGTCCAGTTTGAGCCGTCGTAGACCAGTCTGACGTCCCCCCGGTCGGCGGCCGGACCGCCGGCGACAGGACAGATCAGGTCAAGAAAGTCCCTGACCTTGGCTTCCAGGGGGCGGCTGGTGAACAGAAGCTTCAGGCGACTGTCCTCTCGCGCCAGCGCGATGAACTTGGCGAAGGCCTCGGAAGGGCGATGCTTGTCATCCACCGCGTGCGACAGCAGGAGATAGGCGTCCTCGGTTTGATCGGCGAAGCCGGCCGCGACGAGGCATCGGTAGAAGTGGGCGTTGTGACCGCCGTGATGCGCCACCTGCACGACGTCGAGCCTTTTGATGCAGTCGAGGAGCCGCTGGTGGTACGGCGCGCGCGGCCTGGACGGTTTGAAATCGACGAAGCCGGCGTCCCCTGTGACGAGGATCGCCTGCTCCGCGTGATCAAAGCGCGTGACATAGCTAAGCTGGTTGCTGGGGGTGACGCCCTCCAGCGGCAGGTTCGCCTTCGTCAGCATCGCGCTGTATGAGCCCACGGGCAACCGGTCACGATGTTTGGCGACCAGGCCGTCCGACGGACCCAGCAGGGTGAGGACAGGCCCGTCTGATCGATCCCGATCGCTCGGGATGAAGCGCCGCCGGGAGGCTTTCCACACGAAACGGCGGGGCTCGCCGTCCGGGATGGTGGCGAACCGCATGTCGAAGCCGCGTGCGGTCAGGGCTTCCACGACGTCAAAGAGATGCACGGCGGTGATCGCGGCCTTGGCCTCGCTCTTGCGGATCAGCGCCAGCGACCGGTTGGCGGCCAGGTCGAACTCCTCATCCGTGAAGTAGACCCTGTCGCGATCGACCTGCACCACGTCCATGAGGTCGAGGCGGTCCAGCGCCTTCAGGCTCCCCAGCTGGACCGGACGACTGTCGAGGTCCTGCACATCCTCGTCGGCGTGGCAGGCGTCGCCGTCCGTCCCGGTCTTGTCTCCGCTGTCCTTCAGGTGCGCCTTGAACCAGGCGAGGGCGGGACCCTTCTTCAGTCGACCGGCGTCACTGAAAATGGACGCCGACGGCGGGAAAGGACTTTTTGTCTCCGGGGCCCGACCGGCCTTCCAGACAGAGTTGAGGATGGATCCGCGGACCTCGCTTGTCTCACGCTCCATCATCTCCAGCCGCTCGATCAAATCCGCCTTTTGGCGGAGATAGTCGTTGAGCACTCGCCGCTTGCCGGGCTTGGCGAACTGCATGGCGAGATAGTCGCCGTCGCGGTTTCGACTGCCCGACACGAGCCCGGCCGTGTCATTGGCGACGGGCGGAAGCCAGGCCTCTCCGATCGTGATGCGTTTGTCACGGATGATCGGCGGCAGGCCGATGAGGTGGTCGCCGTCATAGTGGGTGCCGATCAGAAGATCGATATGCAGTGTCCCGCCCGACTTGAAGCTCTCGACCGCGTCGGGGAGCTTGGTGAGAACCTTGTCGGAGGAATAGCCGGTGACTCCGCCATCGGCGAGGACCGTCACCGGGCCGGTTTCGGTCTCGAACTGCAAGAGAAGCGCCGCACCGAGGCTGACCTCGAACATGTCGACCTGGATCATCACGGCTCCCCTCGATCGACGCTGGATAGACGGCGGCGCCGGAGGATGCAATCTCAGGTGGGACCACATCGGCCCGGCGTCCGCCATACCCTGGCCGCCGGGTTTGGAAGCCTGGATCGACGTGGCCGGCGTGCGTCAAGGACGCTTCTCTGATCATCGTCCTTGATAAGTTCAATCCTGACCAACTTGGATCTTGCGGCGGGCGGCGAGTCCGCTAGACTGGCTGTTCACGAAATGATCTGGGCGCGAGTCGCGCCGGAGTAGGTGCTGTGCGCGCGATCGATCTATACGCCGGTATCGGAGGCTGGAGCCTCGGCTTGCGCCTGGCGGGCGTCGAGGTGGTCGCGTCCTACGAGTGGTGGCAGCCGGCGATCGATACGCATAACGGCAATCATGGCGGCGACCTCGTGACGACCGATGTGAGAGGGCTCCGAATGGAGACCTTGCCGACCGGAATCGATCTGGTCGTGGGCAGCCCGCCTTGCACCGAATTCTCGTATGCGAACCGGGGCGGGAGCGGTGATCTCGCGGAAGGCCTCAAGGACCTCGTGAGGTTTTTCGAGGTGGTCGAGCATGTGAGGCCGACCTGGTGGGCGATGGAGAACGTGCCTCGGGTGGCGGATTACATGCGTCAGGGGTTTGCGGATCCCAAGCACGCACTTTATCGGTTCCGCAACCTCAAGCCGCTGATCGAGGTCGTGGATTTCTCGGACTATGGCGCCGCCCAGGCGCGTCGACGCTGTATCGTATCCAACATTCCTCTGGCCCTGATCGACGCCTACAAGCCGATGCTGCCTCGGCGCACGCTCGGGGACGTCGTCCAGGCGCTCAACGCGGACGGTCCGGTGATCACCGATCCGATCTGGGGCGGGACGGTCGACGCCGACCAGCTCACAGAGATGGAGACCGAGCCGGCGCTGGTCGGCGAGGAGCTGCGTATGAACCGGGACGCCAAGGTTCACCATGCGGTCTACAACAACATGTCCTTTCCCGATCGTCTGGGAGAGCCGTCGCGGACCGTGACGGCGACCTGCACCCGGGTCTCGCGGGAGAGCATCGTCATCGAAGCGCCGAAGGCGCCAGGGTCCTACCGACGACTGACCATCAGGGAGCGAGCCAGTCTGCAGGGCTTTCCGATCAACTACCAATTCTACGCCCGCTCATTCGCGGAGAAGGCGAAGATGGTCGGCAACGCCATCCCGCCCACCTTCACCTATCTGCTGGCCTCGGCCGCCCGCGGCGTAGACGCCAGGACGTTCGGCGGCCTGACGACGGGCCCGGGAACCTTGCCTCTGCCCAAGGCCCTTCCCAAGCCGACCCCGCCGGAAAAGGCCGGGCGGAGCTATCCGGAAGACCGCTCGTTCAGGGCCGCAATCCCCGGGCTCAGGTTCAAGAGCGGGATGAGGTTCGAACTTTCGAACGGCTCGCGCCGCTCCGCCCCGGACTGGAAGGTTCGCTTCTTCTTCGGCGCGTCCAAGGACGTGCGTGAGGTCGAGCTGGACGGCGATGTCCTGGCCGAGCTTCGGGAGACGCTGCTTTCCCACCCGGCGTTCGACGAGGCCTGGAAGGCGCTGGACAATGCGGATCGCCGACTGGCCGATGCGAACGCCGCCACCCTTCAGGCCGCCTGGTCGCACAGGGGAGACGGTCACGATCCCTATGATGTCGTGGACACCCTCGCGGAAGTCGCCGCGGCCTTCATGGACGGGATCAATTTGTGGTCGGAGGAGGGGACGAACGCGGCCCTGGCGGAGATTTACGTCCTGAACGTCGCGGCGGGCGATGATGAACCGTCCAGGACTCCCGGCGGAGCGAAGCTGTGTCGCAACGCCAAGGCGATCCTGGCGGGCCTGATCGTGGGCGACTGGTTCAACGTCGGTCGGTTCGCCGCGGTACGAAATAAGAAAGCCGCCTAGGCGGCGATTCCGAAGATCACCAGCGGAACCGGCGGCACGCCTCGCCCGCCACGCATGAGATTGTGCAGTTCCTTCTCGTAGCATGACGGGCCGGATGACATTTCGGCCTGGAGGGACTTCATGGGAAGGATTTCAACTCCGACGTCGATCTTGCCGGCGACGTAGAAGGCCAGGTGCTTCACGAAGAGGTCGTAGGCGACGAAAGCGTATTTTCCGAACTGGACCTCGACGGCGACCCGGTCCTTGACGAAGTCGGTCTGGTTGTAGGAGCGGATGGGTTCGAACCCGGCGTCGCGGATCACGGCCAGCTGGTCCTCAACGGAAAGGTCGATGATCCGCCGGTTCGTATCGGCGTCTTCACAGACGAAATAATCGGTCCGAACAGACCGCCAGGCGCCCGCGCAGGCGGCGAACCCTCTCTCCATGGCCTCATTCATCGCCTTTGGCGAGTAGAGGGTCCGACCTAACTTGGTCTTCTCCAGCGATTCCTTGGTCCGGCAGGCTTCGGCGTCCACGTCGGTGATCACCTGCCGCAATTCGCCCAGCAGAAGCGGTTGCCGGGCTTCCAGGAACTCAAGGCCGTTCAAGTGGGAATAGGTTTTGACGATTTGCACGCAATGTCCTCGGCCCCCGCGCAAGCCTGCGACTCACGCTAGGTACCGGCGACACTACGGGATTGTGAGCGATGTTCGAGGCGTTGATCCAGCGGGGCTATCAGGTGGAGTTCCACTCCCATGCCCGCGCCATCCTCGCCGCCGACTTTCCCGGTGCGGGTGAAGAGCTTGAGCAGGCGCTGCTCGCGGCGACTATTCCCATTGAGGAGATCATCGCTGGCGGGGGCGGCGAGGCGAAGGGCACCCAGCGTCTGCGCAACGCCCTGAATGCTTTGGGCTGGCCCAAGACCGAATTCGTCGTCGAGCGCATCGTCAACGGAGTACGCCGCGAGAGCCAGTCCCACATCGTCGATCATGTCCGTCAGATGGAGGGCGGTGAACGGGTGGCGCTTGAGATTGAATGGAACAACAAGGACCCGTTCTTTGATCGCGATCTCGAGAACTTCAAACGGCTGCACGCTGACGGGGCGATCTCGATCGGCGTCGTGGTGACCCGGGGCAGGTCCTTGCATGAGGGCATGCGGGGTCTGGTCCGGCGCTTTCTCGACGAGCGCGAGATCGAGGCCTTCGCGGATATGGAGGAGTGGGGCTACGAGCCGACCTCGCGTCAGAAGAAGGCGATCATGAAGCGGGTGACTCGCAAGAGGAACCCGCTGACGTTCCGCGAAGCGTTCACGGCGCAATTCGTCTCCGACAAGTTCGGCGAGGCCACGACGCATTGGCGCAAGCTCGAGGACCGGATGCAGCGGGGCGTGGGCAATCCCTGTCCGATGGTGCTGATCGGACTGCCCAACACCATCGTCACCTTCCACGAGGGCAAGGCGGCCCTGGCCGAGGTCGTGGCCGCCCAAGCGGCCGCCGAAGAGGACGACGAGGTCTGAGCCTCCGCCCAGGCGGGCTTGGCTGGGCGAACTCCGTATCAACTCGCCTCGTTTGCGGACCAGCGTCTCACTCGGGCTTCACCTTTCGTGATCAGATCGTCGACGAAGCCAGGCGGAGGGTTGGGCAGCAGCCGGTCGCCGAAGCGATCGATATCGAAGCGGCTGAAGACAGCTTCTGTTAGAGCTTGGGCGTCGTCGGCGGGCCACCAGGATTGAAGGGCGTCTCCGAGAGAAGGCCAACCTTCACGAGGTTCGGGACCCAACAGGGCGCGACCGATATTTGTAGAGCGCCGACGGGACGGGCGCGAAGCCGTGGAAAACGCGTCGACCGCCATCTTAGAGCCTGCGCGGCCCGAGATTGACCTTCATCCGCGCTTCCGGCACGACCTCGTAGGTCCGGCCGGCCTCGCGGGCCTTGTGGAAGGCCTCGCGAACATCGTCCGGAATACGCGAATCTCGCATTCTCACCTCGATCCAATCCATGAACCGGACCCATCCAACCAGGGCGTCCACGGTTTCCGGCTCGCTGAAGGTCGAGCCGCCATAGAATATCCGGGCGAGGCGATCGATATGCGCCCCGCCCTGGTTCACCAGGGCGCTCCGCATTGCGGTCGTCCAGTCCGCCCTCAGCATGAGAAGCAGCGGATACTGGTCGGCGATCGCTCCCAGCAATACACCCTCATCCAGGGCGCGGGCCCACGACTGGGTCGCCTGGCGCACCTCGTTCTCGATCTGGGTCGCATCTACGAACCAGCCGGCGCCGCCGTCATGTCTGGCCCCCAAGGCCCCATGGACAAACAATTGCTGGTGGAGCCAGCGCGCCGTCAGGGAACGGTCACCGGCGCGCCGCAGCGTTTGATGAATGGTCAGCGCCTTGTTCCTCAGATCGGGCCGACGCCGGACGGCGTTCAGCAGCATCCTCGACAGGGCGTCGGCGAGATCGCGCTTGAGTCCGAAATGGATATCCTCAGTGGGGCCGTCTTCGTCGAGGAACCGGGAAACGCCGGTCCAGAAGCCGAGGTCGTTCTCACCGGCGCGGGCCGGATAGAGGGCGTCGAGCCGATCCATTAGCGGGCCGACCGCGTCGTCGCTGATCGCCTTTTGAAAATGAGCCTGCACAGCCTCGGCTGGGAGGGTGAGCAGGGTCTCCGCCGACTCGCGATCGCTTTCTCCGGGAAGGGCCCCGAGGCGAAGCGCCGTCAGCAGGTTTCGACGAAGGCCGACGGCGTCGGAGGGCAGATCATCGGTCGAGACCTGACCGCTGAGCGCGGGGAACAGTCTGACCAGAAGGCGCTGCGCGGCCTCATCGCCTTCGGCCATGCTCGTCGCCGCCGCCGGTTGTCGTTGCGCCCGTCGGGCGTTCTCCCCGAAGCTCAGCGGATCGACCACATAGCCCTCGGGATTTCGCCGGATCAGCTCGACAGTGCGGGGCGTCTTTACGGTCAAGGCGGCCAGGCCGAGCACATCGGCGAGATCGACCTCTTGCAGCAGCATGCCCGCGAGGGCGTGATAGGCCCCGACCATCCGTTTGATGTCTCGCGGGGTCGAGGCCAGGTCCGGCACGATCACCTCGATGATCCGATCATGATCGCCGGGGCGCAGGTCCTCGGTCTTGACGCCCAGAAGCTGGTGGACCCTGGTGATCTCGATGCGGATCAGCTGAACAAGCTCGGCTGGCAGAAGGATGGGCAGGGGGATCGGCAGTTGGACGATCTTCTCAAGGTAGGATCGACCGCGTCCGTGAGGATCGTTTGGCGCGCCGGCGAGCGCTTCGGCCACCCGCTGCGCGTCATAGGCCAGAAGGTAGGAGATATTCGGGAAGTCTGCGACCGACCGGATCAACTGGGCCATGGTTCGAACCTCGCCGTCCTCGACGCGATCCAGCTCATCGATGAGAACCACAACGGGCGCCTTGACCTTCTCCATGGCCGTGACGACCGCCTTGCGCGCAGCGGCGAGAGAGCCGTCCTTTCGGGTCAGACGGGCCGCGCCCGACGCGGCGCCCTTCAAGAGCTTGCCCCAGCCGGGCAAGACCAGGTCCACGGCCGGAGCAAGATGCCCGGCGTAACCGTCGATCGCGCTGGCCACCTCGCTGAGGGCGTCCGATCCGGACTTCTTCAGATTGAAGGCGGCCGCGAGTTCGTGGAGGAAGGCGGCGATGAGATCGTCACGACCCGAGATCAGCCACGGATCGAAACGGACGACGACGGTATTCGCCTGACGGCGACGCAGCTCGGACTCCACCAAATTCAGGATGGAGGATTTGCCGCTTCCCCATGAACCGGTGATCCCGATAACCACGCCTGTGGCGCGCTGTGTCGCCGGGGCTACAAGCGCGTCTGCTACGCGTCCGACAAAGCCGCGCCGCTCAAGACGGTCTTCCGCCGCGGTCTCGATAGGGCGCTCGACCTGTCCGAGGGGGATATCCATGACGCCTCTTCAACCGTGAATGGCTGCAACTCGCCGTCGTTCGTCCGCACTGTCAAGCTGACAGAAGGGACGTTTCGACGCTGGGTTCCGGGCCGCGGCGGCCACATCGAAGAGCCTCGCGGGGTCAATCAGCGCACTGATGTGAAAAAGAGGCTCATCAGGTCGAAGATGGCGAGGTGAGGGCGGGTCGACCGGCTCGCTTCGCGCCTATTGGTACGCATTGTGGCGACTTTGTCGGAAGGCGTCTCTCGCGGGGATAGCAAAGAGTTGCCGCAAGTCGTTCAAGGGTCAAAACGAGTTGTATTCTTGGTGCGGCAAAGTCCGCCTTTAGAAGTCGTAGTGACACTTACAAAAGTCATCAGTAACTCTCAAAAATTTATTAGCCATAAGCTGTTGACATTCTGTGGATGGATGCGCTTGCAATGAGTCGAAGCGCGGCGGACCGCGCTGAAACGAGGGGTTTCAGATGCAAGCGAGACTTGGGCGCCGCCTGTTCGGCGCGACGATGACGTGCGGCCTGATGCTGGCCGGGCCGGTTCTGGCCGGCGGGTCGGGCATGCCCTGGGAAGGGCCGCTCCAGCAGGTGGTGGAATCCATCACCGGGCCGGTGGTCCAAGCCGCGGCCGTGGTGGCGGTCGTTCTGTTCGGGGCGGGGATCGCCATGAGCGAGAACGGCTCGTCCATGCGGCGCGGGCTGGGCATCATGTTCGGCCTGTCGATCGCCTTCGCCGCCTCGACCTTCTTCCTGGACTTCTTTGGCTTCGCCGGCGGGGCGGAGATCGCCTGATGACTGACTCCGCGATGGAACGTCGGGAGGGCTACGACCTGCCGGTCGCCCAGGCTTTGGCGGAGCCGGTCCTGATGGCGGGCATGCCGCGGGACTATGCGATCGCCATGGGGACGATCGCCGTGGTGCTGGGCCTGGCGCTGCGGATTTGGTGGCTGGGGCTTCTGTGGTGGGCGGTCGCCCATGCGATCGGCCTGTGGGCGGCGCGGTCGGACCGGCGCTTCTTCGACGTGCTGCGGCGTCATCTGGCGCTGCCCGGGCATCTGGACGCCTGAGATGCGTTTTCTCGACGAATACCGGAGGACGCCGTCGTGTCTGGCGGACCACCTGCCCTGGGCGGCCCTGGTGGCGCCGGGCGTGGTGCTCAACAAGGACGGGTCCTTCCTGACCGCCTTCCGCTTTCGCGGGCCGGATCTGGAGTCCTCGACCGAGGACGAGTTGATGGCCGTGCGGGCGCGGCTGAACAACGCCCTGAAACGGCTCGGGACGGGCTGGTGCGTCCACATGGAGGCGCGCCGTCGACCCGCCTCGCCCTATCCGGAGAGCGCGTTCGATCTCGAGGCGGCCTGGCTGCTGGACGTCGAACGGCGCGAGCGGTTCGAGGCGGCGGATCCGGCGTTCGAGACGGACTATCGCCTGAGCCTGACCTGGCTGCCGCCCGCCGACGATACGCGCCGGATGGAACGGTGGCTGTTCAACGGACGCGAGACGGGCGCGCGTGACTGGTCGCTGTCGCTCCAGGCTTTCGGGCGGGAGGCGGGGAAGGTCGAGGACCTGCTCGCCGACGCCCTGCCGGAGATCGAGCGCCTGGACGACGACGCCCTGCTGACCTGGCTGCACGACTGCATCTCGACGCGGGCCTTCGCGGTGCGGACGCCGGAGACGCCGATGTTCCTCGACGCCTTACTGGCGGACGACGACCTGACCGGCGGGGTGGAGCCGCGGCTGGGCGGCGAGTTCCTCAAGGTGGTCTCGGTCCGCGGCCTGCCGTCGGCGACGCGGCCGGGACTGCTGGATGCGCTGGGGACCTTGCCGTTCGAGTACCGCTGGACGGCGCGCTGGCTGGGTCTCGACAAGGTCGAGGCCGAGACGGAGATCGTCAGGCTGCGCAAGCGCTGGTTCGCCAAGCGCAAGGGGGTCGGCGCCCTGCTGCGCGAGGCCGTCACCCGGGAGGAGGTCCCCCTCATCGACACCGACGCCGCCTCCAAGGCGGAGGAGTGCGACGGCGCGTTGGCAGCCTTGGGGGCCGAGGCCTGCGCCTTCGGCTATCTGACGATGACCGTCACGGTGCTGGACAAGACCGAGGCGGGGGCGGCGGCCAGGGCGAGGGTGATCGAGGGCGCGCTGAACGCCCAGGGGCTGGTGGCGCGGGTCGAGGATCTGAATGCGGTCGAGGCCTGGCTCGGGTCGCTGCCGGGCGAGGGCTACGCCGATATTCGGCGGCCTCTGGTCTCCACGCTGAACCTGGCCGACCTCCTGCCGGTCTCGGCGGTCTGGGCCGGACCGGCGGGGGACGCCTGCCTGGGTGGGCCGCCTTTGGCCACGGCCCGGACCACGGGCTCGACGCCGTTCCGCATGGCGCTGTACGTCGGCGATGTAGGGCACGCCATGGTGGTCGGGCCGACGGGTTCGGGCAAGAGCGCCCTGCTGTCCTTCCTGGCCTTGCAGTGGTTCCGCTATCCCGACGCGCGGGTGGTCTTCTTCGACAAGGGACGCTCGGCGCGGGCGGCGACGCTCGCCGTCGGCGGACGCTGGCGGGCGCTGGAGCCGGGCGCGCGCTTCTCCCTGCAGCCTCTGGCGCGGATCGACCGCGAGACCGAGCGGGCCTGGGCGGCGGAATGGCTCTGCGAAGCCGTGCGGCTGGCCGGTCTGGAGCCGGTACCGCGCGTGCGGGAAGAAATCTGGGCGGCCCTGTCGGGTCTGGCCGAGGCGCCGGTCGAACAGAGGACCCTGACCCTGTTCTGCGCCCTGGTGCAGCACAGGGCGGTGGCGGCCGCGCTCGAGCCGCTGACGCTGAAGGGCCCGCACGGCGCCCTGCTCGACGGAGAGGCGGAGACGCTTGAGCCGTCTCGCTTCGACACCTTCGAACTGGAAAGCCTGATGGCCGCGCCCTCGGCTGTGGCGCCGGTGCTCTCGGCCCTGTTCCATGAGCTGGAGCTGGGGTTCGACGGGCGACCGACGCTGCTGGTGCTGGACGAGGCCTGGTTGTTCCTCGGCGAGACGGGGTTCGCGGCGCGGATCCGGGAGTGGCTCAAGACCCTGCGCAAGAAGCGTGTGGCGGTGGTGTTCGCCACCCAGAGCCTCGACGACGTGGTTTCCTCGTCGATCGCCTCGACCCTGATCGAGAGCTGCCCGACCCAGGTCTTCCTGCCCAATCCGCGGGCGCTGGAGCCGGGATCGGCGGATCTCTACCGGATCTTCGGCCTCAACCGGCGGCAGCTGGAGCTGATCGCCTTCGCCACGCCCAAGCGCGCCTACTACTGGCGCCAGCCGCGGGGCCGCAGGCTCATCGACCTGCGTCTGACCGGCGTGGCCCTGGCCCTGTGCGGCTCCGGGTCTCCCGAGGACCAGGCCCTCATCGACGCCATCCTGGAGACGACGCCTGACGGGGGCTTCGCCCGTCAATTCCTCAAAGCCAAGGGAGTGCAGAATGTCGATCCCGTCTTTGACGCCTTCGTTCCGGCGATCGCCGCGGAGCAGGAGCCTGCGGGTCATCGCCGCCGGGCTGCTGATCCTGGGTCTGGCGAGCGCCCCGACGCCCGCACCGGCCCAGCAGGTGGTGTTCGATCCGAGAAACCATCTCGAGAACGCCCTACAGGCGGCGCGCCAGCTTGAGAGCCTGGCCAATGAGGCGCGCAGCCTGGCGGCCTCGCCCTACAGCCATCTGAGCGGGACCAGCCAGAGCCTCAGGGACATGGCCGAGCTGGCGCGAACGGCGCGGGGCGCGGCGACCACGGTCAGCGGTCTGGAGCGGCAGTTCCGCAGCCTCTACCCCGAGGACGTGTCGGGCGCCGATGTTCTGGAGTTGATCGAGCAGGGCCAGGCGCGGACCGTCCACGCCCGCCGCACGGCGGAGGACGTCGCCCGCGCCGCCGCCGAGCTGGAACGGCTGGGAGAGGGTCGGGACCGGCGGCTCTCGGGCGCGCTGTCTGCGAGCGAGTCGGCGACTGGCCAGACGGCGGCGATCCAGTCGACCAACCAGCTGCTGGCGGTGCTCGCCGAGGATCTGGCGGCCCTGCGCACCATCACCCTCGCCCAGTCGCGTCTGCTGGCGGACGCCGCCGCGCGGGAGGCCGCGCAGCAGGCCTCGGGAGAGGCCGGCCGGCGTCAGCGCTGGCGCGGGCGTGCGTCCGCGCCCGCAGCGCCGCGGTTCGACCCGCTCTCCCACGCGCGGGACTGAGGGAGGATCGGCATGACGGTCGGGGTCGAAACGCCGAATGAGCTGATGGTGGTGTTCTCGGACACCGTCTCTGCGGGCTTCGACGCCCTGCAGGGCCCGGTCAACGGCGTCTTCGGCCTGATGATCGCGCTCGTGGTGGCGCTGACCGGCATCCAGTGGGCCCTGTCGACCAACCGGGAGGTGCTGGCGTCCGGCTTCATGAAGATCCTGCTGATCGGCGCCTTCGCCTGGCTGATCAACGACTGGCAGCGGCTTTCCGAGACCCTCTACGCCGGCTTCATCGAACTGGGGCTGACGGCGGGCGGCGGGTCGATCGGCCGGGAGGAGTTCCTGAACCCCGGCGCGGTGCTCGCCCAGGGCTGGGAGATCGTCAAGGCGCTCGGCGAGACTCCGGCGCCCGTCGACGATCCGCTCGATGTGATCGGCAATCTGACCGACGCCCTCATCCTCGGCCTGGCCATGATCGGCATCATGCTGGCCTTCGCGGTCCTGGCGCTGCAGATCATCGTCTCCCTGCTGGAGTTCAAGATCGTCACCCTGGGCGGCTTCGTGCTCCTGCCGTTCGGAATCTGGAACAAGTCCGCCTTTCTGGCGGAACGGCCGCTCGGCTACGTCGTCTCCTCGGGGCTCAAGGTGCTCGCCCTCGCGATCGTGGTCTCCGGCGCGCGGACCATCTTCGACCAGCTGCAGCCGTCAGCCAATCCGGATATCTACGAGGCGCTGAGTATTCTGGTGGCGGCGCTCCTGCTGGCCATGCTGGCGGTGTTCATTCCCAATCTGGCGTCGGCCCTCGTCACGGGCGGCCCGGCGCTGGGCGCCGGCGCGGCCGTGACCGGCGCCCTGGCGGTAGGCGGCGCCGGTGCGCTCGCCGGGGCCGGACTCCTGGCCGCGGGCGGCGCGGCGGCGCGGCTGGCCGGACCGGCGAGAGCCGCGGCCGGCGCCGGGTCGGGCCGCCCGACGACCCCCGGACCTCTCATGACGCCGCCGACAGCGGGCGGCCGTGGGCCGGGACCATCCACGCCTTCGCCCTCGAACGACAATCCGACACCGCGTGGCGGGGGCGGGGGAGCCGCGCCGGCGAACCGCGCCTCCGGTTCCGCGAGCCTGGCTGAGCCCGCCGTTGCATGGACCGACACGCCAGCGGCCAGGCCCGGGAGCGCGGACGGCGAAACCCCGGAGATGACGACGGGGCTTGGGCCCCAGCGCCGGCCGGCCGCGACGATCGCCGCCGAACGGGAGGCTGCGCGCCGGGACTTCCATCGCGCGGCGTCGCGAACCGCCGGGAGCGCTCCGGGCGCCGGCGGCCAGTCGCCCGTCCTGCGCGCCTTCTTCATCGCCAATGCGGGACGGGGTCTGCTGCCCTCGTCCGAGACCAGCGGCGTCCTCAATCCGAACCTCAAGACCGAGGAGAGCTGAATGCATCCCTTCTTCAGACCGCGCCGGGTTCTCGCCTCGGCCCCGGAGTCCACGCCCTACCACAGGGCGGGCCAGGTCTGGGACGACCGCATGGGTCTGTCGCTCGCCCACGCCCGCAACTGGCGGCGGATGGCCCTGGCCAATCTGGCGCTGGCCGGGTTCCTGGGGGCGGGCTGGTGGGTTCAGGCCGAGCGGGCCGTGGTCAAACCCTTCGTGGTCGAGGTGTCCGACTGGGGCGAGACCCAGAGGATCACGGCGCTCGACGGACGCTATGAGCCCACCCAGGCCCAGGTGGGCCACGCCCTGGCCGGGTGGATCCGGGACGTCCGGTCCAAGTCGATCGATCCGATCGTGTTGCGCCAGAATTGGCTGCGGGCCTACGACCTGACGACGCCGAAGGCGGCCGGCTTCCTCAACGCCTGGGCCCAGGCCCACGACCCGTTCGGCGAGATCGGGCGGGAGGCGATCAACGTCGAGGTGCTGAACGTCGTGCGGCGGTCCGACCGGACCTACGACCTGCAGTGGCGCGAGACCCGGTTCGTCAATGGCCAGCAGGCGGGCGCCGAGCGATGGCGCGCCCTGATCACCACCACCCGTCAGCCGCCCCGCACCGAGGCCGAGCTGATGAAGAACCCCCTTGGACTGAAGATCGAGGACATCTCATGGACGCCCGACGCTTCCTGATGCTGGCCGCGAGCGCGACGCTCGCCGCCTGTTCGACCACGCCGGACAAGGTCGGTCCTGCCGAGCTCACTGAACCAGTCATCGCGAGCACCGGGATCGAGACATCCCCGGCGGCCGACCCCGAACCTGAACCCGAGCGGTCGGCGACGGAAATCCCGTACCGGCCGGGCCCGGCGCCCGGGGCGCCGGCCATGCCGACGCCGATACCGCCTCCCAACGCGGCGACCGCGCCGGTCCTCAGCGGCCGGCGGGCGATCGCGGCGGCCAATGCGGCGGCGCGGGCTCCGTCCCGCGAGGACGACTTCGTCGGCGGGGTGCAGCTGTTCGCCTGGTCGCCCGGCCGGGTGTTCGAGGTCTGGGCCGCGCCCATGCGCGTGACGACCCTGAGCCTGGGCGCCGGCGAGGTGCTGGTGGCCAAGGCGGCGGGCGACACGGTCCGCTGGCAGATCGGGGAGGCGGTGTCCGGCGAGGGCGCGTCGTTGCGGACCCACGTCCTGCTCAAACCGCTGGAGCGGGGGCTCGAGACCAACCTCGTGCTGACGACCAACAGGCGTGTGTATCTCATTGATCTCAGGAGCGGATCATCGGACGCGTTCAACACCGCCGTGGCGTGGGACGAGGAGGCGCTGACCCCAGGAGCCGCGCCCGTCGCCCAGGCGTCGCAGCCTGCGGTCCCGACGCTCGTGGCCCTCCCGGAGGGCGAGCTGGACGCGCGCTACCGGATCGAGGCGGGTCGTCGCCGGCCGGCGTGGACCCCGACCTCGGTGTTCAACGACGGCCTGCGCACCTTCATCACCTTCGCGCCGGATCTGCAGACGGCGGAGGCGCCCGTGCTGTTCGTCATCGGAGCCGACGGCCAGGCCCAGATGGTCAACTACCGCCAGGCGGGAGGCCTCTTCGTCGTGGATCGAGTCTTCGATCGGGCGGAACTGCGGCTCGGCGACCGGAGGCCCCGGGTGGTCCGGCTCGTGCGTCTCGGAGGCGCGTCATGACCGCGGTGGACCCCGAAACCGGACCGCCCGTCGCGCCCAAGGCGCCGCCGCCGCTGATGGGGCGGGCCGAGCGGCCGACCGCCGTGCGCCTCCGGGGCGGGGTGGTGAAGGCGATCGTGGCCGGGGGCGCCGTCCTGCTGTCGGGATCACTGGCCTGGGCCTTCGTGGTCCAGCCGGAACTGCGGGCCGAGGCCCGTGAACGCAAGGCCGAGAGCCGGCCGGAGACCGGGCGGGGCGCCGTTCGCCCGGCGGAGACGGTGACGGACCAGCCCGCCAGCTATGATCGCCTGCCGCCGCCCAAGGGGATGACGGAGGCGCCGGAGGTCGCCGGGGAGGCCGGAACTGCTTGGACCCGGGAGGCGCCGTCAGCCTGGCGCGAGCCGACGACCCGAACCGATGCGGTTAGGCCGGCCGGGCCGCGACCGGGGGATCTCGCGCGGACCTCTGGCCTGTTCTTCGCGGCTTCCCCCGGCGCGGCCTCTCCGGCGCGGGCGCCGGCGGCTGCTGCGCCTCAGAGCCGTGCGACGGGGATCGCGGACGGGGTCTACAATCCGCACGCCCTGGTCGGTCCCGTCTCGCCGTTCGAGCTCAAGGCGGGGGCGATCGTGTCCGCGGCCTTGCTGACGGCGGTGGACACAAGTCGGGAAGGGCCTGTGGTCGCCATGGTCACCCAGAACGTCTTCGACACCGTGACCGGGCGTCATCTGCTCCTTCCGCAGGGAACGCGGTTGATCGGGGTCTCCGGCGGCGACGGCGTCTATGGCGAACGGCGGGCCTTCGTGACCTGGGAGCGGTTGATCCTGCCCAACGGCCGCAGCCTGCAGCTTTCGGAAGCCGGCGTGGATGCGCAGGGCGCGGTCGGGGTGCGCGGGCAGGTGGACCGCCGGTTGCTGCAGATGCTCGGCGCGGTCGTCCTGTCCGGCGCGGTCACGACGCTCGGCCAGATCGCGCGGGATAACGACCGGGCCGGGTCGGGCTCGCTGCTGGGCGACGTCGGGGATGCGGCGGCCATCGAAGGCTCGCGGATCGGCGGCCGTCTGGTCGACCGGGAGCTGGAGGTGAGGCCCTCCATCCGCTTGCGCCCCGGCGCGCCGGTCAATGTGCTGATCACCCGCGACCTTATCCTGGAGCCCTATGCGTCATGACCGTTTCCCTGAACTGGCCGGTCGCGGCCCTGGCCGGAGCGGCGCTGCTCACAGGCGCGGCCTCGGCGTCGGACAAAATCCCGCCGGCCGCGCTGATCAACGAAAGCCCGAGCCTGCCCAGAGGCGCCTATGCCCGGGTCCCGGGCGGACAGGTCGAGCCCGGATCCATCGTGGCGATCCCGCAGCCGCCGTCGACGCGTCCCTATCTGGAAAGCCTCGGAATGCCGGCGAACAACCTGCTGCTCAAACGGGTGGCGGCCGTGGGCGGCGAGTCGGTCTGTGTCCGGGACGGTCTCGTCGAGACGCCGCGACGCCGGGTGATGGCGCGGATCCGCGACCGACGAGGGGTGGGGCTGCCGGCGTGGCGGGGCTGCCGCGTGCTGGTGAGGGACGAGCTGTTCCTGCTCGGCGACACGCCGGGCAGCTACGACAGTCGCTATTTCGGGCCAGTGTCCCGCCGGAACGTCGCCGGCGTTTATCGGGAGGTTGTGACATGGTGAAATCTGGCATGATCGCGCTGGTCCTGTGCGCCGGCGGACCGGCGTCGGCCCAGGAGGTGGACTGGCGACGGGCGGGCGGAGACCTGTTCGGGGCGAAGGAACCGCTTGCCGAGGCGGTGGTGGATGCGCCGACTGAACCGGCGCGACTGGAGCCTCTGTCGCAGCCCTACCAGAGGCTCGTCGATCAGGCGGCCGAGGCTCACGGGCTGGATCCGAAGCTGTTGCACGCTCTCGTCGCCACCGAGAGCGCTTACCGGACCGACGCGGTGTCGCCGGCCGGTGCGGCGGGTCTGACCCAGCTGATGCCGGCGACGGCGCTGGACCTTGGGGTGCGGGACCGGTTCGATCCCGACCAGAACTTGAGGGGAGGGGCCGACTACCTCGCCCGGCAGCTCCGGCGGTTCGGCGATCTGAGGCTGGCCCTGGCGGCCTACAACGCGGGGCCGGGCCGCGTCGCCCGACTTGGGCGGATACCCGACATTCAGGAAACCCGCCAATATGTTGATGCGGTTATAGAATGTTACTTGGCTCTGACCGCCGGGAGGGCTGTGACGAACTCCCGCCAGTGCCGTCCTGCGGAGGCGCGGCTGTGATCGAGGCGACGGCGATCGACGAGGGTGAGGTCCTGCTCACCCGCGCAGAGGCGTCGGCCTTTCTGTGTGGGCTGGGCGTGAGGCTGAAGCCGGCCACGCTCGCACGGCTGTGGTCCGCCGGGTCCAGCGGACCGCCCTGTCGTCATATCCGCTCCCGACCCTTCTATCCCCGCCATCTCCTGGAGGCTTGGGGGCGGGCCCAGATCAGCGAGGTTCGGACCGGCGCGCCCCCGGCGGCCCGGCCGAGCCGGATGGGCGGCGGGCAGAGGGCTCGGCCATGAGCTGGCAGATCGCGGGCGAGCCGATTGAGTCCGGCGGACGGGACGATCGGCTTCTGCAATGGAGCGCGGTTCGGGACATCGCCGGTATCAGCCGGACGACGGCCTGGCGTATGCAGCAGACCGGCGACTTCCCCCGTCCGGTGCCGATCTCTCCGAACCGGGTGGCTTGGTGGGAGAGCGAGCTCAATGCGTGGAAGGCCAGCCGGAACATCGCACCCCACATTCGGCCCAAGCCCTTTAAACCGCCGCGTGCGCCGCGGCTGATTGTGACAGGCCGCTCCCGCCGTCCGGACCGGGCGGAGCCGCAGGCGCCGCAGATCGAGCCGCCGCCGCAGCCGCCGTCTACGCCGCCGCAGTCGCGCCGTCGCGGGCGCAAGTCCGCGGCGCCCCCGAACCAGATCGATTTCGGGTTTTAGGAGCGGCCGGCGGCTTGACGCGATCCGACGTCGACCCAAATGAACCCGCGTCATAGCCGGGAATGAGGGCAGGGAAGGATGTGCACAGTAGTCGTGGAACCGGTTCAGGGCGGCTGGACCGTCAACGTCGAGGGTGTCGACAATCCCATGGTCTTCCGCAGCGGCCGGGCGGCGGAGCGGGCGGGCCGGGACCTCGCGCTGAAGATGGCCCATGAGAGCAGGTCGGTCCGGCTGGAACTGCGCCTGAGAGGCGGGGCCGTCGCCGCCCGCTTCCTCGTCCTTGCACCGACGCGGGACAACGACGAGCCGCTTTTGGTGGAGACGCCCGCGATCAGGGACCGTGAGACACCGTCGACAGACGGCTGGAGCGCCGAATTGGCGAAGGAATCCGCGGCGCCCACGTCGGTTTGCCCGGCTGACATCGTGACGCCGTGACGAGAGCCCCGCCTCGGTCTCTGTTGGAGCGAGGCGGGGCGAGCGCCGAATCCGAAAAGGCGCTCGGCGAACCGAGCCCCCCGGCTCGTAAGGCTCCTAGGAAAGAGGAATCCATCGACAGGGTTCCTTTTGAAACATCCCTGAGCGCAGCGACGCTCGCGCTTGACGCCGGTGCTGGGCACGAGCCCGGCAATCCCGTGATTTAGTGGATCAGGCGCGCGGCCAAGTGTGGGATCCGTGCTTGTCGATAAAGGTCCTCGCTTCCCGTCGGGCGGTGATCTCGTTGCACCGGTTGACCCGGGCGACTACCGCTGAGCGCGGCTTGGCGAAGGGTGGGCTCACGGGGCCGGCGCCGTCCTTCGACCAGAACCGCTCGTCCCATTCGGAGGCGTTGCCGTAGGACCGGCCGCCGCCGACCGTTACGCCGATCCATTTGGTCCAGCGATCCGTGGCCGTTACGCCCTGCTCGGCCAGGGCGTAGCGGAAGAGGTCATCCGCCCAGGCCTTTCGGCCCGGCTCGCCAACGGCATAGAGCCAGTCGTGAACGATGGCGGCCTCGATGCTGTCGCCGTATTGTTCGAGAACCCGACCGAGCCCGTCCGGCACCGAAGCGAAATCCGTGACATAACCTGCTGGCACGATGATAACCTCGCCGGTGGGTGGATAGCAGTACAGCAGATCGGCGGCGAGAACGGACGCCCGGTTCCCGCCGATCCGTTGATCCCGGAGCAGGATCTGGACCAGACCCGGCTCGCCGACCTCCATGGCGGCGGAGACGTAGTGCGGGCTGCATCCCGTCAGGAGGACGAGCAGCGCCATCGAGGCCAGGGTCAGGAGCCGCGTCAAGGCGCCCGCCCTACCGTTCGCAGCCGACGCCGTCACGGTCCCGATCAAGATGGGGGCCGTAACCGGGATCTCCGCGGCGAACGGGCGCCGCACCGGCGGCGCGCGCCTCGCTGCAGTTGGCGAAGGCTTCGGATCGCGGCCGGGTCAGCAGCGGCTGCGGGCGTGAGCCGCCGGCCCGGTCGGCCCTGTGGCAATGGTAGCCGCCGTTTTTCCGGTCGTTGTGACAGCCGTTCTTGTCCAGACCACCCGGGTGAGCAGCGGTCAGGGCAGGCACGGCCAGAACAGCGAGGGCTGCGGCGAACGTGGCGAGGCGAGGCATGTTCAGAACGGGCTGTAGGATGAGGCGGATGTCGAAATGCCCAAGGCCTGCTCGTCCTGCGCTGTGATTGAAAGGACCGCGGCCCCGAGACACGCGATGAAGACGAGGACGGCGAGACCTCCGGCGCTGCGGCGGCTCTCCTTCGGGGCTGTGATCGCTCTCTGGACGAACTCCAGCGCCTTCACGACGAGGTAGAAGGCGAACATGTACGTCAGGATCTGCAGCATTCCGACCATGGGCGCTCCACTGGCGACTGCGGGGGCCGATCCGGGCGGACCGGCCGGTCAGGTGTTACCGGGTTTTCGAGATATCGAAGGCGAAGTCGAAACGCTCGCCATTCACCTCGACGAGGAATCGGGTCGGGAGAACGCCGCTGTCGGGCACCGCCACGCGGTCGGCGATCACCTGTCCGCCGTACGAGGCGTCCGGGTCGATCGTCGTGGTCTGCAGCACCGATCCGCCGAGGCTGATCAGCGTGTTGTCGAGATTAGCGCTGATGTTGTTCATCTGCGCGGCCGTGGACGCGCTGGCGACGGAGGCCGCGACGGCCTGCGCCGCGTAATTTGTCGCCGTGGTGGTATAGGTCCCGTAGGGCGTGGTCGTCGTCCTCCGGTATGTCGGGCCCGAGGCTGCGGCCGCCGCCGCGACCCCGCCGGCGATCGCCGTCAAGACGAGGGCGGTCGTGGCGTCGTTCTTGGCCATCCGCTCCAGCTCGGCGTAGGTGAATACGCGGACCGGCGCGCCGCCAGCTTCCACGGAAACGTTCTCGACGCCGAAGTTGAAGGCGGCTTCGCTGCGATTGTAGACGGCGACCGAATAGACGAGACGGTCCTTGTCCCCGAGACCGTGCGGCGTGACCTGGACTGAGGCGCTCGAACCCTCGGCCAACGTCGAGGCGACGCCCTGGACGTAACGGACGCTCTGGCCAGGCCCCGGACGCGGGGTTGCGGTGTCGGTGGTGGCGCACGCGCCGAGCATGGCGGCCGAACATACGGCCGCAGTCATCTGTCTGAACATGGATAGCCCCAATCCTCCACAACCGCGCGGAGGCCCGATTTCGTCGTTATCATAACCGCGACGAGAGTCCAGACCTCTGGTTGAGTCTGTTGGCGAGACGAATACCTCATGGTCGACATCGAGCTTCCGGGCCCCGGAGGCCGCCCGCGGCGCCGTGAGGTCCGAAGCCCGGTGGCGGGCGCCCGTCGCGTGCAGACTCTCTGCGAGCTGGGAATGCAGCCTGCGAAGAGCTTCGCGCCCGTGTCGCAGATCGTGACACGGCCTGCACGGCGACCGGATCGCGTCAGGGCCGGCGGCGGATCGCCCAGATCAACGCGGCGCAGGCGCTGATCAGGCCGGCGAGGGCCCCGACGGCGACGGTGAAATCAGTGAGGTCCATCATAGTCTCGATGTTGTAGGGTGAAAACGCGGTGAAGCCCTGCACAGTTAACGGCCTCGGTCTTGCGTGGCAAGCGTTTGCACCCTACAAATTCAAAATGGACAGACGGGCGACCCTTGGCGACGCTTGCGAACGTATTTTCGCAGGCCGCATGACCTCACGAATCCGCGCGGGCGATGATGATCTCAGAGTCATCGGCGTTCGTGACATCGGCGCCGTCCTCAGCCCGCCAGACGCGCTTGAGATCGGGCGCGGCCTGAACGCGGAGGATGCGCGCGGCCAGATGGTCGCCGCCGGAGATATAATCCTGTCGTCCCGGGGAGCGGTGCGGTCGGCGGTCGTAGAGGAGGGCCACAAGGGCGCGGTCGCGGGCGTGAACACGGTCGTGGTACGCCCATGGTCGAAGTCGGCTGCACCCGTGCTGACAGCCTATCTACGTCATCCCCGCACCGTCGCGGCGCTTCTGGCCGGCTTTTCGGGGTCCACAGTTCCGGGCTTCAGCCTGGACACGCTTCGGGCCCTGCCGCTCGATCTACCGGACGACGAGACCGTCGCCGGGATGTCTCGCATGATCGCGGCCGCCTACCGGTACCATGACGCCATGCTCGAGGCCGCGCAGGCGCGTCTGACCCTGGCGCTTGATCTCGTTGTCCAGAACCTGACGCCGCTGGATGATCCGGCATGACGTCGCCGCCATTTGATATCCAGGCGTCGGTGTTTGGCCTTGCCGACAAGCTCAGGGGTCTCGATCGGCTGGCGGCGGGCCGGCATGTCGCCAATCTAGCGGCTCTTGGCGTCCTCTCGGCAACGGACGGGAAGCCCTCACCACGATGGTCAGACGTGCGCAACGCTGCCGTGCACTACGGCGATCACGAGAGCTTGGCCGATCATCTGTACGCGCTGAGCCGGGAGGTCGAACGCGACCATGCAGCGCTCCGAAATATCTTCTCTCATACGCTTACGCCGGATATCCTTCAGGCGGGCGGAACGCTGCCCCAGCTCGTCGCCTTGGCGGGCATGGTCGTCGAGCAATACGCTCCGGCGCGAGACCGGTTCGAGGCGTGGTACGACGCGGTCATCTCGCTGGGTAGCAGCGCCGGTCGTCAGACCGGCGACATCCAGACGCCAAAAAACCTGGCGCGACTGATGGTGGAGCTTGCCGAGATCCAGCCAGGGATGTCGGTGCTGGATCCGGCGTGCGGCGCGGGCGAGACCCTCCGCGAAGCGGCGCAGTTGCAGCGATCCGCCGATCTTTTCGGTCAGGAGATCAGCGCGCTCGGTCTCGCCATCGCGACCCTGCGGCTGTTTCTCCTGAGGCAGGGCGCCTGTCTCCAGCTAGGCGACGCGATCCGTGCGCCGGCCCGCTGGCCGGGCCGGTCGGCGACATTCGATCGTGTGATCTGCGACCCGCCCTATGGGCTGGCCGTGGCGCCGGGGTATGACCTCCAGCTTCGGCATCAGTTTCAGCACGTTCGCTCGCGTCGGAGCGAGGCCTGGTTCCTGCAGCTCTGCCTCGAGAGTCTCAACCCGGAGGGGCGCGCCGTCATTCTGCTACCTCTCGGCTTTCTCGCTCGCAAATCAGAGGCGGCGTACTGGTCTGAGCTCGTAGAAGCAGGGCGTCTGGAAGGCGTGATTTCCCTGCCCTCAGGGGTCATCCCCGGAACGGATATCCCGGCTGCCCTCGTCATCGTGCGAGGCTCGGATTCGAAACGGGAGAAAGTGACCTTTGTTGACGCCAGCTATCTCATCGAAAGCGGCAAGAGGGCGACGCAGAGGCTGACGACCGAACAGGTTGAAGGTCTGGTCAGCCTGTATCGGGACCCAGGCGATCCGATGCGAGCGGCGATCGTTCCGTCTGAAGATGTCGTGAGGCAGGGCGGAGAGGTGCAGCCCAAAGCCTGGATCACATCGCCGGAAATGGATTGGCCAGCGCCCTCCGACCTCTACCGGAAGGCCTTGGAAGCTGAAGCGCTGGCGGCTAGCGCGCGGTCCGAGCTCGATGAGCTCATGGTTTTGTTTAAGCTACGCGCACCTTGATCACCCGCAGCCCGCCAGAGCCCGGCGGAAGGACGCTGTCGGCAGAAATTCGTTCAGGCGGTTTCAGCACGCATCAGGCCAGACCAGGCCGACGAAGGCGGCGTGATTGTCCCACTAGCGCCCCACCAACTCGCCGGTAATAAATAATCCATCCCGGTACGGATCAATACAAGAAGACAACTTATTGATCTTAATGAGGAAAAGTTGGTGGGCGGCGAGGGGTTCGAACCCCCGACCCCCTCGGTGTAAACGAGGTGCTCTGACCAGCTGAGCTAGCCGCCCATCCGCGCCGTATTCTAGAACCGGAAGCTGGCCCGCAGGAACAGCATATACCGGACGTAGTCGTCGATCATCTCGGCGTCCGCGCTGACCGACAGCATGCCCAGCTCGTTGCCCACGTTCAGACGGAAGCCGACCAGCGGTCCGCCGCCCTCGATGGTGTCGCCCGCGAGCACGAAGTCGCCGCCGCCCGAACGGAAGCGCGCGATCGTCTCGCCCGGATCGACCGAGATGTTCTGACGCCAGCCGACCCGAAGCTCGGGTTTCAGCCAGCTGTCCTGACCCATGGCCATGCCGAAGTTGATCGCCGCCGTGGCCGAGAACAGGTGGCCTTCGCGGTCGTCGATCTCCAGATCGAAGCCGTCCCCGCCGCCTTCCTCGATATGGCCGTCTTCGCTCAGGCCGAAATACTCGGTGTAGATCTCGGGGCGGATGCTGAACCGGCCGAAGGTGCGCTCGTAAGAGGCCCCCGCCGCCGCAGCGAGAGTAAAGCCGTTCCAGCTGGATTCGTTCGACAGGTTCAGGCCGCCGCCCACAAACCGGCGCTCGGATTCGAACGTGGCGTAACCCGCCGCCGCCCGCGCCCACGTCGTCCAGTGCTGGCCTTGGGCGCGCCAGTAAAGGCCCAGCTCCAGCAGGTTGGCGGACAGGACTTCCTCAGCCTCGGCTTCGGGGTCTTCAAGGTCCGACGAGGTGAAGGCGACCGACAGGCCGACGGCTCCAAGGCCGGTGCCGCGCTCGACGCCGCCCGCTACGCCGAAACCTTCCGAGCGGAAGCCATAGGTGTCGGTCTTGTCCTTGTCGGCGTAGAAATTGATTTCCTGCACCCAGGCGCTGGTCTCGCCCGGCGCGGCCGAGGCGTTACGGCCCGTAAGCGCGCGCGTGACCGCGTCCACACCCGACGCCAGCGACAGCAGCGGGCCGCCGGAGTGGTCGGGCAGGAGCTGTTCGTACAGGTTGATGAAGTCGTCGCGGTTCGTCTGGGACAGGAAGACGTTGCGAATGTCCGTGGCGTCCGTAGCGCCGATCGCGCCGTAGAAGGCGTCGAACATCGAGGCTTCAACAGGGATCAGGTCCGCTTCGGCCGCGGTGCGGCGACGCACGTCGGCATAGACGAGGGCGTTCGCCTGATCGGCGCCCGCCGTCACGACGTAGAGATAGGGCGAGTTGTTCTGGATCTGGTCCAGATCGATCGTGCCGAAGTTCAGCGTCCCGGCGTCGACCAGCGTGAAGCGGCCGGCGGTCTGAAGCAGCGAGTTGAAGCGAACGCCGAGACCTGCGCCGTTCGCGAAAGTCGCGTTACCGGTCACGTTGAAGCCGCCGACCGTTCCGGCCGTCGGGTCGATGTTGACCAGCAGATTGCCGTCCGCCCCGACGTTCAGACTGGAGATCGTCGTCGCCGTGGTCTGCTGGGCCAGCAGGGAGCCGTTGGACACGTTGATGTCCAGCAGGCCATCGGAGTCGGTGATCGCGCCGGCGACGCTGGCTCCGCCGCTGATCAGCAGACGGTCGGCTCCGGCGCCGAAGGACATGTTGCCGATGATGACGCCGTTGCGGATATCGAGCGTATCCGCGCCCGAACCCAGGTTCACATCACCGAAGATGCGCGGCTCGCTGGCGTCCGGCACACCGTCGCCGTCGGAATCCGGGTTGCCGCTCGTAGGCGTCGAAGCCACACCGGTTTGAACCAGGCTGAAGCCGGTTGTGTTGGCGCTGACATCGATCGCAGTGGCTGTGCCGCTGATTTTCCCATCGGCGTCAGCACCAAGGAGGGCGACGATGGAGCCAGTGTTGTTGAGCGTGGCGAGCGTTCCGCTGGAGTCACGGATGGCCGTAATGCTGGCCAGACCGCCAGTGGCGTTGGCGGTGATAAAGCCCGAGTTATCCAGTTGCGGCAGGTTGGCGCCGGCATCGATCTGGAGCGCGGTGGGCCAGTTGGCCGCAACGCCGAGCACAGTAGCGACCGAGATGGTGCCGCTGTTGGAGAGAATCGGCGTCGATCCGCCGGCGCCGAAACGCAGCGCGGTCGCATCTGCGGCGCGGGAGGTGGCGCTGATCGTGCCTTCGTTGCGCACGCCGCCGGCGATAGTGACCGTCTGGCCCGCCATGCCGCCGATCGTCACACCTTGAGCAGCGACACCGTCATAGATGCCGGTCCCTGCGACCTGACCGCGGTTGATGAAGCCGTAGGCGGAGTTCCCCGTCCCGACCGCACCGAGCGAGATCGATTCCGTCGTCGAACCGATCTGGATCGCCGGCGCGCCGCCAAAGCTCTGGATGCTGGCGATGCCTTCGGAGGCGTCCGGAATGCCGTCGCCGTCACGATCTGAATCGTTCCGGTTGATGGTGCCGTCGCCGTCGTCGTCCTCGTCGCCGTTCTTGACGCTGTCGCCGTCGTCATCGCCCTCAAGGCCGTTCACGTAGGTCGGACCGGCGTCGAGCAGCAGTCCGCGCGCGACATTGCCGGAGACTCGCAGCGCCGGGCCGCCTTGCAGCAAATCGTCAGCGTCGAGTTCGTCAACGAACAGAAGCGCCTCTTCGTTGTCCTTGTTCTCAACGAACCCGTCCGGACGATCGGCCGGGCGGGTCGTGTAGCGATAGCCGGTCGAGGTGATGCTGGAGTGAATCTTCAGTCCGCCGCCGATGTCGCCGTCCACGGCGACGCCCACCGCGTTCGCGCCACGGGCGCTGATGCCGCCGGTCAGGTCGACATTGCCGGTGACGTCGCCGTTCAGCCGGATGCCGTAGGTATTGTCGCCAACCACGGTCACGGCGCCCAGAGACTGGATGTTGCCGACCAGACCAGTCTCAAGCGAGATGCCCGCCGAGTTGTTGCCGCGTACGTTGATGCTGCCCGTCGCCTCGGTCAGCAGATTGCCCGTCATCACGCCGGGCCCGACGATGCGGACACCGTAGCGGTCCGAGCCGTTGGCGAATTGACCGTCCGCGTCGCCATCATTGTCGACGTCCAGATCGGTCGAAGAGGTGATGTCGTCCGTGATCGTGATTCCGCCGCCGACGATGACGTTGGCGGTATTGCCGCCGTTGACGAGGATGCCGGTCGATCCGTTGGCGGCGTTCGCCATGCTGATCGCACTACCGCTGTCGAGGTCGACGGAGTGGCTTGAGTTCACCGTCAGCGCGACGCCGCTTGTTACGTTGATCGCGCCGCCAGAGGCGAGGCGGATCGTGTCCGGACCGGTGCCGGTCGCGTTCGCCGTCGTGATCGGTGTCGTGCGGGCGGTCGAGATCACGACCTCGGCGGCGGCTCCGGAAGCGACCATCAGGGGAGCGATCGCTACAGCGGTCGCGAGCAGAATACGCATTCGGAAAGATAACCCCGTGGACGATACGCGCAGAGACGCCAGCGGTCCTCTAACAGGGACCATAAAGGCATGCCTCAAGTTTCTCGAATTTGAGGCGAATGCAAGGCGACTTAGCCGTCAGGCGTCGCTTCGCGCAAGCGGGGCTATTGCCAGGATAGAAATCAAAGTGATATCACATTCATATCGACCTGGAGGGATTGATGACTACGACCCATTCGCTATCCACCGAACGCCCGGCCAATACGGCCAATGGCATCCTGATGCTGCTGATCGGCCTTGCTCTCATGATCGTGGGCCCGGTCTCGATCGCGCAAGACCCGGATAATATCGTGATGGTCGTCTCGGGAATTCTTCTGGCCGTGGTCGGCCTGTTCCTGCTGTGCGGCCTTTACGCTCTCCAGCCGAACGAGGGCACGGCGATCCTGCTGTTCGGTGAATACAAGGGCACCGATCGAAAAACCGGCCTGCGCTGGGTCCTGCCTTGGTACAGCCGCAAGAAGATCAGCCTGCGCGTCCGGAACCTGACCAGCGACAAGCTGAAGGTGAACGACAAGCGCGGCAGCCCGATCGAGATCGCCGCCAATGTCGTCTGGCGCGTGGAGGATTCGGCCCAGGCCCTGTTCGACGTCGATGACTATCAGGCTTTCGTGAACATCCAGGTGGACACGGCCCTGCGCGACATCGCGTCCCATTACGCCTACGACCACGGCGACGAATCGGATGTTCCGGAGATGACCCTGCGCGCCGACGCCGAGGACGTGGCGGGTCGCCTTCGCGATGAGCTGGTCGGCCGCGTCAAGGTCGCGGGGGTCGCGGTCGACGAGGCCCGTCTGGCGCACCTCGCCTACGCCCCGGAGATCGCCGGCGCGATGTTGAAGCGCCAGCAGGCCGAGGCTGTTCTTTCCGCCCGCCGCCTGATCGTGAAGGGCGCTGTCGGCATGGTTGAGAATGCGCTGGCTGACCTGAACGAGCGCGGCGTCGTCGATCTGGACGAGGATCGCAAGGCGGCCATGGTCTCCAACCTGCTGGTCGTGCTCTGCGCCGATCGCGAGGCCCAGCCCGTCGTGAACACCGGCACCCTGTACGGCTGATCATGGCCGGCAAGCCCCGGAAACCCTTTCTGATGCGCGCCTCACCGGGCGTCATGGCGGCGGTCGAGAAATTGGCCGCCGCCGAGCTGCGTTCGGTCAACGCCCAGGTCGAGGTCCTGCTGCGTGAGGCCCTCGCCAGACGGGGACTGACCGCCACGGATGATGCTCCGGAATCGGACGACGCTTGAGCTTGGCCGCGACGCGGCGTAGGGCGCGCTGATGGTCAAGTCGCATATGTCCAAGGTCCGTAAGGCCCGTCGCATCCAGAAGCGCGTTCGACGCGTTGGGCCTACCGGCATCAGCGCCACGGAGCGGGAACTCATGAACCTGGCGGGACTGGAAGTTCAGGAGGGCGAGCTCCGCCTTATTCCCGGCTGGGACGAGGAGGTCTCCGAAACCCTGCGCGCCACCAAACAGGCCGCCGAGGACGGACGCCCGCGCTTCGTCGACACCACCATGCTGTTCGCGCCCAAGTCGGGCGGGGTGAAGCGCTATCTGCTTTCCAAGAAGGCGTGGCTCGAAACCAACCGACCGGGCGTCGCCCATTCGCTGGTCGTTCCCGGCGCCCATCACAGGGCCGGCGAGGACGGCATCGTCCAGCTTCACGCGACGAAGCTGCCGTTCGGCGACGGCTATCGCTGGCCAACCTCGGTGCGTCGCTGGGCCGCCTGGGTCGCTTCGCTGAATCCGTCGCTGATCGAGGCTGGCGATCCCTATACGCCGGGGCAGGGCGCGCTGGAGGCTGGTCAGCGGGCGGGATGTCCGGTCGTCGGCTTTTGTCACTCCGACCCCGCGGGCCTCGCGGCGCTGCACTTCGGCGAATGGGCCAAGAAGCCGGTCGAGAAGCGCTGGGCCCGCCTGTTCGGCCAGTTCGACCGCGTCGTCTCTCCCAGCCGCTATATCGCCCGTCGTCTGGAAGAGGCCGGCATCAAGGACATCGTCATTCAGCCGCTGGGCGTCGAGGTGGACACCTTCCGACCCGATCGCCGCGACCGCGACTGGCTGCTCAAGAAGTTGAACCTGCCGGCCTCGGCGCGCTTGCTGGTCTTCGCCGGCCGCCCGGCGCGCGAAAAGAACATCGATGTGCTGATCGAGGCGGTCCAGAAGCTGGGCGATCCCTATCATCTGATCCTGATCGGGGCAGGGCAGGGGCTGCCGGCCGAGGACCGCGTGATCTCGCTGCCCTACGAGCCGAACCCGAAGGCCGTCTCCAAGATCATCGCCAGCTGCGACGCCTTCGTGCACGCCAATGACAAGGAGCCCTTCGGCCTGATCGTGCTGGAGGCCATGGCCTGCGGCCGCCCCGTCGTTGGGGTCAACTCCGGCGGCGTCAAAGAAACGGTCGATTCCACCGTCGGCCAGCTCGCCGAGGTCGCCGAACCCGCCGCCTACGCCGCCGCGGTAGAGGCTCTCTTCGCCCGTGATATCGAGGCCCTCGGCGCCGCCGCCCGCGAGCGCGCCGTGAGCCGTTTCGCCTGGAACCGCGTGTTCGAGGACCTGTGCATGACCTACGCCGACGTCAGCGGCCAGCGAGCCTTTGTAGAGCCGGCGGGAGACTGGGCCGAACACTGACGCTCGACAGGCCCGGGACGCCCCGTCAATCTCGACAAAAAGAGGGGATCGCCATGAAACGCCTGCTGCTCGCCGCCACCCTGTCCGTGCTGTCCGCCACCTCCGCCGCGGCCCAGACTGTCATTCTGGTCCGCCATGCCGAGAAGGCGGATCAGAGCAGCGATCCGGTCCTTTCCGCCGCCGGTGAAGACCGCGCCCGCGCGCTGGCCGCCGACCTGCCCGACGCCAGCATGGACTTGGTCATCGTGACGCCATTGCAGCGCACACGCATGACCGCTGCGCCCACGGCGTCAGCCAACCACATCACCCCGACCGAGATCGGCTTCGACGGCGGCGCCGCAGCCCACGTCGCCGCCGTGGTCGAACGCGTCCGCGCCCAGCCCGCCGACTCGACCGTTCTGGTCGTCGGCCACAGCAACACCATTCCCCTGATCGTGCGCGGCCTCGGCGCTCAATCGGCCGACATGGCGGATTGCGAGTACGACCGTCTGACCGTCGTGGTTCTGGGCGACGGCTCGCCGGTGACCATCAACAGCCGCTACGGCCTGCCGTCGACTTGCGAGTAACGCCGGCGGTCGGGTCGGCTACTTGTTGACCAGATCGGTGATGTCGCTCACTCGGGCGCCGCCGATCGAAAAGTATTTATCGCCTGCCATGACGACGATCGTCACCTGGTTCTGGATCGACAGGAAAACCTGTGTCTCCACCGGGCCCCTCGACACGATCTGGCTGGTCATCAGCATCGCGTCTCTCTGATTTCTTGGTGGGCGATCAAGGAAGAGGCAGGTGTTGCTTAACTGATCGCGGCGGATCACCGAGCCGCCATCGGCGCTGATGCGGAACCGGTAGTGGCCGCCCATGGGCAGGCGACCGTCGTCCGGTGTCGGTGTCAGAAGCCAGACCAGCCAGTCGTCGCCATCGGGGTCGCGCATGATGACCGAGTTCATGTGACGCGAGCATCTGAGCCGTCCGATGTTTGCCGACGCTGTTACGACGGCGCGCGCCTGAGCGAGCTCCTGCGGCGTCAGCGCCGTCTCGGCCGCGGGCGTGACCGTTGGCGGCAGGCGGCCTTGAACGAAAACCTTCCAGCCGGGAATGGGATCAGGATCGCCCTGCCGGTAGAAATGGACGACGTGCCCGTCGCCTTCGGGCATGACCAGCCAGCCCCGGACGGTCCTCAGTTCATCTTCGCTGATCGCCGCCCGAAGCGCATCGGTCGCAAGCCATGCGGCGGTGTCGAAATCATATATCCTTTCACCGACAGCCGAGACCTTGGCCACAGGCCATTCTTCAATCGGAACAGGCGTCGGCGCGGCTTCTCTGCCTCCCGCAGACCGCCCTGCCTGCGCCATGCAGGGCGTGGAGATCACCAGAGACGCGGCGATGAAAAGAGGCGCGAAGCGCATGAACAGCTCCCGGTTGCCCGAACAGCGTAACGTCACACGTCCAGATCGGCCACCGCGAAACGCGCATTGTCCTGGATGAAGCGGTAGCGCTCCTCGGCCTTCTTGCCCATCAGCCGCTCGACCAGATCCTCGATCTCGGCCTCGTCCGACGGCAGGTCGATCTTGGCGAGGGTCCGCTTCTTCGGATCCATGGTGGTCTCCTTCAGCTGGGAGGCCATCATCTCGCCCAAGCCCTTGAACCGGCCGATCTCGGTCTTCTTCCCTTTGAAGGTCGTGGCCAAAAGTTCATCGCGGTGGGCGTCGTCGCGGGCGTATTCGGACAGGGCGCCGGACTGGATGCGGTAGAGCGGGGGCAAGGCCATGAACAGGCGGCCCTGACGGATCGTCTCGGGCATCGAGCGATAGAAAAAGGTGATCAGCAGCGCCGCGATGTGCGCCCCGTCCACGTCGGCGTCGGTCATGATGACGATCCGCTCGTAGCGCAGGTCGTCGATGTTGAAGCGCGCGCCCGGCTGGACGCCCAGCGCCAGCGCCAGATCGGACAGTTCCACGTTGGCGCGCAGCTTGTCCGCCGTGGCCGACGCGACGTTCAGGATCTTGCCACGCAGCGGCAGGATGGCCTGCGTCGTCCGGTCCCGCGCCTGCTTGGCAGAGCCGCCGGCCGAGTCGCCCTCGACGATGAACAGCTCTGTCCCCTCGGCCGACTGGCGCGAACAGTCGGACAGCTTGCCCGGCAGGCGCAGTTTGCGCGTGGCGGCGGCGCGCTGGACTTCCTTGTCCTTGCGCCGCTTCAGCCGATCCTCGGCCCGCTCGATGACGAAGCCCAGTAGGGTGTTCGCCTGCTTCGGGCTTTCGGTCAGCCAGTGATCCAGCGGGTCGCGCATCAGCTGCTCGACCAGCCTCGCGCCCTCCGGCGACGACAGGCGGTCCTTGGTCTGGCCCTGGAACTCGGGGTTGCGGATAAAGACGCTGATCAGGGCGCCGGCATTGGCGATGACGTCCTCGGCCGTGATCAGGTCGGCGCGCTTCTCCTTGATCAGCTCGCCATAGGCTTTCAGCCCCTTGACCAGCGCCGCCCGGAAACCGCTCTCATGCGTGCCGCCGTCCGGCGTCGAGACGGTGTTGCAATAGGAGCTGACAAAGCCGTCGGCGTCGCCGAATCCGATCGGCGACCAGGTCACGGCCCATTCGACCGCGCCGGCCTCGCCCTTGCGTTCGACGCGCCCGGCGAAGGTCGGGGTGACCGTCTCCAGTTCGCCGATCCGGTCCTTCAGTGCGTCGGCCAGACCGCCGGGGAAGTGCAGGGTGGCGCTTTCGGGCGTGGCGTCGGTGATCCGCTCCGCCGCGCAGGTCCATTTGATCTCGACGCCGCGGAACAGATAGGCCTTCGACCGCGCCATGCGGAACAGCCGCGCCGGCTTGAACGCCGCGCCGACGCCGAAGATTTCCTCGTCCGGATGGAAGCGGATCAGGGTGCCGTGCTTTTTCGACGGCTGCACCTGCTGGATCGGACCCAGCACATGGCCCTTTGAGAAAGACTGCTTCCACTCGAACCCGTCGCGCCACACGGTGACGTCCAGATGATCCGACAGGGCGTTGACGACCGACACGCCGACCCCGTGCAGGCCTCCAGAGGTCTCATAGGCCTTGCCCGAGAACTTACCGCCCGAGTGCAGCACGGTCATCACGACTTCCAGCGCCGACTTGCCGGGATGCTTGGGGTGAGGATCAACCGGGATGCCCCGACCGTCATCGAACACCGACAGGAAGCCGTCGGCGTCGAGTTCAACCTTGATGGTCTTCGCGTGCCGCGCCACCGCCTCGTCCATGGCGTTATCGAGGACTTCGGCGAACAGGTGGTGCAGCGCCCGCTCGTCGGTGCCGCCGATGTACATGCCGGGACGTTTGCGGACGGGCTCCAGCCCTTCCAGCACCTCGATCGACGAGGCGGAGTAGCCGCTTGCCGCCGCCAGCGGGGCGGGGGAGGGCGCGTCAGCCGGCTTCGGCGCGGGCGCGGGCGCGGGCGCGGGCTCTACCTTCGGTGCGACGGCCTGTGGCGTCAGCGCAGGCTCAGTCGCAGGCGTCGGCGCCGAGCCTTGCGGCTCGGGAATGTCATCGAACAGGGAAGGCGCGGCGTTGGGACCCATGTCGATACTGTGCTGCGATTCGGGGACCGGTCTGGTAGGCCCGCCGCGCCCTTGTCGCAAGCGGGACCGCCTCGGCTGTGGATGATGGCAGCATCGCCCGCGTCATCACCGCCATGAACAGCACCCACGGCAGGCTCTGGTGGGTCAGAAGTATCGATTCCGACAGGCTCAGCACGAAGAAGGCGGCGAGGAAGCCCATGGACCACCAGCCCTCGCGCTCGCCCGCCACACCGCACCTCAGCACGGTCACCAGCGTTGTGATCGCCATCATTGTTCCGACCATGAAGGCGCCGGGCCAACCCAGCTGAACCAGCAGGTCGATCCAGCCGTTGTGCGCGCTGGGCACCGGCCAGTGGGTCTCCATCCGCACCCAGGCCGCCGGCACCGACTCCCGACCCCAGAAGGCGCCGTAGCCATAGCCGGTCCACGGCCGCTCGGCGACCTTGCCCATCAGGGCCGACCAGATCTCCGTCCGCCCGGTCAGCGAAGGGTCCTTGCCCAGTGCTTCAAGGATAGCGACCGAATGCGTTTCCCACAGCCAGACGCCCGACCCCGCCAGCACAACCGCCGCCCAGATCGCCGCCACCGAGAAGGCCGGCCCGCCCTTCCTCAGCGTCCAGAACCCGCCGATCATCGACAGCCCGACCATCAGGCACAGCAGCGACGTCTTCGACTGGGTCGCCAGCACCAGCATGCTCGACAGCCCCAGCGCCGCGAGTGACACCAGACGGTATTTCTCCGACGTCAGGAAGGACGCCGCCGACGCCGTCGCGCCGATCACCATCACGGCGCCCATCTGGTTCTTCTCGTACCAGAGACCCCGCCACAGGCCGGCGTTGTCGAACTGGTGCACGCCGATCGAGGGGAAGGCGAAGACCATCACCAGACTGCCGACCGACATGACCAGCGCCCCGAACATCAGCATTCGCGGCAGATGCGGCCCGCGGAACGCCGCGCCCAGATACAGGGCGAACACCCCCGACAGCGCCAGTGCGATTACCCGTCGGCTCGTGACCTCATAGTCGATCGACCAGTATTTCGATGCGAACGTCAGGCCCACCAGCATCGCCAGCGCGATCGCCCCCGGCCACGCCCGCCAGACCCTGTCGATCCTGTACAGCGCCAGTCCGAGGATCGCCGCATAGGCTGGCAGCCACACCAGCCGCAGCACCGGGGTCTCTTCCTGCGTGGGCGCGAACACCGGCCCGATCAGCGCCCCGGTCAGCATCCCGACCAGCACGATGCAGATCGCATACTCCCACCATGTGGGAGCAGGCTCGCCCACGAGGGCTATCGAACGGGATTCGCGCACGCTCACAGGGTCGCGGGTCGGCGTTAACGAAGGGTTGGAGATGGTGTCGGCAGCAGGCTCACGCCTTCTCCACGAACGTATCGATCACCTTCTTCTCGCCGGCCTTCTCGAATGCAACCACCAGCTTGTTGCCCTCGATCGCGGTGATCGCGCCGTAGCCGAACTTCTGGTGAAACACGCGCTCGCCGCGAGTCCAGGCGCCCGAGGCCTTCGGGTCGGCCGTAGCAACCAGCCGGCCGTCGCCCTCGATCAGCGTATGGCGCGCAGGCCGCGCGCTGGGCGCCTGACCGGCGGTGAACGACTGCGCCCGCTTCCAGCCCGGTGACGAATAGCCCGAGCCGAAGGTCGGCATTTCGTCCCAGCGGCTTTTGGCGTCCTTCATCCCCGGCGTGGCGCCATAGTATCCCGTGTCGGACTGCGCCTCGACGTGATCGAACGGCAGTTCGTCCACAAATCGGCTGGGCAACTGGGAGGTCCAGCGGCCATAGACCAGCCGGTTGGCCGCGAACGAAATCCGCGCATCCAACTTGGCCCGCGTCACGCCGACGTACGCGAGCCGGCGCTCTTCCTCGAGACCCTTCTCGCCCTTCTCGTCGATGCTGCGCTGGGACGGGAAGACGCCTTCCTCCCAGCCCGGCAGGAAGACCAACGGGAACTCCAGCCCCTTGGCCCCATGCAGGGTCATGACCTGCACCGAGTCCGCGCTCTCGCCCCGGTCCAGATCCATGACCAGCGAGACGTGTTCCAGATAGGCCGTCAGGCTATCGAACTGCTGCATCGACTGGGTCAGTTCCTTGAGGTTATCCAGTCGCGCCGGGCCGGATGCGCGGTCGGCCTTCTGCATGTCGGTGTAGCCGCTTTCCTCGAGCACGGCCTCCGTCAGCTCCCAGTGCTTCATCGTCTGGCCCTGATCGCGCCAGCGGTCGATGTCGCGCACGAACAGGCTCAGCGCCGTCCGCGTCCGGGCCTGAAGCTCGTCCGAGGTGATCAACTCGCGCACCGCCGCCATGGCCGACACCCCGTTCACCCGCGCGATGTGCAGGATCTTCTGCACGCTGGTGTCGCCGATGCCGCGCTTGGGCACATTGACGATCCGCTCGAAGGCCAGATCGTCGTCCTCGGAGAGGATCAGCCGCAGATAAGCGTGGGCATCCCGGATTTCGGCCCGTTCGAAGAAGCGCGGGCCGCCAATCACCGTGTAGGGGATGGCCAGCATGACGAAGCGCTCCTCGAACGCCCGCATCTGGAACGAGGCCCGCACCAGCACCGCCATGTCCTTGTAGGCTACGCCGGTCCGCCGCGCCGTCTCGATCTCGTCGGCGATCAGGCGCGCTTCGGCTTCGCCGTCCCAGACCCCGCGCACGCGCACCTTGTCGCCGGTTGAGTCCTCGGTCCACAGCGTCTTGCCCAGCCGCCCCTTGTTGGCGCTGATCAGGCCCGAGGCCGCGCCCAGAATATGCTGGGTCGAGCGGTAGTTCCGCTCCAGCCGGATCACTTTCGCGCCCGGAAAATCCCGCTCGAACCGCAGGATGTTGTCCACCTCCGCGCCGCGCCAGCCATAGATCGACTGGTCATCGTCGCCTACGCAGCAGACGTTGCCGGTCGACGAGGTCAGCAGCCGTAGCCACAGGTACTGGGCGACGTTGGTGTCCTGATACTCGTCGACCAGAATGTAGCGGAACCGCCGCCGATATTCCTCAGCAATATCGGCATGCTGCGACAGAATGGTCAGGTTGTGCAGAAGCAGGTCGCCGAAATCGCACGCGTTCAAGCTGACCAGCCGCGCCTGATAGGCCGCGTAGAGCCCGTGCCCCTTGCCGTTGGCGAAATCCTCCGACGGCGGCAGCTTCTCCGGCGTCCAGCCCCGGTTCTTCCAGTGGTCGATCAGCCCGCTCAGCGACCGCGGCGTCCACCGTTTGGTGTCCAGATTGGCGGCTTCGAGCAGTTGTTTGCACACCCGCTCCTGATCGTCCGTATCGAGGATGGTAAAGGTCGACTTCAACCCCACCAGCTCCGCATGCCGCCGCAGGATCTGCGCCGCCACCGAGTGGAAGGTGCCCAGCCAGCGCAGCCCCTCGGCCGACGGCCCGATCAGATGGGTGATCCGCTCGCGCATCTCGCGCGCTGCCTTGTTGGTGAAGGTGACCGCCAGCAGCTCCCACGGTCGCGCCCGCCCGGTTGCGAGGATATGCGCCAGCCGGGTCGTCAGCACCCGCGTCTTGCCGGTGCCGGCCCCCGCAAGCACCAGCACGGGTCCTTCGACGGTCTCGACCGCCTCACGCTGCTCGGGGTTCAGGCCTGACAGATAGTCATGCGTCGGAGCGGGCGGCCGGGCCCGGGCGAGGTCGGAGATGCGGGGAGGCGAGGGATCAGTCATCGGATTCGGGAGAACATAAGGAGACCGGCCGCCGTTGTCAGCCGCGCCGTGCGGAACCCTAACGGCCACGCTACCGTTTGGTCGCCCGACGGGGGCCTTCAGGAGGAACGTCAACATGGCCGAGAACACCAGCAGCAGCGGCGGCGGCAACGCCGGCCTCGCTTTCATCGTCGGCGGCATCGTCGTGGTCGTGGCGGTGATCGCCTACTTCGTCTTCGCGCGCGGAGGCATGTCGCCAGAGACCAAGGACGTGAACGTCGACGTCAACCTGCCCGAGGTCTCCGCTCCAGCCGTGCCGGGCAAGGAGGGCTGATCCATGACCGATCCGAACGTACCGCCGCCCGAGCGGCCCGAGGTCGTGCACCATACGACGATCAACAACCCGGCCCCGCAAAAGAGCGGGGGTGGCGGTTTTCTGGCCTTCATGATCGGCGGCCTGCTGGTCGTGGTGGCGATCATCGCCTTCGTGGTCTGGAACAACGGCGGCGCTGCGCCTGACGCGCGCGAGACCAATGTCGACGTCAATATCGACGTGCCCCAGCCGAAGCTGCCCGATCTGCCGGAGCCCAAGCTGCCGGATATGCCGAACGTCGAGCCGCCGTCGGTTCCCCAGCCGGCTCCCGCGCCGGCGAACTGATTACCGCAGCCGGTAGCTGATCGTGGTCACGACCCGGACCTTCTTGTCCGGGCTCTGGGCTTCGTCGCCGATCTCGTCACGCGCCAGAATCTCGAACGACCCCTGTGTCGCCTGACGGATCGGCCCCAGCGGCGCGCCGGAATCCTTGGCGAACTGCTCGGCGCCCGATCGTGCGGACGCCGTGGCCTGCGCGATCATCTCGGGCCGCACCTCGTTCAGCTTTGTGAAGACATAGGTCGGACCGGAGAAGTCCTGCAGCACCACGCCCTGCCGGACCAGATCGTTGAGCGCGCGCGTCGTTCGCTGCACCCGCGCCACATCCGTGGTCCGCACGATCACCGTCTGGGCGAGGATGAAGCGCGGACCGCCGTTCTGATTGCTGTATTCGCGGGATTGAGTGTCAGCGACTTCCAGCCGGCCTAGCGCAACCGCTTCCGCCGGATAGCCTTGTGCGGTCAGGAACTGTCGCACGATGCCGAGGTCGCCGTCGATCCGCGCTTGTACATCGGCCAGCACGTCTCCGGACGCGGTGAAGCGCAGCGGCAGCAACGCCAGATCGGCCTCGACATTGCGTTCAGCCAGACCCCGAACCGTCACTGACCGATCGCCCACGCGCGCATTGACGACGCCCTGTCCGATAAGCGCGCCGCCGCCGATCAATCCGATCGCCAGAAGCCCGCCGGACACCGCCGCCGGGATCAGTCTGTCCTTGTCCATATCGAGCCTCCGGCGCCGACAATGCGCTCGATATGGTGGCTGTCAATCTGACGGAACCTGTCGAAGAAAACTGCGATCCCCGCCCGCCCACGAAAGGGCCAGAAGGCGACAGGCGCTGGCCAGCGGGGTACGTCCCCGGGTCTCGTCTATCCGCTTCATCAGACCGGCGTGCGACAGCGCCGCCTCCGCCCCGATCGTGTCCAGCACCGTCCAGAACTCAGGTTCCAGCGCGACAGAGGTCGCGTGGCCGGACAGGGAGACGGAACGTTTGACCAGACCGCTCACGGACGCGCGGACACCATGACGATATCCACCTCGTTCCGGGCGCCTTGGGTCAGGACCACATAGCGGGTGTCGGTGACGAAGCGCAGGCCGCCCTCGGCGTCCCGTATCTCGGCCCGGGCTGCATAGGTATGGCGCGGATCGACCTGCGAGCGCGGAAAGCCCAGCGTCGCCTCGTAGGGCGGGCCTCTGCCGTCCAGCGTCTCCGTATGCTCGGCCAGCACCTCCGCCGGCGCATCGGCGCGGCTGACGTCCTCGATCCGCACCTTGAACACGTGTCCGGGCGTCAGCAGGATCCGTTCCCGATAGGTTGCTGTGACTTTCACAACGGCCATGCCATGCCCCGCCTCGACGGGCGCGGCAGGCTCGACCGGCGCGCAGGCCGCAAGGGTCAGGCCGAGGGGCAGGACGATCGGGGAAATCCGCATGGCCGTCTCCAGTGCTGGCGCCAGTCTAGCAGAAGCCGGCGTCGCGGCCACGCTGCCGCCAGCGCACTGGCGGCTACAAGCCCGACTTATGGCGCACGGCCGAAAACCCGGCTTGTCCCGCGCGACGACGCGGTCCATCCCAAGCCCATGACCAATCCGACCGAAACCAGCCCCGTCGCCCGCCCGCGGATGTCGCGGACGACCCTGCTGGGGATCGTCGGCGTCGTCATCTGCGCGATGATCTGGGGCACGACCTGGTACGCGATTACGCTTCAGCTCGGCACGGTCGACACGATCGCCTCGATCGTCTGGCGCTTCGGCCTCGCCGCGATCGTGCTGTTCATCGTCTGTCTCGTGACGCGCCAGAACTTGCGCCTGACCCCCGCCCAGCATCTGGCCGCGTTGGGGCAGGGGGCTTTCGCCTTCTCGGTCAGCTATACCTTCACCTACGCCGCCGAGGGCCACGTCGCCTCGGCCATCGTAGCGGTGACCTTCGCCGCCCTGACGCTAATCAATCTGATCCTGTTCCGGCTGATCGTGCGCCAGAAGGCGGCGGCGGCCTCGTGGGGCGGGGCGATCCTCGGCGTTATCGGCGTTTCCGTGCTGACCGGCGGCGAAATCCTGAAGGCCGGCTTCGACAACAAGGCCGCGCTCGGCGTCGCCTTCGCTCTGATCGCCACGACCGCGTCCGCCTTCGGCAACCTGTTCGCATGGCGAGGCCAGCGCGAAGGTTCGGCAGCGATCCCCTCGACCGCGTGGGCCATGGCCTATGGCACGGGCCTGCTGGCGATCTACGGTTTGGTGACCGGTGTGCACTTCAGCTTCGACCCGACCCCGACCTATCTGGGCTCGCTGCTCTATCTGTCGATCTTCGGATCGGTGATCGCATTCGGGCTCTACTTCACCATCGCCCGCACTATCGGTTACGCCATGGCCAGCTACATCTCGGCCCTGACCCCGCCCATAGCCATGCTGGTGTCGGTCATCTTCGAGGACGCCCGCTTCGGCTGGACCGCCTTGGTCGGCCTGCTGCTGGTGCTGTCAGGACAGGCTCTGCTGATCCGGGCGCCAAAGACCTAATCGTCCTCGCGCTTCGCTCCGTCCAGCAGGGCGTCCAGCCGGGCCTTTTCCGCCTCGGCATGGGTCTTCTCTACCTTGGTCCGGCCGTGCGCTGCCCGATTGTTGGCGGCGTCCGTTTTGGCGGCGGCCTTGTCACGCGCCTTGCGCGCGCGATTCAGGTTGACGATCTCGCCCATTTCACCGGCCTCCGACGAAACCCCTGTCGCCTCGGCACGTTGATTGTCCAACGCCACCTGACAGGAGAAACACGATGGTAGACGTCTCGCTCATCAAGGAACACCTCGAAGTCGTCGGCTCGGACGGCGAACACGTCGGCCGCGTCGACCATGTGCTGGGCGACCAGATTGAACTGGCCAAGCTGGATCTCGCCGGCGGCTTCAAGCACCACCTGATCCCGGTCAGCTGGGTCGATCACGTGGACGAGCATGTGCACCTGAACGTGACCAAGGACGACGCCAAAGCGCGCTGGACCGAAAAGCACTAGTCCGAACCGCACCTTTGCAAGGGCCTCGCCATCACCGGCGGGGCCCTTCGCATATCAGGCGTCCGGGTTATCCGGCGCGACGGGCCGAGGCGGTTGCGCCGACTTGATCCCCGTCTCCTGACCCAGCCGCCACGCCCGCGACCGCTCTATCCATTTGCGGTTGGGGATCTCCTCCAGCAGCCGATCCTCCATCACCGCCGACATGTCGTCCGCCAGCGCCTGGCTGCGGATATAGTAGCTGTGCTCGACGAAGGGATCGGCGTCGCCCGCCACCACCCGACAGTCCACCAGCTCGACCTTCTTCGGCAACAGATCCACCAGTCGCGGCCCGTCCGACCCCAGCCGGTCGGGATTGGCCTTGGTCTTGTCCGAGATGGTCAGACCCTTGTCGTTCGGATTGAAATAGACGGTCACCTGTCGCCCGATGCGCGGCAGCAGGCGCAGCTTGTCGTCATGCTCGAAACAGTCGTCGTCCTCGTCCGGCGCGGCCATCAGGATCTGGTCGAACAGGCGCGTCAGGCTGCTGCTGTCCTTATGCAGCAGCGATTGAAGGGCGTTGCGCAGCACATAGTTGCCCATGCTGTGCGCCAGCAGGTGCACCCGCCGTTGGCAGTAGTCCTCGGCGTTCAGCGCCAGCACAAAGTCGCGGAACTTCAGGAAGGCACGCGCGATCGCCGGCCCTGAGACCCGCGCATCCTCCCGGTCGCTGTAATAGGACATCCACGGCACTGCCGAGCCGTCCGACGGCCAGCTGAACACCACGATGTTCAGCGGGTGGTCGCCGACCGTCACGCTCTGGGCCAAGAGCGCGCCGGCCTGCAGCGCGCCGGTGAAGCTGACGTTGAAGCCATGGATGAACACCAGGGTGTCGCACCGTGGCCCCTTGGCCATCGCCTGCCGCAGGTCCTCCATGAACTGCCCGCCGCCGGTCTTGCGGATGTCCGGCTCGTCCAGAATGTCGGGGTAGACGTGCAGCGTCTCCAGCGACGGCGACTTCGGGTCAGGCCTGAAGTCCGCATAACCGAACCTCAGCGCCGCGACGCCGTCCGGATTGAAGCCCTTTCCAAAGACTTCTTTCTTGTTCTGCGGCTGATGGTTCCGGTTGGTCGCGAAGAACACACGCACGTTCGCCATGCCGCCCTCCCTCGATGAGGCTCGACCTTAGCGCGAAACGGTGACGGTTTCACTCTTCGTCGGACATCAGGACATCCAGATATGTGTGCGGCCGGTTCAGGAACCCCCGGGTCACCTGATAGTGCTCGGTGTCTTCCCAGGCGATCCGCTCCAGACCGTGCGGCGAGGCCTGATAAATCCACGCGTCCGGGTAGCCGAGGAGGATCGGCGAGTGAGTGGCGATGATGAACTGCGATTGCTTCATCACCAGCTCATGCAGGCGCGCCAGAAAAGAGAGTTGACGCGATGGGGACAGGGCGGCTTCGGGCTCGTCGAGAATGTACAGGCCGTCACCGACAAACCGGTTGTCGAACAAGGCGAAGAAGCTTTCCCCATGCGATTGCTCGTGCAGCTTGCGGTCGCCGTAGCGCGCACCGCGAACTTCGGGGTCTTCCAGATAGCTGGCGGTGGTGAAGAAGCTTTCAGCCCTCAGGAAATAGCCGTCAGCCGCCTTTCTGGCCGGCCGGATGGGGCGCACAAACCGGTGTAGCTCGGAGTGCGACCCACGTGTCGAGTAATGATGATCCCTCGACCCGCCCTCGGCGTTGAACCCCCACGCCACGCCGAGGGCCTCGATCAGCGTCGACTTCCCTGACCCGTTTTCCCCGACAAGGAAGGTCACGCGCGGATGGAAAGCCAGCGTGTCCAGTGACCGCAGCACCGGCAGGTTGAACGGATAAACTCCGTCATCCCACCCCTCGCGCCGCTCGAACCGCGCCTCCAGCCAATAGGGCTTGTCGAGCGCAGCCATCCTCAGCCCGGCGAGATCATGTTTTCCGGCCGCACGTACTGATCGAACTCCTCGTTCGTCAGATAGCCGCCCCCGACCGCCTCATCACGCAGCGTGGTCCCGTTCTTGTGCGCCGTCTTCGCGATCTTGGCGCAGGCGTCATAGCCCAGCCGGCCGTTCAGGGCGGTGACAAGCATCAGCGAGTTCTCGAGACCGCGTTTGATGTTGTCCTCGCGCGGCTCGATGCCGACGACACAGTTGTCGGTGAAGCTGATGGCGGCGTCGGCCATCAGGCGGACGGACTGCAGGAAGTTGTAGGCCATCACCGGGTTGAAGACGTTCAGCTCGAAATGCCCCTGCGAGCCGGCGAAGGTCACGGCCGCGTGGTTGCCGAACACCTGAACGCAGACCTGCGTCAGAGCCTCGCACTGGGTCGGATTGACCTTGCCCGGCATGATCGAGCTGCCCGGTTCGTTTTCCGGCAGGGCCAGTTCGCCAAGACCCGAGCGCGGGCCGGAGCCGAGGAAGCGGATGTCGTTGGCGATCTTGAACAGGCTGGCGGCGACCGTGTTGATCGCACCGTGGCTGAAGACCATGGCGTCGTGGGCGGCCAGCGCCTCGAACTTGTTTGGCGCGGTGGTGAAGGGCAGGCCGGTGATGCCAGCGATCTGTTCGGCAACCTTCTCGGCGAACCCGACCGGGGCGTTCAGGCCGGTGCCGACGGCGGTGCCGCCCTGCGCCAGCTCCATCAGTTTCGGCAGGGTCTGCTCGATCCGCTCGATGCCGTTGGCCACCTGCTGCGCATAGCCGCCGAACTCTTGCCCGAGCGTCAGCGGCGTGGCGTCCTGCGTATGCGTTCGGCCGATCTTGATGATGGGAGCCCAGGCGTCCGACTTGGCTTTGAGCGCCGCGTGCAGGTGCTTCAACGCCGGCAGCAGGTCGTTCACCACCTGCTCGGCGCAGGCGACGTGCATGGCCGTCGGATAGGTGTCGTTCGACGACTGGCTCATGTTGACGTGGTCGTTCGGGTGGACCGGCGCCTTGGTTCCCATCTGGCCGCCCAGCATCTCGATCGCCCGGTTCGAAATCACTTCGTTGGCGTTCATGTTCGACTGGGTGCCCGAGCCCGTCTGCCAGACCACCAGCGGGAAGTGATCGTTCAGCCTGCCTTCGATGACTTCGTTGGCGGCATCGACGATGGCCTTGCCCAGCGCCGGGTCCAGCTTGCCCAGCGCCATATTGGTCTCTGCCGCGGCACGCTTGACGATGCCCAGCGCCCGCACGATCGGCAGGGGCTGCTTTTCCCAGCCGATCCTGAAGTTTCCGAGGCTCCGCTGCGCCTGCGCGCCCCAGTAGCGGTCAGAGGCGACCTCGATGGGGCCGAAGGTGTCGGTTTCGGTGCGGTTGGTCATGGCGGAACTGGCTCGTCAGGCGTGGCGGGAGGGTGCGCGGCGGTGTAGCACCTGAGAACCGGTGTGCAAGAACAGGAGCCCGCCATGATCTTCGCAGCGCTGGCCGCGGTCGCCAGCCTTTCAGCCGCGTCCCAACCTGCGGACCTTCCCCCGGTGCTCGTCGTCATCCACTCGGCCGAAGGGGACATCACCCTGGCGCTCGATGTCGACAACGCGCCGACAACCACCTGCAACTTCCTCAAGTACATCGATGCCGGCCGATACCGGAATGCGCGGTTCTTCCGCACCGTGGTGCGCGAGACCAATGACAACCCCAATCCGATCGACGTCATCCAGGCGGAGACGACGGCGGGCAGCGACGACCCCGGATTCGGCTCGATCCCGCTTGAACGCACACGGGACACTGGCCTGAAACACCTTGCGGGGACCATATCGATGGCCCGCGACGGACCGGACACCGCCACCTCCAGCTTCTTTCTGGTCACGCAGGATACGCCCAGCCTCGACTTCGGCGGCGGTCGTAATCCGGACGGCGAAGGCTTCGCCGCCTTTGGCCGCATCACCCAAGGGCTGGACGTCGCCCGTAGAATTCAGCGTCAGGCCGCCGTCGCTGAACAACTGACCTTGCCGGTCGCTATCGCCGACATCGAAAGGCTCGGCCCCGTACCGGCCATCTGCACCGCCTTCGAGCCGGCTCAGTGACGCAGGGCTGGACCGGCACGGGCAAGGTCCGCGCCCGCGAGACCGGTGATGTGGTCGAGATCACGATCGAGGGCCTGACCACCCAGGCCAAATACTACAAGCCGCTGGTCTATGAGTTCATGCGCAAGGAGTGGACCTCGCGCCCGTCGTACGGCGACTATGTCGTCGAGATCGTGATGGAGCACATCGGCGACCCACCGTGGATGGACCTCGACAACCTCGCCAAGGCCCTGCTCGACGCCATCAAGGGCTATCTGTTTCATGACGACGCGCAGGTCGCGCGATTGCTGGTCGAACGGCGCGAGGGCGAACGCGAGCGGATTACGATCCGGGTGTTCCCGAGACGCTAGCCCATTCGGTCGAACCGCAGTGTCGGCAGGCGCAGCTGCATCTCCGAACCCACGAACAGCTGCGGCTCCGAAGGCAGTTCGATGTCCGCCTCGGTCTCCCGCCGGGTAACGCACGCCTTTGTTTTCGCCGCCAGATCGAGGAAGTCCGAAGACACCGGCAGGCTCTCGATCACGCACCCGTCGAACCACGGATAGGTCTCGTTCGCGCCACAGCCGAACGACGTCCGGTCGCGTCGCGCCGCCGTCAGGATCATCCGGTTCGGCGCCTGCAACGCCCCCATGAAGGTCCCGGAGAAACATGCGGATATAACGACAACCGTCGGGCGGGCTCCACACCAGCGCCGGACCAGTTGTGACATGTCCAGCGGGCTTATCGTGGCGTCAGGACCGAACACAATTCCTTCCGGGGACCCGTGGGACGTGAAGTACAGAAGACATCCGTTCTGGTTGGCCTGCGCCGCCGCCGTCACGCCTTGAAGCGCGTCCATTGCGCTTGTCGGATCGGGAACGTCCGGCCTCAGGGAATAATCCACCATCCCCGCCCGCGGAAATCCTGCGGCGAGGAGGCCCGCCGTCACATCACGCCGCGCGTTGTCGAAAGCCTGTATCGGCTGCCCGCCCCCACGCCAGTCGGCCGCGATCACGGCGGTGGTCCAGCCGTCGAAGCGACGGGTCTGGGCGCACGCCGGCGCGCCCATCGCGAGCATCATCAGAAGAACGAACAGGCCCCGACCCATCTTCATCCCCATGATCGACCTACCGGGAATGTTAGCCTGTGCAGCGGAGCTGGGAAGGGGTCACTTCTTGCGGAATTGATCCAGCGAAACGACCTTCGGGCCTTCATCGCCTGACGGCGGAGGCGGCGCCTCGGCGGGTTCGGTCGCGGCGATCTCCGCCGCGATCTCATCAACTGTCGCCGGCGGTTCGAACTGCAGCAGGAATTGCACCGACGGATCGTAGAAGCGCGTCACCGCCGTATAGGGCAGGGCGAGGACCTTGGGCATGCCGCCGAACTTGAGCATGACCGAGAAGCGCGCGGCCTCGACCTTCAGGTCCCAGTACTGGTGCTGCAGCACAACCGTCATTTCGTCCGGATATTTGGCGAGGATATCCGGGGGGACGCTGACGCCGGGAGCCCGGGTCTTGAAGGTGATGTAGAAATGGTGCGCGCCGGGAATGCCGTCGGGCAAGGCCGCACGATCCAGCGCCGACCGGACCACGCCGCGCAGGGCGTCCTGCGCCAGCTGCTCGTAGTTCATCTCGTCGACGGGGGGCGTCTCTTCGGCCATGGGCGTCCTGCTGTTCAGGCGAGGGTTTAGCCTTGCAAGAAGGCGGGCGAAAGAGACGAACGCGGTAAAAGGCCACGGGCTTCGCGGTTTGACCTGCCGACCCGGCCGTCGAACACTGGTCGCCTCGTTCAAGGGAATCTGCATGACCGATCTCAACCGTCGCGCCCTTGGGTCCGTTCTCGCTCTCGGCACCCTCACCACGACCGGCGCGGCCGCTCGTGCGCAATCCCCGGCGGTCCAGCGTTCGGCCTTCATCTATGAGACGGCGCCCTATCCCCAGTGCCACGCCTCGACGATCGTCCAGACTGCTGACGAAGCCATGGCCGCCGCATGGTTCGGCGGCACCCATGAGAAGCATCCGGACGTCTGCATCTGGTTCTCCCGGTTCGAGAATGGCCGCTGGGCTGAGCCGGTGGAGGTCGCGGACGGCGTCCAGTCCGACGGCTCACGCCACCCGACGTGGAATCCCGTGCTGTTCCAGCCACCCGGGGCGCCGTTGCAGTTGTTCTACAAGGTCGGCCCGAATCCGTTCTCGTGGTGGGGCATGGTCATCACCTCGACCGACAGCGGCCGAACATGGTCCGCGCCTCGGCGTCTGCCTGAAAGGGTGCTCGGACCGATCAAGAACAAACCCGTCCTGCTCGCCAACGGCGTCTGGCTGTCGCCGTCCAGCACCGAGGCCGGGGAGGGGGTGGGCGCCGACGCCGGCGCGGGGTGGCGTCTCCATTTCGAACGCAGCGAAGACCAAGGTGCGACCTGGTCTCTGTCCGCTGCCGTCGCTTCACCGCTCAACATCGACGCCATCCAGCCCAGCGTGCTGGTCCATCCGGACGGTGTGGTTCAAGCCATCGCCCGGACCCGACAGGGCGCGCTTGCGTCAACGTGGTCGCGGGATGGAGGCAGGACGTGGTCGCCGCTGGGCGCGATCGATCTGCCCAATCCCAACTCCGGGACGGACGCCGTCACTCTGAAGGATGGCCGTCACCTGCTGATCTACAACCACTCGGCCCATGCTGTCGCGACGCCCGGCAAGGGCCCGCGCTGGCCCCTGAACCTCGCCCTATCGGATGATGGCGTGACCTGGCGTAACGTGTTGACGCTCGAGAGCGAACCCGTGCCCGCTGGCTATGCCTATCCGGCCATTATTCAGGCAAACGACGGCCTCGTGCACATGACCTGGACGCACGACCGCCGGCGCATCCGGCATGCGGTGGTCGATCCGTCGAAGCTTGTATGAGGGAAGTGGAGGGCTTCTGTTGCCAGGCGCCCTCCGGGCCCCGCCTGAGGATCTGAACCCCCAGGACTTAGTTCGGAATTACCGGAACCGCATTACGCGGCGACGGCGTATTCCCCAGCGAAGTTATCGTTCGCAGTTAGAAAATGACCCGATACGGTGGGTCAGGACGAGCGAAAGCAATCCTCTTTACACGTCCGTCGATGCTAGTCGGCCCCGCACCGCCCGCCGATACACGGGAGGATATGGTGGAGCCGCCGGGAATCGCACCCGGGTCCGGTCCGCTTATTACAGGCGCGTTTATCGCCATAGTCCGGGCGAACCCGGACACGCGGAATATAGGGAAGAGAGGTCAGAAAGGGAAGACGGACCTACGTCTGCTCATCCGGCGTACCGCCGGTTTCACGGATCCGATCGAGATTGCGCTCTGCGTTATCGCGCCGACGAAGACGCTCCCGTTCCGTCATGCAGACAGTCTGGGTGCGGTTGGAGCCGAGCACCTGTTCACGGCGGCAGACCCGGCGTGTGCTGTTTTCCGTACCGGCGGTGCTGCGCTCGACGGTCGGGGCCGGCGTCGCCTGCGTTGTCAGGACCAGTGAAGACAGGAGTGCGACCAGCATGCTTTTACCTCTCGATGTTCTTCAAAGAGATATCATGCAGCCTCGGGTTGGCAAATGTCCTTTCTGTAATCCTCGGGTGAACCGGGCGTCAGGGCGAGGCTCGCGGCCAGTCCGGAGTCTGGTTGCGGAACCAGGTCAGCTGGCGCTTGGCGTAGTTGCGGGTCGCTTGCCGCGTCGCCTCGATCGCCTGCTCAAGCGAGGTCTCGCCGGCCAGATGTGCGCCAAATTCACGCACCCCGACCGCCTTCATCGCTGGCAGGTCCGGATCGAGGCCGCGTGATATCAGCGCCTTGACCTCGTCGAGCGCGCCAGCCTCGACCATCCGCGACACGCGCAGGTCGCAGTTTGCATAGAGCGTAGCCCGGTCAGGTTCGACGACCCGTCCCGTCCACGAGCCGGGCGGCAGGAGCGGGGTGGTCTCGTCCGCCCAGTCGCTGAGGGCCCGGCCCGTGTGCTCGGCCACGGCCATGGCGCGGATCAGCCGCTGTCGGTCGCCCGCTTCGATGCGCGCCTCAGCCCGCGAATCCAGCCTGGCCAGTCGGCGTCGGAACTCAATCTCGCCCTCTGCATCCAGAGCCGCGCCTGAGGCGTCCCGAGCCGCGACCGGCACCTGAGGAATGTCGGCCAACCCCTTGGTCAGGGCCGTGAAATACAGTCCCGTCCCACCGACGATCAGCACTGGCCGCCCGTCCAGCCCGGCCAATTCCGCTATAGCCGCCCGGCTCCAGCGACCGACCGACCACGCTTCAGCCGCATCCGCGACGCCGTAGAGGCGATGGTCCGCCGCCGCCTCGTCTCCGCGCGATGGCCGGGCGCTCAGCACCCGCAGATCGGCATACAACTGCTGACTGTCAGCATTCAGGATCACCGCCCCCGTCCGCTGCGCCATCTCCAGCGCCAGTGCGGATTTCCCCGACGCGGTCGGACCGGCGATGAGGGTGATCAGGGGCTCGGACACATGCAGGCTCGCGCGGCGGACCATCCGGCGATAGAACGCAGCCCTCCCGCCCGCAACCCACCGGATACGCCTTGCCAGACCGCGCCGCCGTCCTCGCCGCCCTCGATGCGATCCCCGACCCGAAGTCAGGGAAGGGCCTGGCCGCCGCCGGTCTGGTGCAGGGTCTGGTCGTCGCCGAGGATCGCGCCGGCTTCGTGCTGGAGGTCGCGCCGTCGGACACCGCCCTCTACGCCCCTGTCCGCGACGCCGCCGAGGCCGCCCTGAAGGCGCTGCCCGGCATCGCGCGCGTCTCCGTCGTGCTGACCGCCCAGACCGCGCCGCCCGCAGGCCGCAAGGCCTCGCTTTCGCCCCAGGCCGTTGATCAGGGTCGGCCGAAAGCCCCGGTCCCTACCGACCGTCCCGCCCACGTCCGTCGCGTGCTCGCCGTCGCTTCGGGCAAGGGCGGGGTCGGCAAGTCCACCGTCGCCGTCAACCTCGCCGCCGCACTCGCCGCTCAGGGCTTTTCCGTGGGCGTACTGGATGCCGACGTCCACGGTCCCTCCATCCCGACCATGCTCGGCCTTTCGGGCCAGCCGGAATACGTCGACGGCGCCATCGTCCCGCATACGGCGCACGGGCTGCGGGCGATGTCCGTCGGCCTGCTGACCAAGGCGAACGACGCCATGATCTGGCGCGGACCGATGGCATCGCAGGCCCTGACCCAGATGCTGACCCAGACCCGCTGGGGCACGGAGGCCCACCCGCTGGATGTTCTCGTCGTCGACCTGCCGCCCGGCACCGGCGACGTGCAATTGACCCTCATCCAGAAGACACCGCTCGACGGCGTCGTCATCGTAACCACGCCTCAAGAGGTCGCGCTCGCGGACGCCCGCCGCGCCCACGCCCTTTTTCAGAAGGTCGGCGTGCCGACCGTGGGTCTGATCGAGAACATGAGCGGCGACGTTTTTGGTCGAGGCGGGGGAGAGGCCGAGGCCGCGCGACTGTCCATTCCTTATCTGGGCGATCTTCCGCTCGACGCCGCCGTTCGGGAAGGCGGCGACTGCGGGGCCCCGGTGGTCATCGCCCGCAAGGACCAGCCCGTCGCGCACCGTTTCGCCGAGTTCGCGGCCGCGGTCGCAAAAAATCTGCGGCTATAGGGTTTTCAAAGGCAACCTGAACCGCCACCTCTGCGGTTCCAGTCTTGCCCGGAGAGCCGCATGCCCGTCGACGCCCTGTTCCGTCCCTTCACGATCAAGGGCCTGACCCTTCCGAACCGTTTCGTCATGGCTCCCATGACCCGGTCATTCTCACCGGACGGAATCCCGGGTGAGGGCGTCCCCGGCTATTACCGCCGGCGCGCCGAGGGCGGCGTCGGTCTGATCGTGACCGAGGGCACGGTGGTGGATCGCCCCGCGGCCCGCAATGACGCCGCCGTTCCCGTCTTCCACGGCGAGGCCATTCCCGAATGGTCGAAGGTCGTGTCCGAGGTCCACGCCGCCGGCGGCCTGATCGCGCCCCAGATCTGGCATGTGGGCTCGGCGCGCGGAACGGGCGAGCAGTGGAGCCCGCTCGGGCGTGTCGACAGTCCATCCGGGCTCGTGGCCCCTGACAAGCCGAAGTACGAGGCCATGACCGACGAGGACATCGCCGATACGATCGCCGCCTTCGGTCGCTCAGCCCGACATGCGCGGGAACTCGGGTTCGATGCGATCGAAATTCACGGCGCCCACGGCTACTTGATAGACCAATTCTTCTGGAGGGGCACCAATATCCGGGGGGATAGCTGGGGTGGCCAGACCATCAGGGATCGCGCCCGCTTCGGCGCCGAGGTGGTCAAGGCCGTGCGAGAGGGCATCGGCCCGGACATGCCCCTCATCCTGCGTCTGTCGCAGTGGAAATCCCAGGACTACACCGTCAAGAACGCCCGGACGCCGGACGAGCTCGAAGCGTGGCTGACCCCGCTGTCCGACGCCGGCGTCGACGTTTTCCATTGTTCGCAACGCCGCTTCTGGGAGCCGGAGTTCGACGGTTCCGACCTCAACTTCGCCGGGTGGGCGAAGAAGGTCATCGGCAAGCCGACCATCACCGTCGGATCCGTGGGGCTCAACAGCGAGTTCTTCGGCGCCTTCCGCGGCGAGAGCTCGGAAGCCGCGTCCCTCGACAGGCTGGTCGAGCGTCTGGAACGGGAAGAGTTCGATCTCGTCGCCGTCGGCCGTGCGCTGCTGCACGACCCCAACTGGGTCAGCAAGGTGCGCGACAGCCAGCCGGTAGAGGGCTACGACCGCGCATCCCTGATGAGCCTGACCTGATCGCCGTCTTCTGACGGGAAGGGGCGGTTCGGGGGTGTTTACTCGCGCTCGGCCACCACGGCCGTGCCGTATGCCAGCACCTCGGTCGTCCCCGGCATGATCTCGTTGGCCTCATAGCGCATGGCGACCACGGCGTTCGCGCCCATGTCCTGTGCGTGTTTGACCAACTCGTCGTAGGCCTCTTCCCGCGCCGCTTCGGCCAGCTTCACATAGGCTCCGACGCGTCCGCCCAGCATAGACTGGAACCCGCCGACGGCGTCCGAGATCACGTTGCGCGACCGAACGGTGATGCCGCGCACCAGCCCCAGAACCCGCGTCACCCGGTGCCCGGGGATGTCGTTGGACGTCACGATTAGCATGGCGGTCTCCTGTCTATCGCCGTTGCAGAACCCGGAAGGTGAAGGCGTGGTCGTCCTTCTCGCCGGCCGGGTGGCTCTCGGACTCGACCTCGTCAAAGGCCGCCTCGTCGAACGTGGGGAAGACTGCATCGCCTTCGACCTCGGCGTCCACCTCCGTAATGTAAAGCCGGCGCGCCCGAGGCAGGGTTGCGGCGAAGACCGCCGTCCCGCCTATGACGCAGATCTCGTCCACGCCGTCATCCTCGGCCTGTTCGCGTGCGATCTCGATGGCCTCGTCCAGCGTCAGGCAGGCGACCGCCCCCGTCGGCTCGAACGACTCATCCTTGCTCAGCACCAGGTTCAGCCGGCCGGGAAGGGGCTTCAGCGGCAGGCTGTCCCACGTCTTGCGCCCCATGATGCAGGGCTTGCCCATCGTCACGGCCTTGAACCGCTGCAGATCGCTGCGCAGCCGCCACGGCAGGTCGCCGTCACGACCGATGACGCCATTCCGGGCGCGGGCGACGACGAGGGCGATCACGGGCATGCTCACGAGGTCTTCTCCAGCCAGTGCAGCCACTTGCGCTGCATTGCGGTCTCAAGATCGATCCCCGCCCGATCGCAATAGATCAGCAGCATCCCCAGCACATCCGCCGCCTCATCGCCCAGCTTGCCGGCGTCCGCGTCGCCCCGCGCCCGTCCGCTCATCCGCAAATGCTCGGCCGTCAGCTCGCCCAGCTCCTCTTGAAGCTTCAGCAGAGCCCAGTCACGATCCCGTTCGATGCCGTGCTCGGCGGCGTAGATGTCCGAGATGCGCAGAACGTCCGCGGTCAGGTCAGACAGTTTCATGATCAGCGCCGCTCGATCGTGACGCCGGTCGCGTTCAGCGCCTGTAGCCGGTCCTTCGCGGTCGCATCGCCCAGCGCGTACGCGTCGAGAAACGCCTCGGTCGCCTCGGTCAGGGCGCTGAACTGCGCCTCGTCGGCCCGGCCAACCAGTTCGTGGTCCGCGCCGGCAAAGATCATCAACGTCTTGTCCCCGGTCGCGCTGCGATCGAACGGCGTGCGGTGCTGGGTCCAGTCCGTCACATAGCCGGGCACCAGATCCTGATCGCCGGTGATCAACAGCAGCGGCGTGTTCAGTGCGCCATAGGTGTCGGGCGTCACTACGCCCGGCAGGTCGCCCGCCGTGGAGAAGGCGATCACGCCGCGCACGTCCGGATCGCCCAGCGGTCCGGCTGCCGTCAGGGCGCCGCCCTCGATCAGCGACATCAACGAACCGAACGAGTGTCCGGCAGCGATGATCGGCTTGCCGGCATGGGCGACCTTTACGAATCCCCGTGCCACACCCAGATCAATCAGCCGCGTCCGGAAGGCGTCTCGGTTGTCATACCGGTCGTGCTCCGGGTGCCTCAGCGAGTCGACGTGCAGGGGCGCCACGATCGTGAACCCATGCGCAGCCCATGCGGACAGGATGCGGTCATAGGCGGCGGGCGCGCCGTTGAAGCCGTGGCTGAACACCACGACGCCCTTCTCTTCCGCCGCGGGCCAGATGCTGAGATCGACCGATCGGCCATCGGCCGTAGGCAGGGTGATGTGCTGCACATGATCGGCGTGCGCCGCGGGCGCCGGCTGGACCTGCGCAAGGCTGTGGGTTGCGGGCGCGGTCGCCAGCACAAGGCCCGCGAGCAGGATGGACAGGCGCATCGATATCTCCGGAAGAGGCCGTCAGACCGCCACGACGGCCTTGATGTGAGGCCATGGCTCATAGCCCGTCAGGACGAAATCGCTGAGCTCATAGGCGAACAGGTCGTCTCGCGGCGCGATCGTCATCGTCGGCAGGGCCAACGGTTCGCGGCTCAGCTGCAGCTCGGCCTGCTCGAGGTGGTTCAGATACAGGTGGGCGTCGCCGAAGGTGTGCACGAACTCGCCGGGTTTCAGCCCGACGACCTGCGCGATCATCATGGTCAGCAGCGCGTAGGAGGCGATGTTGAACGGCACGCCGAGGAAGATGTCGGCCGAGCGCTGGTAGAGCTGGCAGCTCAGCTTTCCGTCCGCCACGAAGAACTGGAACAGGCAGTGACAGGGCGGCAGGGCCATGTCGTCCACGTCCGCCGGGTTCCATGCCGACACGATGTGCCGCCGGCTGTTCGGATTGTTTTTCAGCCCATCGACCAGCTTTTCAATCTGGTCGATGACCCGGCCGTCGGGGGCGGCCCATGAGCGCCACTGCTTGCCGTACACGGGACCGAGCTCGCCCTCGGCGTCGGCCCATTCGTCCCAGATCTTGACGCCGTTTTCCTTCAGCCAGCCGATATTGGTCTCGCCGCGCAGGAACCACAGCAGTTCGACGATGATGCTGCGCAGGTGCAGCTTCTTGGTCGTCAGGACAGGAAAGCCCTTCGACAGATCGAACCGCATCTGCCGCCCGAACACACCGCGCGTGCCCGTGCCGGTCCGGTCGTCGCGAACGGCGCCGTTGTCGAGAATGTCGCGTAGCAGATCGAGATACTGCCGCTCGGGATGATCGGCCGGTGCAACCTGAATGGGGGCGATTATCGCGTGCGCGGTCATGTCCGACACAGTGCCTGATTCGGGCTGCAAACGCGTCTAGCGCCTGTGGAGCCGTCATCGTCTCTGTGGACGACCTCGCGGGTCAGCCCGGTCCGTCGCGATCCTTCCGCCGACGTTGCGCAATGCTCGCCCGATCCCTGACCACCCGCTCCCGCGCGGTCCCCAGCGGCCCGACTGCGGTCACCCGCCGCTTAACGCCCGGCTTGATCCGGCCATAGCGCTGGCGCGAGTAGGCCCGCGCGCAGTCCATACAGTGGCGATAGGTGCGGGCGGCGTAGGAGGCGTGCCAGTTGCGCCCCTCCTGCAGCGGGACGTGGCACTCGCGACAGCGATGCATGCGTCAGCCCCGGAATCCGTCCTTGTCCATGAAGGCCTGCTCGTCCGGCGTCGTCTCGCGGCCCAACGCCCGGTTCCGGTGCGGGAAGCGGCCGAAGCGGGCGACAACGCTGTGATGGTGCTCGGCCCACCGATCGTCGGCGGGCCGCTCCATGGCCTGGAACAGCGTCACCTGCCGGTCCTGCAGGGCCATGTCCTCGGCATGCTGCAACGGCAGATAGAAGAAGCGGCGCAGGTCGTTCTCCAGCATCTGGTCGTGACCCGCGTCCAGCGCCTGAATGGCGAAATGGCGGGCCAGCGGGTCTGTCGCGAACTGGTGCGCCGTGCCACGAAAGGTGTTGCGCGGAAACTGGTCCAGCAGGATCAACAGGGCCAGCGACCCCTCGGGCGTCTCCGCCCAGTGATCCAGCTCACGCCGCGCCGCCATCATATGCCCGTGCTCGAACCGCTGGCGGAACAGGTCGTCAAAGGCGTCGTCCTTGGCGAACCACATGGCGGGCCCGGCCTCTTTCCAGAAGCCGACGACGTCGGAAGGCTGTAGATCGGTGCTCATGACCGACCCAATACCCGCCCCGCTTCCCGCGTTCCATGACCGCGACTGCGACCTGTCCATCATAAGCGGCAAGCGCGTCGCCATCATCGGCTACGGCAGTCAGGGCCGGACCCACGCGCTGAACCTGAAGGACTCAGGCGTCACGGACATCGTGGTGGGCCTCAAGGCCGCCTCGCCGACCCGTGAGAAGGCCTTGGCCGACGGCTTCTCCGTCATGACCGTTGCAGAGGCCGTGCTCGAGGCCGACGTCGTCGCCGTCATGGTCTCCGACGAGGCGCACCGCGACCTGTGGCGCGACGAGCTGGAGCCGAACATCCGATCCGGCGCCGCCCTGATTTTCGCCCACGGACTGTCGGTCCGTTTCGGTCTGGTTCAGCCGCGCGCTGACCTCGACGTCATCCTCGCCTCGCCCAAGGGCATCGGCCCGCGCATCCGCGATCTCTATGTGGAAGGGCAGGGGGTCTTCGCCCTGTTCGGCGTGCATCAGGACGCGACCGGCGGCGCCCATGCGCTGGGTCTGTCCTACGCCGCCGCGCTGGGTTGCGGACGCAAGGGCATCCTCGAGACCACCTTCGCCGCCGAGTGCGAGAGCGACCTGTTCGGCGAGCAGGTGGTGCTGTGCGGCGGAACCGCCGAACTGGTCGACGCCGCCTTCATGAAACTGGTTGAGGCCGGCTACCCGCCCGAGGTCGCCTGGTTCGAGACCTTCTACGAGCTGAAGCTGGTCACCGACCTGATGTTCGAACGCGGCGTCGCCGGCGCCTTCGCCCGCATTTCCAACACCGCCGAATACGGCGCCTACCTGACCGGCCCGCGCATCATCGGCGAGCCCAGCCGCGCCGCCATGGACGAGGTCCTTGCCGAAGTCCGATCCGGCGCGTTCGTGTCAAAACTCATGGCCGATTACGACGCCGGCTCCCCCGATCTCCTCGCCCGCCGCAAGGCCTTGGGCGAGCGCACGATCGAGGCCGTGGGCCACCGTCTCAACTCTATCGCTGAAGATGGAAATCGGCGCTCAGGCAGCGAGCCCCCGAGGGGCGAACGCTAGCGCCAGAAAAATGGTCGGAGTGAGAGGATTCGAACCTCCGACCCCTGCGTCCCGAACGCAGTGCTCTACCAGGCTGAGCCACACTCCGACATGAGGAGGGGGCTTATAGCGACGGGTTTTCACCCCCGCAAGCGCCGTTTCCTCGTGTTTGAAAATAGTGTCGAAAGCGGGTGTTGCATCCCGCGAAACCTTGGCGTATTCGACCGCCTCCCCGCCGCAGGGCGGGTGTACGCCGGTCCTGCTGGGGAATGGTGTAATGGTAACACTACGGTTTTTGGTACCGTCATTCTAGGTTCGAGTCCTAGTTCCCCAGCCATCCGCTCATCGGGCATCCGAAAACCTTGGCCCTCATCGGGCGCTCCCCGCGCGCAAACAAAAGGCCCGCCGGCGAACCGGCGGGCCTTTGCGTTCTTGCGAGCGTCTGAGCTTAGTCGCTCTCGGAATCGTCGTCCGAGATGGTGACCGCAGCAGCCACGAGGATGGCGCCGCCGATAACCAGCACGGCGATCGGGATGCCGGCAAACTCGCTCGACTCACCCGTCGAGGCGCCGATGCGGTCGCCGACGCGGGCGACAGCGGTGTTGTTCTGAGCGGCGGCGGCCTGACCGGCCACCAGCAGCAGACCAGCCGTCACGGCTGCGATGGTCTTCTTCACGTCGTTAGCTCCTGAATCGATAAAGCGGATAGGCGTGGCCTACACCGACCCGCTCGCACAATACGGTGTAGGTTCTATGAAAGTGGATGGGCGGTGGAGGTTAGTGGGCCGACTGTTGCCCGGAGGCCTCAATCGGCAGGCGCACCCGTACGCCCACGCCCTGACCCGGTGCGGCTTCGATGCTCATCGATCCGCCCAGATGCTCGACCAACCCCTGAACGAGCGACAGGCCCTCGCCGGGCTCCGGCTGTTCTGCGCCGACACCCGAATCCCGCACCACCAGACTGACGCCGCCGACCGCGCGTGAGAAGGCGACCGCGATCGTGCCACGCCGTCCGTCCGGGAAGGCGTGGCGCACGGCGTTCGAGATCAGCTCATGCGTGATGATCGCCAAGGGCAGGACGTGGCTGTCCGGCACCATGGCCGCCTGGCCCCGGAACTCCAGCTTCACCGGCCGCCCTTCACAGGCGCGGCTCCAGAAGGCGGCCACGTCATCAAGATAGGCGGCGAAATCCATGGGGCCGTCGGCGGTTACGCGTCGGCTGATCAGTTCGATCGCCGCGGTGACATCGCTCAGCCAGGTGAGATGCCGCACGCTCTGCGGATCCCTGGCCGCGCGCAGCCGAATACCGACCAACGTCTGCAACAGCTGGTACCCGCCAAGCAGGCGTCGTTGCAGTTCAACAAGATGCTCTTGGTTGGCCGTGGCCATAATTCCCCCAGCAATGGAAATCGGGATTGTTCCTAGACCAGCCTGAACCAAGTCGCCAGTCGTGCGTTTGGACTGTCCGCTAACCGACACAGACGTTAAGTGTCCCGGTTTGCTGGGGGAGTTTGAGTGTCGGTTACACCGGACCTGCGGGTCATGATTGTCGAAGACCAGGCCTTGCTGGCCATGGAGCTCGAACTCGTCATCGGCGAAGCCGGTTGCGACGTGGTCGGCTGCGCCATGGACAAGGCGAGCGCCTTCGCTATCGCGGACCGCGAGCGACCGGATCTCGCCCTCATCGACGTCAATCTTCTGGACGGGATGACGGGGCCGCAGATCGCCCAGAAGCTGGTGAGCGACTACGGGGCCGCCGTCGTGTTCCTGACCGCCAACCCCGAACAGATACCCGATGGCTTCGCAGGCGCGCTCGGCGCCGTATCCAAGCCTTTCGACGAGCAGACGATTCGCGCCGTGGTGAGTTTCGCCCGGCAGTTCATCCTGCACCGTACTCTCGGCGAGCCGCCGCGAAAGTTTCGTCTTGCGCCGTGGCTGACGACGCCGCCGGACGACATCGCGCCGCACTGAACCTCAGCACGGCGCGACGCGGCTCTACTGGATTTTCAATCGGGCGAAGATCATGCCGCCATTCGGGCTGTCGCCATACAGCGGCTCCAGAGCGTGCGGCACGCGGTTGAAGGCATAGAGGCCGCCCAGGCCTAATCGGATGTTGGCCGCCAGGCGCCAGTCGTGAACGACGCCGATCGACGCCTTGGTGACGGCATACAGGTCTCCGTGTCCTCCGCCTGCGCCGGGTACCAGCTCATCCGTCTGGATGCGCTCCGCTCGCCCGAACAGGGTCCAACGGTCGTCAGCACTGACCGCGCTCTCCAGCAGCCACCCATCCTTCGATTCGCTGTGATCGTTCGTCTTGCGGCCCCAGGCGAGGGTTGAGGACCACCAGCCGGCGCCGAGGCGACGGGTGTGAATCGCGCTGGCCGACCACTTGGTTTCGTCCTCGTCAGGCTCCAGCTGTTCTGGCGCCGACACGTCTGCATACGAAGCCTGCAGCGACCATTCCGGCGAGGGGTTCCACGATCCCCGAACCGCCCAGCTGTCCAGACGCGGCGGGTCGAAGTCATACCGGTCCTGATCGGGTTCGCGCCCCTTGAAGGCCGACGCCTCGATCTTGAACGCGTCTCTCGCCCATCCCAGCGTGGTCACGCCGAAAACGATGTGGGTCGAGTCCAGCCAGTGGTGGGTGATCGGCGCCTCCGGGCTGTCCATGGCGCTCATGCGGTGCATGAAGGCGGGCGGGCCGAAGGCGGGTTCGCCGGGGTAGCCGATGTAGGCGAAGACGGTGTCGCGATCAGTGACGGGGCGGGCGTAGCTGGCCGACAGCTCCATCACCAGCTCGTGCGGGTGCTGGCGATCCACCAGCGGATTGACCCCGTCCGCCGTCTCGCCCGCGGCCAGCAGCAGGGGATAGCCGTCCTTGCCGATGAACGGATCGGGGCTGAGCATGGCGCGAAGGTTCAGCGCGGATCCGTCATCGAACCGGCGGAGCGCGGAGCCCATGACCATGCCGCTGACGAAGGTCTTGTCGTCTCCCCGTGGACCGGATTGCCAGTTCTGCACAAGATTGAGCTGGGCGTGCCCCATCAGCATCCAGTCGCCGCGCATGGCATGCAGGCCGCCATGCTCTGACCGATCGGGCTGCCAGCTGGTCCCCGAGCCGTCGCGGGTCATGGGCCAGGGGCCGAGCGGGCTGGCCATGACCGGATCCGCGTCAGGCTGCGGCGCAGCCGTCATTCGATGCGCCGAATGGGGATCAGGGGCCTGGGACTGGGGAAGGGTGTGATGTTGATGGTCCTGCGCCATCGCCGGCAGGGCGAGGACAAGCAGGGATGCGCCGGCGAGGGGCGCGACGAAGCGGGCCATGAGAGGCTCCTTTGATGGCTGTTGATCGAACGCCGGCGCAAGGCCGGCCGTGGGTCGATCAGCCTCGTGGAGGCATGGGCTCGGGCGCGGGCGCGCGGCCATTCAGAGACGATGCCAGCGTAGGCTGAGGCAAGGTCGGAGTTTCCGCGGTTCCGTCTGACGTCAGCAGGGGCAGGGACGCCGTCACGCACATTGCGCAACAGGCCATGGCTTTCATCGTCTTGCCCGGCGCCTCGTCCTGTCCTCCATGATCGCCATGCGTCATGGCCGCCTCGTGACACGGCGGCGTCGACGGGGAAGCGACAGCGACCGCCGCCGCGCCCAGCGTCAGGGTCGCGAGGGCGCCCAGCAGGATCAGCAATGACCGGATCAGATGCGGCATGCCGCTGATCTAGGCCTCCCCGTCGCCCGCCTCAAGTCACGAGCCCGACAGGTCGAGCCCGTCGCCATGCGGCGGACCGGCGTCCGGGGACAGATCCAGCTGCATCACCATGACGTCGAGCCATCGGTCGAACTTCCAGCCGGCGTCGCGCCACACGCCCGCATCGGTGAAGCCCAGGGCGCGGTGAAGGGCCAGCGACGCCTCGCTGGTGTCGCTCTGGCTGATTACGCCCATCACATGACGCAGACCCAGCGCCCGGGCCTCGCCGATCAGTGCGTTCAGCAGTGCACGGCCAACGCCCTGTCCCTGCATGCCGGGCGCCACATAGATCGAGTTCTCGGCTGCGTAACGATAGGCCGCCCGGGTTCTGAACGGCCCCAGATAGGCGTAGCCCGCGAACACGCCGTCGACCTCGGCCACGATCCACGGCAGGCCATAGCCCTTCACCGTGGCGAATCTCCGGCCCATCTCGATCTGCGATGGCGGTTCCAGCTCAAAGGTGGCCGTGCCGTCCAGAACCTCCCGCGCGTACAGCGCGCTGATGGCCTTCAGGTCGGTTTCCACGGCGTCGCGCAGGCTGACAGTCATCGGCGTTTCCTTGTCAGCGTTCGTCAGTGGCGCTTCCGACGATCGTCGTTATCCTGAATACGGCTCAGCTGGAGGGGATCATGAAACAGCACGTCGTCATAGCCATAGTTGCGGCTGTCGCCACATCGCCCGGCATTGCGTCGGCGCAGTCGAAGCCGGGCATGGGCGGTGGAAAGCAGGCCGCCCCGACGTCCACTGTCGACCTGCGCGCCTGTAACCGCAGTGGTCGAAGCGCGAGCGTAGCAGTGTCCTATGTCGAGATTGGAACGAGTCAGTTCGTCAATCGCGGCTGGTACGATGTCGCGGCCGGATCGTGCGTCGACCTGCCCTCGACAGACAACGCCAACTTCTATTTCTACGCCGACGCCACGGACGGATCGGGCCGCCGGTGGCAGGGCGGCCACACTCTCTGTGTCGAGTATCCCGGCCCCTATACTTTCTATTCGACCGGCGGCACGGAATGCGCGGCGGGGCAGGAGGTTCGCAACTTCGTCGCGGCTCACGCCGACGAGCCGGGTCCCTGGATCTGGAACCTCGACCCGTAGGCGCAGGCCGATCAGGCCTGCTCCCAGCCCTTCTGCACGGCCCAGACGGCGAAGGCGTAGTTGACCGCCAGCTCCTTCAGATAGTCGAAGCGGCCGGAGGCTCCGCCGTGGCCGGCCTCCATGTTGATCTTCAGCAGGATCGGCTTGCCCGACGTCGTCGCGGGCCGCAGCTTCGCGACCCACTTCTCCGGCTCCCAGTAGGTGACGCGGGGATCCGACAGGCCGCCGGTCGCCAGCACGGCCGGATAGTCCTGGGCCGAGACCTGATCGTACGGGCTGTAACTCATCATGTAGTCGTAGGCTGCGGCGTCCTCTATGGGATTGCCCCACTCGGGCCATTCCGGCGGGGTCAGCGGCAGTGAGGTGTCGCTCATGGTGTTGATGACGTCCACGAAGGGCACGTCGCCGATGACGCCAGCCCACAGGTCGGGGCGCATGTTGTTGATCGCACCCATCAGCATGCCGCCGGCCGAGCCGCCATGCGCCACGATGTTCCCGGCCTTGGTGAAGTTGCGCGAGATCAGATGTTCGGCGGCGGCGATGAAGTCCGTGAAGGTGTTCTTCTTGGTCATCCGCCGGGCCGACAGGAACCAGTTCCAGCCCTTGTCCGAGCCGCCCCGGATGTGGGCAATGGCGTAGATGAAGCCGCGATCAACCAGCGACAGCCGATTGGTCGAGAAACTGGCGCCCATGGGAATGCCGTAGCTTCCGTAGCCATAGAGCAGTAGGGGTGCGGTCCCGTCGACCGGCGTCGACTTGCGACGCAGGACAGTGACCGGGACCAGCTGTCCGTCAGCGACAGGCGCGTTCAGGCGCTCGACGACATAGTCCGCCGGATCGTGCCCGGACGGTACCTCCTGCACCTTGCGCAGGGTCCGCTCGCGGGTCTTCAGGTCGTAGTCGTAGGTCGAGGTCGGCGTGGACGGCGAGTTGTAGCCGTACCGCATGACCGTGGTGTCGAACTCTGATGCGCCGCCCAGCGACAGGCTGTAAGCGGGCTCGTCGACGGCGATCTCGTGTTCCTGACCGGCTCGGTCGCGGATGACGATGCGGGTGTTGGCCTCCGCGCGCTCCTGACGGCCGATGAAGTCCTTCACCAGCGAGACGCCCTCGATATAGCGGCCGGGCGTATGCGGGATCAGGTCTTTCCAGTTCGCCTTGCCCGGCGTGGCGGTCGGGGCCTCGCAGACCTTGAAGTCGACCGAGTCGTCCGCGTTTGTGTGAATGACCCAGCGATCGCCCCAGTGATCGGCGTCGTATTTGCGCGCCACCTCGCGGGGCTCCAGCACCTTCGGCTCGAGGGTGGGCGTGTCGCCGGGGACGTAGCGGGTCTCGGAGGTCTCCTGATTGTTGATCGAGATGACGACGAAGCGATCGTCAGCCGTACGACCGACGCCGATGAACATGCCGTCGTCGGTTTCGTCATAGACGAGGGTCGTCTCGCCGCCGCGTGCGGGGCGCCGGAATATCTTGTCCGGCCGGCCGTTGTCGTCGCGGTTGGTCCAGAAGATCCACTGGCTGTCCGGCGAGAAGGTGAAATTGCCGGTCGCCGATCCGATGGGATCCGGCAGTACTTCACCCGTCGCCAGATCCTTGACGAAGATGTTGTGGACCTCCGAGCCCTGCGCGTCCTCGGCGTAGGCGAACAGGGCGTGGTCGGGGCTGTGCTCGGTGGCCGAGACTTCCGAATAGGCCTTGCCCTTGGCCAGTTCATTGGCGTCCAGCAGTAGCTGAGGCGTCGGGGCGACGATGAAGTTTTTGGTCAACGGCTGGCCGTCGACCATCCACGTACCCTGACGTTCGACGCGCATATAGCGGGGGTGTTGATCGCCGGTCTTGTACTCGACGTAGTATTCCCACTCGCCGTCGGGGGCCGGAACGGAGCTGTCGGCCTCCTTGATGCGGCCCTTCATCTCGTCGAACATCTGGGCCTGCATCGGCAGGGTCGAGGCCATCATGGCCTCGCGATAGGCGTTCTCGGCCGTCAGATGCTCCTTTACGTCCGCCTTGATCAGGGTCGGGTCGCGCAAGACCGCCTGCCAGTTGTCGTCCTTCATCCACTGATAGTCGTCGGTCCGGGTGCGCCCCAGCTGCTCGATCGTGACGGGGATCTTTTTCGCCACGGGCGGGACGGGACGGGTCTGGGGCATTGAGGTTCCGGAAGAGGTTCTGGCTTGGACGGGCAGGGCGGTGGCCGCGAGAGCGGCGGCGGAGGTGGCGATCAGGTCGCGGCGGTTCATGGGTCTAACTCCCCCGAGCGTGTTTCGGCCGGACCTTGTGCGCGCCGATGCGCGGCGTCAAATGACTCCATGGTTATGCAGGATATGCCGCCCGAGCCGCCCGCCGCTGAAAGCTGGGGCGCGCCGGAATGGGACCTGACGCTGGGGCTGATCGCCGCGACGGTTCAGATCGACCAGCCGTCCACGCCGGGCCAGCGCACGGTCGGGACGGGCTTCCTGATCGACGCGCCGAAGCCGGATGGTTCGCCGCGAACAGTTCTGGTCACCGCCGCCCACGTGCTGGAGCGGATGACTGATCCGCAGGCGCGCATCGGCTGGCGCGTGGCCCTCGCCGACGGCGCGTGGCGGTTCGCGCCCGAACCCCTGACCATCCGCGACGCCGGCGGCGTGGCCCTCTGGATGAAGCATGCCGAGCGCGATGTCGCGGTGATGGAGGTGACGGCGCCAGAGGCCTTCGCGCGGGCGGCCATTCCGCTGGACTGGCTGGCCGATGCGCGGGCCTTCGACCAGTGGCAGGTCCGGCCGGGCGATGAGTTGCTGACGCTGGGCTATCCGCACGGTCTGTCGTCGAACCGGGCCGGCTTTCCGATCCTGCGGGTCGGACGGGTCAGTTCGTGGCCGCTGACGCCGATCTCCGCCTTCCCGACCTTCCTGCTCGACTTCGCGGTCTCGCAGGGCAACTCGGGCGGGCCGGTGTTCTGGACGCCGAGCGCCCGGCGCAGGCCTGATGCGCCCGTGCCCGATCACCCCTTCATCGCCGGGGTGCTGGTGCAGGAGGTGCAGGGCGGCGGCGAGGGTCTCGACCTCGGCGTCGTCGCGCATGCGGAATACGTCCGCGAGACGATCGCCATGCTGGATGCGGTCAGCCCCTAGCCGGCCAGCACGTCCGCCGACATCCGCTCCAGCAGGGCGCCGCCCTGACCGATGGCGGCAAGACGGCTCGAGGCGTGGCCCAGCACGTTCGCCGCATAGACCTCGTAAAGCGCGATCTTGCCCTCCAACCACGCCGCGTCGCCCTGACCCGCATCCAGCTCCGCCCGGGCCCAAAGCGCCGCCTTGGCCAGCATCCAGCCGCCGGTGACGTCGCCCAGCAGTTTCAGATAGGCGTCCGCCCCGGCGAGCACGTCGGCGGCCCGGGCCGGATCGGACTTGGCGTCGAGCAGCCAGAGCGTCGCGTCCTCCACGGCCTCGACAGCCGCCGCGAAACGCTCGACGGGTTTGCCGGAATAAAGACGGTGCAGCTTCGCCAGCGTGGTCTTCATGTCCGCGATAAGGTCACGGGCCGCCTGTCCGCCGTCCTGACTAAGCTTGCGGCCGACCAGATCCATGGCCTGGATGCCGTTGGTGCCCTCGTAGATCGGGGCGATGCGGGCGTCGCGATAGAACTGGGCCGCGCCCGTCTCCTCGATGAAGCCCATGCCGCCATGGATCTGGACGCCGAGCGAGGCGACCTCGCAGCCGACATCGGTGGACCACGCTTTGGCGATCGGGGTGAACAGGTCCTCGCGACCCTTCCACGCCTTGCGGGCGGCCTCATCCGGCGCATGCTTCGCCATGTCCGCCGCCACACCGCAGGACAGGCAGATGGCGCGCGCGGCGGCGATCTTCGCCTTCATCACCGAGAGGGTCCGGCGCACGTCGGGATGATCGATGATCGGGCTGTTCGACTGGCCGCTCCACACGCTGCGGCCCTGACGACGCTCCTGCGCATAGGCCAGCGCATGCTGGTAGGCGCGCTCGGCGATGCCGACGCCTTCGACGCCGACGGCGAGGCGGGCGGCGTTCATCATGACGAACATGTGGGCGAGGCCCTCGTTCGGCCGCCCGACCAGTTCCGCGGTCGCGCCCTCGTAACTCATCACGCAGGTAGGCGAGGCGTGGATGCCCAGCTTGTGCTCGACGCCCACGGGCCGGAAGCTGTTCCGCTCGCCCAGCGTCCCGTCCGCGTTCACCGCGAACTTGGAGGCGAGGAAGAGGCTGATGCCCTTCGGTCCCGGCGGCGCGTCGGGCAGGCGGGCCAGCACCATGTGGACGATGTTGTCCGTCGCGTCGTGGTCGCCCCAGGTGATGAAGATCTTCTGGCCGCGAAGCTCATAGGTCCCGTCGCCTTTCGGGGTCGCCGTGGCGGTCAGTGCGCCGAGGTCAGAGCCGGCGTGCGGCTCGGTCAGCACCATCGCCCCGGTCCATTCGCCCGACACCAGCCGCGGCAGGTAGGTCGACTTCTGATGCGCGTTCCCGACCTGCTCGAGCGCCTCAATGGATGCAAGGGACAGCATGGGACACAGACCGAACGCCATGTTGGCGGCGTGCACGGTCTCATAGGCCGCCAGCTCCAGCGCCTTGGGCAAGGCCTGTCCGCCGGCCTCGGCGTTGGCGGTCAGGCCGGTCCAGCCGCCCTCGGCGAACTGGCGATAGGCGTCCGCGAAGCCCGGCGCAGCGGTGACCGACCCGTTGGCGTATTTCGCCCCGGCCAGATCGCCCGGCCGGTTCAGCGGCGCCAGCACCTCTTCCGAAAACTGGCCCGCCGCCTCCAGCACCGCGCCCATCAGCTCGGCGTCATAGTCGGGGAAGGCCCCGGTGGCGGCGACCTGATCAAGGCCTGCCACGGCCTGAAGGGTGAAGGCGAGGTCGCGGATCGGGGCGCGGTAGGTCATCGAAAATCTCCTCACCGGTTCATGCCGCCTTGCCGCAGGGTGAGGCAAGCGACTTGGCGCGGGACGCACGGTGGGACAAGTTGTAAGGCGACGCACCGATGGAGCAGACCTTGGCCGAACCCCGCAACCGATACTCGACCGTCTCGCTCGTCCTGCACTGGGTAGTCGCGACGATGGTCCTCTGTCAGGTCCTGCTGATCACGGTGCACGAGGCGCAGGAGGGGCCGGATCCCTTCGTCGGCCTGCACAAGGCGGGCGGTGTGACCATTCTGGTGCTCACCCTGATCCGCATCCTGTGGCTGTTGGCCAATCCTGCGATCGCCCTGCCGGACCGCATGCCGCGCTGGGAGAAGTTGTTCGCCCGCGCGACCCATGTGCTGTTCTATGTTGCCTTGATCGTCATCCCGCTGACCGGCTGGCTGGCGTCGTCGGCGGGCGGGCGCGAGTTCACCTGGTACGGCCTGTTCCAATGGCCGCTGCTGCCCATCGGCGGCGGCCGCGATACGGCGCGCGACCTGATGGATCTGCACGAGATCGCCGTGAAGGGGCTGTACGTGCTCATCTTCCTGCATGTGGCGGGCGCCCTGAAGCACCAGTTCATCGACCGGGACAATGTGCTGCACCGGATGATCCCGATCATCCCGCGCCGGCCGTGAGCGCGTCCGAACACCAGGCGGCGGAGGCGCTGGCCCGTGGCGAATTGGTGCTGCTGCCGACGGAGACCGTTTACGGGTTGGCCGCGGACGCCGGCGATGCGAGGGCGGTGGCCGCGATCTTCGAGGCCAAGGGCCGGCCTCGCTTCAATCCCCTGATCGCCCACGTCGCCGATGCGACCGAGGCTGAGGCCATCGCTGTCTTCGACGGTCCTGCCCGCCGGCTGGCCGAGGCTTTCTGGCCCGGCCCCCTGACCATCGTCGCCCCGGTGCGGGACCGCGAGCGGGTCTGCGATCTGGCCCGCGCCGGTCTGGACAGCGTCGCTGTCCGCGTTCCCGGCCATGCCCGCGCCCGCGCCGTAATCTCCGCCTTCGGCCGCCCGGTCGTCGCGCCTTCGGCCAACCGCTCGGGACGGCCCAGCCCCACCACCTTCGCCGACGCCGTTGAAGAGACCGGCTTCGCCGCCGCCGCCGCTGTCGACGGCGGCCCCTGCGCAGTCGGCGTCGAAAGCACGGTGGTGTCGGTGTTGGACGGCCGCGTCGCCGTCCTGCGCCCCGGCGCCGTGACCCGTGAGGAGATCGAGGCGCTTATCGGCCCGCTGGACAGCGGCGGCGAGGGCCATCGCTCCCCCGGCCGCATGGCCGTTCACTACGCCCCAGATTCGCCTGTGCGGATCAACGCCGAGGCCGCAGGCGAGGGCGAAATCCTTCTCGGCTTCGGCCCCCATGTGGGCGACTCTCGCTGGAGTCTCAGTCCGACCGGAGACCTGCGAGAGGCGGCAGCGAATCTGTTCCGTCGGTTCCGCGAGGCGGATCGCGAAAAGCCTGCAGGCATCGCTGTGTCGCCGGTGCCGGCGGAAGGGCTGGGGGAGGCGATCAATGATCGGCTCAGGCGCGCTGCGGGGTTCGTCGGATAAGCTGGCGCTACAAAAACCGCGCCCTGACATCCACGCTCGACCGCTCTCCCACGGCGTCGAAGCAGGTCTCCAGCCAGACCTCCGCCGCCTCGCGGCCGTAACCCTTGAGGCGGTTCAGGAAGGTCCATTCCGTATCGAACTTGGAGCCCAGAGACAGTGAGCCGAGCCAGCGGTCGCTCTCGATGGCGTGCATGCGGATGGCCTCGGCGCGGTGACGGCCGTCGGGCTTCAGCCGGCCATCGGCGATCAGGGACTGGAGCAGGGCGAAGGCTCGCAGTTCGGCGACCAATGGGGCGTTGAAGACGATCTCGTTCAGCCGGTCCATGATCTCGCCGGCCGCACGCGGCGCCTCCTCGCGAACGAAGGGGTTCAGCGGCAGGATCAGGACATCGTCCGGCGTGTCCGGATGGATCAGCGGCCACAGCGCCGGGTTGGCGAGATAACCGCCGTCCCAGTAAGGCTCGCCGTCGATCTCGACCGCCTGAAACAGGTGGGGCAGGCAGGCCGAGGCCAGCAGCACCTTCGGGCTGATCTCTGCTGTCCTGAAGAGGCGGGCCCGCGCCTGTTTCACTGCCGTGGCCGAGATGAACATGGCGATCGACGAGGCCCGCACCGCCTCAAAGTCGATGGCGGCGTCGAGCACGCGCTCCAGCGGGTTCAGGTTGAACGGATTGAACTGGTAGGGGCTCATCGACAGGGCGAGGTTCTCACCCGTGCGCCACAGGCCGGTGTCCTTCAGCCAGCCCGGCGTCAGGGCCGAGCTCCAGATCGCGGAATCGCCGAAGACGTTGCGGCCGCCCGACTGGTTGACCTCGCGCCAGAGCAGGTCCAGCTGCTTTCGCGCGCCCTCGGCGCCACCGGTCTCCAGCCCTGAAACCAGCGCCGCGGCGTTCATCGCGCCTGCGGAGGCGGCGGTGACGGCGCGGATGTCGAGTCTGTCGTCTTCCAGCAGACGGTCCAGCACGCCCCACTGGAACGCGCCGTGCGCGCCGCCGCCTTGTAAGGCCAGGCTGACGGGGCGTCGGGGAGGGGAGGCCTTTCGTGTCACCGTCGGCCCCGTTTCATCGCTATTGCGCCGTCCAGCCGCCGTCGATCGCGAAGGACGCTCCGTTGGCCGACGCGCCGAGGTCGCTGACCAGATAGAGCATCATGCCGACCAGTTGGTCCGTGGTGACGAACTGCTTGGTCGGCTGGGCGGCGAGGATGACATCCTCGACGACCTTTTCCTTGCTGATGCCCCGCGCCCGCGCCTGATCGGCGATCTGGGACTGGACCAGCGGGGTCTCGACGTAGCCGGGGCATATGGCGTTGCAGGTGATCCCGTCGCGCGCGACCTCCAGCGCCACCGTCTTGGTGAAGCCGATGACGCCATGCTTGGCCGCGACGTAGGCGGACTTGAACGGGCTGGCGACCAGACCGTGGGCCGAGGCGATGTTGACGATCCGGCCTCGCCCTTGCGCCTTCATGATCGGGATCGCGGCCCGGGTGGCGTAAAAAGTCGAGGACAGATTGATGGCGATGATCTGTTCCCACTTGTCCGAGGGGAACTTCTCCACCGCCTCGACGTGCTGCACCCCGGCGTTGTTGATCAGGATGTCGACCCGGCCAAGCTCGTGCCGGCCATAGGCGACCATGTCCGCCACCTCGTCGCCGCGCATCATATTGGCGGCGTGATACCGGACGCGAACCCCGCAGCTGGCCTCCAGCTCGGACCGGGTGCGCTCGATCTCGGAGGGATCGCCCAACCCGTTCAGCACTACGTCGCCGCCCCGCGCGGCGATGCCGCGGGCCATCGCCAGACCGATGCCGGACGTCGAACCCGAGATCACCGCCACCTGACCCTTCAGGTCGCCGATGTCGCGGAACGCTTCGGTTCCGGTCACGTCGTCTCCACGCTTGGGCCACTTGAACATCGTCGTCTTATCCTGGGATGTTACGCGCCGGTTGAAACCGGTTCTCAGCCTTAGCCTTACGCCCGGCTCGCGTCAGGCTCAAGAATTTCCCGACCTGATGAATATCCAGTCCGTTTCGGTCGAGGTGGCCTTGTCGAAGCGATAGCCGTCGCGGTCGAACGCCTTCAGTTGCTCGGACTCTTCGATCCGCTCGTCGATCGCGAACCGCGCCATCGCCCCGCGCGCCTTCTTGGCGAAGAAGGAGATAATGCGCCGATCGCCGGCCTTGTCCTCATAGAACTGCGGCGTGACCACGCGCAGCTTCAGGGCGCGCGCGTCGACCGCGCCGAAATATTCCTGGCTGGCGAGGTTCACCAGCGTCTGGTCGGGCTGGCCGTCCGCGTCGGCGTTCAGCTGCTTCGAGATGCGGTCGCCCCAGAAGTCGTAGAGGCTGGAACCTCGCCGCGTCTTCAGTCGCGTCCCCATTTCCAGCCGATAGGGCTGGATGCGGTCCAGAGGCCGGAGCAGGCCGTAGAGACCGGACAGGATGCGTAGATGATCCTGCGCCCAATCCAGATCGGCCTTGCCCAGATCACGCGCCATCAGGCCCTGATAGACATCGCCCGCGAAGGCGAAGGCGGCCTGTACGCCCTCGTCACGCGCGTCCGGATCGAAGGCGCGGAAGCGGGCCTGATTCAGCTTGGCCAGATCGTCAGATATGCTCATAAGCCGGCGCAGGTCGGCCTGGGTCTGGCGTCGGGCGGTCTTGATCAGCGACGTCGTGTCTTCAGGGAAGCGCGCGTGTGTGGCGTCGACGCCTTCGACTTCGGTGAAATCCAGACGCTTGGCGGGGGACAGGACGATCAGCATGGAGGCCCTGTTAGGCCGCTTCGACGACGATTTGAACCGGGCCCGGCGTCGCGGTCAGACGCGCGCTGCGTACAACTCTGCGAGAACTGCGGGCAGGGCCTTTGGCAGGTCGTCCGCCGTCAGACCCGGCCCGAACCGCGCTGCGGCCTCGGCGTGAATCCAGGCGGCGGCGCGGGCGGCGTCGAAACTGTCCATCCGCTGGGCGGCCAGACCTGCGATCATCCCCGCCAGCACATCACCGCTGCCGGCGGTCGCCAGCCACGGCGAGCCGTTCGGATTGATCGCAAGGCGCCCGTCCGGCGCCGCGATGACCGTCTCACGGCCCTTCAGCACAACGACCGCGCCGCTGCGCCTTGCAGCCTCCGCAGCAGCGGCTTCCCGTCCGCGTTCGAGCAGGCCCGGGAACAGCCGCCTGAACTCACCCTCGTGCGGCGTCAGCACGTCGTCGCGATCAAGCGAGGCGAACAAATCACCCGGCAGATCCTCGAACGAGGTCAGGGCGTCTGCATCCACCACCAGCGCCGCGCCCGTTTCGGCAAGCGCCCGGACGTTCATCATCGTGCCGTCGCCCACGCCCGCGGCCGGACCGATCACCACGGCGTCCATGTCGCGCGCTCCGTGGGCGAGGCTCTCCGGTGAATGAAACACCTCAAGCATGATCGCCTCGATCGCCGGCGCGATGATCGGCGCCGCATCGGGCGGGCAGAAGACGCGCACCACCCCCGCGCCGATCCTCAACCCGGCGCGGGCGGCCAGCCTAGCTGCGCCCGTGTGCAAAGCACGACCTGACACCACACCCAGCCTTCCCCGGGCATGCTTGTGCGCATCCGGGCCGGGCCAGGGCAGGGCTTCCCGCCAGTCGGTCAAATCGTGCGAGCCCATGGCGAGGCTTCTCCGTTCACGGATGGCGTCAGACAGCGAAAAACGCTTGCCTTATTGTGCAATGCAATGTCCCTTGCTTTCCCGAGCGCGCGGCCGGACCAACCGCCGCCCTTGGGATCGCCGATGAAGAAGATTGAAGCTGTCATCAAGCCCTTCAAGCTGGATGAGGTGAAGGAGGCCCTGCAGGATGCGGGGGTCCAGGGCATGACCGTGCTGGAGGCCAAGGGATACGGCCGCCAGAAGGGCCACTCGGAACTGTATCGCGGAGCGGAATACGTCATCGACTTCCTGCCCAAGATCAAGATCGAGGTGGTGGTTCCCGACGATCTGGCCGCATCGGTGATCGAGGCGATCCAGACCGCAGCTCACACAGGCAAGATCGGCGACGGCAAGATCTTCATCTCCGAGGTCCTTGACGTTATCCGCATCCGCACCGGCGAGACGGGGGCCCAGGCCGTCTGATCGCAAATCCACCGGCCGCCCGACAGGGCGGCCGTTTCCTGTCCTCCCCCAGAAGAAACGGACCCTCGAGAATGAGCGCCAAGAAAATCCTTTCGGAGATCAAGGAGAAGGACGTTCAGTACGTCGACCTCCGTTTCACCGACACCAAGGGGCGTATGCAGCACGTCACCTTCGACATCGATCTGGTCGATGAGGAGTTCCTGGAAGAGGGAACGATGTTCGATGGTTCCTCGATCGCCGGCTGGAAAGCAATCAACGAGTCCGACATGCTGCTGAAGCCGGACCTGAACGGCTACTGGATCGACCCGTTCTACCAGCAGACCACGCTGTTCCTGTTCTGCGACGTGCTGAACCCCGACACCAACGAGCCCTACAACCGCGACAGCCGCTCGATGGCCAAGAAGGCGCTGGCCTATGTCCAGTCCTCGGGCGTGGGCGACACCGTTTTCTTCGGCCCGGAAGCCGAGTTCTTCATCTTCGACGACGTGCGCTGGTCCACCCAGCCGCACGACACCGGCTACACCTATGACTCGATCGAGCTGCCGGCCAACACAGGCGCCGAATACTCGGAAGGCAACATGGGTCACCGCCCGGGGCCGAAGGGCGGCTATTTCCCGGTCAACCCGACCGACAGCGCCCAGGACCTGCGCGGCGAAATGCTGGGCGTCATGCGCGACCTGGGCATGCAGCCCGAGAAGCACCACCACGAGGTCGCCCCGGCGCAGCACGAGCTGGGCCTGAAGTTCAGCGACCTGCTGACCATGGCTGACCGCCTGCAGCTCTATAAGTACGTCATCCACAACGTCGCCGCCGCCTACGGCAAGTCGGCGACCTTCATGGCCAAACCGACCTTCGGCGACAACGGCTCCGGCATGCACGTGCACCAGTCGATCTGGCGCGACGGCAAACCGCTGTTCGCCGGCGACAAGTACGCCGGCCTGTCGGACCTTTGTCTGTGGTACATCGGCGGCATCATCAAGCACGCCAAGGCCATCAACGCCTTCGCCAACTCGACGACCAACTCCTACAAGCGTCTGGTCCCGGGCTACGAAGCCCCGGTGAAGCTGGCCTATTCGGCCCGCAACCGCTCGGCCTCGATCCGTATTCCGTGGGTGTCCTCGCCGAAGGCCAAGCGCATCGAAGCCCGCTTCCCGGATCCGATGGGCAACCCCTATCTGACATTCGTGGCCCTGCTGATGGCCGGCCTCGACGGTATCGAGAACCGCATCGATCCGGGCGCTCCGGCCGACAAGAACCTGTACGATCTGCCGCCGGAAGAGCGCGGCTCGATCCCCGAGGTTTCCGGGTCCCTGCGTGAGGCCCTCGAGGCGCTCGACAAGGATCGCGCCTTCCTCAAGAAGGGCGGCGTCATGGATGACGACTTCATCGACAGCTACATCGAGCTGAAGATGGAAGAGGTGATGCGCCTGCAACTGCACCCGCACCCGGTCGAGTTCGACATGTACTACAGCTGCTGATCGACAGGGGGATCTGACGATCGACAGAGGGCGCCGGGCGAGAGACCGTCCGGCGCCTTTCTCGTTTGGGTGGGCTCAGGCCGCCAGCTTGGCGATAAGCGGCTGTAGCGCCTCGTCGGTCTCGGGCGCCAGTTCGTTCAAAAAGGAGATCAAGGCGCGTTCGTTGTCGTCGAAGACGCCGTCCCGCCCGATCCGGTCGACTAACCAGCGGGCCTCCAGAGCATCCACCGGAGCGGCGGTGGAGGCAGCACGGGTTCGGCTGTCTAGACGCTCGGCGAAAACGTCTTCGTCAGGCGAAAGCCCTTGGCGGAGCAGTCCCGGAAGTGCGATCAGCATCCGATTCCGTGCTTGGTTTGCGGTCTTGGGCATACCGCCCGTGCGATTCCAGAAGCCCGCCCAAATGCCGTCTTCCGGATTGGCCAGCCAGCGCTCCCGGCGCAGAGCTTCCTCACGTCCCGGAGGAGCCCAACCAGCAGCGGCGGTGACGGCGTTGGCTACTGCGCGCATGAAGAAGTCGGTCCATGACGGATCATTGGCCGCGCCACGGGTGGCGTCATTCAGGTCGAACAGGGCGTCTGCCTCTTCCCGCGATATAGCCAGACGACCCGGACCAGATGGGGCGAACATCAGTCGGCGCATTCGCTCGACCTCTTCGCTGCTGATCACGCCATCGTTCTCGACCACCGATCGGGTGACCAGTCGCAGTCCGAAAGCCGCCAGCGACGCCGGCGCAGAATCGGTCTGTTCGAGCACGCGGACGACCAGTTCCAGCTCGGTGGCGTCCCGCACCCGCCGATCCGTCTCGATGCGGGCGATCAGCCAATCCGCCTGCGCTTCGGTGACATACCCGGCGGGCTCCTGTTGCCGCACGAGCCAGTCAGTCAGAGCTTCAAGGAAGAAGGCGCGCCACGCAGGCGTGCGCTGCTCCGTTCCTTCGTCGATGCGGAACAGGGCCTCGACCTCATCGGGGGTTACGGTGACCTCTCCGAAAACGGCCCGGCGCAGCGCCAGGACATCGTCGTCGGTCACCTCGCCGCGCGCGGTGAGATCATTGCAAAGGTCTGTCAGACTCATGGTTCAAGCCCCGGTTTCGCGCCGAGGATGCACACGCAGCGTTACGCTTGGGCTAACGAGCGCAGGCGGTCAGGCAGCCACCGCGTCTTCGGTCTTCTTGCGCCGCAGCTCGATCAGGCGAACGCACCAGATTGAGACCTCGTAGAGCAGGCACAACGGCACGGCGAGCATCAGCTGGCTGATCGGATCAGGCGGCGTCACGACGGCGGCGACCACGACCACGGCCACGATGGCGTACCGACGACCCTCGGCCATCAGCTTCGACGAGATGATGCCGGCGAGACCCAGCAGGGTCATGACGATCGGCAGCTGGAAACAGAGGCCGAACGCCAGCAGCAGGGCTGTAACGAGGTTCAGATACTCGGAAATCTTCGGAAGCAGGGCGACCGAAACGCCTTCGCCTGTGACCTGCTGGCCCAGCGAGAACCACATGACGAAGGGCAGCATGACGAAATAGACCAGCGCGGCACCCAGCATGAACAGCAGGGGCGCGGCGATCAGAAACGGCAGGAACGCGCCCTTCTCATTACGATAGAGACCCGGCGCCACGAATTTGTAGAGCTGCCAGGCCAGAACCGGGAAAGCCACCACAATCGCGCCGAAGCCGGCGATCTTCATCTTGGTGAAAAGCTGCTCCAGCGGGGCGGTGGCGATCAGCTGGACCGCCTCCTGTCCGCCGGCCGGGATCGGCTTGAGCCAGGCCGTAACGGCGATCAGGTCGAAGGGGTTCACATGGTGGCCGGTTCCGGCCGACGCCGCATGCATGGCGGCCGCCGCCTGGAAGGGATGGATCAGAATCAACTGGATATCGGCGGCGAAGTAGAAGCACCCGAAGAAGGCGAGAATGAAGGCGATGACGCAGACTACGAGCCGCGATCGCAGCTCGATCAGGTGGTCCATCAGGGGCGCGCGCGACGCCTCGATCTCGGCTTCGTCGCGATCGACGCGGCTCATGATTTCACCGCCGTCTTGCGAGGCGCGCGAGGCTTGGCGGCGGCAGCTTTTGCGGTCGTCGCTTTCGCCTTCGCAGGCTTGGCAGCGCTCTTCGCCGCCACCTTGGCGCGAGGCTTCCGCGTTTTAACGGTTGCGGGTTCGGCCGGCGCTTCGACCGTCGTCGCGGCAGGGTCGGGCCATTCATCGGGTGCAGGCAAAGGCTTCGGCGTATCCAGCAGCGGCCGGTTGAGGTCGTCGCTGATGCTGCGGAAGGTCGCGTCCGCGTCAGGGCCGAGCGGCATCATGTTGGTCTGGCCGCGACGCAGGGCCTCGACCTCCTTACGCAGGTCGTCGAGCTCCGACTGACGCGCCATCTCGTCGAAGCTGGAGCGAAACTCGTTCGCCATGTTGCGCGCCTTGGCGACCATCTTGCCCAGCTTGTTCAAAAGCGCAGGCAGACGCTCGGGCCCTACGACAAGCAGGGCCACGATAGCGATCACCAGATATTCAGCGCCCCCGATGCCGGGGCCCAGACCACCCATCCGTCAGTCTCCGGACTCGCCCCGGCGACTAGCGCTTCAGCTGTTCTTTTTCTTCGTCCGTATGGGGCAGGGCGCCCGCCCGCTCGTCATGCGGCTTGGACTCGTCGGTGTCCTTCAGGCCGTCCTTGAACGCCTTCACGCCCTTGGCCGCATCGCCCATCAGTCCCGAAAGTTTGCCCCGGCCGCCGAACAGCAGCAGGACGATCACGGCGACGATGGCCCAGTGCCAGATGCTCATTGAGCCCACGACGGTCTCTCCTCGTTCGGGCCGATGCGCGGCCCGGTCAAACATTCACGCCGCATATAGGCCGTTCGGTGGCGCGACGCCAAGCAAACCATTACGACCGCGCCCATGAGTCACGTGATCATCCACACCGACGGCGCCTGTCGCGGCAATCCGGGCCCCGGAGGCTGGGGCGCCGTGCTGCAGACGGGGCAGGGTCATGAGAAGGAACTGTGGGGCGGCGAGCCCCTGACGACCAACAACCGCATGGAACTGATGGCGGCGATTCAGGCGCTCGAGGCGCTGACTCGCCCGTGCCGCGTCGACCTGCACACCGACAGCAAATACGTGATGACCGGCATTACCGAATGGATTCGTGGCTGGAAGGCGCGCGGCTGGAAGACGGCCGACAAAAAGCCGGTCAAGAACGACGACCTGTGGAAACGCCTCGACGAGGCCCGCAGCCGGCACGATGTGAAATGGCACTGGGTCAAGGGTCACGCCGGCCATGAGCTGAACGAGCGGGCCGACGGCCTGGCGAATCGCGGGATCGACGAACTGCCTCGCTAGGCTGGGCGCACCTTCAGCTTCGGTCCGTCGATCGACTCGACCACCACGCTTTCACCGGCCAGCGGCGCGGCTCCGTCGATCTCGGCGACCCATTCGGCGCCCGAGACGAATACCCGGCCGCGCCCGTCGACGAAGGCCTGAACCACCTGAGCGCGCTGGCCGACCAGCCGGCCGTCACGGGCGTTGATGTCGGGGCTGTCGCCGGGGTTCACGCGCTGGATCAGGCGACGCGACAGCAGGGTCGCGGCGAGGGTCAGTACGGCGAACAACACCGTCTCGCCCCAGAAGCCCAGCGGCGCAAAGGCGGCGACCACCGCCGTCACGCCCGCCGCCACCGCCGGCCACAGCAGCCACTCGGTCGAGAAGGCCGCCTCGACGGCCAGCAGCAAGACGCCGATCGCGAGCCAGATCCAGAAGGGTTGGGCCGAATGCAGGTCGATCAGGGCGTCCATGGGCCTACTCCGTGCGGGGCGTTGAGGTGCGGGGCGGACGCGGCGGCGTAGCGCGCGGCGCGTTCTGCTGGTCCTTGGCCAGGCCCACCAGCTGGCCGACGCCGGCCAGGGTCCCGACAAGCGCGCCCATTTCGGCCGGCACGATGACGGTCTTCTGCTGCGGGCTGCGGGCGAGTTCGGCGAAGGCCTCGACGTATTTCTGGGCGACGAAGTAGTTGATCGCATTCACGTCGCCGCGGGCGATGGCTTCCGACACCATGGCGGTGGCCTTGGCTTCGGCCTCGGCTTCACGCTCGCGGGCCTCGGCGTCGCGGAAGGCGGCTTCGCGGCGGCCTTCAGCTTCCAGAATGGCGGCCTGCTTGGCGCCCTCGGCGCGCGTGATGGCGGCCTGCTTCTCGCCGTCCGCCTCTGTGACGACGGCGCGGCGTTCGCGTTCGGCCTTCATCTGACGCGCCATTGCGTTGGTGATGTCGGTCGGCGGCGTCAGATCCTTGATCTCGATCCGGTTGGCCTTGACGCCCCAGGGCTCGGTCGCCGCGTCGATGACCTGCAGCAGGCGGGTGTTGATCGAGTCACGCTGAGACAGCACTTCGTCCAGCTCCATCGAGCCGACCACGGTCCGCAAGTTGGTCATGCAGAGCTGGGCGATGGCGTAGGGCAGGTTGTCGACGCGATAGGCGGCGCGGGCAGCGTCCATCACCTGGATGAAGACGATGCCGTCGACCTTCACCACGGCATTGTCCTTGGTGATGACCTCCTGCGTCGGGACGTCCAACACCTGTTCCATCATATTCATGCGGCGACCGATCCGTTCGACGAACGGAGTCAGGATGCTGATGCCGGGGCCCAGCGTCCGGGTATATTTGCCGAAGCGTTCCACAGTGAATTCACGGCCTTGCGGCACGATCTTCACCACGCTGAACAGCAGGACGAAGGCCAGTACGACCAGAACGATGATGGCGACGTAACTCATGCAAGCCTCTCTTTCCCGCCAAGGTTAGCAGGCGGCCGGACCTGCGCCATAAAAACCGGACAGGCCGATCATGAACTCGCTGTAATGATTTCGATGGCCTGGCGAATGATGCGCCGGGTTTCGGCCCAGTCGACCATGCCCATCGCCTTTTCAACCGGTACGAAACGGGCGTCGCTGGCGTCGTCTCCGGCGACCGGTTCGCCGCTCTTCCAACGCGCGGCGTAGTCGATCAACACATAATGCCGGCCCGCTTCCGGGAAAAGGCCGTCGACCACGTCGATCAGACCGACCAGTTCCGCCTCCACGCCCGTCTCCTCGCGCAACTCCCGCAGGGCGGCGTCCACGGCTCGCTCGCCCGGCTCGATCCGGCCGCCGGGCAGGCTCCATTCGCCCAGCCGCGGCGGTGCGCCCCGGCGGATCAGCAGCACCTCGTCGCCGCGCAGGCAAACGACGCCGACGGCGGGAACGGGGGCGGGCAGGGTCGCGGTCATTGCCGAACCCTAGCTTGGCCCTTCCGCCGCGCCCATGACTTTGACACAACAGGGTATGACCTCCCCGTCACCCCAGGCTCTCGACGCCCTCAAGGCCGCCCTTGGCGACGGCGGCTGGACCGACGATCCCCAGCTGATCGCCCCCTGGCTGACGGAATGGCGCAATCGCTGGACGGGCCACACGCCGCTGATGCTGACGCCCCGGTCGACCGAAGAGGTCGCGCGAGCGGTCAGGATCTGCGCCGAGCACCGCGTGCCGATTATCCCGCAGGGGGGCGGCACCGGCCTCGTCGGAGGGCAGATCCCTTATGGCGAGGTGCTGATTTCGCTACGGAAAATGCGGGCGATCCGCGACGTCACACCTCTGGACGACGCCATGACAGTGGAGGCCGGTCTCACCCTGCTGGAAGCCCAGCAGGCAGCCTCGGCGGCAGGGCGCACGTTTCCGCTCAGTCTGGCGGCGGAAGGCAGCGCGACCATTGGCGGCGTGATCTCGACCAATGCGGGCGGCACACAGGTCGTCCGCTACGGCATGATGCGGGATCTGGTGCTGGGGATCGAGGCGGTGCTGCCCAGCGGAGAGGTGTTCAACGGCCTCAAGCGCCTGCGCAAGGACAACACCGGCTATGACCTGAAGCAGCTGCTGATCGGCGCCGAGGGCACGCTGGGCGTTGTCACGGCGGCGACCCTGAAGCTGTTTCCCGTCCTGCGCAGTCGCGCGGTCGCCATCGTCGGGCTCGAAGCCGCCGCCGCCTCCATTGAGCTTTTGGCCCGCGCCAAGGCCGAGACGGGCGGGGCGGTCGAGGCGTTCGAACTGATGAAGCGCCTTGGCATGGCGCTGGTCCTGAAGAACATCCCGGACACGCGCGAGCCGCTGGAGTCGACGCCGGAGTGGTATGTCCTGATCGAGATCGCCTCGGGCCAGCCCGGCGCGGCCGAGGCCCAGATGGAGCGGCTGCTAGAGGTCGCCTTTGAAGAAGGCCTGATCACAGACGCCGCCATCGCCCAGAACGACGCCCAGCGCGCCGCATTCTGGCGCCTGCGCGAGGAACATTCCGCCGGTCTTAAGCCCGAGGGCGGCGGCTGGAAGCACGATGTCTCGGTCCCGATCAGCCGGATCGCGGACTATATCGATGAGGCGACGGCGGCGGTTGAACGCTTCCATCCGGGCGCGCGCGTGTCGGTCTTCGGCCACGTCGGCGACGGCAACCTGCACTACGATGTCCTGCCCGGCGCGGGTCAGGACGTGGCGGCCTTCATCGGTCGCTGGAAAGAAGGCTCGCAGGTCATCCACGACGTCGTCGCCCGATATGACGGCTCGATCAGCGCCGAACACGGTCTGGGGCGGCTGAAGACGGAGGAAGCCATGCGCTACAAATCCGCCGTCGAAATCGAGACGATGCGGGCGATCCGACATGCCATGGATCCGCTGCGGATCATGAACCCGGCCGTACTCTTCTGACCTGTGGACGACCAGAACAAAAATAGAACAATGGTCTTGAAGCCGCGTGTTGTCGCAGCCTAGGCTGCGCGCAGGAGGCCCTCATGCGCGATATCCGCAGCGACTGGTACGAACCCCGCAATCCGGACGCCAACCCGCGCGGCCGGCTGATCATCCGGTGCCTCGCGCCCCGCTGTACCCATGCGGCACTGATGGACCCGCGTCCGGTTTTCGGTTCCCGGTCGAACTGGCCGGCGGCCGGGCGTTCGCAGCGTTTCCGATGTGTCTGCGGCGGACGTGAGAGCGAGGTCAGCTACACCGCCAACACCGCGCTTTCCAACGGCCCGATCTCGCAGGATGTCATCCGCCTTTGGGCCTGAGCGGGCGCGTCCGGCTTGCCCCTGCGGTCTGATCGGCTTACCGCTGCCCGCCTTGATTCACGGCAGCGGAGCCCCGTTCATGACCCTCGCCCTCCTGTTTCCCGGACAAGGCAGCCAGTCGGTCGGCATGGGCGCTGCTCTGGCTGACGCTTACGCCAGCGCCCGCGAGGTCTTCTCCGAGGTGGACGAGGCGCTGGGCCAGAAGCTGTCGCAGCTGATGCGCGAGGGCCCCGAGGATCAGCTGACGCTGACCGAGAACGCCCAGCCGGCATTGATGGCCGTTTCCGTCGCCGCGATGCGCGTGCTGAAGGCGGAGTTCGGGGTGGATGTGACGAAGGCGGCGTACGTGGCTGGTCACTCATTGGGCGAATATTCGGCCCTGTGCTCCGCCGGCGCGATCTCGCTGGCTGACACGGCGCGCCTGCTGAAGCTGCGCGGTCAGGCGATGCAGCGCGCCGTTCCCGTGGGGCAGGGGGCCATGGCTTCCCTGATCGGCCCTAGGACCGATCTGGCGCTGGCTGAAGAGGCCGCGAAGGCCGGTTCGGAAGTCGGCGTTTGCGTGGTCGCCAACGACAACAACAACGGCAATGTCGTCATCTCCGGCGACAAGGCCGCAGTGGACCGCGCGATCGAAAAGGCCAAGGAACTGGGCGCGCGGGCTATCCCGCTGAATGTATCGGCGCCGTTCCACTGCCCGCTGATGCAGCCGGCCGCCGATGAAATGGCTCAGGCTCTGGCGTCCGCGACCATCTCCGCGCCGGCAGTGCCGATTATCGCCAATGTGACCGCACGCCCGGAGAGCGACCCGGAGGTCCTGCGGCGTCTCCTTGTCGAACAGGTCACCGGTCGGGTCCGGTGGCGCGAGAGCATGGAATGGATGGCGGGCGAGGGCGGCGTGACCCGCTTCGTCGAGATCGGCTCGGGCAAGGTCCTGACCGGCATGGCCAAGCGGATCGCGCCAGACGCCGAAAGCCTGGCGCTGAACGCTCCGGAAGAGCTTGAAGCGTTCGCGAAGTCGCTCTGAGAGATCGAAGGAAGAAACCATGTTCAATCTGAGCGGAAAAACCGCGCTGGTCACCGGCGCAACCGGCGGAATCGGCGGCGCGATCGCCCGGGCGCTGCATGCGCAGGGCGCCGCAGTCGTTTTGTCCGGCACGCGTGAAGCGGTGCTGCAGGATCTGGCTGGTCAGCTGGGCGAGCGGGCTTTCGCCGCCGCCGCCAACCTGTCGGACGCGGAGTCCGTCGATGGCCTGATCGGCCGGGCCGAAGAGGCGGCGGGCGCGTCGCTGGACATTCTGGTCGCCAATGCAGGCATCACCAAGGACGGCCTGCTGATGCGGATGAAGGATGAGGATTTCTCCGACGTCATCAAGGTCAATCTGGAGAGCTACTTCCGCCTGTCCCGCGCGGCGGTGAAGGGCATGATGAAGCGCCGCACCGGCCGGATCATCGGCATCACCTCGGTGGTTGGCGTCACGGGCAACCCGGGCCAGACCAACTATGCCGCCTCCAAGGCCGGCATGATCGGCTTCTCCAAGGCGCTGGCCCAAGAGGTCGGTTCGCGGGGGATCACGGTGAATTGCATCGCCCCAGGCTTCATCGCCTCGCCTATGACCGATGTGCTGAATGACCAGCAGCGGGAGACAATCCTGAAAAACATTCCCGCCGGACGGCTGGGCGAAGGCTCGGAAATCGCGGCCGCCGCCGTCTATCTGTCATCCGATGAAGCCGCCTATGTGACGGGCCAGACCCTGCACGTGAATGGCGGCATGGCGATGATCTAGGATCGATCACAGCAGGTGACGCCTCTTCCCCAACGTCATGGCTGTGCTAAATGCGGTCGCAACCGCTTCGCCTGAGTCCCGTTATAGGCTTGCGCAAGCGGCGCCGTGATCCTACGGCAAGGTTTGAGACAAACGGCCGCCTACGGGCGGCGCTAGAAGGCAGAGACAGAACATGTCCGACACCCTGGAACGCGTCCGCAAGATCGTTATCGACCACCTGGACGCCGATCCGGACAAGGTCACCGAAAAGGCCAGCTTCATCGACGACCTGGGCGCTGATTCGCTCGACAACGTCGAACTGGTCATGGCCTTCGAGGAAGAATTCGACGTCGAGATTCCGGATGACGCCGCCGAGCACATCCAGACCGTTGGCGACGCCGTGAAGTTTATCGACGAGAAGCTGGCCGGCTGATCGCCGACCTGTTCAACGGCTTTGATGGCCGCCGTGACGCCCCTAGCGGGGCCGTCCGGCGGCCATTATTGTTTATGGCTTCGAATCCGAATGTGAAGGAGCGCGCCTGATGCGTCGCGTCGTCGTTACCGGTCTCGGTCTGCTGACCCCCCTCGGATGGGGCGTCGAGCATACCTGGAAGGGCATCCTCGAGGGCCGGTCGGGCATCGGGCCGATCACCAACTTCGACACCGAAGGCTACGGCTGCACGATCGCGGGCGAGATTCCGTCTGTCGACGGCCGGGGCGGCGGTGGGCCGGACGTTCCGGGCAGCTTCGACCCCGAAAAGGTCATGTCGCCCAAGGACCGCAAGCGGGTCGACGACTTCATCCTTTACGCCATCGCCGCGGCCGACGAGGCGCTGGCCGATGCGGGCTGGAAGCCCGAGAGCGAAGAGGACAGGGAACGCACCGGCGTCATCGTCGGCTCCGGCATTGGCGGCCTGGGCCCCATCGCGGAAACGGCTCTGGTCCTGAAGGAGCAGGGACCACGCCGGATCAGTCCGTTCTTCATTCCGATGTCGCTGATCAATCTCGGCAGCGGCCAGATCTCGATCCGCCACGGACTGAAGGGTCCGAACCATTCGGTTGTGACCGCCTGCGCCACCGGCGCCCATGCCATCGGCGACGCGGCCCGGATGATTGCGCTCGACGACGCGGACGTCATGGTTTGCGGCGGGGCGGAGAGCTCCATCGTGCCGATCGGCATCGCCGGCTTCCTCGCCTGCAAGGCCCTGTGCACCGCCTTCAACGACACGCCCGAGCAGGCCAGCCGTCCGTACGACAAGGACCACGCCGGCTTCATCATGGGCGAGGGGGCCGGGATCATGGTGCTGGAGGAGTACGAGCACGCGAAGGCCCGCGGCGCGAAGATTTACGCCGAGGTCGTCGGCTACGGCATGAGCGGCGACGCCTATCACATCACCGCCCCGTCCGAAGATGGCGAAGGCGGTCTGCGCGCCATGAAGGCAGCGCTGAAGCGGGCGGACCTGCAGCCGTCGGACCTCGACTACGTCAACGCCCACGGCACCTCGACCATGGCCGACTGGATCGAATTGCACGCTATCGAGAAGCTGGTGGGCGATCACGCGAAGGACCTCGCGGTCTCCTCGACCAAGTCGATGACCGGCCACCTGCTGGGCGCGGCCGGCGCGATCGAGTGCGTATTCAGCGTGCTGGCCATCCGCGACCAGATCGCGCCGCCGACCATCAATCTCGACAACCCTGAGGAAGAGACCGCGATCGACCTGGTTCCCCACAAGAGCAAACCGATGAAGATCGACGTGGCGATGTCGAACAGCTTCGGCTTTGGCGGCACCAATGCCTCGGTCATCTTCAAGAAGGTTGACTAGATGGCGCGCAAGCCGATCGGGACCGGACCGGCTCGCCCCTATCCCGCGCGATCGGGACGCATGACCGCCTTGCTGGCCGCCGGCGCGACCTTCGGCGGCTTTCTTCTGGTGGCCCTCATTGCGATCTGGGCGGTGCTTTACGCGCCCGGTCCATCGGCGCGATCCGGCGACACGACTATCGTGACGCTGCCCAGCGGCGCCGGTGTCAACGCTATCGGCGCCCAACTGAAAGCGTCAGGGGTTATCCGCTCAACGGATCTGTTTCGCGCCGCCGCAAGCCTGACCGGGGCCGACCGCCGGCTGCGAGCAGGAGAGTATGAGGTGCCATCGGGAACCTCGCTCAGCGGCGTAATCGCCCTGCTGGTCGACGGTAAGGTCGTGCGGCGCTTCGTGACCCTGCCCGAGGGTTGGTCGTCGGCGCAGGCGGTCGACATCCTGAACGCCGAAACCCTGCTGACCGGTACGATCGAGACAACACCCGATGAAGGTTCGCTGTGGCCGGAAACCTACGAAATTTCCCGTGGCGCGAGCCGCCAGTCGGTGATCGACCGCATGCGGCGCGCGCGCGATGACAATCTGGCCCGGCTATGGGCCCAGCGCGGTCCCGGCTCCGTTGTGCGCTCGCCCGAAGAGGCGATGATTCTGGCGTCCATCGTGGAAAAGGAAACGGGCGTGGCGTCCGAGCGGCCCCGCGTCGCTGCCGTCTTCTCAAATCGACTGCGCTCCGGCATGCGCCTGGAGAGCGATCCGACGATCGTCTACGGCATCACCCAGGGTCGGCCGCTCGGCCGGGGCATACGCGCGTCCGAACTGGCCGCCTCGACGCCGTACAATACCTATCAGATCGATGGCCTGCCGCCGACGCCGATCTCCAATCCGGGCGCGGCGTCCATCGCGGCCGTGTTGAACCCGCCCCGGACGCGCGACATCTTCTTCGTCGCCGACGGGACCGGCGGGCATGTCTTCGCCGAGACGTACGAGCAGCACCTCGCCAACGTCGCCCGCTGGCGCGCCATAGAGCGTCAGCGCGCGGGCCTGCCGCCTGAGGCCGTGGCTCCGGTGGCGCCCGGGATCTCGCCCGTTCCGAACGCCTCGCCGGACTCGGCCGCCACGGCGCCTGACGCCTATGTGGTGCCGCCCGGCGCCAAGGTGATCCGCGTCCCGCAAGCGGCGCCCGCCCAGTGAGCGCCATCTCGGGCATGACCGGTTTTGGTCGGGCGGACGGCGCAGCGGGCGACTGGAGCTGGTCTGTCGAGGCGCGCTCGGTCAACGGCCGGACACTTGAGCTGCGGTTTCGGGGCCCGCCCGGCTTCGACAACCTTGAACGGCTGGCGAAGGCGTCGGCACAGGCGCGACTGCAGCGTGGACAGGTAACTGTCGGCGTTCAGGCCCGCCGGACGGCCGCGGCCGATGCTGCGCTTCAGGTCAACGAAGCGGTTCTGGCTCGCTATCTCGAACTGGCCAACCAGCTGGCCGAGGACGGGTGCACGCCGCCGTCGGCGGATGGCCTTCTTGCCCTGCGCGGCGTCCTCGATGTGGCGGACGAGAATCAGGACCCGGACGCGCGAGCGGCTATCGAGACCCAGATCGCGGCGACCATCGATCAGGCGCTGGACGCGTTGAAGGCCTCTCGCGAACGGGAGGGCAGTCAGCTCGAACCGGTGATCGCCGGCTTTGTCGACCGCATCGAAACCCTCGTTGCTCAGGCCGAGACCGAGGCCGCCGCCCAGACCGACGCCATTCGCGAACGCTTCTCCCGCCGCATGACCGAACTGGCGCCGGACGCGCCTGGTCTGGAAGATCGCATCTTCCTCGAAGCCGCAGCGCTGGCGACCAAGGCGGATGTGCGCGAGGAGCTGGATCGGCTGGGCGCCCACGTGGCCTCGGCCCGCACCCTGTTGCAGCAACCCCCCGCCGGCCGAAAACTCGACTTCCTGATGCAGGAATTCATGAGGGAGGCGAACACCCTCTGCTCCAAATCGGCTACCACCGCGCTCACCGGAATCGGCCTCGAGCTGAAAGCCGTGATCGAACAGCTGCGCGAACAGGTCCAGAATGTCGAATGAACGCACGCCCCGCCGGGGCGTCCTCCTGATCGTCGCCAGCCCGTCGGGTGCGGGCAAGACCAGCCTGTGTCGCCGGCTGATGGCGGACCATGGCGGTCTGGAGCTGTCGATCTCGATGACCACCCGCGACATCCGTCCCGGTGAGGTCGCAGGCCGCGACTACCACTTCGTCAGCCACGAAGAATTCCAGCGCCTGATCGACGAAGACGCCTTCCTTGAATGGGCGGATGTGCACGGCAATCGCTACGGCAGCCCGCGCCCGCCGATCGACAAGGCTCTGGCCGAAGGTCGGGACGTGCTGTTCGACATCGACTGGCAGGGCGCCCGCGACATCGCGGAGAAATGCCCGGAAGACGCCGTTCGCGTGTTCATCCTGCCGCCCAGCCTGGAGGAACTTCGCCGCCGTCTGGTGACCCGGTCGCAGGACGCGGACGACGTGATCGAGCGCCGCATCCAGAACGCCAAGGGCGAGATCGAGCATTGCGACATGTTCGACTACGTCTTCGTCAACGATGACTTCGACCGGTCGTACGCCGAGCTGGCGCACATCTATCACGCGGAACGCAGCCGCCGGCGGCGGAACCTGTGGGTCGAAGGCTACCGATCGGCGCTGCTGAGCGAGCAGGTCTAGGGCAACCCTTTTCGGCGAGCGCCGTTCCTGCGGCATGACCTCATCGCCTGACCGGAAACGCTGGATGCCCGCAGTTCTCGCGGGCGGCGTCGCGACAGTCGCTGTAGCGGTCGTCACCAGCCTTGCACTGTCGGGCCATGCGCCTGTCCGGGCAGCGTCAGGCCAAGCCTTGCAGATTGCTTTCTTCCAGCCGCCCGAGCGGGAAATCACGCCCGGATCGGTGATGGATGTCGGCTCAGTCGTAGATGGCTATGAGCACCGGCCCCCGCCGCCGCCTTCGCCGCCATACGCTGAAACCGCGTGGCTCTACGAAGAGGCGCCCGCTGATCCCCATCTGATCGCGGCGCCGGCCCGACCTGAGGATGTCGCCAGTATCACGATCTACACGGCGGCATCGCAGAACAGCGGGGGAGACCGCCTTGCCTTCGGGTTTGACGCGCCGCGGCCGGACTATGGCGAGGCGCGTCGTCGGCGCGAGGCCGAGCGGGAGCAGCGGATGGCTGAACGCCGAGTTGCCGAGGACGCCGGTTATTCCGGAGCGGGACCGAGGCCGGATTTCCGTCGGGAAGACGCCTTCTACTGAGCCTGAGGCTCAAGGGCTGCGGCCAGACGAAGGAAGCCTGCGACATCCACTGTCTCGGCGCGCACATCGGGCTCGATCCCGGCAGCCTCGCATAGTGCGCCGCCCCCCAGCGTTTTGAGGCTGGATCTCAGCATCTTGCGCCGCTGTCCGAATGCGGCGGCGGTTACGCGCTCCAGCCGCTTTAGCATGGCGGGCTCCGGCGGGTTCGCCAGCGGGACCAGATGCACCACGGCGCTGGCCACCTTGGGCGGCGGCGTGAAGGCGGCGGCGGGCAGATGCATCACGATCCGCGCGTCCGCGGTCGCCTGAGCGATCACCGCCAGCCGGCCGTAGGCGTCGTCACCGACCTGCGCCACGACCCGCTCGGCGACCTCCTTCTGGAACATCAGCGTCAGGGCGTACGGACGCCACGGCCCGGTCAGCCATTTGATCAGCAGCGGCGTGCCGACGTTGTAGGGCAGGTTGGAAACCAGATGCGCCGGCCCGTCGACAAGTTCGGCCTCCCTGACTTTCAGGGCGTCGCCCTCGACGATCTTCAGACGGCCGGACCCGTCGTCTAGCTCCGACAACAGCGGAATGAAGCGGGGGTCCTTCTCGACCAGAACCACCTTGCCCGCATCGCTTTCCAGCAGGGCGCGGGTCAGGCCGCCCGGACCGGGGCCGACCTCGACCACGCAGCGGCCCTCAAAGGGGCCCGCAAGCCGCACGATTTTCCGGGTGACGTTGAGGTCGAGCAGGAAGTGCTGGCCGAAGCTCTTCTTCGCCGCCAGCCCATGGGCATCGAGGTGTTCGCGAAGGGTCGGAAGGTCGGTCACGGTCCGGCCTTAGCGCGCCGCGCGCGCCGCCGCCATCTCCGAAGCCAGACGGATGGCCGCGATCAGGCTGTCCGGGCGGGCGACGCCCTTGCCGGCGATATCGAAGCCCGTGCCGTGGTCGGGGGAAGTCCGGATGATCGGCAGGCCGAGACTGACGTTCACACCGCCCCAGAAGTCCAGCGTCTTCACCGGGATCAGGGCCTGATCGTGGTAGAGGCAGATGGCCGCGTCGTAGGTCTTGCGAGCCTCGTCATGGAACAGGGTATCGGCGGGCAGGGGGTCGGTGATGGCGACGCCCTCGGCGCGCAGGCTCTCGACGGCGGGGGTAAGAACCTCGATCTCCTGCAAGCCCAGCGCGCCGCCTTCGCCCGCATGCGGGTTCAGGCCAGCGAGCGCCAGGCGGGGCCGATCGATGCCGAAGTCCCGCTTCATCGCCTCGTGCACGACCCGCGCCGTGCGGATCACTCGCTCTTCGGTGACCAGTTCCGGCACCTCGGCGAGGGGAACATGGATGGTCACCAGACAGGCCCGCAGATCCCGGGCCGTCAGCATCATCACCGGTCCCCGCGTTCCCGCGAAGGGCGCGTCGGCGGTCAGTTCGGCGATGAACTCCGTATGGCCGGGAAACCGGAAGCCGGCGGCGTAAAGCGGCGCCTTGGCGATCGGAGCGGTGACAACGCCGGAGACGTCGCCGGACAGGGCAAGGCTGACGGCTTGTTCGATCCAGTCGGCGGTCACGCCCGCATTCGCAGGGTCCGGCCGCCCGGCGACCGGCGGCGACTTCACGGGAAGGTCCAGCACTGGCAGGGCGGTGGCGAACACATCCGAAGCGTCCGACGGGGCGGTGACGCTTCGGCACGGCACGCCTTGCGCCCGCATCAAGGTCAGATCGCCGATCACGACGAACGGCGCGCCGTCCTGCCTCAGAGCGGTCCAGGCCTTGGCGATGATCTCGGGACCCACGCCCGCTGGTTCGCCCATGGTCAGGGCCAGCGGGGCGGACCCGGTCATTGCTGCTTGTATTCGATCAGCGCGTCGTCGCGCAGGTCGCGCATGTAGCGACGGCCCAGCGTGGCGAGGTTCTGACGGAACAGCTGGTTCTCGACCGCGCGGACATCAGGAGCCTGCGGTCCGCCGGCGCGACGGCCGCAGACGGCGAGGAGATGCAGACCCAGCGGGGTGCGCACGGGTGAGCTGACCGAACCGACCTCGGCCGACCGCGCGACCTGCTGGAACTGGGGCGCCAGATTGGCCACATCGCTTTCGCCCAGATCGGAGCCGAGCAGGCCCTGTTCCGAGGTCGCCCGCGCCAGCATGGTGTCGCAGGTCAGCTGGGGCTTCAGGGCCTCCAGACGCGTGTTGGCGGCCGCGACCTGATCCGGCGACGCCGTTTCCGGCAGCTCGATCATGACCTGCTTCAACTGAACCAGATTGACCGCCGCGCCGTCGCGCTTGTCGCGCATGTACAGGATGTAGACGCCGCCCTCGACCGGGATCGGGCGCGACAGCTGGCCGACCGCCAGCTGGTCAAGCGCCGCCTGCAGGGCGGGCTGGACCGTGCCTTCGACAACCCAGCCGGCGTCGCCGCCGCGAGGGCCCGAGGGCGCGGCCGAGAATTGTTGGGCCACGGCCTGGAAGGGCGCGCCCTGAACCATCTGCTGGACCAGCTGGTTGGCCCCGTTCACGGCCGCCTGCTGGCCGCCGACGCGCGAGGCTTCCAGATAGATTTCGCCGATCAGGTACTGCTTCTTGGACGCGGCCTCGTTCAGCTGGCGCATGGCGGCGTCGACGGCCGAGCGGCTGACCCGCGCCCGCGACTGGAAGCGGCCGCCCACCAGCTGTTGCCAGCCGATCTGGGTGCGGATCTGTTCGCGCAGGGTCTGGGGGCGGATGCCGCCCTGTTCGAGGAAGCGCAGATAGTCCTGGGCGGTGATCCCCGCCTCTTGCGCCATCGCTCCGATTTCCTCGTCGACTTCCTGATCGGAAACCCGAAGGTCCTTGTAGTTGGCCAGCTCCTGAAGCTGCAGGCGCTCGTCGATCAGGTTGTTCAGCGCCTGACGCGAGATGGCCGGCAGGTTCTCCTGCGTCGGCTGGACCTGCGTCATGGCGATCAACAGCAGCATGCGCTGACGCAGGTCGAAGCCGGTGATGACGCTGTCGTTGACCGTAGCCAGAACGCCGTCGGACAGCTGGAACTCGGGCGCGGCGGCCGGGGCCTGCGCGGGCGCCTGTTCGGCGGCGGGGTTCAGCGAGCCTGCGGCCGCCGGCGCCGTCTGCGGCGTCGGCTGGGGCGCGGTCTGGGCGACCGCAGAGCCGGCCATGAGGGCGACCATCGCCACACTGGTCATGTAACGCATCAAACGCATGTCAGTCCTAGATTCCTCAAGCCGCCCGGCCGGTTGGCGAGCCGCTCACGCCCCGTTTGGCGTCCACAGTCGCCGTCAATATCCTGTACCGCCGAAAGTGGCGAGGGTTAGGCGCACATATGGGCCTTCGGAGGGGCCGGAAGGCCGTACGCTCGTGTTGTCGCGGCGCCACCCCAGTTCGATCCGCAGACATTCGTCGTCGAACAACAGTCCGATTTCGGATCGAACCAGGGCGCTGGGATCAGGCTGACCGGGGCGCGGCGTGCGCTCAAGGTCCGCAATGCCGGCGAAGGCGACGCCCCAGTTGCCGACGACGAACTGCTGGCCGGCCAACTGCAGGAACTCATAGTTCCGGTTGTTCGGGCCCGCGATCGGGTTGGAGCGGTCGATGATATAGCTGACCGTCGCTAGGTTACGCCGGCCCCAACGTCCGTCGACAGCGACCTCGGCGCGACGTACGTCGCCGCCCGAATCGATCGTGGCATGCCCCCAGCCGCGGAACTGGTCCGACGGGGAAAACGAGCCCTGCACCACCCAGTCCGAGGTGTCGGATCCGAGGCCCGACGGATCGTAGAGCTCGCTGGGCAGGTCGGGGGAAGGGACCAGGTACTCGGGCTCGGCGTCGCTGCGGATGCTGCGTCCGACGAACAGACTGGCCTGCCGGCCGCCTTCCCAGCGCAGGGTCGTGCGAGCGCCGGCCGTGAAGCGGAAGCCGCCTTCATAGAGGTCGTAGCCGGGGAAGCGGTCGATGCGGAACAGGGCGCTTTCGTCCAGTTCCAGCGTCTGGCTGTCCTCGATCGGGATGCGCGCATCCAGATCGGGCCGGGTCGAAGCGGACAGTTGACCCATCGGTTCGAGGATGACGTCCAGTCCGTCGAACCGCCGGATCAAGGGATAGGTTACGTCCACGCCCGCCGTGGCCCGGCCGCGCGTGATCGATTCGTTGTCGTAACCCAGCATCGGCGGCAGGTCCGACACCGAATACAGGTCGCCCCGCACATCGATGAACGGCTCCCACCGCACGCCGCCAGCCGAGATCAAGGCTCGCCGCCACTCCGCCTGACCGGACACGCGTCGGGTATCCACGCCGGGCAGGCCAGCCGTAGGTCCTGCGGGAATCAGCGGCGGTCGCAGAACCGGGCCGCCCACGAAGTCGTCGCGGGTGAGCGCCACGGCGGTGCCGCGCAATCTCAACCGTCCGCCAAGAATGGGGCTGTCCGGCTCCCACCGGGCCTCAATCAGCGGCGCGACGATAGGGAGGGCGTTGTCTCGCTCGAACACGTTCAGCGCCGGCGTCACCGGATCGAACTGCGCCACCCGAAGGCTCTGGATGCTGAATGCGGCGACCGAGATGTAGGACCGCTGGGTCTGGCGCTCGATATAGGCCTGACTGATCAGCCGGCGCTGGTCTCCGTAGTAGAGGCCGTTATCCTGATAGGGCGATCGCACGTCGTAGCGGTCGAACAGGGTCTTGTCCGACGTCCGCTCGGCCGTGAAGCCCCAGCGCCATGGCCCTTCCGGATCGAAGCGGCCATAGCCCAGCAGATAGCTGCGGTGGGTGTGGTCGCCGAACGGCACGTTGCTCTCCGCGTCGCCGTCGCCGTCCAGATCGAAGTCGCCGAAGTTTCGCTCGTAGGTGTAGCCGCCCCGAACCACGATCGTCCCGTCCGTGAAGCGCCGGCGCCATTGCAGGTTCAGCAGCGGCGCAACGTCGGTGTTGAACTGGGGGCTGATCAGCCAGTCCTCGGACGGGGAGACCACCTGGTAGTACGGCGTCTCGAGACTGAAGCCCCGCCCTTCGTCATAGCTGGGGATCGGCACGAGGAAACCGGACGCCCGCTCCACCGTAGGGTCCGGGTGGGCGAAGAAGGGCGTGTAGAACACCGGCACACCGCCCAGACGGAACACTGCATTCCGGTACAAGACGGCGCGCAACGCCTCGTCCTGCACGACCTTCTCGGCCTGGATCGAAATGCTCGGTTGCTTCGGATTGCCGTCTGCGTCGCAGATCGGGCAGGGGGTGAAGATGGCGTAGTTCAGCTCGTTGACGTTCTCGCTGCGCCTGACCGCCGTCGCCGCCATCAGGCTCGCCCCGTTGCGGAAGCGGGTTGCGAAGTCGACGGCGACGCCCGCCTTCAGGTCTGCGTCCAGCTCAAGCTGGCTGGCGAAGACGGTGTCGCCCTCCGCATTGGTCAGTTCCACCCGATCGGTGGCGGCGGCTGTGCGCCGGGTCAGATCGTAGCGGACCTCACCGGCCCGCAGCGTCGCGCCGCGGAAGCGGGCCAGTACGCGTTCGGCCGCGCCGCTGGCGATGATTACATCGCCCTCACGCGTCGCACTGTCTGCGTCGATGTAGACGGCGTCGGCCGCAAGTCCGTCGGACGGGGGCGGGGTTTGCGGCGCCGCGGTCTGGGCGTGAACCGGGCCCCAAATCGCAAGGGCTGACAGCGCAGCGGCGCCGTTCAGCAACCTGAAGCGCAGGGCTCCTGAATCTGCGCGGGGGTCACGCGGCATGTAGGCTCACTTGATCGTCGGTCGGGCGGGCGCGGACGGACCGATTAGCCGTCTTCGGTATAGAACAGCAAGGTGAAGGCGGCGAGCGCCGTCAACAAGGGCGGCAACCATGCGGCCAGCCACGGCGGAATGACTTCCGCCGAGCCGAAGGCGGACGCCGCCTGATTGACGAAGAAGAAGCCGAAACCCAGCACCACGGCAGCCGCGCTCATCTTAGCCAGATCCCCCAGTCGCATCAGGCGCAGCGAGAAGGCGGCGGCCAGAATCGACATGGCCGCAAACATCAGGGGCGTCGCCAGAAGTTGCTGCAGCCTGAGCCGGTAGGCGGTGGACGAGAAGCCGGCGTCGTTCACGCGCGTGATCTGGGCGGGCAGAGACCAGAAGGGCGTCGACTGCGGCCGGGCGAAGCGTTCGAACGCCTCGTCGTCCGCGAGGCTGGAAAGCAGGTCGAGGGTGGCGTAGCGCACCGCCCGCTGACCCGCCTGCGCGCCCACGGCATCTGTCAGCCGCCAGCGGCCATTGCTGAGCGTCGCCGTCGCCGCGTCGATCCGCTCGGAGAAGGTGCGAACGCCCGTGCCGTCGTTGGCGTAGACGAAGAAGCTGACGCCCAGCAGACGCCCGTTTGACCGGTCCTGTCGCTCGGCGCGGATCACCATCTGGCGGGCGTCGTCGCCCTCGCGCAGCCAGACCGCCTGCTGCGGCCCGGCGCCGGCGACAGAGCCGGAGAGGCGCGCCCGCTCGCGCTGGAACAGGCCATCCGCCCACGACGCGGCGGGACCCAGCGCCGTGACAGTGACAACGCCAAACAGGAAGGCCGCGCCCGCCGCCGGAAGCACGAACCTCCAGGCTGACACCCCTGCCGCGCGCATGGCGATCAGCTCGCTGCGCCGGTTCAGGGCCACGAAGGCTCCAAGCGTGCCGAACAGGAAGACGAACGGCAGAAGCTGCAGGATGACCTGCGGCGACTTCAGCAGCATCAACCCGAGAATGCGCACGCCCGACAGGTCGACGTCCGACCCGACGCCCCGCGAAATTTCCACGAAGTCGATCAGCATGATCAGCGCCGAGATCACGCCCAGCGCCACCAGCAGCGACCTCGCCTGCTGAACCAGCACGTAGCGCTCGATCCGACCGAGTCGAAGGCGCGGCACAGGGAGCAGCCGCCTCATGCGAACCTCGCCTTGAAGCGTTCATAGACCGGCCAGCTACGCCGACGTTTCGGTTTCAAGGCACGGAACAGCAGCTTCAGTGAGATCGCCGTCGCCGCGATCGGCAAGGCGTACTGCAGGATATTCAGCCACCCGTTCCACGCACTGGCGGCGACGATGGCGTAGCCCAGCACCCGGACGACGAGGAAGGCGCCCGCAGCCTTGGCGATGCGCAGGCTGTAGCCGGTCCGGCTGTAGGCGCCGCCGAGAATCGCAGTGAGCGCCATCGCCATGGCCACCAGTGCGTACAGCGGCGATGACAGGCGTGAATGAGCCTCTGCAGCCAGCTCTCCCGCCGACCCGACCTGCTGCAGGTCCTGCGGCGAGGGATCGAGCAACTGGGTCAGATACAGGTCCGACGGCTTGTAGCGAATCTGTTCGGTGACGTTCGTATAGGGCGACAGGTCGAAGACGTTGCGACTGAACGAGCCGTAGGTCAGCACGCCCCGGCTGGAGTAGCGGGTGGTCGAGCCGTTGATCATCGTCACGACCGGCAGGCCGTCGACCCGCTCGAACCGCGCCTCGGCCGCGTCCCAGGTGATCGCCTCGCCGTCGGGGCGGGGCAGGTAGATGAAGAGATTCTTCAGCAGGCCGCTCTGCTCGATCTGCTGCACATAGACCGTCAGCCCGTCCGGGCCCTGAACGAAGCGGCCTTCCTCGACAAGCAGGGCGGCGAGGTCGGTGCGGATGGCGAACGCCTGCGCCCGCGCCTCACGCTGGGCCCATGGCTGGAGAGTCGTGGTGGTGGCGAGCGTCGCCAGCGCAGCGATGACGGCGATCTTCACGGCGGGCCGGATCGCCTGCCAGCGGGTCACGCCAGACGCGAACACGGCCGTCAGCTCCTGCTCGCGCTGAAGACGGGTGAGAGCGATCAGCGCACCCACGAACAGGCCGATCGGCAGGATGACGGCCAACAGTTGCGGGACCGCCAGCAGGGTCAGCTTGATCATCACCCAGACGCTCTGGCCGCGTTCAACGATGACCTCAAGTTGATCGAGGCTCTGGCTCAGAATCCCGATTCCGGCCAGCGCGGCGCACGCGGCGATGACCGGCTTGGCGATCTGGCGGAAAAGATAGCCTTGAATCAGTGTCATGAAGGAACAGAAATCGCCCGTTGCAGGCGGCGGCGCGTGAGAGCATCTAATACACAGCCGATCGCGCCGGTGAAACCGCGCGCTGTCACCAACATGAAATGCGCCGGCCTCCATTCGCCGGCGGGAGCCGTACATGAAGATTGAGTTCGTCGCTTCCGCGACCGCCGCGGATGTTCTCGCCGTTCTGGTGCACGATGGCCGCAGCCTGTCTGGTACGGGCCCCCAACTGGATACGGCGACGCAGGGCGCGCTGACCAAGGCGATGACCAACAGCCGCTTCACCGGCGGTTCGAACAGCACCCTGCTGGTCGCCGCGCCCGCGGGCGTCGATGCAGACGTCATCGTGCTGACCGGCGCGGGACCGAAGGACAAGTTCGACGATCTGGCGCTCGAGGCCGCCGCCGGCGCCGCCTATCACGCGGTCAAGCTGTCGGGCGCGACCTCGCTGACGATCGACGCCTCGGCCCTCACCGTAGACCAGACAGCCCGTGCGGCCTTCGCCGCGCGTCTGGCCAGTTACCGGTTCCTCAAATATCGCACCACGCTGAAGCCGGAAAAGACGCCGTCGATCGAGACCATCCGGATCGCGGCCGCAGACCCGGAAGCGGCCCAAGCCGCCTATGCGACCTATGCAGCTGTCGCCGAGGCGGTCGAATTTTCCCGCGACCTCGTCGCCGAGCCGGCCAACGTCCTCTACCCCGAGGAATACGCCAAACGCGTCAAGGCGCTGGAGAAACTGGGCCTGGAGGTGGAGGTGCTGGGCGAGAAGGAGCTTGAGAAGCTCGGCTTCCGCACTCTCCTTGCCGTCGGTCAGGGCAGCGTGCGCGACAGCCAGGTGGTGATCATGAAGTGGAACGGCGGCGCCAAGGGCGACCAGCCGATCGCCTTCGTCGGCAAGGGCGTCTGCTTCGACACGGGCGGCATCTCGCTGAAGCCGGCCGACGGCATGGAAGACATGAAGTGGGACATGGGCGGTTCGGCCGCCGTGGTCGGCCTCATGCACGCTCTGGCCGGCCGCAAGGCGAGGGTGAACGCCGTCGGCGTCATCGGTCTGGTCGAGAACATGCCCGACGGAAACGCCCAGCGTCCGGGCGACGTGGTCGTGTCCCTGTCGGGCCAGACCGTCGAGGTGCTCAATACCGACGCAGAAGGCCGTCTCGTTCTGGCGGACTGCCTCTGGTACACCCAGGAGCGGTTCAAGCCGAAGTTCATGCTTGATCTGGCGACCTTGACGGGCGCCATGATCGTGGCGCTGGGTCTGGAATACGCCGGCGTCTTCTCGAACTCCGACGAGCTGGCGAACAACTTCCTCGCCGCCGGTCCCAAGGTCGGCGAGAACGCCTGGCGGATGCCGATCCCGACCTTCTACGAGCGCCACATCGACACGCCGATCGCCGACGTGAAGAACACCGGCAACGGCCGCGCCGGCGGTTCGATCACCGCCGCCCTGTTCCTCCAGCGCTTCACCAATGGCGTGCCGTGGGCGCACATCGACATCGCCCCGACCGCCTGGGTCAAGGACAGCCGCAATCCGACCGTGCCGGACGGCGCCGTGGGCTGGGGCGTGCGCACGCTCGACCGGATGGTGGCTGACAGCTACGAAGGCTGATGCCCGCCGACGGCCCCGAAATCTGGTTCTACCATCTGGAGCGCTCGTCGCTGGATCAGGTGCTGCCGGGGCTGCTGGAAAAGACGCGTGAGCGGGGGTGGCGGGCTTTGGTCCGCGCCTCCGCCTCGCACAAGCTCGATGACATCGACGAACGGCTGTGGACCTATCGGGACGACAGTTTCCTGGCCCATGGGCGGGACACTGAACCGAACGCTGGTCGGCAACCGATCCTGCTGAGTGAGGGTTTGGAGAACCCGACCGCCGCTCAGGCGCTGTTCATCGTGGACGACGCAGAGCTTGGCGATACGAAAGGGATCGAACGATGCTTCATCATCTTCGACGGTCGCGACGAGGTTTCGCTGACAGGCGCACGGGTGCGCTGGAAGACGCTGAAGGATGCCGGCGCCAACCTCGCCTACTGGAAACAGTCGCCAGAGGGACGCTGGGAAAAGGCGGCCTGATCGCGCTGACGGCGCTGGCGGCCTGCAACTCGACGACGGCGACCCCGGCCTCCGACGCCTCGGCGCCGCGCGCGGTGGAGGAAGCCCAGATCAGCCGGCCTGTCGGCGACCGCAACCCGTCAAACCCCACCGCCGATCTCTGCCGGGCCGGAGAAATGCAACATCTGGTGGGCAAGCCGAAATCCGACATCCCGGTGCCCGTCGATGTTGTGAACCGTCGCGTCACGTGCACAACCTGCCCGGTGACCGAGGACTATTCGCCCTATCGCCTGAACATCTTCTTCAACGCCCGGACCGAGATCATCGAACAGGTCCGGTGCGGCTAAGCCTTTAAGGGAGACGACGCCGATGAAGACGCTAGCTCTTGCCCTGACCGCCGCCGGCCTGATGGCCGCCTGCGCGCCCATGGACGATACAGGCGGAGCCACGCCGCCGCCGGAAGAGGGGGCCTCGCAGTGCAAGGCCGACCAGTACCAGCGGTTCGTCGGGCGCAACCGCTCCGAGCTGCCCGCCGCTCCGACTGGCGCCACGTGGCGCGTGACCTGCACGACCTGCCCGATGACTATGGACTTCAATCCCGAGCGGATGAACGTCCTCTATAATCAGCAAACCAACATCATCGAGCAGGTGCGTTGCGGATGAGACTGTCCAGTATTGCGTTCTCCGCCGCCGCGCTTTCGGTTCTGGCCCTGACGGCCTGCGCGCCGACGGCGGCTGCTCCGGGCGAGGATGGTCCCGTGCGGTGTCCGGCTGCTGACAATCAATCACTGGTTGGGACCAATGTCGCCGCGGTCAGCTTCCCGGCGGACGCCAATGTGCGCGTGGTCTGCACCACCTGTCCGACGACCAAGGACCTGCGGCCGGACCGGATGAACGTCCGTTTCGACCAGGCGACGGGCATCATCCGCACCGTCGACTGCGGCTGATCAGCGAAGGTCGCTGAGGCGCTCCAGCCCGTAGAGCGCCTCATCAAGGTCTTCAGCACGCGCGGCGACGATCGCGCGGGCGTCCGTAAGTGCGCGGTTGTAAAATACCGGACCGAGATCGGCGGCCAGACGGTCCAGCAGCATCTCAGCCTGCAGGCCGCCGATCTCAACGTCCAGTTCCTCCGCCAGAACGGCGCGAAGTCGGGCGGCGGCGGCCTGCCGGGCTTCACGGGACAGTTCCACGGCGGGCTTGTTCATGCGACCTCCGCCAGGGCTTCTTCGGCTTCAACCCATGCTGTCTCGGCGGCGTCGAGATCGGCCTGGGTCTTCGCCCGCGCGCGGGTCAGGCCTTCCAGTTTTTTCGGTTCGCTGACGGCGGCGTTGGCCAGATCGTCGTCGATTCGCGCGAGCTCGCCGGTCAGCTGCGCCATCCGCTCCTCGGCCTTCTTCACCGCGTGGCGCAGCGTCGAGGGGGATGGGCCGCCCTTCTTCGGTTCGGCTTTTTTCGTCGCTGGAGCAGGCGCTGCGGCGGGCTCCGGGTCATGCTTTACCTGCGAGGGCTTCATACCGGCCTGTTTGGCGCGATCCAGAACGAACTTCGCATAGTCGTCCATGTCGCCCTCGAACGGCTTCACCGTACCGTCGGCGGCCAGCCACAGCCGGTCGGCGACCAGTTCCATCAGCGACCGGTCGTGGGTGATCAGAATAACGGCGCCCGTGTACTCGTTCAGCGCATCCAGCAGGGCCCGACGGCTGTCGATGTCCAGGTGGTTCGTCGGTTCGTCGAGGATCAGGATGTGCGGCGAATCCATCGCCACCAGATTCAGCAGCAGGCGCGCGCGCTCTCCGCCCGACAGACTGGCGACGGTGGTCTCCTGCTTCTGGAAGGGCAGGCCGAACTGGGCGAGGCGGCTGCGGCGGCTGCTCTCGGACGCTTCCGGCATCGCCCGGCGGATGATCTCCAACGGCGTGTCGGTCGGGTCCATCGCCTCGATCTGATGCTGGTGGAACCAGCCCACCCGCATCTTGCCGTCGCGGTGGAATTCGCCGGTCTCGACGGTCAGGGCCTTGGCGATCAACTTGGCGAACGTCGACTTGCCCGCCCCGTTGACGCCCAGAAGGCCGATGCGGTCATCCAGATCCATGCGCAGGTTCAGGTTCTTCAGGATCGGCTTGCCGGGCTCATAGCCGACATTGGCTCGCTCCAGCCGGATCAGGGGCGGGGGCAGGGGGCGTTCGGGCGAGGGCAGGACGAAGGGCGCGACACGCTCCTCTGGTGGCAGTTCGATCCGCTCCATCTTCTCCAGCTTCTTGACCCGGCTCTGGGCCTGAGTGGCCTTGGACGCCTTGGCTTTGAAGCGGTCGATGAACTTCTGCAGGTGCGCGCGCTCCACCTCCTGCTTGGCCTGCGTTGCGCTCATCAGGCGCAGCTTCTCAGCTCGGGTCTTTTCGAACGTGTCGTAGTTGCCCGTGTAGAGGTCCAGCTTGCGGTTCGACAGGTGCAGGATGTGGGTGCAGACCTCGTTCAGCATTTCGCGGTCGTGCGAGATGATCAGGGCCGTCGCCGGATATTTCTTCAGCCGCGCCTCAAGCCACAGCGCGCCTTCCAGATCTAGATAGTTCGTCGGTTCGTCGAGCAGCAGCATGTCCGGCTCGGCGAACAGCGCCGCCGCCAGGGCCACCCGCATCCGCCAGCCGCCGGAGAAATGCGACATCGGGCGCTGGATGTCTTCCTGGCTGAAGCCGAGGCCGACGAGGATCTCAGAGGCGCGGGCCGGCGCGGCGTCGGCGTCGATCTCGATCAGACGGCCCCAGATCTCGCCCATCTCCTCCGGCTCGGCGGTTTCCAGCCGGGTCAACAGGTCGTGGCGTTCGGTGTCGGCTTCCAGAATGGTGTCCAGCACGCTGACCGGCGTGGCCGGGTGTTCCTGATCCACCGAGCCGATACGGGCGGTTTTCGGCAGCGACACCTCGTCGCCCCCGGCGACCAGTTCGCCGAGGATGACCTTGAACAGGGTCGACTTCCCGATGCCGTTGCGGCCCACCAGTCCGACCTTGGCGCCGGGAGGCAGGCTGACGGAGGCGTCGTCGAGGAACGATCGGCCCCATGCGTTCAGGGTCAGGCGGTTGATCTGGAGCATAAGAACTTACGAGGCTTGGAAGGCGGGGAGGGCGCGTCTATAAGCCCGCGACCTTCAATCTCCCAAACCAGAAGTCATCCCATGACCGAACGCACCTTCTCGATCATCAAGCCGGACGCGACCCGTCGCAACCTGACCGGCGCCATCAACGCCGTGATCGAGGGCGCTGGCCTGCGCATCGTGGCTCAGCGCCGCGTGAAGCTGACCGACGCGCAAGCCAAGAAATTCTATGAAGTTCACGCCGAACGTCCGTTCTACGGCGAGCTGGTCGGCCAGATGACCGCAGAGCCGGTCGTCGTTCAGGTGCTGGAAGGCCCCAACGCCGTCGCCGCCTATCGCGAAGTCATGGGCGCCACCAACCCGGAACAGGCCGCCGAGGGCACGATCCGCAAGCAGTTCGCCCTGTCGATCGGTGAAAACTCGGTCCACGGTTCGGACTCGATCGAGAACGCGGGCATCGAAATCGCCCAGTTCTTCACGGACGACCAGATCGTCGGCTGACGACCGGCCTCTTTTCAGAGGCTTGACCATAAAAGCGGCCTGCGTCCGGAACCGGACGCGGGCCGTTTCCGTTTCCGGTGCGTCTTTCTCCCCCGGAGCTTAAAAATGAAAACGATGCTGAAGTTCGCCCCCGCCGCCGTAGTCCTGACGCTGCTGGCCGCCTGTGGCTCGACCATGGAACAACGCGCCGCGACCGGCGCAATCGGCGGCGCCGTCGTCGGTCAGGCCGTCGGCGGCAACACCGGTTCGACCGTGGCGGGCGCTGCTGTCGGCGCCGTCGCCGGCGCAGCGACCACCCCACGCCGACCGCGCTAAATCCTGCTGACAAATGAAAACGGCCCCGGAGTTCGCTCCGGGGCCGTCGTCATGTCTGGACCTCTGCGTTACCAGATGCGAGCGCGGGCCTCGGGAGCCAGATACTGCTCGTCGCCCGGCTTGACGCCGAACGCCGCATACCAGGCGTCGATGTTCCGCACCGGCACTGCGGCGCGATACTGCGCGGGGGAGTGGGGATCGACCGTCACCTGCTGGCGCAGGGCCTCGTCGCGGATGTTCTGACGCCAGACCTGCGCCCAGCCCAGGAACACACGTTGATCGCCGGTCAGGCCGTTCAGCACCGGGGCCGGCTGGCCGTTCAGCGACATATGATAGGCGTCCAGCGCCAGCAGCAGGCCACCCAGATCGGCGATGTTCTCGCCCATCGTCAGGTCGCCGTTGACGTTCGCGTTTTCCAGCGGCGACAGCGCCGAATACTGGTCGCCCAACACCTTGGCCCGCGCTTCGAAGCGGGCGGCGTCCTCGGCGGTCCACCAGTCTCGCAGCACGCCGTCGCCGTCAACCTTGCGGCCCTGATCGTCGAAGCCGTGCGTGATCTCGTGGCCGATCACTCCGCCGATGGCGCCATAGTTGATGGCCGGATCGGCATGCGGGTCAAAGAACGGCGCCTGCAGGATGGCGGCCGGGAAGACGATCTCGTTGCGCGGCGGATTGTAGTAGGCGTTCACCGTCTGCGGGGTCATGCCCCACTCCAGCGGGTCGACCGGCCGGCTCAGCTTGCCGACGTTATAGGCCCACTCGAACGCAGATGATCGCTCGACGTTGCCGTACAGGTCGCCGTCCACCAGCCGCAGGCCGTCATAGCTGCGCCACTCTTCCGGATAGCCGATCTTCACGCCGAAGCGGCTCATCTTGTAGAGCGCCTGCTGGCGGGTCTCGGGGCTCATCCAGTCCAGCCGCTCGATGCGGGCGGTCATGGCCCGGCGCAGGTTGGCGACCAGATCTTCCATCTGGGCCTTGGACTCTGCGGGGAAGTGGCGAGCGACGTATTCCTTGCCCAGAGACTCGCCCAGCGAACCGTCGACCAGCGTCACGCCCCGCTTCCAGCGCGGCCGGTTCTCCGGCTGACCGCTCAGCACCTTGCCCCGGAAGTTGAAACGGGCGTCGACGAAGGCCTTGGACAGATAGGGCGAGGCCTGATCCACGATCTGGAAGGCCTGCCACGCCTGCAGCGTTTCGATCGGCGTCTCGCCATAGATGCGCGCCATGCCCGGGAAGGCGGTGTCGTTCATCGCGATCAGGGTCGGCGCAGCCTCCACGCCCGCGCCCCGAGCCCATGCCGTCCAGTCGAAGCCGGGCGCCGAGGTGGTCAGGTCCGCAACCGTGGTCGGGTTGTACATCTTGTCGATCTGGCGGCTCTGGACCTGCGTCCAGTGCTGCTCGGCGATCCGGGTCTCAAAGGCGACGATGTCAGCGGCGGACTTCTCGGGCTCGGGCCAGCCCGCCAGCGTCAGGGCTTCGGCGACGTAGGCCTGATAGGCGGCCTTCTGCGTCGCGAAGCTCGCTTCCAGATAATAGTCCCGGTCCGGCAGACCGATGCCGCCCTGGGCGATGTAGGCGCTGTATTTGTCGGGCGTCTTAAGGTCCTCGAAGATCTGCAGGCCGAACAGGCTGCCGCCGAAGCCGGCCTGGGTTTTGCCCATCAGCTCGGCCATCTTCGCATGGGTGTTCGCCGCACGAACCTCGGCCAGATCGGCCTGCAGCGGACTGGCGCCCAGGCGCTCGATAGCGGCCTCGTCCATGAAGCTCTTGTAGAAGGCGCCGATGCGGCCCGCGTCTGGGCTGGTCGTCGGGTTGGCGGCGCTTTCCTCGATCAGGGTCTTCAGATTGTCCTGCGAGCGGTCGTACAGCATGTCGAACACGCCGAACGAGACCTTGTCCGCCGGGATCGGCGAGTTCCGCAGATAGGTGCCGTTGGCGTAGCGGTTGAAGTCCGCGCCCGGCGCGACGGCCGTGTCCATGCCGGCCTGATCGAAGCCGAACTCACCGATCTCGGCCTGATCGGTGGCGGGGATTTCGACGATCGGCGGCGTCTGGGCAGTGGCCGTTGAGGCGCACAGCGCCAGCACGCCGACGGCGGCGCAGGTGAGAAGACGAAGCTTGAGCATGATGGAACCCTGATGAAGTCGCCGGAAGGTGTGACTCAGGGCGGGGCTCGTGTCTGCGACAATTTGTGCAGATTACAGATTTCTAATCCAGCGTTCGGCAAAACGCGGAGAGGGCGTGGGGGTAGAGCCGGTGCTCCGCTTCGAGCACGCGCTGCGCCAGACCGGGCGGTGTGTCTCCAGCGACGATCGGTACGCTCGCCTGCGCCAGTATCGGCCCTTCGTCCACGCCTTCGGTGACCAGATGGACGGTGCAGCCCGCTTCGGCGTCGCCCGCTTCAAGTGCGCGAGCGTGCGTATCAAGGCCGGGATACTTCGGCAGCAGGCTGGGATGGATGTTCAGCATCCGCCCGGCCCATCGTCCGACCAGCCACGGCGTCAGCAGGCGCATATATCCGGCCAGAGCGACCACCTCCACGCCATGCCGTTCCAGCTCGGCGTGAACGGCGCGCTCGTGCGCCTCCCGATCCTTGTCGAAAGGGCGATGGTCCATGGCGACGGTCGCGACGCCCTTGGCCTCGGCGACCGCCAGACCTCCCGCGTCCGGCTTGTTCGACAGCACGAGCGCGATCTCGAACGGCGCACCCGGCGCACGCGCGGCGTCGATCAGTGCGGCCATGTTCGATCCCGCGCCGGAGATCAGGACCGCGACGCGAACGGGGGAACGCGGGGAGGGGCTCACCGCGCGGGCGGGGCCGGATCACCGACCGAGACGAAGGCGCCCGGCGCGCCGGGGAAGACCACCGGGCTCTCGTAGCCGTCATCCGAGATGGCGGACACGCCGAAGAAGTAGTCGTCGATGACAATGCCGGGCAGAACCATCTGGGTGTCGTCTGCACCTGCGTTGCGGCTGAAGCGCCATTGCGGATCGGTCGTCGAGCGCCACCACACGCGATAGCCCGCCGCACCCGGCACAGCCTGCCACTTGACCGTGGTGTCCGGCTTGACCGCGCCCTCGATGGTCACGCCCGCGGGGGCCATGGGCGCGCTGGCCAGGGCCGCCATCGAGACGATGTTCAGCCGGGCCACCTGTCCAAGATAGTCGAAGTCCACACCGTCGACGGTGTCGCCATAGTGGACGCCGTTTTCGGTCCGCAGATCCTGATGCTGACGGTCGTAGTTTTCTGCGCCCTCCGAGATGCGCACGGCCGGGAAGCCCGCGCGCAGCATCTCGACCTGATCGCCGCCCCGGCCATAGCGATCGGTGCGGTAGATCATCTCGACATCGAAGTTCGCCAGATAGCGCTCAGCCAGTCCGTCGACGAAGCGCGCCAGATTACGGGACGAGGAGTCGACCTCGCCCCCGTTGTAGCGACGGCGCTCGGCCTGGGCCGCCGTCTCGACCGTCTTGGTGCCTTCCGAGAAGACCCGCACCCGGGTGGTGTCGCGCACGCCGGACTGGCCCTCTGAGTTGCCGACGATGTCGTTGTTCAGATTGGCCTCTACCACCCAGCCCTGCGTCTTGGCATAATCGGCCAGTATCTTGCCGCCCAGCAGACCCTGCTCCTCGCCCGACAGGGCGGCGTAGACCAGAGTGGCGTCGAAACGGTGCTTGGACAGCACCCGTGCGGCTTCCAGCACCGCCGCAACACCGGAAGCATCGTCGTTGGCGCCCGGCGCGTCGGCCGTGAAGTCCATGACGTCGGTGACGCGGCTGTCGATGTGGCCGGAAATGATGATGACGCGGTTGGGATCGCCGGTCCCGCGCTGGATCGCCAGCACGTTCACGACCCGCGTCGGCGTCGGCACCCGGTTGCCCGTCACCGTATCCTCAGGCAGGGCGATTTCGAGACAGCCGCCACAGCCCGCTCCGATCTGGCGGAACTCCCGCTCGGCCCAGCGGCGCGCCGCACCGATGCCGCGGGTCTCGGAGACCTGATCCGACAGGGTGTGGCGAGTGCCAAAGCTGACCATGCTCTCGATGTCGGCGCGCATCCGCTCCGGCCGGACGTCGGACGCCAGCTGATGCAGCAGTGGCTGTTCGGTCGCAGCCGGTGTCTGGGCCATCGCCGGCGCGGCGGCGAGCATCAGGGCGGCGGCGCTGGCAAGGATTCGCATGGACGACCTCGTTCGACGAAAGCGGCCGGACCTTGCAGACCGTGACGGCCCCGGTCAATGCGCGGTCAGACGGCTTCCAGCTGTCCGCAGATGAAGGCGACCTCGCCCGCGTTCAGCAGGGCTTCAAGCACCGGCTCGGCGTTCTCCGGCGCGACCACCAGCATGAAGCCCACGCCGCAGTTAAACGTCCGGCGCATCTCATGATCGGAGATGCCGCCCGTCTCGGCCAGCCACTGGAACACCGCCGGCATCGGCCAGGCGTCCCAGTCGAACGTCGCCTTCAGCCCCTCGGCGATGCAGCGCGGCGGGTTCTCGATCAGGCCGCCGCCCGTGATGTGGGCCGCGCCCTTGACCAGTCCGGCCTTCATCACCGGCAGGACGGTCTTGATGTAGATGCGCGTCGGCTCCATCAGCGCCTGCGCCAGTGTCCGGTCCTTGGCGAACGGGGCGTCGTCACCCCAAGCCAGCCCCGACTTTTCGACGACCTTGCGGATCAGCGAATAGCCGTTCGAGTGCGGCCCCGACGACGCCAGACCGATGATCACGTCACCCGCAGCCTGCCGGTCGAGATAGGGCAGGGCCTGTCCACGCTCCAGCGCGCCCAGGCTGAACCCGGCCAGATCGTAGTCGCCGCCACCGTACATGCCGGGCATCTCGGCCGTCTCGCCGCCCACGAGCGCACAGCCCGCCTGACGGCAACCGTCGGCGATGCCGGTGACCACGCGCTTGGCCGCGTCCACATCCAGCTTGCCGGTGGCGTAGTAGTCGAGGAACAGCAGGGGCTCGGCGCCCTGCGCCAACAGATCGTTGACGCACATGGCGACCAGGTCGATTCCGACCCCGTCATGCCTTCCCGTCTCGATCGCGATCTTCAGCTTGGTGCCCACGCCGTCCGTCGTGGTGACGATCAGCGGATCTTCAAAGCCCGCCGCCTTCAGATCGAAAAGGGCCCCGAACCCGCCCAGCGACGGCTCCGAACCGGGGCGCGCCGTGGACTTGGCCAACGGCTTGATATGCTCGATCAGGCTGTCCCCGGCGTCGATATCCACGCCCGCATCCGCATAGGTCAGACCGTTTTGCAGCCTGTCGGGGGTGTCGCTCATCGGTCACGGGCCTGAATCAGTGGGCGGAAATACGTCGCTCGCTCTTGCCACGACGCCGTCGCGCGGGGCTATAGCATTCCAATGACGCCGATCACCACCACCGAGGCGCTGCGCGCGTTCTGCGACGGCCTGAAAAACCAGCCCTTCATCACCGTCGATACCGAATTCATGCGGGAGACGACGTACTGGCCGAAGCTGTGCCTGATCCAGGCCGCGTCGCCCACGGATGCGGCGATCATCGATCCACTGGCCGAGGGTCTCGATCTCGAGCCGTTCCTCGACCTCATGCGCGACGAATCGATCCTCAAGGTTTTTCACGCCGCCCGTCAGGACGTCGAAATCTTCGTGAAGCTGGGCGCGATGCCCAAGCCGATGTTCGACACACAGGTCGCCGCCATGGCCGCCGGCTTTGGCGATCAGGTCTCCTATGAGGCGCTGGTCCGTCAGATGCTGCGCCAGGAAGTCGACAAGGGCAGCCGTTTCACAGACTGGGCCCGCCGTCCCCTCTCGGACGCGCAGCTGATCTACGCCCTTGGCGACGTAACCCATCTGGCCGCCCTCTATCCCAAGCTCCGCGACCGTCTGCAGAAGGACGGCCGTCTCGATTGGGTCATGGCCGAGATGGAGGATCTGACCGATCCCGCGATTTACGACACCAATCCCGAAAACGCGTGGAAGCGTCTGAAGCCGAAGAAGTATGCGGCCAAATATCTGGCTGCCTTCAAGGCCACGGCGGTCTGGCGTGAGCGCGCTGCGCAGGAACGAGACCAGCCACGCGGCCGCATTCTGAAGGACGAGGCAATCGACGAGATCGCGACCCAGGCCCCGACCGATTCCGACGCCTTCAACCGTCTACGCTCAGTGCCCAAGGGCTTCGGCGCCTCACGGCTGGGTCTGGAGCTGACCGAAGAGCTGAAACGCGTGCTGGCCGATCCGGAGGCGCATGCGCCCAAGCTGGAGCGGCCGTCGCACAATCAGCCCGCGCCGCCATCGGTGGTCGAGCTGCTGAAGGTCCTGCTGAAGGCGAAGAGCGACAACGCGGGCGTGGCCACCAAGCTCATCGCCAATGTCGCCGATCTGGAAAAGATCGCCCTCAGCGACGACGCCGACGTCGAGGCGTTGCACGGCTGGCGTCGTCAGCTGTTCGGCGAGGACGCGCTCAAGCTCAAGCGCGGCGAGATCGCGCTGGTCCTTAACGGACCCCGCGTCGAGGTCGTCGAGATCGAATAGAAAAAGGGCCGCTCGATCGAGCGGCCCTTTTGCTGTCAGGCGACGGTCGCCTTGACGATCTTGCCCGGCGAACGGGGCGGCTCGCCCTTTGGAAGGGCGTCAACGTGCTCCATGCCTTCGATCACCTGACCCCAGACCGTGTACTGGCGGTCGAGGAAGCTGGCGTCGTCGAAGACGATGAAGAACTGGCTGTTGGCGCTGTTCGGGTCGGAGGTGCGGGCCATGGAGCAGACACCGCGCACGTGCGGCTCGCTCGAGAACTCCTGCTTGATGTTCGGCTTGCTCGAACCAGATGTGCCGGTGCCGGTCGGGTCGCCGCCCTGGGCCATGAAGCCCGGGATCACGCGGTGGAAGACCACGCCGTCGTAGAAGCCTTCATTGGCCAGTTCGGTGATCTGCCTGACGTGGTTCGGCGCCAGATCAGGGCGCAGCTTGATCACCACGTCGCGCTGTTCGCCGTCGCCGGTGTCCAGGGTGAAAGTCAGGGTCTGGTCGGCCATCGAGGGCTCCTTTCGAATGTTCCGGGGTCATCTACAGGCCGTAGAGGCGCTGTGAAAGAGCTTCAGAGCAGCCCGGGCTCTTCAGGAGGAAACACGCGTTCGACGTTGAGGCTCCCTGCCGGCAGCGGTCCAAGGAGGTCGCTCTCCGGCTGGCTGAGGTCCAGCCAATCCGAACCCGCCTCGGGTCTCAAGAGAACGACCTGCCGGTTGTGATAGGGCTCGATGTCGGGTCCCGGGCCGGTCGTCAGAAGGGCAAACCCGCCGTCACGGACGATTCCTGCAAGCCAGAACCATGACGCATCCGTCAGGGTGAACTCCCATTTTGTCTTCCGTCTCTGGCCCGGCTGGGGATCGGTGAACTCATAGAAGGCGGATGCCGGGACCAGGCAACGGCGGGAATCTGTGAAGCTTCGCTGGTCCGAGCGGAAGTTGAAGACCGGCCTCCCGCCCGGGCCCTTCCAGGAGAAGGGAAGGGTGCGCAGCTCGGGCCCCGCGTCACCCGACAGGATCAGGGGCGCAGCGTCTCCGATCGTTACCTGGTCGCGCGGTTCGAAATTGGGTCTGCCCTCAGGAAAACGCAGCCGAAAGCGGGTGTGGCTGAACGATTGTTCGACCACATGGAGAGGCAGTTTGATTTGGTACTGGCTGCACATGCAGCCATCACAGCACGAAGCGGCCGCCCTTTCACCCGCCTTCGGGCGATGACATAAGCCCTTGCATGTCCGACGACGAACCCAAACCCGAACGCCGCCGCATGGTGCGCCCGCCCTCGGGCGGGACCGCGGCCGGGCGCGGCATGGGCCAGAAGATCAAGACGGCGGACAAGAAGTCGATGTCCAGCCAGCAGTGGATCAAGCGCCAGCTGTCCGATCCCTGGTCCGAGCGCGCCCGAGCAGAGGGTTGGCGCTCGCGCGCCGCTTTCAAGATGATGGAAATCGATGACAGGTTGCGGTTGATCAAGCGCGGCTCGCGGGTGATCGATCTGGGGGCGGCGCCCGGTGGCTGGGTGCAGGTGGCGCTGGACCGCGGCGCGGCCGAGGTGGTGGGCGTGGACCTGCTGATGATCGAACACATTCCCGGCGCACACCTGATCCAGGCCGACTTCACCCACCCCGGCGTGGATCAACAGCTGATCGACGCGCTTGGCGGCCCGCCCGATCTGGTCCTGTCAGATATGGCCCACAACACCGTCGGCCACCGCCAGACCGATCACCTGAAGATCATCGCCCTCATCGAAATCGCCGCTGACTTCGCCATCCGCACGTTGAAGCCGGGCGGTTCGTTCGTGACCAAGAATTTCCAGGGCGGCGACGCCGGCGGCGTTCTGGCCCGACTCCGCGACGAGTTCGAGGATGTCCGGCCTATCAAGCCCGAGGCCAGCCGCAAGGGCTCGTCGGAGGTCTATCTCGTGGCGACGGGCAAGCGCTGATCAGCGCACCACCGGCGTCAGCGCCAATTCGCGCCGGTCCAATTCTTCCTCGATCTGATAATAGGCCGCGTCGCTGATCTCTCCGCCCAGTCGCATGGCGAGCAGGCGTTCGCGCTTGGCCTCCAGAACGCGTTCGGCCAGCTCATCGACCGGCATCACCACACGGCCGTCGCCTTCGCCAGCCAACTTCAGGGCCGCCTGCCTCTCCCTGTACTCGGCGCGGAGCCGTTTCGCCGGAGCATCGTCGCGACCCTCTACAGTGGTGATCGCGGCATCTGCGATCGCCTCGCGCGCCTTGCGGATTTCGCCGGCCAGTATGCCGTCATCACCCAGTCCGACGGCCTTGATCAGCGGCCCCAGCGTCAGGCCCTGAATGACCAGCGTGCCCATCACCACAGCGAAGACCGCCAACAGGATCAGATCCCGCTCGGGGAAGGACGGCGGCAGGGCGTAGGCGGCGGCCAGACTGACCACGCCGCGCATGCCCGCCCAGGACACCACGAGGCCAGATCGCAACGTAGGGGGCGCTGCGCCGGGCGGCAGGTTGACGCCCAACAGGCGATTCTTGACGCGCACCGCCGCGCCGTAGCTCATCACCCAGGCAATGCGCACGCCGACGCAGACGCCCAGCACCGCCAGCGCAAATAGAGCGTATTCCTCGCGCTGAACCGGTTCGAGGTCGCGCCAGATCGGGCCGATCTGCAGGCCGACCAGCATGAAGGCGAGAACGTTCAGACCGAACACCACCGTCTCCCACACCGCATAGGCCGGCGCGCGGATCTCGGCCGGGCTGCGCGCCGCCAGCCGGGCGGCGGTGAGGGCGAAGACCACGATGGTGACGATGGCCGACAACCCCATTCGTTCGGCCGCGATCCAGACGCCAAATCCGCCGATGAACTGCAGGATAATCGCGGGCGGGGCTTCCTTGAGCAGGCTCATCACCCGGGTCTGGACCCAGGCGGCGGCGAAGCCGAAGGCCACGCTGCCGACCAGCGCCCAGGCGATCGACCCGGCCAGCATCCAGCCCTGCGGCATCGCCGCCAGCGTCGCCGCGACCGCAAAACGGTAGATCAGCAGGGCGCTGGCGTCGTTGAACAGGCTCTCTCCCTCAAGAATGTTGCGCACCCGGAACGGCGCCGGGATGATCCGCAGTACGGCCGTCGCCGCCGCCGCATCGGGCGGAGCCACGATGGCTCCCAGTGCAACCGCAGCGGCCCATGGCAGGGCGGGGACCAACGCCTTGGCGGTGAATGCCACGGCCACCACCGTGATCCCGACCGCGACGAGGCTGAGGAAGGCGATGGGAACGACGTTTCGCTTCAGGTCCCGCAACGAGCTGTCGAAAGCGGCGTCGAGCAGCACGGGCGCGACGAACAGGGCCAGCACAAGTGCGGGATCCAGCTGGATCTCGGGCGCGAAGGGCAGGAAGGCCGCACCGGCGCCGGCCAGAGCCACGAACGGCGGGAACGGCGCCTTCAAGCGTTGCGCCACCAGCGACAGGACGACCGCCGCCGCCATCACGATCAGGATCGTTTCGAAGCCGTGCATGCGACACGCTAACGCATCACGGCGCCTGCGTCAGGCCTCGGCCAGCTCCGTCGCCCGCCGCGCCTTCCGCGCTTCGATCCGGGACCAGATCCGGTCATGAACCGTGAAGAAGACCGTCTGCACCAGAGGTTCAATGATGCCGATCGCCAGGGCGATGCGAAGATCCCGCGTCAGGGCGAAGGCCACCGTCACGGCGACAGCGAAATGCATGACGCCATAGGTCACAGTCTTCAGCGCGACCTGCCGGAACGATCTGGGCAGGGCGTGAGTGTGTCCGTGATGGCCATGACCGCCGTGGGCGCGCATCTGCTCTTCGGGCGTCATCACGCCCAGGCGGGCGGTGACGGCCTCGGAGGCTTCCTCCACGCCGGACAGCATCCGCCGCCGCTCTATCCGGTGCCAGACGCGGTCGTGGATTGAATAGGCGATGGTCTGGAACACGGGCTCCACCGCTCCCACGGCCAGCGCCATCCGCCAGTCGCGGGTGATCGCCCAGGCCACCAGCATGGCGACGATCAGGTGCATCGCGCCGTAGCTGGCGATCTTCAGTGCGAGCTTTCGAGCGGTATCGAGGAGGATGCGGACCATCGGCCTTCACGGTCGGAGGAGTGCGGCATTCCCGCAAGCCAATTGTTCTTATCGTGACGATAGGTCCGACAGGGCCTTGCGGTTCCGCGCCGGTCGCGGTTATACGCGGCCCGCAAAACGGAGACTCCTCATGGAGATACGCGAAGGGCTCACCTTCGACGATGTTTTGCTGGAACCCGGCCCGTCAGAGATCATGCCCGCAGACGCGGACGTCTCGACGCAGCTGACCCGCGACATCAAGCTGAACATCCCCCTGCTGTCGTCCGCCATGGACACGGTGACCGAAAGCCGGCTGGCCATCGCCATGGCGCAGGCTGGCGGTCTGGGCGTCCTCCACCGCAACATGACGGTGGACGAACAGGCCGAGCAGGTCCGTCAGGTCAAGCGCTACGAAAGCGGCATGGTCGTCAATCCGGTGACCATCCACCCTGAGACGACGCTGGGCGAGGTCCGCGAAATCGTCGCCCGCAAGAAGATCTCGGGCTTCCCGGTCACTGATCGCAAGACCGGCAAGTTGGTCGGCATGCTGACCAACCGCGACATGCGGTTCGAGAGTGACGCCAGCATCAAGGCGGCGGACCTGATGACCACCGGTGATCTGGTCACGGTTCGCGAGGGCGCCGGGCGTGATGAGGCCCGCGAACTTCTGCGCACCCGAAAGATCGAGCGCGTCATCGTGCTGGACGAGGATCGTCGCGCCGTCGGACTGATCACCATGAAGGACATCGAGAAGGCGCAGGCCTTCCCGAACGCCGCCAAGGACGAGCAGGGTCGCCTGCTGGTCGGCGCCGCCTCGACCGTCGGCGACAGCGGCTACGAACGCGCGATGGCTCTGGCCGAGGCCGGGGTCGATGTGGTGGTGATCGACACCGCTCACGGCCACTCTGCCCAGGTCGCCCGCGTGGTCGAACGTATCAAGCGCGAGAACAACCGCCTGCAAATCATCGCCGGCAACATCGCCACCTACGACGCCGCGCGCGCCCTGATCGACGCCGGCGCAGACGCGGTGAAGGTCGGGATCGGCCCGGGCTCCATCTGCACCACCCGCATCGTCGCGGGCGTCGGCGTGCCCCAGCTGACCGCCATCCTCGACGCCGCTCGCGCCGCCAAAGACAGCGGGACGCCGGTCATCGCCGACGGCGGCATCAAATATTCGGGCGATCTGGCCAAGGCCATTGCGGCCGGCGCCTCGGTCGCCATGATGGGCTCGATGTTCGCCGGCACGGACGAAAGCCCCGGCGAGGTCTTCCTGTACCAGGGCCGGTCCTACAAGTCGTACCGCGGCATGGGCTCGGTCGGGGCCATGGGCGCCGGCTCGGCCGACCGTTATTTCCAGAAGGAAGTGGAAACCCAGAAGCTGGTGCCCGAAGGCATCGAGGGGCAGACGCCCTACAAGGGTCCGATCTCGCCGGTTCTGCATCAGCTTGTCGGCGGCCTGCGCGCCTCCATGGGCTATGTCGGCGCCGGGACGATCGAGGACTTCCAGACCCGCGCCCGCTTCGTGCGCATCACCGGGGCCGGTCTGCGCGAAAGCCACGTCCACGACGTGATGATCACTCGGGAAGCGCCGAATTACCGGCAGGGCTGAGCAGGGGAGGGTTAGCCATGGATATGACGCCTGAGTTCATCGTTCTGGCCTTCACCCTCGTCCTCGCCCTGATCCAGATCGGCGCGGCGGGTGCAACCCGCACCGCCGAGCTGGGCGGCAAGTGGAACGCCGGCCCTCGCGACGGCGAGACCGCGCCTCCGGGAAAGCTGGCGGGGCGTCTCATGCGTGCGCAGGCCAACCTGTTTGAGACCCTGCCGCTGTTCATCGGCGCCGTGATCATGGCGCATGTCGCGGGCAAGGATGGGACGACCCTGACCTTGCTCGGCACGCACCTCTACTTCTTCGGGCGGCTGGTCTATGTGCCGCTCTACGCCTTCGGTGTTCCCTATATCCGCTCGCTTGTCTGGATGGTCGCGACCGCCGGTCTGGTGATGGTGATCGCCGCCCTGTTCGCCTGAAAGCTCCCGTGACCCCAGCCGCCCGTCTCGCCGCCGCCGCCTCCGTTCTGGACTCCATCGCCCAGGGTCGCCACCCGGCCGAGGCCGTCCTCAAGGCCTGGGGAACCCAGAACCGCTACGCCGGCTCCAAGGACCGCCGCGCCATCGCGGACCGGGTCTACAAGGTTCTGCGCGCTCGCGGCCGTCTGGTCTGGGCTATGGGCGGCCGCGAGGACGGCCGGGCGCTGGTCATCGGCTCGCTGAGCCTTATCGACGGTCTGCCGCTGGAAGAGATCGAGGCGCTGCACGCCGGCGACGGCTACGGGCCACGCCCCCTGTCGAAGCAGGAGCGCTCGCGCCTGACGGCCGGTGAAGGGGATCTGCCCGGTTGGGTTGCGGCCGGATTGCCCGAATTCGTGGTCAAGGACTTCAAGACGAGCTTTGGCGACCGCTGGGCTGAAGAAGCCCGTGAGCTTATGGCCCCCCGCGCGCCGATCGACCTCCGGGTCAACAGCGCCAAGGCCACGGTCGACGCCGTCCGGGCCGAGCTGAAGGCCGCCGATCTGTCGCCAGAACCGACGCCCTTCTCGGCCTGGGGCCTCCGCCTGCCCTCGGAACCACCGCCCAATGTACAGGCGCAGGACGCCTTCAAGGCCGGCCAGATCGAGATTCAGGACGAGGGAAGCCAGATCGTCACCTGGCTGGCCGGCGCCGGGATCGACTTCAGGCCGGGCGCCATCGTCGTAGACTACTGCGCTGGGGGCGGCGGCAAGACGCTCGCTCTGGCCGCTCAGGCCTTGCCGGTGGTCAAGCCGGGCAAGACGGTCGCGAAACCTTCCGCCTGGTCTCCGACCGGCGGCGACGAAGGCGCCGGCGGCGCCCCGAAGGTGGAACTGGCCTCGGGCATGACCCTCATCGCCTGCGACGTGGTGCAGAAGCGGCTCGACAACATCCGCCCGCGTCTGCAGCGCGCCGGCGTGGCCGCGGACCTGCGACTGCTCGGCCAGAACGGCGGCGGGGTCGAGGACGTCAACGGCAAGGCCGATCTCGTCTTCGTCGACGCGCCCTGCAGCGGCTCAGGCACCTGGCGTCGCCGGCCGGAGGACGCGTGGCGTCTCAAGGCCGACGAGGTCGAACGTCTGCACGCGTTGCAACTGCGCATCCTCGGTCAGGCCGTCCAGCTCGTGAAGTCCGGCGGCCGACTGGTTTACGTCACCTGCTCCATGCTGACGCAGGAAAACGAGGCCACGGTCGACGCCTTCGAGGCCGCGCATCCGGATTTCCGCCCGGTGGAGGTCTCCGACCTTCTGACCACCTCCGCGCTGACCGACTCCGCCCGCACCGAACTGGCGGACAAGGCCTCCGGCACCCGCCTGCGTCTGTCTCCGGCCTCCACCGGCACCGACGGCTTCTTCTTCGCCGTGTACGAGAAGGCCGCGTGAGCGAGGGCTGGGCCCTTCAGCGATACGGCCCTCTTTCCGTCCTGTGCGTCATGGCGGCCCCGGCTGAGTACGGCGCGCATCTGCAGGCCCGCATCCGGCCTCTGATGACCGGCGTGGGTCCGGTCGAGGCGGCGGTCAGCCTGACGGCCGCTCTGGCCCGGCTGGAGGCGAGGGGGCAGCTTCCGGACCTGATCGTTTCTCTCGGCTCGTGCGGCTCGCGCGATCTGGAGCATGCGGCGGTCTACCAGGCCCTATCTGTCAGCTATCGCGACATGGACGCCAGTCCGCTGGGCTTCCCGAGGGGCGTTACCCCGCTGCTGGACCTGCCCGCCGTCCTGCCGCTGCCGTGCCCCGTTCCGGGCGTGCCGACGGCAAGTCTCTCGACCGGCGCGAACGTCGTCTCCGGCGCCGCCTATGACGCCATCGACGCCGACATGGTCGACATGGAGACCTGGGCGTTGCTGCGCGCGGCGCAGACTTTCGGCCTGCCCCTGATCGCCCTGCGTGGCGTCAGCGACGGCCGTTCGGAGCTGACCAGGCTCGAGGACTGGACCTCGACCCTGCACCACGTCGACGAAAATCTCGCCCGGGCGCTGGACCGGCTGATCGAACGGTTGGAGGCCGACGGCCTCGCCGCCCTTGATCCCGTCGCGCCAACGCTTCAAGACCCCGCCCATTCCACGCCCCCACCGGAATCGCCTGCGCCATGACCCAAGACGCCCACCAGAAGGTCCTGATCGTCGACTTCGGCAGCCAGGTCACCCAGCTGATCGCCCGCCGCCTGCGCGAGGCGAGCGTCTATTGCGAGATCCATCCCTATGCCAAGGCGGAAGCGGCGCTGGCGACAATGAGCCCGGCGGCGATCATTCTGTCCGGCGGCCCGGAGAGCGTGCACGAAGAGGGCAGTCCTCGCGCCCCGCAAGCGGTGTTCGACGCCGGCGTTCCCGTCCTCGGCATCTGCTACGGCGAGATGACCATGTGCGAACAACTGGGTGGGAAGGTCGAGGGCGGCCACACCCGCGAGTTCGGCCGCGCCGAAATCACTGTTCGCAAGAGCTCGCCTCTGCTGGCCGATCTGGCTCCGGTCGGCGAGGAAGAGACCGTCTGGATGAGCCACGGCGACAAGATCGTCGCCATCCCGGATGGCTTTGACGTCGTCGCGACCTCCGCGGGCTCGCCTTACGCCGTCATCGCCGATGAGACCCGTCGCTTCTACGGCGTCCAGTTCCACCCCGAGGTGATGCACACCCCGCGCGGCGCGACCATGCTCAGGAACTTCACCCACGGCATCGCCGGGCTGAAGGGCGACTGGACCATGGCCGCCTATCGCGACGAGAAAATCGCCCAGATCCGCGAACAGGTCGGCGACGCGAAAGTCATCTGCGGCCTGTCCGGCGGCGTCGACAGCTCGGTCGCGGCCGTCCTGATCCACGAAGCGATTGGCGACCAACTGACGTGCGTCTTCGTCGACACTGGCCTCCTGCGCAAGGACGAGGCGAAACAGGTCACGACCCTGTTCCGGGATCACTACAACATCCCGCTGATCCACGTTGATGCGTCGCAGGAATTCCTCGGCGAACTGGTCGGCCAGTCGGACCCCGAGACCAAGCGCAAGACCATCGGCCGCGTCTTCATCGAGATCTTCGACCGCGAGGCCAACAAGATCGACGGCGCCGAATTCCTCGCCCAGGGCACCCTCTATCCCGACGTGATTGAGAGCGTGTCGTCATCCAGCGGCAAGGCTCACGTCATCAAGAGCCACCACAACGTCGGCGGTCTGCCCGACTATATGAAGCTAAAGCTGGTCGAACCCCTGCGCGAGCTGTTCAAGGACGAGGTCCGGGCGCTCGGCCGCGAACTGGGTCTGACCGACGCCTTCGTCGGCCGCCACCCGTTCCCCGGACCGGGCCTCGCCATCCGCATCCCCGGCGAAATCACGCCCGACGCCGTCGCCACGCTGCAGGACGCAGACGCCATCTATCTGGAAGAGATCCGCAAGGCGGGCCTCTATGACGACATCTGGCAGGCCTTCGCCGTCCTTCTGCCCGTCAAGACCGTCGGGGTCATGGGCGACGCCCGTACCTATGAAAAGGTCCTCGCCCTTCGCGCCGTCACCTCGACCGACGGCATGACGGCCGACTTCTTCGAGTTCCCCTGGGACGTCCTCGGCCGCACCGCCACCCGCATCGTCAACGAGGTCCGGGGCGTGAACCGCGTCGTCTACGACGTGACCTCCAAGCCGCCCGGCACCATCGAGTGGGAGTGAAGGGTGGCCGGCATGTGGGTGCCACCTCTGACCAAAGGCTTTCGTTGATGGCGGAGAGGCTCGACCTTTCGTGCGTTCTCAGGGTCTGCTTCTGGCGCACTGCAGGCACTGATCTGGGCCTCTGCGCCTTCGGGGGCCCTGTCCGAAGGTCTCACGATCTTCGGCGAAGCCTCGGTTCTATATAGACCACTGACAAGTCAGCCCTTTCGTAAGGCCACGCCTCGCTAATCCTGCACAACGAGGTCTGGAAGCGTTGGTCATGGCCTGTTGTTGGCGCGCGTCGAGTTCGTTAGCCGCTTCGCGCAGGGCAAGCCGACGATCGACGAAGACACCCTCAAACAAGCCGTCGGTTCGGGTGACTCGCCAAAGGTCTCCGATGCGCTCGATGGTAATACTCGGGGGAGAAGAAGGCAGGTCGATCATCTCCGCCCCCGCAGTCGATCCGCCTGTCGCTGCAACGTGGCCGCGATCCGTTCGGCCGCGGTCTTGTCCGCGAACGGGCGAGTGCAGGCGCCGTTGACGGAGACGCTCCAGCCGTCGGCGCGAGGCACGACGGTGTAGCGGCGGCGAGGATCGACGGCCGGGCTGCATCGGTCCGAGCAATAGCCCTCCATCATCGCCGAGGATCCCGGCGGGCCGAGGGCGCGCCAAATGCTGCGCCGAGGACGTTCATGGTCATGCGCCAGACGGTGACCTCTCCGGCCGGACGCGGGCGCATCGATAGTTTGAGAAGATGATTTCGGGTCATGACGGACCTCCTTTCGAGGGCGTCAATCGACACCTGCGGGGCGTAAGCGCGCCATGCGGATCGCGGGCAAGCGAGTAACGGGGCCATAAAGCCGCTCTTATGTTTTCCTTATGCGCCGGCCCGAAAACCGAATGGCGTTCTTACGCGGTTCGGTGACCCTATCCCGCCTCCAACAGTCGGAGGCGTCGGCATGGCCGATCTGATCTTTCTGGCGATCGGCGGCGGAGCCTTTCTGGCTTTCGCCGCCCTCGCCGTTTTCCTGAAGCGGGTGTGACGATGCTGGTCTCCATACTCTGGGGCGTCGGCGCTGTCGTCGTCGCCGTCTATATGGTCGCGGCGCTGTTGCGCCCCGAGCGGTTCTAGGGAGCCGCCGCCATGACCATTCAAGGCTGGGCGGAAATCGCCCTGACCCTCGGCCTGTCCGTGCTGATCGCATGGCCGCTGGGGATTTATCTCTCACGCGTCTGGAACGGCGAACGGACCTGGCTGGACCCGGTCCTGCGTCCCGTCGAGGGGGTCTTCTACAAGGCCTCGGGCGTCGATCCGGCGCGTAGCCAGGGCTGGCTTGGCTACGCCGGCGCGCTGCTCGCCTTCAACCTGGCCGGCTTCGTTGTGCTGTACGTTATCCTCCGCCTGCAGGGCGTGCTGCCCTTGAACCCGCAAGGGTTTGCGGGCGTACCGCCGCACCTCGCCTTCAATACCGCCGTCAGCTTCGTCACCAACACCAACTGGCAGAGCTATGGCGGCGAGACGACGATGTCGACGCTAACCCAGATGGTCGGCCTGACGACCCAGAACTTCCTGTCGGCCGCCACGGGCGCAGCCATCGCGGCGGCTCTGGCGCGGGCCTTCATCGCCAACCGCGGCGAGGGCGTCGGCAACTTCTGGGCGGACATGACCCGGACCACGCTCTGGCTGCTGCTGCCGGCCTCGCTGGTGCTGGCCGTCGTCCTGGCCGGCCTCGGCGTGGTGCAGAGCCTCGCCGCTTCGGTTTCGGCGACGGGCGTCGAGGGGGGGCAGCAAACCCTGTCCCTGTTCCCGGCCGCTTCGCAACTGGCGATCAAGCAACTCGGCATCAACGGCGGCGGGATCTTCAACGTCAACTCGGCCCACCCGTTCGAGAACCCGTCGGCCCTGACCAATCTGATCACCGCCGTGTCGATCAACGTCCTTGGCTGGGCCGCCTTTTTCGCCTTCGGGCGCAGCGTTCTGGCGAAGAAGGACGTGCGCGCGCTCGTCGTCGCAGCGTTCGTGCTGCTGGCGACCTGCACCGCCGGACTCTACGCCGTAGAGAGCCAGCCGGCGCCGGCCCTGGTCGCCAGCGGTATTGAGCAGCCCGTCAATATGGAGGGAAAGGAGGTCCGCTTCGGCGTGCCGTCGTCCGTCGCGTGGGCGGCCCAGACGACAGGCGCGTCCAACGGGTCCGTCAACTCGATGCACGCCAGCTACATGCCGCTTTCGGGCGGGCTGCAGATGTTCCTCATGCAGCTCGGCGAGATTCTGCCCGGCGGGATCGGCTCGGGTATCGCGATCATGGTCGTCATGGCCATGCTGGCGGTCTTCGTGGCGGGCCTCATGGTCGGACGGACGCCCGAGTATCTCGGCAAGAAGATCGAGGCGCGTGAGATCCAGTTCGCCATGATCGCCGTGCTGGTGCTGCCACTGGCCATCCTCGGATTTACGGCGATCGCGGCGGTGCTTCCGACGGCGATGGAGGGGCTGCTGAACCACGGGCCGCATGGCCTGTCGGAGATGCTTTATGCCTACACCTCCGCCGCCGCGAACAACGGATCCGCCTTCGCCGGCCTGACCGCCAACGCGCCCTGGTGGAACACGACGCTGGGCCTCAGCATGCTGATGGGTCGGTTCATCCCGGCCGTCGCCGTGCTGGCCATAGCCGGCGCGCTAGCGGCCAAGCCGAAGCTTGCGCCGTCGGCGGGCACCCTGCCGACCCATGGGCCGCTGTTCATCGGCCTTCTGATCGGCGTCATCCTCATTCTGGGCGGCCTGCAGTTCTTCCCCGCCTTGGCCCTCGGTCCGATCGTCGAGCATTTCCAGATGCTCGCCGGTCTGGCCGGGTCGTGATCGGACATCCGGACCATGACATTCGCAAATCCTGAAATGCCGGGCGCATCGCCCCGTCAGCCTTCGCTCGCAGGCGGCCTGACAGGGGCCATGATCGGCCGCGCCGTCGGCGAGGCTTTCATCAAGCTGAATCCCCGTCATCTGCTGCGCAATCCGGTGATCTTCGTCACCTGGATCACGGCCTTGCTGGCCACGGTCTCGGCCGTCGCCGCCATCGTCGGCGGGCAGTCGGCCGGCTTCGCCATCCAGCTGGCCTTGTGGCTCTGGGCCACGGTCCTGTTCGCCAACATCGCCGAAAGCGTCGCCGAAGGGCGGGGCAAGGCGGCGGCCGACAGCCTGCGCGCCACCCGCGTGACGACGAAGGCCAAGCTCATCGTCGACCCGCAGACCGGCACGGTCGTTCCCACGCCGGCGCATGAGTTGATGGTCGGCTCGATCATTCTGGTCGAGGCGGGGGACGTGATCGCCTCGGACGGCGAGATCATCGAGGGCGTGGCCTCGGTGAATGAGGCGGCCATCACCGGTGAGAGCGCGCCGGTAATCCGCGAGGCGGGCGGCGACCGATCGGCCGTGACCGGCGGCACCACCGTGGTGTCGGACTGGATCAAGGTCCGCATCACCTCGGCGCCCGGCTCGACCTTCCTCGATCGCATGATTGCGATGGTCGAGGGCGCGAACCGTCGGAAGACGCCCAACGAGCTGGCGCTGTCGGTGCTGTTGGCCGGGCTGACGTTGGTGTTCCTGATCGCCGTGGTGACCCTGCTGGGGCTCGGCGCCTATTCCGGCGTGAAGCTGGACCCGATCGTGCTGGGCGCGCTGTTCATCACCCTGATCCCGACAACCATCGGCGGTCTGCTGAGCGCGGTCGGCATCGCCGGCATGGATCGCCTGCTGAAGGTGAACGTGCTGGCGACCTCGGGCCGCGCCGTCGAAGCGTCGGGCGATGTCGACACCCTGCTGCTCGACAAGACCGGCACCATCACTTTCGGCAACCGCATGGCCACAGAGGTCATCCCGGTCCCCGGCGTTCGGCCTGAGGTCGCCTTGCGCGCGGCAGTGACCGCCTCGCTGGCCGACGAAACTCCGGAAGGCCGTTCGATCATTGAGTTAGGCCGCAATGCTGGCGTCGTGGTCGAGCAGCCGGAAGGCTCGAAGGCGATCCCGTTCAGCGCGGTCACACGCCAATCCGGGCTCGAGGCCGGCAAGGCGTCGTGGCGCAAGGGCGCGGTGGACGCCGTGCTGAAGTCGCTGGACCTCAGAGACGGCGATGCGCCGGCCGAGTTCAACGCCGCCGTAGATCGCATCGCCCGCTCGGGCGGAACGCCTCTGGCGGTGACGCAGGATGACAGGCTGGTCGGCGTCATCCACCTGAAGGACGTGGTCAAGCCGGGCGTGAAGGAGCGGTTCGCCGACCTTCGCCGCATGGGCCTGCGCACCGTCATGATTACCGGCGACAATCCAGTGACGGCGGCGGCCATCGCTTCGGAGGCAGGTGTCGACGACTACCTCGCGGAGGCCACGCCCGAGGACAAGCTGCGGCTGATCCGCGAGGAGCAGGCCAAGGGCCGCTTGGTCGCCATGTGCGGCGACGGCGCCAACGACGCGCCCGCGCTCGCACAGGCCGATGTCGGTGTGGCCATGCAGACCGGCGCCCAAGCTGCTCGCGAGGCCGGCAACATGGTCGACCTCGACAGCGACCCGACGAAGGTCATCGAGATCGTGGAGGTGGGCAAGCAACTGCTGATCACCCGCGGCGCCCTGACCACCTTCTCGATCGCCAACGACGTGGCCAAGTATTTCGCCATCATCCCGGCGATGTTCGTGGTCGCCCTGCCGGCGCTCGGCGCGCTGAACGTCATGCGACTGGGCTCCCCTGAGAGCGCCATCCTGTCGTCGGTGATCTTCAACGCCCTGGTCATCGTGGCGCTGATCCCGCTGGCGTTGCGCGGGGTGAAATACCGGGCCGTGGGCGCCGGGAAGCTGCTGAGCCGCAACCTGATGATCTACGGGCTCGGCGGTCTCGTCGCGCCGTTCGTCGGCATCAAGCTGATCGATCTGGTCATCTCGGGGCTGGGCCTCGGGTGACCGATATCTCTTTCAAGGAAGTACAGCCCATGACCCACAAGTCTCAATTCCGCGCGTCCGGTCGCAACGACGTCTGGTTTGCCGCAGCCTGCCTGATCGGCGTCGCGGTCTGGGGTGTCGCCAGTAGCGTGAAGGCGCAGGAGGCGAGCGGACCGCAATGGTCCGCCAACGTCGCCGCGACTTCGGACTACGTCTTCCGGGGCGTCAGCCAGACGGAGGAGGAGGCTGCGATTTCGGCCGGCGTCGATATGACGAACGGCGCCTTCTACGCCGGCGCCTGGGCCTCCAACGTCTCCTTCTCCGGCGACGACGATACCGGAATGGAGGCGGACCTCTACGCGGGAGTCCGTCCCGAATTCGCCGGTTTCGCACTCGATTTCGGCGTCGTCGGTTACCTGTATGACGAGCCCGAAGCCCTCGATTACGACTATGTGGAGTTCAAGGCCGCCGCCTCGCGGGCGGTCGGCCCCGCCACGTTGGGGGCCGCCGTCTATTACTCGCCGGATTTCTTCGGCGCGGCGGAAGACGAGGCGACCTATGTCGAGGCCAACGGCGCCTTCGCTCCCGCTGATCGATGGACAGTGTCAGGCGCAGTGGGGCGGCAGTTCGTGTCTTCGGACTTCGACTACACGACGTGGAATATCGGCGCGGCCTACGCCCTGACCGACAATCTGGCGGTGGACGTCCGCTACCACGACACCGACGAGCACGACTTCGGTCAGGTCTATGAAAGCCGCGCCGTCGCAACCCTGAAGGCGACTTTCTGATGCTTCGCTCCATCCGCCCTGCGATCGTCATGGTCGCCTTCTTCACCCTGCTTCTGGGTCTGGCTTATCCGCTGGTCGTGACCGGCGCGGCGCAGGCGTTGTTTCCGGCACAGGCGAACGGCAGTCTGGTGCGTGGTCCGAATGGTCAGGTCGTCGGGTCCGCCCTGATAGGCCAGCCGTTCGCAGACGCCCGCTATCTGCACCCGCGCCCCTCGGCGGCGGGCGACGGTTACGACGCCGCCGGCTCGTCGGGCTCTAACCTCGGTCCGCTCAACGAGGACCTGAAGGCGCGGGTCGCCGGGGACGCGGCCGCCATTCGGGCCGCGGACGGATCGGGCGTGGTTCCCGCCGACGCCGTGACGACCTCAGCCTCGGGTCTCGACCCGGACATTTCTCCGGCCTACGCTCGACTTCAGGCCCGACGCATCGCCGCTGCGCGGGGCGTCCCGGTTCAGGAGGTCCAGAGCGTGATCGACCAGCAGGCGAAGGGGGCCCTTCTCGGCTTCATCGGTCAGCCTCGCGTCAATGTGCTGCTGACCAACCGGGCGCTCGACGCGCGCTTCCCGACAGCCGGAGCCGGGTGACATTGCCGGACGCGCCGCCTTCCGATCCTTCGAAGCCGGTCTCGCGCAAGCGGGGCCGGCTGAAGGTTTTTCTCGGCATGTCGCCGGGGGTAGGCAAGACCTACGAAATGCTGCGCGCCGCCCGTCGCCGGAAGGCCGAGGGCGGCGATGTGGTGGTCGGGGTGGTCGAGACGCATGGCCGACGGGAGACCGAGAGCCTGCTGCGCGGGCTGGAGGTGATGGCGCGCCAGCCCATCGACTACAAGGCGCGCGTCCTGATGGAGTTCGACATCGACGGCGCCTTGGCCCGGCGGCCGGACCTGCTTCTGGTCGATGAGTATGCGCACTCGAACGTCCCGGGCTCGCGCCATCCGAAGCGCTGGCAGGACGTCGAGGAAATCCTCGCCGCCGGGATCGACGTCTGGACGACGCTGAACGTCCAGCATCTGGAGAGCCTGTCCGACCTCGTGCTGCGCGTCACCGGGGTGCGCCAGCGCGAGACGGTGCCGGACGGAGCGTTGTCGAAGGCCGACGACATCGAGGTCGTGGACATCACGCCCGAAGAGCTGCGGAAGCGGCTGGCGGAGGGCAAGGTCTATGTGCCCGAGACGGCTCGACTGGCGTCGGACAATTTCTTCCGGATCGAGAACCTGACGGCCCTGCGTGAAATGGCCCTGCGCCGGGCGGCGCAGACGGTGGACGATCACCTCGTCGCGACGCTGCGTGAAAAGGGCATGCCGGGGCCGTGGGCGGCGGGTGAGCGGATACTGGTGCTGATCGGCGGCGACGGCGTGGCCGCCGATCTGGTGCGGACGGGGCGGCGGTTGTCCGACACCATGATGGATGCGCCGTGGACCGTGGCGCATGTGGATCGACCCAGCGCCTCGGCGGCCGACCCCGCCCGCGCCGCCCGGCTGGCCGGGGCGCTGAAACTGGCCGAACAACTCGGCGGACGGACTGTGGTGCTGAGCGGCGACGATGTGGTCCGGACGGTGATGGACCATGCCCACCGCAACAACGTCACCCAGATCGTTCTGGGCAAGGGCAGGGGCGGCCGGCTTAGCGAACTGTTCGGCCGGTCGCTGGCGGCCGAACTGCTGCGGTCGTCGCAGGGGGCGGCGATCCATATCGTGACGGAACGACCCGGCGAGTGGGTCGCGATGGCGCCTCGACGCGCCACTGGCCCTGGTGGCTGGTCCGGCTATGCGATTGGGGCGGCCTTCGTCGCGGTCGCCACAGGGCTGGCGCTATTGCTGGACCAGTCGTTCGAGCGAGTGGATCTGGGGGTCGTCTATCTGTCGGCGGTTCTGGCTGCGGGCGTGCTCTACGGCCTGCGCCCCGCTCTGGCGGCGGCGACGGCGGCCTTTCTGATCTACAACTTCCTGTTTCTGGCGCCGCGCTACAGCTTCTCCATCGGCTCGCCGACCGACATCCTGACGCTGCTGGTCTTCTGGGCCGTGGCGCTGGTGACCGGCTATCTGGCGGGGCGGGTGAAGGAGCAGGCGCGGCGGGCGCAGCGGCGGGCGTCGGCGGTTTCGGCCCTGCTCGCCGCGAGCCAGATCCTGACCGACGCAGACGGCGTGCAAGAGACGGCGCGCGCACTCGCCGAACAGACGGCGGCCGCGGCGAGCGCTAAGGCCGTGGTGTTGTTGCCGGAGGGGGAGGGCATCGTTCTCGCCGCCAGTGCGCCGGGGACCGAGACCCTCGGCTCCGCCGCCATGGCCGCCGCGCGCTGGGCCTGGGAGCACGGCGAGCCTACGGGTTACGGAACCGGCACCCTGCCGCAGACCAGCTGGATCTTCCGGCCGCTGCAGGGCGTGCAGGGACGGGCAGGGGTGGCCGGGATTGAGGCCGAGGCGCTGGCTCCGGGCTCGGACGAGGAGCGGCTGGCGCTGGCCTTGCTGGATCAGGGCGCTGTGGCGCTGGAGCGTGCGAGACTGGCGGGCGAGGCGGTCGAGACCGAGAGCCTGCGTCGGGCCGACCGCTTCCGGGGCGCGCTGATGAACTCGGTCAGCCACGATCTGCGGACGCCGCTGTCGACGGTGCTGGGCGCCTCAACCACCCTGATTGACTACGGCGACACGTTGAAGCCGGAGGTACGCGACGACCTCCTGCTGAGCATCCGCGAGGAGGCCGAGCGGCTGAACCGCTATGTCGGCGACCTGCTGGACATGACGCGGCTGGAGGGCGGCGGGCTGAACGTCCGTTCTGACTGGGTCGATGTGCGGGACGTATTGAACGCCGCCGCCGAGCGCGTGGCGCGGAGGCTGGAGACCCGGTCGATGAGCCGGGATTTCCCCGCGCAACTGAGCCTCGTCATGCTGGATCAGGGGCTGCTGGAGCAGGCCGTGGTCAATATCCTCGAAAACGCCATCGCCTACAGCCCCGACGGCTCGGCGATTGAGCTGGCCGCCTATGAGGATCGGGGCTCGGTCGTCATTTCGATCGAGGACGAGGGCAAAGGCATACCGACCGCGGAGCTGGAGCGGGTCTTCGACAAGTTTCGCCGCATGGAGGAGCCGTCGGACCGCTCGAACGGTGCGGGTCTCGGCCTCGCAATATCCAAAGGGTTCGTCGAGGCGATGGGAGGCCGCATCGCCGCCGCCAGCCCCATCGCCGACGGCAAAGGGACTCGCATCCTGATCAGCCTGCCCAAGGCGATCGCCACCCACCGCCACCTGCTATAGAGCGCCATGTCCGCCGTCCGCCCCGTCATCCTCGTCATCGACGACGAACCCCAGATCCATCGGTTCCTGTCGCCGGCGCTGGATGCCGCCGGTTATGAGCCCAAGCGCGCCGACAGCGGGCAGGAGGGCCTGCGCGGCATAGCCCTGTGGTCGCCCGACGCCGTCGTGCTGGACCTCGGCCTGCCCGACATGGACGGCAAAGACGTCCTGACCCGTGCCCGGGAATTCTACGTCGGGCCGATCATCGTCCTGTCCGCGAGGGACAAGGAGGCGGAAAAGATCACCGCCCTCGACCTCGGCGCCAACGACTACGTCGAGAAGCCGTTCGGCGTAGGCGAGTTACTGGCGCGTCTCCGCGTCGGCCTGCGCGCCTCGATGCCGGAATCCGTCGGAACCATCGACGTCGCCGACGTCTCGATCGACGTCGAACACCGCCGTGTCCGGCGTGCCGGTGATGTGGTGAAGCTGACGCCCAAGGAGTTCGAGGTTCTCGCTCATCTCGCTCGCCACCGGGGCAAGGTAATCGGGCACGGCGATCTGCTGACGGCCGTCTGGGGCGCGGCGCATGCGCATGACACCCAGTACCTGCGTGTCGTGATTGGGCAGCTGAGGCAGAAGCTTGAGGCGGATCCTTCGAGCCCGGCGCTTCTTCTTACCGAGGCCGGCGTCGGCTACCGCTTGGAGGCGTGACGTCTGATTTGTGGAGCCACTGCTATTGTCGGGACTATTCGCGGGCAAGGAGAGCCTGATCGATTAGCTGGACTGATGTCGCCTATGGACGGCTGCCGATCGTGATCGTTGATCAGGACCATGTGCGCACCGGCCCGTGATGATCCTCGTGGCCATATGGGCGAACGCGCTGTATCGCGGGTGCTGCTCAGAGGGCTTCCGGGTTGATCATGCCCTTCGCCAGGGCGTCGACCCTACAGGACTCATCGAATGACTACGCTCTACGGCATTCCCAACTGCGACACGGTCAAGAAGGCCCGCGTCTGGCTGGACCAGCACGGCGTCGCCTTCGCTTTCCATGACTACAAGAAGCTGGGAATCGATCGTGACCATCTGCAGGCGTGGGTGGACGCACATGGCTGGGAGACGGTGCTGAACCGCGCAGGCACGACGTTCCGCGCCCTGCCGGATGCGGACAAGGCGAACCTCGACGCGGACAAGGCCATCGGCCTGATGCTGGCGCAGCCGTCGATGATCAAACGGCCGGTGCTGGACCTCGGCGACCGGACGCTGGTCGGGTTCAAGCCGGACGCCTACGCGGCCGTTCTGACCTAACGCGTCAGGGTGAACTGGGCCGGTTCGCCGGCCTGCGCGCTCGGCGCCAGCCAGACGTCGAACAGGCCGGGCTCGGCGCGCATCTGATAGTCGCCGCCCATGAACCGCACGTCGGCGAAGGTCAGGGGCATGTCGACCTCGACGGAGCCGCCCGCAGGCACCTCCACCCGGCGGAAAGCCTTCAGCAGGCGCACCGGCTGGGTGATCGAGGCGGCGCGGTCGCGGATGTAGAGCTGGACCAGCTCCGACGCCGCCCGCTCCCCGGCGTTGGTCAGGGTCACCGACACCGTCAGTTGCCCGTCCCAGGCCATGGTGGGGGAGGAGACCCGCACCGGCGAATACTGGACCGCGCCATAGGTCAGGCCGTGGCCGAAGGGATAAAGCGCAAGATGCGGCACGCCGCGGAACTTGGCGGTGAACTCACGATCCTCGGGCCGCGACGGCCGGCCGGTGGCCTTGTGCGCGTAATAGAACGGCGACTGGCCCGACTTGTAGGGGAAGCTGACCGGCAGGCGGCCGGTCGGGGCATGATCGCCGAACAGGATGTCGGCGACCGAGTTGCCGGTTTCCGATCCCAGGAACCACGTCACCAGAATGGCTTCAGCCTCGGCGACGGGGCCGGACAGCTCCATGCCGCGCCCGTTGCGCAGCAGGACGACCACCGGCTTGCCGACTGCCGCCACAGCCTGCGCCAGCTTCAGCTGGGCGTCGGGGATGGTGATTTCGGTACGCGACTTGGACTCAGCCGACATCTCCTGCGACTCGCCGATGGCGAGGATGACGACGTCGGCAAGGGACGCGGCCTCGCGCGCGGCCTCGACGCCGCCCTCGATGCTGGCCTCCACCTCGCTGCCCTTGACCACGGCCAGGGTCGAGCCTTCACCCAGCTGGGCGCGCAGGCCCTGTTCCACCGACACCGCCAGCTTGGTGTCCTTGAAGATCGACCACGGGCCGAAGGTGTCGGCCGTGTCCGCGCCGAAAGGTCCGATCAGGGCGTAGCGCTTGCCGGTCTTCGACAGCGGCAGCAAGTCGCCGTCGTTCTTGAGCATCACGATCGACTTGCGCCCGGCCTCGCGGGCCAGCGCCAGATGCTCGCGGCTGCCGGTCACGCGGCGCTCGGTGCGCACGTCCGAGCCGCGATAGGGGTTGTCGAACAGGCCGAGCGCCGCCTTGGTCAACAACACCCGCCGCACCGCCTCGTCGACCCGCGCCACCGGCACGTCGCCCGACTGAACCAGCTCCGGGATATGCTTCAGGTACAGGCCGCTCTTCATCGACATGTCGACGCCGCCCATCAACGCCAGCCGCGCCGCGTCGCGTCCGTCGGCCGCATAGCCGTGGGCGATCAGCTCCTGTTCCGAAGTGTAGTCGGACACCACGAAGCCGGCGAAGCCCCACTCGCCACGCAGGATGTCGGTCAGCAGCCATTTGTTGCCGCTGGTGGGCACGCCGTTCAGGTCGTTGAAGGCGCTCATCACCGACAGGGCGCCGGCGTCGAACGCGGCCTTGAACGGCGGCAGATAGACCGAGCGCAGCTCCAGCTCGCTCATGTCGGTAGAGTTGTAGTCCATGCCGGCTTCGGCCGCACCATAGGCGGCGAAGTGCTTGGGACAGGCCAGCAGGGACGACCACTCGGTCAGGTCGTCGCCCTGGAAGCCTTTCGTCCGCGCCACGGCGAACAGATTGCCCAGCAGCACGTCCTCGCCCGCGCCCTCAACGACACGGCCCCACCGCTGGTCGCGGGCCACGTCCACCATGGGGGCGTAGGTCTGGTGCACGCCTGCTGCGCCGCCCTCGACCGCCGCCGCGCGTGCGGTGCGTTGGGCCAGATCCAGATCCCAGCTCGCGGTTTCGCCCAGCGGAACGGGGAAGGTGGTCTTGAGGCCGTGGACGATGTCGGCGGCGAACAGCAGCGGGATCTTCAGCCGGCTTTCCTTGATCGCCATGTCCTGGACCAGTCGCGTCGTCGCCGCGCCCACGCCGTTGAACAGGGCGCCGACCTGACCCGCACGAATCTGGCCGGCGATGCGCGACTGGTTGTCGTCCAGTGCGTCGCCGGGGTTCACGCCCTCGGGCCGCCAGCGGAACGGATCGTTCTCGAGGTTCAGCTGGCCGGCCTTCTCCTCGATCGTCATCTGCGCGATCAGGGCATTGACCCGGTCCAGATGCGCCTGGGCCTGCGCCGCCGCCATCCGGGGCGCCATCATCAACCCGGCGGTCGCCGCGCCTCCTGCCAGAAACAGACGGCGGTTGTGCGAGGGCAGGGGCTTGTGGCGCATGTAACCGGTTCCAACTCGAAGATGCCGCAGGACTAACCGCAGCGTCGGCCCGCGCCTACCCTTGGGGGATCACAACCGGTTGCGACAGATCAGCCTTCGACCACCGCATCCGGCCGATCGTTCCCGTCGGCCCGCTCGGTGCGCCAGTTTCCGGACGAGTCCTCGAACTCGATATAGGCGTCCTCGTCCGGGACCTTCTGCTCCTTGGCGGCGGCCACTGCGGCGGCGCGGGCGGTGTCGTGGGTCGGATAGGTCTCCGAATAGGTGCCACACAGCTGGTAGGCCCAGCCTCCGTCATGCTCGACGATGCGGTAGGTGATCTGGACCATGTGAGCTCCTTGCGGGCGAGACCGTCAGGCGGCCGCAGTCAGGCCAACGCGGCGGCGGCTGCGCAGTTGCAGGGTGATGACCACGATAAGGGCGACCAGCAGCGTCAGCTGGAACGCCACCACCAGCGGCGCCTGCGGACTGTCAGCGACCGGATTTCCGGCCGGCAGGCGGGTCAGGGTCTCGGTCACGCTGGGCAACAGCAGTGTGAACAGCGATGTGCTCATGGCCACGGTCTCGATCCAGCCGCGATGCCGACCCAGCGGCGTCGCGAAACGGACCAGCGATCCGACGACCAGCGACCCCAGCGACAGGATGGAGATCGCCACGCCCGGCGCGTCACGGATCACCAGCACGCCGCTGATTGCGCCGATGAACATGAACAGCAGATAGATCTTGCCCCAGAGACTGGCCGGATCGATGCGGCCGTGCCGGATCATCAGGGCCAGACCGATTGGAACGGCGGGCAGGCTGCCCAAGGTGTGGAACCAGCCGAGCGGAGACAGTTCAGGCAACATGGCGACCTCAGGGTTGGAGTGACAACAGGCTGGGTACGCGAGACGACACAGTGAAGCTTCCTCCCGAAACGGCCGGATGTCGAATCGCGTCTGCGAGCCCCGTTTGCGCCTTACGAAAGTTTCACGTCCGTAGTCGCATCCGTACGCCCCGGTCGCCGCCTCTTGTGATCAGAAGCCCGCGGCATGAAGCTGGGGCGAAGGTTTCAACAGGGGTTTGAGATGGACGGAATTATGGTGCCGATATCGCTGTTCGCGATGATCGCGGCGATCGTGATCGTTCCGACGTGGCTGCGGAGCCGGGAACGCAAGGAAATGCAGGCCAGCCTGCGCGCATCGATCGAAAAGGGGCAGCAACTGCCGCCCGAGGTGATCGAGGCCCTGACCCGCGACAACATCAAGCCCGTCGCCACGGCGGCCAAGGATCTGCGGGTCGGCGTCATCATGCTGGCTCTCGCGCTGGGCATCGGCCTGACGTTCGCCATCCTGGGCTACAACTACGACGACGACATCTTCGGCTTCGGCGCTTGGGCCGCCATTCCGGGCATGATCGGTCTGGCCTTCATCATCCTGAGCTTCTTCAACAAGAACAAAGGTTGAGATCGGCCGGACAGGGGAACCGATCATGACCAAATCTCTGGTCGACCGGCACGACGTCGAGCTCGCCGCCCTCGCGGCGGCGGGCGGACGGCGCGAGTTCGGGGAACTTGTGCGCCGTCACGGCTCTGCGGTCCGCGCGCTTCTGCGCCGTATGGGCGCGCAGCCCTCGCTGGCCGACGACATTGCGCAGGACGCCTTCATCCAGGCTTTCCAGCGGTGCTCCGAGTTCAGGGGCGAAGGCACCTTCGCCGCCTGGGTCAAGCGCATCGCCGCCCGGCTCTACATAAAGCGCAACCAGAAGGAGGCGCGTTATGTGGCTGAAAGTGAAGTCGAAGACGCGGCTCCGGTCGCGGATCACGCAGGCCGCGTCGATCTGGACGAGGCGTTGAAGTCCCTCAGCGAACCGGAACGCCTGTGCGTCTCCCTGTGCCATGGCGCAGGGATGGCGCACCCGGAAATCGCGGCTGCCCTGAATCTGCCACTCGGCACGGTGAAGTCTCATGTCAAACGTGGTCTGGATAAACTCCGCGCGCGGCTACAACCCGAACCCGCGCAACCCTTGGGGAGGGCTCAACATGTCGGTTGATGAGTTTGATCCCGAGATCGAGCGCCTGTTCGCGCGAACGCCGGCGATGGCGGATGCGGCCGCGTTCACGGCCGGTGTCGAGGGACGGCTTCAGAAGGGCGGGCGCGCTCGTGTTCTGGCCTTGTCGCTGGCCGGACTTGTCGGCGGCGTCGTGGCCGTGCGCGAGACGATGAGCGTCAACGTCAATATCGGCGGCGCGGAAACGGAAGGTGTCGTGGCCGGTCAGGCAATCGGGCACGGGCTTCAGAGCGCCTCGCTCAGCACCCAGAACCTGTTCCAGTCGGGTCTCGATCAGGCCGGCCTGTCCAACATCGATCTGTCGTCGATGGGCGGAATGCAGCTGTTCTGGATCGCCGCAGGCCTGCTGATCGCGGCGGCGGCTGCGGGCGTAATGCGACTGTCGCAGAACATCTAGCCTCCTGAAGCGTGACGTTCGGGGTTCGTGGCCTTATCTAGTCTGCGAACCCCGGAGGCCGCCATGTCCAGCCAGAAACAGGAAACCTTCCGCCGCCTCGCCGCGCCGGACATCCGGGCCCGAAAGGGCGGCGAGCCGCTGGTCTGCCTGACCGCCTATGACGCGCCCACCGCCGAGATCCTGGACGCCCACTGCGACGTCCTGCTGGTCGGCGACAGCGTCGGCATGGTGGTGCACGGCCTGCCCAACACCGTGGGCGTCACGCTCGAGATGATGATCCTGCACGGTCAGGCCGTCATGCGGGGCTCGAAGCGGGCCATGGTCGTCATCGACATGCCGTTCGGCAGCTACGAGGGCGGCAAGGAGCAGGCCTACGAGAACTGCGCCCGCGTGATGAAGGAGACGGGCGCACAGGGCGTTAAGCTGGAAAGCGGTCCGACGGTCGCCGAAACCATCGCCTATCTGGTCCAGCGCGGCATCCCCGTGATTGGCCACGTCGGCCTGCGGCCGCAGGCGGTGCTGACGGACGGCGCATTCAAGGCCAAGGGCAAGACCGACGAGGAACGGCTGCGCGTGCTGGCCGAGGCCGAGGCCACCGCCGATGCCGGCGCCTTCGCGGTGGTGGTCGAGGGCGTGGCCGAGCAACTGGCGCGCGACATCACCGCAGCCATCGACAAGCCCACGATCGGCATCGGCGCGTCGTCGGCCTGTGACGGCCAGATCCTTGTCGTCAACGACATGCTGGGCATGTTCGACTGGACGCCGAAGTTCGTGCGCCGCTACGCCGATTTGCGCGGCGAGATCGGCCGGGCGGCCGCTGGCTATGCCGAAGACGTCCGGGCCCGCCGTTTTCCTGCCGAAGTCGAGACCTACTTCTCGAAAAAGCCCGCGACGACCTGACTGTCGCGTTGCGGGGGGCCGGCCTTCCCTCTAGGGTCCGCGCCGGTTTGAATTTCAGCGCTTTGGGGCGACATTTCCGTGGTTGATGTCTTCGATCAGGTCGAGGAGGAGCTTCGCTCCGACCGATACAAGCGGCTGGCCCGCACCTGGCTGCCCGTCGTGGGCGGCGTCCTGCTCATCGCGCTGGTCGCGGCTCTGGGCTGGTGGGGGTACCAGAGCTGGCAGACCTCGAAGGCCGACAAGGCCTCGATCGCGTATCAGCGCGGCCTCGAATCGCTTCAGGCCAACAACTCCGTCGGCGCCGACGCCGCCTTCGCCCAGGCGGTGAAGGAAGGGAACCCGGCCTACAAGGCGCTGGCCCTTAACCATCGCGCCGGCATCGCCGCCGCCGACAACCGCATTCCGGAAGCCGTGGCCCTGTTCGACGAGGCCGCCAAGACCGCCCGCGATCCGCTGCTGGCCGACTACGCCCAGCTGAAGGCCGTCTGGCTGCTGATGGACACCGCGTCCTACGACGATATCCGCACGCGTCTCGAGCCGCTGACCAAGGAACATCGTCCAGTTCGCGCCTGGGCGCAGGAAGCCCTCGCCATGGCCCAGCTCCAGCATGGCCGCATCGACGAGGCCCGCTCGACCCTGGTCGTGCTCAAGAACGGTCTCGACACGCCCCAGATCGTCGGCCAGCGCGCCGCCGCCGCCCTCGAGTCGATCGAGGCGGGCACCGCCGGTAACCTCAAGGCTATCGACGACGCCCAGAACGCCGCCGAGCAGCAGGCCCGCGCCGCTGCCGAGCAGCTTCGCGAGCGTCAGGCCGCTGGTCCGGCTCCGACCGGTCCGGCCGCTTCAGCCGCACCCGCCCAGGCCCCGGCGGCCGCCCAGTGACGATCGCTTTCAGGACGCCCGCCATGACCCGCGCATTCAAGATCGCCCTTCTGTGCGGCATGGCCGTCACGGTCGCCTCGTGCAGCACCGTTCGCCGGGCCATCCCGTTCGGCCTCGGCGGTCGCGAAGAGCCTCAGGCCACGGCCAGCGAAGGCCAGCGCATCTCGGTGCTCGAGTTCGAACAGCAGCTCGCCCCCTCGGCGGCGCTCTCGGGCCGCGACTTCTTCCTGCCGGGTCCCGTGGCTGCGACCTCATGGACCCAGCCGGGCGGCAATATCGAAAACTCGCCCGAGCACGTCATCGCCGCGCCGAACTTCACGATCGCCTGGCGCCATGACATCGGCGCCGGCTCGGCCAGCAACCGTCAGGTCATGGCTCCGGTCGTCGCTGATAACGGGCGCGTCTTCGTCATGGACGGCGAGGCCCGCATCACCGCCGTGGACGCCAACACCGGTGCCGAGGCGTGGCGCGCTGACGTCAAGAAGGCCGAGACCGAGAAGGGCTCCAGCTTCCTCGGCATCAGCATGGGCGGCGGCGGATCGCGCGGCGGCGGCTTCGGCGGCGGTCTCGCGGTCGGCGGCGGCAAGGTTTTCGTGGCCTCGGGCTATCGCAGCGTCACGGCGCTGGACCAGAACACAGGCGCCGTCCTGTGGTCGACCCCGTCCGACGTGCCGATCCACGGTGCCCCGACCGTGGCTGGCGGCCGGGTCTACGTCGTCGACGTCGAGAACCAGATTCAGGCCTTCGATGTGAACACCGGCCAGCAGGTCTGGTCCTATCGCGGCATCCCCGAGCCGGCCCGCATCATGCGCGCGTCCAGCCCGGCCGTGACCGGCGACACCGTCATCGCCCCGTTCTCGTCGGGTGAAGTCATCGCTCTGCGCGCCCAGACGGGCCAGCAGCTCTGGACCCAGACCCTGTCGCGCACCAGCCGCACCAACGCCCTGTCCGAACTGCGCGACATCGCCGGTCGTCCGGTGATCAGCCGCGGCACCGTCTACGCCGTCGGCCACTCCGGCGTCATGTCGGCCATTGACGCCCGTTCGGGCGAGCCGCGCTGGCAGCTGCCGATCGCTGGCGTCAACGCCCCGCTGCCGGTGGGCGACGTGGTCTATGTCGTGTCCAAGGCGGGCGAGCTGACCGTGGTCAACCGCGATTCGGGCCAAGTGTACTGGAGCCGTGACCTCAACGAGGGCCGCGTGCGTCAGGAAGGGGGCTTCCTCGGCTACTGGGACCGCACCGTGCGCCCGATCTGGGCGGGTCCGCTGCTGGCGTCCAACCGTCTGGTGCTGGCCAACTCGGACGGCGATCTGATCGCCTACGATCCCAAGACCGGTCAGGAAACCGCGACGCTGAAGCTGGGCGCCGCGACCTACGTCGCCCCAGCCGCCTATAACGGCGCGCTTTATGTGCTGACCGACAAGGGTCAACTGATCAGCATCCGCTGACGGAAACTCGCGAACTGCGTTAGAAGGCCGACATGGCTCTGAAGGTCGCCATCGTCGGCCGCCCCAATGTGGGCAAGTCGACCCTGTTCAATCGCCTCGTCGGCAAGCGCCTTGCGCTGGTCGACGATCGCCCGGGCGTGACCCGCGACCGCCGCTATGCGGACGGGAACATCGGCGACATGGACCTGACGCTGATCGACACCGCCGGCTATGAGGACGTCACCGACGAAAGCCTCGAGGCCCGGATGCGCGAGCAGACCGAGGCCGCGATCGACGACGCCGATCTGATCATGTTCATGATGGACGCCCGCGAGGGCGTCACGGCGCTCGATCGCATCTTCGCCGACCGCCTGCGCCACCAGCACAAGCCCGTCATCCTGCTGGCCAACAAGTCCGAGAGCCGTGAAAGCGGCGGCGGCATCGGCGAGGCCTATGCGCTGGGCTTCGGAGAGCCGGTCGCCATCTCCGCCGAGCACGGCGAAGGCATGGCCGATCTGTACGCCGCCATCGTCGCCGCCTCGGCCGACATCTTCATCGAAGAGGTCGAGGAAGCCGACAAGCCGATCCGCATCGCCGTCATCGGCCGCCCGAACGCCGGCAAATCCACGCTGGTGAACCGCCTGCTGGGCGAAGACCGTCTGTTGGTGGGCCCCGAAGCCGGCATCACCCGCGACTCCATCTCGGTCGACTGGGAATGGGAAGGCCGTCCCATCCGCTTCGTCGACACCGCCGGCATGCGCCGCAAGGCCCGCGTGCAGGAGAAGCTTGAGAAGCTGTCCGTCGCCGACACCATCCGCGCCATCACCTTCGCCGAGGTGGTGATCCTGATGATGGACAAGGACCACGCCTTTGACATCCAGGACCTCCAGCTGGCCGATCTGGTCGAGCGTGAGGGCAGGGCGCTGATCTATGTCGCGTCCAAGTGGGACCTCGAGGAGGAGCCCCAGTCGCGGATGGCCAAGCTGAAGATGCTCGCCGAGGACAAGCTGCCCCAGCTCAAAGGCACGCCCTTCGTCGTCCTGTCGGCCCACTCGGGGCGTGGCGTCGAGCGGCTGATGCCCGCCGTGATCCAGGCGTATGAGACCTGGTCGGTGAAGGTGAAGACCAAGGATCTGAACACCTGGCTGGCCATGGCCACCCAGCGCCACCCGCCGCCCGCCGTCGACGGTAAGCGCATCAAGCCCAAATACATCGCCCAGACCAAGGCCCGTCCGCCGACCTTCGTGCTGATGGCGAACCGCGCCGAGGCGATGCCGGATCACTACAAACGCTATCTGGTCAACTCGATCCGCGAGAGCTTCGACCTGAACGGCACGCCCATCCGTCTGATCGTCAAGTCGGGCGCGGCGAACCCCTATGCCGAGGGCGGCGCCAAGTCGGGGCCGGAACGCTACAAGGGCGACGCCAAGACCGCGCCGCGCCGCGTGATCAAGAAGGCCGAAAAGGCCGAGATGCTGTCCAACCTGCCCGGCAAGGCGCTGGAACAGAAAAAGACCCGCAAGCACCAGCCGAAGGTCGTCTCCGGCGTGAAGGCCAGTGCGTCCAAAAAGGCCGGCTCGTCCATCGCGGTTCAGAAGGGAGCCCGCGGCGGCGCTCGTCAGGTCTCGCGCTCCGGCCGCATCCGGACGGGCCAGAAGCACGCGCCGAAGAAGTAGCCGCGCCATACGCGGACGGAATGTCGCACCTCTCACCGTCGGTTGCAGGGGCCTGACATCCGCGTCACAGTGTTCTTTCACGTGGAGGGTGAGCGATGCTGATGACTGTGATGGCGGCCCTGGCGCTGCAGACCGCCAGCCCGCAGGCGGCCGAGCCGGCTCCGGCGCCGACAACTGCCGCCCAGCCGCGCAACTCCCGTCGCCAGGGCAATGACAGGCTGGTTTGCGAGAACCGCGCGCCCACGGGGTCGGTGACTCGTCGAAACATGTGCCGCACTGAGCGCCGCGCCCAGGCGGACGCCCGCACCGCGCAGGACTATCTCGCCAACGTCACACGCGGCACGGCGAACGAGCCGATGCCGCTGGGCGGCGAGGGGCCCGCTACATCCTAGACCAGTGCAGCGGCGGACGGCGCACCGCGCCAGTCCGGAAAACTGACCGTCAGCGGCGGCGTCAGGTCTCCGCGCGCCAGCTCGAGCACCAGGGGGCCGATCTCTGACGGATGCGGGAGATCCATCGGATCCTCGCCCGGATATGCCTGGGCCCGCATTGCCGTGCGCATCCGGCCCGGATCGACGATGGACACGCGGACCGGCGTGCTCTCGATCTCGTCAGCCCACACCTTCATCAAAGCCTCGGCGCCCGCCTTGGTCGCCGCATAGGCGCCCCAGAACGCACGGGGCGTACTGGCCAGACTGGTGGTCAGATGCACGACACGGCCCGCGTCTGAAGCCTTCAGCAGCGGCTCAAGCGACCGGATCAGGCGATACACAGCCGTCAGGTTCGTTTTCTCGACCTTGGCCCAGACGCGCGGGTCCGCATGGCTGACCGGCGTGAGGCCCGAGGCGCCCAGCGTCGCCGCCGTCTGCACCCAGATGTCCAGCCGACCAAAGCGCTCATACAGCGCCCCGCCCATCCGATCGATCGCGCCGCCGTCCACCAGATCGAACGGGATCAGGGACGCATGTCGACCGGTCGCGGCGAAGATGGCGTCGTCCAGCTCCTCCAGCCCGCCCTGCGTTCGGGCCGTGGCGATCACGTGGGCGCCGGCCTTCGCCAGCGCGAGCGCGCTCTCATAGCCAATGCCGCGCGAGGCGCCGACGACGAGGGCGATGCGGTCTTTGAGGGGTTGATCAGTCATGGCCGCCTGATAGCGCGGCCCGGTCTGTACCGAAAGCGTCAGAAACCCGCAGCCGGCTGCCAGACGCTGAAGCTGACGCCCTGATCGTCACAGACCACGGCCGACAGGCCCGAGGCGCTCTCGGAAGGCACCGCCGCCTTGCCGCCCAGCTCGGTCACTCGCGCGCAGGCGGCGGCGACGTCGTCGACCTTGAAATACAGGTGGGTGGAATCCCTGGCTCGCTCGACCTTGGTGAATCCGAATGCCGGATCGCTGTCGGCGACATGCGCATAGGTCGGTCCCGAGGCCGCCTCATCGAACGTCCATCCGAACAGCGCGCCGTAAAACGCCTTCGCTTTCGCGATGTCGAGGGTGTCGATCGTGAAGTAGGCGAGCTGAACCTGCGCCATAACGGCTTAAGCGCTGACCAGCAGGGAAAGTTGCCGAACCGCGTCGTCCCGGCCGCTCTCCTCGATCTCGCGATCCAGCAGGCGGGTAGGGTAGTCGCCGGTGAAATAGTGGTCGGTGAACTGCGGATGCGCCGCGTCGCGCGGACCGGCCTCCATCGCCTGATACAGACCGTCGACCGACAGGAAGCCCAAGCTGTCGACTTCCAGATGCGCCCGCATCTCTTCCAGCGTCTTGTTGGCGGCGATCAGCTGGTCCCGCTCCGGCATGTCGATGCCGTAGAAGTCCGGATACAGGATCGGCGGCGAGGCCGAGCGCAGGTGCACCTCTTTCGCGCCGGCCGCACGCACCGCGCGCACCAGCTTGATCGAGGTCGTGCCGCGCACGATGGAGTCGTCGATCAACACGACCCGCTTGCCCTCCAGCACCGCGCGGTTCGGGCTGTGCTTCATGCGCACGCCTTTCTGCCGGGCGCCCTGGCTGGGCTGGATGAAGGTGCGGCCCAGATAGTGGCTGCGAATGATCCCCATCTCGTAAGGGATCCCGCTTTCGTGTGCGTAGCCCAGCGCGGCGGGCACGCCGGAGTCCGGAACCGGCACGACAACATCGGCCTCGACCGCGTGCTCGCGCGCCAGTCCCGCGCCCATCCGCTTGCGCACGTCATAGACGGATTTGCCGTTCACGATGCTGTCGGGGCGCGAGAAGTAGACGTACTCGAACAGGCACGGCCGCGCCGCGCGGGTAGGGAAGGGCTTCAGCGAGCGCAGGCCCTCGTGGTCGATCACCACGATCTCGCCGTGCTCGACGTCGCGCACGAAGGTCGCGCCGATGGTGTCCAGAGCACAGGTCTCGGACGCCAGCACCCAGCTGTCGCCCAGTTGACCCAGCACCAGCGGGCGGATGCCCAGCGGGTCGCGCGCGCCGATCATCTTGGTCCGCGTCAGACAGACCAGCGCATAGCCGCCCTCGATCCGGCCGATCGCATCGATGAAGCGGTCGACGATCTTGGCCTTACGGCTGCGGGCGATCAGGTGGAGGATGACCTCCGAGTCCGACGTCGACTGGAAGATCGCGCCTTCGCCGACCAGCTGGCGGTGCAGATAGTGGAAGTTGGTGAGGTTGCCGTTGTGGGCGATGGCGATGCCGCCCTGATCCAGATCGGCGAACATCGGCTGGATGTTGCGCAGGAAGCTGCCGCCGGCCGTCGAATAGCGTGTGTGCCCCACTGCCGCCGAACCCGGCAGGCGCTCCGCCAGATTGGAGCCGCCGAAGGCCTCGCCCACCAGACCCATGTGCCGTTCGGTGTGGAAGCGCTGTTCGCGAACGCTGGCGATGCCGCAGGCTTCCTGACCGCGATGCTGCAGGGCGTGCAGGCCCAGCGCCACGATGGAGGAGGCGTCGTCCTGATCCGCCCCCCAGACGCCGCAGACGCCGCACTCGAGGCGCGGGTGGTCATCATCGGCGTCGCGCCAGTGTTCGCGGTGAACGACGGGGTCGGCGATCAGGTGGGACATCGTGGGGCTCCGATGACCAGGTTATTCGGGGGCGGCGGGCCGGGACGTAGTCGCCGATTGCGACGGGGGCAAGGCTTCGTCGTCGTTAAAGCCTCTGCTTACGGAGGATTCGACGACGGGGGTGACGGCGTCTGCGCCCCGACCCAGCGTCGGCAGCACGATCTGGATCAGCCGCGCGGCGGCGGCCGTCAGCGGTCGCGCCTTGGCCTCGGCCAGCCAGCGCGGCGTGCTGTCGCCCGGCATGGCCGCCATGACGACCAGATGCAGCGCGCCCAGCAGCACGAAGCCTCGCGCGAGCCCGATCACCACACCGCCGATCCGGTCGACGGCGCCCAGAGTCTTGTGGTCTCGCGCGCCCTTCGACAGGGCCGAGCCCGCCATGCGCAGCCCGAAATGCAGCAGGAAGAAGCTGACGATCACCGCCGCCAGCACTCCCATCCAGTCCGGATTGATCAGCCCCCGGCCGATCGGCGCCGTCACCGGCATCGCGATCAGGGCGATGAAGGCCGCCAGCGCGAAACTGAACAGCGAGACGATCTCACGCACCGCCCCGCGCACCCAGCCTGCCGCCGCGGAGCCCAGCATGACGACCAGTACAAGGATGTCGAAGCCGGTCATGCGTGCTCGGAACCAGAGGGACCCGACATCAATACCGGTTCTGCGAGATTCGTTCGACGGCTTCCGACAGCCGCGTCACTGTGGTCGTCTTCACCCCGCCGTCCTTGACCGTCAGCGGAGGCGTCAGCGCCTGATCGAAACCCAGCTTCTGCGCCTCTCTCAGCCGCGCCTCGGCCCGGCCGACGGCCCGCACCTCTCCTGACAGGCCGATCTCGCCGAACACCACGCAACCCTGCGGAAGAGGCATGTCGGTCGCCGAGCTGATCAGCGCCGCCGCCGCCGCCAGATCGGCCGCCGGTTCATTGATGCGTAGTCCGCCCGCGACGTTCAAATAGACGTCCTGATCCCCGAAGCCGAGGCCGCACCGCGCCTCCAGCACGGCCAGCACCATGGCCAGACGGCCGGTGTCCCAACCCACGACCGCGCGGCGCGGGGTGCCGTAGGCCGACTTCGACACCAGGGCCTGCATCTCGACCAGCACCGGCCGCGAGCCCTCGATGCCGGCGAAGACCGCCGCGCCGGGCGCACGCTCCTTGCCCTCGCCGAGGAACAGGGCGGACGGGTTGGCCACTTCGCGAAGGCCCGCGTCGCCCATCTCGAACACGCCGATCTCGTCGGTCGCGCCGAAGCGGTTCTTGCCCGCGCGCAGGATGCGGAAGGGATAGCCCCGCTCGCCCTCGAAACTCAGCACGGCGTCGACCATGTGTTCGACCACCCGCGGCCCGGCCACCTGACCATCCTTGGTGACGTGGCCGACCAGAACTACAGCCGGCCCTCCCGCCTTGGCCAGACGCACCATCTCGCTGGCGCAGGCCCGGACCTGCGTCACCGAGCCTGGACCAGCCTCGTGCGCGTCGGACCAGAGCGTCTGGATGGAGTCGACGATGACAATGTCGAACTTCTCGCGCTTCAGCGTGCCGAGGATTTCCCGCAGCGCCGTCGCCGAGGCCAGCTCGACCGGGGCCTTTTCCAGCCCCATCCGCCGTGCCCGCGAGCGGATCTGTTCGACCGCTTCCTCGCCGGAGATATAGGCCACCCGTCGTCCCGCCAGCGCCGCTCGTCCGGCGACGTCCAGCAGCAGGGTCGACTTGCCCACGCCGGGATCGCCGCTCAGCAGGATCGCCGAGCCCGGCACCACGCCGCCGCCGCATACCCGGTCGAACTCTGCGACCCCGGTCATGATGCGTGGCGGTTCGGGCGTGTCGGACTGCAGCGTCTCGAACTGGACGCCGCGCGACCGGCTGGTCGTCGCGGGCTTCAGCGCGCCGGGCGGGGCGCTGCGGCTCTCCTCGACGATCGAGTTCCATTGGCCGCACGCGCCGCATTGCCCGGACCATTTTCCGTGCACCGCCCCGCAGGACTGACAAACATAGATCGCACCGTCTCGAGCCATTCGTCCCGCCTACACCGGTCCGGCCGGTGAGGGGAGAGGCCCTCGTCGTCCCTACGACCGCTTTTGTCGCCTCGATCCCGCCCCGCCATTGTCAGGCTTGAGCGGCGGCGCCCATAACGTGAATCGACACCGGAGACCGACATGACCGACACCGAATCCGCCCCCGTCCTCGCGCCTTCACTGGTCGCGCGCGTGCAGGGCATCCTGTTCCGCCCCACCGCTGAGTGGGCCGTCATCGAGCGCGAACCCGCGACGGTGAAGGGCCTGTTCACCGGCTATGCAGCCATTCTCGCCGCGATCGGGCCGCTCGCCAGCCTGATCGGACAGACTGTCTTCGCCACCGGCCTGTTCCGCGCGATGTCGCCCGTGGGCGCCGTCGCCGGCGCCCTGGCCGCCTACGTCATGTCGTTGATCGGCGTCTTCGTTCTCGGCTTCCTCATCGACGCCCTGGCCCCCAGCTTCGGCGGCGTCTCCAATCGCCTGAACGCCATGAAGGTGGCCGTCTATTCGTCGACGGCGTCCTGGCTGGCGGGCGTCTTCAACATCATTCCGCTGCTGGCGATCCTCGGCATCGTCGGTCTTTACAGCTTGTACCTGCTGTACCGCGGCCTGCCGGGTCTGATGAAGACGCCCGAGGACAAGAGCCTTGCCTACACGATCGTGGTCATCCTTGCCGCCATCGTGATCTGGATGGTGATCGGCGTGGTCACCGCCTCGATCATCGGCAGCTTCGCCATGGCCGGCGCGGTCGCGGCCGGCGGCTTCTAGCCCACGTAGACGCGCGGCACGCGAGCCGTGATCGAGGTCAGCAGCTCATAGCTGATGGTCCCGGCCGCCGCCGCCGCATCATCAATCAGGCGACGAGGGCCGAACAGCTCGACCTCGTCGCCGACGGCGACATCCACACCTGTCGCATCCACGGCGCAGACGTCCATCGAGACCCGGCCCAGCAGGGACCGGATCTCGCCGCCGATTATGGCCTGACCTTTGGGGCTGTAGGCTCGCAGCACGCCATCCGCATATCCCGTAGCGCAGGTCGCGATCCGGCGCGGCGCATCGGCCACGAAGCCGCGGGAATAACCGACGCTTTCGCCCGCCGGCACGTCCCGGACCTGCAGCACCTCGGCCGCCAGCGTCGCGACCGCCCGGACCCGGTCGTCGGGCCGCCCCTCCGGTCCGCCGCCGTACAGGCTGATGCCCGGCCGCACCGCATCGAAGGCGAAATCCGGACCCAGAAAACAACCGCCCGAGTTGGCAAACGACCGCACCGCGCCCGGATACCGCGCCGCGACCTCGGCGAAAACATCGCGCTGACGCCGGTTCATGGGCTCGGCCGGATCGTCGGAACAGGCGAGATGGCTCAGAACCAGCTCAAGCCCGTCGAACGCGTCGGGCGCGTCCTCGACCCGGAAGCCCAGCCGGTTCATCCCGGTGTCGATCTGCACCCCGCACAGACCGCCGCCGGCGTCCCGCCACGCCTGCAGCTGCGCCGGCTGGTTCAGCACCGGCCGCAGCTCTGCCGCCTTCAGGATCGCCGCCGCGTGGCCGACGCAGCCGTCCAGCACATAGATGACCGGCTCGATGCCCAGGGCGCGACGCAGGGCCACGCCTTCGTCCGTCCGCGCCACGAAAAAGGTCCGTGCGCCCTCGGCCATCAGCCGCGCCGCGCATCGCGCCGCGCCCAGCCCATAGCTGTCCGCCTTGACCACCGGATGCACACGGGCGCCCGAGACCGCTTCCAGCGTGTGGAAGTTGGCCGCGAGGGCGTTCAGATCAACGGTAAGCCGGGCCGGGGAGGGCATTCCGACATCTAGAAGGCTCTGCTGTTGCGATGCAACACGCGTCGCACTCAGGCGCGAAGGAAGGCCTCGCCCGACGCGTCGAAGAGATGCGCCTGATCCGGCGCCGCCCGCAGCGTCAGGGCGCCGCCGGCGGCAGGGCGCACATCGCCCGGCAACTGCACGGTCAACTGCGCGTCGCCGTAGGCCACATAGGCGTAGGTCGCGTGGCCGAGGGTTTCCACGAACGTCGCCGTGGTCGCCAGCGTCCCCGCCTTGCCGCCGGTCGTCAGGTGCTCTGGTCGGATCCCGACCGTGACGGCGTCCCCGGCTTCTGCGCACGACGCATCCACGGCCACTTCAATCCGGTCGCCCTGCGCGGTCTCGACCGTCGTGTGCTTCGCTGTCGCCGTGATGATCTTCGCGGGGATCAGGTTCATCTTCGGACTGCCGATGAACTCGGCCACGAACAGGTTGCGCGGGTGTTCATAGAGCTCCATCGGCGCACCGACCTGTTCGATCACGCCGCCGTTCAACACGACGATCCGGTCCGCCAGCGTCATCGCCTCGACCTGATCGTGGGTGACGTAGATCATGGTCGTTTTCAGCCGCTCGTGCAGCGACGCGAACTCGTAACGCATCCGCACCCGCAGCGCCGCATCGAGGTTCGACAGCGGCTCGTCGAAGAGGAAGACCTGTGGCTCGCGCACGATGGCGCGCCCGATCGCTACCCTCTGGCGCTGTCCGCCGGACAGGGCCTTGGGCTTGCGGTCCAGATAGTCGGTGATGTTCAGGGTCTCCGCCGCCGCACGCACCCGACGATCAATCTCGGCCCTGTCGGCCTTCGCCAGCTTCAGCCCGAAGGCCATGTTCTCGTAGACGCTCATGTGCGGGTAGAGGGCGTAGGACTGGAACACCATCGCGACCCCCCGCTCTGCAGGCGAAAGGTCGCCCACCGCGCGTCCGCCGATCTCGATCTCGCCGCCCGAGGCCTCTTCCAGGCCGGCGATGGTGCGCAGCAGGGTGGACTTGCCGCATCCGGATGGGCCGACGAAGACCACGAACTCGCCGTCAGCCACTTCCAGATCCACGCCCTTCAGCACCTCGGTCGTCCCGAACCGCTTCGTCACGCCGGTCAGCCGGACGTCCGCCATGCTTCCAATCCCAAGCTTGTTGTTCTTGATTTTGTGGTCACCGTAAACGGTTACGAGGCCGGATCAATGGGCTCCCCGAGCCGGCTTTCGTCGATACGTCGACGCTTCGCCGCGCCGTTCATCGACTTGGTCGCATAGTCGCTGACGGGTCTTTCGATCCGTGCTGTGGGGCAGGCATTCAACGGGGAATGAAACCAATGATGCTTCGCACCTGCCTGTCCTGCCTCGCCGCCGCCTCCATGCTGTCCGGGCCCGCAATGGCCCGCCAGCAAGTCGCCGAACTCAAGCTCAACCAGACGCTTTCCGGCTCTCTCGCCGAGGGCGATGACGCTCTGAAGTCTGGCGAGAAGATCGACAACTTCACCTTCCAGGTTCGGGAGGGCGAGACCTATCAGGTCTCCATGACCTCCGGCGCCTTCGACACCTATCTGATCGTACGCGGTCCGGCCGATCTGTCGGTGGACAATGACGACGAGGCGCAGGGCACGCTGAACAGCCGCGTTCGTTTCACCGCTTCGGCCTCGGGCGAAGTGAAGGTCGGCGCCACCAGCGCCGAGGCCGCCAAAACCGGCGCGTATGAAATCACGGTTGTGAGCGGAGACGCCGCCATGGCCGGCCCCGCTCCGGTCGACAACGCGAACCGGCCCAGCCTTCTTGTTTCCGGCCAGCCGGTCGACGGCGTTCTCGAAGCCAGCGACCGTCCCCTGCCCAGCGGTGAGTTCGTCGATGGGTACGCCTTCATGGCCACGGCCGGACGCACCTATGAGGTGACGATGACCTCATCCGCCGTCGACAGCTATCTGATGGTCCGCAACTCTGACGGACTTTCGTTGGACAACGATGACGAGGCGCAGGGCGTCCTCAACGCCAAGGTGACGTTCACCGCCCAGACGGACGCTCAGATTACGGTCGCGGCCACCACCGCGGAGCCGGCGAAAACCGGCGCCTATCAGGTCACCATGACCGAGCGGTAGAGGTTCAGCGCCCGCCGGCGATGGCGTGCAGGACTTGCGGACGGGGGGCGTGGACGGTCGGAACCGCCACGCCTTCGTCCTCAGCCGGAACGACCAGCAGGCCCTTCCTCTCGAACGCCGCACCCGACGACACGCGCGACGTCCACACCGCGATCCACGGCGACAGCAGTAGCGGCAGGACGATCGGCAGGAAGAAGGCCGTCAGATCCGGACGCACGCACAGGGCGCCGACGAAGCCGAAGCCCGCGACCAGCTGCCAGCCCATGGCGCGCACCGCATCTCCAAACGCCAGACCGTCGGCCTCGCGCTGCTGCGGGGCCCAGCCGGCGTCACGGCCACGCGCAAACTGCATCACGGCCACGGTGTTCGCGATCATCAGGATCGGCGCGAGGATGGCCGACAGGCCGATCTCGGCCAGCATGCCCTTGACCACCTGACGGCCGCCGCCGAACGCGCGACGCTCGCGCGGGCGGCTCAGCACCACTACAGCGCCCATGACCTTCGGGCCCATCAGCAGCAGGCCCGACAGCAACGACGCCAGCATGAAGGGCGAGAACTTCGGGTTCAGGAAATAGAAGAAGGAGGTCCAGTCGACCGGGTACTGCAGCTCGATCGCCAGACCGGCGATCAGCGAACCTAGCCACAGCGGCGAGGCCAGGTAGGCCATGCAGCCCATGGCCAGTTGCAGGCGGCTCATCGGGTGAAGGCCCTTGGCGAACAGGAAGCGCAGGTGCTGCAGGTTGCCTTGGCACCAGCGGTGCTCACGTCGGATGAAGTCGGTGATGGTCGGCGGGGTTTCCTCGCACGATCCGTCCAGCGCAGCGGTGACATGCACGGCCCAGCCGGCGCGGCGCAGCAGGCCGGCCTCGACCACGTCGTGGCTCAGCACGTGTCCGCCCCATGGCTTGATGCCGGACAGTTCGGGCAGGCCCGCGGCGTCGGCGAACGCCTTCACGCGCAGGATCGCGTTGTGGCCCCAGTAGCTGCCTTCCGAGCCCGTCCACCACGCCAGACCGGCGGCGGCGACGCGGCCGTACAGGCGCACGCCGAACTGGGACACGCGGGCGAACAGGGTCTGGGCCTTGACGATGGTCGGGGCTGTCTGGATCAGGCCCACGCCCGGATTGCGCTCCATAGCGTCGACCATGCGCAGCACGGTGTCGCCGGCCATGGTCGAGTCGGCGTCCAGCACGACCATGAAGTCATAGGCGCCGCCGAAACGACGGGTCCATTCGGCGACGTTGCCGGCCTTGGCCTCGGTGTTCGCCTCACGCCGGCGGTAGAAGGCGCTGGAATGGGCGCGCAGGCGCAGCAGGGTGAAGGCGGTCTGTTCGGCGGCCACGGCGGGCGCCTTGCGCGAGTCGCTCAGCACGAACAGGTCGAAATGCTCCGACACGCCCAGCTTGTGGAGCGAGGCGTCCAGCGCGGCGAGACGGTTCAGGGCCGCGGTCGCGTCCTCGTGATACAGCGGCATCAGAAGTGCGGTGCGCGTGACGGGCTGCGGCGGCCAGGCCGAGAAATCCAGATCTTCCTGATCGCGATTTCGCAGGAGCAGCGAAAGGCCGACGGCCGAGTTCACAAACCAGCAGGCGATCGCCGTGATCAGCAGGGCGAACAGGCCGAACGCGATCATCTCCAGCGGCTGGAAGCCGTCGCGGGCGTACATGACGACCGGCGTGATGGCGGCCAGAGCGGTGATGACGAAAGTGCCGAGCGCGAGCAGGCGACGGCGACGGCTGATATTGGCCGGCGAGGTGACGGGCGTTTCAGCCGCCATCGGGTCGTTCATCGACTGACGCGGCATGGCCAGCGGCGCCTCGAGGGGCAGCCACTCGTCGCCGGTCAGTTCGACCGCGTTCGCACGCAAGTCCTGGAAACTCGCCAGTCGGTTCATCCACACGTCCTCGGGGGCATGCGGAGGGAGCCGCCTGCTGCGGTGCAGCATGACAAACTTCGAAGGCTTTGTCATCACGAACTTGTGAGCGCGTGTGATAATTCGCGGCTCAGCTTGGCGGCGTACCCGCCAAATCCCCGTCGGGCGTGGCTTCCGCCTTCAGGCGGCGATTCAGGGCATGCGCCGCCACGCCCACCCATCCAACCAACACGATCGCATAGACCCGCTCCCACCAACCGACGTTCGAGTCGTTGACGGTCCCCGGGAAGATGACGTGCTTAGTATAGAGAGTCAGCACGGCCATCACCACAAACACAACTGCCAGAAACACCTGCAGCCGCCGCGTGTCCCTGTGCGCCGCCAGCCCCCAGAGCAGCAGCAACGGCGCGATCTGGATGCCCAGACCCAGATTGATCACCATGTGCCGCGGGTCCGGCCATGGCCACAACGTCGACAGTGACAGCCCCGCGCCCGCCAGGATGAAGGTCATCGCCGTCAGTCCGCCCGCGATCGGCGCACGGCACGAATGCGCCAGCGACAGCCCGAACCCGAGGCCTGCGATCGCCGCCATAATCCCGGCGATGAAAACCCCGGCGTTGAAGATCATCGGCCATCGGGCCGTGTGCCCGCCCAGTTCGCTCAGATACTGGGTGGCGTTGTCGAAACCCGGATAGGCGAGCGCCGCCGCCGCCACGATGGTCATGGCTATGACGGGCGCCGCCACGCCTATATGCAGCATCGCATGGTGGTCACGGTACCGGCCCGGCGTCTCCGGCGCGGGCGGGGGCAGGGGCTTCAGTCCCCAGATCGGCCGGATCAGCGGGATCCGTCGCACGATCTCATAGACCAGCAGACTGCCCCCAAGCGTGATCGCCACCAGCGTCACCGCCTCGACCGGCGCGGGCATGACCACGTCCCGCATCAGCCAGATCGCCATCACCAGGATCGTCTGGTGCGCCAGATACAGCGGGAAGATCGCGTCGGTCAGATACCTCAGCACCGGGCTCTCCGCGTCGCGCAGGTGCTTCGATCCGAACCCCAGCAGGGCGACGATCACCGCCCACTGGTCGATCGCCACCACCGCATTGCGCGGCACGCCGAGGAACGCGCCTCCGCCCGGATGCCAGACCTGCGCCATCATCAGCGGCAGGGCGACGGCCGCGATCCCGACCGCGACCCAGCGGAACCGCTCGATATCCTTCCAGATCGTCTCGCGCCCCACGATCAGGAAGCCGAACAGGAAGGCCGCCAGCGACGAGGCGTGATTATACCAGTCGACCGGCAGGTTGTTTGTCAGGCCAAAAATCGGGAATAGCAGCACCCTGATGACGATCAGATACGCCATCGGCACGGCCAGCACCCGCCAGCCCGTCAGGTTCCGCTCCAGCCATCCGCCCCAGCTCTCGATCAGATTCGGCCGGCTCATCAGCCAGACAGCGATGAGGCTGTAGACCGCGATATAGAGCACGAACCACAGGTGATTGAACGGCACCCCGTTGGCGATGCCCGACGGGCTGAACTCCCGCGCCAGCCAGGCCAGATAGCCCCCGCTGAAGCCGCCCTTGTCCAGCGCCTCGATCCACGACTGGATCGTCACCAGCACCAGCACGCCGAACACCAGCGGCGGCCCCAGCCGCTCCAGCCGTTGGCGCAGCACCTGTCCCGCGCTCCGCCGCATCGACATGAACCGCAGCGCCGCGCCGGATACGAGGAACAGCAGCGTCAGCCGCCACGGATTGGTGACCAGCACCGCCTCGCGCACCCATTCAAAGGTATAGCGGCTGTGGACGTGCCAGTCGTACGGTCCGTAGGCCAGCATGACGTGGTACCCGATCAGCAGCCCGAACGCGCCGACGCGCAGCCAGTCGAGGTCTCGGCGTCTGACGGAGGAAACCGGGGCGGCGGCGGTCACGCGGGCAGGCCTCGGGAAATGGTGGATGCGACAGGGATTGAACCTGTGACCCCCTCGGTGTGAACGAGGTGCTCTCCCGCTGAGCTACGCATCCATCAATCGGGGAGGCGGCGACATAGCTTGGGCCGCGCGCGGTGGCAAGCGGCAACGGCATCGACAGCGCCTCGCGGCTGACGCATCCTGCCGGTGGCTGACGGGGGGATGCTGATGTCGAGCAATGCGGATGTGGCGACGGACCGGATGGTTCCGGTGGCGGAGCGACTGGTGGTGATCGACACCTTGCGGGCGATCGCCCTCTTCGGCGTCATCGTCATGAACCTCACGGCCATGGTCATGATCTTCAAGGCGCCGCAGGTGATGGCGACGGCCGGACCGCCCGATCTCGCGACGGGGCTGTTCGATCTGGTGTTTCTGCAAGGCAAGGCGCGCTCGGCCTTCGCTTTCCTGTTCGGCGTCGGGTTCGGGATACTGATGCAGCGGGCCCAGGCCAGGGGGACGGGGTTCACCGGCTTTTATCTGGGCAGGGCTTTCGTCCTGCTGATCATCGGCGTGTTCAATCTCGCCTTCCTCTACTGGGGCGACATCCTCATCGTGTACGCGCTGCTGGGCATGGTCCTGCTGTTGTTCCGCAACGCCAGTCAGCGCCTGCTGTTGACCCTCGGGCTCGCACTGGTGCTGGCGCCGCCGGTGATCGCCGGCCTGATCGAGGCCGTGACCGGTGCGCCTTTGCCCAACCTCGCGGGTCTCGCGCCAGATGCGGTCGAGGCGGGGTATGGCGCCTTGGCCCCGGCCTACACGGGCGGAGACTATTGGGCCTTCGTCTCGGCCAACCTGCGCTACTACCTGTTCCACAACGCCGCCGAGACCAGCTACGTGGTCATGTACAATCTTGGCGTCCTCGGCCTGTTCATGCTGGGGCTCTGGAGCAGTCGGCAAGGCGTGTTCGAGGACATCGAACGTCACCGTCCGCTGCTGCGCCGTCTGGTCTGGACAGCCCTGCCGATCGGGCTGCTGCTCAGTCTGGCGCACGCCACTCGCCGGCTTGGCGTCCCTGCGGACGGGGCCTTCTACGGCTTTGTCACCGCCGCCTACATCGGCCTGCCGATCATGGCGTTCGGCTACCTGTCCATTCTCGGCCTGTACATCAGCCGGAAAGGCCGCTGGCTCACCACCCTGCTCGCACCGATGGGGCGGATGGCGCTGACTGGCTATCTGGCGTCCAACGCGATCGGCGCCTTCGTCTGGTACGCGTGGGGTCTGAACCGCATCAGCAATGACGGATGGATGACGATGGCGGGCATGAACCTGTTTGCGCTCGGGGTCTTCGTGGCGCTGTGCGTCTTCAGTGCGGTCTGGTTGAGATACTTCCGCTTTGGACCTGCGGAATGGCTCTGGCGCAGCTTCACCTACGGCCGCCTGCAACCCCTTCAAAGGCGGGCGCCGGCGGTCTGATCAGATCCCCGCCGCCTTGACGCCCTCGATGGTCTCCGCATCCGGATCACCCGGCAGCCAGGCCACCCGCCCGTCATAGATGCCTTCGTCGAGGATATTCTCCTCCTTGGCCACCAGCACCGGGACCAGCATCTGGCCGGTGACGTTGGTGGCTGTCCGCATCATGTCGATGATCCGGTCGATGGCGACGATGTAGCCGATGCCCTCCAGCGGCAGGCCCGCCGTCGAGAGGGTGAGGGTCAGCATCACGATCGAGGTGCCGGGCACCCCCGCCGTTCCCAGCGATCCCAGAACCGCTGTCAGTCCGATCAGGACGTACTGGGTCAGCGTCAGGTCGATCTGGAAATACTGGGCGATGAAGATGGAGGCGATGGCCGGATAGATGGCCCCGCAACCGTCCATCTTCACATTGGCGCCCAGTGGCACCGCGAACGCTGCATAGGCCTGCGGGACGCCCAGGCGCTCCACCGTCTGGCGTAGGGTGATCGGCAGGGTCCCCAGCGAGGAGGACGTCGCAAACGCCGTCTGCTGCGCCGCGAACGCGCCACGGAAGAAGCTGGTGACCTTCAGCCCGTGCAGCTTCAGCAGGCCGGAATAGACCACCAGAATGTGGAACAGGCAGGCGGCGTAGATGGCGAAGATGAACTTGCCGAGCGGCAGCAGCGCCTCCCAGCCATAGCCCCCGACCACCGAGCCGATCAGGCCGAACACCCCGAACGGCGTCAGCTGGATCACCCAGCGGGTGATGCGGAAGATTATGGACGCGCCTTCGTCGACCAGCCGTCGCACGCCCTGCGCCCGGTCGCCCAGCGCCACCAGCGCCACACCAACCAGCGCCGAGAAGAAGATGATCTGCAGCACCTTGCCTTCGCTCAGAGCCGCGAACGGATTGGTCGGCACGATCCCGATCAACACCTCCAGCGGCGTCGGGATGTCCCGCTCGCGCACCGTGCCCAGCGGCAGGTTCTCAAGCCCCAGACCCGGATTGATCAGGTGTCCGAACGCAATGCCGACCAGCACGGCCAGCAGCGAGGTGATCGCGAACCAGACGATGGTCCTGACCCCAAGCCGCACCGCGCCCACGCCTTCGCCCAGTTTGGCGATCGAACTGGCGATGGTGAACAGCACCAGCGGCGCCACGACCATGCGGATCAGGTTCAGATAAACGTCGCCGATCGGCTGAAGCCAGACTTCCGCCTGATCACGAAGGATCAGGCCGGCGATGATCCCCAATACGAAGCCGGCGGCGGTGCGCTGCCACAGGGGGATGGCGAAGAAGCGTCTAAGCATGTCGGGCCTTGGGGAGGAGGGCGTCGCCCAACATGTTGCCTCATCTCGTTATCCGCAACGGTTCAGGATGCGGTTTCCAGCCTTGCCGCCTGCATCAGCCCGACCAGAGCCTCCGGCAAGGTGTCGAAATGATCGATCGCGACATCCCCGCCCAGTTCCGCCGCGGGCGGATCGGAATAACCGAAGGTCACCAGCACGCAGGGCACGCCGGTCGCCCGGGCGGCGTCCAGATCGGTGATGCTGTCGCCGACCATGATCGCACGCCCGGGATCGCCGCCGGCCGACAGCACGGTCTCGCGGATATGGGCGGCGTCGGGCTTGCGCGCCGTAACCGAGTCCGGTCCGAAGATCGCGGCGAACCGGTCCGCCAGGTTCAGCGCTTCCAGCAGTGCGACCGCGAGATGCGTGGGCTTGTTCGTCGCAACGCACAGGATCGCGCCGCGTGCGATCAGATTGTCGAGCACCGCCCGTGCGCCGGGGTAGACGCAGCTCTCGTCGGCGATGTGGATCAGATAGTCGTCCAGAAACGCCTGCAGCAGCGTCGGCGTCTCCGCCTCATCCCAGATCGCGCCAGCTCGCTGGAAGCCGTGTTTAAGCAGGGCGATAGCGCCGCGGCCGACCAGCACCCTCGCGTCCGATGTCGCCGCGACGGGCAGGCCGCGTTGCTCCAGCAGGCGATTGAGCGTTCCGATCAGATCGGGCGCCGTCTCCACCAGAGTGCCGTCCAGATCGAAGGCGATCGTCCAGCCGGCTAGATCCTTCATCGGACAACTGCTCGCAGAGCGCCCGCGGCCGTTGCAACCTGATCCACCGATAGGTCGGTCATCTGGCATTCGTCCTTGCTGACGGTTTTCGAGATCTTGCCGAAGGCGAACGTCACGCCTTCCGGCCGCACCGCCGTCGCATGCTCACCCCACGGGCCGTACAGCCGGTCGTCGGTCGGACCGAACAGGCCTAGCGTCGGCGCGCCTGACGCCGCGGACAAATGCATCATTCCGGAGTCGTTGCCCACGAACAGGTCAGCCCGCGCCATCGCCGCGGCGGTGATCAGCAGGTCGGCGCCGGTCATATCCAGCACGCGCTCGTGGGGAAGGGCGGCGGCGATGGTCTCAGCCGCCTCGCGATCGCCGGGCCCGCCGGTGATCACGACCAGCCCGTCAGCCAGCGCCCCGTCCTTCGCCGTCAGTCGCGCCGCCAGCTCTCCGAACCGCTTCGCCGGCCAGGTCTTGCCCACTCGCGTCGCGCCCGGCCCTAGCGTCAGCACCTTCCGCGCCGCCAGCAGTTCGGCCGGCAGGGTGTTTGCCGTCTCCGGCCCGAGCCACAGCTGCGGTGACAGCGGCGGCGTTTCCCCAAGAATCGACGAAGCTTCGATGACCTTGTGCCGAATCTCGCCCGCCGCCCGCCGCGGCGTATGTCTCGGCCCCTTCAGGAAGCGCGAGAAGACCGTGTCGCGGAAGTCGTAGATCGCCGCCCAGCGCCGCGCGCCGAGTCGGCGGTGCAGGTCGAACCAGTGCCCGCCGCGCTTCTTCTTCTCCAGCGGAATGACCTCGACCTGGCCGGGCGCATGCCGGAACAGTATGGCCGTACCTTTCGAGCAGACGAGGGTGATCCGCGCGCCCGCATGCCGGTCAAGAATCTCCGCGAGGGCGCCCGTCGACAGGATCACGTCCCCGATCATGCTGCCGGTGATGATGAGGATACCCTCACCCGGCATGGGACTTTTCCTCCATCAGGGTCGAGCCCGTCAGTTCGTTGATCCGGCGCTTGATCGCCGCCCGCTCGTCGTTCTCCTTGTAGACCCGCCGGGCGAGGGTGATGAAGGCGTCGTCGAACCGGCCTTCGCGCTCATGCGCCCGCTTGCCGTCCTCGACATCCCAGAGCCCTGCGTTGATCGCGGTCAGCTCGGCCACAAGACCGTCCAGCTGTTCCGAAGCCGGAACATCGCGCGCCACGGCCTCCAGCGCCTCCAGCTCGCGCCGGACATTCGCGACCTTGGCCGGATCGACGAGCCGATCCGCCTTGATTCGCAGGATGGTGATCTTGTCGAACAGTTCGCCGACGGCGACAGGCACGTTGACCAGCATGATAAATTCTCCTCGGGACGCCTTGATATTCCAGCGTTCTCCCGGTGTCTCCGCCCTCGCTCCAGTCTTGTCGCGAGACGGGCCGGTTTGATCGAAACGCCATCCCCAACACTGATTTCACCGGTCTGAAAAGGAATTTGATCAGTTCCTCCTGCGTTCGGTTGCCCGTTCCATGTCGCCCTACCTTCGCTGGCTCTCCGCGCGTTTTGCGGAACACGCGGCGCCCGATGTCCGGTTCCAGACCGCGTCGAGGCATGTCATCGGTTATGCGGCCGGCGTGTCCGCAGAGGACCTCGGCCCTTTCGTCCGCTCCCTGAGGACATGGTTTGACGACGAGGTGACCCTTGTCGTGGATCCCGACCCGGATGTTCGCGATTTGCTGGACGCCTTCGACGTCCGCGCCTTCGTCTTTCCCCGGATCATCGGCTGGCTGCCCGATCTCGCCACCTCCCGTCTCGCCAGCTTCGAGCATCTGCTCAGACAGGCGGGCGCCGGAGCTTCGGTGCTGCTGACGGACGTCCGCAACGTCGTCTTCCAGGGCGATCCCCTGTCTCCTGTCCCGGCGGCGATTGAGCCCTTCGCCGCTGAGGATGGACATCTCGAGGGTGGAGCGCCTCCGGACACGACCTGGCTGGACGCCGGCGCCGGTCGCAAGGTGGCGGCCCTGCTGGGTCAGACGTCGGCGCTCTGCGCCGGCGTGGTCGCGGGTCCGGCCGCCAGCCTCGGCCGTCTGTGCCGGACGATGCTGATGCAGTCGGCGCAGCCTCGAAGCGGCGCCGAAGCCCTGCTTCAGCTGAACCTCACCGACGTCGATATTCAGCCCACGCCCTACCGGGTCGCGGTCGTCGCGTCGGCCGCCGAGACGAGGGTGCGGGTCGTCGACGGCATTGTCGTGAACGCCGACGGGACGGTCAGTCCGGTGTTGGGCGGCTATCACCGGCACCCGCGAATTCTCGACGCCGTCGGCCGGCGCTGGAGCGGCCAGAACCCCCGCCGTACGCGCCGGCACGGACGCCGTGTTCTGATTCCGCTGGAGACCCCTCCGGAACCCGCGGACCCCTGCGCCTGCCAGTAGCGGACCGGGACCGCTTTCGAAGCGGAAGGGGATGGGCTATCCGCTGGTCCGTTACCGACCGCCGGAGTCCCGCATGACCGCTCGCGCCGCCATCATCCTCGCCGCCGGGCAGGGCACGCGCATGAAGTCGCCCCTGCCCAAGGTGCTGCACCCGGTCGGCGGCCGCGCCATGCTGGACCACGCCATCGACGCCGCCGAGGCGCTCGGCTGCGAGCGGATCGTGGTTGTCGTCGGCAATCACTCGCCCGAGGTGCGCGCCCATGTCGTGAAGCGGCTGGGGGAGGGCGCTATCGCCGTTCAGGATCCGCCTATCGGCACAGGTCACGCCGTCCGCTCGGCCGAGGCCGCGCTGGCCGGCTTCGAGGGTCAGGTGGTCATCACCTACGGCGACGTGCCTCTGCTGAAAGCCTCTGACATCGAACCCGTCTTCGGCTCGACCAATGGCGTCACCGTCATCGGCTTCGAGGCCCGCGACCCCGGCGCCTACGGACGTCTGGTCATGGAGGGCGACACGCTGGCCGCCATCACCGAAGCCAAGGAGGCATCCGCCGAAGTCCTCGCCATCACCGCCTGCAACTCCGGCGTCATGGCGGCGCCGTCCGGCCTGCTGTTCGAGCTGCTGGCCGAGGTCCGCAACGACAACGCGAAGGGCGAATACTATCTGACTGACGTGGTCGAACTGGCCCGCAAGCGCGGCGCCCCGACCCGCGCCGTCTTCGCCGACGAGGACGCCGTCATGGGCGTCAACGCGCAAGGCGAACTGGCGCAGGCGGAGGCCCTGTTCCAGAAGGTTCAGCGCGAGACCTTCCTCGCCGCGGGCGTCACCATGGCCGCGCCCGACACCGTCCACTTCTCATGGGACACCGAGATCGGCGGCGGATCGACCATCGAACCCTTCGTCGTCTTCGGCCCCGGAGCCCGGATCGCCGGCGGGACCCGCATCCGCAGCTTCAGCCATATCGAGGGCGCCACCGTCGCCTCCGGCGCCGAGGTCGGGCCTTACGCCCGCCTCCGTCCCGGCGCGGCGCTGGCTGAAGACGTGAAGGTCGGAAACTTCGTGGAGGTGAAGAACGTCTCGATGGCCCGCGGCGCAAAAGCCAATCATCTGGCCTACCTCGGCGACGGCGAGGTTGGGGCCAAGGCCAATATCGGCGCGGGGACCATCTTCTGTAACTACGACGGCTTTTTCAAACACCGCACCGTGGTGGGCGAGGGGGCCTTCATCGGCTCCAACAGCGCGCTGGTCGCGCCGGTGACGATAGGCGAGGGCGCCATGGTCGGCTCCGGCTCGGTCATCACCCGTGATGTCGGCCCCGGCGACCTCGCGCTCGGCCGCGGCGATCAGATATCCAAACCCGGCTGGGCCGCCCGGTTCATCGACACCATGCGCGCGAAGAAGGCGGCGAAAGCGAAATGAACGACGATCAGAAACGCCGCGCCGGCGAGGCCGCCGCCGAACGCGTGGAGGCCGGCATGATCGTCGGCCTCGGGACCGGCTCCACCGCCGCCTGGTTCGTCAAGGCGCTGGCCGCCCGCAATCTGCCCGACCTGCGCTGCGTCCCGACGTCCGAGAAGACCGCCGACCTCGCCCGCGAGCTGGGCCTGACCCTGTCCACGTTAGAAGACACGCCCCGCATCGACCTGACCGTCGACGGCGCCGACGAGATCGGCCCCGGCCTCGCCCTGATCAAGGGCGGCGGCGCGGCCCTGCTGCGCGAGAAGCTGGTGTGGGAGGCTTCAGCCCGCTGCATCTGCATCGCCGACGCCGCCAAGGTCGTGAAAGTGCTGGGCGCCTTCCCCCTGCCGATCGAGGTCGTCGCCTTCGGTCACAAGACCACGGCCAACCGCATCGCCGACGTCCTCACCGACCACGACATCGCCATGCCCGCCCGTCTGCGTCAGGCGGATCGCGGCGTGGTCCGCACCGACGGCGGCAACGTCATCTACGATGCGAAATGCCAGGCCATCCACGACCCGGCCCGCCTCGCCGACGATCTGAAGCTGATCACCGGCGTCGTCGAGCACGGCCTGTTCCTCGATCTGACGGACGAGGCGATAATTGGTGGCGACAACGGGGTCGACGTCCTACTTCCGTGACCCAATCCGGAAACGAGCATGTCTGACACCTACGACTACGACCTCTTCGTCATCGGCGCCGGCTCCGGCGGAGTTCGCGCGGCGCGGCTGACCGCTCTGGGCGGCAAGCGGGTCGCCATCGCCGAGGAGTTTCGCGTCGGCGGCACGTGCGTGGTCCGTGGCTGCGTGCCCAAGAAGTTCATGGTCATGGCCTCGGACTTCGCCCACCAGTTCCACACCGCCGAAGGCTACGGATGGACCGTCGACGCCACGTTCGACTGGCCGAAATTCCTGGAAGCCAAGGACGTCGAGATCGCTCGGCTGTCCGGCATCTACGCCGCCAACCTCGGCAAAGCCGGCGTCGATCTGATTCACGGCCGCGCGGTCCTGAAGGACGCCCATACGGTCGAGATCGTCGGCAAGGAACAGACCATCACCGCCGAACGCATCCTGATCGCCACCGGCGGCCGACCATGGATGCCTGAGAGCCTCCCCGGCATCGAACACGCCATCACCTCGGAAGAGGCCTTTCACCTGCCGGAACTGCCCAAACGCATCCTGATCGCGGGCGGCGGCTATATCGCGGTGGAGTTCGCGGGAATTTTCGCCGGACTGGGCGTCGAGACGACCCTGATCTATCGGGGGCCAAACATCCTGCGCGGTTTCGACGACGACGTCCGCGCCCATCTGGCCGGCGAGATCGAGAAGCGCGGCATCAAGGTCATTCTCGGCTGCCAGCACAAGTCGCTGGAGAAGACCGAAACCGGCATCGTCAATCACCTCGAAAACGGCATGAGCCTCGAGACCGACGTGGTGATGTTCGCGACCGGCCGCGTGCCCCACGTCAAGGATCTGGGGCTGGAGACCGCGGGGGTTAAGGTCAACGACAACGGCGCGATCTGCGTCGACGCCTTCTCGAAGACATCGGCCGACAACATCTGGGCCATTGGCGACGTCACCGATCGCATGAACCTGACGCCCGTCGCCATCCGCGAAGCCGTGGCCTTCCACGAGACCGTCTATCGCGACAACCCCCAACACTTCGACTACGAGGCCGTCGCCACCGCCGTCTTCAGCCAGCCGCCCGTGGGCGTCGTGGGCCTGTCCGAGAGCGAAGCCCGCCATTCCTGCCCCGGCGCGGTCGACATCTACCTCACCCGCTTTCGGCCTATGAAATACGCCTTCACCGGGTCGGACGAGCGCATGCTGATGAAGCTGGTGGTCGACGCGGAGAGCCAGAAGGTCGTTGGCGTCCACATCGTCGGCCCCGACTCTCCCGAGATCATCCAGATGGCCGCCATCGCTGTGAAGGCCGGCCTGACCAAGGCCCAGTGGGACGCCACCTGCGCGGTTCACCCCACGGTGGCGGAAGAGCTGGTGACGCTGAAAGAGAAGCAATCCCACAACACTTCGGCGGGCTAGAGCAGGCTGCGACGCGCGATTCGTTGTCGCGCCGCCCGCGAACGCCTATTCTGGAAAACATGAGTACCCGCTGGACCCCCGAGAGCTGGAGACAGAAGCCCGTCGTGCAGATGCCGACGGACTATCCGGACCTGGACGCCCTGACTCGCGTCGAGGACGAACTGCGCGCCATGCCGCCGCTCGTTTTCGCCGGAGAGGCCCGTCGTCTGACGTCCAAACTGGCCGAGGTCGAGGCGGGGAACGCCTTCCTGCTTCAGGGGGGCGACTGCGCCGAAAGCTTCCGCGAGTTCTCGACCGACAACATCCGCGACACCTTCCGCCTGATCCTGCAGATGGCGGTGGTCCTGACCTTCGCGGGCCGCAAGCCGGTGGTGAAGGTCGGCCGAATCGCCGGCCAATTCGCCAAGCCCCGTTCGTCCTCGATCGAGGAAATCGACGGCGTCTCGCTGCCCAGCTACCGTGGCGACATCATCAACGGCATGGCCTTCACGCCGGAAGAGCGCTTGCCGGACCCCCAGCGTCTGATCCGGGCCTACAACCAGTCAGCCTCGACCCTGAACCTGCTGCGCGCCTTCGCCGGCGGCGGCTATGCCGACCTGTACAACATCCACCGCTGGACCATGGGCTTCGCGGCCGACACCGCCTACGGCGCCAAATACCGCGAGCTGGCCGACAAGATCACCGAGGCGCTGGCCTTTATGGAGGCCGTGGGCGTCACCCCCGAGAGCCATCCGGACCTGTCGCGGGTCGAGGTCTTCACCTCGCATGAATCCCTGCTGCTGAACCTCGAAAGCGCCCTGACCCGTCTGGACGGCGCGACCGGCGAATGGTTCGACACCTCGGCCCACATGGTCTGGATCGGCGAGCGCACCCGCCAGCTGGACGGCGCCCATGTGGAGTTCGCGCGCGGCATCCGCAATCCGATCGGCCTGAAGTGCGGCCCGACGATGGAGCCTGACGACCTGCTGCCGCTGATCGATGTGCTGAACCCGGATAATACGCCCGGCCGCCTGACCCTGATCGGCCGTTTCGGATCGGATAAGGTGCATGATCGTCTGCCGCGCCTGATGCGGGCGGTGAAAGCCGCGGGCAAGCGCGTGGTCTGGTCGATCGATCCGATGCACGGCAACACGCTGAAGGCCGGCAACGGCTACAAGACCCGCCCGTTCGAGCGCATCCTGTCCGAGGTGCGTGGCTTCATCGACGTGGCCGAGGCCGAGGGCGTGCATCCCGGCGGCGTCCACCTCGAAATGACCGGCCAGAACGTTACGGAATGCCTTGGCGGCGCGCAGGCGCTGACTGAGGACGACCTGTCCAGCCGCTATCACACCCATTGCGATCCCCGCCTCAACGCCGATCAGGCGCTGGAACTGGCCTTCCTGGTCGCCGAGCGGCTGAAGTCAGGCCGCACCTCGCGCTCCGAGGCGGCGTAATGGTCGCCGCCGTCGGCCGTCCCGAGGGCGACGACGCGGCGGGCCGCTGCGCCTACCAGGGCGCGCCGGGCGCCTTCAGCCACGAGGCCTGCACCGACCTGCGTCCGTGGGACGAGGCGGTCGCCTTTGACAGCTTCGAGGCCGCCATCGACGCGCTGAAGACGGGGCAGGTGGGTTGCGCCCTGATCCCGGTCGAGAACACGACCATCGGTCGCGTCGAGCCCGCGGCCTCGCTGGTCGAACGGTCGGGCCTGACCATCGTGTCCGAAGTCTGGCGGCCCATCCGGCTGGCCCTTATGGCGCCGCAGGGTGCACGTCTGGCTGACATCCGCACCGCCGAGAGCCATCCCGCTGCGCTGGGCCAATGCGTCGGTACACTCGCCACGCTCGGCATCGCTCCCGTCGAGGCCTTCGATACCGCCGGCGCCGCCCGTGCTGTGGCCGAAGCCGGAGACATCAGCCGCGCCGCCATCGGGCCTGCCCGCGCCGCCGAGGTCTACGACCTGTCGATTCTGCGCAACGACCTTCAGGATTCCACCGACAACCGCACGCGTTTCGTCCTGCTTAGCGCCTGAGGCGGGTTGACGGCGCACGATCCTTGCGCCCATTGAGAGGCATGGTTCTCTCGCAAGCCCTCGCTGCGACCTGCACGGCCCGCGTTTTCGCGGCCGCGAACCTGTATTTCTACGGCTTTCGATACGCCGGCTGAGGCGTCGGGCATCGACCTGACGGCCTCGCCGGCGACCGTCCCGCTGGGGGCGGCGGCTCGCAAAATCCTCAAGTCGTATCGAAATCCGAAAGCTCTCTCCCGTGCCCCATTCCAACCTTCAACAGATCTGGCCTGAACCCGTGGACCTGTCGCCTGAACAAATGGCGCTGGCCGCCCTCCGCCACGAAATCGACGATCTGGACGACCAGCTGCTCGCCCTGTTCCAGAGGCGCCTCTCCATCGCCGCCCGCGTCGGCCTCGCCAAGGACGCGCCTCACGGACCGCACGTGAAGCTGCGCCCCGACCGCGAACAGACCGTCCTCGACCGCGTGCTGTCCCAGACGCGGCCCGAGAACCGCGAGGCGGTCGAAAGCCTGTGGCGGCAGATCGTCGGCTGGGGCCTCGCTCGACAGGGCCGCATGAAGGTTCAGGTCTGGTCGCCGATCGAACCGACCCGCGCCTTCGACGGCGCCCGCCAGCGTTTCGGCGCCGCCGCCGACATGCGCTCGGTCCGTGATCCGCAGGCCGCGCTGAAATGGGCCGCCGAGGGCCACGGCGTCGCCGTCCTCGCCGTTAACGCCGGCAGCGACTGGTGGCTGGGACTGCGTCGGGAATGGTCGTCGCTCAGCGTTTTCGACGGCTTCGGCGGCGAGACGCCGACCGCGCTGGCCGTCGGCAAGATCGATCCCGCCGCCCTGCCGAACGGTCGCCGCGTCATCGTCGACGTCGGCGGCGACGCGGGCGACGGCGCCGGCATCCGCCGCCGGGGCCTCGACACCAGCCACGGCTGGACCCTGTCCCTGACCGACGCCGTCCTGCCGGTCGGCGGCGCGGAAGGCTGTGTGGGCGCGATCGGCTAACCTCGCGCCTTGAGAGCCTTGTCGAGGATCGCAAGGTCGATTCCGGCGACAGGATCATCGTCGCCCAGATACCAGGCCGCCGACAGGGCGGTCCACGCGACGATCCAGTCCAGCAGGCGCTCTCGCTTCAGACCCGAGAGCGCCTGCACGATCTCCAGCCGACGCTCGAAGACGCCCGGCCGCGTAGCCACGGGTCTTGTCGGGTCTGAAAGGTCGGGATTGGTGAAGATGTTGGCGTAGTCGAACGCGCGGTCGCCGATCAGTCGCTTCGGATCGATGGCCAGCCATCCTTGCGAGCCAAAATCCAGAACGTTGTCGTGGTGCAGGTCGCCGTGCAGGGGGCGAACCTCTTGCTGATCGTTCAACAGTCTCCGCGCGGTCGTGGCCGCAGCCGCCAGTGAACCGCCAAAGGTTCTCGCCGCCGGCCAGAGCTGCGCAAAATTCTCCTCCAGTGGTACAAGGCCCGCGGGCGGTGGAGCGCCACGTGGCCGGTGTAGCGCGGTCAGCGCGGCGCACAGTATGGCAGTCACCTCGTTATCCCGGTCCGCTCGCGCCATATCGGCCAGCGCACGCGAGCCGGTCGCCCGCTGCATCAGGATCGCATCGCCTTCATGTGCGAGCAGTCTGACGGCGCCATCGCCGTCCCACCATTCCAGCAGCCGCCAGGCTTCACGTTCGTCGGCCTCGGCCGAGACCTTGAGCATCAGGGCCTCGTCGCCTCGTCGAACCGGAAGCAGATGTCCCGCGTGACTGCGAATTTCGGGGCCCTCGCGGGTCAGGCTCCATCTGTCCAGCCACGGCGCGAAGACATCAGCCATTCACACCGCCATATTGTCGATCAGCCGCGTCTTGCCCAGCCAGGCCGCGGCCAACACCCTCGCAGGACCGTCGACCACGCCCTCGAACGCGGTCAGATCGTCAGCCCGCCGCACGACGACATAGTCCACGGACTGGAAGCCGGCCGTCAGCAGCGCGCTGTTGGCGGCCGCTTCAACCCCTGCAACCGGCCGGCCCCGCGCCGCGTCCGCCGCCGCCTCGGCCAGCACCCCGTTCAGCCGTCGGGCGATCGTCAGTTCGGCCTCTGACAGGTAGGCGTTGCGGCTGGACAGGGCGAGACCGTAGCCGTCGCGCGCCGTCGGCAGGCCGACGATCTCCACCGGGATGTCGAGGTCGCGAACCATCCGCCGCACGACCATCAACTGCTGCCAGTCCTTCTCGCCGAAGACGGCAAGATCAGGCTGTACCTGATTAAAAAGTTTGCAAACCACCAGCGCAACACCGCCGAACATCTGCGGCCGTGCGGCGCCTTCCAGCCCCTCCGACGGCCCGGCCACGGTGATCGTCGTGCTGGCGTCAGCAGGATACATCCCCTCGACCGACGGAGCGAAAAGCAGGTGGCAGCCGGCGCCCTCCAGCAGTTCGGCGTCCTTCGCCTCCTGTCGCGGATAGCGGCCCAGATCCTCGTGCGGCGCGAACTGGGTCGGATTGACGAACACGCTGGCCACGACCCGGTCCGCCCGCTGCCCGGCTTCGCGTACGAGGCCGAGGTGGCCGTCATGCAACGCCCCCATCGTCGGAACGAAGCCGACGGTGAACCCTTGTCGCCGCCAGTCGCTTACGGTCTCGCGCAGGTCCGCGACGGTGCGGACCACGGGCAGGGGAGAGGCGTCTGACATGGTCAACAGATTAACCTTGCTCGTGAACCCTGCGGCAAACGGCATGGGTTAGGGTTGCGCTTATGACGCCGCGTCTGCTGCTCCGTCCAGTGCTTGCCAGCCTCGCCGCCGCGAGCCTGTCGGCCTGTAACTTCGTTCAGGACGACCCGCACAAGTTCGAATCGATGGCCGAGAGCATCGCGGCCATTCCCGTGGACGGCGCGCGGGCCAGCCGCGAGGCCGGCCTGCGCCCGGCCGTCGAGGTCGAGGTCATGACCCCGCATGCCCTCTGGGATGCCCGCGACGGCGATCTCGCCGGTTCGGTCAGGGCCGCCGCGCCCCGTCTGGTCGAGGCCGCCGCGCCCGCTGTCGCCGAGGCGGTGATCCAGCGCGCTAAGGCGGAGATGAGCACCGAGCCGGTCCTGCGTCCTGCGATCCACGAGCCCTCTCTCCCGCTGCGGCAGGACGTCGGTCTGGTCCAGCTCGGCGCCTACGCCAGCGAGGGCTCAGCCCGCGCCGCTTGGAACCGCCTCAAGTCCGGCCCCGCGGCATGGGCGCTGGAAGGACTGTCGCCGGTATATGAGCCTGCCGAGGTCAACGGCCGCCGTCTGGTCCGCCTCAAGACCCGTGCGCCGGGCGCCGGAGCCGCCGCCCTGTGCGCCGCGGCCGGGATCGACGATCCCTGGTGCCATCAGGCCAGATAGACCGTCCACAACCTTCACCGCAGGTCGTCGTTGACGGCGCTTGCCGGGAACGCGACTCTGGCGCTCCCGGGCCGCGCGTTTCGAGTCGGCGGCCGTTCGAAGGTTTTGGAACACATGGCTGACCCCACGGTCATCGTCATCGGCAATGAGAAGGGCGGGGCGGGCAAGTCCACGCTGGCCATCCACATCGCCACCGCCCTGCTGCACGCGGGCAAGCGCGTCGCCATCATCGATCTGGACCTGCGCCAGCGCTCGATGGCCCGCTTCTTCGCCAACCGCATCGTCTGGTGCGAGGCCAACGGCCAGACCCTGCCGAATCCGGTCGAGCCCGACATGGGCGACGGAAAGGCGCTGGCCAAGGCCACCGAGGCCGAGCAACTGGCCCGCTTCGAGGCGGCCTTCGCCGAGGCGAAGGATACGGCCGACGTCATCCTGATCGACACCCCCGGCGGCGACACCCTGCTGTCGCGCACCGCCCACGGCCTCGCCGACCAGATCGTCACCCCGATGAACGACAGCTTCGTCGACTTCGACCTGCTGGGCACCGTCGATCCTGTGACGCTGGAGCTGCAGAAGCCGTCGATCTACTCGGAGAGCGTCTGGGAGGCCCGCAAGCAGCGCGCGATCACGCAAGGCCGCCATGCCCAGATCGACTGGATCGTCGTCACCAACCGCCTCGCGGTCGCCGCGGCCCGCAACCGCCAGCGTCTGGACGAACGGCTTGAGAAGCTGGCCAAACGGGTCGGCTTCCGCATGGGGCCAGGCCTGCGCGACCGTGTCATCTATCGCGAACTCTTCCCCTTCGGCCTGACGGTCGCCGACCTGTCCAACGACATTCGCCCCGTGGCCGTCTCGCTGGCCCACGTCGCGGCCCGTCAGGAGCTGCGCAGCCTGATGCAGTCGCTCGGTCTGGACGCCGCCGTCGACGCCCCGCTCGACGCGGCGGCGTAGGCGGTCTTGTCCCCGCTCTGGCTCGTCCTCGGAGCCATAGCCGTCTGGGCGCTGGTCCGCTTGGGTCGGCAGGGCGACGGCGCCCGCCGGGGCCAGTGGCGCATCACCGCCACCCTTTTCAGCGCCGTGTTGATGGCGGGCGGCGCGCTGGCGGCGTTTCGAGGCTCGTGGATCCTCGGCGGCGCACTGGTCTCCGCCGGACTGTATCTGACCGTCGCCTCTCGCCAGCGCACGGTCGCGCCCCGGGCGGAAGGCATGACCGACAGCGAGGCGCGCTCGGTCCTGGGCGTTCCCGCCAACGCCACGACGCGAGAGATCAACGCCGCCTGGAAACGCCTGATGGCCCGCGCCCACCCCGATCAGGGCGGCACGCAGGGCCTCGCCTCCCGCCTCAACGCCGCGCGGGATCATTTGCTGAAGCGATAGTCTCTACGCCGCCGTCATCCTCGGGCTTGACCCGAGGATCGGGTTGTCCGCGCCTGAGCGCCTGGCCATGAATCGCTCAGCCCGACACAGCGTCTGATCCTCGGGTCAAGCCCGAGGATGCCGCGGTCTGTTATTCCGCCGCCTTCTTTTTGGCAGGCGCTTTCTTCGCCGGAGCCTTCTTCGCCGCCGGCTTTTTGGCCGCCGCCTTCTTCGCGGGAGCCTTCCTGGCCTTCGCTGCCGGAGCCTTCGCCGCGCGCTCCGCCAGCAGCGGCAGCGCCGCCTCCAGCGTCATGTCCTCGGGCGCCGTGCCCTTCGGGATGGTCGCATTGACCTTGCCCCACTTCACATAGGGCCCGAAGCGACCGGCCATGACATGAACCGGAGCCTTGTCGTCGGGATGCTCGCCCAGCTCCTTCAACGGTGCGACCGCCGACCCGCGTCCCGGACGACCGGCGCGCTTCTCGGCCAGCAGAGCGACGGCGCGGTTCAGCCCGACTTCAAAAACTTCATCAATGTCAGAGACATTGGCGTAGGTCCCCGCGTGCTGCACGAAGGGGCCGTAGCGGCCGAGACCCGCCGTGATCATCTTCCCATCTTCCGGGTGAACCCCGACCTCGCGCGGCAAGGCCAACAGGCGCAGGGCCTGCTCCAGCGACAGCGACGCCGGCGACCAGCCCTTGGGCAGGGACGACCGCTTGGGCTTCTCCTCGCCGGGCGGAGTGGTCTCTACATAGGGCCCGAACCGCCCGATCTTCAGCTGCACCGGCTGGCCGGTCGCCGGATCGACGCCCAGCTCCCGATCGCCGCCGTCCGCACCGCCCTCGGCCGCGTCCGGCGAGGCCACCGGCCGCGTGTACTTGCACTCCGGATAGCGCGAGCAGCCGATGAAGGCGCCGAACCGGCTGGTCTTCAGGCTCAACTGACCCTGATGGCACAGCGGGCATTCGCGCGGATCCGAGCCGTCTTCCTTCTGCGGGAAGATGTGCGGCCCCAGTGACTCGTTCAGCGCGTCGAGGATCGCCGTGGTGCGCAGCTCGCCCGCCGCCTGCGTCGCGACATGGAAGTCGGACCAGAATTCGCGCAGCAGCACCTTCCAGTTCAGATTGCCGGCCGACACCTCGTCCAGTCGGGTCTCCAGCGCCGCGGTGAAGTCATACTCCACCCATTTGGCGAAGAACTGCTCGAGGAAGGCCGTGACCAGCCGTCCCTTGTCCTCGGGATAGAAGCGGTTCTTGTCCGTCCGCACATATTCGCGGTCGCGCAGGGTCGTCAGGATCGAGGCGTAGGTCGACGGGCGGCCGATCCCCAGCTCTTCCAGCTTCTTGACCAGCGTCGCTTCCGAATAGCGCGGGGGCGGCTCGGTGAAGTGCTGATCGGTGCGGATCGCATCCACCTTGGCCACGGCGCCTTCCTTCAGCGCGGGCAGCCGGGTGGTGTCGTCGTCCTCGTCGCCTTCGCCGCGGGGCTTCTCGTCGCGGCCCTCTTCATAGACGGCGATGAAGCCGTCGAAGGCCACGACCTGACCGGTCGCGCGCAGGGCGGTCTGGCCGGTCGGCTCCTCGATCTCGACCGTGGTGCGGTCCAGACGCGCGGACTCCATCTGGCTGGCGATCGTCCGCTTCCAGATGAGTTCGTATAGCCGCTGCAGGTCCCCTTCGAGACGCAGGGTCTCGGGCGCCCGGGCCATGTTCGTCGGTCGGATCGCTTCGTGCGCTTCCTGAGCGTTCTTGGCTTTCGTCTTGTAATATCTGGGTTCCGACGGAACGTAGGCTGGCCCGAACCGCTCGCCGATGACCTCGCGGGCCTGCGCGATCCCTTCCGGACTGACGAACAGGCCGTCGGTCCGCATATAGGTGATCAGACCGCCCTGATCGTCGACACCCTCGTACAGTTTCTGCGCCGCTTGCATCGTCCGCTGGGCGGTGAAGCCCAGCTTGCGCGAGGCTTCCTGCTGCAGGGTCGAGGTCATGAAGGGCGGGCTGGGCGCGCGCTTGACCGGCTTCTTCTCGACCGAACTGATGGTGAAGGTCGCCGCATTGATCGCCTCGCGCGCCGCCGTCGCCATGGCTTCCGAGGTGATGTCGAGACGCTGCACCCGCTTGCCGGCGTGCTTGACCAGTCGGGCGGTGAAGGGCGGGCTGTCGGCGGCCATGTCGGCCTCAACGGACCAGTATTCCTGCGCCTTGAACTTCTCGATCTCCATCTCGCGATCGACGACGATGCGCAGGGCGACCGACTGCACCCGGCCGGCCGAACGCGCGCCCGGCAGCTTGCGCCACAGCACGGGCGACAAGGTGAAGCCCACCAGATAGTCCAGCGCGCGGCGGGCGAGGTAAGCCTCGACCAGTTCCATATCGATGTCGCGCGGCGCGGCCATGGCCTCCAGCACGGCCGATTTGGTGATGGCGTTGAAGGTGACCCGCTGGACGGTCGCGTCCTTGACCGCCTTCTTCTTGGTCAACACCTCCAGCACGTGCCAGCTGATCGCCTCACCCTCGCGATCCGGGTCGGTGGCCAGGATGATGCGGTCGGATTTCTTTGCGATCTCGGCGATCTCGCTCAGCCGCTTGGACGCCTTGGCGTCGACCTCCCACGACATGGCGAAGTCGTCGTCGGGCAGAACCGAGCCGTCCTTCGACGGCAGGTCGCGGACGTGACCATAGGACGCCAGGACGGTGAAGTCCGGGCCCAGATATTTGTTGATGGTCTTGGCCTTTGCGGGGCTCTCGACGACGACGAGGTTCATGCGGGGAGGGGGCCTTGGAAGGGCGCGAGAAGGGCCGGGAACGTGGTTGGCGCAAGCGCCGCTGTCAATCGCTGGTGATTTTGCGCAGCGTAAAGGTAGTGTTGGCTGTCTATATCCCTTATAAGTTGTTGTCCGTTACGCGTGAGGAGCGAGCCATGGCCCGTCGGAGTTCTGCGACCGCATCTTCCGTCGAGCCAGTGCCCGCTACCCCCGATCTGTCGACCTATCCTGTGCGGGAGTACGTCGCGGCCATGTCTGCCGAACTGGCCGGCATGGCGCGCGAGGAGGGCGATCCCCTGCTGGCCCAGGCCCTCGATCTCGCCTCCCAGATGGCCCGCCGCCCGGCCTAGCTCGACGCCAGCCCGCCGGGCAGCAGCGTCGCGCGACCGGCCAGATCAAGTTCCAGCAGCGCCGCCGCCACCATGCCGATCGGCACGCCCAGCGCGCGGGCCAGTTCGTCGCGCGGCGTCGGGGTCGGCGACAGCAGGGCCGCGACCTGTTCGATCAGGGGCTCGTCGATATCGTCCGGCGCGCCTGCGAACGGATTGTCCATCTCCGGCTCTCGCAGGGTTCTGAGGGTCGTGAAGGCGCGCTCCACATCCTCCAGCCCCTCGCAGAGAATCGCGCCCTGTCGGAGCAGTTCGTTCGGTCCCCTTGAGCGCGGGTCCAGCGGCGAGCCCGGTACGGCGAAGACATCGCGGCCCTGTTCGGCGGCCAGCCGGGCGGTGATCAACGAGCCTGACCGCAGCTCTGCTTCCACCACGATCACGCCGCGCGACAGGCCCGAGATGATGCGGTTGCGGCGCGGGAAGTCCTTCGCCTGCGCGCGATGGCCCACGGGGCTTTCCGACACCACGCAGCCCTGCTCGACGATCTGGCGGTACAGGTCGGCGTTGTCCGGCGGATAGACGTCGTCGACCCCGCCGCCCAGCACGGCGACGGTTCCCGTTGGCAGGGCTCCGGCATGGGCCGCCCCGTCGATGCCGCGCGCAAGTCCTGACACGACGACATGGCCGGCCTCGCCCAGTTGCTGCGCCAGACCGCGGGCGATTCGCTGTCCGCCCGCCGACGCGATGCGCGCGCCGACCACGCCGATGCAGGGCCGTGCCATCAGGGCAGCGTCGCCGAGAGTCCACAACAGGGGCGGTGGCGGATCCACGGCGGCGAGGTTGGCGGGATAGTCCGCATCGCCCAGAAGGATCAGACGCGCGCCCAGACGGCCGCCGGCCTCCAGCTCCGCCTCGATCCGCTCGACCGGCGGAAGGGAATGGCCCTGACCGCCGCGCCGGATCAGATCGGGCAGGGCGTCGATGGCCCGCGTGGCCGAACCGAACCGATCCAGCAGCTGTTTAAACGTGACAGGGCCGATCTTGTCGGTACGCGCCAGCCTGAGACGGGCGAACCGCTCCGCATCCGGCAGCGGCCCGGCGGGGCTCAAGCCTTCTTCGCCCCGATGCGCGGCTCGGCGCCCTTCAGCAGGCGGGCGATATTCTCATGGTGCCTGACCCAGATCAGCGCCGCCGTGAAGATGGCCAGCACCAGAACCGGCTGCGCGACCGGCAGGCCCAGCGCCGGGACGGGCAGCAGGGCGTAGACGATCGCCGCCGCCGAGGCGACCAGCGCCCCCAGTGACGAGATACGGAACAACGCCGCCGTCAGGATCCACGTCGCACCGGCCATCAGTCCCAGCGGCCACGCCGCCGCGATCAGCAGGCCAAAGAAGGTCGCCACGCCCTTGCCGCCCTTGAACCCCAGCCAGACGGGGAACAGGTGGCCCAGAAAGGCCGCTCCGCCCGCGATGGCGCCCGCGACCTCGCTGTTGAACAGATGCCGCGCGATCAGCAGGGCGACCGCACCCTTGCCGGCGTCGAGGATCAGCGTCGCAAAGGCCAGATCCTTGCGGCCGGTCCGCAGCACATTGGTCGCGCCGATATTGCCGGAACCGATGCTGCGCACGTCTCCGGCCCCGCCCAGGCGGGTCAGGATCACGCCGAAAGGAATCGAGCCCAGCAGGTATCCGCCGACCGCGACCAGCGCGAGCGTGCCTAAAGCGGGCGCGACCAGATCCTGCACTCAAATTCCCCGAAACAGCCGATGCGTGTCTAGCATGGCGCCGGTCGTCTCAACCAGCCGTCCGTTACCCGATTTCATGGACTGTTCGCCCGCCGACGAAGGTCCGGATGACCTTGCCCTGCAACCGTCGTCCGTCGAACGGCGAGTTCTTGGATTTCGAGTGTAGCCGCTCGGCATCGACCACCACCGGGGCGCCCGGATCGAACAGGATCAGGTCCGCCGGGGCGCCTGCGGCCAGCCGACCTGCGTCGAGGCCGAGCAGGGTCGCCGGTCCCTCCGTCAGGGGCCGCAGGATATCCAGAAGCTCAAGCCCGTCCTGATGATGCAGGGTCAGCGCTGCCGGCAGCAGGGTCTCCAGCCCGATCGCGCCCGGCGTCGCCTCGGCGAACGGCCGGCGCTTGTCCTCGGCCGGGGCGGGGGCATGGGCGCTGGTGATGGCGTCGATCAGGCCGTCGCGCACCGCCTCTATCAGCGCCTGCCGGTCGCTCTCGGCGCGCAGCGGCGGGTCCAGCCGGTAGAAGGTCCGGTAGTCGCCGATGTCGATTTCGTTGAAGCACAGGTGATTGATCGACACCGAGGCGGCGACCTCCAGCCCCTTCGCGCGGGCCCGGGCCAAGGTCTCGAGAGCGCCCTCCGTCGAAATCTGGTCGACGAGGAAGCGCGCGCCCGTCTGTTCGACCAGGGCGAGGTCCCGCTCCAGCTGGATACGCTCGGCGATGGCCGGCGCGGCCGACAGGCCCAGCCGTGCCGCCAGTTCGCCCGACGTCGCCACGGCGCCTTCGCTCAGCCACGGATCGGCGGGGCGGCAGGCGATCAGGGCGTTGAACGCGGCCGCATAGCTCATGACCCGCTGCAGGGTGCGGCTGTTGGCGATGACCTTGTCGCCGTCGGTGAAATAGAGCGCGCCCGCCTCGTCCATCAGGCCGATCTCGGCCATCCGCTGGCCATCTCGCCCCTTGGTCGCCGCGCCGGCCGCCCGGACGTTGACCAGCCCCAGCGCCGCGCCGCGCCGCTGGATGAACTCGATCATCGCCGGGTCGTCGATGGCGGGATCGGTGTCCGGCTGGATGACTATCGTCGTCACCCCGCCCGCCGCCGCCGACAGACTGGCCGACTTCAGCGTTTCCTTGGGCTCCGCGCCCGGTTCGCCGGTCTTGACCCGGATGTCGATCAGGCCGGGAGCGAGGCATAGTCCTTGCGCGTCGATGACCTCGACCCCGTCCGGCGCGGACCAGCCGGTTCCCCGATTCAGCTCGACGATCAGGCCGTTCTCGATCAGGCAGGCGCCGGTGAAATCCGCGTTCGTCGCCGGGTCCAGAATGCGCGCGTTGATGATGGCGAGAGCGCTCATGCCGCCTCTCCCTCGCGTCGCATCGACAGGGACGCCAGCACCGCCATCCGCGCCGCCACGCCCATCTCGACCTGGTCCTGGATCAGCGACACGGTCAGGTCGTCGGCCACATCGGAATCGATTTCCACGCCGCGGTTCATCGGCCCCGGGTGCATCACCTTCGCCCCCGGTTTGGCCCACGACAGCTTCTCGCGGTCCAGTCCCCAGAAGCGGAAATACTCCCGCGTGGACGGCACCAGCGCGCCCTCCATCCGCTCGAGCTGCAGCCGGAGCATCATCACCACGTCGCATCCCGCCAGCCCTTCCTTCATGTCATGGAAGACCTCGCAGCCCCAGCGATCGGCATCGCCCGGCACCAGCGTCGGCGGCCCGATCAGCCGCACCCGCGCGCCCATCATCGACAGCAGCGCCACGTTCGACCGCGCCACCCGGCTGTGGCCGATGTCGCCGCAGATCGCGACGGTCAGGCTGGTCACATTGCCGAACGCCCGCCTGAGGCTGAGCAGGTCCAGCAGCGCCTGCGTCGGGTGCTCGTGCCGCCCGTCGCCCGCATTGACGACCGCACAGCCGACCTTCTGTGACAGCAGCGCCGCCGCCCCCGACGCCGAGTGGCGCACGACCAGAACGTCCGGCTTCATGGCGTTCAGCGTCGCCGCCGTGTCGATCAGGGTCTCGCCCTTGGCCACCGACGAGGTGCGCGGGCTCAGCGCCGTCACATCGGCGCCCAGCCGCCGGGCCGCGATCTCGAATGAGGCGCTGGTCCGCGTTGAGTTCTCGAAGAACAGGTTCATCACCGTTCGCCCGCGCATCAGGTCGAGCGACTTGGCGGACTGGCGATTGAAGTCGACGAAGGCGTCGGCCAGATCCAGCAACGGCGGGACCGTGGCGGCGTTCAGATCGCCTGCGGAAAGGAAATGATCGCGCGGGAACGGCGCCAGCCGCTCTTCGATGATTTCGGTGAGTCTGTCGGGCTGGCTCATCGAAGCCCGGCTATAGTCGCTGCTCACGCCAAATGAAACACCGCCAGCAGAATGGGAATACTGATCGCGCTTCCGACCGTGGTCAGCGCCACGATCCCGGCCATCAAGGGCGCGTCCCCGCCCATCTGCCGCGCCAGCATATAGCTGGCCGCCGCGCCGGGCGCGGCCCCGCAAAGCAGGGCGATTCCCTGCGCGACCTCGCCGCCGCCGTACAGGATGCACAGACCCCACATCAGCGGCGGGGTGATCACCAGCTTCACGAAGCTGACCAGCGAGATTGTCGCCTTGCGCCGCGCCACCTCGGCGAAGCTCAGCCCTGCGCCGGCCACGATCAGGCCCAGCGGCAGCGCCGCCCCGCCCAGCAGCTCCAGCGTCTCCCAGATGCCGGGCAGGCGAGGGACCTTCAGCAGGTTCAGGGCCAGACCGATAAGGCAGGCCAACAGGATCGGGTTGGAAAGAATGGCCTTCGTCAGCGACCACGGAGACATCGCCCGCTGATCCGCGCCCCAGCGCACCAGCACGATCACGCAAAGGATGTTGGTCACCGGGATCATCGCCGCGATCACCACCGCCGCCAGCGCCAGTCCGTCCGGGCCGTAGACCGACTGGATCACCGGCAGGAAGACGAAGCTGTTCCACCGGATCGCGCCCTGGAACACGGATGTATAGGCGGGGCCGTCCAGCTTCATCAGCGGCTTCAGCGCCAGGGTCAGCGTCGCGATAATAACCACGCTGGTCACCGACGCCGCCCCTGCCGCGCCCGCCCCGCCGCCGGAAATGTCCGCCTGCCAGATCGCCGGGATCAGAAAGCCCGGATAGAGGATGTGGATCGACAGCTTCTCGATAGGCCGCCACGTCGCATCCGGCAGGAAGTCGGACTTCCGCAGTCCGTAGCCGATGGCGATCAGCACGAAGACCGGCAGGACGCCGGCAAGCAGGGCGACCACCTACGGCCTCAGCCGATCAAGCGCGCCCTGCAGGATCCAGGCGGCGGCCGTCCGGTCGACCACGTTCGCGCGGCGTTTGCGGGTCAGGTCCAGTTCGTCGATCAGGAACCGTTCCACCGCCGTCGTCGACAGCCTCTCGTCCTGAAACGCACAGGGCACGGCGCGCAGCCGCTGCAGGTTTCGTGCGAAGGCCCGGCACGACTGCGCCCGCGGCCCCTCGGTCCCGTCCATGTTCAGCGGCAGGCCGATCACCAGCCCCGACGCCTTGCGCCCGTCCATCAGCTTCAGCACCGCCTCGGCGTCCTGCGTGAACTTCGTCTTGCGGATCAGCTGCAGCGGACTGGCGATCATGCGCGTTGCGTCGGATGCCGCGACCCCGATGGTCTTTTCGCCCAGATCCAGCCCCAGCCACGGCGTGCCGGGCGGGGTCTGGGCGGACAGCTCTTCGAGGGTCAGTATGGTCACAGCCCGGCGGTAGGGCTGACCGTTCGCCCTGTCAAAGCCAGACTGGGCATCGATCCATAAGGAGCACCGATGAAACCGACGCCCCTGATCCTCTCGCTCCTCGCTCTCGCCGCGTGCGATCAGCCTGCGGGCAAGCCGGCCAAGCCTGTCGCTCCGGCCGCCCGCCCCACCGCAGCGACCGCGCCCCTCAAGGCTCAGGCCCAGTCCACGGCGTTGGTGGCGACCGGCCCGGCCGAGACGATCGCCGCCCAGCAGGACGATACCGTCCAGACCGCCGCGTGGGTGGTCCGAGTTGATCCCCTGACCCGGCAGGGTCAGCGCACGGTCAAGCTGTTCGGCCTTGCGGGTGGCAACCCCGCCATGAACGGCCTCAACAGCCACATCGCCTTCTTTCGAAGCTCTGCCGACGGCTGGACCGTCTTCCGGATCGGGGATTTTCTCGACTATCGAGTCTTGTCCGAAAGCCCGGGTCGCGTCGATCTCGAAGTCACTGAGAGCGTGCTCCAAAGCGAGACCGGCGAAATCGGCAGCCGCACGCGTCGCATGATCGTCCGCTGGGCGTCGTTCGGCGATGAAGACGGCCCCGCCTCGATCACGGTCACGCCGGCCAGATGACCGCTTCCGATCCGCTTGCGCTAAACCGCGCCACCATCGCGGGCTATGACGCCTCCGCCGCCAGCTACGCGGCGGAAACCGATCACGCGCCGACGGCGGACCACCGCGAAGCCCTCAATGCCCTGATCGCTTCGGTTGGACCCGCCGGCCGGGTGCTGGAGGTGGGGTCCGGGCCCGGCTGGGACGCCGATCGGCTCGAGGCGGCGGGCCTGAATGTCCGCAGAACCGACCTGTCCGAAGGCTTCATCGCCGTCCAGCAGGAGCGCGGTCACACCGTGCATCGGCTCGACCTCATCGCCGACGATCCCGGAGGCCCATGGGACGGCCTCGTGGCCCTCTACGTCATCCAGCACATCGGGCGGGCACTGGTCGATGGCGTGATCGGCCGGATCGCACAGGCCCTCCGCCCCGGCGGAACCCTGCTGATGTCCTATCAGGAAGGAGAGGGCGAACACGTCTCTGTCGATGCGGAGGGCAGCTATCAGGTCGTGCGCTGGCGTGAGGCGGAGATGGCCGACTGTCTGGCGCGGAACGGTCTCGTCATCGAGAAGAGTTGGCTCTTTCATGGTCGCGAGGCCGACTGGATCACCGTCATCGCGCGCCGTTCTTGAGATTCAGGGCCCGGCCCGCTATTCCCGCCCCTTCCGATTTCGTTGCTGGAGGGCCGCATGGCCATCGACGCCGCGACCGTGCGCCGGGTGGCGCACCTCGCCCGTATCAAGACCCCCGAGGACCGGCTGGAGCCGCTCGCTCAGGAACTGAACGGCATCCTCGCCTGGGTCGAGCAGCTGGACGAGGTCGACATCCAGGGCGTCGAGCCCATGACCTCCAACGTGTCGCAGCCCCTGCGCCTGCGCGACGACGTCGTCGCCGACGGCGCCAAGGTCGAGGCCGTACTGTCCAATGCGCCGAAATCCGCCGACGGCTTCTATGTCGTGCCCAAGGTGGTCGAGTAGATCATGTCCGACCTGACCAAACTGACCCTCAAGGACGCGCTGGACGGCCTCAAGGCCCGCGACTTCTCGTCAGAGGAAATCACAAGGGCCTTCGTCGCCAACATCGACGCCGCCAACCCGACCCTGAACGCCTATGTCGTCCAGACCACGGACAAGGCGCTGGACATGGCCCGCGCGTCCGACGCCCGCATCGCGAAAGGCGAGGGCGGGGCGCTGGAAGGCGCGCCGCTGGGCATCAAGGACCTGTTCTGCACCGACGGTGTCCAGACGACCGCCGGCTCCAACATGCTGCGCGGCTTCGTACCGCCCTATGAGTCCACCGTCACCGCCAACCTGTGGCGCGACGGCGCGGTCATGCTCGGCAAGCTGAATATGGACGAGTTCGCGATGGGCTCGTCGAACGAGACCAGCGCCTATGGTCCGGTGAAGAACCCATGGAAGTCAAAGACTTCCAACGCTGACCTGACGCCCGGCGGCAGCTCTGGCGGCTCCGCCTCGGCCGTCGCCGGCGACCTCTGCCTCGCCGCAACGGCCTCCGACACCGGCGGTTCGATCCGTCAGCCGGCCGCCTTCACCGGCACCGTCGGCATCAAGCCCACCTACGGCCGCGCCAGCCGCTTCGGCATGGTCGCCTTCGCCAGCTCGCTGGATCAGGCCGGCCCGATCACGAAGACGGTCGAGGACGCCGCCATCCTGCTGCGCTCGATGTGCTCGTTCGACCCGAAGGACTCCACCAGCCTCGACATCGACACGCCCGACTGGACCCGATCCCTGAACAAGGGTGTGAAGGGCCTGCGCATCGGCGTGCCGAAGGAATACGTCGTCGACGGCATGCCCGCCGAGATTCAGGCGCTGTGGGACCAGGGCGTCCAGTGGCTCAAGGCCGGCGGCGCGGAGATCGTCGAGATCAGCCTGCCGCACACAAAATACGCCCTGCCGACCTACTATATCGTCGCTCCGGCCGAGGCGTCCTCGAACCTCGCGCGTTACGACGGCATGCGCTTCGGTCACCGGGCGTCGGACACGAAGTCCCTCACCGACCTCTATGAGACCTCGCGCGCCGAGGGCTTCGGCAAGGAGGTCCAGCGCCGCCTGACCATCGGGGCCTACGTCCTCTCGGCCGGTTTCTATGACGCCTATTATGTGAAGGCCCTGAAGGTCCGCCGCCGTATCGCACAGGACTTTGACGCCGTCTGGGACAAGGTCGACGCCATCCTGACGCCGTCGACGCCATCGGCCGCTTTCGCGCTGGGCGACAAGCAGATCGATCCGCTGCAGATGTACCTGAACGACATCTTCACCGTGACCGCCAACCTCGCCGGCCTTCCGGGCATCTCGGTGCCGGCAGGCGTGGACTCCGGCGGCCTGCCGCTGGGCCTTCAGGTCATCGGCAAGGCGCTGGACGAAGCGACCGTGTTTCAGGTCGCCAGCGCGCTGGAAGACGCTGCCGGATTTGTCGCTAAGCCGGAGAAGTGGTGGTGACCGAGGAAAAGCGCGATCTGGTTCCGGACGCGTCCTCAAGTTGGGTCGAAAAAGTTCTAGCTGAAGCAAATCTACCCCAGCTACTTCTTGGTCCAGCAGGCAAGGCGATCTCGCAATTAGTGGCAGGTGCCGCCGATATTCCAGTTGCTTACTTTGAGCGGTTTACTCACCGAATTCGTTCTAGAACAGCGGCTGAAGATCACGTCTCGCAAAGTCTCGCGACCAGTGTCGGGCAGCGGATCGGTGACGAAGCCGAGCTTGCAGAGCGAGCGATGTCCGCTTGGCTCCCAAGAGCTGCGAGACTCCAACAGAACCGTGAGGCTGTCGCTCAGAACGCCGTCGCGTCCATTCCGGAGTATGTTCGCCAAGAGCAAGACTCGTCGCCTCATGGAGAGCTTGATCCAGATTGGCTGAATGTGTTCACACGTTATGCCGAAGATGCATCGTCCGAACGGATGCGTGAGCTTTGGGGTCAAGTATTAGCCAAAGAGATTGTTAGATTTGGCTCATTCTCGCTGCGCACAATCAGGTTTATGTCTGAGCTTGATAAAAAGACGGCTGATGCGTTTGAAAGAATGGCGCTGAGAGTGTTCGATCATGATGCGGTCGATGTGCCGGAAACGCTCACCGACAGCGAATACGCGGATGTATTTCTAAGTGAACAAGCTGGTCTGATTTCGCACGGCGGCCTGATGAAGTCGTTCATTATTGATGACGATGGCACGGCGTATGTCACCATCCGACAAGGTGAGCTGATCTTGTTTGGCACGCCGAATGCGAAAATGCATATCTCCTGTGCTCACCTCACTGAGGTGGGGCGGGAGGTTATGCAAATTCTCCCGGGATCACCCGATCGAGACACTGGCGTCAGTGTGAGTAAAAGAATCTCTCGTCTGAATTTGAGCCGCGTCGAGTGGGACCCATGTGACGGAGGAAGCCGAGATGTACTGTGGACGAAACCAGCATGACTGAAGCCAGCTCTTACATCATCGAGGGCCGCACCGGCCCTTGGGAACTCGTCATGGGGCTGGAGATCCACGCCCAGGTGGCGTCGAAGGCCAAGCTGTTCTCCGGCGCCGCCGTCGGCTTCGGCGCCGGGCCTAACGAGCAGGTGTCTCTTGTCGACGCCGGCTTCCCCGGCATGCTGCCGACCCTGAATGGCCACTGTGTCGAGCAGGCGGTGAAGACCGGTCTGGGCCTGAAGGCGCAGATCAACCGCCGCAGCCAGTTTGACCGAAAGAACTATTTCTACCCTGACCTGCCCACCGGCTATCAGATCAGCCAGCTCTACTTCCCGATCGTGGGCGAAGGCGTCGTCGAGGTGGAGGCCGAGGACGGCAGCTTCTTCAACGTCGGCATCGAGCGCCTGCATCTGGAACAGGACGCGGGCAAGCTGATCCACGATCTGTCGCCGACCGAAAGCTATGTCGACCTGAACCGCGCGGGCACGGCCCTGATGGAGATCGTGTCGCGTCCGGACATACGTTCGCCCGATCAGGCCGTGGCTTACGTCAAGAAGATCAGGACCATCCTGATGTATCTGGGCACCTGCGACGGCGACATGGAGAAGGGCAACCTGCGCGCCGACGTGAACGTCTCGGTCTGCCGCGTCGGCCAGTACGAGAAGTTCAAGGCGACCGGCGACTTCAGTCATCTGGGAACGCGCTGCGAGATCAAGAACGTCAACTCGTTCCGCTTTATCAGCCAGGCGATCCAGTACGAGGCGCGCCGCCAGATCGAGATCCTCGAGGACGGCGGCAAGATCGATCAGGAAACGCGCCTGTACGACCCGACGGCGGGCGAAACCCGCTCGATGCGGTCCAAGGAAGAGGCGATGGACTATCGCTACTTCCCTGACCCCGACCTGCTTCCGCTTGAGCTGGAACAGGCGTGGATCGACGACATCAAGGCCAACCTGCCCGAACTGCCGGACGAGAAGCGCCGCCGCCTGATGGCCCACTACGTCCTGTCGCAGTACGACGCGGTCGTCCTGATTTCGGAACAGGCCAAGGCGGACTTCTTCGAAGCCGCCGCGAAAGGCCGCGACGCCAAGCTGGTCTCCAACTGGGTGACCAACGAGGTTTCGGCCCGCCTGACCGCCGAGGGCAAGGACTTCAGCGAGAACACCCTTCCGGCCGCCCATGTGGCGCAGCTGGTCGAACTGATCGAGACCGACGTCATCTCGTCGAAGATCGCCAAGGAGGTCTTCGACCACGTGTGGAACGGCGAGGGTTCGCCCGCCGAGGTCGTCGAGAAGCACGGCCTGAAACAGGTCACGGACACGGGCGCGATTGAGAAGGCCGTCGATGACATCATCGCCGCCAACCCTGACAAGGCCGCCGCGGTCGCCGAGAAGCCCCAGGCCATCGGCTGGTTCGTCGGTCAGGTCATGAAGGCGACCGGCGGCAAGGCCAACCCCGCCGCGGTGAACGACATCCTGAAGGCCAGGCTGGGTCTCTGAAGCCCGCGAGTTCTGACGGACGAAAAGGCCCGCCCGGAGCGATCCGGGCGGGCCTCTGGCCTTCTATGGGCCTCACCCTCGAGAGAGAGGTTTAATCCAGCAGCGACAGGATCACGCCGGTGGCGAGGGCCGCCAGCACGATGTCGCCGGTGTCGGTGCGATAGTAGCCGTAGCCGCGCGGCGGGGCGCCCCAGCCATAGCGGCGGTAGTCATCCACATACCAGCTGCGGCGGTAATCCCGCGGAATCACGGCCCCGCGATACCAGCGACGGGGCTGCTGGTAATATCCATAGGCGTTTCCGCGCGGATAGTGGCGATACTCGCGACGGTCACGCCACTGGTCACGCTGGCCGCGGCGATAGTCGTTGTAGCGTTCGCGGTTGGTGTAGCGACCGCCGTCATGGCGGTTGTGGTCCGAACGACGTTCCCACCGCTCATATCGACCGTCACGGTCACGGTCGCCGCCATGCCGGGACTGGGCGGCGGCGATCGACGGAACGGCCGTCAGGGCCGCCATCGCCAGAGCGCCGATCATCATCATCTTCTTCATCACACGTCTCCTACGTCTGGAGTCGCGGGCCGCAGGCGCGGAGTCGCGACAGGCCCGCCTTGAAGATGAAGCTGATCCCCGCGCCATGAACCCATGCTGAACAGCCCGTTAAGGGAAGGACGCACGGTCCGGCTCAGTCGAGGTCGTCGATATCGTCTTCCAGCGCCTCACGGGCGAGGGTCCTGGTCACCGGGCGGTGCAGGGCGTCGAGCCGCGCCACCACGGCCTCGGCGGCAGCGGCCGAGCGATCGATCCGGCGCAGCAGATAGGGGATGACATCCCGCGACGGCCGGATGCCGCGCTCGGCGAAGCGGGCCTCCAGCATCGCCGCCAGAACGGCGTCGTCGGGGGCTTCGACCGGCACGCTGATCACCGCGTCCAGCCGCGAGCGCAGGTCCGGCAGCTCGACCTGCCATGCGCTGGGCGCCGGCCGCGACACCATCAGCAGGGCCCCGCCCGGCGCCTGCGCCAGATTGATCAGGTGGAACAGGGTCTCGTCGTCGACATCCATCGCCCGGTCCAGCAGCACGGGGCGGCCTTCCAGATCCAGCGGATCGACCAGGGTCGCCTCGACGCCGTCCAGAGCTATCGCGCCGACCCGTTCGGCCCATGCCCGCGCCAGACGGCTCTTGCCGCTGCCCGCGGGCCCGCACAGGGCCATGACGCCGCCGATAAGGTTCGGCCAGTCGGCCAGCGCCTCCACAGCCGCCCGATTGCTGTCGGACACCACAAACCCCACGGCGTCCTGCGGCAGGTCGCTCTGCAGCGGAAGGCGCATCTGCGCGGGCGGGGCGGGGCGGTCGGTCATCGCCGTTCACCATAGCAGATACAGGGCCTTGACCACGCATCCGACCCGTTCGTCCGTGGACGGAACGGCGACGCCTGTGGACCGCATACGTCCGATCCTGACGCACCGATCGTGTAGAGCCTGAGGATGGTAGGGATCGGACGTGACGAGGTCATCCGGACGATCCGGACGCATCGGACGCTTCGGACGGTGTTTTCGGCAGTCCGGATCATCCGGCCAGAGCGGCTCCAGCCTTGACTTTCGGAGGCGATGATGCGCCCTACGCGCTCCCGAATTCCGCCGTCCGCGGCCAGTTTTCTCAAGACGAACCGACCATGCACGCCTACCGCTCCCACACCTGCGGCGCCCTCCGTTTGACCGATGCCGGCGCGAACGTCCGTCTGTCCGGCTGGGTCCACCGCAAGCGCGACCACGGCGGCCTGCTGTTCATCGACCTGCGCGATCATTACGGCCTGACCCAGCTGGTCCTGCACCCCGAGACGCCGGGCTTCGAAGCCGTCGAGCGCCTGCGCGCCGAGAGCGTGATCCGGGTGGACGGCGAGGTGATCGCCCGCGACGCCTCGGTCGTGAACGCCAACCTGCCGACCGGCGAGATCGAGATCCGCGTCAATGGCGTCGAGGTGCTGTCCGAGGCCGCCGAACTGCCGCTGCCGGTCTTCGGCGAGCCCGAGTATCCCGAGGAGCTGCGCCTCAAGCACCGGTACCTCGACCTGCGTCGCGAGACCCTGCACAAGAACATCGTCCTGCGTTCGCGCGTCATCTCCTCGATCCGCCAGCGCATGGTCGGTCAGGGCTTCCTCGAGTACCAGACGCCGATCCTGACGGCCTCCAGCCCCGAGGGCGCGCGCGACTTCCTCGTTCCGTCGCGCCTGCACCCGGGCAAGTTCTACGCCCTGCCGCAGGCCCCGCAGCAGTTCAAACAGCTGCTCATGGTCTCGGGCTTCGACCGCTATTTCCAGATCGCGCCCTGTTTCCGCGACGAAGACCTGCGCGCCGACCGGTCGCTGGAATTCTACCAGCTCGACGTCGAGATGAGCTTCGTCACCCAGGAAGACGTCTTCGCCGCCATCGAACCCGTCATGCACGGCGTGTTCGAGGAGTTCGCCGAAGGCAAACCGGTCTCGCCGATCGATGGAACCCACACCTTCACCAACGATTTCGGCCAGACGCTGGAGCACGCCGGCTTCGAACGCCTGACCTACGAACAGTCGATGAAGTGGTACGGCACCGACAAGCCGGACACCCGCAACCCCATCAAGATGCAGGACGTCTCGGACTACTTCCGCGACGGCGGTTTCGGCCTGTTCAACAAGATCCTCGGCGCGGACGAGAAGAACGCTGTCTGGGCCATCCCGGCCCCGACCGGCGGCAGCCGCGCCTTCTGCGACCGGATGAACTCCTGGGCCCAGGGCGAAGGCCAGCCGGGCCTCGGCTACATCTTCTGGTCCGACGACAACAACGCCTGGGGCGGCCCGATCGCCAAGAACCTGGGCGAGGCCACCGACGCCCTGATGACGTCTCTGGGTCTCGGCAAAGGCGACGCCGCCTTCTTCGCCGCCGGCCTGCCGTCGGTCTTCGCCAAGTTCGCCGGGGCGGCCCGCACCCGCGTCGCCACCGAGCTGAAGCTGATCGACGAGAACCAGTTCAAATTCTGCTGGATCGTCGACTTCCCGATGTTCGAATGGTCGGAGGAGGAGAAGAAGGTCGACTTCAGCCACAACCCCTTCTCGATGCCGCAGGGCGGGCTTGAGGCGCTGGAGACGCAGGACCCGCTGACCATCCGCGCCTACCAGTACGACATCGTCTGCAACGGCTATGAGCTGTGCTCGGGCGCGATCCGGAATCACAAGGCCGAGATCATGCTCAAGGCCTTCGAGATCGCCGGCTACGACGCCTCGGTGGTCGAGGAGCAGTTCGGCGGCATGTTGAACGCCTTCCGCTACGGCGCGCCGCCGCACGGCGGTCTCGCTCCCGGCATCGACCGTATCGTGATGTTGCTGGCCAATCAGGTCGCCATCCGCGAGGTCATCGCCTTCCCGCTGAACCAGCAGGGCGAGGACCTTCTGATGAACGCCCCGACCGAGGCGGCCGAGCGCCAGTTGAAGGACGTGCACATCCGCACCGCCATGCCGATCAAGGTCTGATCGGCAGGCTCCGGAAGGAAAAAGGCCCCGTCGCTGACGGGGCCTTTTGCTTATCGGTTGCTCGCGATGGCGAAGTTCCGGACCCGGGGCGGGACCGGAGGGGCAGGGGGCGCCGGCGGCGCGACCCTTACGCTCACCATTCCCCGACAGACCCGCGCCGTCAGCCCGCGAGGAAGGCGGGTGCTGGCGTCGCCACAGGCGCGTCCGACCTGATCCTGCGTCAGATTGCGCGCGCCGGACAGGTCCGCGCCGCGGATATCGGCCCGGTTCAGCGAGGCGTCCTCGAAATCGGCGCCCGCGAACCGGCCGCCTGTCAGGCGCGATCCGTTCAGGCTGGCGCTGGTGAAGTCCGCGCTGCGGAAGTCTCCGTTTGAAAGGTTCGAAGCATCGATCTCGGCATCCGAGAAATCAGTTCCCCGGGCCGACACATTGGCCAGCGTCACGCCATTGACCTCGGCGCCGGAGAAGTCCGCCTCATTCAGGTTGGCGCCGTTCATGTTCGCGCCGGTCAACTCGGCGCCCGACAGGTCAGCTCGCTCCATCCGCGCCTGAATAAACCGCGCGCCGGGCGCCGAAACGCCGGACATGCTGGCCCGGGTGAAGTTGGCGCCGGTGAAGTTGGCCCCGACCATCTCGGCGCCGTCCATATCGGCCCGCTGGAAGTCGCTGCCGGAGAAGTTCGAGCCCATCAGCTCCGCGCCGCGCAGTTCGGCGCCGACCAGTGTCGCGTTAGTGAAGGTCGCGCCGTGGAAGGCGGCGCCGTTCAGGTCGCGGCCCGACAGTTCGCAGCGATTGCAGGAGCCGCCCAGCGACACTGTGCGGGCCACATCCCGGTCCTGAAGCTGCAGCCGCAGCTCGACCGCCGAGGCCGGCGAAGCGGCCGCCCACAGGGCCGCGCCGGCCACGAAGGCGGCGGGGGCGAGGCGACGGAGAAGCGTTTTGCTGACGTGGGTCACGCTGCTGTCATGCCTCCAATCAGCGAACAACCCTACTTAAATCGCGGTAAGGTCGAAGGCAGGCGTCCGGCAGCTTAGCAGTGGCGGATGCGCAGGCCGCGCGGCAGCTGTGTCGCCTCGTCGCCGCAGGCCCGATCCAGCCGGCCCTGTGTCAGTCCGGTCGCCCTCGCCAGCGACGCGCCCGAAAAGTTGGCTCCGGTCAGCGTCGCACCCGAGAAGTTCGCGCCCTCCAGATACGCCCCGACGAAGCTGGCGTTGGTCAGGTTAGCGCCGGCGAAGCTGGAGCTGGAGAAGACGCCGCCATAGGCCTCGACGTCCCGAAGGTCGGCGTTGGAGAAGCGCGTGCGGTTCATCACGCTGAGGCTGAGGTCGGCCTGACGCAGGCGAGCGCCGGACAGGTTCAGACCCGAGCGCTCCAGCCTGGAGAAATCGCCCTGGAACAGGTTGCAACCGGAGCAGCTCGCACCGCCGCGCACGCGCGCGATCTGGCCGGCGTTCTGCGCCGAGGCGGGCAGGGCGCCCGAAAGCATCGCCACAGCGGCGACGACGGTCAGGATGGGCTTCATGGCGAGACGGCTCCGATATTCCGCGCCGGGACGTGCAAGACGCAGGCCAGAAGCGTAGCCGGGAAAAGTTACTAACCCTGCATAGACGGGGCGGCGCCGCAGGTGTCGCAGATCCAGCCCGATCCTCGGTGCTGAAGGGTGAAGTCGCCGCAGGCGGGACAGGCGACCGCCTCGGTTTCCGTCGGCGGTCCTGACAGCGCCTCGCGCTTCTGGCCGAAGGGCAGGACCACCAGATTGTCCGGCGCTGCGCCCCGGGCGAATCCCTTGGAAATAAAGCGGGCCGCCGGCACCAGATCATCTGCCTTGCCCTGACCGAGGCCATCGGCGTCCAGCGGCTCGGCGTCGGCGTTGGCCAGTTCGTGGCGGTCCAGATAGGACACACCCAGCTCGCGGAAGATGTAGTCGAGGATCGAGGTCGCCGACCCGATCGAATCGTTGCCGGTCACACGGCCCGCGGGCTCGAAGCGCGTGAAGACGAAGGCGTCCACGAACTCGTCCAGCGGCACGCCGTATTGCAGGCCGATCGAGATCGCGATCGCGAAGTTGTTCATCAGGCTGCGGAAGGCGGCGCCTTCCTTGTGCATGTCGATGAAGATCTCGCCCAGCTCGCCGTCGTCGTATTCGCCGGTGTGGATATAGACCTTGTGGCCGCCCACGGCCGCCTTCTGGATGTAGCCCTTGCGACGGTCGGGCAGCTTTCGGCGCGTGCGGTCGCGCTCGACGACGACCTTCTCCACGATCCGCTCGGTCGCCTTCGCCTCTGGCTCCCGTCGACGCTCGACGGCCGGTTCGGCGTCACTCAGGTCAAAGCCGAAGTCGGCAGGCGGGTCAGCCCGCTTCAGCCGCACAGCGGCTCGCCCTTCTGCGGCCGCAGCTTGAAGGGCGGCCACGGCCGCGTCTGCGTCAGCCCGCCAGTCGAGCAGGACCGGTGCGGTCAGGTCAGGCGCACCGCTGAAGGGCTCCAGCTGACGCCGCAGCCGGATCTCATACCCTGCCGGATCGGCAAGGATGTCCCGAAGACTGTCCGGCGAATCCGGCGAGTTGGAGAGGTCCGGCTGCCCGAAGGCGTAGATCTCGGCGGCCCGCACGTCTTCGTCCGCGAAACCGAGATGGGCGAGGAGGTCGCCGGGATCCTCGACGCCGAGCACATCCCGCACGAAGCCCGCATCCAGTACGGGTGATCGAAGCGCATCCGCCAGCGTCAGCGCGTCGCCCAGCGCCCGCTCGACCGCCTCCAGTTCGAGATCGGTGAACCCCTTGGCCCGCAAGGCGCCGTGATCGACCCCGGGGGCGCCGACGAGGGTGCGGCGGCCGAACAGCCAGCGCTCGGCCGACTCTATGTCACCGCCGGCATGACCGATGGCGCGGGCAAGGAAGGGGTGCAGACGGACATCCGTGAGGCCGTCGGCCGTCTGGTACGTGGACCGTGCGCCCAACGTGCCCTGACCCAGTCTGAGCAAGGCTTCCCGATCGCCCGCGAACAGGCAGGGGCGCGCATCCCCCGCGGCCTCGATCACGGCTTGGCCCAATGCCGCGGCAAAGGCCTCGGGCTCTCCGTCGAGAATCGCGAGATCGGCGACGCCTGCCAGTTCGATGACGAAGTCGCCCCCGGCTTTGGGCAGCCACAGGCGAATCAACTCGCCCAGCGCGTCGTCGAACCGCTCTCCGGCGATCAGAAGAAGGGCGGGCAGGGAGATGACGATCGCCGGAGCTTCGGCGAGCGCAGGCAGGCGCTCGGCCGTTTGAGCGTCGAACGCAACGACCAGATCACCGTCGAGGGCCAGTTCCCCGGCGGTGCGCCAGATAGCTGCTTCGGACGGAACGGCGGGGTCGATGTGTGCAGCGAGCGGCGCGATCCAGGGGAGCGGATCGCTTGTGACGTCGAACGCCTCGCCGGCGGCGGCTCGGGCGATATCGAGATCGGATGCGCCCGATCGCCGCGCCGCCAGCGCCACGCGGGCGAGGTGTGGATTTCTGGCCGGGTCGCAGCAGTCTTCAGACGGACCTTCGCAGCGACTCACTGCGTCCGTTACGGCCGCAAGCGACGCCGATGCCGCCTGTACCGCCTGCGCGCCCAGTCGCATGCTGCGATTTCTGGCCGCCACCTGCCGGGCCGCCGCTGCCCCGGCTTGGTCGGAAAGGTCGACGACCCGATCGGGCACGCGGTCAAGTTGGGCAGGAGACACCAGACCCAGCATGACGGTCGCCGCAGCCTCGCGCGCCGCCGATCCGGTCAGCCCATGCCGCTCCGCGACCTCGCGGCCGATCACGGCGAGTACGTCGTCGCCTGCGGCCTGCGCCTGATTCTCTTCCGCCCAGTCCAGCCAGGCCTCCACCTGAACGTCGGGCCAGCCTTCCGGCGCGCGGACCTGAACCACGCTGTGGGCGCGCTCGATCTCGCGGCGGGGGCGCGGCGTGGCGGCTGCGAGGGTGGCGAACGGGAAGCGCATGGCGGTGCAGGCGAGGCCTTTCGACACGAGCGTAGCCACGCCACAACGGCCAATGCAATAAATCTGGCGGGTCGCCAGCGGGTTACCCCCAAGATGTTGATGTCAGCCTCATGCGGGCGACGCTGGACGGACGGCGTCGCGGTTCCTATGATCGCGCCTGATGTCGCCGGCTCCCTCCGCGCGGCCGGACCAGCGGGTTTTCTCACGTGCTAGGCAAGATTTTCGGTTGGTGGGACGGCGCCACCATCGGCACCCTGTTCACCATCGCCAAGCGCGGATCGCTGGTCGGCTCCGACGAGTTCGGCAACCGCTATTACCAGTCGCGTGACACGGTCAGCTATGACGGCCGCCGCCGTCGCTGGGTGATCTACAACGGCTATGCCGACGCCTCGAAGGTGCCGCCCGAGTGGCACGGCTGGCTGCACTACACCTATGACGAAGCGCCCACGGATTCACCACTGCCGCGCCGTTCGTGGGAGAAGGATCACCTGCCCAACCTGACCGGCACGCCGATGGCGTGGCGCCCGCAGGGGTCGCTGTCGGCCGAGGGCCAGCGCCCGGCTGCGACCGGCGACTATGAGTCGTGGCGGCCGGAATGAGGCGTGGCGCGATCATTGCTGGCGCCGTCGCCGCCTTCGCCGTTTCAGGCGTCGTGGCCGCGTCTGCGGTCAATGATCTGCCCCAGGACGCGCAGCCCGCGGCGCAGGACGTCACGGCCGACCTGAACCGGCAATCCGCCGAACAGGCAAGGGCCGCCGCCGAAGCCCTTCGTCCGCCGCCGGAGAGCGCGCCGGAGGCTTCACCGGCGCCGAATCGCCCGGTGGCGATCACGCCGCTCGACATCCAGACCGGCTCGCTGGACGGCGAAGCGTTGGAAGACGCGCCTGTCGAAGCTGCCCCGGTCGCACCGACCGCGCCGGTTTCGCTGACTCGTCGGCAGCGAGGCCGCGTCGCAATCGTCGAGGCTGTGGACAAGGTGACGGCGTACCGGATGCGGTTCGAAGTTCCTGTCGGCGGCCGTCCCGTCCGGTTCCAGCGGGCGCTCATCTTCAAGGCGCGGGCCTGCGAAATGTCAGCGCCGGATGAGGTGGTCTCGGACTCGATCGCCTATCTGGAGGTAAACGTTCAGCCGCGCGGCCTTCTGAACGCAGAAACCCGACAGGTCTTCAGGGGCTGGATGTTCGCCTCGACGCCCGCCGTCAGCGGGCTGCAACACCCAAGCTATGACGCCTGGGTCGTCGGCTGCAAGGCGTAGAAGACGGCTTCGGCGCCGGTCATCGGCTCAAACAACGATCGTGCGGCGGGCGCGGCCTTTAGCGCCTGGCTCAGGCGTCGAAGATAGGCTGCGCGCGGAATCTCGACCGCGCCGAACTGGCCGAGATGCTCGGTCAGGAACTGGGCGTCCAGCAGCCGCCAGCCGCCCCGTCTCAATCGCCCGACCAGATGCACCAGCGCCACCTTGGATGCATCGCGTTCGCGGCTGAACATGCTCTCGCCGAAGAAGGCGCCGCCCAGCGTAACGCCGTACAGGCCGCCGACGAGCCGTTCCTCTCGCCAGCATTCGATCGAATGGGCCCGGCCTCGACCGTTCAGCTCGATGTAGAGGCGACGGATCGGGGCGTTGATCCAGCTGTCCTCGCGGCCGGGCGCCGGGGCGGCGCAGGCGTCGAGGACGGCGTCGAAGGCGGTATCGACACGAATCTCGAAAGGGTCACTCCGCACCGTGCGACGCAGGCGGGACGGGATGTGGAAGGCATCCAGGGGAATGACGCCGCGTTGATCCGGCTCGACGAGGAAGACGCGCGGATCGTCTCGCGCCTCGCCCATCGGAAAGACGCCGGTGGCGTAGCAGTTCAGCAGTTCGTCGGGCCCGAAGGCGCCGAAGGGAGACGAGGCGCTGAAGTCCGGATCGGTCAGGCGTCGCCCTTCTGCCGCTTGGCCCACTGTTCGAGCCAGTGGATGTCGTAGTCGCCGCTGAGAATGTCGGGCTCGGCCAGCAGCTTCTGGAACAGGGGGATGGTGGTGTCGATACCGCCCACGACCATCTCGTTCAGGCTGCGGCGCAGGCGCGCAATGCACTCCTCGCGGTCACGGCCGTGGACGATCAGTTTGCCGATCAGGCTGTCGTAGTAGGGCGGGATCGAATAGCCGGCGTAGATGGCGCTATCCAGCCGGACGCCCAGACCGCCGGGGGCGTGGAAGTCGGTGATCGTGCCCGGCGAGGGGGTGAAGGTCTCGCTGTTCTCGGCGTTGATCCGGCACTCGATGGCGTGGCCTTCTAAGTGGACGTCTTCCTGCTTGAACGACAGCGGCAGGCCGGCGGCGATCCGGATCTGCTCGCGGACCAGATCGACGCCGGTGATCATTTCCGTAACCGGATGCTCGACTTGCAGCCGGGTGTTCATCTCGATGAAGAAGAACTCGCCGTCTTCCCAGAGGAATTCGATCGTGCCGACGCCGAGATAGCCGATGGCCGCGATGGCCTTGTTGACCGTTTCGCCGATGGCGGTGCGTTCCTTGGCCGACAGGGCGGGCGAGGGGGCCTCTTCCAGCACCTTCTGGTGACGGCGCTGCAGCGAGCAGTCGCGTTCGCCGAGGTGGACGACGTTGCCGTGGCTGTCGGCGATGACCTGAAGCTCGATGTGGCGCGGCTTCTGGAGATAGCGCTCCATATAGACGGCGCCGTTGCCGAAAGCGGCCAGGGCCTCGGACTGGGCGGTCTGGACGGCCTCGACCAGGTCGTCGGCGGTCAGGGCGACCTTCATGCCGCGCCCGCCGCCGCCGGCCGACGCCTTGACGATCAGCGGGAAGCCGATGGACTTCGACGCCTCGATGGCGGCCTCAACGGTCTCGACCTCGCCGTCAGAACCGGGGACGACCGGAATGCCGGCGTCCTTTACCGTCTGTTTGGCGGTGATCTTGTCGCCCATGATCCGGATATGCTCCGGCTTGGGTCCGATGAAGGTCATTCCGTGGGCTTCGATGATCTCGGCGAAGCGCGCGTTCTCCGACAGGAAGCCGTACCCGGGGTGGATCGCCTGTGCGCCGGTGATCTCTGCCGCCGCGATGATCGACGGTATGTTCAGATAGGACTTGGCGGCCGGAGCCGGGCCGATGCAGACGCTTTCGTCTGCCAGCCGCACCCACATGGCGCCGCGATCGGCTTCGGAGTGCACGGCGACGGTGGAGATGCCCATCTCCTTGCATGCGCGGTGAATCCGCAGGGCGATTTCGCCGCGGTTGGCGATGAGAACCTTGGTGAACATGGCTTACGCCTCGAGCAGGACGAGCGGCTCGCCGAACTCGACCGGCTGGGCGTCGCCGACCAGAATCTCGACCACGACGCCGTCGCGGGGGGCCTGGATCGGGTTCATCGTCTTCATGGCCTCAACGATCAGAAGGGTCTGGCCCTTCTTGACCTTGTCTCCCGGCTGGCAGAACGGCGGCGCTTCCGGCGAGGCCTGCAGATAGGCGGTGCCGACCATCGGCGACTTCACCTCTTCGCCGGACTTCGCGACGATCGTGGCGGGGTCCGACGGCATGGCTGCTGCGGCGGCCGGAGCGGCGGCGGCGGGCGCCGCGTGGGCGACCGGAGCCGGAGCAGCGGCATACTGGACCGGTGCGGCCACAGTGAATTCACGGGCGACGCGGATGCGCAGGTCGCCACGCTCGACCTCGATCTCGGTCAGATCGGTGTCGTTCAGGATGTCGGCAAGCGAGCGGACGAGGTGGGTGTCGACCTCGTCATTCTTGAGTTTGGGAGCGGGGGTCTTCGGCGCGGCCATGGGGACCTCTTGTTCTCTCTGTTCTTTCCGAACGGCCTTACGCGACGACGCGTTCCTGGGCCAGTTCGAGTGCGGCCTGTACGGCCAGTTCATAGCTTCGCGCGCCGTGGCCCGCGATGGTCTTTGTCGCCGCGAGGGCGACATAGGAGTGATGGCGGAACGCCTCGCGCCGGCTCGGGTCTGACAGGTGGCATTCCACGATGGGAATCGAAAGGGCCTTGAGCGCGTCCAGAAGGGCGATCGAGGTGTGGGTGTATGCCGCCGGATTGATGATCAGAGCCGAGGCCTCCGTGCGGGCCTCCTGTACCCAGTCGATCAGCACGCCTTCGTGATTGGTCTGACGGAAGACGACCGTGGCGTCGCCGGCCGCCCGTTCGCACCGGGCCTGAATGTCGGCCAGGGTGTCGTGTCCGTAGATGTCCGGCTCGCGCTCGCCCAGAAGGTTGAGGTTGGGGCCGTTCAGGACGTAGAGGACGGGTGTTTCGGGCATTCGCTCGAGCTGGCGGCGTTCCGACCGGATTCGGAGCGGCCTTTTAGCCGAGGCGTGGCGGTAATCAAACCGTCCGCCGGAGAGATTGACGTAGGGTCATGCGTATTCAGGTGAACGGCGAGGCGCGAGAGACGACGGCGGCGACGATCCTCGCGCTGGTGGAAGAGTTGGGCCTCGACATCCGTAAGGTCGCCGTCGAGCGGAATCTGGAGATTGTGCCGCGCTCCTTGCATGGGGAAACGGCGCTGGCAGAGAATGACCGGATCGAGGTCGTGCAGTTCGTCGGGGGCGGCTGAGCAACGGAAAGTGATCGCAGTTGTGCAGTCAGCATGAATTTGGCGGGAACCCCCGTCTCCGGCGCGGGGTTCGTGTTTGAAACCGCCGTGAAGCTGGAGACGATGTGATGAGTATCGAACGCAAACCGAAAGGCCTTGCGGGAGGGCTGATCGTCGCTCTCGGGCTGCTTCTCCTTCTGATCGGGATCGTCCTTACGGGCGGCGGGGGGTGGCTCATCAGCCTCGGCGGATCCTGGTACTACCTGTTGGCTGGCATCGGTCTGATTCTCAGCGGCGTCGGGCTGATCCGGCGGACAATGCTGGGGGCGTGGATCTACATCGCTGTGTTTCTGGCGACGCTGGTCTGGGCGTTATGGGAAGTCGGGATCGACGGCTGGGGGCTGCTGCCGCGGGTCGTGGGGCCAGCGGTGCTGCTGTTCCTTGTGCTGCTGACCGTGCCGGCGTTGACGCCGGGGCGCGGGGGCAAGGTGGTCGCGGGCGGCGGAATCGCAGCTTTGGTCGCGCTGCTGGCGGTCGGAGGCTTCGCGTCGGCCAATGCAGCGAAGATCGGCGTCACTCAGGATCTGCCGGCGCTGCAGGCGATCGCGTCCAGCGATCCGGACGCTATTCCGGTCGGCGCGGACTGGCCTGCCTATGGCGGCAGCTATCACGCCCAGCGTTATTCGCCACTGACCCAGATCACGCCGGCCAACGTCGGCAAGCTGGAGCGGGTCTGGGCGATCCACACGGGCGACCTGCCCGGGAATCGACCGGGCGCACAGAACAAATACGCCTCCGAGAATACGCCCCTGAAGGTAGGCGACACGCTTTACGCCTGTACCGGCAAGGGGATGGTGCTGGCGCTGGACCCTGCGACGGGGCGGCAGAAGTGGAAGCATGATCCGCAGGTCTCGGACGACGCGATCCCGTATACGGCGGCCTGCCGGGGCGTGAGCTACTACGTCGTGCCGAACGTGGCGGCGACGGAGCCGTGCGCCACTCGGATCATCTGGGGCACGCTGGATGCGCGGCTGATCGCCGTCGACGCCCGGACCGGCCAGCGCTGCGCCGGCTTCGGACAGGGCGGTCAGGTGAATACGGCCGAGGGCATGGGACCGACCGTGCCGGGCATGATCTCGATCACCTCGGCGCCGACGATCGTGCGCGGCGTGGTGGTGACGGGGCACCAGATTCTGGACGGCCAGCGGCGCAATGCGCCGTCGGGCGTCATCAAGGGCTTCGACGCCGTGACCGGCCAACTGAGCTGGGCCTGGGACATGATGCGGCCGGACATCAACACGACGCCGCCGGAAGGCCAGATCTACACGCTGGGCACTCCGAACATGTGGACGACGGCGTCGGGCGACGAGCGAATGGGGCTGGTCTATCTGCCGCTGGGATCGACGGCGGCGGATTATGTCAGCGCGGACCGCACGGGGCCGCAGCTGGACTATGCGACGTCGCTGGTTGCGCTGGATGTGACGACGGGCAAGCCGCGTTGGCACTTCCAGACCGTGCGCCACGATGTCTGGGACTATGATCTGGGCTCGCAGGCGACGCTGGTCGACTTCCCCACAGGCGGCGGCTCGGTGCCGGCCGTAGTGCTGCCTTCCAAGCAGGGCGACATCTATGTGCTGGACCGGGCGACCGGCCGTCCGCTGACGCCGGTGCGTGATATCGCCGTGCCGCAAGGCGGGGTCGAGCCGCGGATGCGGACGCCGACCCAGCCGACGAGCCTGTATCACACGCTGCGGCGCGACAACGATCTCGACGAGAAGCAGATGTGGGGCATGTCCCCGATCGACCAGATGATCTGCCGCATCCAGTACCGTCAGTCGTCTTACAAGGGCTTCTACACCCCGCCCGAGACCAGCCGCCGATACATCCAGTATCCGGGCTATAACGGCGGCTCCGACTGGGGCGGGATCGCCGTCGATCCGGCCCGCGGCGTGATCGTGGCCAACTACAACGACATGCCGAACTACAACCGGCTCATTCCCCGCGCCGAGGCGGACCGGATGGGCTGGGCGCCCCGCGGCGAGCCGAATGCCCGCAAGGGCGGAGCCGAAGGCGCCGGCGATCCGCAGGCGGGCGCCCCCTATGCGATCAGCGTCAACGCCGGCTGGCGGATGCCCTTCACCGGCCTGCTGTGCAAGGAGCCTCCGTACGGCGGCATCCGGGCGATCAATATGCGCACGGGCAAGACCATCTGGGACCGGCCGCTGGGTCAGGCGCTGAAGAACGGACCGTTTGGCATTCCGTCGAACCTGCCCATCGAGATCGGTACGCCGAACAACGGCGGGGCCGTCGTGACGGCCGGCGGGCTGATTTTCATCGCCGCGGCAACCGACGACCTGATCCGGGCCATCGACCTGAAGACTGGTCAGACGGTGTGGACCGCCAAACTGCCGGGCGGCGGGCAGACGACGCCGATGATCTATGAGGCCGGCGGCCGCCAGTTCGTGGTCATCGCGCCCGGCGGGCACCACTTTATGGAGACGCCGGTGTCGGATGAAGTGATCGCCTGGGCGCTGCCGCAAGGCGCGTAAGGCTTCAAAGCCGAAGCCGGACGGCGTAGGGACGGGGACATGAACGCTCATGTCCCCGTTTCCGCATCTGACAGCTGGACCGTCGCCGGCCGGACCTTCAACAGCCGCCTGATCGTCGGCACCGGCAAATACAAGGACTACGCCGAGAACGCTGCGGCGGCCGAGGCGGCGGGCGCCGAGATCGTGACCGTGGCCGTGCGGCGGGTGAACCTGACGGACCCCAATCAGCCCATGCTGGTCGACTATGTGAAGCCCGACCGGTTCACCTTCCTGCCCAACACCGCCGGCTGCTTCACGGCCGACGACGCGATCCGCACCCTTCGGCTGGCGCGCGAGGCGGGCGGCTGGGATCTGGTCAAGCTGGAGGTGCTGTCTGATACGGCGCACCTCTATCCGGACATGCTCGAGACGCTGCGGGCGCTGGACTTGCTGATCAAGGACGGATTCCAGGTCATGGTGTACTGCACCGATGACGTGGTGATGTGTCAGCGGCTGGAAGAGGCCGGAGCCGCGGCCATCATGCCGGCCGCTGCGCCGATCGGCTCGGGGCTGGGCATCCAGAACCGCATCAACATCCGGCTGATCGTCGAACAGTCGAAGGTGCCGGTGCTGGTGGATGCGGGGGTCGGCACGCCGTCCGATGCGACGTTGGCGATGGAGCTGGGCTGCGACGCGGTGCTGATGAACACTGCGATCGCGGCCGCCAATGACCCCATCCTGATGGCCAGCGCCATGAAGCATGCGGTGATCGCGGGGCGGGAAGGCTATCTGGCCGGACGGATGCCAAAGCGGATGTACGCCAGCGCCAGCTCGCCGCTCAGCGGTCTGATCTAGGCCTTAGGCCGTCTGGCCATGGCTGAACGGCGCCTGTGGCGGCGCGCCGCGGTGCCGATATTTTGCGCCTTTGAGCATCATCTTCAGCGCCTCCCAATGGATGCCTAGCGTCACCTTCCACGTCAGCAGGGGATGGGTGACGAAGGCGCGCAGGAGCTGACCGTCGGTCAGGTCGCGACGGCGACCTGCGAAGGAGGCGGTCAGGATCGGAGTCTGACCGCGGCGGACGGCGACGACGATGCCGACGGCCTCGCCCGGCGGACGGACCGTGAAGTCGTAGGTCAGGTCCATGTCCATGAACGGCGAGACGAAGAAGCGCTTGGGCGTAGTCTGACGGATGGGGCCCGCGCCGGCGTCCGGGGTGGCGACGACGTAGCTGTGGCGCTCATTGAAGGTGTTGGTCACCTCGTAGACGAGAGCGGCGACAGAGCCGTCCGGGTGGAAACAGAAGAAGACGCTGATCGGATTGAAGCCGTAGCCGAGGATGCGCGGCATGGTCATGAGGCGGATAGGGCCGCCCTGAAGATCGACGCCGACCCCGTCCAGCGCGGCTTCGATGGCGGGGCGCAGCGGCGCTCCGGAGCGGTCGCCGTGATCGGAGGGACGAAAGCTGATCAGGCTGAAGCGGCGGCGAGGCAAGAGGCGCAGCCGGGCCTGCAGGGCGTCGAGTTCGTCCAGATCGAGCAGGAGCATCCACATGCGGTAACGGAGCCGGTGCGCGAAGGTGCGCGTGCGCTGGTGCACCGTTTCGCCGACATAGAGGGCGCTGGCGGTCACGCGGCCTCGGACAGGGGCGCAGGCCTGCGCAAGTGAATCCGACCGCTCTCGTTCGGCACGGACCACGGACGGCGAACGCCGCCCAGTTGCTCGGCGACGGCCAAGCCGGCCTGCAGGCCGTCTTCATGAAAGCCCGAGCCGAACCATGCGCCGGCGAACCAGACTCCGCCCACGCCCTGAAGCGACCAGAGCTCCTTCTGCGCGGCCACGGCCGCGGCGTCGAACACCGGATGCTCATAATCCCACTCGCCCAGCACCAGCGACGGATCGGGCTCGCGCGACGGGTTCAGGCTGACGAACAGGGGCGGACCGGGCAGGGACTGGAGTTCGTTCATCCAGTAGGTCACGCCGCCTTCGCCCGCGCGATCCGAGCGACCCATGTGGGTCCATGCAGCCCAGGCCTTGCGGCGCCGGGGCATGAGGCTGAGGTCGCGATGCAGGACGGCGCGGTTCGGCTTGTAGGCGATGGCGCCGAGCAGGCGACGTTCGTCGGGCGTGGGCGTCTCCAGCAGGCGCAGGGCCTGATCGGAATGGACAGCCAGAACGACGTCGTCGAAGCGCTCGATCGAGCCGTCGGCCATGCGCAGGGTCGCACCGGTCTGGTCACGGCCCACCGCGGCGATGCGGGCCCGGGTGACGACCCGTCCGGCCAGTGCGCGGGCGAGCGGGAAAACGTACTGGCGGCTGCCGCCGTCGATCGTGCGCCACGTTGGCCGCAGATCATAGGTGAGCAGGTTGTGGTTCATGTAGAACCGCACGAAGGCGGCGGCGGGGTAGTCGCTCATCTGCTCAAGTGTGCAGGACCAGATGGCGGCGGCCTGCGGCAGCAGGTAGGCGTCGCGGAACAACGGGCCGTAACCGCAGCGACCGAGCCAGGCATTCAACGTCTCGCCGCTGGCCTCGAGGGCGGACAGCTGGAGAGGCGCCTCCTTCTGGAACCGCAGGATGTCGCCGATCATCCGCCAGAAGCGGGGGCTGGCCCAGTTGCGCTTCTGGGCGAACAGGGCGGCGAGACCCTGGGTGCAGTATTCCAGCGCACCCTCGTCGATGGAGACGGCGAAGGACATCAGGGCCGGCTTGGTCGGGACCTTCAGATGGGCCAGCAGGGCGGTCAGATTGGGATAGTTGGCCTCGTTGAAGACGATGAACCCGGTGTCGACGGCGACCGGACCGCCGGGGGATGGCGCGTCGACGGTGTTGGAATGGCCGCCGAGCCGATCGTCGGCCTCGTACAGGGTCACGTCGTGATCCTTCGCCAGCAGCCAGGCGCAGGACAGGCCGGAGACGCCGGAGCCGACCACGGCCACCTTGCGGCGCGGGGACGAGAGGGCGGCGTCGGCGACAAGATGGACGGACATGCAGGCTCCGGAAGAGGCGTTCGAGTAGCAGTTACGTCCGCCAACCGTGACTGGATGACATCCGAAGCGCTACGAGCCCCGTAGCTTGGCTGCAAACCCGGCGACGGAGCCGATGCCCCGCCCGCCACGTTAGCCGTCTTCAAAAGTCGGAAAGCCGACGCCCGTTCCGGAGAACCCATGTCGTTTGTGAACGCCGCCATCCGTCAGCTTCAGGACGCCCCCTTTCCGGACTTCATCACCCGCCCCGCGATCGACAGTCTGGTCAGCGAGGCGCGGCGGCGGCTGGACAGGGAAAAGCCCCACGACGAGGCGGCCTTCGCGCGAGGCATGGCGGAGCGGCCGATCGCCGAGCATGCGGACGCAGCGAACGCGCAGCACTACGAACTGCCGCCGGAGTTCTTCCGTATCTGTCTGGGCAAGCGGCTGAAATACTCGTGCTGCTTCTATCCCGGCGACCGGACCACGCTGGACGAGGCGGAGGAGGCGGCGCTGGCGGCGACATGCGCCCGGGCCGGGCTGGCGGACGGAATGCGGATACTGGAGCTGGGCTGCGGCTGGGGCTCCTCTAGCCTGTGGATGGCCGAGCATCTGCCGAAGGCGCGGATCACAGCGGTGTCGAACAGCCATGGCCAGCGCGCGCACATCGAGGCGCAGGCGGCTGAGCGGGGGCTGACCAATCTGACGGTCGTGACCTGCGACATGAACGACTTCCAGAGCGAGGGCGGGTTCGACCGGATCGTCTCGGTGGAGATGTTCGAGCATATGGCCAACTGGCGGGCGCTGCTGACCAGGGCGAAAGGCTGGTTGAAGCCCGACGGGCGGATGTTCGTGCACATCTTCACGCATCGGGACGCGCCCTACCGGTTCGACCACACCGACAGCGGCGACTTCATCGCTCAGCACTTCTTCACCGGCGGGGTGATGCCGTCACAGGGGCTGATGCTTCAGTTCCCGGACCTGTTCGCGGTCGAGAGCGAGTGGACCTGGAACGGCAAACACTATCAGCGAACGGCCGAGGACTGGCTGGCCAACATGGACGCGAACGCGGACCGGGTGACGGAGCTGATGAAGGAGACCTACGGCAAGGACGCGAAGCTTTGGACGCGGCGCTGGCGGCGGTTCTACCTGGCGACGGCGGGCCTGTTCGGAAACGACGATGGAAACACCTGGGCTGTCAGCCATTACCTGCTCAAGCCCGCCTGAGGAGACGAGTCATGATAAAATACCTGTTCGCCTATGTGGGCGCGGGCCTGACCTTCGCGGTCGTGGATTTCGTCTGGCTGAGCACCATGGTGAACCGGCTGTACAAGCCGGTGATCGGCGAGATCATGGCCCCCAAGGTCAACATGACGGCGGCGGTCGCCTTCTATCTGATCTCGATCGCCGGGACGGTGTTTCTGGCCATCGAGCCGGCGTTGCGTGAAGGCGCATGGACGCGCGCGGCGATCAATGGGGCCGTACTGGGCTTTGTGGCCTACGCCACCTACGACCTGACCAATCAGGCGACGCTGAGCGTCTGGGCGACGAAGTTGACCGTGCTGGACATCATCTGGGGCACGGTGCTGACGGCGGCCTCGGCCACAGGCGGGTTCTTCGCCGCGCGATGGGCGGAGGGCCGGTTCGGCTGACACGAAAAAGGGCCCGGCAGGAGGCCGGGCCCTTCGTCAGCGCGACACGGCGGGCGTCAGCTCTTCTTCGCCTCACGCGCGTCACCAGTGCCTCCGTCGGCCACGTCGCCGACGATGGGGTTCTCGGCCTTCACGCGGGGGCGGCTGTCGCGCCAGCTGGTGAAGTCGGTCGAGAACTTCTCACGGCGTTCGCTGCGCCAGTCGTGATAGTCGCGGTCGAAGTTGGACATCTGCTGCTCGCGCCAGTGCAGGTAGTCGGGCTCGAAGTCGTGGTGGCTATGGGCCGACCGGCCACGATCCGGATCATTGTCTCGCCAGATGCTGGCGCCCGGCGTGTAGCCCTGATCGTTGAAGCGAGCGTGACGCTCATAGTCGGGGTCGCGGTTCGAGGCGTAGCCTGACGAGCGATCCTGACCGGTCGGGGCGTTGCGGCCGTATTCCGGGCGGGAGCCGTATCGGTTCTGATCGTAGCCGCCACGATCCGCAGCGTAAGACGATCTGGCCTCGTCACGGTAGGCGCCTTGGCGGTCCTGACCGTAGCCATAGCCGCGGGAGCCGGAATATCGACTCTGGTCGCCGGCCTCGCGGCTCTGATCGCCGTAGGCCTGGTAGGTCCGGCCGCCGTCGCCTTCGCTCCAGCTCCGGCCTTCCTCATAACGCTGATCGCGGGATTCCCAACGGGTGTCGTCTGCGTCGCGGCGGGCGAAATCGTCGGAGGGGCGGTGTCGGAAAGGGTTCTGCATGGTCCTGAGCTCCTTGATTTTCAGGTGTCAGGAAAACCGGGGGCGGCGGACGCCGTTCCGACGATCACGAGGACCTTACAGGCTTCGCCGTTGTCAGGTTTCGGCAGGTCGAGTGTGCGCAGAACGATGTTAGGCGAGCTGTCGGCACTGGAGGGAAAACCCGATGAAAATATTCACTATGGCGGCCTTGGCCGTATCCACGATCGCCCTGACCGGCTGCGCTTCGCTGATCACCGGAGGAGAGCTGATCAGACCAGGCGAGCCGACCGGGACGATCCGGGTGTCCAACGTCAGCAGGGGTGCGATCAACGTTGTCCTGATCTCGGACTGCAACGCCTCGACCTATGGACTGAATCGCTTGGCTTCGGGCGTCGCGATCCCACAAGGGCGTAGCCACGACTTCACCGTTTCCGCGGGATGCGGGGACGTTGCGGCGGGCATCATCGGCTATGGCGACACCCGGCGCCGGATGCAGATCGAGGCCGGCGGCGGCGTCGACTGGGCGGTTGGCGGTTAAACCCTCGCCGCACTGCAACATTCCTGTTGCCAGAGGGTCATGTGGCGGTCCACGCTGCAGGATTATTGCGGCAGGAGCTACATGGCCTTCGACGAGATGTCAGGCGACGGCAAGGCCGTCCGGCCCAGCTATCGCGGTTTGCAGCGCTGGCTGGCGGACGCGCCGGAGGGTCTGCTGCAGGCCCGGTCGAGGCAGGCCGAGCTGTTCTTCCGCCGCATGGGCATCACCTTCGCGGTCTATGGCGAGGCGGAGTCCAGCGAGCGGCTGATTCCGTTTGACGTCGTGCCCCGGATCATCGGGGCCGCAGAATGGGCGGGGCTTGAGGCCGGATTGGTCCAGCGGGTCAATGCGATCAACGCTTTCCTTTCGGATGTTTACGGCAAGCAGGAGTGTATCAAGGCGGGCGTTCTGCCGGCCGAGCTGGTGCTGACCAACCCGCAATATGCGCCCGAGATGCAGGGGCGGAAGCCGCCCCACGATGTCTGGGTCCAGATCGCCGGCATCGATATGGTGCGCACAGGCGAAGACGGCTTCTACGTGCTGGAGGACAACGCCCGCACGCCGTCCGGCGTCAGCTATATGCTGGAAAACCGCGAGATGATGATGCGGTTGTTCCCGGACCTGTTCGCCGACTATCCGGTGCGGCCGGTCGAGACCTACACCGACATGCTGCTGGCCAGCCTTCGCGCCTGTGCTCCGGAGGCTGCGGGGGCGGATCCGACGATCGTGGTGCTGACGCCCGGGCCGTTCAACTCGGCCTACTATGAGCACAGCTTCCTTGCCGACAAGCTGGGGGTCGAGCTGGTCGAGGGGCGCGACCTCTTCGTCGACGACGGAAAGGTCTATATGCGGACCACCGAAGGCCGGAAGCAGGTGGATGTGATCTACCGCCGGATCGACGACGCCTTCCTCGACCCGTTGATGTTCAATCCGCAGTCGACGCTGGGCGTGCCGGGCCTGATGACGGCCTATCTGGAAGGGACCGTCACGTTGGCCAATGCCGTCGGGACGGGCGTGGCTGACGACAAGGCTGTCTATACCTACATGCCGGAGATCATCCGCTTCTTCACCGGCGAGGAGCCGATCCTGAAGAACGTGCCGACGTGGCGATGTCGCGAGCCCCAGGCTCTGAAAGAGGTGCTGGGCAAGCTGGATCAACTGGTGGTCAAGGAAGTCGGCGGGTCCGGCGGTTATGGCATGCTGGTCGGCCCCGCGGCGTCGAAAGCCGAGATCGAGGCGTTCAGGAAGAAGCTGATCAACGATCCCGACGACTTCATCGCCCAGCCGACGCTGAACCTGTCGACGGCCCCGACGCTGGACAAGGGCGAGCTGTGCGGACGGCACGTGGATCTGAGGCCGTTCGTGCTGTCGAGTCCGCAGGGCGTGCAGGTGGCGCCCGGCGGGCTGACGCGGGTGGCGCTGAAGCCGGGCTCGCTGGTGGTGAACTCCAGCCAGGGCGGCGGGACCAAGGATACCTGGGTGCTGGACGTCTGATGCTCTCGAGAACCGCAGACAGCCTGTACTGGACCGGCCGCTATATCGAGCGGGCGGACTTTCTCGCGCGCATTCTGGAAGCGACGCTGCGTCTGGCGGCGATCCCCACGCGGGGGGACGGAGACGCGGAAACCGTGTGGGCCAGCGCGCTGGCCTCGGCCGGGGCGCCCAAGGCGCTGGGCCGGTCGCCGACCGAGAAATCGGTGCGGGAATATCTGGCCTTCGCGCCCGATAACAGTTCGTCCATCACCGCCTGCATCACCCGCGCGCGCACCAATGCCCGGTCGGTGCGGACGGCCCTGACGGTCGAGCTGTGGGAAGCGATCAACGGCGCCTGGAACGGACTGGCCGAGCAGGGACAGCCGACGCGGCGCGACGACTTCGTGCACTTCCTCGAATGGGTGAAGACCGTGACCTTGTCGGTCGAGGGTGCGACCAGCCGGACGATGCTGAGGAATGACGGCTACTATTTCCTGCGCTTGGGCGCTGCGATCGAACGGGCAGACAATACGGCGCGGCTTCTGGACGTGAAGTACCATCTGCTGCTGCCTGAAGGCGAGCGGGTAGGGGGGCAGCTGGATTACTTCCAGTGGACGACGCTGCTGCGTGAGGTGTCGGCGCTGACGGCCTATCGGTGGGTCTATCGAGACTCGGTAAAACCGTGGCTTGTGGCCGATCTGCTGGTGCTGAACCGCCAGATGCCGCGGTCGCTGGCCAGTTGTCAGGCATCGATCGTGCGCTATCTGGAGCGGCTGGCCAATGACTACGGTCGACGGGGCCCCGCGCAGCGGCTGGCCGCAGACCGGATGCGGGGCTTCGACACCGCGAGGATCGAGACCATCTTCCAGTCCGGCCTGCACGAATACATCCAGGCCTTCCTCGCCGAAAATGGTCGGCTGGGGCAGGCCATCACCGACCAGTATCTGAGCTGATCCATGCGTATCCGGATCGACCACGCCACCACCTATGCGTACGACCGGGCGGCGCGCTTCATCGTGCAGTCGCTGCGGATGACGCCACGCTCCAGCGAAGGACAGCAGGTCCGTCACTGGCGGATCGAGACCGACGTGGACGCCCGTCTGCGAAAGTCCGAGGACGCCTTCGGCAACACCGTCCACACCCTCTACACCGAGCAGCCGACGAACAGCCTGACAGTGCGGGTGTCCGGGGAGGTGGTGACCAACGACACCGCAGGCGTCGTCCCCGCCGATCTGGAGACGCTGTCGCCGCTCGTGTTTCTGCGCGACACCCCCCTGACACAGCGGGACAAGCTGATCTCGGTCTTCGCCTCCGAGTTCTCGGCCCATCCGCCGCTGGACCGGATGCACCGGCTAATGGCGGCCATCCATGGCTCGGTGGCGTTCGAGGTCGGGGTGACTACGCCCACCCATACGGCGGCCGAAGTGCTGGCTCTGGGTCGGGGCGTCTGTCAGGACCACGCGCACGTCTTCATCGCCTGTTCGCGTCATATGGGGGTGCCGGCGCGCTATGTCTCGGGCCACCTGCTGAGACGCGACCGCGAGGATCAGGAAGCCGGGCATGCCTGGGCCGAGGCCTGGATCGAGGGGCTGGGCTGGGTCGGGTTCGATCCGGCCAACGGCGTCTGTCCCACGGACCGCTATGTGCGGGTGGCGACCGGGCTGGACTATCTGGGCGCCGCGCCGGTGCGGGGAACCAGCTACGGCGGATCGGGCGAGCGGATGGCGGTGTCGCTGAACGTGCGTGATGCCGACATGCAACAGAGCCAGCAACAGGCGTAGGCATGGGCGCCCTTGTCGCCAGAATCGGGTACGCTGACCCATCGGATTCGGGGCGCGGGGCCTGATGACCTATTGCGTTGGCATGCTGGTGGACGACGGGTTGGCGATGATCGCCGACACGCGCACCAATGCCGGCGTGGACAACATCTCGTCCTACAAGAAGCTGCACATCATCGATCGCCCCGGCGAGCGGGTTCTGGCGGTCGCGACGGCGGGCAATCTGTCGGTCACCCAGACGGCGCTGGCCATGGTGCGCGAGGGCGTCCACCTGAACGTCGGCGAGGAGCCGGAGACGCTGGAGACGGCGGGCAGTCTGTTTCGTTGCGCCCAGCTGCTGGGTCACGCACTGCGCAATGTACGTCAGTCGATCGCACCGGCGCTGGAGGCGGACAGTCTCAATGTCTCGGCGTCGATGCTGCTGGGCGGTCAGATCGCCGGCGGGCCGATGCAGCTGTTCCTGATCTACAGCCAGGGCAATTTCATCGAGTGCGGCACCGACACCCCGTTCCTGCAGATCGGCGAGTCCAAATACGGCAAGCCCATTCTGGTCAGCGGGATGCGCAGCGCGACGCCTCTGCCCGAAGCGGTGAAGCTGGGGCTGATCTCCTTCTCCACCACCATGCGATGCAATGTCGGCGTCGGCACGCCGCTGGATCTGATCACCCTGCGCCGGGACATGATCAGCGGCGATGTGCGCCGGATCGAGGAAGACGACCCGTACTTCACCGACCTTCACGATCGCTGGACGCGGGCGCAGGCCCAGGCGCGGTCGGCGATGCCGGAGCCGCCGTGGATGAATGGCCCCAGGCTGGCGGTCAGCCGGAACTGACCGTTGTGTCCGGGAACGGGCGCGCTAGGCTCCTCTCATGATCCGATCCCTGCACCGCCGCCACGCCCTGTCCCTGATGGGCGGAACCGCCGCCGCCCTCGCCATTCCGCTGGCCGCACAGGGCCGATCAGAGGACTGGGCTGCGCTGGCCGCCGACGTGAAGGCGGAGTTCAAGTGGTCGTGGGACCATTACGTCGCCCGCGCGTGGGGCAAGGACGAGATCAATCCGGTCTCGGGCGGGCAACAGCACTTCTTCATCGAGGGCCATGATCTGGGCCTGTCGCTTGTAGAGGCGCTCGACACCCTGTGGCTGATGGAGTTGGACGACGAGTTCCAGGCGGGCGTCGACTGGGTGAAGGCCAACCTCGACTTCGATGTCGACGGCGACATTCAGGTGTTCGAGGCCAACATCCGGCTGGTCGGCGGCCTGCTGTCGGCGCACCTGTGTTCGGGCGATCCGGTCCTGCTGGCCAAGGCGAAGGAGCTGGCGGACCGGCTGATGAAGGCGTTCGATGCTTCGCCCCACGGCCTGCCGTACCGCTATGTGAACCTGCGCACCGGCGCGGTCCGTGACCCCGAAACCAATCTGGCCGAGATCGGCACCTATATCGCCGAATTCGGGGTGCTGAGCCGCCTGACCGGCGACGCGCGCTATCACGACGCCGCGCGACGGGCGATGTTGCATACGCTGAACATGCGGTCCGACCTCGGGCTGATGGCGGCCAACATCCACGCCGAGACCGGCCAGTTCATCAGCCGCAACGCCTCGATCGACGTCTATGCGGACAGCTTCTACGAATATCTGTGGGACGCGTGGGAGCTCTTTGGCGACGAGCAGCTGAAGCGCGCGGCGCAGGAGTGCTGCGCCGCCATGGTCGCGCATCAGGGCAAACGCTACGACGGCCGCCTGTGGTTCCCGATGGTGGACTACGAGACCGGCGCGGTGACCGGGACGTCGCAGACGGTGCTGGGCGGCTATCTGGCCGGGCTGCTGGGACAGGTCGGGATGAAGGCCGAGGGCGACGATTTCCTCGCCACCTATACGGCGATGCAGGAGCGGTACGTCATCATCCCGGAGTCGATCGACGTAACGACGGCGGGGCCACGGACCAAGCGCACCGGCCTGCGCCCCGAATACGCCGATGCCTGCCTGAACCTGTGGCTGGGCGATCGCGATGACCGCTACCGCGCGCTGGCGGCGATCCACTGGCGCAACATGAAGGCGACCTCGAAGGCAGCGTACGGCTACACCTCCCTGACCGACATCACGACGCGGCCGATGACGCAGGGCGACAACTGCCCCGGCTACTGGTGGTCGGAGCAGATGAAATACTACTGGCTGCTGTTCGCGGAACCGAAGCGGGTGGATCTGGGCCAGCTGGTGCTGAGCACGGAGGCGAATGTGCTGCGGGGACTCCGGACCTGACTAGCGCGAGGTGCTCATCGAGTACGGCCGCGTTTCCACACCTGCGCCCCACGTCGTGTTCGGCTCCGCGCCCATCACGAAATGAAGTTCCCCGCCAGCCATGATCTCCTCGTGGCTGATCCACGTCCGGTTCAATGGCTGGCCATTCAGGGTGACGGACTGGACGTAGGGCGCTTCGGGCGACAGGCCCTCGGTCAAGATGACGAAGCGCTTGCCGTTGTGCAGGTTCAGCGTCGTGCGGTCCGTGAAGGGCCGGCCGATGACGTACTGGTTCGAGCCCGGCGTCACCGGATAGAAGCCCATCGCCGTAAACATCAGCCACGCGGACATCTGGCCCACGTCGTCGTTGCCGGCAAGACCGGCGGGACCCGAGTGGTACTGGGTGTCCATGATCTGCTTCAGCCGGGCCTGCGTCCGCCACGGCGCGCCGGCGTAGACATAGGCGTAGGCGGAGTGGTGGCTGGGCTCGTTGCCGTGGATGTACTGGCCGATCAGACCGGCGATGTCCTCGGCGTGGGAGTAGTCCAGTCCGGTGTTGTCGAAGTCGAACATGGCGTCGAGCTTGGTGACCGTCGCCTCGTCTCCGCCCATCGCCGTGACCAGCGCCGCCATGTCCTGCGGCACGAACCACGAATATTGCCAGGCGTTGCCCTCGGTGTAGTCGGAGCCGTAGTTGATGGCGGTCGGGTCGAAGGGCTCGCGGAAAGATCCATCGGCCTTGCGCGCGCGGACGAAGGTGGTCGCGGCGTCAAAGGTGTTGCGCCAGTTGTTCGCCCGGCGATCGAACTGGGCCGCGACTTCCGCCTTGCCGAGGCGTCCGGCCATGCGGGCGATGGTCCAGTCGTCGTAGGCGTATTCGACGGTCTTGGACGCCGCCTCGGGCTCGCGGTCGATGGGAACGTAGCCGAGGTCCATATAGTCACCGAGGCCGCCGTAGGGTCGGTAGGTGGCGCTGGCCACCATGGCCGCGAGCGCCTGCTCGCCGTCGATGCCGGGAATGCTCTTCAGATACGCATCGGCGATGACCGGAACGGCATGGTAGCCGATCATGGTCCAGGTCTCCTGACCCGCGAACGACCAGACGGGCAGGATGCCGTACGGGCTGACCTGCTGTGCCGCGATCAGGGAGTTGATCATCTGCGCATTGCGCTCGGGTGGCGCGACGAGGGTCAGCAATGGGTGCTCGGCGCGGAAGGTGTCCCACAGGCTGAAGGTCGAATGGACGTCGAAGTTCGCGTGATGAACCGCATTGTCAGGCCCGCGCCAGCGACCGTCGGCGTCGGAGTGAACCGAGGGCGCGATGAGGGCGTGATAGAGGGCGGTGTAGAGGCTGGCCCGCATCTCTTCTTCCGCGTCGATGTCGACCACGGACAGAGCCTGCTCCCACGACTGGCGGGTTTCGGCGCGTTGGGCGTCGAAGTCGAAGCCGGGCTCGGAGTCGAGATTGCGGATGGCCCCGTCCTCGTCGACCGAGGAGATGGCGACCCGGACCATCAGCGGGCCCGCGATCTCTCCGAAGTCGAAAGCGGCCTGCAGCGCTCGGCCCTGAACCTGCGCCCGGTCGGTCATGTCGCGGCCGGGCTGGCGGAAGCCGTTGTAGGGGACGTCGGTCTCGCGGTTCTGTAACTGCACGCCGACCACGGGCCGCGAGAAGCGCATGGCGAAATAGAGCTGACGGCCGGGCGCCCAGCCGCGCGTCTCGCGGAAGCCGGTGACGGTGCCGTCGGGCCTCACCCGGATGCGCGACCACAGCACCTTGCCTGGGTAGTCGTAGATGGAGTGGCGCAGGTCCAGCAGCACCCGGGCCGGAGCGCCGCGTGGGAAGCTGTAGCGATGCAGGCCGGTGCGGACGCCCGCGGTCAGCTCGGCCTGAATGCGGCTGTCGGTCAGGGCGACCGAATAGTAACCCGGCTCAGCGAGCTCGGAGGCCTTGTTGTAATGCGAGCGATAGCCCGAGCCCGGCTGGGCCGGATCGCCCACGTCCCACTTCACTTCGCCCGAGATCGGGGTGACCAGCACGTCGCCGAGATCGGAATGGCCGGTGCCGGAGAAGTGGGTGTGCGAGAACCCCATGATGGTCGGGTCGTCGTAGCGATAGCCTGCGGCCCAGTCGTAGGACTGACGGAAATATTTGTAGTCGGTGTCGGGGCTGAGCTGGACCATGCCGAATGGTGCGACGGGGCCGGGGAAGGCGTGGCCCTTGCCGGCGGTGCCGATGAACGGGTCGACGGCGTCATAGGCCGACACCGGCCCGGTTGGCGTTTCCTGGGCCGTCGCGCATCCCGCCAGGCTGAGCCCGAACACCGCCATTAGTCCGATCCGCCGCATGCAAAGCCCCTCTTCTGGTCGAAGCGGAAGCTAGTCACGTTGGCCGGAGGAGGGAAGGACGATGGCGCGGACAACGATCTTGAAACGCCGTCGAACTTGTAACCAAGTCGGCGCCGGGGCGTTACGGCCGAGCTAACCGATCAAGGGATACTTATGACTGACGTTGACGCCGGCGGTTCGCAGGCCGCCTTCGGCATCCAGGGTCTGGACGACATTCTCGCCGGCGGTCTCGAGCGGGATCGCGTGTACCTGCTGGAAGGCGCGCCCGGCACCGGCAAGACCACCGCGGCGATGGCGTTCCTGCGCGAGGGAGCAAGGCTGGGGGAGGGCGCTCTCTATGTCACCCTGTCCGAAACCGAGGAAGAGTTGCGGGCCACCGCGCGATCGCACGACTGGTCCATGGACGGCGTGGACATCTTCGAACTGGTGCCGCCCGAAAGCCTCCTTGACGAGCAGCAACAGCAAAGCCTGCTGTATTCATCCGATCTCGAGCTCGGTGAAACCACGCGAATGATCTTTGAATCCGTCGAGGCCACAAAGCCTCGGAGGGTCGTGATCGACAGCCTGTCCGAGATCCGGCTGCTGGCGCAGAGCTCGCTTCGCTACCGGCGCCAGGTGCTGGCTCTGAAGCACTATTTCGCCAAGCACGGCGCGACCGTCCTGCTGCTCGATGACCTGACGACCGACATCAATGACAAGACCGTGCATAGCGTGGCCCACGGCGTCGTCCAGCTGCAGGAACTCGCGCCCGAATACGGCGCCGAGCGACGCCGGGTGCGCATCATCAAATACCGCGGTCGCCGGTTCCGGGGCGGCTACCACGACTTCACGATCAAGACCGGGGGGCTGGAAATCTACCCCCGCATTGTCGCGTCGGAACATCGCACCCGGTTTGACCGGACCGCCGTTTCCAGCGGCGTCGCGGAATTGGACCAGTTGCTCGGCGGCGGGATCGAGCGTGGGTCAAGCGCGCTGGTCCTTGGGCCGGCGGGAACGGGCAAGTCGCTTTTCGCGATCAACTTCGCCATCGCCGCGATCGGCCGGGGCGAACGCGCCGCATTGTTCATCTTCGACGAGGAACTCGGGCTTCTCTACGATCGAATGAAGAAGCTCGGGATCGACCTCGAGGCGCTTCAGGACAAGGGCAACCTGGTTGTCGAGCAGATCGACGCCGCAGAGCTGTCGCCGGGCGAGTTCGCGGCGCGGGTTCGCCGGTCGGTGACAGAGCAGAAGATCCAGACGGTCGTGATCGACAGCCTGAACGGCTACCAGGCCGCGATGCCACAGGAGCAGTTCCTGATCCTGCACATCCACGAATTGCTACAGTACCTGAACCGTCAAGGCGCCTCGACCTTTCTGACCGTCGCCCAGCATGGGCTCGTGGGTGAGATGAAGGCGCCGGTGGACGTCACCTATCTGGCCGATACGGTCATTCTGCTCCGATACTTCGAAGCTGCCGGCAACGTCCGCCGTGCGGTCTCGGTCATCAAGAAGCGGTCAGGGCGACACGAGAAAACGATCCGTGAGTTCAATATCGGCGACAACGGCCTGACAATGGGCGAGCCGTTGACCGGCTTTCAGGGAGTCCTGCGCGGCGTCCCGAACTTCGTGGGTCAGGGCGCCGGACTGCTCGGCGAACCGTCCGCATGAGCGCCGGCGGCGCCCTTTCACAACGCGCGCTTGTGCTGGCGCCTTCGGGCCGGGATGGGGCGATCGCCGCCCAGATCCTGCAGGAAGCCGGCGTCCCGGTGCTGGTCTGTCAGGACCTTGCCGAGCTCCAGGATGCGATCGAGCATGGAGCGGGGCTGGCTGTCATCGTTGACGAGGCGCTGCGTAGCAGTGATCTGGCGCCCCTGTCGGGCTGGATCGACGCCCAGCCGTCGTGGTCCGACTTCCCGTTTCTCATCCTGACCCAGAGGGGCGGCAGCGTCGAACGCAACCCGGTCGCCCAGCGCCTGTCCTCGACGCTGGGCAATGTGAGTTTTCTGGAGCGGCCGTTCCACCCGACGACCCTTGTCAGCGCGGTGAAGACCGCGCTTCGCGGTCGCAGCCGCCAGTATGAGGCGAGGGAGCGGATCGAAGACATCCGGCGAGGTGAGGCCCTGCTGGAGAAGCGGGTTCAGGAGCGGACGGCGGAGCTTGAGGCCGCGAACCGTCAACTCGCCGCCCAGATCGTGGAGCGGGAGAAGGCCGAGACCGCCCTGCGACAGGCGCAAAGGCTCGAGGCGGTGGGGCAACTGACCTCAGGCGTAGCGCACGACTTCAACAACCTGCTGACGGTCGTGATCGGCAACGTCGAGCAGATGCAGAAGCGGGTCACCGATCCGGGCCTCGTTCGACGTCTGTCGATGATGGCCGAGGCCTCTCGACGCGGCGCGAAGCTGACGGCGCAGATGCTGGCGTTTTCCCGTCGGCAGAAGCTGGAGCCACAGGCGGTCAATCTGAACGAAACCGTTCAGGGCATGCGCGACCTGCTGCAGAGCACGATCGGGGGCAGCGTACAGATTCTCGAGCCTGAACTGGCGGACGATCTCTGGCCCGCCATGATCGATCCGACGCAGATCGAGCTGGTGATCCTCAATCTCGCGATCAACGCCCGTGACGCCATGGATGTCGGGGGCACGCTGCTCATCCGCACACAAAACCTCGAAACCTCCGCGCCCGTCTCAGCGGAGGATCCGCCCGCCGGCAAGTTCGTCGTGGTTTCGGTGTCTGACAACGGCTCGGGGATGACGGAAGATGTACTCGCGCGAGCGTTTGAACCGTTCTTCACCACGAAGGAGGTCGGCAAGGGCTCAGGCCTCGGTCTCAGTCAGGTGTTCGGTTTGGCCAAACAGTCCGGGGGCGGCGTTCAGATAGAGACGGAGCCGGGGCGCGGCACGACGATCAAGGTCTTTCTACCAAAGGCGGAGTTTGCCCCGCATCGCACGGCTCCGGTGGAGCTGGCCTCCGCGCCCGCCCACGCACCCCACGTGGTCGTGCTGGTCGTCGATGATGACGAGGCCGTCCGCGAAGTCACCTCGGGCTACCTGACCGATCTGGGCTATACCGTTGTCGAGGCCGGCAGCGGCGGCGCCGCGCTGGAGGTCTTCGACCGCCGCCCGGACATCGAGGCGGTCATCCTCGACTTTGCCATGCCGGGTATGAACGGCGCCGACGTCGCCCGCGAGTTGCTGGGTCGGCGACCGACGGTGCCGATCCTGTTTGCCACTGGATATGCCGATGCCGAAGCGCTGGCGTCCACTTCCGACGAACGGGTGATCCTGAAGCCATTCAACCAGGCCGAGCTCGCCGGGAAGCTTTCGAACGCCTTCGCGCGGGCCAGTGTGTGAGCGGCCGCTGATCGGGGCTTCAGTGCGTTTGAGAGGAGACGATGGTGGGTGATGTAGGGTTCGAACCTACGACCCGCTGATTAAGAGTCAGCTGCTCTACCAACTGAGCTAATCACCCGGACCATTCGTCTGGTCGGCGCCTCGCAAGGCCCGTGCCGCGTCCGCCTGTCCCGAACCGGGATCGGCGAAGGGGGCGGACATAGAGGCCTTTATCCTCGTGCGCAAGGGGATTTCGGGCCGCGTTCCGCTTTGTCGCACAAGGGGGTAGGGTCGGTTTCTGAATCAGCCGCCGGCGAGCGGCGACGGGGGAGACGACCATGGCCTTCTGGAACCGCAGGCGTTCGATAGACGCCATGATCGCCCCGCACGACGGGCATGCGTTGAAGAAGACGCTGAGCTGGCCGCACCTGCTGGCGCTGGGCGTAGGTGCGATCGTGGGGACCGGGATCCTGACGCTGATCGGCGTGGGCGCCGGACTGGCGGGGCCGGCGGTTATGATCAGCTTCGCGCTGGCCGGACTGGTCTGCGCCTGTGCGGCGCTGGCCTACGCCGAGCTGTCGACCATGATGCCGGCGGCGGGCAGCGCCTATACCTACTCCTATGCGGTGCTGGGCGAGCTGATCGCCTGGGTCGTGGGGTGGAGCCTGATCCTTGAGTACTCGCTGGTCGTGTCGGCGGTTGCGGTGGGCTGGTCCGGGTATGCGGTCGGGTTCCTGAACGGTATGGGGGTCGATCTGCCGCTGGCGCTGACCGTCGGACCGCACGTGGCGGGTGGAGTGCTGAACCTGCCGGCGGTGGCGATCATCGCGGTGGTGACCGGGCTGCTGTTGCTGGGCACGCGGGAGAGCGCGACGGTCAACGCGATTCTGGTGGTGATCAAGATCGTCGCCCTGATCGCCTTTGTGGCCATCGCCCTGCCGGCGTTCAACGAGGCTAACTTCACGCCGTTCATGCCCAACGGCTTCGGCGCGCCGTTCGTGCAGACGGGGGTGATGGCGGCGGCGGCGATCATCTTCTTCGCCTTCTACGGCTTCGACGCCATTTCGACGGCGGCAGAAGAGACCAAGCGGCCGGAGCGTGACCTCGCCATCGGCATCGTCGGGTCGATGCTGATCTGTACGGCGTTGTATCTGGTCGTGGCGGCCGCGGCGATCGGGGCCCGGCCGGTGGCCTCGTTCGCTGACAGCCCCGAGCCGCTGGCGCTGATCCTGCGCGAGATGGGGCAGGGGACGGCGGCGCAGTGGATCGCGGCGAGCGCCGTGGTCGCCCTGCCGACCGTCCTGCTGGCCTTCCTCTTCGGGCAGAGCCGGATCTTCCTCGGCATGGCCCGGGACGGGCTGCTGCCGCGCCGGCTGGCGAAGGTCTCGGCGCGAGGCGTTCCGGCCGTGGTGACCATCTTCACCGCAGTGGTCGTGGCGATCCTCGCAGGCGTGATGCGGCTGGATGAGCTGGCGTCGCTGGCCAATGCGGGGACACTGGCGGCGTTCTTCGCCGTGGGACTGAGCCTCGTCGTGCTGCGGGTGCGCGATCCGAATCGGCCGCGGGTGTTCAAGGCGCCGCTGTGGCCAGTGGTGGGGGCGATCACGATGATCGGCTGCGTGGTCTTTTTCCTGAGCCTGCAGGCGAAGACCCAGCTGTGGTTCCTCGTCTGGAACGTGGTCGGGCTGGTGATCTATTTCGCTTGGTCATCGCGGAACTCGCGGCTGGCCCGGGGCGAAGAGGTCGAGGGCTGATGGCGCGGCGCGACCTGTCCGGGGCGGTCGATTTCGGCGTGCTGGAGTCGATGACCGGCGGGGACGACGCGATCGGCGAGGAGGTGCTGGGCCTGTTCGCTCAGCAGGCGGCATTGTGGGAGCCGATGCTGGACGTGCGCGAAGAGGGCTGGCGCGACGCCGCCCACACGATCCGGGGCGCGGCTGCGGGCATCGGCGCAGGGGCGCTGGCCGAGGCGTGTCAGGCAGCCGAGGCGGCGGAGACCGCGGATGCGCCGCCGCTGCTGGAGCGAGTGCGGGACGCGCTGGAGACGGCGCTTACAGACGTGGCGGCGTATCGCCATGAACTGATGCTGAGATCGCTGAAAGGCTAGCCCCGCGTCCGGTCCCAGGCCGCGAACTCGTGGGCGATGCAGCGGTCGATCAGGGTGCGCCAGACGGGTTCGGCGATGTCGGCCGAGAGGCCGGCGGGACCGGCGGCGGCGAGGACCTTCGACACCACATCCTCAATACGGGCGTCGTCATGGACCACGTCCCGGCTGGGCTTGATGCGGGCGGCGGCCTCCATATAGCGCTGGCGCTCGGCCAGCATCAGGACAAGCGCGCGGTCGAGGGCGTCGACGCCCTGACGGACATCGGTCATGGACTGACAGGCCTCGGGCGCGACCCGGGCGTCGATGCGAACTTCATCCGACAAAGGCGCGCTCCAGCACATAGTCGCCCGGCTCGGCGTTCGAGCCTTCCTTCAGGCCATAGGTCTCGAGCAGTTCGCCCGTCTCCTTGATCATGGCCATCGAGCCGCACAGCATGATGCGATCGCTGTTGGGCGAGAAGCCGATCGGCAGGCCGAGGTCGGCGAAGATGTCGCCCGACTTGATCCGGTCGGTGATCCGGCCAGGCGTCTCGAATCGCTCGCGGGTGACCGTGGGATAGTAGGTCAGCTGCGCCTTCGCCTCGTCGCCGATCAGCGGGTCCTCGTGGATGCCGGCGGTGAAGAAGTCGCGGTAGGCGAGGTCGGCCACGTTACGCACCGTGTGGCAGACGATGACCTGTCCGAAGCGGCTATAGGTGTCGGGATCACGGGCAACCGAAAGCCACGGCGCGAGGCCGGTGCCGGTGCCGATCAGCCAGAGACGTTCGCCGCCGGTCAGGGCGTCCAGCACGAGGGTGCCCGTGGGCTTCTTGCCCATCAGGACGATGTCGCCCGGCTGGATCTTCTGCAGGCGGGAGGTGAGGGGGCCGTCCGGCACCTTGATGGAGAAGAACTCCAGTTCCTCGTCCCACGCGGGCGACGCGATCGAATAGGCGCGCAGGACGGGCTTGCCGCCGTCTTCGCCGGGCAGGCCGATCATCACGAACTCGCCGGAGCGGAAGCGGAAATCCTCGGGCCGGGCGATGCGGAAACTGAACAGCTGGTCGGTCCAGTGATGGACGGACAGGACTTCCAGTTCGTGGAAGGGCGAGGCCTTGGCGAGAGGGGCGGAGACGGCGACGTCGGTCATTGCGGGGGCTTATTAGGGGGTGCGGAGCCAATGCGGAAGGGCAGGCGGCGCCGCATCTCGCAACCGGGCCCCTGTCACTGGAAAAAGTGCGAAACCCTGTCTTCTCGATACTCCCTGCCAACGTAGCTCCCGCGAGCCGATCGCCACCGGGGCCGCCGCCAGACGGGAACTCAGGATTCGATTGTCAAAGATCCGGGTGGCCTGAGGTCTAGCAGGCGGCTGCGTCAGATCGGGTCGTACCGCGTGTTTCCGTCGTTCTGGTGCTCATGACATCGGTGCGGGATGGAGGCTTTGTGCAGGATTTGGCAGGGATGGAAGGTGTCGGGAGTGTTGGGGGGGTGACGACGGCGGATTCCGCCTCTAGCGTCCGGCCATGCGTAACATCCTGCTCGCCTCCACCCTGTTCGTCGCGTCGGTCACGCCGCTTTCAGCCGCTCTGGCGCAAACTCCGGACCCGGCGGTCCTGACGCCCGAGAGGGTGTTCGCCAATCCGAGTCTGGCCGGGCCGGTGGCCAAGGGCGTCAGCCTGTCGCCTGACGGGGCGCTGGTCGCATTCCTGCGGTCGCGCCCTGACGACGTGGACACGCAGGATCTGTGGGCGGCCCCGACGGGCGCCGGCGAACCCTTCAAGTTGATCGATGCGCGGGCGCTGGTTCCGGATGCTGGAGAACTGTCCGAGGCCGAGAAGGCCCGTCGCGAGCGGATGCGGATCAGCCAGCGCGGCGTCGTCGAATATTCATGGGACGAACAGGGGCGCTACATCCTTGCGCCGCTGGAGGGCGACGTGTTCCTCGCCAGCCGTGAAGGCGGGCAGGTGCGCCGCCTGACCGAGACCGCGGCGGACGAGATCGACGCCAAGGTGTCGCCCAAGGGGAACTTCGTTTCGTGGGTCCGGGACCAGGATCTGGTCGTCTATGATCTGGCGACCAACGCCGAGACCGCCGTTACGACGGATGGCGACGGCCTGATCACCTGGGCCACGGCGGAGTTCATCGCGCAGGAAGAGATGGATCGGGACACCGGCTACTGGTGGAGCCCGACCGAGCGCTACATCGCCTTGCAGCGGACCGACGAGTCAACCGTCGACGTCATTCCCCGTCTGGACATCACCGGCGCCGGCGCGACGACGGTTCAGCAGCGCTATCCGCGCGCCGGGCGGCCGAACGCCGTGGTCGAGCTTTATGTGCATGACCGGCAGTCAGGCCAGCGGGTGAAGGTGGATCTGGGCGACAACCCCGACATCTATCTGGCGCGGGTCAACTGGTCGGCCAACGGCGCAATCCTTTACGTGCAGCGCGAGAGCCGGGACCAGAAGACGCTGGACCTGCTGAGCGTCGATCCCGCGACGGGTCAATCGCGGGTGATCGTGACCCAGCGCTCGGACGCCTGGGTGTCGCTGAACAACGACTTCCGCGCGTTGGAAGACGGCAACTTCATCTGGTCGTCGGAAGAGAGCGGCTGGCGGCATCTCTACCTCTACAACCGCGACGGTCGCCGGCTGCGGGCGATCACGCGCGGCGACTATGCGATCAAGGGCCTGAGCGGGGTCAACCAGCGGACGGGCGAGGTCTTCTTCACTGCCTCCATGCGCGACGGCAAGGAAATGCCGATCGAGCAGCAGCTGTTCCGCGCCAGCCTGAACCGGACGACCACCCCGGTGGCGGTGACGCCGGCCGGCGGCTGGTGGAGCGCGTCGATGAACCGGACGGGCACGTCCTTCGTCGGCAACTACACCGACCTGACCACGCCGATGCAGTCGGGCCTGTATCAGGCGGACGGCACGTTCGTGCGCTGGATCGAGCAGAACAAGCTGGATGAGACCCACCCGTCCTGGCCCTACGTGTCGCGCCGCGGCGAGGTGACGTTCGGCGAGCTGGAGAGCCACGGCGAGACGCTGGTCTGGCAGATGACGACACCGCCGGGGTTCGATCCGACGAAGACCTATCCGGTCGTGATGCAGGTCTATGGCGGGCCGTCGGGCGGCGGGGTGCGTCGGGGCTGGCAGCCGGCGACCAACCAGCTTCTGACCGAGGCCGGCTACATCGTCTTCCGTCTGGACAACCGCGGCGAGGGCGACCGGTCGGCCCGGTTCAAGCAGGCGCTCTATCTGAAGATGGGTCAGCCGGAAATCGAGGACCAGGTGCTGGCGGCGGACTATCTGCGGTCGCTGCCCTATGTCGACGACGCCCGGATCGCGATGATGGGCTGGTCGTACGGCGGCTTCATGAGCCTGATGGCGATCACGGAGCCGAAGATGGGTCTGGCCGCCGCCGCCGTGGGCGCGCCGCCGACAGAGTGGGGCCTGTACGACACCCACTACACCGAGCGCTTCATGTCGACGCCGGAGCTGAATCCGGAAGGCTATGCGGCGTCGGACGCCATTCCGCGCCTGCCGAACATGACGGGCCGGATGCTGCTGATGCACGGCATGGCGGATGACAACGTCATCCTTGAGAACTCGACCCGTGTGATCAACGCGCTGCAGCAGAACAGCCAGCCGTTCGAACTGATGCTCTACCCCGGCCAGCGCCACGGCGTGCGGGGCAACGAAAGGCAGCTGCAGCAATGGCGGACGTATCTGGACTTCTTCGATCGCACGATCGGAAGACAGTCGCACGACGCGGAGTAGCGCTCGCGGGACTGATGACCACTCTGGTCATCGCAGGCTGTGCAACGCCCAATAGCGACGGGACATGGGCAATCTCGGCAGACGACGGCGGACGGGTGTTTCAGTCACCATCCGTCGCTGACGTTGTGGACGGGCGCGTTCCCGGGCGGAACGCCCTGGACGGCTCGATCGCCGTGATGCTGAGTGCGGATGCGGGAGATAGACCGCTGAACGCAGTGATCGCCGGCCACCCCGCGATCCTTGATGGCGGCGGCATCGCGATCCCGAATGGCCCATTGCGAGGCACGCCCATCCTGCTCAAGGACAATATCGAAACGGCGGACATGCCGACGACGGCCGGTTCGCTGGCGTTGGCGGGCAATGCGCCGGGCCGCGATGCGCCGCTGGTCAGAAGGCTGAGGGACGCCGGCGCGGTCATCATCGGCAAGACCAATCTGTCGGAATGGGCCAATATCCGGTCGAACAACTCCACCAGCGGATGGAGCGCGGTCGGCGGGTTGACGCGCAATCCGCATGCGCTGGACCGCAACACCTGCGGCTCGTCCTCGGGCAGCGGGGCGGCGGTGGCGGCGGGGCTGGCCCCGGCGGCGATCGGAACGGAAACGGACGGGTCGATCGTCTGTCCGGCGGCGATCAACGGCATCGTGGGCTTCAAGCCGACCGTCGGGCTGGTCAGCCGGACGCACATCGTCCCGATCAGCCATTCGCAGGACACGGCCGGGCCTATGACGCGGACGGTCGAGGATGCGGCAATGGTGCTCTCCGTCATCGCCGGGACTGATCCGGCCGACGCCGCGACGGCTGAGGCGGATGCGCGCAAGGTCGACTACCGGTCCGCGCTGGACGCCGGTTCGCTGCGCGGCGCGCGGATCGGCGTCATGCGCTTCGCCATGGGCTACTCGGCGAAGACGGATGCGGTGTTCGGGGCCAGTCTGGCGCGGCTTCGGGAAGCGGGCGCGGTGATCGTCGACCTGACCGAAGGCCCGGACGAGAACGCGATGGGCGGGGCCGAACTGACGGTGCTGCTGACCGAGCTGAAGGTGGATCTGAACGCCTATCTGGCCTCGACCGACCCGGCACAGGTGAAGACCCGGACTCTGGCCGACGTGATCGCCTTCAACGAAGCCAAGCCCCGCGAGTTGGCGCTGTTTGGGCAGGAGCTGTTCCTCCGCGCCGAGCAGACGAAGGGCCTGAGCGACCCCGAGTACATCCGGGCGCGCGAGACCTCGCTGCGGCTGGCGGGCGCGGAGGGCATCGACAAGCTGATGCGGGAGAACAATGTGGTCGCCCTCATCGCGCCGACGACCGGCCCCGCGTGGACGACGGATGTGATCAACGGCGACCACTACGGCGGCTCGGCGTCGAGCATGCCGGCCATCGCGGGCTATCCGCACTTGACCGTGCCCATGGGCTTCGTCGACGGCTTGCCGGTCGGGATGAGCTTCATCGCGGGCAAGTGGGAAGACGCCAAGGTGCTGTCGCTGGGTTATGCGTTCGAACAGCTGACGCAGGCCATTCGGCCGCCGACGTTCGCACGCTCGATCGATGACATGGAGGCGACGGCTCCGCTGCTGGCCCCGCTGCACTGAATCCAAAAGAAAACGCCGGGGCGGGATTGGGCCCGCGCCCGGCGTGAGGATGCTGCTTGGGAGCAGAGAGGGTCGTCAGAACTTGTAGCGGGCGCCCACGAAGACCTGACGGCCGGTGTGGTGGTAGACGTAGGTGCTGTCGCGCACCCCATCCAGTTCGCTGTGGTTCTGGCGGTTGAACTCGTCGGTCAGGTTGATGCCTTCCAACGACAGGGTCAGGTTATCGGTCAGGCTGTACGAGGCCGAGGCGTCGACGCTGAAGGTCTCCGTCTTGCCTGTGACGGCGATGCCGCGCGTACCGCCGTTGGCCGCCGGAACCTGCTGGTAGTAGTCGTCCCGGTAGGCGCCCGAGATGCGGGCGTTGAACTTGCCGTCGTCGTAGTAAAGCGTCGTGTTCCACGCGTTGGGCGACAGGTTCACCAGATTGGCGGTCACGAACACCGCGCAGGTGGCCGTCGTGCAGTAGTTGATCTCGGATTCGACGTGCGTGTAGTTCGCCTGGATGCCGAGGTTCGAGAATGCGCCCGGCAGGAAGGTGAAGGGCTGCTGATAGCTGATCTCGAAGCCTTTGAGGGGCCCCCCGGGCGTGTTCGTCGGGGTGGAATAGGCGTACGACAGGGTTGGGTCGCGCTGGGGGCTGGCGGGGAAGGCTACAGGATTGAGCGCCGTCAGCTGGGCGTATGGCAGGTTCTGGATCGTGGTCTGAACGTAGGTCGAGATGTCCTTGTAGAAGTAGGCGAAGGACAGCAGGGACTCGGGCGCGAAGTACCATTCCACCGAAAGGTCGTAGGTCTTCGCGCGATAGGGTTCGAGCTCGACATTGCCCAGCGAAGCGCTGGGGTTCGGAGCGGCGACGGCGCTGAGCGTGAAGACCGGAGCGAGACTGGTTGCGGGCGGGCGGGCCATGACCTTGGCCGCAGCGAACCTGACGATCAGATTTTCCATTGGTTCGATCGAGACGTTCACCGACGGCAGGGTGTCGTCATATTCGTTCAGGCCCGTCGTCGGAACCGCGACGCCCGCGACGGCGGAGTAGCCCAGGGCCTCGACTTCGGTCTTCACCTGACGGACGCCCACGTTGCCGCGGAAGGGCATTGAGCCGATCTCGGTGTTCCAGTCCATCTGGACCCACAGACCGGTGTCCTTCTCAGTCACGTTTCGCCAACTGCCCAGCGTCGAGGTGTTCGAGAGACCCAGCAGGCGGAAATCGCCGCCCGGCGCGCCGGTGATGCAGTTGCAGTCCCAGTCGAAGACGTTGCGATACTTCTCGAGGTCCGGAATGACCCAAGAGGTCGCCGAACCGGCCGGAAGGCCAAGGCCCTTGCCGAAACCGGTCAGGATGCTGGTGACGTCAGCGATAGTGACACCGGCGGGCAGGGCGGGGCCCGGGTTGGTCAGGCGGGCCGTGCCGGACCCGACAGACTCATACTCCTTGAAGCTGGCGCCGGCCTTCAGGGTGAAGATGTCGTCCAGCACCCATTTGAAGGCGCCCTCGGCGGTCGTGTAGGTGTTGACCTGCGCCGTGGTGCTGATGCGGATTTCCGACTGCAGCAGGCCGGTCGGGCCCGTGATGCTCCAGTTGGCCGGATTGGCGACATCAAAGCCGTAGGTGATCAGCGGCAGGTTCCGGTCCTGACGGAAATCCCAGCTGTAGCCGTCGGTATTCTGACGATCGATGATGGCCGTGATTGACAGGGGGATGCTGAAGCCCGACCGGGATTGGCCGACGGTGCCGGAGAAGCTGAGGCTGTCGCTGAACTCGTGCTCAAGTTCGGCGGTGTACTGGGTGAAGGTCGTCGCCAGTTCGTCGAAACGCTGCTCGCTGCGCATGTCCATGTCGTCCAGCACGACGTAGACCATTTCGCCGGTCTCGGGATCGACCTCGACGGTGTTGATGTCCACCTCGGGCTTGCCGCCCTGCGAGGCGTTGCGGCTCAGCGACCAGGCTTCGAGGAAGTTCTCGTAGCGGCTGGAGTCGAGCTTGGAATAGAGGGCGTCGACAGTGAGGGTCGTGCGGCCATCGTTCGGACGCCATTGCAGCGACAGGGTGGCGCCTGTGCGCTCTTGCGAATGCTCCAGTCGGCCGAAGCGGGGGATGCGCGGGTGGAAGATCCCGCCGGCTGCGGCCGCGCCGCCGGGCAGGGCGGCCGGGTTCTGGAAGCCGTTGTCGCCGTTAGCCGGACCCCAGCGAACCGAGCTGAAGCCTTCCTCGATCGAGTCCTTGTCGCTGTAGGCGATCGAGAACAGCACGCCGACCTGATCGTCGAAGAAGCGGTTCGAGACCAGCGCCGCGTAGCGGGGGCTCCAGGACTCCGACAGGTCGTTGTAACCGAACTGGACCGAGGCCGCGGAGGTGAAGCCGGAGTAGTCGAACGGCCGGCTGGTGCGCAGGTCGACGGTGGCGCCCAGCGACCCTTCCTCGACCTCGGCCGACGAGGTCTTGCGGACGGTGATGTTGTTGAAGAGTTCGGACGCGAAGACGTTGAAGTCGAAGCCGCGGCCGCGGTTGGTGCTGCCCGACGAGTCGGTGGCGCCCGTGGTGGCCTGCGATTCGATGCCGTTGATGCGGGTGCGGGTGAACTCGGAGCTCAGGCCGCGCACGGTGATCGAGCGGCCTTCGCCGGCGTCGCGGTCGATGGAAACGCCCGGGATGCGCTGGATCGATTCGGCGAGGTTGGTGTCCGGGAAGTCGGCGATGTCTTCGGCCGAGATGGCGTCGACGACACCGGCTTCATTGCGCTTGATGTTCAGGGCGCTGGCCAGACTGGCGCGGAAGCCCGTGACGACGACGTCCTCGACGGAGGTGGCCTCCTCGTCCTGGGGCGCAGGATCCTGCGCAGGGTTCTGTGCGGCGGCCGAGCTGGCGGCGGCGAGGGCGAGAACGCCCATGGATGCGCCAAGCAGGCGCGCGCGATTGCCCGTAATGGTTTTCATAGCCTTATCCTCCCAGACGCCGTCGAGCTTCTCGGGCCCGATCAATGCGAAGTAACCGGTGTCATTTCTGCACCACGCCTAAGTGCCACCGGTGTCATCAAAGCTACACCGATTTGCGTTTCCCGCAAGTGACAACAGCGCAACCTTCACTGTTCGGCGGGGTTATGCGGCCATGAACAGGTTCTTTGTCCGCTTCGCCACCTTGACCGCCAAGGTTGCGGGCAAGCCGTGGACATTCATCGGCTGCGTGCTGATCGTCCTGTTGTGGGCGGTGACGGGGCCGATCTTCAAGTTCAATGAAACGTGGCAGCTGGTGATCAACACCGGCACGACCATCATCACCTTCCTGATGGTCTTCCTGATCCAGAACACCCAGAATCGGGACGGCGCTGCAATGCAGGCCAAGCTGGATGAGCTGGTCTTTGCGGTACGGGCGGCGGATGCCCGGTTTATTGGCATCGAGCACCTGACCGAGGATGAGCTGGACAAGATCCTCGAGGAGGTTGAAGCGCGAGGCGCGGCCGTTCACAGCGGCAAGCCGGCGAGGGCGATCAAGGGCAGGCCCGCAAGGAAAGAAATCTCGGCCGACACGCAGCCGGGTGCTGCGAAATCCTCACGCACTTCGAAGGCCCGGGTATGAGCCAGATCTGGGCGAACGTGGTCGGCACCGGCGCCGCCTTGTGCTCCATCGCCAGCTTCGCGCCGCAGATGATCAAGATCTGGCGGGACAAAGACGCTTCGGCGGTGTCCCTGAAGACCTATTCGCTTACCGTCATCGGATTCATCCTCTGGACGACCTATGGGGTCATCAGTGGGGCGTGGCCGATCATCGTGGCCAACAGCTGCGCGCTGGCGATGTCAGCCGTCGTGCTGGGGCTGAAGTGGAAGTTCAGCCGATCAGGCGATCGCGGATAGCCGACAGGATCAGGTCGCAGGCCTCTTCGGGCGATGTGCGCGAGGCGTCGATGTGGATGTCGGGGTCGTTCGGCCGTTCATACGGGCTGTCGATGCCGGTGAAGTTGGTCAGCTGACCCGAGCGCGCCTTGCGATAGAGCCCCTTGGGGTCACGGGCCTCGACGATGTCGAGGGGGGCGTCGACGAAGATTTCAACGAACTCACCCGGCTGCATTCGCTCGCGCGCCATGCGACGCTCGGCGGCGAAGGGCGAGATGGCGGAGACGAGGACAATCAGGCCGGCGTCCGCCATCAGGCGGGCGACTTCGGTCAGGCGGCGAATGTTCTCGACACGGTCGGCTTCGGTGAAGCCGAGGTCGCGGTTCAGGCCGTGGCGGACGTTGTCGCCGTCCAGCAGGAAGGCGTGGCGGCCTTCGGCGAACAGGCGCTTGTCGATCAGGTTGGCGATGGTCGACTTGCCGGCTCCTGACAGGCCGGTGAACCAGAGCACGAGCGGTCGCTGGTGCTTCAGCTCGGCCCGGGCCTTGCGGGTGACGTCGATGGCCTGCCAGCGGACGTTGGACGCGCGGCGCAGGGCGAAGCGGATCATGCCGGCGCCGGCTGTTTCGTTGGTCTGGCGGTCGATCAGGATCAGGCCGCCGAGATCGCGGCTGACCGCGTAGGGTTCGAACGGCACGTTCGCGTCCAGACTCAGGCGGCAGATGGCGATGTCGTTGAGTTCAAGCGTGCGGGCGGCGAGCGGTTCCAGCGTCTCGACGTTCACCTTGTGACGGATCTCGGTGATCCGGCCGGGCAGGGTCGTCGCCCCCAGCTTCACCAGATAGGTCCGGCCGGGGAGCAGGGGGGCGGCCGACATCCAGGCGAGGTCGATCTCGAACTGGTCCGCGATCTCGGGCGCATCATCGGCGGCGGCAAGGACGTCTCCCCGGGCCACGTCTACGTGCTCACGCAAGGTCAGGGTGACGGAGCGATCGGCGCCGGCTTCGTCGAGGTCGCCGTCCATATCGACGATGCGGTCGATGATGGCTTCAGCGCCCGAGGGCAGGACGCGAATCCGGTCGCCGGGGCGAACGGTTCCGAAGACGATCCGGCCTGCGTAGCCCCGGAAATCCCGGTCAGGTCGGTTGACCCATTGAACGGGCATGCGAAACGGAGTCGGCGCGGCGTCGTCGATCGTGACGGTCTGGAGCCAACTCAGCAGGTTAGGGCCCTCGCGCCCGTCATCCGCGGGGCGGGCGACGTTCTCCCCTGTGAGAGCGGACAGGGGGATGGCGTCCACCTGATTCACGCCCAGTTGGGCGGCGAGGACCCGGTAGTCGGCGACGATCTCGTCGAAGACCTCCGGCGACCACCCGACCAGATCCATCTTGTTGACCGCCAGCAGGATGCGGCGAACGCCAAGCAGGGCGACCAGGTAGGTGTGGCGACGGGTCTGCGGCAGGACGCCCTTGCGGGCGTCGACCAGCACCACGGCGATGTCCGCCGTCGAGGCGGCCGTGACCATGTTGCGGGTGTACTGGGGATGACCCGGCGTATCCGCGAGGATGAAACGACGGCCGCCGGTTTCGAACTGGCGGTAGGCGACGTCGATGGTGATGCCCTGTTCCCGCTCTGCCGCGAGGCCGTCGAACAGCCGGGCCACGTCCGGTTCGCCCGAGGTGTCGCGGACGGCGTCGATCTGATCCGCCGGGATCGCGCCGACGTCGTGCAGCAGGCGGCCGATCAGGGTGGACTTGCCGTCGTCAACCGAGCCGCAGGTGATCAGCCGGATCAGGTCGCGAGCCATCAGAAATAGCCCTCGCGCTTCTTCAGCTCCATGGAGGCGCCGGGGTCCTGATCAATCACCCGTCCCTGACGCTCTGACGCGTCGGAGGCCAGCATTTCGGCGATGACGGCGGGCAGGTCGGCCGCGTCGCTCTCGATGGCGCCGGTCAGGGGCCAGCAGCCGAGGGTGCGGAAGCGAACGCGCAGCGTTTCGACGGTCTCGGATGGCCGCAGCGGTGCCCGGTCGTCGTCCAGCACGATCAGAGCACCGTCGCGACGGACGACGGGGCGCTCGGCCGCGAAGTAGAGCGACGCCACCTCAAGCCGCTCGCGCAGGACGTACCGCCACACGTCGATCTCGGTCCAGTTCGAGAGCGGGAACACCCGAACCGATTCTCCCGCATGGACGCGGGCGTTATAGAGCGACCAGAGCTCCGGCCGCTGCGCACGGGGGTCCCACTGGTGCGCGGCGTTGCGGAAGGAGAAGACGCGTTCCTTGGCGCGGCTCTTCTCCTCATCCCGGCGGGCGCCTCCGAAGGCGGCGTCGAAGCCGTGGTGGTCGAGGGCCTGCTTGAGGCCCTGGGTCTTCCACATGTCGGTGTGGACACGGGCGCCGTGGTCGAAGGGGTTGATCCCCGCCGCCTCAGCCTCCGGATTACGCCAGACCAGCAGAGGCATGCCGGCGAGCGCGGCGGCGGCGTCGCGACAGGCGTACATCTCCCGAAACTTCCAGGCTGTGTCGACATGCAGCAAGGGGAAGGGCGGCGGGGCGGGAAAGAAGGCCTTCCGCGCCAGGTGCAGCATGGCCGCCGAGTCCTTGCCCGCGGAATACAGCATGACCGGCCGGGCGCATTCGGCGACGGTTTCGCGCAGGATCTGGATGGCTTCCGCTTCCAGATGGTCGAGGTGGCGATCGTCGGTCAGGGCGCAGCTCTGCAAGGGATTGGCGGCGAACCTGACGGAGGCGGGGGCGGGGATCAAGCGGCCTGAAAGAACAGCCTTCGAAAGTCCGTTTGCATCCGGAATGCCACCGGTGTCATAACTGGCATCGGCCAGCCGGGAGGGCGGCCGCTTTCACCAAGCCCGACAAGAGGCCGTGTCCGATGCCCCATCCGTTGCGTCTTCATCCCGACCGCCTGTTTCCGGCCGATCCGGACACACGGACTGTGGCCCGTCGGCTGTACGCCGAGATCAAGGACCTGCCGATCATCAGCCCGCACGGGCACACGGATCCGTCGTGGTTCGCGCTGAACGAGTCGTTCGCCAACCCGGCGGAGCTGTTGATCACGCCCGACCATTACGTCTTCCGCATGCTCTACAGCCAGGGCGTGGCTATGGAGGACCTGGGCGTTCCCCGGGCGGACGGTGGGGCGGTGGAGACTGATCCGCGCAAGATCTGGCGGCGGTTCGCGGAGAACTATCATCTGTTCCACGGCACGCCGTCGCGCATCTGGCATGACTGGGTTTATTCGGAAGCGTTCGGGATCGACGTGCGGCTGTCGGCCGAGACGGCGGACCACTATTACGATGTCATCGATGCGGCGCTGAAGACAGACGCGTTCCGGCCACGCGCCCTGTTCGACCGCTACAATATCGAGGTGCTGACCACGACGGAGTCGCCGCTCGACGAACTGAAGCACCACCAGACCATTCGAGACTCGGGCTGGAAGGGTCGGGTGCTGACCGCCTATCGGCCGGACCCGGTGCTGGACCCGGACTATGAAGGCTTCCGCGACAATCTGAAGGTTCTGGCCGATCAGACGGGCCGCGATACGCTGAGCTGGGAGGGTTATCTGCAGGCGCTGCGGGACCGCCGGGCCTTCTTCGCGGAGATGGGGGCGACCTCGACAGACCACGGTCACCCGACGGCGTTCACCGCCGATCTGTCGAAGCCCGAGGCGGAGGCGCTGTTCCGTCGGGTCTCGACCGGACCGGCGAGCGCGGCGGACGCTGAGCTGTTCCGCGGTCAGATGCTGACCGAGATGGCGGCGATGTCGGTGGAGGACGGGCTGGTGATGCAGCTGCATCCCGGCAGCTTCCGCAATCACAACGGCACGGTCTTCGCCCGCTACGGCCGGGACAAGGGCGCGGATATTCCGACGCAGACCGACTATGTGCGCGCGCTGAAGCCGCTGCTGGACCGGTTCGGATCGGACCCGCGCCTGACGCTGATCCTCTTCACGCTCGACGAGACCAGCTACAGCCGCGAGCTGGCGCCGCTGGCGGGGCATTATCCGTCGCTGCGGCTGGGGCCGCCGTGGTGGTTCCATGACAGTCCGGAGGGCATGCGCCGGTTCCGCGAGCAGGCGACCGAAACAGGTGGCTTCTTCAACACCGTCGGCTTCAACGACGACACGCGGGCCTTCCTGTCGATCCCGGCGCGGCACGACGTGGCGCGGCGGATGGACTGCGGCTGGCTGGCGAAGCTGGTCGTCGAGCACCGGCTGGAAGAGGACGAGGCGCATGAGACGGCGCGGGCGCTGACCTATGATCTGGTCAAGGCGGCCTACAAGCTGTGACGCGACTGTCGGACCAGACGCTGGCGGGCTTGCCCGCCGAGGTCGCGCGGCCGGGTTATGACCGGGCGGCGGCGAAGACGGGCGTCGTGCATCTGGGCATCGGGGCGTTTCACCGGGCGCATCAGGCGGTCGTGTTCGACGATGCGCTGGCGAGCGGCGACCTGCGCTGGGGCGTGCTGGGGGCGTCGCTGCGGTCACCGGGCGTTCGGGATCAGCTGGACCCGCAGGACGGGCTCTATACGCTGGTCGTTCGCGACGGGGCGGAGGAGCACCTGCGGGTCATCGGCGCCTGTCGCGGCGTGCTGGTGGGGCCGGAGAAGCCGGCGGCGCTGGTCGCGGCGATGGCGGATGCAGATGTGCATATCGTGACGCTGACGGTGACCGAGAAGGGCTATCGGCTGGACCCGACGACGGGCGAGCTGCTGATGGATGATCCCGAGGTAGCGGCGGATCTCGCGGACCTGTCGGCTCCGCGCACGGCGCCAGGCTTCATCGTCGCGGCGCTGCGGGAGCGGAAGGCGAGGGGGCTGAGGCCGTTTACGGTGATCAGCTGCGACAACCTTCCGCATAACGGCAAGCGCATCCGCGCCGGCGTGCTGGCGATGGCGCGGCGGGTGGAGCCGGCGCTGGCCGACTGGATCGAGGCTGAGGGGGCCTTTCCGCAGACGATGATCGACCGGATCGTGCCGGCGACGACGCCCGACGATGTGGCGCGGCTGGAAGCGCGGCTGGGCGTACGGGACGAGGGCATGGTCAAGGCCGAGCTCTTCACCCAGTGGGTTATCGAGAATCGGTTCGCGGGCGAGCGGCCCGATTTCGCGGCTCTGGGCGTCCAGCTGACCGACGCGGTCGAGCCGTGGGAGGACGCCAAGCTGCGCCTGCTGAACGGGGCGCACTCAGCTGTCGCCTATCTTGGCGCACTGTCCGGATATGAGCATGTGCACGAGGCGGTGGCCGTGCCGGCGTTCCGGGCATTCATCGAGGCGCTGTGGGACGAGGCGGAGACGACGTTGAACCCGCCGCCGGGTCTGAACATCGCGGCCTATCGCGCTGAACTGATGGCGCGTTTTTCCAACTCGGCGCTTATGCACCGGACGCGACAGATCGCCATGGACGGGTCCCAGAAGCTGCCGCAGCGGCTGCTGGCCGGAGCGGCGGAACGGCTGGCGGCGGGGCAGGACATCAAGGCGATGGCGCTGGGGATCGCGGCCTGGATGCGCTGGCAATCGGGCGTGACAGAGAGCGGCGAGGCTGTGGTGGTGGACGATCCGCTGGCGGGCCGGACGGCCGGGCTGCTGGCGGGCGCGGACGGCGAAGAGGCCAAGGTCGCGGCCCTTCTGACGCTGTCGGCGGTATTCCCGTCGGCGCTGGCGGCGGACCCGCGCTTTGTCGAGGCGGTTACGGGCGCCTATCTATCCCTCAGCGCGAACGGCGCCGTCGAGGCCGCCCGACGCGTGACGGAGTAAGCCATGAGCCGCGTCCTTGTCCTGAACTCCGTCGACGACGTCGCGATCGCGCTCGACGACATATCCGTGGGCGAGACGCCGGACGGGCTGGTTGCGGCGGCGCGGGCCGAGGTGGCGACGGGCCACAAGATCGCGCGCAGAGCGATTGCGCCGGGCGGCGTGGTCCGGCGCTACGGTCAGGTGATCGGGCGGGCGAAGGTGGACATCGCTGTCGGCGACCATGTGCATGTGCATAACCTCGCCATGGCCGAAGACGGGCGTGAGGCGGAGGTGGGCGTGGATGCCGTGCCGCCGACCCCGCTGGACGGCGCGACCTTCATGGGGATCGTGAGGCCCGACGGGCGGGTCGGGACGCGGAACTATATCGGCGTGCTGACCAGCGTAAACTGTTCGGCGACGGTCGCGCGGCGGATCGCCGACGCCTTTCCCGATAACAGCCTGCCCGCGGGCGTGGACGGCGTGGTCGCCTTCACCCATCAGGGCGGATGCGGCGGCTCTTCGCTGAGCACGGACGTCGAACTGCTGCAACGGACGTTGGCGGGCTATGCGCGGCATCCAAACTTTCATTCGATACTGATCGTCGGGCTGGGCTGCGAGGCGAACCAGATTCCGGACTGGCTGGCGAAGTCGGGCCTTGAGACGGGCGCGGAGTTACGCAGCCTGACGATTCAGGAGGCCGGGGGCACGGCCAAGGCGATCGAGGCCGGGACGGCGATCGTGCGCGGGCTGGTCGAGGAGGCTTCGAAAATCGAGCGACAGCCGGTGTCGGCCGCGCATCTGACCGTCGGCCTGCAGTGCGGCGGGTCGGACGGGTGGTCCGGCGTGACGGCCAATCCGGCGCTGGGCAAGGCGGTCGACCTGCTGGTCGCACACGGCGGCTCGGCGATGCTGTCCGAGACGCCGGAAATCTGGGGCGCCGAGCATCTTCTGCTCAGACGGGCTGCGTCGCAGGGTGTCGCGGACCGGCTGAACGCGCGGCTGGACTGGTGGCGCGTCTACGCCGAGCGGCATCAGATGGAGCTGAACAACAATCCGTCGCCGGGTAATCTGAAGGGCGGGCTGACGACCATTCTGGAGAAGTCTCTGGGTGCGGTGGCCAAATCCGGCTCGACGCCGCTGAACGATGTGATCGGCTATGCCGAGCCCCTGGCGACGAAGGGACTCAGTTTCATGGACAGTCCCGGTTACGACCCGTGCTCCGCCACGGGCCAGATCGCGTCGGGGGCGAATCTGATCGTGTTCACCACAGGCCGGGGTTCGGTCTTCGGGGCCAAGCCGGCGCCATCGATCAAGGTGGCGTCGAATGCGAAGCTGGCCTCGTGGATGGATGAGGACATGGACATCGACGCTTCGCCCGTGCTGACCGGGACCAGTCTCGAAGAGGTCGGTCGCGAGATCTTCGAGGCCATGTTGGCCGTGGCGTCAGGGCAGCCGTCGAAGTCGGAGGCGCTGGGTATCGGCGACAACGAGTTCGTGCCCTGGGCCGTCGGGGCGTACCTCTGAGGGCACGCCCCGCGGTTGGCGATCAGCCTTCCAGCGTCTCGATCAGATCACCCATGTTGCGCACGAAGGCGGCGGTCGAGATGGCCTCGACCGGAAAATCGGTGCGATATGGCGAGGTGTCCCACAGGTCGCCAACGTCGGTCGCCTGATACTCGCCACCCGTGACCGCCGCCGGAGCCTCGCCGATGTAGGGGTTGGAGGTGTTGGTCATCGGCGCCGACCAGTAGTCCTTGCTGCGAAGCGCCGAGAGGACCTCGGCGGCGCGACCGGCGTCGGGCTTGCGCTCGCGACGGCCGTCCGTGGACATGTCCCAGACGTTGACGTCCTTGAGCGTGAAGTATTTCGGCAGTTTCAGCGCGCCGGGACGCTGCTTCAGCGGCGAGGTGCGGCTGATCTCGTCCTGGCTCATGGCCTCGGCGGCGGCGAGTTCAGCGCGCAGGGCGGCGGTGTCGACGATCCGGAACGAGCCGTAGTGGGCCACGACGTTGTTCGGGTTCGTGTCCGCGTAGTACTCGCCATTGGTGATGTTCGAGCCCCGGCGGTGGATGTAGACCGGGGTGTTCGAGCCTTCGAGGATGAAGGTCGGATGGGTCCGGCCTTGCGTGCGCAGCGCGGCCGGGGAGGCGACCTGATCGAGCCAGTCCAGCGCCTCGGGCAGGCGGGCGATGTACTTCCGGTCGCCCGTCAGGCGGTAGAAGCCGATCATCGCGCGGATGTTGCCGGCGGTCGTGTGGGTGGCGAAGGCCTGGGGCTCGTAGGTGCGGGCGCCGGCGGGTTTCAGGCTATCCGGGAAGTGCTGCAAGCCCCACGCCGGCTGGGGCATCGGCTGCTGGGTGCGCACGAAGATGTCCATGCCGCGGTTGATGGCGTCGAGCAGGCGTTCGTCGCCGGTGACCTGATAGGCGTAGAGCAGGAACTCGACGTTCTCGCCCGCCACGTCGTCATTGAAAGTGACGTAACCGGTGTAATCCTCGTGCCCGTGCAGGCCGGCGTCAGCGACGCGTGGGAAGCGCTGCGGCCAGCCGCCATTCGGGTACTGGCTGTCCAGCACGAAGGCGAGCGCCTTGTCGAGCGCGGCCTTGTAGTGCGGCTCGCGCTTCTCGGCCCACATCCGCAGCATGAGTTGGGAGGCCTCGGCGGTGCCGGCGTCGTCGAAGGTGGCGTTGCCGTAGTAGCGCTGGAATTCCTCCATCCGCCAAGCGTTCTTGCCGTAAGTGGCGTACCACTGGCGAAGGTTGTCCTCGCTGACGGTGTCGATGACGTAGTTCCACCCGCCGGCCGGGTGCTGGCCGCGGATAAGGGCGTCGGCGGCGGCCTTTGCGGCCTCGTAGAACTGTTCGTCGCCCGTCGCGTGATAGGCGTCGAGGTACAGGTGGCCGACCGTCGCAGTTCCGGGCGGCTGGACCCAGATCATGGTCGGCGCGGCTTCCAGCTCGCCCCAGCGGCGAGAGAAGTCCGGCAGAACGTTCCAGACATAGCCGCCACCGACGGCGACCTTGTCGGTCATGAAGGCGACTGCGCGCTTCATGGCAGTCAGAATGGCGCCGCGGTCAGGCGCGGCCTGGGCGAAGGCGGGGGCCGCGGTGGCGGTGAAGGCGGTCGCGGCGGCGGCCGAGAGGAGGGTGCGGCGGTTCATGCGCATGGACATGGGAGAACTTCCGATGACGTTTCCACTGGACGGTCTTGTCGCCGTTTGCTGGCGGCAATCAAGCATGGATGACACCGGTTTCCTAGAGGCTCTTTCGACAGTTTGACGCAGGGGAATGCGGGGTCACGACAGGTCAACCTGCCGGTGTCCGGCGATTGCGCGGACTGGGCTCAGCGATTGCCGAAAGGGTAGCGCCAGGCCTCGGAGGCGGCCTTTATCGGAGCGCCGGCCTTCGCCTTGGTCTCGGCGTATTCCGCAGCCGGATCGCTATCGGCGACGACACCGGCGCCGGCCTGAACGTGGATCTGGGCGTTCGCGAACAGGGCGGTGCGCAGGACGATGCAGATATCGGCCTCGCCGCCCGCCGAGATGTAGCCGACGCCGCCGCCGTAGCCGACGCCGCGCTTTAGCTGTTCCAGTTCGTCGATGATCTCCATGGCCCGGACCTTGGGCGCCCCGGAGAGAGTGCCCGCGGGCAGGGCGGCCAGCAGGGCGTCGACGGCGTCGAGGTCGTCGCGGGCGCGGCCCTGAACGTCCGAGACGATGTGCATGACCGAACTGTAGCGCTCGACCACGAAGCTTTCCGTCACCTCCACGCTGCCCGGCGCGGCGACGCGGCCCACGTCGTTGCGGCCGAGATCCAGCAGCATCAGGTGCTCGGCGCGCTCCTTGGGATCGGCCAGCAGTTCAGCTTCCAGCGCCCGGTCGGCTTCGGGGGCCTCGCCACGGGGCCGCGTGCCGGCGAGGGGGCGGATAGTGACGCGCCCGTCCTTGAGGCGAACCAGAATCTCGGGGCTCGAGCCGGCCAGCTGGAAGTCGCCGAAATCGAGGAAGTACAGATAAGGCGAGGGGTTCTGCCGACGCAGGGCGCGATAGAAGGCGAAGGGGTCGGCCTCCCATGTCGCCGAGAACCGGTGGCTAAGCACGACCTGAAAGATGTCGCCGGCGGCGATGTAATCCTTGGCGCTGGCGACCAGACCGGCGAAGTCCGCCTGATCCACCGGCGAACGGAAGTCGGGCGCCGGAACGGGAACGGCGGTCGGGGCGGCGGGCAGGGGCGCCCGGAGGTCGGCCTCGAAGGCGTCCAGGCGGGCCACGGCGGCCGCGAACGCCGCGCGGGCCGACAGGCCGCTGTCGGGATAGGCAGCCGAGACGAGGACAATCTCGTGCTTCACTGAATCGAAGATGGCCACGAGAGCGGGGCGGGTCAGAACAGCGTCGGGCAGGTTGAGCGGGTCGGGATTGGGCTCGCCCAGCGGCTCCAGCAGGCGGACCATGTCATAGCCGAACACGCCGAACAGGCCGGCGGCCATGGGCGGCAGCCCCTCGGGCAGATCGAACCGCGACGCGGCCATCAACGCGCGGAGAGAGGTGAGGACGTCGCCGTGTTCGGCGCTGAAGGCGTCGGCGGCTATGGCCTCGCCGCGGGCGACCTCGGCGCGGCCTGAACGGCAGCGCCAGACCACGTCGGGCTCGCGCGTGATGATGGAGTAGCGGCCATTGACGGCGCCGCCCTCGACCGACTCGAGCAGGAAGGCGTTGGTGCGGCCCCGGCCGACCTTGAGGAAGGCCGAGACCGGGGTCTCCAGATCATCGACCAGCCGACGCAGGACTACCTGCGGCCGGCCGGCTTCCCAACCGGCCGCGAAGGCCTCTGGCGACGGCTGCGCGTCGCCGTCGGTCATTTGGCGGGCGGAGCGCCCGGAGCTCCCGGAGCGGCGGCGGCCGGCGCTTCTGCCTCCAGACCCAGGGCGCGGCGCGCCTGGGCGAGATCGAAGCTCGCCTTCACGCGGCGGGCCGCGCTTTCGATGGCGGTCTCGAGGAAGGACTGACCGATTGTGCCGGCCATGCGCTGACGCCATTGTACGGCCTCGCCCGCGGCCAGCGCCGGGGTGGCGGCGATGATGCGGTCGACGCGGCCGATAACGATGCCGCCGGTTTGGGCCGGACGGCTGAACGGCTGGCCGCGCGGGCTGGAGAACAGGCCGGTGATGACGGCCTCGCCGTACTGCTGTGCGGCTTCCTGACTCTGGGCCACGCCGGCCTGTGTGGTCACCGGGGCGTTCAGCGAGGCGGCGACGGCGGCGAGGGTCTCGCCGCGACGCAGGCGGGCCGTCACTTCGTCCGACTTGGCCGAAAGCAGGCGGGCGTTCTCGCGGCCGACCCAGGCGGCGGTCAGCTGGGGACGGATCTGGTCCAGCGCCGGCATGGCCGCGGGGAGGATGTCGTCGATGCGGACCGCGTAATATTGACCCTCGGTCAGCGGAGCGACTTCGCTGACGCCGCCCTTGGTGAGGCGCACGATGTTCTGAAGCATGGCCGGCGGGATGTTCAGCTGCTGGCCTTCGGGCGTGGCGCCTTCACGGGTGATGGGCGGCAGGCTGATGAACCGGGCGCCGACCTGGGCGACGGCCTGCTCGGGCGTGCGGCCCTGACGACGGGCGGCCTCGTAGGCCTCCACACGGCCGAAGACCTTGGCCTTGGCCTCGGACTCGCGCAGCTCCTGCACGATCTGGTCGCGCACGTCCGCAAGCGTCGCTTCACGACCCGGGGTGATGCTGGCGACGCGGGCGACGACGAAGCCGACCTGCGCCTGAACCGGCGCGGAGACCTGATTGGCGGCGAGACCGAACACGGCCGCGGCCACCGCCGGATCGCCGATCGCGGCGCGCGGGGTCTCGGCGTAGTTGGCGGGCTGGATGTTGTTGGCCGAGGCCACGGCGGCCGGAGCCTGACCCGCGCGCAGGGCGGCGGCGATGCGGTCGGCGACCTGACGGTTCGGGGCGGTCAGGGTTACGAAGGTGCGCTTCTCCGGCACCGACAGCGTGTCGCGGCGGAAGTTGAAGCGCTCCTGAATCTTCTCTTCGCTGATCGGCGTCTGAAGGTCGGCCGGGTTGTCGAAGGCGATGATCGACGCCTTGCGCAGCTCCGGACGACGCAACTGGGCGGCGTTCTGGGTCATGAAGGTATTGAGCTGGGCGTCGGTCGGAGCGGGAGCCGCGCCGGCCATGGCCTGCGTCAGGATGAACCAGCTGCCGTCGCGGGTCTGCTGCGTCTGGTTGGCGATCACCGCGCCATAGATGCGGGGCAGGCGGGCGCCGGCCTCGACCGCCGAGCCGTAGTGCATCAGCACATACTGGTCGCGCATCTGCTCTTCCAGCACCTCGGGCGTCATCTTGGCTTCGGCCAGTGCGCTGACGTACGCGTCCTGACTGAACTGCCGGGTAATGGGGTCGAAGAAGCGCTCCACCTTGCGGATTTCACGCAGGACCAGTTCGTGGCCGGGGCGGATGCCGACCCGATCGGCCCAGGCGAGGAAGCCCAGTTCCTTGGCGCGCTGGCTCAGGCTGGAGGCGAAGCCCGGATCGGCGGCCAGTTCCTCGACGCTGGGCGCCTGACCGTTCTGGCGCTGCTGCTGGTCGCGCACCTGTTCCACCATCTGGCGGAACTCTGCGTCGTTCAGGCTGCGGTCGCCGGCCGAGATGACCTGGGCCGGCTGCAGGGCTCCGATGACGTCCATCTGCGAGCCGCCGGTGAACAGAAGGGCGACGGCGACGAGGGCGAGCAACCCTACGGCCCACTTGGACCGGGAGAAGTTGCGGAACAGGGTGATCATCGGAAAGGGGTCCTGCGAGCGGAGTCGTATGCGGCTATAGGCGGTGACGACCCGGCGCGGCAAGATGATGGCGGACGACAACGGCTTGGCTTGGGCCGCGACCTTGCCTAGACAGGCCACATGAAACAATCCGTGAAGTTGGTCGCCGGCAACTGGAAGATGAACGGCGTGGCCGCCGACCTGACCGAGGTCGCGGCGCTGCGTCAGGCCCTGTCGGACACGCCGCCCGCGTGCCGTGTCGCACTCTGCCCGCCCGCGACGCTGATCGAGCGGCTGGCTCGCGATGCCGGAGCCCTGATCGAGACCGGCGGGCAGGATTGCCGCGCCGAAGCGAAAGGGGCCTTCACCGGCGGCGTGTCGGCGGCGATGCTGAAGGACGCGGGCGCGACGCTGGTCATCGTCGGCCATTCGGAGCGCCGCCAAGAGTTCGGCGAGAGCGATGCACTGGTCGCGTTAAAGGCGGAAGCCGCGATCGAGGCCGGACTGGAGCCGATCGTCTGCGTCGGCGAGACGCTGGCCCAGCGTGAGGCGGGCGAGGCGGTCGAGGTGGTCCGGCGTCAGGTGATGAACTCCCTGCCGCTGGCGGCTGCGGGCCGACCGTTCGCTATCGCCTATGAACCGGTATGGGCCATCGGAACGGGCCTGACACCGACGCTGGAGCAGATCGAGGAGGTGCACCGGGCGGTGCGGTCCGCCATGATCGAGCGGCTGGGTCTGGCCGCCGCGACGCCCCCGATCCTGTATGGCGGCTCGGTAAAGCCGGACAACGCCCGCGACATTCTGGCCGTGCCGGAGGTAGGTGGGGCCCTGGTCGGCGGGGCGTCGCTGAAGGCGGCGGATTTCCTTGCCATCATCGAGGCGGCGTAACGCTCTATTCCCTTGGCGGCTCGCGGATGTTAGACGCGCGCCCTTGATCGGCGCGGGTCCGCGCCACACCTGTTGGACGTCATGCTTCAAACCATCCTGCTCGTCATCATGATCCTGATCTCCGTCTCGCTGGCGGGGGTCATCCTGCTTCAGCGGTCGGAAGGCGGCGCGCTGGGCATGGGCGGCGGGCCCTCGGGCTTCATGACCGCGCGAGGCGCCGGCAATCTGCTAACCCGTTCGACGGCCATTCTGGCGACGGCCTTCTTCGTCTGCGCCATCGCCCTGACCATCGCGGGCAACGTCGAGCGATCCAACCGTTCGATCGTCGATCCGGACGCCGTCGGCGCCCTGGCCGCTCCGGCTGAAGGTACGACCAACCCGGCCGCCGCGGCGGCGGACCAGCCGGCGACGCCCGCCCAGCCGAAGTCCGCGACGCTGGAAGATCTGGAATCGAGCATCGGCGGCGCCCAGCCGACGACCGCTCCGGCCCAGCCGGCTCCGGCCAACTGATGGGGGCGGGGACCTTATCCCCGCCTTCCGCCTCCCGCCCTCAAAGTCTCCACAGTTCCCGGTCGCGCTCTGCGCGACCTTTCTTTCTTACGCTTGCTGGATCGCTTGCGATCCATCGGGTCGAATCAGCGGTAGAGTGATCTCCCATGGCCCGTTACGTGTTCATCACCGGCGGCGTGGTTTCCTCATTGGGAAAAGGCCTCGCATCCGCCGCTCTCGGCGCGCTTCTGCAAGCGCGCGGCTACAAGGTTCGCCTTCGTAAGCTCGACCCCTATCTGAACGTCGATCCGGGCACGATGAGCCCGTACCAGCACGGCGAGGTCTTCGTGACCGACGACGGGGCCGAGACCGACCTCGACCTGGGCCACTATGAGCGCTTCACTGGCGTTTCGGCGGCCAAGTCGGACAACATCACGACCGGCCGCATCTATTCGACGATCCTCGAGAAGGAGCGGCGCGGCGATTATCTGGGCGCGACGGTGCAGGTGATCCCGCACGTGACCGATCAGATCAAGCAGTTCTGCCTGTCCAAGGCCCTGACCGACGACGGTCAGGATGTGGACTTCGTGCTGGTCGAGATCGGCGGCACGGTCGGCGATATCGAGGGCCTGCCGTTCTTCGAGGCTATCCGCCAGCTGGGTCAGGACCTGCCGCGCGGTCAGTCCTGTTTCGTCCACCTGACGCTGCTGCCGTTCATCAAGACCGCCGGCGAGATGAAGACCAAGCCGACGCAGCACTCGGTCAAGGAACTGCGCTCCATCGGCATTCAGCCTGATATCCTGCTGTGCCGGTGCGAGTTCCCGATCCCGCCAGACGAAAAGCGCAAGATCGGCCTGTTCTGCAATGTGCGCGAGAGCGGCGTCATTCAGGCCATGGACTCGGCCGACATCTACGCCGTGCCGCTGGACTATCATCGCGAGGGACTGGACGCCGAGGTCCTGGCCCACTTCGGCATCACCGACGCACCGGCACCGGACCTGACCCGCTGGGAGACGATCGCCCAGCGCCGCCTGCATCCCGACGGCGAGGTCACCGTGGCCGTGGTCGGCAAGTACACCGTGCTGAAAGACGCCTACAAATCCCTGATCGAGGCCCTGCATCACGGCGGGGTGGCCAACAACGTCAAGGTCAACATCGACTGGGTCGAGGCCGAGACGTTCGAGGGCGATCGCGACGCGTGTGAAGCACGCCTGCAGGGCGCGCATGCCGTGCTCGTGCCCGGCGGCTTCGGCGAGCGGGGCTCGGAGGGCAAGATCGAGGCGGCCCGTTTTGCCCGGACGCGCAACATCCCCTATTTCGGCATCTGCTTCGGCATGCAGATGGCGGTGATCGAGGCGGCGCGGAATCTGGCCGGCTATCCCAAGGCGTCTTCGACCGAGTTCGGCCCCACCGAGGAGCCCGTCGTCGGCCTGATGACCGAATGGACGCAAGGCAATGAGCGGGTGCAGCGGATGGCCGGCGGCGATCTGGGCGGCACCATGCGTCTGGGCGCCTATGACTCGACGCTGAAGGCGGGGTCGAAGATCGCGCAGATGTACGGCTCGACCACTATCAGCGAACGGCACCGCCATCGCTATGAGGTCAACATCAACTACCGCGAGGCGGTCGAGCAGAAGGCGGGCCTGATCTTCGCCGGCCTCTCGCCCGACGGCGTCCTGCCCGAGACGGTAGAGCGCGAGGACCACCCGTGGTTCATCGGCGTCCAGTACCATCCGGAGCTAAAGAGTCGCCCGTTCGCGCCGCACCCGCTGTTCGCCGGCTTCATCGAGGCCGCCGTGGTGCAGAGCCGGCTGGTGTGACCGGGGCGTCCGTACAGGTCGCCGCCCTCTATCAGTTCGCCAGCGTTTCTGATCCGCAGGCGGTTCGCGACCGCCTGACCGCCCTGTGCGGCGAGGAGGTGAGGGGAACCCTGCTGGTCGCCCGGGAAGGGATCAACGGCACGATCGCCGGCTCCGGGCCCGCCATCGCCCGCGTTCTGGCCGGCATCCGAACCATGCCCGGTTTCGAGGCGCTGGAGGTCAAGACTGCCGTTGCAGACGCCATGCCCTTCTACCGCATGAAGGTCAGGGTGAAGCCCGAGATCGTGACCATGGGCCAGCCTGATCTGGATCCGTCGCGCGACGCGGGGGTCTATGTGACGGCCGAAGACTGGAACGCCCTTATCTCGGATCCCGATACGATCGTGATTGATACGCGCAATGACTACGAGGGCGCGATCGGCGCCTTCGAGGGGGCGATCCAGCCGAATACGAAGAGCTTCCGCGATTTCCCGACCTGGTTCGAGACCGAGGGCCGCAAGCTGCTGGACCGGCCGAACCCGCCCAAGGTGGCCATGTACTGCACCGGCGGAATCCGTTGCGAGAAGTCGACGGCCTATCTGAAGGCGCAGGGCGTCGCTGACGTGCACCATCTGCAGGGCGGCATCCTCAAATATCTGGAGACGGTGCCCGAGGCGGAGAGCCTCTGGCGGGGCGAGTGTTTTGTCTTCGACGAGCGGGTCGCGGTCGGCCACGCGCTGGCGCCGGGCACCCACTCCCTCTGTCGCGCCTGTCGGATGCCGCTGGGCGAGGCGGAGCGGGCGTCGGAATGCTTCGTCGAGGGCGTCAGCTGCCCGCACTGTCATGACACCCGCACCGAGGCCCAGCGCGCCAGCTATCGAGAGCGACACCGGCAGGTCGCGCTCGCCGAGCTGAAGGGTATCGCCCACGTCGGGGCGAAGATCGGCGAAGACGCCCGGGCCTGAGGCTCAGGGCAGGCGGCGCGCCGTGGTGATGGTGATGCGCGGCTCCAGCATCTCGCCCTTCATCACGCCTTCGCCCAATGTCGGCGACACGGGCGCGACCAGCATCTGGCGCACCAGATCCATGCCCTCGACGACCCGTCCGAAGGCGGCGAAGCCCAGCGGGTCCAGCGAATCCCGCTTGCCGGCGTCATAGGGGATCAGGTTGCCGACGATGATGAAGAAGTCGCCCGTGGCGCTGCCCGGCGCATAGCGGGCCATGGAGATGGTCCCGTCCAGATGGCTGAGCCCCGTCTCGGTCGTCGGCTCGTGGGCGATGGGCGGCAGGACCCGGTCGCGGGCGTTGTCGGTCCCGCCCTGTACGAAGCCATAGCCGGGCGCAGCCTTCATGGCGCGATAGAAGCTGGTCCCGTCGAAGCGGTGCTCGTCGACATAGCGCAGGAAGTTGCCGGCCGTGATCGGCGCACGCTTGTCTTCAAGCTCGAGAACAATCTGGCCCATGGCGGTTTCGAGCGCGACCCGCGGCTTTGGTTCGGCCGACGGGGCCGCGACAGGAGCGGCCTGAACGGCGGCGACTCCGGCGAGCCCATGAAGAACGGTGCGTCTGTCCATGCAGTCACCATACCTCGTCCGCCCGTCCGGAGAAGGCCCGATCGTGTGCTCAGCTCTCAGGTGGAGGCTCAGCCTGTCTAGGCGACACGACACCCTCGAAAGGCTTGCGCAGATGACAGCGCACGCAGACCTGCACGCCCGGCTGACTACGGCTGTCGACGAACAGATGGCCCTTTCGGGCGCAACGCAACTTCTCGAACACGGCTGGCCCTTCCGCGCGACACCGGATTGAAACGCATCAGCCCGATCCCGGAGCCACATCACGCCAGATTTCAGAGGTCTGCAAGTTTTCGACGAGGAAGAGCGCCCGAAGTTGGCTTCGCTCCCAAAACCCTCTATCGAGCCGGTCCGCTCGCAGGACAGGTGGCCGAGTGGTTTAAGGCAGCGGTCTTGAAAACCGCCGTAGGTGGAAGCCTACCGTGGGTTCGAATCCCACCCTGTCCGCCAAGGCTTCGGCGTATCAGGCCGTCATTCCCCGGCCAGCGACCAAAAGTCCCGCCCGCAAGTGACGGGATGTTGACGCCACGTGATCTTGGCAGGCCCGAACGGGCGGTCTAGGTCGGAGGTTCAACCGCTCCTGGAGAGACGCACCATGGCCGATCTGGCTTCCGTCACCGAACACATCCGCGGCGCCGTCGGCGATAACTCCGGTCTGGGCAAGACCGTGAAAATCGATCTGGGCGACACCGGCAAGATCTACATCGATGGCGCCTCGGTTCCGAACTCGGTCACCAATGAGGACAAGCCCGCCGACGCGACCGTCTCCATCTCGTGGGACGACTTCATGTCCCTGTCGGAAGGCCGTCTCGATCCGATGATGGCCTTCATGCAGGGCAAGCTGAAGATCGCCGGCGACATGATGATCGCCCAGAAGCTGGCTCCGCTGCTGAAGCGCTGAGGCGCCGAATGCTCCCTCCCCGTTCGGGGAGGGTGACCGGCGCGTAGCGTCGGTCGGGTGGGGACGGCCCGACGGCCAGACGCCGGAATATGGGTCGCCCTGCCGCTCCCACCCGGTCGCTGCGCGACCACCCTCCCCGGGGTGGGGAGGGAGAAAGGGCTTCCATGGATTTCCGCCACAGCGACAGAGCCCTGCACTGGCAGGAGCGCGTGCGCCGCTTCATGGACGACAAGGTGCTGCCTCGCGAGTCGGAGTACTGGGCTCAGGTGCGTGAGGATCATACGCGCCAGCCGCCGATCATGGAGACGATGAAGGCGGAGGCCAGGGAGGCGGGTCTGTGGAACATGTTCCTGCCGGGCGAGCACGGCGCGGGCCTGACCAATCTGGAATACGCCCCGCTGGCCGAACTGATGGGCCATCACCTGTGGTCGGCCGAGGTGTTCAACTGCAACGCCCCGGACACCGGCAATATGGAAGTGCTGCACATGTACGGCAGCGCCGAGCAGCAGGCGCGGTGGCTGAAGCCGCTGATGGCTGGCGAGATCCGCTCGGCCTTCCTGATGACCGAGCCGGCGGTCGCTTCGTCGGATGCGACGAATATCGAGACGCGGATCGAGCGGGACGGCGACCACTATGTGATCAACGGCCGCAAATGGTGGTCCACCAATATGGGACACCCGAACGTCGCCATCACCATCGTGATGGGCAAGACGGACACCGGAGCGGCAGTCCACCAGCAGCAGTCGCAGATCCTTGTGCCGACGGACACGCCGGGCTTCCGCGTCGAGCGAATGCTGTCGGTGTTCGGCTATGACGAGCGACCTATCGGTCACGCCGAGGTAGTGCTGGAGAATGTCCGCGTGCCCGTAGAGAACCTGATCGCCGGCGAGGGCAGGGGGTTCGAGATCGCGCAGGGGCGTCTGGGGCCGGGCCGCATCCATCACTGCATGCGGGTGATCGGCGCGGCCGAACGGGCGCTGGGGCTGATGACCGAGCGACTGCTGAACCGCACGGCGTTCCGCAAGACGCTCGCCGAGCATTCGGTCTGGGAGCAGCGCGTCGCCGATGCGCGAACCAATATCGAGATGTGCCGGCTGATGGTGCTGAAGGCGGCGTGGATGATCGATCAGGCGGGCGCGAAGAACGCCAAGTCCGAGATCGCGCAGATCAAGGTCGCCGCGCCGCGGATGGCGCTGCAGATCATCGATGACGCCATCCAGGCGTTCGGCGGCGCCGGCGTGTCGGGCGATACGCCGCTGGCTGAACTCTATGCCGGCGTGCGGACACTGCGCCTGGCGGATGGCCCGGACGAGGTGCACAACCGCACGATCGCGCGGCTGGAGTACGCCAAGTACGGCGGTCGGGGCGGTTAGGTCAGGCCTGACCGGCGGACGGCTGCAGGGCGAAGATCTTGCGGTCCAGCCGGGTGACCTCCTCCTCCAGCCGAGCCTTCTCTGACGCCATGTCGACAGGCGTGCCGTCGTCATAGGTCAGGGTCGCGCCCTTCGCGATCAGGTCGAGGCGGTAGATCAGGGTGACGCGGCGCGCGGTCAGGCGTTCGAGCTCGGACTGGTCGGTCATCAGGCCGCCGCGTCCCGCCACGCCTTGAGGGCGTCCAGCCCGCGGATGCTCATCAGCCGCTTCTTGGCACGGCCACGATCCTTGGGCGGGATCTTCTTGCCGTCTTCATCGACGCGCGGGGCTTCGAGAGGCGGCAGCAGGCCGTAGTTGATGTTCATCGGCTGGAACTTCGAGCCTTCCAGATGGCCGCCGGTGATGTGCTCGACCAGCGCGCCGATGGCGGTCTCGGCAGGCGGCGGGGCCAGATCGCGGCCCAGCGCCTGGGCCGCGGCGAGGCGACCGGTCAACAGGCCCATGGCGGCGCTTTCGACATAGCCTTCAACGCCCGTGACCTGACCGGCGAAGCGCAGGCGCGGCATCGCCTTCAGACGGAGCTGGCGGTCCAGCAGCTTGGGCGAGTTCAGGAAGGTGTTGCGGTGCAGGCCGCCGAGACGGGCGAACTGGGCATCCTGCAGGCCCGGGATCATGCGGAAGGTCTCGGCCTGCGCCCCGTGCTTCAGCTTGGTCTGGAAGCCGACGAGGTTGAACAGGGTGCCCAGTGCATTGTCCTGACGCAGCTGAACGATCGCGTGCGGCTTGACCTGCGGGTCGCGCGGGTTGGTCAGGCCGACCGGCTTCATCGGGCCGTGCCTCAAGGTCTCGCGGCCGCGCTCGGCCATCACCTCGATGGGCAGGCAGCCGTCGAAATAGGGGACGTTTTCCCACTCCTTGAACTCGGCCTTGGGGCCGTCGAGCAGGGCGTCGATGAAGGCGTCGTACTGCTGTTTGTCCATAGGGCAGTTGACGTAGGCGGCGGCGTCTCCGCCCGGGCCTTCCTTGTCGTAGCGCGACTGACGCCAGGCGATGTCGAAATCGATCGAGTCGGCGTGGACGATGGGGGCGATGGCGTCGAAGAAGCTGAGGCTCTCCTCGCTGGTCGTCTTCAGGATCGCCTCGGCGAGAGCGGGTGAGGTGAGGGGGCCCGTGGCGACGATGACGTTGTTCCATTCTTCCGGCGGCAGGCCGGCGATCTCCTCGCGGACGATGGTGATCAGCGGATGGGCTTCCAGTTTCGTGGTCACGGCTTGCGAAAAGCCCTCGCGATCAACGGCGAGCGCGCCGCCGGCCGGGACCTGATTGGCGTCGCCGCAGGCCATGATGATGGAGTCGAGCGCGCGCATCTCGGCGTGCAGCAGGCCGACGGCGTTGTACTCCCAGTCGTCCGAGCGGAAGGAGTTGGAGCAGACCAGCTCGGCCAGCCCATCCGTATGGTGGGCGTCGGTCTTGACGCCCGGCACGCCGCGCATCTCGTGCAGGATGACGGGCACGCCGGCCGAAGCGATCTGCCAGGCGGCCTCTGACCCGGCGAGGCCGCCGCCGATAACGTGCACAGGAGATGGAGAGTTCGTCATGCGCGCGCTTCTAGCGGGGCGTCGGGCGCTGGGCTAGGTTGAGTCGTAACGACGGAGGGCAGGATGGCGTTTTCGGCTACGGATGCGGCGCTGGAAGGATTTCGGATCGCGAGGGCCAAGCCCAAGGCGATGCTGATCTGGACAGCGGCGTCGCTGGCGATCAGCCTGCTGGCCACCGTGGCCACGATCGTGCTGTTCGGCGACACCCTGACGCAGATCATGGCGGCGAGCGAGACCGCCGAGAGCGATCCGACGCAGATCTTCGCCCTGATGGGCCAGATGGCCGTCTTCTATCTCTTCCTGATCCCGTTCGTTCTGCTCATCTTCTCCATCTTCACCACGGCGGTCTATCGCGCCGTCCTGAAACCTGACGAGGACCGGCTGGGTTATCTGCGGCTCGGCGCGGACGAAGGCCGGCAGGCGCTGGTGCTGTTCGTGCTCGGGCTGCTCGGCTTCGCGGTCAGCATGGCGGCCATGATCGTGATGATCCTGATCGTGGCGCTGATCGCTGGTCTGGTCGGGGTGACAGGGGGAGGCGACAGCGTGGCCGCGGGCATCGGCGCGGCTCTGGGCGTGATGTTCGGCTATCTGGCGCTGGTGGCGGTCTCGATCGCCTTCTGGGTCAAGTTCTCGTTCGCGGGGCCGATGACCTTCGCCGAGAAGAAGCTGCGCATCTTCGGCTCATGGCGCGCGACGAAGGGGCATTTCTGGCCGCTGTTCGGCAGCTATCTGCTGGCCTTCATCCTGGGCCTGCTCGTGGCGATGCTGGGCGGGATCATCGGCTTCGCGGCCATGGCGGCGCTGGGCGCGCCGACGGCCGGCGGGCTGTTCGGCATGGCGGAGTCCATGGAGGGCGACTTCACCTCGCTCGCCGCCTATTTCACGCCCGCCATGATCGCCAACTCAATCGTCAGCGCCTTCTTCTCCGCCCTGACCTACGCGATCTTCCTGGCGCCCGCGGCGGTGGCCTATCGCGAGATTGTGGGCGTCCGCGGTCCCGGCGTCGCCGACAACTTCTCCTAGGAGCAGGTTCATGAAGGGTATTGAACTCTACGCACCGCGCGAGCCGAAACATCGGCGGACGTGGACGGCGGCGGCGCTGGTTCTGACCATCGTCTTCATCACGCTGGGCCAGATCATCGGGGCGATTCCCGGGATCGCGTCCGGCCTGATGACCATGCAGGGCGAGGCCAACGGCTGGCCCGGTACGGTCTATCTTCTCGCCTCGTTCGCGTTCGCGGCCATCATCACCATCCTCTGGGTGGTGTTCTTCGAGCGGCGCGGTCTGGCGACGATCGGCTTCAATGGAAACGGCCTGAAGCGGTTCGTGCGCGGCTATGCGATCGGTCTGGCGTTTCTGGTCGCCGTGGTCGGCATCATCTGGGCGCTGGGCGGTTACCGCATCGACGCCGGCGGGGCGTTCGCCTCCGCCAACGTCGGCGCGGCGCTGATCCCGATCTTTGTCCTGATGCTCGGCTTCATCATTCAGGGTTCCACCGAGGAGATCATCACGCGGGGTTGGCTGATGCAGGTCATCGCCTCGCGTCACGGCCTCGGCTGGGGCATCGGCCTGAGCGCCGGTCTGTTCGGTCTGCTGCACGCCGCCAATATCAAGCCGTCGCCGGAACTGCTGACAGGCGTCCTGAATGTCATCCTGTTCGGCGTCTTCATCGGCCTGTACGCCGCCAGAGAAGGCTCGCTGTGGGGCGTCTGCGGCTGGCACGCGGCGTGGAACTGGCTGCTGGGCCTCGGCTTCGGGCTGGAGGTGTCAGGTCAGGTGATCGAGACCACGCCGCTGATCGTTGACCTCGGCACGCAGACGACCGTGCCATGGTGGGTGACGGGCGCCGCCTTCGGGCCTGAAGGCAGCGTCATCACGACCGTCGTGCTGCTGGTCGGCGTCGCCGTCCTGATCTGGAAGGGCAAGACCCGCGACTTTGGCGTCGTGGCCGAGCCCGTCCCCGCTGCCGTGACTGCCGACTAGGCCTTTTCCTTCACCCGCGCGGCCTTCTTCGCCGGAACGGCTTTCGTCAGGCCGGCGACGCGGGCCTTGCGACGCTGTTCGTGACGGTCGAGGACCTCCTTGAGGTATTTGCCGGTCCAACTTGCCTTGTTGTCAGCGACCTGTTCGGGCGTGCCGACCGCAACGATCTCGCCGCCGCCGTCGCCGCCCTCGGGGCCGAAGTCGAGCAGGTAGTCGGCGACCTTGATGACGTCGAGATTGTGCTCGATGACCACGATGGTGTTGCCGGCGTCGACCAGTTCCTGAAGCACCTCGAGCAGCTTGCGCGTGTCCTCGAAATGCAGGCCCGTGGTGGGCTCGTCGAGGATGTAGAGGGTGCGGCCGGTGGCGCGCTTGCTCAGCTCCTTGGACAGCTTGACCCGCTGGGCCTCACCGCCGGACAGGGTCGTGGCCGGCTGGCCGACCTTGACGTAGCCGAGGCCGACGCGTTCCAGCGTCAACATCTTGTCGCGGATGGACGGCACGGCGGTGAAGAAGCGCGCGGCCTCCTCGACTGTCATATCCAGAACGTCGGATATGCTCTTGCCCTTGAAAACAATTTCCAGCGTCTCGCGATTGTAGCGCTTGCCCTTGCAGACATCGCAGGTGACGTAGACGTCGGGCAGGAAGTGCATCTCGATCTTGATAACGCCGTCGCCCTGGCACGCCTCGCAGCGGCCGCCCTTGACGTTGAAGCTGAAGCGGCCGGGGCCGTAGCCGCGGGCCTTGGACTCCGGCAGGCCCGCGTACCAGTCGCGGATGGGGCCGAACGCGCCGGTGTAGGTGGCCGGGTTCGAGCGCGGGGTGCGGCCGATCGGGCTCTGGTCGATGTCGATGACCTTGTCGAACAGCTCCAGCCCCTCGATGCGATCATGGGCGGCGGGGGCGTCGGACGCATTGTGCAGACGGCGAGCGGCGGCCTTGTACAGGGTCTCGATGGTGAAGGTGGACTTGCCGCCGCCGGACACGCCGGTGACGCAGGTGAAGACGCCGACCGGGATCTCGCCGGTCACGTTCTTCAGATTGTTGCCGCCGGCGCCGCTGATCCTGAGCATCTTCTTGCGGTTGATCGGGCGGCGGCCCTCAGGCGGCAGCTCGATCTCGCGCTCGCCAGTCAGGTATTTGCCGGTCAGCGACTTCGGATTGGCCATCACCTCGGCGGGCGTACCCTGAGCACAGACCTCGCCGCCGTGGATGCCGGCGGCGGGGCCCATGTCGATGACGTAGTCGGCCGTCAGGATGGCCTCCTCGTCATGCTCGACCACGAGTACGGAGTTGCCGAGGTCGCGGAGCCCGCGCAGGCTTTCGAGCAGGCGGGTGTTGTCGCGCTGGTGCAGGCCGATGGAGGGCTCGTCGAGGACGTAGAGGACGCCGGTCAGACCCGAGCCGATCTGGCTGGCCAGACGGATGCGCTGGCTCTCGCCACCGGACAGGGTGCCGGAGCTGCGCGAGAGGTTCAGATAGTCTAGGCCGACGTTGTTCAGGAAGCGCAGGCGGTCGTTGATCTCCTTCAGGATCCGCCGGGCGATTTCCATCTGCTTGTCGGACAACTTGCCGTCCAGCGCCGTGAACCAGGCGTGGGCGGCCTTGATGGACAGCCAGCTGATTTCCGCGATGTCCTCTCCGGCGATCTTGACCGCGAGAGCCTCTTCCTTGAGGCGCTTGCCATGACAGGCCTCGCACGGCGTCTCGGACTGGAAGCGGCCCAGCTCCTCGCGCACCCACGCACTGTCCGTCTCGCGCCAGCGGCGTTCGAGGTTCGGCAAGACGCCCTCGAACGCCTTTGATGTCTCGTATTTCCGGGCGTTGTCGTCATAGACGAACTTGATCTTCTCGCCGCCCGACCCCTGCAGGATCACGGTCTGGGCCTTGCCGGGCAGCTCGCGCCACGGCTTGTCCATCGAGAAGCCGTAGTGCTGGGCCAGCGATTGCAGGGTCTGGGTATAGAGGGGGGAGGGGCCGCGCGACCACGGGGCGACCGCGCCCCCGTGCAGGGTCTTGTCCTTGTCCGGCACCACCATATCGGCGTCGAAGGCCAGCTTGACCCCCAGGCCGTCGCAAGCGGGGCAGGCGCCGAACGGGTTGTTGAACGAGAACAGCCGGGGCTCGATCTCGCTGATGGTGAAGCCGGAGACCGGGCAGGCGAACTTCTCGGAGAAGGTGATGCGGCGCGGCGCCGTCTCGCCTTCCATCGTGTTGGCCCATTCGGCCACGGCGATGCCGTCGGCCAGACCGAGCGCGGTCTGCAGGCTATCGGCATAACGGCCCTCAAGGCCGGCCTTGGTGACGATGCGGTCCACCACGATGTCGATGTCGTGCTTGAATTTCTTGTCGAGAGTCGGGGCGTCCTCGATGGCGTAGAATTCGCCATCGATCTTCAGCCGCTGGAAGCCCGAGCGCTGCCACTCGGCCATCTCCTTGCGGTATTCGCCCTTGCGGCCGCGCACGACGGGGGCCAGCAGCAGAATGCGCTCACCGTCGGGCAGGGCGGTCAGCTTGTCGACCATCATGGAGATGGTCTGGCTCTCGATCGGCAGCCCGGTGGCGGGCGAATAGGGGACGCCAACGCGCGCCCACAACAGGCGCATGTAGTCATGGATCTCGGTGACCGTGCCGACCGTCGAGCGAGGGTTCTTCGACGTCGTCTTCTGCTCGATCGAAATGGCGGGCGACAGCCCTTCGATGAGGTCGACGTCCGGCTTGCCCATCAGCTCAAGGAACTGCCGGGCGTAGGCGCTCAGGCTCTCGACGTAGCGGCGCTGACCCTCGGCGTAGATGGTGTCGAACGCGAGCGAGGATTTGCCCGAGCCCGACAGGCCGGTCATCACGACCAGCTGCTCGCGCGGAATGTCGAGATCGACGCCCTTGAGATTATGCTCGCGGGCGCCGCGCACCCGGATGAAGTTGTGTTTTTCGGTCATGGATTCCGGGAACGCGGGAGGGCCGGAGCGGGTCCGGCGCGACAACGCAATATGGGAACTGGTTCGCTGAAATCAGCAAGAACATTATAGGAACAGGAACGCGGGTGCGCCAGCCTGCTGCCAGATTCCGTCAGCAGGCTGTCAGGGCCGGATGAACTCGCCGGTTCGCAGGCTGATCACGCACTCATGGCGATCGGCCTCGTCCTTCCAGCAGTAGTCGACGCCGAACAGGTTCCGCTGGACGGGATTGGTCGAGCGCCATGTGCGGCCGTCACGCACCACCTCCGAGCCCAAGCGGGCGCTGTGAGCCTGGAGCGCGTTATAGAAGTTCATGGCGGGCGTGCCGGTGCAGGTGAACAGGACCATGTCGGTGCTGTCGTCGAAGGCGCGGCCGTAGCTGCCCCGCGCCGCCGCCTGCCCGATGCAGTCGGCGTAGAAGCGCGCGTTCGGCGAGGCGCTGACGGTGATGGGGGTGAAGTCGGCCGGGCCTATGTTCGGCTCAGGCGCGTGAGCGCAGGCGGTGACGCAAAGCAACGTTGCAACGATCGTGAACACACGCATGGCGGGCCTCCCGACCACACGGTCTCACGGCTTCGTCAGATTGGCCACGGCGGAAACACCCTTGCGCCCTTCGGCCTTCGCCCCCATCCTCTGGGGACTGAGTGAGTTTCACGGAGGCCTGACGATCATGATCAGCACGCTGGAAATCGGTTTCGCCCTTTCCGCTCCCTTGCTGCTCGTGCTCGCCTATGTCCTCGCTCCCAAGCCAAAACCCGTCCCCATCCGCATTCGTGACGCTCAGCAGCGTCGCGGCCCGCGCGCCTGACGGGCGAACCCTTTTTGACAATCTGACGCTCGCCTTCGGGCGGGAGCGAACCGGCGTCGTCGGGCGCAATGGCGCGGGGAAGACCACGCTGCTGCGTCTGATCGCCGGTCTCGCGGAGCCGCAGGAGGGCGCGGTCGCGCGCACAGGGCGGATCGGCTGGCTGGATCAGAGAAACACGCCGGCGCCGGGTGAAACGGTGGCCGAGGCGCTGGGCGCGGCTGAGGGGCTGGTTCTGTTGGCTCGCGTACTCGCGGGCGATGGCTCTGGCGATGATCTGGCGGAGGCTGACTGGACGCTGGAAGCGCGTATCGGACAGGCTCTGGCGGAGGTGGGGCTGACCGAGGTCGCCTTCGACAGGCCTGTGGCTTCGCTCAGTGGAGGCGAGCAGACGCGCCTGCGGCTCGCCGGACTGATGCTGGATCGGCCGGACTTGCTCGTGCTCGATGAACCGACGAACCATCTGGACGGGGAGGCTCGCGCGTTGGTCGCGGAGGTGCTGGAGCGCTGGCCCGGCGGCGTGGTGGTCGTCAGTCACGATCGTGCCGTGCTGCGGCGGATGGACCGCATCGTCGAACTGTCTGCTCTCGGCGCCGCCGTCCATGGCGGGAACTACGAGCTCTACGTCGAGCGCAAGGCGTTAGAACGCGCCGCCGCGGAGCGGGGGCTGGATGCGGCCGAGCGTGAGGCGGATCAGGCGGCGCGGGAGAACCAGCGCGCGCTGGAGCGGAAGGCGCGGCGCGATCGTGCGGGAAAGGCCTCACGGATTGGCAGCTCCGACCCAAAGATACTCCTCGACTTCCGCGCGGAGCGGGCGGAGGTCTCAGGCGGGCGTGAGCGTCGGCTGGCCGAGCGGCGAACCGCGGACGCGGGAGTGGCTCTGGATGCGGCGCGGGAACGGGTCGAGAGGGTCCGGGAGCTGTCGATCCCCATGCCTTCGACCGCCCTGCCGGTCGGTCGCGTGGTTCTGGATATGCTTGAGGCGGCGTGGGACGCACCGGACGGTCGGCGGATCGTCGGCCCGATTTCCCTGACGCTGACCGGTCCGGAACGGATCGCGGTGACCGGACCAAACGGCGCGGGCAAGAGCACGCTGCTGCGGTTGATGGCGGGAGAGCTCGAACCGGCCACCGGGTGGATTGACCGGCCTGTGGCGGCCGCTCGACTGGATCAGTCGGCGGACATCCTCTCGCCGACCGAGACCCTAGTTGACGGGTACATGAGGCTCAATCCGGAAGCCTCGTCCAATGAAGCGAGGGCGGCGCTGGCGAGGTTCCTGTTCCGCAACGTGGCGGCGGACAGGGCGGTTGGAGAGCTTTCAGGCGGCGAGAGGCTGCGTGCGGCGCTGGCTTGCGTGATGACAGGCAGGTCGCCGCCGCAGCTTCTGATCCTTGACGAGCCGACCAACCATCTGGATCTGGACTCGATCTCGGCGGTCGAGGCGGCCCTTCGCGCCTATGACGGCGCGCTGGTGGTCGTCAGCCATGACGAGGATTTTCTCGACGCTATCGGCGTGACCCGCCGCTTGGCGCTGGTTAACCCCAGGCCTCGACCGCGCCACGACGCCGGACAGCAGGCTTAACCTCCGAGAGCGGGGTTTGCATGACAGGGTCGCGGGTCGGGCGGCCGAAGAACCAGCCCTGACCATGGTCGACGCCGAGTCCGCGCAGCACGTCGGCCTGGGCCTTGGTCTCGACCATTTCCGCGACCGTGTTCAGCTTCAGGTCGCCACACAGCTTGACCAGATGTTCGATAAGGGTGCGCGAGCGCTCGCTGCTGGTAATGTCGGTGACGAAGCGGCCATCGATCTTGACGATGTCGAGGCTCAGGCGACCGAGGTAGTCGAACGACGCAGCGCCGACGCCGAAGTCGTCCAGACAGACGCGCACACCAGCATTGCGGAGCGCGCGCAGACGGCGGTCCGCGCCTTCAAGATCCGACATGGCGGCGGTTTCGGTGACCTCCACCATCAGGCGCTTGCGGATGGCCGGTATGGCTTCGGTCAGTTGAAGCAGATGCTGAACATAGGCGTCGCCGGCCAGCGAGGCGCCCGAGACATTCACCGCAATCTCCATGCGGCTGAATCCGGGCCGCTTGAGCTGCTGCAGGGCCTTTTCGACGACGACGAAATCGAAGCCCTCGATCAGACCCAGTTCCTCGGCCATGTGGATGACGCCGGCAGGACTGTCTGCGCCGCCGGTAAACCGGGTCAGGGCCTCGAAATGGTGGGTGTCGCCGGACTTCAGATCGACGATCGGCTGGTACTCGAGCGCGAAGTCCCGTCCGCGCACGACGGCCCGGAACCGCTCGGCCCCGCGCACGGTGGCGGCGAGGCTTTCGGCGAAACCCAGGCCGGCGGCAGCCGCGCCGTCCTTGAGGCAGTTCTCGAGCGCCAGACGCAGGGCGCGGACGGTGACCTCGGCGGCGGCTCCGGCTTCGGGCGTGGCGCGGCCGATCTCCACGCTGAGATCGACCCCTTCCGCCGTGCCGGCGTCGCGAATGTCGCCGGCGATATCCGTCTGGTCGGTTCTGTCACGCACCACCGCGAACCGGTCCGGAGCCAGACGCGCCGCGCTTGCGCCGTCAACCGAGGCCATGAGGAGGATGTTTTCGATGCCCGCGATCACGCGCTGGTGGCTCTCCTGCGCCTCGTCCAGTCCGCCGACCTCAACGAAATCGACAGCGACGGGCGCGCCGGTAAGAAGGGCGGGCGTAGCATCCAGCAGGCCCTGCGCGTCCTTCAATCCTTCGCCCGCGCTGATGGTCTCGACCGCGTCGCGCCAGCTCAGCGAACAGGACACCGCCGGCGCCAGATCCGGCAGAAGGAAAGCGTGCAGCGCGCCGCGACGGAAAGCGGTGTCACCACAAAGAAACCGGATCTCCGTCGAAGGCGACCGCTTCCCGGGCTTCAGATCGCCCAGCAGCGTCGCCAGACGTTTGCGGTCGGCGGGCAGGACCAGATCCTTGATCGACTTGCCCGTCCAGGTCCGGGTGGGATCGACGCCCTGGCCCGGTCCGGCGCCCAGCGCGAATTGGACCTTGCCGTCGCCGGACAGCTCTACGAGCAGGTCCGCCGAGGCGAAAGCCAGTCCCAAAAGGCGCGACGTCATCCCCATCGGGATAACGTTGCCATGAAAGCCTTAAAATTCGGCTGCTTGAGCGTTCATGCGGTCTGATTGAACGCCACGGCCCTGCCATCGCCGTTCGTGGCGTGCCCGGATGAGCCGTAGGCGGAGGGATTTCCACGCTGTGAGGCGACTTCCGCCGCGATGGTTTTCACCAGTCCTTCGGAGATGATCCGCGCCGCCTCGACCGCACGGGCATGGCGCGAAAGCACCGCTTCGAAGGCCTCGGTGCACTCTACCAGCCTTTTGCGCGCATCCTGTGGAGCGGAGGCGATGCAGCCGGGATTGGCCTTCAGCTGCGCCGACTCCCGCCGGTACAGATTGGCCAGTTCCTGCGTGTCGGCGAGGGTCGCAGCCGCGTCCTGCGGGCGACGGGCCTCGAAGGCGTGGGACTCTTCGGTGAGGCGTTCAGTCAGGCGGACGGTCAGATCGGTCAACTGGCGCACCCGGGCGTCGGCGATCAGTTCAGCGTCGGTCACTGGCCCTGCTCCTGCATCTTCAACATCTGCGCCATCACCTGATCGGTCAGCCCGATCCCGCCGGCCTTGACGGTCTCCTTTGCCATCGCGTCGAGCTGGAAGCTGCGCCACGTGGCCTCGGCCTCGCCCCCGCCGAACATGCCATCGGTGCTCAGGCCCTCGAACATCGGCTTCAGCATCTGGGACAGGAAGGAGGCCTCGAATTGTTCGGCGGTTTCGCGCATCCGGTCGCGCGAGGCGGTCGGCGCCGGGGTCGACTGGAGCAGGGAAGGGGAAACGGCGAGATCGCTCATTCTCACATCACCTCGATTTCGGCCTGCAGGGCGCCCGCGGCCTTGATGGCCTGGAGGATGCTGATCATGTCGCGCGGGCTGACGCCGAGGGCGTTCAGGCCGTTGACCACGGTAGAGAGAGAGGTTCCGCCGCCGATGATGCGCATCTGGGTGCCGCGATCCTCTTCGACCGTGACATCCGACTGCGGCACGACTGCGGTTTGACCGCGGCTGAAGGCTTCAGGCTGGCTCACCAGCGGAGTCTCCTGCACCGAGACGGTCAGATTGCCTTGGGCGATGGCGACGGTGGAGACGCGGACAGCGTCGCCCATGACGATGACGCCGTTGACCTCATCGATGATGACCTTGGCCGGGGCGTCGACCTCGACCGGCAGGTTCTCGACCTGACTGATGAAGCCGGCCATGCCGAGATGGGCGGGCGCGCGCAGGGCGACAACGGTGCCGTTCTCGGCCAGAGCGGTGTTCGGGAAGGTCCGGTTGATCGCCGCCGCCACCCGCTGGGCTGTGGTGAAGTCCGGATTGCGCAGCGTCAGCCGCACCTCGTTCATATTGGCCAGCTGGAACCCGGTCTCGCGTTCGACGGTCGCTCCGCCGGCGATGCGGCCGGCCGTCGGCACACCGCGGGTGACCGAGGAGCCTGAAGCGCCCGATGCCGAGACCGAACCTGTCTGGATCGAGCCCTGGGCCACGGCGTAGATTTCCTGATTGCCGCCCTGGAGGCTGGTGGCGATCAGCGTGCCGCCCAGCAGGCTCTTGGCGTCGCACATCGACGAGACGGAGACATCAATGCGAGCTCCCGGGGCGGCGAAGGGCGGCAGGTCGGCGGTGATCATCACGGCCGCGAGGTTCTTGGAGTTGGCGTTCGAGCCGCGGATGTTGACGCCCAGCCGCTCGCTCATCCCTTCCAGGGACTGGCGGGTGAAAGGGCAGTTGCGCAGGCTGTCGCCCGTACCGTTCAGGCCGACGACCAGTCCGTAGCCGACCAGCTGGTTGGTCCGTACGCCCTCGATGGCGGCGATGTCCTTGATCCGGGACTGGGCCAGGGCGGGCGCGCCGATACTCGCTACGGCGAAGGCGGCGATCAGCGGGGCGAGCAGTTTCTGCATGGGCAGGGGGTCCAGCAACCAATGTCGTCAACCCTGATGCCAGACCCATGCCAGACAGATTTGTGCGTAAAATCAAAGCGCCGACTTTTCCTGCGCGCGTTTCAGCGGGCAGATTCTGCCGGGGCGTTAACCAAACGGTGACGGCGTCGGGCGATGGTCGGCCATGTACCGGAGACGACTCTCATGAAGGTCAGCGGCCCTTCAGGTCCATCGGCGCCTCAGGGCGTCTCAAGGCCGTCAGCGGCGTCGGGCGGATTCTCGGTCAAATCGACCGGAGGCGGTGCGCCCGCACAGGCCACGACGGCGGCCTCCAGCATGTCCGGCGTCTCTGATGTCTCTGCGCTCATGGCCCTGCAGGGCGTCGAGGATCCGACCGAGCGTCGCCGCCGCGCCATCCGCCGGGCCGGGGGGCTGCTTGACCGGATGGACGAGCTCAAACTGGCCCTTCTGTCGGAGGAAACCGGGGAAGCGGCGCTGGAACGTCTGGGCCGGACCCTGCGTGAAGAACGGCCCGAAGACGCCGACGAAGGCCTGAAGAGCGTGCTCGATCAAATCGATCTGCGGGCGGCGGTAGAGCTCGCCAAGGCGGAAATTCGCCGCAACGGCGCATAAGTCGGCGAAATCGTTCCCGAAAACGCGACTGCAAACCGCCGGGTGATGAAGAAATGTCACGCTCGCGCTATTCGTTAAGCGTGGCCGGCTCACGCTCGCGCGAGCGTTGTTGCTCCGACTCGTGCGCATGCCTATACGCATCCACTGCGCCACAGGGGGGCGCTGTCTACTTTGAGCGTGAGTGCGATGAACGCATTAGCGTCCGCCGTTATCGAACCGGTCCCTTACAGGCCGAGCGACGACGAGCCGTTCATGAATGAGCGGCAGCTGGCCTATTTCAAGGCCAAGCTCATGGACTGGAAGGACGACATCCTTCGTGAGTCCAAGGGCACGGTCATCAATCTGAAGGCCGAGACGGAGAACCATCCGGACCTCGTGGACCGGGCGTCTTCCGAATCCGACCGCGCGCTGGAGCTTCGCACCCGCGATCGCCAGCGCAAGCTGATCTCCAAGATTGAGGAAGCCCTGCGACGGATCGAGGACGGCTCCTATGGCTATTGCGAGGAGACCGGCGAGCCGATCAGCCTCGGTCGCCTTGAAGCCCGTCCGACAGCGACCCTGTCGGTCGAGGCCCAGGAGCGTCACGAGCGTCGGGAACGCGTCCACCGCGACGACTGAGGCGGCGACGCCTTGACTTGCGGGTGCGGGAGGGCGACCTAGCGCGCCTCTCGTCGCGAGGTCTTTTCCCGAATGTCCGTCAAGGTTCGTTTCGCCCCGTCGCCCACGGGCAAGCTGCACGTCGGCAATGTGCGCACTGCGCTGGTGAACTGGCTGTTCGCCAAGGGGCAGGGCGGGCAGTTCGTCCTGCGCATCGACGACACCGACCTGGCCCGCTCGACCGCCGAGTTCGAACAGGGCATCGAGATCGACCTGCGTTGGCTGGGTCTGGTCTGGGACGAGCGTCACAACCAGTCCAAACGCTTTGACCGCTATGAGGCGGCCGCCGAGCGCCTGAAGGCCGCTGGCCGGCTGTACGCCTGCTACGAAACCTCCGACGAGCTCGACCGTCGCCGCAAAGTTCAGCTCTCGCGCGGGATGCCGCCGGTCTATGACCGCGCCGCGCTGGCGCTGACCGACGCCGAGAAGGCGGCCTATGAAGCGGAGGGCCGTCGTCCGCATTGGCGCTTCAAGCTGGATGGCAAGCGCGTCGCCTGGGAAGATCTGGCGCGTGGGCATGCCGAGGTCGACACGGCCTCCATGTCCGACCCGGTGCTGATCCGCGAGGATGGCCTGTTCCTCTATACCCTTCCGTCCGTGGTCGACGACATCGAGATGGACATCACCCATGTGATCCGGGGCGAGGACCACGTCACCAACACCGGCGCGCAGATCGAGATCTTCGAGGCGCTGGGCGGCCCGGTTCCCGAGTTCGCGCACATGCCGCTGCTGGTCGGCGCCGACGGTCAGGCGCTGTCCAAACGTCTGGGCTCGTTGTCGATCTCGGACATGCGGGATCAGGGCTACGAGCCGATCGCCATCACCAGCCACCTCGGCCGGATCGGGACGTCGGATCCGCTGGAAGTCGGCGAATCGATCGAGGCGCTGGGCGACAGCTTCGCCTTCTCCAAGATGGGCCGCTCGCCGGCGCGCTACGACACGGCCGATCTGGATCGTCTGAACGCCCAGTCACTCCACGCAATGGCGTACGCGACCGCCCGCCCGCGTCTTCAGGCGCTGGACGCCGATCTGGGCGAGACCTTCTGGAACGCCGTGCGGCCAAACCTTCAGAAGTTCGCCGATGTCGTTGAAATGGCGAACATCGTGCGCGGCCCGGTCACGCCTGTAGTCGAGGACGCCGCCTTCGCCTCGGCCGCGCTTGCGGTCCTCCCGGAGACGATCGACGAGACCCTGTGGCCGACCTGGACCAATGCGGTGAAGGAGGCGACCGGCGCCAAGGGCAAGGCCCTGTTCATGCCGCTCCGCCTGATCCTGACCGGTCAGCCGCACGGGCCGGACATGGCCGCGATCGCGCCAATGATCGATCGCGAGCGGATCGTGAAGCGGCTGAACGGCGAAACCGCCTGATCCAGCGATCGGAAGACAACAGAAAGGCCGCCCCCGCGAGGAGGCGGCCTTTATGATTCCGTGCCGCGTATCAGGCCGCGTTGCAGACGGCCAGTTGCTCGGCCGAGAGGGCGACGCCCTTGTAGGTGAAGGCGGTGACCTGACCGAAGCGGGCCACGACGCGGCGGCAGGCGCGCGGAGCGGGCTGGTTCGCGCCGCCGGTCGCCATGCAGGCGGAGCCTTCGCAGCGCCAGGCGGCGCCGTCGATGATGGTGCGGCCGGCAGGCGCCCTGGCGGCGTCAGCGAGGACGGCGCTGGTGGCGTTGGTCTGGGCGGCGGCGGGAGCGGCGGCGAACAGGGCCGCGGCGATCAGAAGGGCGCGCATTGGAAGTCTCCGGAAGAGCTGGCGGGGTCGCTCTCCCAGTGTCAGTTTTTATTGAAAACTGTCAATACGCGTATTTTTGGAAAACTGACGCGGGAGTGATCAATGATCACTTATCGCAGATCATGTTGCAAGCGCGGCACGCTGTCGCTCTGCTGCATGGCGGCGATCGCCTCCTCGACCGTCTCGCAAACGCTCCAGGCCTGACGGAAGCTCTCCGGGCTCATCCGCTCGGCGATGCTGTGCTCCAGCACGGCGACCAGAGAGTCCCAGAAGCCGTTCAGGTTCAGAAAGATCACCGGCTTGCCGTGCAGGTCCAGCCGCTTCCACGACAGCACCTCGATGGCTTCTTCCAGCGTGCCAACGCCGCCGGGCGCAACGACAAAAGCGTCCGACTGGTCATACATGATCGTCTTGCGCTCATGCATCGAGGTCACGACCACGGTCTCGACATCGTCGAACAGGCGTTCGCGGCTGCGCAGGAAGCCGGGCATGACGCCCAGCACCCGTCCGCCGGCCTCGTGGGCCGCCCGGGCCGAGGCGCCCATCAGGCCCACGCCGCCGCCGCCATACACCAGCCGCCAGCCCGCCTCCGCCGTCTGCCGGCCGAAATCCTTCGCGGCCTGGATATAGTCGGGCGACACCGTTTCGGACGAGCCGCAGAACAGGCAGACGGAACGACCCTCGAAGGGCTGGATGGTGACGGACGACATGGGGCCTCGAACGACGCAGGGGGACAGCAGGCTCCGGCCACGCTATCTGGGATGACGTTCCTAGCGTTCGGAGGCGCGTGATGAAACCGGTGAAATGGGCAGCCGTCGCGGCGACCTTGACGCTTTCGGGTCTGGCGGCCTGCGGCGAGCGTCCCGTCGCAAAGTCGCAGCACGATCCCGCCAGCGACGGCTGGACCCAGCCGCCCGACATCACCGCGGCCCAACTGGCCGGCGCGACCCTGATCATCGAAGGTCGGGCCGAGCCGGGCGCCCGCGTGGTCCTGCGCAACGACGGCGACGCCGCCTACGCGGCCTCGGCCGACGGGACCGGCCGGTTCCAGATCCGTATCGTCGCCGGCTCTGCACCGCTGCTGCTTCGACCCGAGACGCAGGAGGGACAGGACGCCGCCGCCTCGCCCTCGCGCCTGTTGATCGTCGATGGCGGCAAGGGGCCGATCGCGGTGCTGCGTCCCGGCGCTCCGGCGAGGCGCTTGGGCGCATCACCCCCGCTGGCGGCCGTCGACAGCGATGGGCGCATGGCGCTGGCGTCGGGCGTGACGGCGGCCCCGGTCACGGTCTCGGCGGATGGCCAGACGGATGAGGCCATGCCGGACCCCGGCGGCCGCTGGAGCCTGCTGCTGGAATCGTCCACGGCCAGAGACATCCGCGTGGGTCAGCGCACCTTCTCATGGCCCGGCGCCGGACAACCGGCGGCCGACGACGCGGCGCAGGCCGTGCGGGCAGGGCAGGGGTGGATGGTGACCTGGTCCAGCGGGACCGGGACGCGGCAATCCACGTGGCTGCCGGATGTCTGAAGTGCGGTTTACGTCCGATTAACCAATTCGGCTCAATCGCAGGACTGTCTTCTCTTCTTCGAGGACACCCACCATCACCAGACTTTCAGCCCGGCGCCCGCGTCGGGCTTTTTTCTTTGGTGGAACCGAGTCGAGGGCGGCCCGCGTCTTCGTCGCGCGAGCGACCGCTTTCGCAGGAACGCCGACCCGGCCGGGCCGCGCTTCGTCGCGTGATCCTCGGCCTTGATCGCAGACTTCGGACTCGCGCGCCCCGTGCACGGCACCTTCCGGACCTTCATTCTGTCCAGTGGTCCGTGAGCACATGTCCTCCCCCAAATCCCCCGTCCGTCCCGCCGTCTCGCGCCGCGCGCGCGCCCTGATGGCGTCATCTGCGCTTGGCTGTTCGCTGGTTGTGTTGGCGAGCGGTGGCTCGGCGGCCGCGCAGGAAGCCTGCGGGCCGGTTGTCAATGGTCAGGTCATCTGCCAGCCAGGGACATACGACAGACTAGAGTATGTTGGTGCGGATGATACTGAACTGGTTCTCGGAAGTGGAGCGACCGTTACCGGGAGCACCATCCTTACTGGTGCGGGCGACAAGATCGTTACAGGCGATCAGCAGGCTAACTTATCCGAGATTGATGTGATTTCCGATGAGGGAGAGGCAACCGTTAATGTAAGCGATACAGGACGAATACTTGTTGAGGCGCATTCAGATGCGACAGTAAACGCCCGAGATGTTTCGCTTCGCATAAGTGTGGCATCAGAAATCGGAACATCAAAAATCAATGCGCGTTCTGTGGTTGCTGCGGATGGTAGCAACGAAAATGTGTATGCGGCGGGCAGAAATACATATATTGAGGTAGGTACCGTCACATCGGCTGATCCCTCTCATGTAATGTTTCAAGCTATACGTGGATATGCAAGCGAATATCTGAGCATTGAGGCCGGCAGCGTTGAAATAGCGATGCTTGGGACTGGAAGCTCCATTGGAAGGCCAACAGCGGTTTTAGCTGATGCGGCGAACGCCTTCGTTGATGTGGGTTCTCTGACGGTCACCGCAGGTCGAGCGGACGCGAGAGGCATTTCTGTCGCTGCGACTGAAACTGCGGTGGTCAAGAGTGGCTTTGCTACATTCAACGGTGGTGACGCTGCCATATATGCGGAGGGCACAGCCGACACGAGCGTAACCAGCGGCACGATCGCCGCGACCGGCGGCGCCAAGGGGATTGTGATGCGCAACAGCGGTGCGCAGACGGTCGAAAGCACCACCATCACGACCGAGGGCATGAACGCCCACGGCATCGACCTGTCGGGTTCGCGCGAATCGGTCAACGTCACCAGCGGCTCGATCAAGACCAACGGTGAATTGTCCTCCGGCATCAGGGTTCGAGACACCGTAGGACCGATCACAATCAATAGCACAACGATTGACGTGGAGGGCCGGTATTCGGACGGCATCACGATCGACGTCGCAGGCGGACCGGCCGCCCCAATTACCGTCAACGGAGGCTCCGTCCGGGTAACTGGCGAGCAGAGTTACGGAATATCGATCGAGGCAACTGGCGCGACGGCCGTCGAGGTCACCGGGTCAGTATCCACGGTGGGCGACCGCTCCACCGGTCTGTTTATCCGAAATGACGGCCGCACTCATGCTGACATGGGTATCGTCTCTGTGGATGGCGACGGCAGCCTTGGGATACAGGTGTCGAACGACGCAGCCGCGGGCTCTGCGGTGGACATCCACGTCGCCTCCCTGCGCATTCTGGGTGACAACTCATTGGGCGCGGACATTGAAGGCGACTCGGTCAAGCTCGATCTGGACGACTTGCAGATTTCGGGAGACGACTCGATCGGTGTATCTTTAGACCTTGGCGATGCCCGCACGGTCGACCTCACCATCGACAACGCCAACGTCACCGGCGAGGACAGCGCTCTCGCCACCGTCTATGCCGCCGAAACCATCAAGGCCGACTTCGGCCGCATCCGGATCGCCGAGGGCGCCGATCCGACCGTGTTGTTGTCCGCACAGGATGTGACAGCGACCGTTCGCGACTTCGAGTCAGCCTCGCAGCAGGCCGGCGGCGTGGTCATCGAGGCCGGGAATACGGCCGGTCTGAAGATCGGTCGTCTGGTGACGGCCGGGAACGCCGAAGGGGACGACAGGGCGGCCGCCACAATCACCGCCGGCGGCGCCGTCGTCGTCGAAGGGCTGGACAACCCGGACGGCTCGCGCGGCGGATCGGTCGCCACCAGCGGCGACGGCATGCGCGGGCTGGATCTGCGTTCGACCGACGGCACGGTGACCGCCACCCTCGCGTCTGTGACGACAAGGGGCGCTGACGCCTCTGCGGTCCGCGTCCGCACCGGCCAGATGGACGGCCCGGCGACCAGCGCGCTGGTCAAGCTGGATATCGCCGCCATCAGCACCGACGGCGACGGCTCCCATGGCGTTGACGTCATCGCCCGGAACGCGAACATCAAGGCAGGCAGCATCACCACCAAGGGAGACGCCGCCCACGGGGTGTATGTTCGGGGGGACCCGAACGAAGAGGGCGTCCTCACCGTCGCCGTGGACTCGGTCACAACCTCGGGCGTCCAATCTGAAGGCGTGTCGGCCAGTGGCCGAACGACGAACGTCACCGTCGGGGATGTCGAAACCACCGGAGACGGGTCGACAGGCGTATCGGCCACCGGTCGGGCGGCCGCATCTGTCACCGTCCAGCGGGAAATCACCACGTCGGGGACAGAGGCTGCCGGCATTTACGCCTATGTCTCCGATGAAAGGGGCAACGACAGCGGCCCCGTCGTGATCAACGCGACCGGCGCGAAGGTCAGCACCACGGGATCCCGATCAACCGCGGTGGTCGCGCGTGGGACGAATGTGACCCTCACGGGCGGTTCGTTCGAAACGGCCGGATATCAGTCTCATGGTCTTGATCTCACGGGATCCGGGACGGTCGTCGCGACCGAATTGGGCGCGGTCCGGGCGACTGGTGACGGCGCGATGGGCGTCGCGATCCACGCCGGCGGTGACATCACGCTTTCTGCCCAGTCCGTGGAGACCACCGGCGCCGGTCGTGACATCCGGACCGCCGGGGTCGACCTGGCGTCACTGAACGGAACTATCGATGTCGACATCGGGTCCGTGAAAACCGCTGCGGACCGTGGAGACGGCATCTACGCCACGACCGACGGCGACATCTTCATTGACGTCAACACGATCGAGACCAAGGGGCGCAGTTCCGCAGGCGTGCGGGCGCATGCGGGTTCGAACCTGACCCTGAACCTCGGCTCCGTGACGACCACCGGCGAACAGGCGGGTGGCGTGGTGGTCGGCGCCGATGGCGTCAGCACGGTCCGCATCGCGACGGTCACGACCTCAGGCAGCGAATCCACCGGCATCCAGGTTGACTCGGCGACGGCGGACGTCACCGTGAACAGCGTCACAACCACGGGCGCCCGCGCCGGCGGCGTGACCGTCAATGCGGAGGACCGGGCGGCCGTGACCTCGGCCGTCGCGATTTCCACGACCGGCGAACGCGCGGTCGGCGTCACCGCCTATGCGGACGGTGACGAAGGCGTTGTGGACATCAACCTGAACGCCGTCAGAACCGGAGGCACGATGGCGATGGGCGTCGTCGCGGCCGCCAGGGTTGTAGAGATCGCCGCCAACGCCATCACGACGACGGGCATCATGGCGGACGCTGTCTCCGTTATCGATTCCGGCGATGTCGATCTGGACCTTGGCGTCATCCGGGCCGAAGGCGAAGGCAGCCGCGGCGTGGTGGTCGCGGCGACGGGCCTGATCAATCTCGAAGCCGTGTCAGTCGACACGACGAAGGGCGTCTACAGCGCCCAGTCGCCCGACGCGATCGTGCTGGACAGCTCGGCTGGTGAGATCGTCGCCAACGTCGGCACGATCGGCACAGCTGGATATGGCGCGCGCGGTCTGGCCGCGACCGCCGCTGGCGACATCGGTATCGAGGTTACCACGATCACGACGTCCGGCGATGCCGCCCATGGCATCGTCGCCGCGGGCGAAGCAGTCGAGATCGAGGTCGGAACGATCACCACGACCGGTGCGGGCGCTCTGGCCATCGACGCCGACTCTCGCGGCGCCATGGAGGTCCGCGCCACGGCGCTGACCGGCCGTTCAACCCTGATCGACGCGACCTCGGGCGACGACATGACTATCACGCTCGGTCGTGGACGTGGCGCCGGCGAAGGCGCGGCCGTCGTGGCCCGTAGCGCAGGTGACATCACGTTCAATGTGCTGAACGAACTCACCTCGACCGGCGGCGCCGCCGCCGACCTGAACGCTGTGGGAGCGCTCGACTTCACCGTAGCCCAGGGCGCTGTCGTCCAGGGCGACGAGGTCGGCCTGAAGCTGATGTCCGGAACCGGGACTCACCTGATCCTCGACGGCACGGTTTCCGCGACCAGCGGTCTGGCCCTCGATATCAAGGGCGGAGCCGCGACCATCGACAACCGCGGCAACACCATCGTCGGCCGGGTCGATCTGACGGCGAATGATGATGTGCTGGACAACGTCGGCCGCTTCACCACCTCCGGGAACAGCGACTTCGGCGCCGGCACGGACGTGATCAACAACACCGGCCTGATCGAACTGGCCGAGGCCGCGGGCGCCCGCTCGGCGTCCTTCCTGAACCTCGAACGCCTGAACAACGCGGGGACCATCGACCTGTCGAATGGCCGCAGCGGCGATATCCTGAACGTCTCCGGGGTGTTCAACGGACAGACTGGCGGCACGGTGTTGATGGATCTGGACCTGCGCGGCGAACCGTCGGCCGACCGGATCGTCGCGGGCGGCTTCGAAGGCGTCACCCGGGTGATGCTGGACGTGGTCGGCAGCGGCCGTATTGGCGAGACCGGCGTGGTCATCGCCCAGTCCGGCCGGGCCCAGACGGGCGCCGAGGTCGTGGCCGAAGTCGCAAACGGCGGCTTCGTCGACTACTCCGTCCTGCTGTCGGGCAACGCCTTCGTGTTGCAGGGCTCGCTCGCGGCCCCGGCCTTCGAGCCGACCAAGATCGCGTCGGGGGCTCAGCATCAGTGGACCTCGGGCGCGAACGTCGTCTCCTCGCGCTTCGAACAGATGCGCGATGGCGGCCTCGGCGAAGGCAAGGGCGTGCAGATCTGGAGCCAGACTTTCGATGGCTCCGTGGACATCGACGCCTGGCGCAGCTTTGACATCGAAGGCGACACCGTCTCTGCCGACCTGAGCCACGAGGTGAAGAGCCGCGGCCTGCAGGCCGGCGTCGATCGCGCCATCGGCGATTTCGCCTTCGGCCTGCTGGCCGGAACGGGCCGGACCGACCTTCGCTTCGAGAACGGTGACCGGACACACTTCGTCGGAATGGGCGTGGGCGCGTACGGGCACTGGGGCCGCGGGCCGCTCTCGGTCGGCGGTGTCCTGAAGCTCGACAACTTTGACGTCGACTACGACTGGGCTGAGGCTGGCCTGCGCACCAGTGCAGACGGCCACACTCTTGGCCTGCGCGTCGATGTCGCTTGGCGAGCGACTGCTGGCGAAAGCTGGTATCTGGAACCGCAGGCCTCGCTGTCCTGGTCGGACACCTCGCTGGAAAGCATCGAATCCGATACCGGCACGGTCGATTTCGGCGACACCCGCAGCATGGTGGGCCGGATCGGCGTCCGGGCTGGCGGCATCATGCCGGTGGCTGACGGAATGGCGCTGCGACCCTATGCAAGCCTGAACGTCCTGAACGAGTTTAAGGGCGGCAATACATCGCGACTGCACCTGGATGATCAGTCCATTCAGGTTCAGGATCAGGCGAATGATGCCTGGGCCCGGGGCACGCTGGGGGTGAGCATCGGCAGCCAGACGGGTCTGGCCGGCTTCGTGCAGGCTGAGCAGGACTTTGGCGCGGTCGAAGGCTTCACCGCACGGGCGGGCGTTCGCTACGCCTGGTGATGAACGGCTGTCATAGGCGTGGGGACCGGGCAGAATCGGTCTCCACGTCGACAGTCTCAACTGAAATGAAGTCGTCGGCGGGACCCTGTCCCGCCGGCACTTCTGCGTTTTGTCGCCAGACAAGCTGACGAGCGTCCCTGCAGGTCCTTTCGGACCTGTGAGGGCACGCAAGCTGAGTTGTGTCGGGATTCAAGCCCTGAGTGGCTCCGCGGGTAGGATTCGAACCTACGACCAGCCGATTAACAGTCGGCTGCTCTACCACTGAGCTACCGCGGAACAGGTTTCACTCGGGAAGGCGCGGGCTATAGCAGCGGGACTCAGCGTCGTGCAACGGGAAAAATGAGCTTGGCTGTTATCCGGATCGAAGACCCTTGTGATGTGCGCGTCGCGCCCTTTCGCGATGTCCACGATCGCGACCTGATCGGCCGCAGCGGACGCTTCATGGCCGAGGGCGAAGTCGTGCTGCGCGTCCTGCTATCCGCAGCGAGCCGGTGCGCCGTAGAGGCGATCCTGCTGGCCGAGAACAGGGCGGAGAAGCTGGGTGATGCGCTGGACGCCGTCAAAAACCATAGGCCCGTCTACATCGCGCCGCAGGCTGTCCTGGACGAGGTAGCCGGCTTCCACCTGCATCGCGGCATCCTCGCGCTCGGCATCCGCCCCGAGACCTCAGGTCTGGACGCGCTTCTGCGGGAGGCGCCACAGAGGTCCGCGGTCGTCGTGGTCTGCGGCGTCGGCAATCACGACAACATCGGCGGCGTGTTCCGCAACGCGGCGGCGCTTGGGGCCAGCGGGGTGATCCTTGATGACCGCTGTTGCGACCCGTTCTATCGAAAGGCCATCCGCGTCTCGGTGGGGGCGGTCCTGCGCACGCCAATGGCGACCGGCGTGGACGCCGCTGCAGCGCTGGAGGCGCTGGCGGCTGAGGGGTTTGATCTCGTCGCCCTCACTCCGGGCGCGACCACGACTCTCTCCGGGCTGGAGCTCGGCGATCGCGTCGCCATCGTCCTCGGGTCTGAAGGGCCCGGCTTGCCGGCGGACCTGATCGCACGCTGTCAGGCCGCCTCAATCCCGATGAGCGGCGGGTTCGACTCGTTGAACGTCGCGACGGCAGGCGCGATCGCGCTGGAGCACATCACCGGAAAGCTGGGTCTGAGAGGGTAGGCGAGGGCCTATTCGGCTTTGGCCATCTCGCGCGCCACGCTCATCAGGATGTCGCGGCGCTTGGGATCGAGTGAAGCGAGGATGGCCAGCATCTCACGACCGCGCGGGGCGGCGGTGACCTCAGCTGCGGCGTCGCCGCCGGTCGCTTCGTCAGGGAAAAAGGAGTCGATCTTGACGTGCAGCGCCTGCGAGGCGCGCGCCAGCATCGAGGCCGAGACGCGGTTCACCCCTTTCTCGTACTTCTGGACCTGCTGGAAGGTGACGCCCAGCGCACGGGCCAGCTCGGTCTGGTTCATGCCGGCCTGAAGCCTGAATGCCCGCAGGCGTCCTCCGACGTGCGCGTCGATCGGATCCGCCTTGCCTTTACCCGCGCCCATTTGGCGACCTTCCTTGAGACTCTGAAGCAGCATTCCTGCTATGCTTGCGCGTCGGGGTAACCGCAGCAATAGCAGTGGTCAACATACTTCGGTTGCAGAGAGAAACGCACGTTTCTTTTTCAACGTTTCCGGGCAATTTTGTTCAAATTGAGCATCGCTTCATGCCGACAATGCATCGGATTCGGCGGGGTGGGGCGGCTTGATTCGAGACCGCAGCAGAATGCCGCTAGCCGGCGGCCGGCGGAGCCCGCCCTATGCCCGCCCGGCGTTCACGGGCGGAGATCCGGGCGGGCGCGACCGCCGCGGGAAAATAATCCCGATCAGCAGGGCGACCAGGAGCAAATCCCCCCAGACGTAATAGGCGGTGATGTACGCCCACTGTTCCAGGGCGTGAAATCTGATGAAGGCCAGATGGTTAGCCATCAACAGGATCTGGAACGCCGCCGCCCACAAGGTCCACGCCCGGCCCGAGAAAAGCGCGGCGTAGATCATGAACAGGCAGACCAGCGCATCCAGGAAGTTTCCGAACCACGGCGGATCGATCGTGTTGAAATCCGGGCCCAGTTCCGTGCCCAACCAGTTGAGCAGAAGCACGATCGCGGTCGCCCGTTCCCAGCCCCGACCCCGCCAGAATGCAGCTGCGGAGACCAGGACCAGGAAGGATTGCGAGAAAAGGTAGATCGGCGACATCACCGAGGCTTTGCCTGATCAGGACACCAAGGCAAGCCGGCCGATTGGACGGGTGTTGTCGTCGCCTTGTTTTTCATGGCCGCTCAACTCAATGCCTCGGAATGAGGACGACTGCTTCACGTCTGACAGGGCGTGATGAAGGGCGACCATGGCGCGCTGTGCCTGCACCTGTGCGGCGATCGCATCGGCCAAGGCGTCAAAGGCGCCCTGACCCATTGTGGTCGACATCCGCGCTTCACGACGCGTCCGGGTCAGCGATTGCGCCAGCTTCCCCAACTGGCTGACGGCCTCGTCCTGACTGGCCTCGGCATCGAAGAGGTCAGCTGCCAGATGGGCGGCAAGCTGCGCCGCATGTTCAGTGCGTTTCATGTCTTTCTCTCAATGAAGGGTGGCGCGGTCAGCCCTCGGGGTGACGAAGCCCCTGCAGCAGGAATGCGAACCGTTCCGCGCCCATGATGCCGGCGGTCACCAGTGCGACAAAGGCCGCGATGGCGAGGACGGCGAGGATACGCCAGAGGTGTTCAGGTCCAAGGCCGAGGGTTGAAAGCGCACGTCCAGCAAGGCCGCCCCTATGAAGAGGATTTCCTTGAAGGACCCCTCCGCCGGCAGGAAAGGCGCCTGCTTGCGGGTGGCTTCCACCAGATGTTTGACCATCGTCTTCTTGGCCGGCGTGTCCGCCATGTTCTCGAGGACGGTCTTCAGCTGGGTCCAGGTGATGCCTGGAATGAGGTCTTCGGTCGTGGTCATGCTCAGCCCCTGTTGCACCACCAGACTGGTCGGAGGTCGGGGCCGAAACGATTGGGGATGATCCGGATACCGAGTCATTCGGAATATCGAGTCCGGCCAGGATTAGCGCCGCATCGACCCGGCTGCCGACCTTCAGCTTACGGGCCGCGTTCTCGCAGTGGCGGTCGACTGTCGCGGGCTGGATGCCCAGCTGACGGGCGATCTGTTTGGAGTTCAGGTGCGCGTGGACGAGGCGCAGGCACTCGCGCTCCCTCGTCGTCAGTTTCTCCAAAGGCTCGCCCATCACTTTCCCCACGCCGGCGCCGTACACATTAATCATGTGTCCGCGACCGAAACCAGAGATTGCGGAGGGAGAGAACTCGCGATGGAGGCCTGAGCCGGAATCGAACCGGCGTACACGGATTTGCAGTCCGCTGCGTAACCACTCCGCCATCAGGCCGTAGAGCCTTGGTGACCAAGCCATCCATCGCGAGGCGGGTTCGCTATCAGATCGGATTGTCCGCCGCAACGCACAGACCTATAAGCGCCGCAGATTCACACGCCCACGATCGGAACGAAAGATGGACTACGCCGCCGCGCGCAAGATCATGGTGGACAGCCAGGTTCGCGTGAACGACGTCACCGACCGCGCCCTGCAGGCCGCCCTGCAGGCCGCGCCGCGTGAGCGTTTCGTTCCGCAGGATCGCGCCTTCTCCGCCTATGCCGAGATCGAGCCGGTGATCGCCGGCGATCGCCGTCTGATGCTGGCGCGTGATCTTTCCAAGCTTCTGGCCGCCGCCGAGGCGCAACCCGGTGAGCGCGCGCTCGCCATCGCAGCCCCCTATGCCGCCTCTGTGCTCGCCCGACTGGGCCTGACTGTCACGGCGCAGGAAGCCGACGCCTCGGTGTTCGAGGTTGTAGGCGAGGTTCTGGCCGAGGAAGGCGTGAAAACCGAGGTCGCGCCTTTCGATCGTCCGGTCGGCGAGGGATACGACGTCATCGTCAGCGAGGCCGCCACGCCGGGTCGCCCCCAGAGCTGGATCGAGGCGCTGGCCGTCGGCGGGCGACTGGTCGTCGTGGAGCGTTCGGGGCCGGCCGGCAAGGCCGTACTGTACATCAAGGGCGCCCAGGGCGTGTCGCGTCGGGAGCTGTTCGACGCCGCGCCACCGGTGCTTGCGGATCTTCAACCGACCCCCACCTTCGCACTGTGACGTCGGGGCGACGGGATTACGGTTCCGTCGCGTGAAAAAAACTTAACTGGCGCGGGCGCAAACCGTCCCGCATCACCGGTTTCGGGATACGAAAGGCGCGCAGTCGTCGCGCCGGGCAGGAATTCAGATGCTGATACGTTCGCGTGCGCTGGCCTCGGTCGCCGTTATTGCCATCGCTTCGAGCCTGGGCGCTCCGGCATGGGCCGAGAGCCTCAGGGACGCGATCGCCCTGGCCTACCAGACCAATCCGTCGATCCTGGCGCAGCGCGCGAATCAGCGGGCGCTGGATGAATCGATCGTTCAGGCCCGCGCCGGCCTGCGGCCCTCGCTGGATGTCACCGCGACCGGGGACTACACGCGCAGCCGCTTTCCCAATCAGACTTCACTGGTCGACACCGACGGCGACGGCATCCCGGACACGCCGGTGACAACGGACTCGTCTGAAAGCGAGTCGCTCGGCGCCAGCGTCGGCCTGTCGCAAACGATCTACTCGGGCGGTCGCATCGGTCACGGCATCACGGCGGCCGAAGCGAACATCCTCGCGGGTCGCGAAAACCTGCGTGACATCGAGCAATCGGTTCTGGCGTCGGTCATTCAGGCCTATGCCGACGTCCTGCGCGACACCGAAATCCTGCGCATCCGGCAGGAGAACCTGACCGTCCTCCAGCGCCAGCTGGACGAATCCTCGGCCCGTTTCGAAGTGGGCGAGATCACCCGCACCGACGTCGCCCAGTCCGAAGCGCGTCTGGCGCAGTCCGAGGCCGATCTGGCCAACGCACAGGCCCAACTGTCCGTCTCTCGCGCCAGCTACGCGGCCGTCGTCGGTCAGTCGCCGACCAGCCTCGAGCCGATGCCGGTCCTGCCGGGCATCCCGGCGGATTTCGACAGCGCTCTGGACGTCGCCATTCAGGACAACCCCGGCATCCGGGCGGCCAACTACACCTTGCAGGCCGCCGAGGCGAACGTCGCCGCGGCAAAGTCCGAATACCTGCCGTCGGCCCGGTTGACCGCCTCATACGGCGGCGGCTCCAATGATTTCGGCGACCTGAACATCGCGGATCGCACGACCTTCCGCGCCGGCGCCAGCATCTCGGTGCCGCTGTTCACCGGCGGCCTGAACAGTTCGCGCGTCGCCCAGCAGCTGGAACGCGCCAACGCGGCCCAGATCAACGTCGAGGGTGAACGCCGCAACACCCTGCAGGCCGTCAGCTCGGCCTACGCCCAGACCATCTCGGCTCGCGCGACTCTGCAGGCCGGCGACGAAGCCGTCCGCGCCGCCACCGTCGCGGCCGAGGGCGTGCGTCAGGAAGCCCAGGTCGGCCTTCGCACGACCCTCGACGTGTTGAACCAGGAACTGGAACTGCGCAGCGCGCAGGTCACGCTCGCCAGCGCCCGTCGCAACGAATACGTGGCCCAGGCCCAGCTGCTGGCCGCGATGGGCCGCCTTGAAGGCCCCGATCTGGATCCGTCGCTGGAAGCCTACGACCCGGCCGACAACTACAACCGCATCCGTAATCGCGGCGCCCTGCCATGGGATGGCGTGATCGAGTCGATCGACCGCATCGCGACTCCCCCGGTTGTGCCCGCGACCGACGCGGCCGACGCTCCGATCGATCAGCAGCTGAAGTCGGAAGTCATCCAGACCGCCCCGCGCACCTGACGAGTCGCCTTTCAGGCGAAATCTTCGTTGATTCCAGCGAGCCGAGGTGCGACGACAGGGCAGGGCGGGCGGTAGACGAAGCCGGACGCCGACCAGATTCGCGCCTCGGGGTTGAGCCAAATGACCGATCAGAACGCCCAGGAACCGACGATGGAGGAAATCCTGGCGTCGATCCGCCGGATCATCTCCGAAGACGACGCCCCGGCTGAAGCCGCGGCGGAAGAGCCCGCGGCCGAGGCCGCGCCTGAGCCCGCCCCGGAGCCGGTGAGTTCGCCGGCGCTGATGGACGAGACGCCGTCGGTGCAGGAGCCTGTCGCCGCCGAGGAAGACGTCCTCGAGCTGACAGACACCTACGAAGCGCCGGCCGCCGAAACCATCGGCGATCTGGACGTCACTACGCCAGAGCCCGCGCCGGAGCCGGTTAGCGAATCGGTGTTCGCGCCCGAACCTGTCGAGGTCGCGGAGCCCGAGCATCCCTCGATCCCGACTCCGGCCGAAAGCCTCGTCGGGCAGACCGCTGCCGCCAGCGCCGCCAGCGCCTTTGCCGGACTGGCCTCGACCGTGCGGAAGCCTGATCCCATCGAGACCGGCACGGGTACGGGCCCGACCGTAGATGAACTCGCCCGCGCCCTCCTGAAGCCGATGCTGAAGGAGTGGCTGGACGCCAACCTGCCGGGCATCGTCGAGGCCCAGGTACAAAAGGAAGTCGAACGCATCGCCCGGAACGCCGGCTAGCTTCACTCGGGACCTGATCCAGACTAGATCATTCCGGGGCGGCTCCAGTCGGGGCCGCCCTTTCTCTTTGTCCGTAAGACCACCCAATGCTCGACAAGACTTTCGACCCCCGGTCCGCCGAACCTCGCCTGTACGCGATGTGGGAGGACAGCGGCCTGTTCGCGCCGAAGACCGACGGCGCGGCCGACGCCTATTCGATCGTCATCCCGCCGCCGAACGTGACGGGCTCGCTGCACATCGGGCATGCGCTGAACAACACGCTCCAGGACATCCTCGCCCGCTATCACCGGATGAAGGGCAAGGCTGTGCTCTGGCTGCCCGGAACCGACCACGCCGGCATCGCCACCCAGATGGTCGTCGAGCGCCAGCTGGCCGCCGCCGGCAACGTCGGGCGGCGCGACATGGGCCGCGAGGCCTTCGTCGACAAGGTCTGGGAATGGAAGGCCGAGTCCGGCGGGACCATCGTTCGCCAGCTGCGTCGTCTGGGCGCGAGCTGCGACTGGTCGCGCGAGCGCTTCACCCTCGACGAGGGTCTGAACGCCGCCGTCCGCAAGGTCTTCGTCCAGCTCTACAAGGACGGCCTGATCTATCGCGACAAGCGGCTGGTGAACTGGGACCCGCATTTCCAGACCGCCATCTCGGACCTCGAGGTCGAGCAGAAGGAGGTCGACGGCGCCTACTGGCACTTCGCCTATCCGCTGGCCGACGGCGTGACCTACGAACACCCGGTCGCCTTCGACGAGGATGGCAAGGCGACGGAGTTCGAGACGCGCGATTACATCGTGGTGGCGACGACCCGGCCCGAGACCATGCTGGGCGATACCGGCGTGGCGGTGCATCCGGGCGATGAGCGTTACGCCGATCTGGTCGGCAAGTTCGTGACCCTGCCCATCGTCGGCCGCCGCATCCCCATCGTCGCCGACGACTATGCCGATCCGACCAAGGGGTCGGGCGCGGTGAAGATCACGCCGGCCCATGACTTCAACGACTTCCAGGTCGGCAAGCGGGCTGGCCTCGCCTCGCTCAACATCATGGACGCATACGGCCGGATCACCGCCGTCGACACCCCGGATGTGCCCGTCGAGTACGAGGGCATGGACCGCTTCGCCGCGCGCAAGGCCATCGCCGCGCTCGCCGAGGAGCAGGGGTGGCTGAAGGAGATCGAGAAGACCCGCCACATGGTCCCGCATGGCGACCGTTCGGGCGTGGTCATCGAGCCGTGGCTTACGGATCAATGGTACGTAGACGCCCATACCCTGGCCCAGCCCGCGCTGAAGGCAGTGGAGCAGGGCGACACGGTGTTCGAGCCGAAGTCCTACGAGAAGATCTATTTCGAATGGCTGCGCAACATCGAGCCATGGTGCATCTCGCGCCAGCTCTGGTGGGGGCACCGCATTCCGGCGTGGTACGGCCCGAACGGCGAGATCTATGTCGCCGAGACGGAAGAGGACGCCCGCGAGCAGGCGCTGTCCGACTACGATTCCGAAGTGCCGCTGACGCAGGACGAGGACGTTCTCGACACCTGGTTCAGCTCCGCCCTGTGGCCGTTCTCGACCATGGGGTGGCCCGAGAAGACCGAGGATCTGGAGCGCTTCTATCCGACCAGCGATCTGGTCACGGCGGCGGACATCATCTTCTTCTGGGTCGCCCGGATGATGATGATGGGCCTTCACTTCATGGACGAAGTCCCGTTCAGGCGCGTCATCATCAATGGCCTCGTCCGGGACGAGAAGGGCCAGAAGATGAGCAAGTCGAAGGGAAACGTCATCGACCCCCTCGGCATTATCGACGAGCTGGGCGCCGACCCGCTGCGCTTCACCATGGCCATTCTCTCTGGCACGCGCGACATCAAGTTGTCCAAGCAACGCATTGAAGGCTATCGCAACTTCGGCACCAAGCTGTGGAACGCCGCCCGCTTCGCCCAGATGAACGAGGCCAAGCGTGTCGAGGGCTTCGATCCGGCGGGCGTCGAGCAGACGATCAATCGCTGGATCCGCGGCGAGCTGACCAAGGCCGAGCGGCAGGTGTCGGAAGCCATCGAGGGCGGCCGTTTCGACGACGCCGCCTCGGCGCTCTATCGCTTCGTCTGGAATGTTTTCTGCGACTGGTATCTGGAGCTGGCCAAGCCGGTGTTCAACGGCGCAGATGAGGCTGCGAAGGCAGAGACGCGGGCCATGACCGCGTGGACGCTGGATCAGACGCTGAAATTGATGCACCCGGTGATGCCGTTTATCACCGAGGAGTTGTGGGACAAGCTGGCCGACGAAGGCGCTGCGCGGTCGGAAGCGACCCTGATCGGCGCGGCCTGGCCGGAGCTGCCGGACAGTTTCATCGATGCGTCGGCGGAAACCGAGATCGGCTGGCTGGTCGATCTGGTCACGGAAATCCGTCAGCTGAAGGCCGAGATGAACGTGCCGCCGTCGGCCAAGCCGCCGCTGGCTTTCGTGTCGCCTGACGCCGCGACGGCGGATCGCATCGCCCGCCACCGCGACCTGATCCTCACGCTTGGCCGCGTTTCCGAACTCACCACGGCGGACGCTGCGCCAGAGGGGGCGGTCACCTTCGTCTCCGGGGGCGCCACGGCGGCCCTGTCGCTGGCGGGCATCATCGACCTGGCGGCGGAGCGGACGCGACTGGGCAAGGAGATCGCCGCGCTGGACAGCGACATCGGCCACTTCGGCAAGAAGCTTGGCAACCCCAACTTCGTCGCCCGAGCCGCACCTGAGGTGGTGGAGGAGCAGCGCGAGAAGCTGGCCGAGGCCGAGGCGGGCAAGTCCAGGCTGCAGGCGGCCCTGGCGCGTCTGGACGCCGTGGGGTGAAACGCCTTCGCCTTGATCAGGCGCTGGTCGCCCGCGGTCTCGCGGAAACGCGGGCCCGGGCGCAGGCGGCGATCGAAGCGGGCGGCGTCACCGTGAACGGCCAGCCCGCGCGCGCGTCTTCCCAAAAGGTGGCGGACGACGCCGAGCTAACCTTCGTCGAGGCGCACCGCTTCGTCGGCCGGGCGGCATTGAAGCTGGATCACGCCCTGGCTCTGTGGCCGGTTCCAGTCGAGGACCGGGTCGTGCTCGACGTGGGTTCCTCCACAGGCGGCTTCACCGAAGTCTGTCTCGAACGCGGTGCACGGCGGGTCTTCGCCGTGGACGTAGGGCAGGGGCAGTTGCATCCCCGCTTGGCGGGCGACCCGCGCGTCATCAATCTCGAACAGACCGACGCCCGCGACCTGACGCCGGCCCTCATCGACGAGGCGCCGGCGCTGATCGTCTGCGACGCCAGCTTCATCGGTCTGGCCAAGGTGCTGCCGGCTGCGCTGGCGCTCGCGGCGGCGGATGCGGATCTGGTCACCCTCGTGAAACCGCAGTTCGAGATGGACAACCGGAACGATGTCGGCCGCGGCGGCGTCGTGCGCGATGCAATGGCCCGCGAGGCGGCGCTGGAACGCGTGTCCGCCTGGTTGACGACGCAGGGCTGGACGGTGCGGGAAACATCGGAAAGCCCGATCACCGGCGGTGACGGCAACGTCGAATATCTGCTCTGGGCGAAGCGGGCCTGACCCGCGCTCAAGCAGCAAGCCGCCGCGCGGCGAGCGCTAGCGCCCAAAAATGAGAAACCGCCGGTGGATTGCTCCACCGGCGGCTCCCGTCACATCGCCGATCGACAGGGGGGCTGAGATTTAACCGGCGACGCGAACCTTTGAGCGGGCCTAGCAGACCTGCCGATAATGGGTCACCAGACGACCGTCGTAGTCGCGGGTGGTCGACGACACGGTCTGGCAGGTCTGGGTGTAGCCATAGCCGGAACCGTAGCTGTACGAGCGGTCGTAGTTGTAGGACCGATCGCTGTAGCGCGAGCCGTTGTCGTAATAGCCGCCGCTGACGTAGCGCTGGTCGTAATACCGGTCGCCGTCATAGCGATAGCGGGTGTCGTCACGGTAGCGATAGTCGTCGCGATACCGGTCATCGTAGTAGCGGTCGTCGCTGTAGCGGTCGTAGTCGCTTCGGTCATAGCGATAGTCGTCACGGTAACCGTCGCTGGCGCAGCGGCCGCTGGCGTTGTTGCCTACGGCTCCGCCGATCACGGCGCCAACGACACCGCCCAGGATGCTGCCTTCGGTCCGGCGGCCATTGGCCGCGAACTGCGACCCCGCAACGGCGCCGAGTCCGCCACCGATGAGAGCGCCTGAGCCGGTGCGCGAGTTGCGGTCATAACGGCACTGGTCGTACGGGCGATCATAGCGATCGCCATAATAGGACTGGGCGGCGGCCGGCGCGGGGGCCGCCATCACGCCAACGGCTGCGAGCGCGAGCGCTCCGGCCGTGGTCTTCTGGAACAGTTTCGACATCGACGTTCTTCCTCGACGAGTTAACCCTGATTGCCGAACGGCCAAGGTCCCTCTCTGTTGCATTGAGAGATAGGACCGCGAAGCTGAACGGCCTTTGAGCATCCTGTTCATCTTCGTTCATGTTGAACCGCAAGGCCAAGCGGGCCACAGGAGGCGGATGAGCCAGACCTTCACCATCGCGCGCGTCGCAAGTCAGGGCGACGGCGTCGCCGAGACGCCGGACGGTCCGGTGTTCGCGTCCCTGACCCTGCCCGGCGAGGTGGTGCGAGGCGATGTGACGGAGGGCCGGCTGGAGGCGATGGAGCTGGTGCAGGCCAGCCCCGAACGGATCGCGCCGGTCTCTCCGCAATACGGCGACTGCGGCGGGTGCTCGCTGCAGCACTGGGCGGCGCGGCCCTATCTGGACTGGAAGCGGGAACAGGTTCTGTTGGCGCTGGCGCGTGAGCGGATCGAGACCGAGGTTGAGGCCACCGTCGCCACACCGCCGGGATCGCGCCGCAGACTGGCGCTGCATGCACGCCGCGGGCCGGACGGGCGGGCCATTCTCGGCTTCAAGGGGCGGCGCAGCTGGCGACTGGTCGAGGTCAGGACCTGCCCGGTCGCGGATCCCCGGCTGGAAGCGGCGATACCGGCGCTGACGCGACTGGCTGATGCATTTCTGGAGCATCCGAAGTCGGCTCCGACCCTGCACGTCACCCTGACCCTGACCGGGCTGGACGTGGACGTGACGGGCGTGGAGCGCCGGACGGGCTTCTCGGGCGACGCTCGAACAAAGGCTATACAGGCGGCGGTCGCAGCCGATCTGGCGCGATTGAGCCTGGCTGGCGAGACCCTGGTCATGACCCGCCAGCCCATGGTGGCGTTCGGGCGTGCGACGGTCGCTCTGCCGGCCGGCGGCTTTCTGCAGGCCGTGCCGCAGGCGGAAGCCGCCATGGTCGATCGGGCGGTCGCGGCGGTGAAGGGATCGAAGAAGATCGCCGACCTGTTCTGCGGCGCCGGGACTTTCACCTTCCCGCTGGCCGAGGTCGCGCCCGTGCTGGCGGCGGACGCTTCCGCAGCGGGAATCGCGGCCCTGAAGTCAGGCGTGCCGACTGCAAAGGGGCTGAAGCCGATCACGGCCGAAGCCAGAGACCTGTTCCGCCGCCCGATGGCCCCGTACGACCTGCGCGGCTGCGACGCCATCGTCTTCGATCCGCCTCGCGCCGGAGCGCTGGAACAGGTGGGACAGATCGCCCAGACAAAGGCCGCGACGGTCGTGGGCGTGTCCTGCAACCCCGTGACCTTCGCCCGCGACGCCCGCGTGCTTATCGAAGCCGGCTTCCGTCTTGAGCAAGTGACGCCCGTGGATCAGTTCCTGTGGTCGGCGCATGTGGAACTGGTGGGCGTGTTCCGCCGGTAGAGCGGTTCTGGTCTCAGGTGATTGAAAAGTCCGTATCGGGGCCGGAAACAATCCCGCTCTTTTTCGGTGTCGGCGAGGAACGGGGCAGGGGCTCCATCAGATCGAACAGATCCAGCTGGCTCTTCATGTCCGCAGGCACGCGGAACTGGCTCTCGTCCTGCTGATTCCTCGGCGCATCCAGCTTGTAGCGCTTGATGGCGGCCTTGAAGCGGGCGGCGACGAGATCTGCCACAGGGCCACGGCCGGTCATGCGCTGGTTCCAGTCGGGGTCGTAGTCCTTGCCGCCGCGGGTCTGGCGGATCAGGGACATGACCCGGGCGGCGCGGTCGGGCCGGGCGTCGGCCAGCCATTCGCGGAACAGGTCCTTGATCTCGAGCGGCAGGCGCAGGGTGACGTACATGGCCTTTGTCGCGCCGGCCTTCGCCGCCGCCTCGAGCACGGCCTCCATCTCATGGTCGTTCAGACCCGGGATGACCGGCGCGAAGCCGACCCCGACGGGGCAGCCGGCGTCTACAAGTCTGGAGATCGCTTCCAGCCGCTTCGCCGGCGTCGAGGCGCGGGGCTCCATCGCGCGGGCCAGCTTGCGGTCGAGAGTGGTGATCGACACAAAGGCCGAGGCCATGCCCCGCCGGCCCATGTCGCCGAGAATGTCGGCGTCCCGCGTGATCAGCACCGACTTGGTGATGATGCTGAACGGGTGGTTGAACCGCTGCAAGACCTCAAGGACTGACCGCGTCGACTTCACCTCGCGCTCGACCGGCTGATAGGGATCGGTGTTGCCGCCTATGTGGATGCGCTTGCAGACGTACCGGGGTTTCGAGAGCTCCCGCTCCAGCAGACGCGCGGCCTCGGGCTTCCAGAAGATCCGGCTCTCGAAATCCAGGCCCGGGGATAGGCCCATCCAGGCATGGGACGGACGGGCGTAGCAGTAGATGCAGCCATGTTCACAGCCCTTGTAGGGGTTGATGGACCGGTCGAAACCGATGTCGGGACTGGTGTTGCGGGCGATGATCGTCCGGGCGTGCTCTGGCGTCAGGGTCGTGCGCAGGGGCGCGGCCTCGGCGTCCTGATCGGTCCAGCCGTCATCGAAAGCCTCTACGGTTTCCGGTTCGTAGCGCCCCGTCGCATTCGACCGCGCACCTCGTCCCTTCGCCGTTTCAGCCATATTCCAACGATAGGCGTGAACGAGAACAAAGCAAGAACTTTATGGTCAGTAAAAAGGCCCGCCGAAGCGAGCCCTACATGATGTAGCCGACAGCCCTGCTACGCCCAAGGCTTCTCGGGACATCGTGCCTCGCCGTCTCTGACAGGACTTGTCCTGCGAAGCCCGCAAGGGCGAAACAGGATGGTGCGGATGAGAGGACTCGAACCTCCACGCCTCGCGGCGCTGGAACCTAAATCCAGTGCGTCTACCAGTTCCGCCACATCCGCAAGGTTCGGGAGAGCCTCTAGGGGAGGTCGCGGCGGGCGGCAATGAAAAAGGCCCGGGATATCTCCCGGGCCTCGTTCATCTCGACTAGATGTCGATCAGGTCGTCGCCGGCGGCGGCGGCAGATCGGAGTCCTGTTCGTGAACCTCGACCAGACCGCGGCCGAGGTGGCTCATGCGACGACCGTACAGGAAGTAGACGATCAGGCCGATGCCGCCCCAGATCGGCAGCACCATCTTGGCGTCGTGCGGCAGGTTCCAGAACAGGAAGGCGCATCCCAGTGCCGACAGCGGCGCGATGATCCACACCAGCGGGGTGCGGAACGGACGATGCCGGTTCGGCTCCTTCTTGCGCAGGATCAGCACGGCGATCGACACCATGAAGAAGGCGAACAGGGTGCCCGAGTTCGAGATGTCGGCCAACTGACCGACCGGGAACAGGGCGCCGGCGATGGCGACCGCGATACCGGTGAACAGGGTCACGATGTACGGCGTCTTCCACTTCGAGTGGATCTTGGTCAGGCCTTCCGGCAGCAGACCGTCACGCGCCATCACGAAGAAGATGCGGGTCTGGCCGTAGATCATCATCAGGATGACCGACGGCAGGGCCAGCATGGCCGCGACGCCGAGGGCGTTGCCGACCTGCGGATGACCAATGACGCGCAGCACGTGGGCGAGCGCCTCGTTCGAGCAGACCAGCTGTTCGGCGTTTGCGGGCAGGGCGCAGGCCGCGATGAACGCCGGCGAGCCGGGCTGGACGGCGGAACCGTCAGCGCCGAGCACCGGCTGGGCGCCGATCGCACCGGCCGCGCCGAGGGCGACCAGCAGATAGAAGACCGTACAGATGGCCAGCGAACCGATCAGGCCGATCGGTACGTTGCGCTGCGGGTTCTTGGTCTCTTCGGCCGCGGTCGAGACCGCGTCGAAACCGACATAGGCGAAGAAGATCGACGCCGCGGCGCCGACGATGCCCATGCCCGAAGAGGCGCCGAACATGCCGTTGGGCGAGAAGGGCGAGAGGTTGGCGGTGTCGATGACCGGCAGGGTCAGCACGATGAAGATGGTCAGGGCCAGAACCTTGACCGCCACCAGCGCGGCGTTGACGCGCGCCGATTCCGTCGTGCCGATCATCAGCAGGGCGGTGACCGACAGGGCGACGATGATCGCCGGAACGTTGATGATGCCGGCCGAGAAATCCGGGCTAGGGATCAGGCCGTTCATCGACCAGGCGGGGCCGGCGGACAACAGGTCAGGGAAGTCGAATCCTATCCCGTTCTCTATCAACCCCAGCACATAGCCGGACCAGCCGACCGAAACGGCCGAGGCGGCGACGGCGTATTCCAGGATCAGGGCCCAGCCGACGCACCACGCCAGCAGTTCGCCCATCACGGCGTAGGTATAGGTGTAGGCCGAGCCCGAAACCGGGGCCATGGCCGCCAGTTCGGAGTAGCAGAGCGCCGCCACGGCGCAGACGGCGCCAGCGATGACGAAGCTCAGCATCATGCCCGGGCCAGCCTTCTGCGAGGCGGCGGCGGTGAGCACGAAGATACCCGTACCGATGATGGCCCCGATGCCCAGCAGCGTCAGCTGAATGGGCCCCAGCGAGCGATGAAGCGATTTCTTCTCGGCCGTGGCCAGGATCGCGTCGAGCGACTTAACGCGCCACATAAATTCCCCTCCGACTATTTACCGCCCTCTGCGGCTTTGCGCGGGACGCTAGCGGCGCAAATCCCCGCTGGCAACGCGGTTTAACTACGACGACGTTCTGGCGACGGTTTCACGAAGGCGGCTTTCGGACGGGAGATTTTTGCCTGAACAGCGGTTCGCGCTAGGGGGAGCGCGATGTCCCTGCCGATCCACGCCGTCCTCGAGCCGCTGAAAGTCGCGCTTGCGTCCGCGACCGCCGTGGTGCTGGCCGCACCGCCGGGAGCGGGCAAGACGACGGTCGTTCCGCTGGCCCTGCTGGACCAGCCGTGGCTGGGCGCGGGCAAGGTGCTGGTGCTGGAACCGCGGCGACTGGCCGCGCGTGCGGCGGCCGAGCGGATGGCGCGGACGCTGGGCGAGGCGACAGGCGACACGGTCGGCTATCGCACCCGCCTGCAGAGCCGGATCGGCCCGTCGACGCGCATCGAGGTGATCACCGAAGGCGTCTTCACCCGCATGATCCTCGACGATCCGGGACTGGAAGGCGTCGGCGCAGTCCTCTTCGACGAATTCCATGAGCGCAGTCTGGACGCCGACCTCGGTCTCGCCCTCGCACGGGAGACGCAGGGCGTACTCCGCGAGGACCTGCGGCTGCTGGTCATGTCGGCCACGCTGGACATCGCCGGCGTGTCGCGCCTGCTGGACGGCGCGCCCGTGATCGAGGCGGAGGGGCGGGTTTTCCCGGTCGAGACCGTCTATCTGGGCCGGAACCCGGTCGAGCGACTGGAGGAGGCAACGGCGAGGGCCGTCGTTCAGGCCCTGTCCGCGCAGACGGGGTCGGTGCTGGTCTTTTTGCCGGGGCAGGGCGAGATCCATCGCACCGCCCGGGCGCTGGCGGACCGGCTGCGCGATCCGGCCGTGGATGTGGTCCCGCTTTATGGCGCGCTGGACAAGGCCGAGCAGGACCGGGCCATCGAGCCGGCCGCGCCGGGACGCCGCAAGGTGGTGCTGGCCACCTCGGTCGCCGAGACCAGCCTGACCATCGAGGGCGTGCGGGTCGTGATCGACAGCGGCCTGTCGCGCGTGCCCCGGTTCGAACCCGCCAGCGGCCTGACCCGACTGGCGACGGTGAAGGTAAGCCGGTCGTCGGCCGAGCAACGACGCGGCCGGGCGGGCCGCACGGAGCCCGGCGTCTGCTATCGCCTGTGGGACGAGGAACAGACCCGCGGTCTGGTTGCGCACCAACGACCGGAGATTCTGGAAGCCGACCTGACGGCCTTCGCGCTTGATCTGGCGCGATGGGGTTCGCGGTCGACAGACGGGCTTGCCCTGCTCGATGCGCCCCCGGCAGGGGCCTTCGCTGAGGCTCGAAAGGTGCTGGAGCGGCTGGGCGCGCTGGGCGAGACCGGTGATCTGACCGAGCACGGCCGCCGTCTGACGCGCATACCCCTGCCGCCCCGGCTGGCGCATCTGGCGGCGAAGGCCGGCGACACCGGCGATGCCCTGACCGGAGCCCGGATCGCAGCGGTGCTGAGCGAGCCGGGACTTGGCGGGACGGACGTGGACCTGCGCGAACGCCTGCGAACCTTCGAGCGGGACCGCACGCCACGGGCGCGGGATGCGATGAAGCTGGCCGAGCGATGGGCGCGGGCGGCCGGCGGAGGGCAGGGCGGCGAGGTCGACGCGGGCGCCCTGCTGGTCGAGGCGTTTCCGGAGCGGGCCGCCAAGGCGCGAGGCAAGCCGGGTGAGGTGCTGCTGGCCTCCGGCCGCGGCGCCTTCCTCGACCCGAACGATCCGCTGGCGCGCGAGCCGTGGCTGGCCGTGGCCGAGCTGGGCGGCGGCGACACCCGCGACCGGATCCGGCTGGCCGCGCCGGTCGATCTCGCAGCGCTGGAGGACCGGATCGAGATCGAGGACCGGCTGGCGCGGACGCCTTCCGGCCGAATGGAACTGCGACGCGTCCGTCGGCTGGGCGCTATCGTCATCGACGAAAAGGCGATGGGCGCGCCGGACCGGGCGACGATCACCGCCGCGCTGAAAGCCGAAGTCGAACGAGAAGGTCTGGTGGCCCTGCGATGGGGCGAACGCAGCGCGGCGCTTCGGGCCCGACTGGCCTTCCTCGCCAGCGTCGACGACGGCTGGCCCGATGTGTCGGACGACGCCCTGTTCGCCGCGCGCGAAGAGTGGCTATGGCCCCTGCTGGGCGACGTGCAGTCGCTGCCGGGGATGTCCGACGTCACGCTTGAACAGGGCCTGCGCAGTCTCGTCCCGTGGGACCGCCAGCGCGCGCTGGACCAGCTGGCCCCCGCGAGACTTGAAACGCCTTTGGGGTCGGCGGCCATCGACTACGCCGCCGAGGGCGGGCCTCGCGTCGATATTCGGGTGCAGGAGTTGTTCGGCGTGAAGAGCCACCCGGTCGTCGGGCGCGGAACGCCCCTGACGCTGGCGCTCCTGTCTCCTGCACGGCGGCCGATCCAGATGACGAGGGACCTGCCGGGTTTCTGGGCGGGGTCGTGGAAGGATGTCCGGTCAGACATGCGCGGCCGCTACCCCAGACACCCTTGGCCCGAGGACCCCGCGAACGCCGAGGCGACCAGCCGGGCCAAGCCGCGCGGGCAGTGAATTCAGCACGCCAGAGCCTGAACATGCCCCGCGCGGGCATAGTCAAGAATCTTGTTGTCCCGGGTGACGAGCGCCGCCCCGATCTCGCGGGCTGTCGCGATCAGAAGGCGGTCAGCCGGATCGCCGTGAAGCTCACCGGGCAGTGTTCGCGAATCCATCGCCGCCGTCGCCGTAAACGGCGTCTCGGTCAGACCCGGAGCGGACAGGGCCATCGCATACCATGCCTTGGGATCCGGCTTCAGCACGAGGGGCGCCCTGCTGGGCCTCGGCGCGCACAGCATGCCGATCTCCCAGGCGCTGACCGGGGAAACGAAGACGCCGTCCGCGAGTGCTGCAAAGACGATGGCGTCCTGGACGGATTTGGAAAGTTCGACGCCCTCCACCAGCCAGATCAGTGCGTGGGTGTCGAGCAGCAGCTTCGAGGGCGTCATTTCGCCCAGCCGTCCTCTGCATTGAAGGCATCAGTCGATACTGGCGCGACCAGATCAAGGGAGCGGGGGATAACGGCCGCGCCGCGCATGAACCCGAACAGACCGGCGACCCTGTCCTTCCCACCGGGCGGCGGCGTCAGGACAGCGACCGGGCGGCCGCGCTTGGTCACCACGAGTCGATCTATGCGATGATCCGCGAGACGGTCGAGAAGTTCGAGACAGGTGGCCTTGAACTCCGTGGCGCTGATTTCCAGACTGGTCATGATGACTGGTCATATAGAGCGGCCTTGGCTTGAAAACAAGGTGCCGCTTGCCTTTGCCCGCCAACTCCCCTACATGCGCGCTCACTTCACACGCAGGTGTGGCGCTGGCGGGGAGACATCCCGTCCGCTCCGTTCCGAGGACTTCGGTCTTTACAGCACCTGCGGCGGATCAATCGGATAAAGGACTACACCAATGGCTCTGCCAGAATTCTCCATGCGTTCGCTGCTCGAAGCCGGCGCGCACTTCGGCCACCAGACGCACCGCTGGAACCCGAAGATGGACCGCTACATCTTCGGCTCGCGCTCGAACATCCACATCATCGACCTGTCGCAGTCGATCCCGCTGATGCACCAGGCGCTGGTCGCCGTGCGTGACGTCGCCGCCAAGGGCGGACGCGTGTTGTTCGTCGGCACCAAGCGCCAGGCCGCCGATCCGGTCGCCGAGGCCGCCAAGCGCTGTGCCCAGTACTACATGAACAACCGCTGGCTCGGCGGCACGCTGACCAACTGGAAGACGGTCTCGGGTTCGATCGCCCGCCTGCGCGAGCTGGACGGCCTGCTGGAAACCGGCGGCGAAGGCCGCGTGAAGCGCGAGCTGCTGAGCCTGCAACGCGAGCGTGACAAGCTGGAAGCCTCGCTGGGCGGCATCAAGGACATGGGCGGCATTCCCGACATCATGTTCGTGATCGACACCAACAAGGAGGCCATCGCCATCCTTGAAGCCCGCAAGCTGAACATCCCGATCATCGCGATCCTGGACACCAACTCGGATCCGGACGGCATCACCTATCCGATCCCGGGCAACGACGACGCCGCGCGCGCGATCCAGACCTACTGCGACCTGATCGCCGACGCCGTCCTCGACGGTCTGGCAGCCGGCGCTGGCGCCTCGGGCGTTGACCTCGGCGCCGCCGTGAACCCGGACGAGCCGATGCTGCGTGAAGCCAAGGCGCCGAAGGCCCAGGCCGAAGCCGCCCCGGCCGGTACGGAGTCCGTGGCCGCCGAGCTGGAAGCCGCCGCTGAACCGGCTGCCGAAGAGACACCGGCCGTCGCCGATGAAGCCGCCCAGGACGCGACTTCGGAAGCCAACGACGCCGTCGAAACCGAGAAGGCCGCGGTCTGATTTCAGACCCACGGCCTTCGACCTGAAGGCCGTACGTCCAACTGACATACGGCCGGGGCATAAAGCTCCGGCCGTTACCGCATTCGAATACCCCAAGGAGCTACACAATGGCCGAGATCACCGCCGCCCTCGTCATGGAACTGCGCGCCAAGTCGGGCGTGGGCATGATGGACTGCAAGAAGGCGCTGCAGGAAACCGACGGCGACATCAACGCTGCGGTCGACTGGCTGCGCGCCAAGGGTCTGTCCAAGGCCGCCAAGAAGGCCGACCGCGTCGCCGCCGAAGGCCTGGTGGCCGTCGCCTCGAAGGAAGTCGGAGCCGGTGAAGTCGGCGCCGCCATCGAGTTCAACGCCGAGACCGACTTCGTCGCCCGCAACGAGCTGTTCCAGAACGCCGCCAACGCCTTCGCCGCGCATGCGCTGGACCACGACACCATCGAGGCCCTGCACGGCGCCACGCTGGAAAACGGCACGACCGTTCAGGACGAGATCACCAACATGATCGCGACCATCGGCGAGAACATGCAACTGCGCCGCGCCGCCCGCCTGTCGGTCGATGAAGGCGTCGTCGCCTCCTACGTCCACAACGCGGTGTCGCCGGGCGTCGGCCGCATCGGCGTTCTGGTCGCCCTGCACGGCGGCGGCGACAAGGCCGCGCTGCGCGAACTCGGCCGCAAGATCGCCATGCACGTTGCTGCGACCGCTCCGCTGTCGCTGAACACCGACGATCTGGACCCGGCCGCCATCGAGAAGGAACGTCAGGTCCTGACCGAAAAGGCCAAGGAAGAAGGCCGTCCGGAAGCGATGATCGCCAAGATCGTCGACGGCCAGATCGCCAAGTTCCAGAAGGACGTGGTGCTGACCAAGCAGCCGTTCGTCATGAACCCGGACGTGACCATCGAGCAACTGGTCGCCGACGCCGGCAAGGACCTGGGCGCGCCCGGTCTGCACCTCGCCGGCTTCGTCCGCCTGGCTCTGGGCGAAGGCGTCGAGAAGGTCGAGGGCCCGGACTTCGCTTCCGAAGTCGCCTCCATGATGGGCGGCCAGTAAGCCGATCCATTCCGCTTCGGCGGAACTGATGAGACAAGAGAGGTCGGCGACCCGTTCGCCGGCCTCTTTTTCATGCGGAGGACCTGATGAGCGACGAAGCGGACTTTGGCGAGGATGGCGGCGGATACGACGCCGAGGACTGGTCGCGGCTCAAGGCCTTCACCGGCAAGATCGCGACGCTGGATGATGTGCAGGCCAAACGCGCCGTCTTTGCGCTGGGCGACACCGAGGATCCCCGCGTCATCGACATGGACCTGCCCCAGCCGCTGATCTGGTGGGAAGCCGACGGCGAGCAGGCGGCGGTGGCGGTGCAGGCCGAGAGCCACATCGGACCCGACGGTGACGAGATGGACGTGTTGGGCCTGATCCTGCCCGACGGCAGCGCGGTCGTGGCGCTGATGGACGACGTCGATCTGGTGGACGACACCGATCCGGTCTGGCGCCGTCTGGTCGACGAAGCCGTCGATGCGGACGACGGAGCCGACTGACGGCCTTATCCCTTTGCAGAAGCGCGCCGGTTCGCGTCATATCCCCCTCGATTTTCAATTCAGGGGAGTTTCCACATGCGTCTGGCCGCCTTGTTGTCTGCATCCGCCCTCGTGCTCGCCATGCCCGCCGCCGCCCAGTCTCCGGACCGGGGCGCAATCAACGGGATCATCGATCAGGGCTTCAACCATTCCGAGGTGATGCAGACGGCGGCCCACCTGACCGACCGGATCGGCGGGCGGATGACCAACTCGCCCCAGATGCGTCAGGCCGAGCAGTGGACCCAGGACAAGTTCCGCGAATGGGGTCTGTCCAACGTTCACACTGAGGGTTTCGAGTTCGGCCGCGGCTGGTCGATCGTTCGCTCCAGCGCCCGGATGACCGAGCCGCGTCCGATCGAACTGCGCGCCATCCCGATCGCCTGGACGCCCGGCACCAACGGCGTGATCAGCGGCGGCGTCGTGGTCGCCCCGATCACCGCCGCCGGCCAGTTCGATCAATGGCGCGGCAAGCTGCGGGGCAAGATCGTCATGGTCACCCGCCCGGACACCGGCTCCGAGCCGACCGAGCCCGCGTTCAAGCGCTGGACGGATGAGGAACTGGCCGGCCGCACCGCCTTCGTTCAGCCGCGCAACGATCCGGACGCCGCCGACCGCGCCGCCCGTAGCGGCCGCGCCGACTTCGCCTCCCGCCTCGACGCCTTCCTCGCGGAGGAGGGCGCGCTGGCTGTCGTCCGCATGTCCGCCCGCGACGGCGGTCTGCTGCACGGCACGGGCTACACCTATCAGGTCGGCAAGACCCCCAAACTGCCCGGCATGGAGCTGGCGGCCGAGGACTACCGCCGTCTCGCCCGCCTGGCCCTGACCGACACCCCGCCGACGCTTGAGCTGATGAGTGAGGTCCAGTTCCACGATGAGGACGTCAACGCCTACAACGTCTTCGCCGACATTCCCGGCACCAGCCGCTCCGGCGAGTACGTGATGGCCGGCGCCCACCTCGACAGCTGGGTCGCCTCGGATGGCGCGGTCGACAACGCCGCCGGCAGCGCCGTGATCATGGAGGCTGCACGCATACTGAAGAGCATGGGCGTTCGTCCGAAACGCACCATCCGCTTCGCCCTGTGGAACGGGGAAGAGCAGGGGCTGCTCGGCTCGTTGGCCTATGTGGACCAGCATCTGGCGACCCGCGCGCCGCTCAACGACCCGGAACTCGCCAACGCTTCCAATGGCCAGACGTGGCGGGCCCGCTGGCCGATCCAGCCGCGCGCCGGCTATCGCGATCTGGTCGCCTACTTCAACCTCGACAACGGCTCCGGAAAGATCCGCGGCATTAATGTCGAGGGCAATGTCGCCGCCGCGCCGGTGTTCGAGCAGTGGCTGGAGCCGTTCGCCAGCATGGGCGCCTCGACCGTCTCCCTACGTTCGTCGGGCGGCACTGACCACGTCTACATGCAGACCGTGGGCGTGCCCGGCTACCAGTTCATCCAGGACCCGCTCGACTACTCCAGCCGCCTGCACCACACCTCGATCGACAGCTACGATCACCTGAAGCCGGAAGATCTGCGTCAGGCCGCCGTGGTGCTGGCCAGCATCCTGCTCAGCGCCGCCAACAGCGACGAGCCCCTGCCGCGCATGCCGCTGCCGACCCGCCCGACGGCCAGCGATCCGTTCGCCTATCCGGGCGCGGAGTGACCGGCGACGATCGGTCCGGCTTCTCCCCCGGCGATGCAATCGCTAAGGGGAGCAGCATGATCGGAAGACTGAACCACGTCGGCGTCGCCACCCCGTCTATCGAGGCCAGCGTCGCCCTCTACCGCGACCTGCTGGGCGCAGCGAAGGCCCACGACCCGTTTGACCTGCCAGCGCAGGGCGTGCGTGTCTGCTTCGTCGACCTGCCGAACAGCCAGATCGAGCTGATCGAACCGCTGGGTGACGACAGCCCGATCCACGGCTTTCTGGCGAAGAACCCGAAGGGCGGACAACACCACGTCTGCTTCGAGGTCGAGGACATCCTCGCCACTCGCGACGCGTTGCGGGCCAAGGGCGCGACCATTCTCGGCACCGGCGAGCCCCGCATCGGGGCGCACGGGACGCCGATCATCTTCGTCCATCCGAACGACATGGGCGGCGTGCTGGTCGAGCTGATGGAAACGCCGAAAGGGGCGCACTGATGAACTTCCCGATCGGGCCGGTGACCATGGCGGCCATCTACATCACCTGCTGGTGGACGGTGCTCTTCGCCGTCCTTCCCATAGGTATGAACCAGCAGGAGCAGGAAAAGCCGACCGACGGAGCCCAGTGGGGCGCGCCGGACAATCCCAACCTGAAGAAGAAGTTCATCACCACGACCTGGATATCGGCCCTTGTCTGGCTGTTCATCATGGTCCTTATCGGCACCGGCTGGCTGCCGTTGCCGACGCTGCCGGGGCGATGACCAGATGGCCGAGACAATGTTCCTGCTGAACCCCGGCTGGACCGATGATCAGGGCGGTCCTTGGTACTGCCCGGCCGGCGCGGTGGTTGAAGGAGTCTTGTCCTTCTATCCGCAGCTGAGGACCGAGCTCGAAATCACCTACGTCGATCATCCTCGCCCGCGCCCTGCGGTGATTGAGCAGGTCGGGGAGGATCACCAGAGTTGCCCGATCCTCGTGCTGGACGGCGCCTTTGACTGGCCCGAAGCGCACACCGCCCCGACCGGCCGCCGCTTCCTGCAGGACGAGGCGATCATTCCCTATCTCGCGGCGCGGTACGGCATCGGTTTGCCGCATCCCTGACCGATGTTCGGGCGCGGCCTAGCTTTCGCCCCGTCCTCCCGGCTAAAGCTCGTCGTCCCGCTTCGCTCCTCGAGAATCCCCCATGCGCCTGTCGCGCTACTTCCTGCCCACGCTGAAAGAGGCGCCTTCGGACGCCCAGATCGTTTCCCACCAGCTGATGCTGCGCGCTGGCCTGATCCGTCAGGAAGCAGCGGGCATCTACGCCTGGCTGCCGCTGGGTCTGCGGGTGCTGCGAAAGATCGAGCAGATCGTGCGCGAGGAACAGGTCAAGGCGGGCGCCGTCGAGCTGCTGATGCCGACCCTGCAACTGGCCGACCTGTGGCGTGAGAGCGGCCGGTACGACGCCTACGGCCCCGAGATGCTGCGCATCACAGACCGGCACGAGCGCGAGCTGCTGTACGGCCCCACCAACGAGGAGATGATCACCGACATCTTCCGGGCCTATGTGAAGAGCTACAAGGCGCTGCCGCTGAACCTCTTCCACATCCAGTGGAAGTTCCGCGACGAGCGCCGCCCACGCTTCGGCGTGATGCGCGGGCGCGAGTTCCTGATGAAGGACGCCTACAGCTTCGATATCGACGAGGCCTCGGCGCGCAAGGCCTACAACCGCATGTTCGCGGCCTATCTTAACACCTTCGCCCGCATGGGCCTGAAGGCCGTGCCGATGCGCGCCGACACCGGCCCGATCGGCGGCGACCTGAGCCACGAGTTCATCGTTCTGGCCGAGACCGGCGAGAGCGAGGTCTTCTGCGACCGCAAGCTGGTCGAAATGGCCGCCCCCGGGCACGACTTCTCGGACGAGGCCGTGCAGGCCGTATTCGACGAGCGCACCGCCCTCTACGCCGCCACCGAGGAAATGCACGACGCCGCCCGGTTCGAAGACCAGACCGCCGAGGGCGACCGCCTGTCCGCCCGCGGCATCGAGGTCGGCCACATCTTCTACTTCGGCACCAAATACTCGGCCGCGATGAAGGCCAATGTGCAGGGCCCGGACGGCAAGGAAGCGCCCGTCCACATGGGCAGCTACGGCGTCGGCGTCTCGCGTCTGCTGGGCGCCATCATCGAGGCCAGCCACGACTCCAGCGGCATCATCTGGCCGGACGCCGTGGCGCCGTTCGACGTGGTCGTCATCAATCTGCGCGCCAACGACGAGGGCGTGAGCACCGCCTGCGAGGAAGCCGTGCACCGGCTGGAAGCGGCGGGCAGGGAGGTGCTCTACGACGACACCGACGAACGCCCGGGCGGCAAGTTCGCCACCGCCGACCTGATCGGCGTGCCGTGGCAGCTGACCATCGGGCCCAAGGGTCTGGCCGACGGCGTGGTCGAGCTGAAGCGCCGCGCGACCGGCGAGAAGTTCAGCCTGCCGCTGGACGAAGCGATATCGAGGCTGCTCGGATGACCGACGCCACGACGGCCGCGAAGCCGATCAAGCCGGCGGGGCCCTTCTCGGGCTGGGAATTCGGCCTCGCCCTCCGCTACCTGCGCGCCAAGCGCAAGGAGGGCGGCATCGCCCTGATCGCCATCATCTCCTACGTCGCCATTGCGCTTGCGGTCATGGCTCTGATCACGGTGATGAGCATCATGGCCGGCTTCCGCGCCGAGCTGCTCAGCCGCATGCTGTCCTTCAACGGGCACCTGTATGTGCAGGGCCAGATCCTGCAGAACCCGGAACGCGACGCGGCGCTGGCTCGCCTCGGCAAGGTTCCGGGCGTCGTCAACGTCACGCCCCTGACCGAAAACACGACCGTCTTCCGCGGCGGGACCGGACCGGTCACCGGCGGCATCGTGCGCGGCGTCCGCCCGCAGGATCTCGCCTCCACCCGGTACGTCTACGACAGCCTGACTCCCGAGATGCGTCGCAGCTTCGGGCAGGGTGCATACGGCGGAGACAATGTTCTGGTCGGCCAGTCGCTGGCGAGCTCGCTCGGCCTCGGCGTGGGCGGCGAGATCACCATCTATTCGCCCACGGGCGCCGACAGCGCGCTGGGCAATCTGGGCGGGCTTGAGAAGACCTATCGCATCGGCGGCATCTTCACCTCGGGCACGGCGGACTTCGACCGCGCCTTCATCTTCATGCCGCTGGAACAGGCCCAGCTCTTCTTCGGCAAGGAGGGCGTCTGGGACGTCATCGAGATGAAGGTCGCCGAGCCCGACCGCGTCATGCAGATGCATGAGGCCGTGCGTCAGGCCGCCGGACCGGGCGCCTATGTCACTGACTGGACCGACCGCCTCGCCGCCTTCTGGGGCGCGTTGAAGGTCGAGCGGGTGGCGATGAGCATCATTCTGGGCCTCGTCGTCGCCATCGCCGCGCTGAACATCATCTCCGGCATCGTCATGCTGGTGAAGAACAAGACCCGCGACATCGCCATCCTGCGCACCGTGGGCGCCAGCCAGTCGTCCATGCTGCGCATCTTCTTCCTCGCCGGCGCCATGATCGGCGTGGCGGGAACGCTGACCGGCCTGCTGCTGGGCCTGCTGTTCTGCCTGAACATCGGCGCGATCCAGCATTTCCTCGAGGCGATCACGGGCGTCCAGCTGTTCAACGCCGACGTCTACATGCTGGACGCGGTGCCGGCGCTGGTCGATCCGACCGACGTATTCTGGGTCACCATCTGGTCCTTCTTCATGAGCTGCGTCGCCGGGCTGATCCCGTCCTGGCAGGCGGCCAAGCTCGATCCGGTCGAGGCGCTGCGTTATGAGTAAGCCCCCGGTTCTTTCGGTGCGCGGCCTGACCCGCACCTACGACACCGCCGATGGCGGTCTGGATGTGCTGAAGGGCGTCGATCTGGACGTCCGGGCTGGCGAGGTTGTCGGCCTCATCGGACCGTCAGGCTCGGGCAAGTCCTCGCTGCTGCACGCCGCGGGCCTGCTGGAGCATCCGACCGCAGGCGAAGTGCTGATCGACGGCGACGCCGTGGGCGGCCTGCCCGAGCGGGCGCGAACCCACATCCGTCTGGCCAGCATCGGCTTCGTCTATCAGTTCCACCACCTGCTGCCGGAGTTCGACGCCCGCGACAACGTGGCCCTGCCGCTTCGCATCGCCGGCTACCGTCAGGTCGACGCCCGCGCCCGGGCCGAGGAACTGCTGGTCACGCTGGGCCTCGGCGACCGCCTGACCCACCAGCCGTCCCAGCTGTCGGGCGGCGAGCGTCAGCGCGTGGCCGTGGCGCGAGCCTTGGCCAACCGCCCGCGCCTCCTGCTGGCCGACGAGCCGACCGGCAACCTCGACCCCGCCACCAGCCAAACGGTGTTCGAGGCCCTGCATGACGTGGTCAAGCGCACGGGCGTCGCCGCCCTGATCGCCACCCACAACATGGAGCTGGCCGGCCACATGGACCGCGTCTTCGCCCTGAAGGACGGGCATCTGGAAGAGCGCCCGACAGAAAGCCACGAGTACTGATGCCCTGACGGCATTGGCCGCGCGCTTGAACGCGGTCTAGGCTCGGCGCCTTCAACACAAGGAGGATCGCCGTGCGCCGTCTTATCGTTTCCGCCGCCATCGCCACCGGTGTCATCGTCGCCGCCTGCCAGCCGTCCGCACCGGCGTCCGACGCTGCGCCAGAGGCGCCCGTCGCGCCAAAGACCGACATAACCCCGACCGCCGCGTCTGATATTCCCCCGGCGGTTCAGGCCGCCGTTCAGGCTGCAAAGCCCGGCTTCGTCATCGCCGAGGCCGAGCTGAAGGAACGGGAAGGGCGGCGCTACTACGACGTCGAGGGCACGCTGAACGGCGCCGAGCTGGAGCTGGACCTGCTGGAAACGCCGCAGGGATGGACCGTCGTCGAGACCCAGCGGGACCTGCCGTGGACCGAGGTCCCCCAATCCGTCCGCACCGCGACCGAGGCCGCCCGCGCCGGCTTCGCGCCCGTCCGCATCATCGAAAGCACCCAGGCCGAGGACGGGGCCGTGATCTACGAACTGTTCGCGGACGGTCAGCCGGCCACGCCCGCGCTCGAGGTTCGCGTGAAGGACGGCCGCACCGAGGTGCTGAAGGAAGTCTGGCCGCACTGACGGCCGGCGCGGCTACTTCTTGAGCGGCTGCGTGAACGGAGAGGTCCCGACCGACACCGCCGGTTTGGGCTTCTCCGCCTTGGGTTTCCGGATTTCCTTGTTGCCGCGTACCTGACCCTTGGCCATGACCGCACTCCTGCGACGCCCGCCGCCAGAAGGCGGATTACAGACGGCGTCGGGTTGACCCTACACGCGCGGCTCCGGAACGGACAGGACGATCGACCTCAGGTGACGGCCGCGGCGCCCCACACGCGACGCAGGCTCTCCGTCCGGCGGCACCCGACCTTGTAGGCTTCGTAGTGCACGGGATTCCGCTCGGCGTAGTCCTGATGCTCGCGCTCCGCCGGCCAGAACCGGGCCGAGGCCCGCACCGGCGTCACGAACCGCCGGCCCAGCGCCTGTTCCGCCGCCGTTCTCGATGCCGTCGCCGCCGCCGTTTGGGCGGGCGTGGCGAAGACGGCGGTCCGGTACGACGGCCCCTGATCGCAGAAGACGCCGTTCGGGTCGGTCGGATCGATCGTGCGCCAGAACCGGTCGACCAGCGCGCGATAGCTGACCACGCGCGGATCGAAGGTAACCTGTATCGCCTCCTGATGCCCGGTCCCGCCGCGCACGACCTGCATATAGGTCGGGCTGGCCACGGTCCCGCCGGCGAACCCCGACACCACGGAACTCACGCCCCGCACATGTTCGAACGCCTTTTCGGCTGACCAGAAGCAGCCGCCGGCGAACACGGCCGTCTGGCTGCCGGCCGGAGGCGGCGGCGCGGCGGGCGCCGGCGGAGCGGGAGAACAGGCGGCGATGAGGGCCGCGAAGGCGAGGATGGTGCGGGTCATGATCCAGATACGTGGCGCTGGCGAAGCGGGTTTCAAGCGCAGGCCTATTGACGAGAACAGGACGAGAACATAGAACAGGACAAGAACATTCGAACAGGAGCGTCAAATGGTGCGCGTGGCTCGGGATCTGTTGTCGCTGGCGGTCTGCGGCGGCTTTGTCGTGATGGTTTGGCAGGCGGCTCTGCTGGCTCCGATCGGCTAGTGGCTGATGCGACCCCGGGCGGACCATCCGGACGCATCGGACGCATCGGACGCTTCGGACTGTGTTTTTCGGAGTCCGGAAACTTGTCCACCGCTGTTTCCGTCTCTTGTTCATGAAGGCGCCGCTGCCGGGTGGCCCTCGACTCGGTGGCGGGTGATAGGCTCTCGCGGAAGGTCCTCGTCATGGCGAGGATGAGCGGAGCGGTGACGGTGGCGGACGGCGGGGAACAGACGGGCTTCATCCATCTGCGTGTGCGCTCGGCCTATTCGCTGCTGGAAGGCGCGATCAAGGCGGGCAAGGTTCCGGTGCTGGCGGCGGATGCGGGCATGCCGGCGGTCGGGGTCGCCGACCGGGCCAACCTGTTCGGCGCGCTGGAGTTCAGCGAGGCCGCGCGCGGGGCGGGGGTTCAGCCCATCATCGCCTGCGCCCTGCCGGTCACCGGCATTGGCGGCCAGATCTCCGATCGCTGGGCCAAGGTCCCGACCGTCGTCCTGATCGCGCAGAGCGAGGCCGGCTGGCTGAACCTGTGCACCCTGTCGTCATCGGCCTACCTCGACGCCGGAGCCATGGACGAGCCCAGCGTGCCCTGGAACAAGGTGGTCGAACACTCCGACGGCCTGCTGCTCCTGACCGGCGGCCCCGACGGCCCCGTTGACCCCCTGTTCGTGCAGGGCAAGACGTTCGAGGCCAATGCGGCCCTGAACGAGATGCAGGCCACCTTCGGCGACCGCATGTACGTCGAGCTGCAGCGCCATGGCCTGCCGACCGAGGGCAAGGCCGAACGGGGGCTGGTCGCCTGGGCCTATGAGAGCGACATCCCGCTGGTCGCCACCAACGACGTGCACTACGCCAAGGCCGCGCAGGCGAAGAGCCACGACGCCCTGCTGTGCATCGCCGACGGCGCCTTCACCGGTCAGGAAGACCGGCGTCGCATCACTGACCAGCACTGGTTCAAGCCCGCCGCCGCCATGCGCGAGCTTTTCGCCGACCTGCCGGAAGCCTGCGACAGCACCATCGACATCGCCCGCCGCTGCGCCTTCCTCGTCACCACCCGCGCGCCGATCCTGCCCCGCTTCGACACCGGCGCCGGCCGCTCCGAGCCTGACGAACTGGCGCATCAGGCGCGAGAGGGCCTAAAGGTCCGCCTGCAGGAAGTCACGCCCGCTGCGCCGGAAGACGAGTACTGGAAGCGCCTCGAATGGGAGGTCGGGATCATCACCCAGATGGGGTTCCCCGGCTACTTCCTGATCGTGTCGGACTTCATCAAATGGGCCAAGTCGCACAGCATCCCGGTCGGCCCCGGCCGGGGCTCGGGCGCCGGCTCGCTGGTCGCCTGGGCCCTGACCATCACCGACCTCGACCCCCTGCGGTTCGGCCTGCTGTTCGAGCGGTTCCTGAACCCCGAGCGGGTCTCCATGCCCGACTTCGACATCGACTTCTGTCAGGAGCGTCGGGAAGAGGTCATCACCTATGTGCAGGAGCACTACGGCAAGGATCGGGTAGCCCAGATCATCACCTTCGGAACCCTGCAGGCCCGCGCCGTGCTGCGCGACGTCGGCCGGGTGCTGCAGATGCCGCTGGGGCAGGTCGACCGTCTGGCCAAGATGGTCCCGGCCAACCCCGCCAATCCCGTCACCCTCGCGCAGGCGATCGACCTCGAACCCCGCCTGAGAGAGGCGCGCGACTCCGAGAAGTCGGTCGAGACCCTGCTGGCCACGGCGCTGGAGCTTGAGGGCCTCTACCGCAACGCCTCGACGCACGCCGCCGGCATCGTCATCGGCGACCGTCCCCTGACCGAGCTGGTGCCCCTGTATCAGGACCCGCGCTCCGATATCCCGGCCACCCAGTTCAACATGAAGTGGGTCGAACCGGCGGGGCTGGTGAAGTTCGACTTCCTCGGCCTGAAGACCCTGACCGTGCTGGATCGCGCTCACGGCTATCTGTCGCGGCGAGGGGCCGCCCCGGTGTGGAACCAGCTGCCGCTCGACGACACGCCGACCTATGAGCTGATGGCGTCGGGCCAGACCGTCGGGGTGTTCCAGCTGGAATCCCAGGGCATGCGCGACACCCTGCGCAAGATGCGCTGCGGCTCCATCGAGGAGATCACCGCCCTGATCTCCCTCTACCGGCCGGGGCCGATGGAGATGATCGACACCTACATCGACCGCAAGTTCGGCCGGGCCGAGGTCGACTACCTGCACGACACCCTGAAGGAGACCCTGTCCGAGACCTACGGCGTCATCATCTACCAGGAACAGGTGATGAAGATCGCCCAGATCCTGGCCGGCTATTCGCTCGGAGAAGCAGATTTGCTTCGCCGCGCCATGGGCAAGAAGAAGAAGGAAGAGATGGACTTCCAGCGCGCCCGCTTCATCGCGGGGGCGTCCGAGAAGGGCGTGTCGGAACAGCAGTCGGGCGGCATCTTCGATCTGGTGGCCAAGTTCGCCGGCTACGGATTCAACAAGTCCCACGCCGCCGCCTATGCCCTAATCAGCTTCCAGACGGGCTGGCTGAAGGCCAACCATCCGGTCGAGTTCATGGCCGCGTCCATGTCTCTGGATCTCAGCAACACCGACAAGCTGGCTGTTTTCTACCAGGATTGTCGTCGCTTCGAAGTTCCGGTGAAGGCCCCGGACGTGAACCGGTCCGCGGCCGACTTCGACGTCGAATGGAGTGAGGGGCAGGGGGCGGTGCTTTATGCGCTGGGCGCCATCCGCAACGTCGGGCTGGAGGCGATGAAGCATCTGGTCGAGGTGCGCGAGACCGGCGGTCGCTTCACCGACATCTTCGACTTCCTCGAGCGGGTCGATCCGAAGTTCGTCAACAAACGCGCGCTCGAGAACCTCGCCCGCGCCGGCGCCTTCGACAGCTTCCACAACAACCGCCGTCAGCTGGTCGAGCAGGCGGACAAGCTGATGGCCTATTGCCAGAGTGTGGCCGCCGAGCGCGCCTCCTCGCAGGTCAGCCTGTTCGGCGGCGATCAGGTCGCGGCCGGCCGTCCCCGCCTGTCCCCGGTCGAGCCATGGGTCGGGCCGGAGAAGCTGGATCAGGAACTGGCCGCCGTCGGCTTCTATCTCTCCGGCCACCCTCTGGAAGACATGGCCCCCGCGCTAAAGCGCAAGCGGGTGACCTTCGTCGCCGAAGCCACCGCTCTGGCTGAAAGCGGCCACGAGGCTTTCATGATGGCCGGGGTCGTCCGCCGCCGTCAGGAGCGCGCCAGCCAGCGCACCGGTGAGAAGTTCGCCTTCGTCACCTTCTCCGATCCTACGGGCGAGTTCGAATGCCTGTTCCCGCCGGAACAGCTTCGCAAATGCCGCGAGGTGCTGGAGACCGGCGCCTCGGTCATGGTGCGGGTGCGCGCCAAGTCGGCCGATGGCGAGGTGCGCTTCTTCGGCGACGACGCGACCCGTCTAGACGCCATCATCGACGACGGCGGCATGGGCCTGCGCATCCATGTGTCCGGCCGCACCGCCGACGCCGAGGCCCTGCGCTCGCGGCTGGAACGGGCCAAGGCCAACGGCAAGGGCGGCGAGGTCTCGCTGCTGGCCTCGCTGGAAGGACGGCGGGAGGTCGAGATCCGGCTGCCCGGCCGCTACCGTCTGGACGGCGCCCTTCGCGGCGCCCTGAAGTCGGCCCCCGGGGTCGTGATGCTGGAGGATGCATGATGGGAGAAGTGACGACGCACAGCGGATCCTGCGCCTGCGGGGCCGTGGCCTATGAGGTCGACATGGCGCTGGACGGCCTGATCGAGTGCAACTGCTCGCACTGCTACCGCAAGGGCTTCGTCCTCGGCTTCGTCGAGCCCGAGGCCTTCCGTCTGACCGCCGAGGGTCCGCAGACCGAATATCTGTTCAACAGGCACAAGATCCGCCACCGCTTCTGCAACACCTGCGGCGTCCAGACCTTCGCCCGCGCAGACGGACCCGACGGCAACCCAAAGGTGGCGATCAACGTCCGCACCCTGACCGACATCGAACCCTGGAGCTGGAATGCCACACGGGTCGATGGGCGCAGCTTCTAGGCCGCGTCCGTCACCGCATAGGCCATCACGCCGGTGGCGATGGCGAGGTTCAGACTGTCGGCCCGGCCGCGCATCGGGATCTTGACGTTGACGTCGCAGGCGGCCGCCAGTTCGTCGGTCAGGCCGGCCTGCTCGTTGCCCATCAGAACCAGCGTCGGGTGCTGGTAGGCGGCGTCCCGATAACCGTGGGTCGCGTCCAGCCGGGTGCCGACCACGCTGCCGGGCCAGTTCTGACGCCACGCGAGGAACTCGGCCGGCGTCGCGCGGGCGATAGCGACCGCGAAGACCGAGCCCATAGTCGCCCTGACCGCCTCGACCGAATAGGGATCGGTGCAGTCCCCGATCAGGATCACGCCCCCGCAACCCGCGGCGTCTGCCGTGCGGATGATGGTGCCGAGGTTGCCCGGGTCCCGCACCTGCTCCAGCGCTATCCAGCAAGGCGCCGTTGCGGGCTGGATAGAGGACAGCGTCGTATAGGTCTGCTCGAATACGCCCAGAACCGTCTGCGGGTTATCCCGCCGGCTGATCTTCTCGAGGATGGCGTGGGTGACCACGACCACCTCGCCCCCCGCGGCGCGGGTTTCGGTCCGGGCGCGGTCCAGCAGCGGGTGCGGACGAGCCTCCTCGCCGACCATCAGCAGTTTCGGCGTCCGGCCCTGATCCAGCGCCTCGCCGATGAACTTCAGCCCCTCGGCGAGGAAACAGCCGCTCGTCTCGCGCTCCTTGCGCATATGCAGGGCCCGCACGGCCTTGACCGTGTCGTTAGTCAGGGAGGTGATCAGCCGGTCCGTCATGCCGACCATCGCGCGTAGAAGCTGAGGCCGATGGCGCGGGCGTCGGGACCGTCCTCCGACAGGGCCAGTTCGCCCCAGTCGATCACGCCGCCCCGCGTCGCCGTCGCCTCCGCCGTCAAATGGGCCAGCGACAGGCCGGAGATGCGCGCCGCGTATCCGTTGACCAGCAAGAACGACGCGTCATCGCCCAGCAGGGCCGCGCAGTCGGCAAGAAGCCCGGGCAGGTCCTCGAACAACCGCCAGACCTCGCCAGTCGGCCCGCGACCATACTTTGGCGGGTCGAGGATAATGCCGTGGTACTTCGAGCCGCGTCGAACCTCGCGCGCCACATACTTGCGGGCGTCGTCCACGATCCAGCGGATCGGGCGGTCGGCCAGCCCCGACATCTCCGCATTCTCACGGGCCCAGGCGACCGACTTCTTCGATGCGTCGACATGGGTGACCTCGGCGCCCGCAGCCGCGCACGCCAGGCTGGCGACGCCGGTGTAGCCGAACAGGTTCAGGATACGCGGGCGCTCAAGGGTGCGCACGCGGGCATCCAGCCATTCCCAGTTCGCCGCCTGCTCGGGGAAGAAGGCGAGGTGGCGGAAGGGGGTGAAGCGACCGGTAAAGCGCACATCGCGCCACGCCAGCGGAAAGGTCTCTACCGGCTTGTCGCGGAATCGCCAACGGCCGGCTTCGTCCTCGTCGGTCGGGTCGAAGACGGCGTCGGCCAGATCAAAGGCGGCCGGATCGCGGGGCGCCCACATGCACTGCGGCTCGGGCCTGACCACAGTAAAGGGGCCATACCGCTCCAGCTTGCGGCTATGACCGGAGTCCAGCAGGGCGTAGTCAGACCACGCCCGGGTGATCAGGCTCTCAGACGACGGGTTCAGGCGCGGCGACATGTCCGGCTGATAGGACGCCCGGCGGCCTCGCGTCCAGCATCGTTTCCAGCACATCCGGGTGGCCGTCCGCCGTATCAGCCCGATGTGGGGTCTTGTCCCAGGCGAACGGCTGGACCAGCAGCCGCCACGCCGCATGGGCGAAGGCGATACTGAGCATGGACCAGTAGAGCGGCGCTTCCGCCATCTCCCGGAGACCATAGGCAAGGCCGGCGCGCCGGGATCCGACCGCACAGGTCAGCCAGGCGACGAGGACTCCGGCGCCCAGAATGAGAAGACCCAGCGCCGGGAGGGCTGGCGATGTCGCCGACGCCGCCGCCAGCATCAGCGCGGCCGCCACCCACAGCAGGGAGGGTCCGTGGCAGGCCGCCGAGACCAGACCCGCCCCGACCGTGAGCAGGAAGGCGGCTCCACCACGCCAGCCCAGTTCCCATGGCCGGCGCGTATGAACGCCGAAGGTCTGCATATATCCCTTCAGCCAGCGGGTGCGCTGGGGCAGCCAGTGCGAGACCGGGCCGGGCGGCGTCTCCCATGTCGGCTTCGACAGGACGCCGAGCCGATAGCCGGCGCGCCACAGACGAAAGCCCAGATCCGCGTCCTCGGTTACGTTGTGCGCATCCCACGCTCCGAGGCGTCGCAGGGCGTCGACCCGGAAGTGATTGCTCGTTCCGCCAAGAGGGAAGGGAAAACCGAACACGGCGAGCCCCGGCAGGACCACCTCGAACAACGCGGCGTACTCGGCTGCGAACTGGCGGTCCACGAAGGGCGTCGGATCAAGGGCGGCGTGGCGGCGTCGGATACGCAACGGGGCCTGCAGACAGCCGGTCCGGCCATCGAGGTCCGACGCGAAACGGGAAGCGGCTTCGCGAAGCTGGCCGGGGTCTGGAATATCCTCCGCATCATAGATGGTCATGTACTCGCCCGTCGCCTGCTTCAGGGCCTCATTGAGCGCGCGAGGCTTGGTCTGGGGACTGCCGGGCGGAACGATGAGGATGCGCAGCCAATCTGGAAGAGACGTGGTCAAGGCCGCGTCGCGAGTGGCGGTGTCGTGCTGCTCCAGCACGATCAGACCCTGAAGCCGATCGACGGGATAGTCGATGCGGGCCAGTCCCCGGATCAACTGGCCGACGACGTGAGGCTCGTCGTGAAGCGCACAGACGATCGTATAGGGAGGCCAGTTCGATGGGGAGGGCGGTGAGACGGGCCGCCTGCGGGTCATCCAGATTAGGATCAGGCGGACAGCTGATGCGGCCCCGAACATTCCCGCCGCAACCCACATCGTCAGGGAAGCGAGCAGGTGAGGGGCGAACGCGACACCGCTCATCACACCCGTCGACAAGATCAGGATCGCAAGGAACTGGAAGGTCGAAAGACCGCGCCAGCGCGCGCTGAGACTCAGAGGCAGAGCCTCGGTCTGGTACAAGGTTACGCCACCCACGGATATGTCCCCACCTATCCCTGAGTTGAGCGTTAAGCATCAGGTTGTATGGAATGCAAGTCTGGGCTGTGTCGATTGGCGAATGCGATGGTTTGTCGCTATTCAGGGCCGAAGTTCCCGGAGCCGCAGTTTGACAGCCGCCACGCTGACTTCCCGATCACAGCGAAAGCCCAAGGGTGAAGGTCACGCGCGGCGGGCCGAAATCCTCGCGGCTGCCGAGCGCATCTTCGTCGAGCACGGCTATGAAGGCGCGACGATCCGCAAGATCGCCCAGGAAGTCGGCCTCTCCTCGACGGCGCTCTACATGCACTTCGCGGACAAGGGCGAAATCCTGCGCGAGATCTGCCGGGGCGCTTTTGAGTCCTTGATGGCGGCCAACGCCGCCGTTCTCGCTGAAGCCTCCGATCCGGAGGCCCGTCTGCGGCTCATGCTGGAGCGCTATGTCGCATTCGGCTTCCAGAATCCGAATGCCTATCGGCTGGCGTATATGACCCGGCCGCTGGAGATGCAGGCGGGCCTGGAGCAGCCCGCGCGGGAACTGGGTCAGGATCTGTACCGGTCGTTCGAACAGGTGGTCGAGGATCTGGCGGCGGCCGGGCGCTTGAGAGCCCCGTCGAAACCCGCCGCACAGGCGATGTGGGCCGGCGCACACGGCGTCGTCTCGCTGATGATCACCAAGCCCTATTTCGACTGGGTCGAGCGGGATGAACTGGTCAGAACCCTTGTCGACGGGTTGTTCTCAGGCCTGCTGAAGCCGTGAGAGCCTATCTCTGCGCGCTCGCCGCCCTGACCGGATCGCTGGTCGCGGCGTCCGTCGAGGCGCGCCCCTTGAAAGTTATGGCGCTGGACCAATGTGCGGATCAGTACGCGCTTGCTCTCGCGCCGGACGCCGACCTTGCGCTGTCGCCTCGCGCCGATGATCCGGACGCGTGGTTGAGAAACGCGGCGGCGGGTCGATTACGCGTGCGACCGACCCTTGAGGTCGCCGTGGCGATAAAGCCGGATGTCGTGGTTCGATACTGGGGCGGCGACGCAAGATTGCTGGCCCGGCTGGAGCGAGACGGGGTCAGGGTCCTGACCATCAACGACGCGAGCGACTTCGACGGCATCCGCGCCAATATCCGCATCGTCTCCGCGGGCCTGAACCGGCCGGACCGGGGCGAGGCTTTGATCGCTCGCATGGACGCTAGGCTTGCGACCGCCGCGTCTGCGACCCAACCGAACCGGATGGCGCAGTATCTGACGCCGGGAGGCTTCACCGCCGGCCCGGGCACCCTGATTGATGCAATCCTGCTGGCCGGAGGCTTCCGGAATGCAGCGCGGGATCCGGGCTTCAACCCGGTCAGCGTCGAGCGGATTGCGCTGTTTCCGCCCGCGCGCTTCATCCTTGCCTTCTTTGATCAGCCCCGGGCAGACTGGCGCGGGCCGGGGCGGCACCCTGTGGTGAGGAAGGCTGCCGAAGGACGGGTCGCGGCGCGTTTGCCGGCGGCGGCGCTGACTTGCCCGGCATGGTTTGCGGCGGACGCAGCGGCGATGATCGGACACGGCAAATGACGGGCTCTTCGAGACTTGTCCCCGGACTGCTGATCCTGATCGGGCTTGCGGTCGTCGCAGGTGTTCTGTTGGGTGAGACCGGCATGGCTGCCGGCCAGATCGCTCAGGCGTTTCAGGATCCGGGCTCAGGACCGGGGGAGGTCCTGTGGGCGGTTCGCGCGCCAAGGGTCGCCACTGCGCTGACCGTCGGGGCGGCGTTGGGGCTGGCGGGCGCGGTGATGCAGGGACTGCTGCGCAATCCGTTGGCGGACCCGGGCGTGCTCGGGGTGTCCGCGGTGGCGGCTCTGGGGGCTGCCTTGGCGATCGTGCTGGGCCTCGCCGCCATTCCCGGGGCTGTCGAAGTCGCCGCGCTTGTCGGGGCGGCGCTGGCGGGCGGTCTGCTGATCCTGTTTTCGATGCGGGTGCGCTCGCCCGAGGCGTTGATCCTCTTTGGTGTGGCGCTGTCGAGTTTCGCCGGATCGCTGACGGCGCTGATCTTCAACCTGTCGCCGTCACCAATCGCGACGGCCGAGGTGATGAGCTGGCTGCTGGGCTCGGTTCAGAACCGTAGCTGGATCGATGTGGCGTGGGTTTTACCCGCGACCCTGATCGCTGGCGGCCTCGCCGCAGCTGCCGCGCCCGGCCTGCGGATGCTGAGCCTTGGCGAAGAGACGGCGCGGACCTCTGGCTTGCCGATGGCGAGATTGCGGCTGCTGGCCCTGCTGACGGCTGCGCTCGCGACAGGGGCTGCGGTTGCGGTGGCGGGGGTGATCGGCTTTGTGGGCCTGGCGGCGCCCCATCTGGTGCGGGCGGCGGTTCGGGGCGATCCGGGACGGATATTGCTGCCTTCAGCCTTGACCGGCGGGCTGATGCTGGTTGCGGCGGACCTTCTGGCCCGCCTGACGCCTACGGATCAGGAGCTGAAGCTGGGGGTGTTCACCGCGCTGGTCGGCGCGCCGCTGTTCGCGCTGATTGCGTGGCGGGCGGCGCGGGAGTGGCGGCTGTGACCGCTCTGGAACTCAAGGGCGCAACCGCCCGACTGGGCGACCGCACGGTGTTGGACGGTGTGAACCTGTCCGTCGAACCCGGCGAACTGGTCGCTGTGGTCGGCCCGAACGGAGCGGGCAAGTCGAGCCTGATCCGGGTGCTGGCGGGGCTGATGCCTCTGGTCGCCGGAGAGGTGCGGGTCGACGGGCGCGTGGCGGCAGGCTGGTCCCCTCGCGAGCGGGCTGATCGGATCGGCTACCTGCCGCAGGAACGGCGCATCGCGTGGAACCTGCCGGCTATCGAGGTCGCGGCGTTGGGCGCCCCGTTCCTGACGGCTGATCTGGCTTTGGCGCGGGCGAGGCAGGCGCTCGAGGATGTCGAAGCCGGGCATCTGGCGGATCGCGGCGTGGGCGAGATGTCAGGGGGCGAGAGGGCGAGAGTGCTGCTGGCCCGCCTTCTCGCGACCGGGGCGCGAAGCCTTGTGGTCGACGAGCCGATCGCCGGGCTGGATCCAGACGCCCAGTTGATGGTGCTTGACCTTTTGAAGGCCCGCGCGACGGCGGGGCAGGCGGTTCTGGTCAGTCTGCACGACCTGCCGTTGGCGGCGCGGAACGCCGACAGGGTGATTGTCCTTGATGGCGGCAGGCTCGTTGCCGACGCCCCGCCATTGGCAGCCCTGACTCCGGAAGTCCTGCAGCAGGTCTTCGGCCTCAACGCCACATGGATCGAAGGCCCGGAGGGGCAACTACTGGCGACCCGGCGTTACTCGGACGGTTCGGCAGACGGCTCGGTCAGGGTGGGCTCTCCGGCCGAGGCCTGATAGGCCTGTGGCCCTCTCGGCGTACCGCGGCGAAGGTCCTGTGACAGGGTCAGCGAGCCGGTCCCGCCGTTCAGCCTGGCCTTGTAGATCTGCATGTTTTCCATGACCCGCATCATGTAGTTGCGGGTCTCGGTGAACGGCGCGCACTCGATAAAGTCCGCCGGATCGACGGTCCCGGCGCGCGGGTCGCCGCAGCGGGCCACCCATTGCGGCGGGCGGGCCGGGCCGGCGTTGTAGCCGACCGTAGCAAGCAGCATCGAGCCGCCGAAGTTGTTCATCAGCTCGCCGAGGTGGTAGCTGCCCAGCGTCATATTGTAGCCGGGCTCCCACAGGCGTTCGGCCGAGTAGGACATGCCCAGACGGCGCGCGACGCCGGACGCGGTGGCGGGCAGGAACTGCATCATGCCCCGTGCATCGGCATGGCTGCGGGCGCGGGGATCGAAGCTGGATTCCTGACGGGTGATGGCCAGGGTGAACTCGATCGGCGCGGCGCCCGCGACCTGCGGCGGCATGCGGACGGGGTACTGGCGCTCGGGCATCAGGTAGCCGCGCTGGCTGGCGGCTCGGCCGACCATCATGGCGGTGAAGCCTTCGCCATAGGCGCGCGACAGATCCATCAGTTGGGCCAGATCGGTCGCGTCCGGAAGATCATCGTCCAGCTGGTAGGCGAAGACCCGGAACAGGCTGGTCTCGCCGGTCTCGCCGAGGATACGCAGGGCCCGGACCACTTCGTTGGATTCGAAATCGCGGCGGTTCCTGTCGGTGACGGTCGGATCGGCGGGCAGGGTGATGGTCGTCTGACCCGCCTTCTCCGCCGCGAGCTGGCCGTAGAAGGTCTGGATGTGACGCGCGCCGGCTCGATAGAACTCCACGGCCTGCGGGGTGTTGCCCTGCGCCTCGGCGGACCGGCCCAGCCAGTACAGGGCGCGGCCCTGGGTGATGGGGGTCGAGGACGCCTGACGCAGAGTCTCGAAGTGGCGCGCGGCACGGGCGGGGTCGTTCAGCTTCACCAGCGCGACCCAGCCGGCGAAGAACTCGGCGTCGACCATGCGGTCGCCCGAGGGGAAGCCGTGGCCGTTCATGGCGTCATAAGCGGCTTGCCAGTTGTTCAGGCGCAGGGCGTCGAGGAAGTAGTTCCGGCGCTCGGTCCAAAGGGTGGCCTGCGCCTCGGTCGAGGTGGGGGCGGCGGGGAGGGCGGACAGCAGGCTCCACGCCTCGGACTGGCGGTTCTGGGAACGCAGGATGCGCACGCGCTCGAAGGCGACGGCGGGATCGCGCGCCTGCGACGGCGTAAGGGAGGCGACTGTGGCGTCAGGCGCATAGGCGGAGCGGAGGGCCAGCACGGCGTCCGCCACCGTCCGGCGCTCGGGCGAAGCCATCTCGATCATCGCGCGCGTAGCCGGCCCATGCGGCCCGAGCAGCAGCATGTTCAGGCGGGTGTCGTGGTCGTCCTGATTCAGCCACCCGCCCCAGCGGGTCAGGATGCGGCTCTGGTAGGCCTGATCGAACGAGCGGGTGCGCCACCAGGTGGTGATCAGGCTGCGGGCCTCGTCCTGACGGCCGCGCTGCTCCAGCGCCGAGGCGAGAGCGATGGCGCCCTGGACCGTCGTGGGCGCGGCGCCCGAGAACATCTGGATCGCGGCGTCAGGGCCGAGGTTTGCGTTGTCGAGCGCACGCTCGGTCGCCTCGTTCCGGCTGCCTGCGCGGGGCCAGTCAGCAAGGGCGGTGCGGGCGGTTTCCAAATCGCTGTACGGCAGTTGGGCGGCGGAGGTGTCGATCAGGGCCCATTCGATCAGCTTGCGGGCGGCGGGGTCGGAGGTGCGGGCGATGGCGTTGCGGGCGCCGATGACGTCGCGGGCGCGGGCGGCGGCCAGACCCTGACGGAAGTTGGCGGTGTCGGAATCACTGAGCACGCGCGCCTGCGTGCTGGCCGGGGCGACGGACGTGTAGGGCGTGGCCTGGGGCGCGGCGGCTTCCGGCTGGGCGGTGACGACGGCCAATGCCGCAGCGAGGCTGGTTGCGATCATGCCTGTGGCGATCCCTGTTCTCATGCTTGACGGTTGCGGACGACGGACCGGCAACCTAACGTCGGCAGCTTCGCCGCAGGCGTTCTTGCCCGCGACTCTGTCTTCGATTTCAGGACCATCGTCCCCATGACCGCCCCCTTGTTCAAGGGCGTGATCACCGCCCTGATCACACCACTTCGTGACGGAAAGTTGGACGAAACTGCGTTCGTCAAATTACTCGAGCGCCAAATCGCGGCCGGCGTGCACGGCGTGGTCCCCATGGGCACGACCGGAGAGAGCGCCTCGCTGAGCCCGGACGAGCACAAGCGCGTGGTCGAACTGTGCGTATCGGTCGCGGGCGGACGGGCGCGGGTGATCGCGGGGGCGGGATCTTCGTCCACAGAAAAGGCGATCGAGCTGGTCCGGCACGCCAAGACCGTGGGCGCGGACGGCGCGCTGGTGGTCACACCCTACTACAACCGACCGGGTCAGGCGGGGCTGAAGGCGCATTTCGAGGCGATCGCCGAAGCCGTCCAGCTGCCGATCCTGCTGTACAATGTGCCGGGGCGCACGGGCGTGGATCTGGCCAATGAGACGGTCGCCGCGCTGGCCGGACATCCGAACATCGTGGGCATCAAGGATGCGACCGGCGATCTGGGCCGGGTCAGCTGGATGCGGGCCAATATCGTCGGTGAGCAGTTCGACCTGATCTCGGGCGATGACCCCAGCTATCTTGGCTATCATGCCCATGGCGGGGTCGGGGTCATCTCGGTCACGTCGAACGTCGCGCCGGAGCAGATGGTCGCCCTGCATCGGGCGGCGGAGGCCGGCGACTACGCCACAGCGCGCGACTGGCAGGACCGCCTGATCGGACTGCACAGGGGCCTGTTCCTCGACGCCTCGCCGGCCCCCGCGAAGTACGCCCTGTCGCGTCTTCAACTGTGCACCGAGGAGTTGCGGCTGCCGCTCGTGTCCTGTTCTGACGCGGTGAAACCAGCCATCGATCGGGCGATGGCGGACGCCGGTCTCTGAAATCCTCCGGCCGGGCCGGACCGCGAAAACACCGTCCGAAGCGTCCGATCCGTCCGGATCGTCCGGATGGGTGAGCCAAGTCGGCGGCGGTTCAGGGTGGACGATCATTGCGCCAGCATAGCTGACAGGTACGCCAGAATCGGTCGTCGGCGGAGCGACCGGCTTCGCGACGGGCGGCGGAGCGTGTAGGAGACGCGCATGGCGTCCGAGAAACCGAAGATGAAAATTCTCGCCGAGAACCGGCGGGCGAAGTTCGACTACTTCCTTGAGGACTACACCGAAGCCGGAATCGCCCTGCTGGGCACCGAGATCAAGGCGCTGCGCGACGGCCGGGCCAATATCGCGGAGTCGTATGCGGCGGTGGAGGGCCGCGAGATCGTCCTCGTGAACGCCGACATCCCGCCGTACAAGCAGGCCAACCGCTTCAACCACGAGCCCCGCCGTCACCGGAAGCTGCTGCTGCATCGCAAGCAGATCGACAAGTTCATCGGCGCGGTCCAGCGGGACGGCCAGACCATCATCCCTGTGCGGCTGTATCTGAACGAGGCGGGCAAGGCGAAACTCGAGATCGCGTTGGCAAAGGGCAAGAAGTTGCACGACAAGCGTCAGGCCAGCGCGGACCGCGACTGGCAGCGGGACAAGGCGCGGCTGATGAAGGAGCGGGGGTAGGGCTGTCTCAACCTTCCGTCATCCTCGGGCTCCGCGCAGCGGAGAACCGAGGATCCAGCAGGCTGGGGCGAAAACGCATGCGGCAAGAGATTCGCTGCTGGGTCCTCGGTTCCTCGCTCGCGAGGCCCGAGGATGACGGCCTTGAGATAGCGGCAGGCAACTCACGCCCTTGGACGCCCAACCTCCGGAAGCAGGTCGTTCAGATCGACAAACGCGTCCGCCTGACGACGAAGCTCATCCGCAATCTGGGGCGGCTGGCTTTTAACCGTCGACACGACCGTGACGCGCACACCCTTTGACTGCACCGCCTGAACCAGCCTGCGGAAGTCGCCGTCGCCGCTGAACAGGACGACGTGGTCGAGGTGCGGAGTGAGCTCCAGCATGTCGACCGCGATCTCGATGTCCATATTGCCCTTGGTCCGGCTGTGGCCCTGGGCGTCGGTGAACCGCTTGGCCGCCTTAGTCACCACGGTGAAGCCGTTGTAGTCGAGCCAGTCGACCAGAGGCTTGATCGGAGAGAACTCTTCGCCCTCGACGACCGCCGTGTAATAGTACGCGCGAACCAGACGGCCTTCGGCGCGGTATTTCTCGACCAGCTTTTTGAAGTCGAGGTCCGCGTTCAGCGCCTTGGCCGCCGAGTAGAGATTGGCCCCGTCGATGAACAGGGCGATGCGGTCGGACGGATGGAAGGTCATGGAAATCAGCCCTGCGAATATGGATGTCCGCGGACCGGTCGAAATGGATGCGGCCGCTGATCTGGACACCGCCGTCATCGTCGCGCTGGGCTGCAATGACAAGGGGGCCTGGAAGGATTGCAGGGAGGCGCTGGAGGCGGCCTTGGCCCGGTTCCGGTGCGAGGGGATCGATGTGGTGGCGCGCTCGTCATGGTGGCGGTCGGCGGCATGGCCTGACCCGACCGACCCGCCTTTCCTGAATGGCGTCGTCCTGGTCAGGACGGAGCATGGGCCGCATGAGTTGATGGCCGCGCTGGGTCGGATCGAAGAGGCGTTCGGACGTCAGAGGGGCGCACTGAACGCGCCGCGGACGCTGGATCTGGACCTGATCGCCTATGGCCGCGAGGTCGGGGATCTGGACGGATTGATCCTGCCGCACCCGCGCGCGGCGGACCGGCTGTTTGTGATGGGGCCTCTGGCGGAGATCGCGCCGGAGTGGCGGCACCCGGTGAGCGGGGAGCGGGCGGAGGCGCTGACCTTTGTCGCGACGATTGGCCTTGATGCTGCGAGATGTGGAGGATGACTTGATCGCTTCAGGAGTGTTTCTCGCGATCCTGTCAGGCCCGGTTCAGGAGCCTGCTTCACCCCGGAACTGGGATGCGGCAGATCAGACCGTGCAATTTGTCCAGGGCACGCGACCGCCGATGGTCACGCCCCGGGGCAACTGGAACGGCTCGGAGAGCATAACTATTCGATGCTCAATTGAACTTGATGGCGGGCTTGACGACTGCACTGTCGTCGCTGAATCCACCCCCGGACGCCTGAGCCGACGCGAGGCGGAACGTGGCACGGGTCTGATGAGACTGAAACTTGGAGAGGACGGTCCCCGGCCGGGAGACACCCTCACAGTGGAAGTTGTGGTTACGACCAACCGGTGATCACGCGGTCGCGCCGCAATACCGCCCATGTGGCGTTGCACAATCAGCTTCAACTCTATATTTTGTGCGGCTCGCCCTCGTCGCCCGAGGCCCAAATTTCAGGATTGTCATGGCTCGCGTCACTGTCGAAGACTGCATCGAGAAGGTGCCCAACCGCTTTGGTCTGGTTCTGCTGGCCGGTCACCGCGCCCGCAGCATCGCCAATGGCGCCGCGCTGACGATCGACCGCGACAACGACAAGAACCCCGTCGTCGCCCTGCGTGAACTGGCGGACGACACCGTCGTGCCGGCCGAGCTGGAAGAGGCGATCGTCGTCACCCTGCAGCGCGTCGACGAGCGCACCGAGGCCGAGGATGAGGCGGAAGTCGTCGCCCTGCTGGCGGAGCCGCAGCACATGAATATGGCCGAGGCCGAGTTGATGCGCGCGATGCAGAGCGACCGCGACGGCGGGCAGGAGGACCGGTACTGACGGCCGAACCCGCCAACGGTATCACCATCCTGCCGGCGCGGCAGTCCGCGCCGGTTCCAAAGGCTGCCAATCTGAACGACCCGGGCGGTTCGCCGCCCGTGAAGGAAGCACCCGAGGCGAAAGCCCGGGTGCTTCGTCAATTCGAGCTGGTCGAGGCGGTCCGCGCCTATGATCCGACCGCCGACGAGGCCCTGCTGAACCGGGCCTATGTCTACGCGATGAAGATGCACGGCTCGCAGCTGCGAGCATCGGGCGACCCCTATTTCGCCCACCCGATCCAGGTGGCGGGCATCCTGACCGACTACCGGCTGGACACGGCGACCATCGTGACGGCCCTGCTTCACGACGTGGTCGAGGATACCTCGGCCACCCGCGACGATATCGCCGGCATGTTCGGCGAAGAGATCGCCGTGCTGGTCGAGGGCGTGACAAAGCTGTCGCGGCTGGAACTGCAGGCCGAGCACACGCGGCAGGCCGAGAACCTGCGCAAGTTCATCCTGGCCATCTCCAAGGACGTGCGCGTCCTGTTGGTGAAGCTGGCGGACCGTCTGCACAACATGCGGACGCTGAAATACGTCAAGCCGGAGAAGCGCGAGCGGATCAGCCGCGAGACGCTGGAAGTCTATGCGCCGCTGGGCCGGTCGATCGGCATCCATTCGATCGCGTCCGAACTGGAAGAACTGGCGTTCGAGCATCTGAACCCGACGGCGCGCACGGCCATCGAGCGTCGGCTGGAGGCGCTGAAGCTGGAGCACGGGCGGGCCATCGAGGGCGTGTCGCGAGAGGTCGAGCGGGTGCTGGCCGAGGCGGGGGTCAAGGCCCACGTCATGGGGCGGCAAAAGACGCCGTACTCGATCTGGCGCAAGCTGCAGCGCAAGTCGGTCGGCTTCTCGTCGCTGTCGGATATCTATGGCTTCCGGGTGATCGTCGAGGCTGAGGACGACTGCTACCGCGCGCTGGGCGTGATCCACCGGGCCTGGCCCATGGTGCCGGAGCGGTTCAAGGACTTCATCTCGACGCCGAAGTCGAACAACTACAGAAGCTTGCACACGACTGTTGTCGGCCCGTCCGGGCTTCGGATCGAGATGCAGATCCGCACCGAGGCCATGGATCGGGTGGCCGAGGACGGGGTGGCGGCGCACTGGGCCTACAAGAACAAGTCCTACGGCCTCGACGAGGAGGCCATGGCGCGGGACGGCAACCGTGATCCGCTGCAGAACCTGCGCCACCTCGTGCAGGTGATCGAGCACGGCGAGGGCGGCGACGACTGGGTCGAGCACGCCAAGCTGGAGATGTACCTCGAACAGGTGTTCGTCTTCACGCCGAAGGGCGCGCTGATCACCCTGCCGCGGGGCGGCATGCCGCTGGACTTCGCCTACGCGGTGCATACCGAGGTGGGCGATACGGCGGTTGGCGTCAAAATCAACGGTGAACTCAAGCCTCTACGGACCCAACTTCAGAACGGAGATGTGGTCGAGATCATCCGGGGATCGAAGCGGGAGATCCCCGTCGACTGGCGGTCCCTGACCGTTACCGGCCGGGCGCGGTCGGCGATCCGCCGTCACATCCGCACGACCGAGAGGGGCGAGTTCCTCAAGCTGGGCCGCGCCACGCTGGAGCAGACGCTGGAGCGGGCGGGCAAGTCGCCGGCCGAGGTTACGCTGAAGCCGGTGCTGGAAACGCTGGGCTTCGCCAACGACGAAGATCTTTACGAGGCGATCGGCCGGGGCCGGCTGTCGGCCGCGAAGGTCGGAGAAACGCTGTTCCCGGCGCTGAAGGGGCGGCTGAAGGCCGGACCGGAGCGCAAGCGTATCGGCGACGATCAGGGGCGGCTGTTCGTGCGCGGCGGAGGCTTGACGCCCGGCGTCAGCGTTCACTTCGGCCACTGCTGCAGCCCGGTGCCCGGCGACCGCATCGTCGGCATCCTGGAGCCTGAGTCGGGGCTGACGGTGCACACCATCGACTGCCAGCGTCTGGCCGAGTTCGCGGACGACGACTCTGTCTGGCAGGACCTGCAGTGGACGCCGCAGGCCGAGCGGGGCGCGGTGGCGGCGGCGCGGCTGCGCGCGACGATCAAGAACGCGCCCGGGGTGCTGGGGCAGGTGACGACGATCATCGGCGAGGCCGGCGGCAACATCATCAATCTGGCCATGACCCACCGCCAGCAGGACTTCTTCGACGTCGACATCGACGTCGAAGTCGAGGACGCCCGGCACGCCACGATGATCATGGCGGCGCTGCGAGCCAATCCATCCGTGGACACGGTCGAGCGGTCGCGGGGGTAAGGCCTTTGCGCCCACGGCGACGCTCGCTATGAGGCCTGCATGACCTCCGAAGACGTTCTCAACGAATTCCGCGCCGCGGGCGCCCTGCGCGAAGGCCACTTCGTGCTGTCGTCAGGGCTGCACAGCCCTGTGTTCCTGCAAAAGAACCTGGTGTTCATGGACGCGGAACGCTGTGCGCGCCTGTGCAAGGCGCTGGCGGTGAAGATCGTGGATGCGGTCGGCAAGGTCGATGTCGCCATTTCACCGGCTGTCGGAGGGATTATCCCCGGCTACGAGACCGCGCGCTGGCTCGGCGTGCCGTCCATGTACGTCGAGCGCGAAGGCGGCGAGTTCAAGCTGCGGCGTGGCTTCCACGTCGAGCCCGGCCAGAAGGTGGTGATGGTCGAGGACATCGTCACTACGGGCCTGAGCTCGCGCGAATGCATCGCGGCCATCAAGGCGGCGGGCGGAGACGTCGTTGCGGCGGCCTGTATCGTGGATCGCTCGGGCGGACGGGCGGATGTCGGCGTACCGCTGGTCGCGCTGGCGACGCTGGATGTGCCGGCTTACACCGCCGACGCCCTGCCGGCCGATCTGGCGGCCCTGCCGGTCGAGGATCCCGGCAGCCGGCGGTTGTCGAAGTAGGAGCGCGCGAAGTGGCGGGACACGTCCGGCTTGGCGTCAACATCGACCATGTGGCGACCGTACGGAATGCGCGGGGCGGGGTGCATCCCGATCCGGTTCGTGCGGCACAGGAAGCGCTGGCGGCGGGGGCTGACGGCATCACGGCGCACCTGCGGGAAGATCGCCGCCACATCACCGATCCGGATATCGCGGCGCTGAGCGAGTTGTGCGCCGAGGCCGGCAAGCCGCTGAACCTGGAAATGGCGGTCACCGACGAAATGCTGGCCATCGCCCTGCGGCACCGCCCGCACGCGGCCTGTCTGGTGCCGGAACGCCGGGAAGAGGTGACGACGGAGGGCGGACTGGCCGTGGCCGGGCATGAGGCGCGGATCGCGCCGGTGGCCCTCGCTCTGGCCGACGCCGGCATCCGGGTGTCGCTATTCATCGAACCGGCCGTCGAACAGGTGGACGCGGCGCACGCCGTGGGCGCGCAGGTGGTAGAGTTTCACACCGGCCGGTATTGCCATCTGTCCGGCGATGAGCGGCTCGTCGAACTCAGGCGGCTGCAGGCGGCGGCGACGCGCGCTGCCGATCTGGGGCTTGAGGTCCATGCCGGCCACGGACTGGACTACGTCACCGCGGCGGAGATGCTTGCCATTCCGGAAGTGCGCGAGCTGAACATCGGCCACTTCCTGATCGGGGAGGCGGTGTTCGTCGGGCTGACGGCGGCGATCCATCGCATGCGGGCTGCGATGGATGCTGTCTCGTGATCGTCGGGGTGGGTGCGGACCTGTGCGACATCCGGCGCATCCAGGCGTCGCTGGATCGCTTTGGCGACCGGTTTAAAAATCGCTGCTTCACCGAGCTGGAGCGAGCCCGGTCGGACCGCAAGCCTGACGCTTCATGGAGCTACGCCAAGCGGTTCGCGGCCAAGGAGGCCTGCGCCAAGGCGCTGGGCACCGGGATGCGGGCGGATGTCTACTGGCGCGACATGGGGGTGGCCAACCTGCCGTCAGGCCAGCCGACGATGAAGCTGACGGGCCACGCCGCAGAGCATCTGGCGCGCCTGACGCCGCCGGGACATGAGCCGCGCATCCATCTGACGCTCAGCGACGAGCACCCTTACGCGCTGGCCTTCGTCGTGATCGAAGCCTTGCCGACGCCGTGATGACGCTATACCGCTGGCCGACTTTCGAAGAGCGCCGCGCGCGCCGGGACGCCTGACTAGATGAGCGACGAGACCAAGCCGACTTCCGAAGCGCCCGCTGTCGAGTCCGGAGCCGTCTATGCGACGGACAAGCCCCGCAAGACGGGCAAGGACAAGGGCGGCGCCGCCAACGAGACGTTCGAGATCCTGAAGACGATTGTCTTCGCGCTTCTGATCGCGCTGGTCCTGCGCGTCCTGTTCTTCCAGCCCTTCACCATCCCGTCGGCCTCGATGGAGCCGAACCTGTATGAGGGCGACTACATCGTCGTGTCCAAGTGGGACTACGGCTATTCGAAACACTCGATTCCGTTCAGCCCGCCGATCTTCGAGGGCCGCCTGTTCGACAAGAAGCCCAAGCGCGGCGACATCGTCGTTTTCAAGCTGCCGAGCGACAACAAGACCGACTACATCAAGCGCCTGATCGGCCTGCCGGGCGACCGGATCCAGATGATCAACAACGTGCTGTACCTGAACGGCGCGCCGGCGAAGGACATCGAGCTGTCGCGGGCGGAACTGGGCAACCTGTTCTCGTCGGTGATTCAGCTGAGCGAGACCCTGCCGAACAGCGACCGGACCTTCCGCATCCAGGACTTCGGTCCGGGCAATAACGCCGATGACACCCAGGCGTTCGAGGTGCCCGAAGGCTTCTACTTCATGATCGGCGACAACCGCGACAACTCGCTGGACAGCCGGTTCGACCCGATGCAGGGCGGCGTCGGCCTGGTGCCGGAAGAGAACCTGATCGGCAAGGCGCGGATCATCATGTTCTCGTGGACGCCCGGCGCGTCGCTGTGGAACCCGGTGACGTGGTTCGCCAACCTGCGTCTGAGCCGGTTCTTCAACGTCCTGAACTGATGACGGACCGTCGGGCCGAAGCGGTCGCGGCGCTGAAGGACAGGCTGGGCCACGCCTTCCGCGATCCCTCATTGCTCGAGATCGCCCTGACGCACGCCAGCGTGGGAGAGGGGGCGGAGCGCGACCCGCGTGGGCGCCCGTTCGTCGACAACCAGCGTTTCGAGTTTCTGGGCGACCGGGTGCTGGGGCTGCTGGTCGCAGACACGCTGGTTCGAGATTTCCCGGATGCGGACGAGGGCGAGATGTCGGCGCGGCTGCATGGGCTGGTCGACAAGGCGGCCTGCGCCCGCGTCGCCGATGCGATCGGCGTAGGGCCGGCCATGCGTCTGTCGCCGGGCGAAGCGAAGCAGGGCGGTCGGCGTCGCGAAGGCGTGCTGGGCGACGCGATGGAGGCGCTGCTGGCCGCGGTCTGGCTGGATGGCGGCATCGACGCGGCCCGCGCGGTGTTCGACCGGGTCTGGGCGGCGGAGTTGACTGCGGCGCCGCGCAGGACCCTGACCAATCCCAAATCGGCGTTGCAGGAATGGGCGCTGAAGCAGGGCAAACCCCTTCCGACCTATCGCGTGGTTGAGAGGACGGGCTCGGATCACGCGCCGACCTTCACCGTCGAGACCGAGGTTGCCGGACTGGCCCCGATGCAGGGCAGGGGACGGTCGCGGCAGGATGCGGAGAAGGCGGCGGCGACAGCGCTGCTGACCCGCGAAGGCGCACTCTGAACCGCGCTTACCCCCGGTTCACCACGTCATTTCACCAAATCTCAGGCGGGTAGCGGTCATAAGGGACCGTGGGCGGAAGCCTGCGCGTTCAATGACAAGGCCTCCCCGGCATGTTCCAGATCCTGACTGAAGCTGCTCCTCGTCGTCGCAAGACCAACTGGACCTCGGTAACCATCGTCGTCATCGCCCTGATGATCGCGAGCGTCATCGGCGGCTTCGCCTATATCGCCCATCAGCAGCAGCAGCTCGAGGCTGTGCGCGAGACCTCGCGCGAAATGCGAAAGGCGCGGCAGGCGCTGATGGAGACCGACACCGCCGTTCTGAACGCCGTGATCCACTCGGACGAGCAGGCCAGTCTGCTGGCCTATGCGCAGGCCCTGAACAAGCTGGACACCCATCCGGCCGGCCACTTCCCGGCGACGGTGCAGATGGATGGGCGAGCCGTTCCGGCGATGGAGATGGTGCGGTCGCTGAAGACGACCTGGGCGGCGATGATCGCGCAGACCAGCTTCGGCGACACGGCGGCGGCTCGCCAGACCTATGTCGAACGACAGGCCCAGCCCCTGATGACCCGGTTGGTCCAGACACAGGTCACGCGGCTGGAACAACTGGATGCCGACTATTCCAATCTGCAGCACCGGATCGACTTCGCCATCATTCTGGTGATGACGCTTCAGATCATCACGGGCGCGGCCTGTATCGGCGCCTTCGTCGTCGCCTCGCGGCGCGGGTCGCGGGAAGCCGCGGCCAAGACCAGGGCTATTGTCGCCGCAACGACCTCCCGCGAACAGGTCATGCGTCTGTTCGAGATGACCGACACCCTGCAAAGCGCCTCGGACCAGAACGACGCCAACGCCGTGTTGCGCTCGACCGCGGCCGAGCTGATCCCGGATTTCGGCGGGGCGCTTTACGTCTTCAACAACTCGCGCGACCGGCTGGTGCTGTCGACGGCGTGGGGGTCTGAAGAGGCGGCGCTGGTCGACGCGATCACCATCGACGACTGCTGGGCGCTGAAGCGCGGCAAGTCACATGTGAATCATCCGGGCGCCGACCGGCTGTGCTGCGACCACGCCCTGTGCAAGGGCTCGACGCTGGAGATCCCGATGGCGGCGCGGGGCGAAATCCTGGGCCTGCTTCAGGTCCATGCCGAAGGACCGGACGCCGAGGCCCGGCTGGCCGAGGTGACACAACTGGCGACGGCGCTGGCGGATGCGATGTCGCTGGCCTTGGCCAACCTCGCCTTGCGGGACCGTCTGCGCAGTCAGGCCCTTCGCGACCCGCTCACCGGCCTCTACAATCGCCGCTACATGGAGGACACGCTGGAGCGGGTGGTCCGTCTGGCCGAGCGCGAGCGACAGGAAGTCGCGGTGATGATGATCGATCTGGATCACTTCAAGCGGCTGAACGACCAATACGGCCACGCCAAGGGCGACAGCGTCCTGCGCGATGCGGCGGCGGCGATCACGGCGCAGCTGCGCGACAGCGACGTGGCCTGTCGCTATGGCGGCGAGGAGTTGATGGTCGTCATGCCCAACTGCGGGCTCGAGGACGCGGCGGCCAAGGCCGAGGGTATTCGCGCCAGCATCGCGGCCCTGACCGAGCCGGGAGGCGCGCAGGTGTCAGCCTCGATCGGGGTGGCGGCCATACCGTCTACCTCGGGCGCGATGAAGGATCTGCTCGGCGCGTCGGATGCAGCCCTCTACGAGGCCAAGGGCGGAGGTCGAAATCGCGTGGTCTGCGCGCCCCTGCAGAAGGCGCGGGCAGGGCGGCGGGCGGCGCGTCCCGTCCAGACGCAAGTGGTCGCCGCGTAGCGCCGGCACTTGACCCGGGACGGGCTTGGGGCCACCACGCGGCGACCGCGGATCGTCCGCGCGATCCAGACCGAAGGCGACCCTTGACCGAGACCTCCAACCAGCGCGCAGGCTTCGCCGCGATCATCGGCGCGCCCAACGCCGGCAAGTCCACGCTGGTCAATCGCCTGACCGGGACCAAGGTCTCGATCGTCACCCAGAAGGTCCAGACGACCCGGTTTCCGGTTCGGGGCATCGCTATCTATGGCGATGCGCAGATCGTGCTGGTCGACACCCCAGGCATCTTCACCCCGCGCCGCCGACTTGACCGGGCGATGGTCGCCTCGGCCTGGGGCGGGGCGGACGACGCCGATGTGGTGGTTCACCTGATCGACGCGGCGTCCCATATCGCCGCCGAGGGTCGCGACGGCACGCCGGCGGACCGCCGCTCCGCCGAGGACACCGAGACCATCATCGCCAGCCTGAAAGCGGCGGAGAAGAAGGTCATTCTGGCCCTCAACAAGATCGACGGCATGCGTCGCGATACCCTGCTGGCCCTGTCCCAACGGCTGTTTGACAGCGGCGTCTACAACGAGGTCTATATGATCTCGGCCTTGAGCGGCGACGGGGTGGACGACCTCGGTCAACGTCTGGCCGCGGCTATGCCGGAGGGGCCATGGCTCTATCCGGAGGATCAGTCGGCCGATGTGCCGATGCGGGTGCTGGCGGCCGAGATCACGCGTGAGAAGGTCTACCTGCGCGTCCACGAGGAGTTGCCGTATTCTGCGGCGGTTGAGACGACGGCCTTCACCGACATGCCCGACGGCGCGGCGCGGATCGAGCAGACCATCTATGTCGAGCGCGAGAGCCAGCGACCGATCGTGCTGGGCAAGGGTGGCCAGACGCTGAAATGGATCGGCCAGAAATCGCGTGAGGAGCTGACCGAGCTGCTGGACCGCAAGGTTCACCTGTTCCTTACGGTCAAGGTCGATCCCAAGTGGCAGGACTCCAAGGCCCTCTACGCCCAGTTCGGACTGGATTACGACGTCTAGGATGCAACGACCCAGACTTGCGATGGCGCTGGGCGCCGCGGTCACCCTGATGGCGACCTTCTCCGCCGCCGGCTGGTTCGTGGCCGGCCGGGCGCACGAGGTGGCGCAGGAACAGGAAGCGCCGCTTCGCGAGGACCCGACCGCCCTGCCGCAACTTCGAGCGGCCCTGCTCGACATGACGGCCCAGGGCCGGTTCATGGGCGCGGTGCTGGTGACCAAAGGTGACGAAATCCTGCTGCGTCAGGCCTATGGCATGGCCGATGTCGAGGCGAGCACGCCGCTGGAGATCAACTCGCGTCTGCGGCTGGCCTCGCTGAGCAAACAGTTCACCGCGGCCGCGATCCTGAAGCTGCAGGACGACGGCAAGCTGTCGATCGACGATCCGGTCTGTCGCTGGATCCAGCCCTGCCCTGAAGGCTGGGCGGATATCCGGCTGTCGCATCTGATGTCCCACACCTCAGGCCTGCCCGATTTGATGGATCGCCCGGGCTGGGGCATCCGTCGGGGCACGCCCGCGACGATGGCCGAGCTGACGGCCGACACCATTCTGTACCGGCCGCGTTTCCCTCCAGGCAGCAAGGCTGACTACAACAACGCCGGGTTCAACCTGCTGGCCGCCGTGGTCGAGCGGGTCAGCGGGCTGTCGCTCGAAACCTATCTGAACGAGACCTTCTTCGAGCCGCTGGGCATGAACGACACGGGGTCCGACGCCGACGGGCAGGGGCACGGCATCGTCAAGGGCTACAACGACGGCGGCGGCGTTTCGAAGGTCGAGCGCAACAACGCCAATGTCTCGATCATCCCGGGCGCGGGCGCGCTGTATTCGACGGCCGACGACATGCTGCGATGGGAGCGGGCGCTGCACGGCGGGCGGCTGCTGTCGCCCCGCAGCTATGGCCAGATGATCGCAGACCATGCGCCGGCGGATCATGGACTGCGTCCCGGCGCCCGGCCCCGAGGCTGGGGCTTCGGCCTGTTCACCAGCGATCTGGGAACCGGCGCCGTGCCGGAGTTCTCCGCGCCTCAAATCTATCATACCGGCAGCTGGGCGGGGTTCCGCAATCTGGTCAGCTATCAGCCGGACGAGCATGTTACGGTGATCGTGCTGACCAACAACTACGACCAGCGTGACCGGGTGTTCCTGATCGTGCAGCAGGCGATGGCCGAGGCGATGGGCAAGCCGTTCCCGACGGGCCTGAAGAGCTAGTCGCGCGCCCAGCGCTCACGGCGGGCCAGTTCAGCGTCGCTCGGGTTATCGTCAGCGAATGAACCGATGGGCACCTCGCCCGCGCGACGGTATGTGGCGACGATGACCCCGGTAGCGGAGGTCTCGCTGCTCTCGAGCGTCCAGCGGTGCGGATGCGAGCCGTCATCGAACAGCCGACGGCCCCGGCCGAGGATCACCGGGAAGGTCAGGACGGTCAGCTGGTCGATCAGATCGGCGGCCAGCAGGGTGTGGATGACCTCACTCGATCCCTGGATGAGCAGGTCCCGGCCCTCGGTCGCCTTCAGCGCCCGCACCGCCTCGGCCAGATCGCCTTCGAGACGATGACTGTGCGCCCAGTCGAGCGGCGTGTCGGGGCCGGCGGCGACGTACTTGTTCACGGCGTTGAACGTGCGGCCGATCTCGTCGTCCTGATGCGGCCAGAAGGCGGAGAAGATCTCGTAGGTGCAGCGGCCGAGAAGCAGGTCGTAGTCCTCGCCCATGGCCTGATGCATCAACGAGCCGATCGTCTCGTCGAAGAAGGGGAAGGTCCAGCCGCCGAAGCGGAAGCCGTCCCGCGGGTCCTCGGTCGGGCCGCCGGGCGCTTGCATGACTCCGTCCAGCGAGACGAAGGTGGCGGTCCTGAGCGTACGCATGACGGGGCTCCTTCCGAGCGGTTTCAGGCGGCTCTGCGCAGGGGCAACAACGCGCGAAGGGCCGGATCGCGCAGCCACAGGCCGCCCCACATGATCAGGCCCAGATAGACGCCGAACAGGATGTGGCTGAACAGGGGACTGGCGGCGTTCATGTGGGTGGCGATGGCGCCGCCCAGAACGGCGGTCATGGTCACCGCGCCGAGCAGGGCGGTGCGCCGCCAGGCGTAGAGCAGGGTCCCGACCAGTTCGATGGCGCCGATCAGGGGGATGGTCGCGTCCCGCACGCCTTCCGGAGACGCCGCCCTCGCCATCTCGGGCATCAGGAACTTCGGCATGACCGAGGCGAACAGCATGAACAGGACGAACAGGGCGCTGAGCACCCGCCCCGTCCAGACGAGAGGTGTGGCTTTCATTGTCGATACCTGATGAAAAGAGAGGGAGGGGCGGCCGAAGCCGCCCGGAAGCGTCAGCCCTTGGGCGTCCAGCCTTCGGCCGGAACGGTGTTGACCATCCACGGCACGCCGAACCTGTCGATCAGACCGCCGTAGCCCGGCGACCAGAAGGTCTCGGCGAACGGCATGGTGGCGCGGCCGCCGTCGACCAGCGCGTTGAACCAGCGCTCGGCCTCGGCCTTGTCGGGCGTGTGCAGGGTGACGTCGAAGCCGTTCTTGGGCTTGTCGATATTGGGCGCCCAGTCGACGTCCATGTCGGCGCCCATGATGGACTGGTCGCCCACGTCCATCCAGCAATGCATCAGCCAGTCCTTGTACTGCTCGCCCACGGGCATGCCGGGAGGGCCGTCGGCATAGGGGATGGCGGCGGTGATCTTGCCGTCCAGCACCTTCGCGTAGAACTCGAACGCCTCGCGGCACTGGCCACGGAAACTCAGGCTTGGCACGATCTTCATGGTCCTCTCCTCTCTGATGGGTTCGGAAGTCAGTCGGGGTTGGCGGCGAGCCAGGCTTCCAGACGGTCGGCGGTGCTGGTCCAGCCGTGTTTGTGACCGGTCAGGCTGCGCTCGTTCTTCAGGCCGGCATGGGTGAAGTCCATGACGGTCCTGCCGTCGCCGGTCTCGGACAGGACGACGGTCACCAGCGTATCGACGGCCGGGCCGTCCTCGTGCGCGTCGCCTTCCCATTTGAAGGTGAAGGCCAGACGTTCTGGCTCGACAATCTCGCGATAGACGCCGCCCTGCCACAAATCCTCGCCGGTCTCCGGCGATTTCAGGCAGATGCGCCAGGCGCCGCCGACACGGAAGTCGCTGACGACGCTCACGGCCGGCCATTCGACCGGACCCATCCACAGCACCATGACCTCCGGCCGGCTCCACGCGTGCCAGACGAGGGCGCGCGGGGCATCGAACGTGCGCTGCATGTTCAGCGTCGGTCGGACGGCGATGTCTTCAACAAGGGTCATGGCGGACAGATCCGGTCGCAGGGAGATCACAGGGTCTTCAGCAGCTCAGCCAGCTGGTCGGCGACCTGACCCCAGCCTTCGTGGAAGCCCATCTGCTCGTGCTGCTTCATGGTCTCCTCATTCCAGTGGCTCGCCGTGGCGGTGTATTTCGTCTTGCCGTCGCCAGTGGGCTCCATCTCGATCCGGGCCACCATGAACGGCTGACCCGAGGGCTTCCAATCCGGCGTGAAGGCGTCGGTGGAGATCAGGCGTCGGTTCGTCACGACCTCAAGGAAGACGCCGGTGTTGGGGAAGCGCTCGCCGTCCGGGCCATGCATGACGAACTGGAAGCGTCCGCCGGGGCGGGGCTCGACGATCGCGTCGGTGATGGACCAGGGCCTTGGCGCGAACCACTGGGATAGGATCGCCGGGTCAGTATAGGCCTTGAAGACCTTCTCGGGCGGAGCATCGAGGACGCGTTCCAGAACCAGATCGAAGGTGTGGGCGGCGCCGTCCGTGTCGCACGGGTTGTTGTCAGTTTCGTTTGCCATCGTCTTTTCCTTTCTGAACGTTGCGAAGATAATCTTCCAGGCGATCGAAGCTCTTGTCCCAGTAGCGGCGGTAGTGTTCGAGCCATTCGGCGATGCCCTTCATGGCCATCGGCTCAAGGCGGGCGGGGCGCCACTGGGCCTCCTTGCCGCGGCTGATCAGGCCGGCCTTTTCCAGCACCTTGAGATGCTTCGACACGGCCGGCAGGCTCATGTCGAAGGGCGCGGCCAGTTCGTTGACGCTGGCTTCGCCTTCGGTCAGCCGCGCCAGGATGGCCCGACGGGTCGGATCGGCCAGGGCGGCGAACTGGGCTGAGAGGGGATCGGATTGCATCGGGCGACTTCGTATCTAACTGAGAGGTTAAATGCGCCCGTCGACATCTGTTGTCAACCGCTCGGTTAAATAAAATAACCGGAACCTCGTCGGGGCGGGCGACTTGGACTTTCAAGCGGAAGGAAACCCATGAAAGCCCTCATCCTCAACTGCACCCTCAAGCCCTCGCCCGGTACGTCGAACACAGAGGCGCTCGCCGATGTCGTCATCGCCGAACTGAAGAAGGGCGGCGCCGAGACCGAACTGGTTCGTCTGGTCGATCTGAACATCAAGCCGGGCGTCACCGGCGACGAAGGGGAGGGCGACGACTGGCCGTCCGTCGACGAAAAGCTGAAGGCGGCCGACATCGTCGTCCTCGCCACGCCTACGTGGCTTGGTCAGATGTCGAGCGTCTGCATGCGGGCGCTGGAGCGGATGGATGCCTGGTTCGAAGAAACCGATGACAGCGGCCGTCCTGTCGCCTTCGGCAAGGTCGCAGGCATCGTCATCACCGGCAACGAGGACGGCGCCCATCACATTGTGGCGACCATCTCGCAGGGCCTGATCGACATGGGCTTCACCATTCCGGCGCAGAGCTGGACCTATTGGCACCTCGGACCGGGGCCGGGGCCGGATTACACCGACACCGATCAGGGCCACGACTACTCGGACCGCGTCGGGCGCAATGCGGCGCGGAACATGCTGGCGCTGGCGAAGGTGCTGAAGCCGGAGACCTATCCGGTCCCCGAGAGCGCCGACTAGCCCCGCAGTTCGATCCCGTTGCCGTCCGGGTCCCTGAGATAGATCGACATAGCCTCGCCGCCGGCGCCGAACCGGCTGGCGGGCTCCTCAAACGCCACGCCGTGCGCTCTCAGGTGCGCCATGGTCGTGTCCGGATCGTAGTCCTTCAGGCGCAGGCAGACGTGGTCGAGGTTGCGCCCCTCGACGGCCGGGCCCGCGCCGCCGGCCAGACCGATCTTGCCGTCCAGCGTCACGAGGTCGATCAGGCTGTCGCCGGCGCGCAGGTGAAACAGGCCCAGCGGCTCGTTATGCTTCTCGACCGGGCAGCCCAGCACGCCGTTGTAGAAGGCGATCGCCGCGTCCGCGTCCTTCACACGCAGAACCACGTGATCGATTCCGGCGACTGTCAGCATGGCGCTCTCCCTTCGGTGCGAGACCTAGGATAGGGTCGCCGACATGCTCGCGCCACTCGCCGCCCTCATCCTCGCCGTCCAAAGTCCCGCATCCAACCCGGAAGCCGAGGTGGCCGCGGTGCTGGACCGGTTGAATGTCGCATCCGCCGCCGCGGACGGCCCCGCCTATTTCGCCCTGTTCACGCCGGACGCCCGCTTCGTCGGGACGGACGCGTCCGAGCACTGGACGCTCCCGCAGTTCCGGGCCTTCGCTGAACCCTTCTTCTCACGCGGGAGGGGCTGGTCGTATCCGGCGACGGAGCGAACCATCACGATCGCGCCGATCGAGTGCCGCTGCATTGCCTGGTTCGAAGAGAAGCTGACCAACGACAGCTATGGCGAGACGCGCGGCTCTGGCGTGCTGCGGCTGACCGACGACGGCTGGAAGATCGAGCAGTATGTGCTCAGCCTCGCCGTGCCCAATGACAAGGCGGACGCTGTCGTCGAGGTAATCCGGGGCGACTCAGCCGACTGATGGATTTCGCCGAGGACGCCTATGTGCTGTCGGCCCGCGCCCATGGCGACACGGGCGTGGTGGTCGACCTGCTGACGGAGAACCACGGCCGTCGCGCCGCCTATGTGGCCGGTGGCGCGTCCCGGAAGATGAAGCCGTTTCTGCAGGCGGGCGCCCGGGTGGTGGCGGAGTATCGGGCCCGGACGAGCGATCATCTGGGCTCCGCCCGGCTGGAGCCGGTCGGGGAGGGGCCGAGCGCCCTGTTCGACGACCCGCTGGCCCTGACCGGACTGGCGGCGGCCGCGGCTGTGGCCCAGGGGGCATTGCCGGAGCGAGAGCCGCATCCGGGGGCATTTCTGGCGTTCGAGGCCCTGATGGGCGCCTTCGCCCTGCCGGACGTGTGGCCGGCGGTCTTCGTGCGGTTCGAGGCGGGATTGCTGGAGGATCTCGGTTTCGGGCTCGACTTGAGCCGCTGCGCCGCCAGCGGGTCGGTCGACGACCTGATCTGGGTCAGTCCGCGCACCGGCCGGGCCGTCAGCCGTGCGGCGGGCGAGCCCTATGCCGACAAGCTGCTGAAACTGCCGCCGTTCATGCTGGGGGCGCAGGCCGGGCTGGGCGAAGGCGACGTGGGCGCGGGACTGGACCTGACCGGCCACTTCCTTGAGCAGTTCGTTTTCCACCCCCTGGATCGGCCGCTGCCGCCCGCGCGGGTCTGGATGATGGACAAGCTGCGCGAGGCGGGTCGCCTCTGAGGCCGAGGTCGTGCTAGCCCTCGGTCAAGCTTGCTGGGGAGTATCATGAAGCGTCTGGCCGTCTCGACTATCGCACTGGCTCTTGTCCTGTCCTCGCCTGTGGCGGCGCAGGACGGCGAGGCCGCCGCAGAGGCGCGCATCCGCGCCGATGTCAGCTTCCTTGCCGATGACGCCATCGAGGGGCGCAGGGCGGGCCAGCGCGGCTATGACCTTGCGGCGCTGTACGTTCGCACGCGGATGGAGGCGATGGGGCTGACGGCGGGCGGGCCGGACGGAGCCTGGCTGCAGCCGATGACGCTGGCGGCGATGAAGATCGCGCCGGAGGGGGCGACGGTGACGTGGACCCCGCAGGGCGGCGCGCCGGTCGTATGGACTCACGGCACCCAGCTGTCGGTGACGCCGGGCGCGGACGCCGGCCATGTGACGCAATCCGCAGAGCTGGTGTTCGTGGGCTACGGTCTGGATGCGCCGGAACTGGGCATGGACGACTACGCCGGCCTCGACGTGCGCGGAAAGATCGTGGTCGTGCTGTCAGGCGTCCCGACCGGCCTGACGGGCGAACCCGCGGCCTATCTGGGCGACAGCAAGCGTCGCGCGGCGGCGGCGCACGGAGCGATCGGCTACATCTCTCTTCCGAAAAGCGATCAGGCGCTCGCCGCCTTCGGTCGTGCAGTCGCGGGCGCGGCGCGGCAGACGAGCCGGACCTGGGTCGGCGCGGACGGAAAGCCGCACGTCGACGCGACCGGGGTGATCGTCGGCGCGTCGGTCGGTCCCGAAGCCGGTGAAGCCCTGTTCGCAGGCGCGCCGAAATCCTACGCCGAGATCCGGGCCGAAGCGGCCGGGCAGGGCGGGCGACCCAAGGGGTTCGCACTGGCGGGTTCGGCCGCCTTTGACGTCCCTACCGTGCGCGAGGACGTCCTGACCGCCAACGTGGTCGGCCGCATCGAGGGCTCAGACCCGGTGCTGAAGGACGAGGTCGTGCTTCTGAGCGCCCACCTCGACCACCTCGGCATCTCCGAGACGGGCGAGGACAGGATCAATAACGGCGCGCTCGACAACGCCGGCGGCGTCTCGATCATGCTGGAAGCGGCCCGCAGCCTTGCCGCGACGCCGCCGCGGCGATCGGTGCTGGTGGTCGCGCTGACCGCCGAGGAAATGGGCCTGATCGGGTCCGATTTCATCGCGCGCAATCCGGTCGTGGCGGCGGACAAGGTCGTGGCCAACGTCAATCTGGACATGCCGATCCTGACCTACGACTTCACTGATCTCGTGGCCTTCGGCTCGGATCACTCGACGCTCGGGCCGCTTGTGGATCGCGCGGCGCGGACGGAAAACCTGACGCTGTCGCCGGACCCGATGCCGGAGCAGGGCGTGTTCACCCGTTCGGATCACTATTCCTTCGTCAAGGCGGGCGTGCCGTCGGTGATGCTGGCGACGGGCTACGCGAACGGTGGCGAGGCGCAGTGGGACGCCTTCTTCGCCAATGGCTATCACCGTCCGTCCGACGACCTGAGCATGCCGTTCAACTGGGCGGCCGCGACGCGGTTCGCGCGGGTCAATGCCGCCATCGCCCGGGCCATCGCCGACGATGACCAGCGCCCGCTGTGGTATCAGGGCGACGTCTTTGGCGACCGGTTCGCGGCCCGGGCGCAGAAGGCCCCCACGCCATCCACGGAATAGGCGGCGGACGGCGCTCGACAGGCTAGACTTCGGGGCTCAAACCTCCGATTCGAAGCCGTATGACCATTCACACCTCGCCGCCGGAAGGCGGTCGCATCGTCGACGAACCGATGGGCGAGGCGCTGTCGCGCCGCTATCTCGCCTATGCGCTGTCGACGATCACCAACCGGGCGCTGCCCGACGTGCGCGACGGCTTCAAGCCGGTGCACCGGCGGATCATGTACGCCATGCACCAGATGCGGCTGAACCCGCAGGCGGCGGCGCGCAAATGCGCCAAGGTCGTCGGCGAGGTGATGGGCGGATATCACCCGCACGGCGACGCCTCGATCTATGACGCGCTGGTGCGTCTGGCGCAGGACTTCGCCCAGCGCTATCCGCTGGTCGACGGGCAGGGCAACTTCGGCAACATCGACGGCGATAACGCCGCGGCCATGCGCTACACCGAGTGCAAGCTGACGCCGGCCGCCGTGCTGTTGCTGGACGGCATCGACCAGAACGCCGTCGACTTCCGACCCACGTATGACGATCAGGACGAGGAGCCGGTCGTCCTTCCGGCCGGTTTCCCGAACCTGTTGGCCAACGGCTCGTCCGGCATCGCGGTCGGCATGGCCACCTCGATTCCGCCGCACAACGTCGGTGAACTGATCGACGCCTGCCAGCTTCTGCTGGAACGGCCCGACGCGACGACCGAAGAGCTTGCGACCATCGTGCCGGGGCCGGACTTCCCGACAGGCGGCGTAGCGGTCGAGGGGCATGCCTCGATCCTCGACGCCTATGAGACCGGCCGTGGCGGTGTCCGCCTGCGGGCGCGGTGGGAGACCGAGGATCTGGGACGCGGCGTCTGGCGCATCGTCGTCACCGAGATGCCGTATCAGGTGCAGAAGTCGAAGCTGATCGAGGCGCTGGCCGACCTGATCGAGAACAAGAAGGCGCCGCTGCTGGGCGATGTGCGCGACGAGTCGGCCGAGGACATCCGGCTGGTGCTCGAGCCCAAGTCCCGCACGGTCGAGCCCGAACTGCTGATGGAGAGCCTGTTCAAGCTCTCCGATCTGGAGGTCCGCTTCCCGGTCAATATGAACGTGCTGGACGCCACCGGCACGCCGCGGGTCATGGGGCTGAAGGCCTGCCTGCAGGCCTTCCTCGATCACCGGCGCGAGGTTCTGATCCGGCGGGCCAACTGGCGGATCGAGCGGGTCGAGAAGCGACTGCATCTGCTGGAAGGCCTGCGGATCGTCTTCCTGAACCTCGACGAGGTCATCCGGATCGTCCGCGAGGAGGAGCAGCCCAAGGCTGTCCTGATCGCCCGTTTCGGCCTGACCGAGATGCAGGCCGATTACATACTCGACACCCGACTGCGCCAACTTGCGCGGATCGAGGAAATGGCGATCGAGAAGGAATTCAACGAGCTGTCTGAGGAACTGGCCGGCCTGCGTGAACTTATCGGCTCGCCCGCGAAACAGAACAAGCTGATGAAGCTGGGTCTCGACGACGTCCGCAAGGCGATGATCTCGCCACGCCGGACCACGATCGCGGAGGCTGTCGACACATCGGCCTTCACCGCGGTCGAGGCCTTCATTCCGCGTGAGGCGATCACCGTGATCCTGTCCGAGCGGGGCTGGATCCGGGCCGCGAAAGGCAAGGTCGAGGATCCCTCAGAGCTGAAGTTCAAGGAGGGCGATAGCCTCGCCTTCCTCGTGCCCGGCTTCACGACCGACAAGCTGTTGGTCGCCGCGTCGGACGGGCGCATCTTCACCGTCGGAGCCGACAAGCTGGCCTCCGGGCGCGGGCATGGCGAGCCGCTGCGGCTGATGATCGACCTCGACGAAAAGGCCGAAATCGTGAACCTGCTGGCGCACCAGCCGGGCGGCAAGCTGCTGGTGGCGTCGAAGGCCGGCTACGGCTTCATCGCGCCGGAAGACGAGCTGCTGGCCCAGAAGCGCGGCGGGAAGCAGGTGTTGAACGGTGAGATGCTGGCGGCCCTGCGCGTGACCGGCGACCATGTCGCGACCATCGGCGAGAACATCAAGGCGCTGATCTTCCCTCTTGCCGAACTGCCAGAAATGGGCCGCGGCAAGGGGGTGAAGCTGCAATCGTTCAAGCAGGGCGGTCTGGCGGATGTGTCGGTGTTCAGCGCCGAGGCCGGACCGGAATGGGCCGACGGCGGCGGGCGTCGCCGCAACTGGCCGGACTGGAAGGACTGGCTGGGCAAGCGCGCGCAGGCGGGTCGTCAGGGCCCGCGGGGCCTGCGCAAGTTCCGCTGAGCCGGTTACGCCGATTTTAGTTTGGGGCAGGGGGCCTCGGCCCCATAATGCGGGACATGGCCGCTTCGCGGCCGGGGCTGGAGACTGAAATGATCACCTGGATCATCATCGGCGTCATCGTCGTCGTGCTCATCTTCGTGGTGGTGGGCGCCTACAACAAGCTGGTCGCCCTCGATCAGCGCGCGGACCAGTCGTTCGCCGACATCGACGTGCAGCTGAAGCAGCGTCAGGACCTGATCCCGAACCTCGTCGAGACGGTAAAGGGTTATGCGACTCACGAAGCCGGCACCCTCGCCGCTGTGACGCAGGCGCGCGCCGCCGCGGCGGGCGCCACCAGCGTCAATGACAAGGTCGCCGCCGAAAACATGCTGACCGGCGCGCTCGGTCGCCTGTTCGCGGTTTCCGAGGCCTATCCGGACCTCAAGGCCAACGCCAACTTCCAGCAGCTTCAGGCGGAACTGTCGGACATCGAGAACAAGCTGGCGGCTGCTCGCCGGTTCTTCAACAACGCCGTGGCCGAGTTCAACGCCGTGCGTCGCCAGTTCCCGACCGTCCTGTTCGCCGGTCTGGTGGGCTACGGCTCGGACAAGCCCTTCTTCGACGTGGGCGAAGGCGACCGCGCCGCCATGAACGCCGCGCCGCCGACCGTGAACTTCCAGGCTTAAGGCCGGGTCCATGGCTGTCGGGCTTCAGACCCACATCTGGGCCAACAACACGCGTTCGGTTGTGTTGTTGGCCACCTTTCCCCTGCTGATGATCCTCATGCTGTACGGCGTGCAGCTGATCCTCATGGGCTTCGGCTTCCTGCCGGGAACAGGCAAAGGGCTGGACGCCGACATGGCGCTCGCCGCCTCATGGCTGGGCTGGACCGTGCCGGCGGCCTTCGTCATCGCCGCCATCTGGTTCGCCATCTCATACTTCGGCAGCCAAGCGATGATCGATGTCCTGACGGGCGCGCGAAAGGTTGAGAGAAAGACTGAACCCGAGCTTTATAACCTGCTGGAAAACCTCGCCATCTCGCGTGGTCTGCGCACGCCGACACTCCGCATCATCGAGACCGAGAGCCTGAACGCCTACGCGTCAGGTCTGCACGAGGGACGCTATAGTGTAACCGTCACGCGGGGCCTGATGCGCACCCTGAACAGGGCCGAACTCGAGGCGGTGCTGGCGCACGAGCTGACGCACATCATGGCCAAGGATGTGCGGACCATGGTCATCGCCTCGATCTTCGCCGGCATCGTCAGCGTGATCGCCGAGATGGTGTTCCGGGGGCTGTTCTATGTGCGAGGCGGCGGACGGCGCGACAACAAGAACGCGATGCCGCTGATCCTGATCGGCGTGGCCTTCGCCGTCATCGGCTTCTCGCTGGCCATCGTGATCCGGATGATGCTGTCGCGAACCCGCGAATATGTGGCCGACGCCGGCGCCGTCGACCTGACCAAGAACCCCGACGCCATGATCTCGGCCCTGCGCAAGATCGAGGGCCGCTCGGGCATCAATGCGCCGGACGAGGTGCAGCAGATGTTCCTCGACAACCAGCCGGACGGCAACGGGCTGGAAAACCTGTTCGCCAGCCACCCGACCATACAGAAGCGTATCGACGCCCTGGTCCGCTATGGCGGCGGGCGTGACCCGGGACCGTGGGTTCCGGCTCCGGCGGGCTGGACTCCGCAAGCAGGATCTTCGGTGCCGATCGCGGGCTAGCTCAGGCCAGACGCTCCCAGCCCAGCCGGGTCAGCTGCTCCATCGGCCGGAAATCGGCCTTGTAGTCCATCTTGCGCGAGCCGCGGACCCAATAGCCGAGGTAGACAAAGGGCAGGTTGACCGCCGCGGCCTGACGGATGTGATCGAGGATGGCGAACCGGCCGGGACTGCGGGGCTCCAGCGACGGGTCGAAGAAGCTGTAGACCATCGACAGACCGTCGGTGAGCAGGTCGGTCAGGCAGACGCCGACCAGATCACCGGGTCCGCCGTCGGCCGAGGGCATGCGGTACTCGATCAAATGCGTGCGCACGGCCGTGTCCTCGACCATGGCGACGTAGTCCAGCCAGCTCATGCCGGCCATGCCGCCTTCCGGATGGCGATGGGCCAGATAGCGGCGAAGCAGGTCGAACTGTTCGGTCGTGGCCTCGGCCTCGACCAGATCGCGGGTCAGGTCGGCGTTTCGGTTCAGGATGCGGCGCTGGGAGCGGGAGAAGACGAACTCCGGCACGGGAAGGCGCACCGAAACACAGGCGTCGCAGCTTTCACAGGCGGGGCGATAGGCGATGTTCTGGCTGCGGCGGAAACCGGCCTGGGTGAGCTCGTCATTGACGTGGGCGCCGTCGCTGAAGGGCAGGGTGGCGAACACCTTCCGCTCGGTCTGGCCGGGCAGATAGGGGCAGGGCGCCACCGAGGTCATGTAGAAGCGGAGCTGGCGCTGAGGGACGAACTGGGTCACGGCCTTACGTCCGCACCTGATTTCGCCAGCAATGGGGCGTCGGCCTCATAACCATATGTGGCGCTGCGTCGCGATCGGCCGCAAGTCCTTTCGCGCCCCGGCCGAAACACGGAGCGCGCCGCGGTCACAGGCTGGTGTCCGTCGGCAGGACCGGCGCCTCGCGCAGCAGCACGATGGCGATACGGCGGTTACCCGCCAGCGTGGGGTCGTCCGGATAGAGGGGATCGGATCCGGCCTTGCCCGCGACCGAATAGACCCGGTCCGCATCGACCCCCGCCCCCTGCAGCACCAGTCGCGAGGCGTTGGCGCGGGCGGACGACAGGTTCCAGTCGCCCGGCGCGGTGGCCCGGTTCGAGCCCGGCTGGGCCGAGGTGTGGCCGGTGATCGAGATGCGGTTCGGCAGCTGGTTGATCACCCGAGAGATAGCCCGCAGCAGGAGGGTGGCGCGCGGATTGGGCGTGGACGAGTTGGTGTTGAACATCGACCGGCCTTCCTGATCGACCAGCTGGATGCGCAGGCCTTCGGGCGTCTGGTCGATGATCAGCTGTTTCGACAGCTCGGCAAGTTCCGGCATCGACTGCATCGCCTGACGCAGGGATTCGGCGGCCGAGGCGAACTCGGCGGCTTCCCGGCGGGCGATCTCCTCGCGCAGTTCCTCTTCGCTGGCGGCGGCGAGATTCTGGTTCTGGCCGGCTTCGGCGGGCGCGTCAGGCGGGGCCTCGGGGGCCAGTTGCTCCATCACAGACATGGAGCCCGCGCTCTTGGCGCCGTCATCGCCCAGGGCGGTGCCGCCAAGGATGCCGCCGGATCCGGAGGTCGTCTGCGACACGCTTGCGGGTGCGAAATACTCGGCGATGCCGCGCTTCTGTTCCGGGTCGGTCGTGTTGATCAGCCACATCAGCAGGAAGAAGGCCATCATGGCCGTCACGAAGTCCGCATAGGCGACTTTCCACGCGCCGCCGTGGTGGCCGTGACCGGCGACCTTCTTGACCTTCTTGATGAGGATCGGACGATCGCTCAGCGACATGGGCGGCGGCCTCGGGGAAGAAACTGCGCCGATGTTGAACGGCGTATGGTTAAGGCGACGTTTCCCGTCCTGGTCCGCTTGCCCGAAATCCATGCGTCGCCTAGGTCAAAAGCGTGACGACATCAGACACCTTCGACGCTTCGGCCTATCGGCGCGCCCTCGGAGGCTTCGCGACCGGCGTCTGCGTGGTGACGGCCCATACGTCAGAGGGACCGCTCGGGATCACCGTCAACTCGTTCACCTCGGTGTCTCTGCGGCCGCCGCTGATTCTGTGGTGTCTGGATCAGAAGTCGTGGCGACACGATGCGTTCGCAGCGGCGGACCGGTTCGCGGTGCATATGTTGCCGGTAGAGGATCAGGCGCTCTCGGACCGCTTCGCTTGGGGCGTCTGCCAGCTGTCTATGGAAGAGTTCGACAGCTCCAACACCGAACCTCCGCGCCTGAAGAACGCCCTGACGCGACTGGACTGCACGACCGCAGACCGCATTGTCATGGGCGATCACCTGACGATCGTCGGCGCAGTGCAGACGTTCGAGACCCGGCCGGGCGCGGCCCTGACCTATTACCGCGGCCGCTACGGCGCCGCGCCGGAGCCTGAGGCATGAAGATCGGTTTCGCGGGCCTTGGCGTGATGGGCGGGCCGATGGCGCGTCATCTGGTTGATGCGGGACATGAGGTCACGGGCTTCAATCGCTCGCCGGACAAGGCGCGAACCTGGGCCGAAGCGACCGGCGGACGATTTGCTGAAACGGTGGAGGACGCTGCGGACGGCGCGGAGCTGTTCGTGCTCTGCGTCGGCAATGACGACGATGTCCGGCAGGTCGTCACGGCGGCCCTGTCGCGGCTGGGCGCCGGCTCGGTCATCGTCGATCACACCACGACGTCGGCGAAGATCGCCCGGGAGATGAGCGAACTGGCGGCAGGGCAGGGCGTCGTTTTCCTCGACGCGCCCGTATCCGGAGGACAGGCCGGAGCCGAAAACGGCCAGCTCAGCGTCATGGTCGGGGGCGACGCGGTAGCGCTGGAGCGGGTCCGGCCCGTGCTGGACAGCTATTCGAAGGCGATCAAGCACATGGGGCCTTCAGGCGCGGGCCAGCTGACCAAAATGGTCAACCAGATCGCGATCGCCGGCGTCGTCCAAGGCTTGGCCGAGGCCGTGCATTTCGCGCAATCGGCCGGACTGGACACTGATGCAGTTTATGACGCCGTGTCCAAGGGCGCAGCGCAATCTTGGCAGATGGACAACCGCTGGAAGACGGCCGCCGCCGGCCAGTTCGAGTTCGGTTTCGCCGTGGACTGGATGCGCAAGGATCTCGGTCTCGTGCTGGACGAAGCGAGGTCCAACGGAGCGCAGCTGGAGCTGACAGCGCTGGTGGATCGGTTCTACGGCGAGGTTCAGCAAATGGGCGGCGCGCGGTGGGACACGTCAAGCCTCGCGGCACGCCTCCAGAAGCCATCGTAAGTCGCTGAAATACCGACAACGGCGTCCTATGGCCATGCCCGTTTTCGCATAATATATCTTAGGCGATAATCGCACTGGTGAAAAAGGCGGCCTTGAAGCCGCCTTCTCCGTCAAATGTGGATCACGCGTCCGTAGGCGTCGAGCGCGGCCTCATGCATGGCCTCCGACATGGTCGGGTGCGGATAGACGATGCCGTGGATGTCCTCTTCCGTTGCTTCCATCGTGATGGCCGTGACGTAGCCCTGGATCATCTCGGTGACCTCGTGGCCGATCATGTGGGCGCCGATCAACGCGCCGGTCTTCGCGTCGAAGATGACCTTCACGAAGCCCTCGATCTCGCCCGCGGCCACGGCCTTGCCGTTAACCCGGAACGGGAACCGGCCGATCTTGACCTCGCGCTTAGCCTCGCGCGCCGCCTGCTCGGTCACGCCGACCGAGGCGACCTGCGGCTGGGTGTAGGTGCAGCCGGCGATGGGCGAATGGACATTGGGCGTCTTCCAGCCCGCGATATGCTCGGCGGCGTGGATGCCCTCGTGGCTGGCCTTGTGCGCCAACCAAGGCGCACCGGCGCAGTCGCCGATGGCGTACAGGCCCTTCACATTGGTCTGGCAATGGCTGTCGGTCTTGATGTGACCGCGGTCCAGTTCGACGCCGAGAGGTTCCAGCCCGATGCCGTCGGTATTGGCGGTGATGCCGACGGCCGAGATGCAGACCTCGGCCTCCAGCGCCTCGGCCTTGCCGCCGATTTCGACGTCGACCTTCACGCCCGATGCGGTCTTGGAGACTTTGGTCACCTTGGCGCCGACGCGGAACTTGATGCCGCGCTTCTCAAAGGCCTTCTGGGCGGTCTTGGAGACTTCCTCGTCCTCGACGGGCATGATCCGCTCTACCGCTTCCACGACCGTAACTTCCGATCCCAAGGCACGGTAGAAGCTCGCGAATTCCAGACCGATGGCGCCCGAGCCGATCACCACGAAGGACTTGGGCAGCGTCTTGGGAGCGAGAGCCTCACGATAGGCCCAGATCTTGTTCCCGTCGGCCTCCAGACCGATCTGCGGAAGCGCCCTCGCCCGCGCGCCGACCGCGAGCATGACCGCCTTGGCCTCGACCGTTCGCGATCCACCGGCCTTCAGGGCGACGACGACCTTCGGAGCCGCGGCGCCCTTCTCGAGTTTGGCCGAGCCTTCGATGACCTCGATCTTGTTCTTCTTCATCAGGAAGGCCACGCCCTTGTTCATCGTGGCCGCGACGCCGCGCGAACGCTGGATGATGGCGTCGAAGTCGAAGGTCGCGCCCGACGCGGACAGACCGTACTCCTTCAAGTGGGACAGGCTTTCGAACTTCTCACCGGACTTGAGCAACGCCTTGGTGGGGATACAGCCCCAGTTCAGGCAGATGCCGCCCAGACTCTCGCGCTCCACGATCGCGACCTTCTGGCCGAGCTGCGAGGCGCGGATGGCGGCGACGTAGCCGCCGGGGCCGGAACCGATGACGATGAGGTCGAACTCAGCCACGTCTTGTCTTCCTTACGCCAGCATCGTCACAGGATCTTCGATCATCGCCTTGAAGACCTGAAGGAATTTCGCACCGACCGCGCCATCGACGACGCGGTGATCGCAGGTCAGGGTGATGGTCATCACGGTCGCCACGGCCAGCTGGCCGTTCTTGACGACAGGGCGCTGCTCCCCTGCCCCCACGCTCATGATCGCGCCCTGCGGCTCGTTGATGATCGAGGCGAAGTGCTTGATGCCGAACATGCCGAGGTTAGACACCGAGAAGGTGCCGCCCTGGAACTCTTCCGGCTTCAGCTTGCGGTCGCGGGCGCGCTTGGCGAGGTCCTTGGACTCCGTCGCGATCTGCGACAGGGACTTGGTCTCGGCCTTACGGATGATCGGGGTGATCAGGCCGCCATCGATCGCCACCGCCATCGCCACATCGGCGTTGTGGTGCATGGCGATGCCTTCGGGCGAATAGCTGGCGTTGGCTTCCGGTACGACTTTCAGCGCCATGGCCGAAGCCTTGAGCACGAAGTCGTTGACCGAGACCTTCACGCCGTCCTTCTCGAGCAGGGCGTTTACCTTGGCGCGCGCCGCCAGCAGGCCGTCGATCTCGCAATCGATGGTCAGCGGGAAGTGCGGCACATCGCGGAAGCTGTCGGTCAGGCGACGCGCGATCGCCTTGCGCATGCCATCCAGCGGGATCAGGTCGTAGCTGCCGTCCGGGATGCCCATCTGGGCCAGCGACTGCACAGGGCGGCTCTCGCCACGGGCGGCGGCCGGAGCGGTCGATGCGGCTGCTGCGCCACCCTTCACGCCCTCGACGTCACGCTTGACGACGCGGCCGTGCGGGCCGGTGCCCTTGACCGATTTCAGGTCGACGCCATTCTGCGCGGCGATGCGACGCGCCAGCGGCGAGGCGAAGACACGCTCGCCGTCAGCTTTGGCGGCCGGAGCGGCCTTGGGCGCTTCAGTCTTCGCCGGCGCTGCGTCAGCCTTAGCGGGCCCAGCCTGAGCCGATCCCGCGTTGGCCGGGGCCGCCTTGGGAGCTTCTGATTTCGGAGCGGGAGCGGCCGCGCCGCCTTCGTCCTTCAGGCGGGCGATCGGCGTATTGACCTTCACGCCTTCGGTGCCTTCGGCCACGAGAATGTCGGTGATCTCGCCCTCGTCGACGGCCTCAACCTCCATCGTCGCCTTGTCGGTTTCGATCTCGGCGATGACGTCGCCGGCCTTGACGATGTCGCCGGCCTTGACGTGCCATTTGGCGAGGACGCCCTCCTCCATGGTCGGAGACAGGGCCGGCATCAGGATGTCGGTCATGCTTTGCCTTCCTCCAGAGCTTCGGCGGCGCCGCGGTGGGCTTCTTCCCAGCCTGCGAGAATGTCCTTGAACGCCGCCTCGCGGTCGAGGCCGACGTTGGCCTCGTACGCCCGGGCGAAGTTGTAGGCGAGCTCGGCCAGGATGGCGCCGGTCAGCTTGGGATCGCGCGCCGCGGGCCGGATCACCGACTGCGGACGGTCGCCAACCCACCAGACGCGGATCAGTTCGGCCACCTCATCGATGTTCCCGTGCTGGACCGCCGGTTCGGGGATCGGCAGCGCCTTGGAGTCAACCGACATAGGTCACCTTCCGGACGGCATCCACGATCTTGTCCACGCCCGGCAGGGACAGGGCTTCCAGATTGGCGGCGTAAGGCAGCGGCACGTCTTCCTGGTGCACCCGCAGCGGCGGAGCGTCCAGATAGTCGAAGGCGTGTTCGATGACCCGGGCCACAACCTCGGCGCCGACGCCCATCGGACCCCAGCCCTCTTCGGCCGAGACCAGACGGTTGGTCTTCTTCACGCTCTCGATGATGGTCTCGTGATCCAGCGGACGCAGGGTACGCAGATCGATGACCTCAGCCTCAATGCCCTCCTCCGCCAGCTTCTCGGCGGCCTGCAGGGCGAAGCCGACCATGCGGCTGTGGGCGGTGATGGTGACGTCCTTGCCTTCGCGGCGGACCTTGGCCTTGCCGATCGGCACGACCCAGTCCTCGATCTCGGGGACGTCGAACTCCAGCCCGTACATCATCTCGTGCTCAAGGAAGACGACAGGGTTGGGATCGCGGATGGCGGCTTTCAGCAGACCCTTGGCGTCAGCCGCGTCATAGGGCGCGATGACCTTCAGGCCCGGGACCTGCGCATACCAGGCAGAATAGTCCTGGCTGTGCTGGGCGCCCACGCGGCTGGCGGCGCCGTTCGGGCCGCGGAACACGATGGGCGCGCGGATCTGGCCGCCCGACATGTAGAGCGTCTTGGCTGCCGAGTTGATGATGTGGTCAATCGCCTGCATGGCGAAGTTGAAGGTCATGAACTCGACGATCGGCTTGAGGCCGCTCATCGCCGCACCCACGCCAACGCCGGCGAAGCCATACTCGGTGATCGGGGTGTCGATCACGCGGCGCTCGCCGAACTCCTGCAGCAATTCGCGGCTGACCTTGTAGGCGCCCTGATACTGGGCGACTTCCTCGCCCATCAGGAACACGCTCTCGTCGCGGCGCATCTCTTCTGCCATGGCGTCGCGCAAGGCGTCGCGGATGGTGGTCTTGACCAGTTTGGCGTCAGCCGGGATTTCCGGATCGCGCAGCTCGACCTTCGGGCCGGCGGCGGTGACATCCTTCTTTTCGGGCTCGCCCGACGCATCCGACACAGCCGGAGCCGCTTCCGCCTTCGGAGCGTCAGCTTTCGGGGCCGGGGCGGCCGCGCCGTCCTCGCCCGCCAGACGGGCGATCGGCGTATTGACCTTCACGTTCTCAGAGCCTTCCGGCACGAGAATTTCCAGCACTTCACCCTCGTCCACGGCCTCGACTTCCATCGTGGCCTTGTCGGTTTCGATCTCGGCGATCACCTGCCCGGCTGACACGACGTCGCCCTGCTTGATGTGCCACTTGGTCAGCGTGCCTTCTTCCATCGTGGGAGACAGCGCCGGCATCAGAATGTCGGTCACGGATCAGGCCTCCACGTAGACGTCGGTATAGAGCTCGGACGGATCGGGCTCCGGGCTCTCTTGAGCGAACTGAACAGCTTCGGCGACGATCGCCTTGATCTCGTTGTCGATGGCCTTGAGCTCGTCCTCGGTGGCCTTGGCCTGTTCGAGCAGTATCTTCACGTGATCGATCGGGTCGCGGGTCTTCTTGACCTCGTCGACCTCCTCCTTGGTCCGGTACTTGGCCGGGTCGGACATCGAGTGGCCGCGGTAGCGGTAGGTCTTCACCTCGAGGATGAAGGGGCCGCCGCCTTCGCGGGCGCGCTTCACGGCGCGGGCCACGGCGTCCTTGACCGCCAGCACGTCCATGCCGTCGACCTGCTCGCCCGGGATGCCGAAGCTGGCGCCCCGCTGGTACAGCTCGGTCGTCGCCGAGGCGCGCTCGATCGAGGTGCCCATGGCGTACTGGTTGTTTTCGATGATGTAGATGGCCGGCAGCTTCCACAGCTGGGCCATGTTGAAGCTTTCGTAGACCTGCCCCTGGTTGGCCGCGCCGTCGCCGAAATAGATGAAGCTGACCGAATCATCGCCGCGGTACTTGCCGGCGAAGGCGAGCCCCGTGCCCAGCGCCACTTGGGCGCCGACGATGCCGTGACCGCCGTAGAAGCCGGTCGGCACGTCGAACATGTGCATCGAGCCGCCCTTGCCCTTGGACGAGCCGCCGATGCGCCCCGTCAGCTCGGCCATGACCTCTTTGGGATCCATGCCGGCGGCCAGCATGTGGCCGTGGTCACGGTAGCCGGTGATGATCTTGTCGTGACCCTGTTTGACGCTCTCCTGAACGCCGACGGCCACGGCTTCCTGCCCGATGTACAGGTGGCAGAAGCCCCCGATCAGGCCCATGCCGTACAGCTGGCCGGCCCGCTCCTCGAAGCGGCGGATCAGCACCATCTCGCGATAGTAGCGAAGCAGGTCCTCCTTCGAGGCCTGGGGCGCGTTTGGAATGTTTTTCGGCGCTTTTGACTCAGTCTTGGCGGCGGGGGCCTTCGCCATCCGTCATCTCCCGGCTGGGCCCCGTGGGGAGCCTCTTGTCGTTACGGAAAGGGGCTTTAGCAGCCTTCGTTCCCGAAACGCAAAGTCAGCGGGCTTGGCTGTAACGAGAATTCACGAATTGTGGGATGCGGCCGTGGAAACCGGTGTCGCGGAGACCCTGACGACGTAGTCCCGCGGGTCAGCGAAGCCGAGCACCGCCCTCGCCCGCTCTTCCAGCAAATCCCGCGACAGGCTGTCGGTGCGCAGGTAGCGCGCCCGGACTTCAAGATCGCGGCGTTCCTCCAGAATGCTGGCCAGCTGGGTCTCGCGCCGGTCCAGCAATGAGTCGCGCTCGCCGCCGCTCAGCAGGCCGCGCTGCCCCGTAAGGGCCTGGACGCCGAGGTAGGCGATCAACGCAAGCAGGAGGGCGGAGGGAAAGTAGGGCTTCATCCGTTCGGGCACTTCGGACGCTCCTTCTGAGCGTGGACTCGTGATCAACGAGTTCTGACCGAAAATGCCTAACGAACCGTAGCTTGGCCTTATCTGCTCAGCAGCATCCCGTCGCCATAGTAGACGCCCTGATCGCCCAGCATCTCCTCGATGCGGAGCAATTGGTTGTATTTGGCCGTGCGGTCCGAACGGGCCAGCGAGCCGGTCTTGATCTGTCCGCAGTTGGTGGCGACGGCGAGGTCGGCGATGGTCGAGTCCTCGGTCTCGCCTGAGCGGTGGCTCATGACGGCGGTGTAGCCGGCGCGATGGGCCATATCGACCGCATCCAGAGTCTCGGAAAGCGTGCCGATCTGATTGACCTTGATCAGGATCGAGTTGGCGAGACCTTCGCCGATGCCGGCGGCCAGACGGGCCGGGTTGGTCACGAACAGGTCGTCGCCGACGATCTGGATCCGGTCGCCGAGGCGCTCCGTCAGGATCTTCCAGCCCTCGAAATCGTCCTCGGCGCAGCCGTCTTCGATCGACACGATCGGGAAGCGTTCGCACAGGTCCGCCAGATAGCCGACCATGGCTTCGGCGCTGAGGGACTTGCCCTCGCCGGCCATTTCGTACTTGCCCTTCTTGAAGAATTCCGTCGCCGCGACGTCCAGACCAAGGTGGAAATCCTCGCCCGCCAGATAGCCAGCAGCCTGACCGGCCTTGGTGATGAAGCTCAGGGCTTCTTCTGCGGAGGCGAGATTGGGAGCGAAACCGCCCTCATCGCCGACGTTAGTGTTGTGGCCGGCGTCCTTCAGCTGCTTCTTCAGCGCGTGGAATATCTCGGCGCCCATGCGCAGGCCTTCCGAGAAGTTCTCGGCGCCCGTCGGCAGGATCATGAACTCCTGGATGTCGATCGGATTGTCGGCGTGAGCGCCGCCGTTGATGATGTTCATCATCGGGGTCGGCAGAATGCGGGCTGAGACGCCGCCGAGGTAGCGGTGCAGCGGCAGATTCGAGCTGATGGCGCTCGCCTTGGCGCAGGCCAGCGACACGCCGAGAATGGCATTGGCGCCCAGCCGGCCCTTGTTCTCGGTGCCGTCCAAGGCGATCAGGGCCTCATCGATGCGGCGCTGATCCTCGGCGTCCATGCCGGACAGGGCGTCGAAGATCTCGCCGTTGACGGCGTCGACCGCTTTCTGGACGCCCTTGCCGCCCCAGACATCCTTGTCGCCATCACGCAGTTCCACGGCCTCATGGGCGCCGGTCGAGGCGCCCGAGGGCACGGCGGCGCGGCCGAAGCTGCCGTCATCAAGCGTCACATCGACCTCGACGGTCGGATTGCCGCGGCTGTCGAGAATCTGGCGGGCGACGATATCGGCGATGTCGGTCATGGCGGGCTCTGCTGTCAGGGAGGTGCGGTCGGTTTAGCCCGCCCCGCCCCGGCGCTGCAAGGAAGAGCGCCGGAGCGGTCACGCGATGTGAGGCCCAGGCCCTATGAACAGCTCTCGACCAGCTGGATCGCCGGCCCGCCTGCGTGGATCATGGTCACGCGGCCCTGGGCATCAGTTTCGAAGCGAACCCCGCGCGCGGCGGCGTCCTGCACATAGGCGACCGAGGGGCGGCCGCCGTTCCAGACGGTGATGTACTCAGCGCCTTCGACGTATTTGTGCGGTTCGACCACGGCGTCCGGATGGGCGGCCTTCACCTGCGCCGCCGTCGAGCCGAGGCCGAGGCCGTCGGCGGTCTTCACAGTCGCGTCACGGCTGAGCGAGACGCGAGCCAGACGTCCGTTCTCCAGCAGGACCATCATGCCTTCCGGGGCGCGGGCCGGGTGGAAGACGTCGCAGGCCGCGGGATCGGCTCCGCCCACGGCGGACGGGTTCGAATCAGCGCCAAGCGCAGTCTCGACCTCGGAGAGGGTCATGCCGATTCGCAGCGGTCCGAAGCCGTCTGCGGTCAGTGTGTTGGCAGGCGCGGGGGCGGGCGGAACAGGAGCCGCTTCCGGTGCAGGCGCCGCTGGAGCGGTTTCGGGCGCGGGCGAGTTGCAGGCCGTCAGGGCCAAGGCGGCGGCGGATGCGAGAATGATCGAGCGCATGGTCTTCTCCGGCTGTGGAAGCCGACAGAACGCACGAAAACGGCGCGCGGTCACCCGCACGCCGCCAAACGCTTACAAGGCCTTGAAAGACCTAGTCTTCCTTGGGCGTCAGAACCTGACGGCCGCGGTAGGTGCCGGACTTCAGGTCGATGTGGTGCGGGCGCTTCAGTTCGCCCGTGTCCTTGTCCTCGACGTACGCGTTGGTGCCAAGGGAGTCGTGGGCGCGGCGCATATTGCGACGCGAGGGCGATACTTTGCGCTTCGGAACGGCCATGTCCGTCTCAATCTTCTGGTCGGGCGCCGGTAAGGGCGCGAAAACAACAGCGGCGGCCGAACGGGGCCGCCACGCGAGGCGCGGCTTATGCATGAACCGGCCGGCGATTTCAAGGCGCTTCGGCCACCCCTCAATCCAGCGGGCGTTCCATCACCACGAAGTACAGATCATCGCGCTTCGGCAGGCCGAATCGCGGGTCGCCATACGGGAACGGCAGGGTCTCGCCGGTAGGCCGGTAGCCGAGCCGTTCATACCAAGCGATCAGGGTGTCCCGCTGGGGCAAAACCGAGATTCGCACCCGCTTCGCGCTCCACCGCCGTCGCATCTCGTCGTGCGCCGCCTCGACCAGCCTGCGGCCCAGACCTGCGGCCTGCAGCGTGGGCAAGACGGACAGCATGCCGAAATAACCGAGCCCCTCCCCTCGCCGAGCGATCAGGACGCATCCGATCAGGTTGTCGCCACGCCATGCCGTCAGCAGGGCCTGCTCCGGATCAGCCAGAATATCGGTGAGGTCGTCAGCGTCAGTGCGCTGGCCGTCCAGCAGGTCGGCCTCGGTCGTCCAGCCCGCGCGGGACGCCTCACCGCGATAGGCGCTTTCGATCAGGGCATGCAGGGCCGGTATGTCGGCCGTCGCCGCCTCACGGATCGCGACGTCAGTCATCAGCCAGCATGGCCGCGACAGCCTCTCCGATGGCAAGCGAACTGGTCAGGCCGGGGCTTTCGATGCCGAACAGGGCGACCAGACCCTCTAGCCCGTGGTCGTCGCGTCCCCTCAGCTGGAAGTCGGGCTGGGGCTCGCCCTTGCCATGCAGCTTGGGGCGGATGCCGGCGTAGTCAGGCGTCAGGGCACCGTCGGGCAGGCCGGGCCAGAAGCGGCGGATGTAGTGCTCGAACTCAACGGCTTTTGCGGGATCGACCGAATAGTCCTCGGTCTCGACGAAAACGAGATCGGGCCCGAACACGGCCTGTCCGCCCAAATCCTTGCGATAGTGGGTGCCCAGCGCGCCCGGAATCGGCGGCGGATAGATCAGCCGCTCGAACGGCGCCTTGCCGGTCAGACGGAAGTAGACGCCCTTGCCGAAGTGGCCGGCGGGGATGCCATCGGCTGGATAGCCCTCGATGTCCGCGGCGACGTGTTGCGCGGACAGGCCCGGCGCCGTGACCAGCAGACGCGCGGTGACGACCGCGCCGCCCTCCCCGCCCGCCGTGACCTTCCAGCCGCCGCCCGGGATCGCCTCGGCTCGCTCGAACGGGGTGGAGACAACGACCGACCCACCCGCGTCCTCGATCTCGCCCTGCAGGGCCAGCATGTAGTCATGGCTTGCGAACAGACCGCTCTCGGGCGACAGGATGGCGCTGTGGGCGTTCAACCCCGGCTCCATCGCCCGCGCCTGTGCGCCGGTCAGATGGTCCAGTCCCTCAACGCCGTTGGCCGTGGCCTGCTGGAAGATCGCCTCGACGCGCTCGACCTCGGCCTCCTCGGTCGCCACGACCAGCTTGCCGCACTTGCGGTAGTCGATCTTGTGGCTGTCGAGGAAGGCGTACAGCGCGCGCCGACCCTCGACGCAGAACTTCGCCTTCAGCGAACCGGTCGGATAATAGAGCCCGCCGTGGATGACCTCGCTGTTGCGCGAGGACACGCCCTGACCGATGTGCGGCTCCTTTTCGAGCACCAGCACCGTCATCCCCCGCTTCGACAACGCCCGCCCGCAGGCCAGCCCGACCGCGCCGGCCCCGACCACGACGGCGTCAAAGTCGAAACTCATCCCGCCGCTCCGTATCGCCTGCGCGCCTCGGCCTCGAAACAGGCCATCAGCTTATCCACCGCCCGATCAAAGTTGGCTTGCAACATCATGTCCAGGAGCCGCGTCTTGAAGGCGAAGTCGATCATGAACTCGACGCGCGTCCCCGCCGGGTCAGGGAAGAACTCCCAGCGGTTCTTCAGGTGCCGGAACGGTCCGCGGATCAGGCCGACCTCGACCCTGTGTGCGGTTCGGTCATGCCGGACCCATGTGGAGAACTTCTCGGTCAGGAACGAGAAGCCGACCGAGGCCTCGGCATCCAGAAGGCTGACGCCAGGCGTTTCTTCACGCCCGTTCCACGTTCGCATCGAGGTGACCCAAGGCACGAAGTCCGGATAGGTCCGGACATCCGCGACCAGTTCAGCCAGCTGCTCCGGCGCATAGGGCAGGATTTTTGTTACGCGATGGACGGCCAAGCGCGGCTCAGCGGCCGGTCTGTTGCAGGCGCGCGGCCTTCAGACGGGCGAAGTCATCACCGGCGTGATGGGACGACCGGGTCAGCGGGCTGGCCGACACCATCAGGAAGCCCTTGGCCCGGGCGATCGCCTCATAGGCCTTGAACTCTTCCGGGGTGACGAAGCGCTCGATGGCGGCGTGCTTGCGGGTCGGCTGCAGGTACTGGCCGATGGTGATGAAATCGACGCCGGCCGACCGCATGTCGTCCATCACCTGCATGACCTCTTCCTTGGTCTCGCCCAGACCGACCATGATGCCGGATTTGGTGAACTGGTTGGGGTCGCGCTCCTTGACCATCTGCAGCAGGCGCAGACTGTGGAAGTAGCGGGCGCCCGGGCGGATCTTCAGATACAGCCGCGGTACGGTTTCGAGGTTGTGGTTGAACACGTCCGGCGTGGCGTCGATCATCACCTCGGCCGCCCCGTCCTTGCGCAGGAAGTCGGGCGTCAGGATCTCGATCGTCGTGCCGGGCGCCTGAAGACGGATCTGGCGCACGACCTCGGCGAAGTGGGCCGCGCCGCCGTCGGACACGTCATCGCGGTCGACCGAAGTGATCACGACGTGGTTCAGCCCCAGTTGCTGGACCGCCAGCCCGACCTTGCCCGGCTCTTCCGGATCCAGCGGCTGCGGCAGGCCGGTCTTGACGTTGCAGAAGGCGCAGGCCCGCGTGCAGGTGTCGCCCATGATCATCAGGGTGGCGTGCTTCTGGCTCCAGCACTCGCCGATGTTCGGGCAGCCGGCCTCCTCGCAGACCGTGACCAGACCCTTGTCTTTCACGATCGCCTTGGTGGCGTTGTACTGGCCCGATCCCGGCGCCTTGACCCGCAGCCAGTCGGGCTTCTTCAGCACGACGGAGTCCGGGCGGTTCTGCTTTTCAGGATGCCGCAGTTCCGACGGCGTCTTCTTCAGCGTGTCGATCAGCGTGACCAAGGCGGTCTCGGGCTCCGTCGGGACGAAAGGGCTATGTCGTCCTTCCGTGACCGGAAGGCAAGGCGTGCGCCAACCTCACGCAAGGTAACGTATCTTTTCAAGCCAGACGCCGCGCACTAGTTTGCCGGCTCAAATACGGGGCGCATCAACCGCCCGACGGAGGATGGTTTGCGCGTACCCCTGGATGCCAAGGCCGGCGAAGAGACAATCTTCGACGCCCTGATCGCGGCTCGCGAACGCTTTGGCGACAAGGAAATCCTTGAAGACCAGGACCGCAAGCCGCTGACCTATACCGGCCTGATCCGGGCCGCCTTCGTCCTCGGCCGCAAGATTGCCGCGATCACGGAACCGGGCGAGCGCGTGGGCGTGCTGCTGCCGTCCTCGATGGGCGTGGTGGTGACCTTCTACGGCCTGCATGCGCATGGCCGCGTGCCAGTGATGCTCAACTTCACCTCAGGTGAGCGGAACGTGAAGGCGGCGATCCAGGCCGCCGGCGTGAAAAAGGTTCTCAGCGCGAAGCGCTTCGTCCAGCAGGCCAAGATCGACGACCTGACTGCGGAGATCGAGACGGTGGCCGAGGTCGTCTGGCTGGACGACATGCGCAAGACGATCGGCCTTCAGGACAAGCTGTACGGTCTGATGGCGGGTCTGATGCCGAAGCGGTTCCGGGCGCCGGTCGCGCCCGACGATCCCGGTGTGATCCTGTTCACCTCGGGCAGCTTCGGCGCGCCCAAGGGGGTGGTTCTGAGCCAGTGGAATCTGGTGGCCAACTGCCGTCAGGTCGCCCAGCACATCGACCTGAGCCCGGACTGGCTGGTGTTCAATCCGCTGCCGACCTTCCACTGTTTCGGCCTGACGGGCGGTGTCCTCCTGCCGCTGCTGCAGGGCCTGAAGGCGTTCCAGTATCCGTCCCCGCTTCACGCCAAGCAGATTGTCGAATTGTTGCCGGAGCTGAAGGTGTCGCTGATCTTCGCGACCGACACCTTCCTGAACCAGTGGGCTCGCGTGGCTGCGCCTGACGATTTCGCAACCCTGCAATTCGTGGTCGCAGGGGCGGAGAAGGTGAAGGACGAGACCTATCATCTGTTCAACACCAAATTCCGCGGCGTGAAGCTGCTGGAAGGCTATGGCGCGACTGAAGCGGCGCCTGTGGTGGCGGTAAACCATCCGGACCGGAACCGGCCTGGCACTGTCGGCCAGATCCTGCCCGGCATGGAGTGGAGGCTGGAAGACGTTCCCGGAATCGACGACGGCGGTCGGCTGTACCTGCGCGGACCGAATGTCATGGAAGGCTATCTGTCGCCTGAGGATCCCGAGCAGATCGAACCGCTGGAGGGCGGCTGGCACGACACGGGCGACATCGTGGACATCGACGAGGACGGCTACGTCAGCATCCTCGGCCGGGCCAAGCGCTTCGCCAAGATCGGCGGCGAGATGGTCTCGCTGACCGCGGTCGAGGGGCTGGCGGGCGCGGTATGGCCGGACAACCGGCACGCGGTCGTCTCGATTCCCGACACCCGGAAGGGCGAGAAGCTGGTTCTGGTTACGGATCGGACTGACGCCGAGGTTGCGCGGCTGGCGGAATGGGCCCGCGAACATGGCGCCCCCGAACTGGCGGTGCCCAAGAAGATCATGCGCGTCGGCGAGGTGCCTGTGCTGGGCACCGGCAAGACCGATTACGTCGCCATCCAGCAGATGGCCGAACTGGACAAGGCTGCGTGATCGACAAGCTGAGCGGTTGATCCCTGCGGTTAACCGTCACAGTCTGCCGCCCTGTTTCTCAGGGAGGATCTGGATGGCAGGCTTTTCTTCGCTCGACCGGCATGCACCGAAAATGCTGTCGGTGCTTCGTATCGTTTCCGGGCTGTTGTTTCTCGAACACGGCACGGCCAAGGTGCTCGGCTTTCCGGCCGTCGAGGGAGTGCCGCCGCCGGGCCTGAGCCTCGCCGGCGCCTCCGGCCCGCTTGAACTGGTGTTCGGCGCCCTGCTGGTTTTGGGACTGTTCACCCGACCGGTGGCCTTCCTGGCGTCGGGTTTCTGCGCCGTCGGCTACTGGATGGTGCACGGCCAGCAGGGCCCCTACCCCATTCTGAACGGCGGCGAGACGATCGCGCTCTACTGCTTCATCTTCCTGTACATCTGCTTCGCCGGAGCCGGCCCGTGGTCGGTGGACGCGATGCGTGGCGGACGCCGTCGGCGCTAGCCGATCCGGACGCCCGTCATCGAGATCGAACCGCCCTCGATGACGTCATTGAAGAAGCTGACGTCGTCGCCCGGCTGGCGCTGGGCGGCGACGTAGAGCAGCGGCAGGAAATGTTCGTCGGTCGGCACGCTCAGCTGGGCGTCTTCAGCCAGGCCGACCCAGTTGATCAGGGCGTCTTCATCGCCTCTCAGCAGCGCCGCCTTGACCGCCTCGTTGAAGTGAACAGCCCACGCATAGGCCTCGCCGCCGTCGCGCTTCCAGGTCCGGAGATTGTGGACGAAGTCGCCCGAACCGGCGATCACGATCCCCTCGTCCCGCAACGGCGCCAGCGCCTTAGCCAGTTCGTGATGCTGGCGCGGCGTCAGGCGGCGGTTCAGCGACAGCTGGATCACCGGCACATCGGCGTCGGGCCAGACGTGGGCCAGCACCGACCACGTCCCGTGATCGAGACCCCATTGCTCCGTCAGGACGGCGCCAGTCAGCGTTGAAACGCGACGCGCGAGGTCCGGCGATCCGGGCGCAGGGTACTGCATGGCGTGAAGCTCCGGCCCGAAGTTCCCGAAATCATGGATCGTTTCAGGCTGCGGCTGCGCGGTCACGCCCAGCCCCTCGGTCTCCCAGTGAGCCGAGATCATGACCACGCCCTTCGGCTTGCCGACGGCCTCTCCCAGCGCGCGCCAGGCGTCCGCATAGGGACCGCCCAGTGCGTTCATGGGTGAACCGTGACCGAAGAAGATCGCCGGCTGGCGCATCAGGGATGCAGCTTCTTCGCCGTTTCAGCGACATAGCGGCCCTGGAAGCGCGCGCCTTCAAGCTCGTTGTCGCTGGGCATACGGGAGCCGTCGCCGCCGGTGATGGTGGTGGCGCCATAGGGGCTGCCGCCGGTGATCTCGTCGATCTTCATCTGGCCCTGCCAGGCGTAAGGGAGGCCGGCGATGAGCATGCCGTGGTGAAGCAGGGTCTGGATCAGGCCGATCAGCGTCGTTTCCTGTCCGCCATGCTGGGTCGCGGTCGAGGTAAAGGCCGAACCGACCTTGCCGACCAACTGACCCTTGACCCACGATCCGCCGGTCTGGTCCCAGAAGTTGCGCATCTGCGCCGCCGCCGTGCCGTAGCGGGTGCCAGCGCCGACGATGACGGCGTCGTAGTGCTCGAGATCCGCGACCGTCGCGATCGGGGCAGCCTGATCCATCTTGTAACCACTGGACTTCGCCAACTCGTCCGACACGGTCTCGGCCACGCGCTTGATGTCCACCGTCACGCCATCAACGGACCGCGCGCCCTCGGCTACGGCTTCAGCCATCTTCTCGATGTGGCCGTAGGTGGAATGATACAGGACCAGAACCTTGGTCATCGCGCTCTCCAATCAGAATGAACCGCGCCATTCGCAACAGCGCTGGTGACGAATATGGAAGCGCGAGCCGCCCGACGCAAGCCCGATCAGATCTCCATTCGCGCACCCAGAGGGCAAACGCGGTCATAGAAAGCTCGATCCGCCGGAACCCGCCCGCCGCGTCTCAGCAGGAAGCGATGCTCGACCACCATGGCCTGCTGTTCGATGTTCAGGGTCGCCCAGTCGCAGTCGACATCCAGCGGATAGCGATAGGCCGCCAGACTGTCCCCTGCCCTCAGCTTTCCGGTCAGCAGGTTCACCCCCTGCTGCGCCTGCCAGACATGGGTCAGCTCATGGATCAGCAGGGCCTGCACGCCCAAAGTCGCGGTCGAGGCGTCGGTCGGCATATGGGTCTTGGGCCACAGAATCCACGTCCTGCCGAACCAGTCGCCGGGCACGAAGGCGCGGTTGAAGGGCCACGGCGATCCGGCGATGCGCACCCGGTCCAGATCGAGCGAGTCACCAAAGGCTTCCTCGGCCAGGGCCCGCTCGCCGATGGTCAGCCCGCGGATCACGGCGCGGCCGCCTCGACGTAACCGCCGGTCGGACTGACCCATTCCCAGTGCCACGGCTCGTAGACATAGGGCACGAACCCGAACCGGCCCGCGTTCTTCACCAGCCAGCGATAGGTCGCGCCCCCTGTCATGGCCTCGCGACTGGTCTGGGAGGTGTTGTCCACGCCAAGGCCGGGCGCCTGACCGACATAGAGATCAACCGCCGTACCCGTGCGGTGCGCCGAACAGACGGCTCGCCTCAGGCCGTCACAGTTGCCGGATGCGGCGCAACGGGCGGCATCGGCCTCAGGATCGCGGAAGCCCGAGAATATCTGCAGCAGTTCCGGGTTACGCGCGACCTCCGGAACCTCCCTTCGCGCCGCTTCGACCATGCGGCGATAGGCGTCCAGCACGTCCCGACGCAGCAGACGAGTCAGGCGGTCTGCATGCTCCTCGCTCTCGACCAGATAGCCGAGCTGGTACAGCGGCGGCGGATCGGGGCACGGCTCCTGTCTGGCGCGCGCCATGATGAAGGGCCGGCGCTCCTGCCACACGCCCCGGAAAACCTGAAAGGTCGCGGCGTCGAACCAGCCGGTCGCCGGCAGGCCGTAGCGGAACTGGAATTCCGCCAGACGACGGGCGAAGGCGGCGGACTGTGGCGCGCAGTTGGTGCCGATCTCCTGCTGGATCAGCGGCAGATAGGTCCCCCAGCCGGTCTCGGTCGGACCGAAAGGCGTCCAGACCAAGCTGGAGAAGGACTGCGCATTGGCGAAGGCCGGCGCGGCCCAGTCCAGATCATCGCCGTCGCAGACCTCGGCGCCGTTCTGCGCACGGGCGGCGGGCGCGACCAAGACGGCGGCGGCGAAACCCAGAACCAGCAGAAACGAACGCATCCCCATTCGCCGATGGTGGCCTTGATACTGTGGCCGGGGCAAGGCCCGAGGCGTCTCGCGCACGAACCGCAAAGACGGCATGGTGTGGCCGGCGGCCGACTCATAGCCGCGATCAGAGCCCCGTCCATGACCGACGTCGCCTCGCCCGTCCCGGCCCGCCGCTCCAACGGAGTGCTGGCGGCCTTCTCGACCGTCTGCCTGCCGCTGGCGGCGTTCGGCGTCGCCCTGCCGGTGACCCTGCCCGAGTACTACGCCAGCCACGTCGGTATCGACATCGCCATGGTCGGCTACGTCTTCATGGCGGTGCGCGCGATCGACATCGCCTTCGACCCGATCATCGGCGCGGCGATGGACCGGACCCGGACCCGCTGGGGCCGGTATCGTCCGTGGATGGCGGCCTCCGCGCCCGTGCTAATGCTGGCGGCGCTGATGATCTTCGTCATGGTCAAACCCGGAGCCGGGCCGCTGTATCTCTTCGGCTGGCTGTTGGTGCTCTACCTCGGCTTCTCGGTCGGTACGCTGAGCCAGCTGGGCTGGGCGTCCGTGCTGGCTCCGGAGTACGACCAGCGAAGCCGGGTCTATGCCTGGTGGCAGGCGTTCAACATCATCGGCGTGATCGCCATCCTGATCCTGCCCGCGGCCGTGGTTCAACTGGGGCTCGGCGACTATGTCGCCGGGGTTCACATCATGGGCTGGGCCATCATCGCCGCCCTGCCCCTGACCATCAGTCTGGCGCTGGCCGCTGTGCCCGAGCCGGTCAATCCCGGGGACGCCCCGCATGGCGGGCTGAAAGCGTACTGGGACATCATCCGCCGCCCGACCGTCGCGCGCCTGCTGGCCGCCGACATCGTGCTGGGCGTGGCGCCCGGGATCACCGGCGCCCTGCTGTTCTTCTTCTTCGACCAGATCAAGGGCTACGACCGGACGGCCGCCTCGATCTTCATGCTGCTGTACTTCGTGGGCGGTCTGGCCGGCGCGCCCATCTGGGCCCGGCTGGCGACGAAGATCGGCAAGCATCGGGCGCTGGCGACGGCGAGCCTGATCTTCGCGGGCCTGTATCTGATCGCCACTGTCTTGCCCGGCGGAAACTTCGCCCTGACCGGCGCAGCCATGTTCATCGCCGGCCTGCCCTACGCCGCCGGCCTGTTTCTGCTGCGCGCCATGATGGCCGACGCGGGCGACGAGGTACGGCTGGAGACCGGCGTGGACCGGACGGCGCTGATGTTCTCGATCCTCAGCGCCACCACCAAGCTGGGCCACGTCTTCGCCCTGATCCCCTATGCGGTGCTGGGCTGGGTCGGATTCCAGGCCGTTGCGCCTGAGGGCGGGAACAACCCGACCTCGCTTCTGGTGCTGCAGGCCATGTTCGTCATCGTGCCGGCTCTGCTGATCGCCTCGGCCGCGCTCATCCTGCGTCGCTATCCGCTGACGCCGGCGCGCCATGACGAGATCCGCCGCGCGCTGGAAGCCCGGACGGGCGCCGTCGCGGAATGACCAGCCCGATCGACCGCCTGAATGCGATCATGGCTCAGCTGCGCACACCTGTCGGCGGCTGTCCGTGGGATGTCGAACAGACCTTCCGCACCATCGCGCCCTATACGATCGAGGAGGCCTACGAGGTCGCCGACGCGATAGAGCGCGGCGACATGAACGATCTGAAGAGCGAGCTTGGAGACCTGCTGTTCCAGGTCGTTTTCCATTCGCGGATGGCCGAGGAACAGGGTCTGTTCGCCTTCGACGATGTCGCCGAGGCCATGTCCGACAAACTGGAACGCCGCCACCCCCACGTGTTCGGCGACGAGGCGGCGAAGCCCGACGGCGTTGCCCAGAAGGCCCGTTGGGAGGACATCAAGGCTGCTGAACGTGCGTCGAAGGCCCAGCACGGCGTGCTCGACGACGTCCCCGTCGGCCTGCCCGCCCTCGCCCGCGCCGCCAAACTGACCAAACGCGCCGCCCGCGTCGGCTTCGACTGGCCGTCGACCGCCGAGGTGCTGGACAAGCTGGACGAGGAGGTCGCCGAACTGAAGGTCGAGATCGAGGCCGGCGATCTGGACAAGGCCCGCGACGAACTCGGCGACCTGCTGTTCGTCATGGCCAATCTGGCCCGCAAGCTGGGCGTGGAGCCGGAAGACGCCCTGCGCGGCGCCAACGCCAAGTTCGTGCGCCGCTTCGGCTTCATCGAGGCGGAGCTCGCGAAGGACGGGCGCACGCCGGATCAGTCCGATCTCGCCGAGATGGACGCACTGTGGGACGCGGCCAAGGGGGCGGAGCGGGCATGACCGCCGATCTGCACGATCCGGGCGGCAAGGTTCGGCTGGCGCTGATGCCGGGCGTGAACGGCGATGCGACATTCAGCGCGGACGGACGCTATCGCCAGCTGATGCGGCGCTGGCTGGGGCCGGTCTTTCCCGAGCGCTACATGCTGTTCATTGGTATGAACCCGTCGACGGCGGACGCCAGCGTCAACGATCCGACCTGCGCGCGGGAATGGACTTTCGCGCGGCGCGAGGGCTTCGAGGCCATGGTCAAGGCCAATGTCGGCGACTATCGCGCCACCGACCCCAAAATGCTGCTGGCGCCCGGCGTCGAGGCGTCCTCGCCCGATAACCTGCCGGCCATTCGACAGGCCGCCGCGGGCGCCGGACTGGTCGTCCTGTGCCACGGCAAGCTCAACAAGGCGCTGGCCCCGGCGGGCAAGGCGCTGATTGATGCGCTTCGGAAAGACGGCGTGCCGCTGTGGTGCTTCGGGACCAATGGAGACGGCAGTCCGAAACACCCGCTCTATCTCCGCGCAGACACGCCGCTGAGGCGATTCGAACCCTAGCTGTACCGCAGCTCCTGCAGATCTACCTCGCGGATCAGCCGCCGGGCGGTCGTCTCGTCGATCAGCCGTGCGCGGGCCATGCGGCCCAGCTCGTTCCGTTCGGCGGCGAGACCGACAAGGCGCAGCTGGCGCTCGACGGCGTCGCTGAGGCGGGCGGCGTCGACATCATCCGCGTCGGTGCGGGTCCGGCTTTCGATGCGCTCGCGGTAGAGCTCCATCAGGCGGCTGGCAATGTCGGAATAGAGGTCCGGATTCGCCTTGCCCTCAGCCATGGCGTGGGAGGCGTCCTCGATCGCGCGCAGAGCCGCGGCGGCGGCGGCGATGCGGCCCTGATCTTCCTCATGCGCATGCGACGGCTCGGGGGGCAGCTCGATATTTTTCAGCAGCTTCGGCAGCGCGATTGTCGCCACGACCAGTGAGACGATGATCACGCCCGCGGCGAGGAAGATGGCCAGCGCCCGCGAGGGCATGGGCGTGCCGTCATCGAGGGTGAAAGGCACTGTCAGGATGCCCGCCAGCGTGATCGCCCCGCGTACACCGGCCAGCGACATGACGGCAGTGAGGCGCAACCCGACCTTGGGCGTCGGCCCGCGATGGCGCCTGCGGAAAAGGGTCAGACGCAGCGACGTCCATACCCAGATGAAACGCAGGATCGCCAGCGCTGCGACGATGGCGAACACGTAGACCGCCAGCCACCAGACCTCGGGTCGGCTCGTGCCCGCCACGACCTCGGCCGCGCGGGACAGGATCGACGGCATCTGTTCGCCGAGGATGACGAAGATCAAGCCATTGGCGACGAACTGGACCGTGTCCCAGACCACGGCGCGGCGGATGCGTGTCATGGCCAGCGACTGGCCCTTGGCGCCGCCCCGCTCGGTGAAGCTCATGGTGACGCCCGCAGCCACGGCGGCGAGAATGCCGGACGCGTGCAGTTCCTCGGCGACCAGATAGGCGGCGAAGGGGATCAGCAGGCTGACCAGAATCTGGGCGCCGACGTCCTCGCCCCAGCGGCGGCTGATCCAGCCCTTGGCGGCGCTGATGACAAGGGTTACGGCGACCCCGGAGGCGACCCCCGCCAGCGACAGCCAGGCAAAGCTGGTCACGGCCTCGGACAGGACGAAGGCGCCGGTGCTGGCTGCAACGATGGCCAGACGCATACAGGTCAGGCCCGTGGCGTCGTTCAGCAGGGACTCGCCCTCAAGGATGTGCATCAGCCGCTTGGGGATCGGAGCGCGCGCGGCGATGGCCTGCACCGCGATGGGATCGGTCGGCGACAGGATGGCGGCCAGGGCGAACGCGACCGCCAGCGGCATCTCCGGGATCATCCACCAGAGCAGGAAGCCCAGACCGACGACGGTGAAGATCACCAGCCCGAGGGCCAGCTCGAGGATCACCGCACCATCCCGGAACAGGTCTTCCTTGGGAATCCGCCAGCCGTCGAGGAACAGCAGCGGCGGCAGGAAGAGCAGGAAGAAGATGTCCGGCTCGAGATCCACCGCCCGGCCGGTGATCAGCACGATACCCGCCCCGAGCGCGATCTGGACCAGCGGCAGGGCGATGCGGGTGATGCGGGCGATCGACCCGGAGACCACCACGGCCAGGAGCAGCAGAAGGGTGGTCTCGATCAGGTGCAACGGACTATCCGAACTGTCGCTCGAACCGACCCAGCGCGGCTGGATGCAGACGCACCGTTACGTGCGTACGTCCCTGTTCATCCGTATCGCGGCCGGTGACCCGACCGTTCTCGTAGAGCCAGGCCAACGCCTCGCCCTGATGGGGTTCCAGCACCAGCCCGGTCTCCGGGTCATCATCGATCAGGCCGGCGATCGTCTCTCGCAGGGCCTCGATTCCTTCCCCGGTCCACGCTGAAACCGCGACGGCCTCGCCCTGGACCTGCAGACGTTCAGCGTGACCAAGCACGCTCTCGCGAGCGTCCTCGTCCAGCAGGTCGATCTTGTTCCAGACCTCCAGCACGCGACGCGTCTTGCCCTCCACGGCCGGGATCTGTTTCAGCACCGCCTCGACATCCTTCGACTGGGCGTCGGAGTCCGGGCTGGCGATGTCGCGGACGTGCAAAATCAGGTCGGCCTCGCCCACCTCCTCCAGTGTCGCGCGGAAGCTTTCGACCAGTTCGTGCGGCAGGTCGGAGATGAAGCCCACGGTGTCGGCGACGATGGCGGGCCTGCCTTGCGGCAGACGGATGGTACGCTGCGTGGTGTCCAGCGTGGCGAACAGCAGGTCCTTGGCGAAGACCTCGGACCCCGTCAGCCGGTTAAACAGCGTCGACTTGCCCGCGTTGGTGTAGCCGACCAACGCCACCGTCGGGAACGGGACCTTCTGGCGCTGTTTCCGGTGCAGGCCGCGTGTGCGCCGCACCTCTTCCAGCTCGCCTTTCAGCTTGACGATGCGGTCGGCGATCAGGCGGCGGTCGAGTTCGATCTGGGTCTCACCGGGACCGCCGGTCGAGCCGGTGCCGCCGCGCTGACGCTCAAGGTGGGTCCAGGTGCGAACCAGCCGCGACCGTTCGTAGTCCAGCCGGGCCAGCTCGACCTGAAGGCGGCCTTCCTTGGTCCGGGCCCGACGACCGAAGATTTCGAGGATCAGGCCGGTGCGGTCGATGACCTTGCACTCCCACGCCTTCTCCAGATTGCGCTGCTGAACGGGGGTCAGGTCGTCGTCGATGACGACCGCCTCGGCCTCGGCGGCGCGGACCAGCGCGGCCAGCTCCTCGACCTTGCCGGACCCGAACAGGGTCGCGGGCACAGGCTTGCGGATGCGCACGATCTCATCCGCGCGGACATCGAGGTCCAGCGCTCGCGCGAGCCCGACCGCTTCCTCGAGCCGCTCCTCGGAGAGGCGCGGGCTGTCGGAACGTCCGTCAGGGTGGATGACGACGGCCCGAATCAGCGGGACGGCGTGGTCAATCAGTTTTGAAGTCAATCAGTCCTCGTCCGCCTCGGGCTCGTACAGTTGCACGGGCGCGGACGGCATGATGGTCGAGATGGCGTGCTTGTAGACGAGCTGCGACTGGCCATCGCGACGCAGCAGCACACAGAAGTTGTCGAACCAGGTGACTATGCCCTGAAGCTTGACGCCGTTGACCAGAAAGATGGTCAGGGGCGTCTTGGTCTTGCGGACCGAGTTCAGGAAGGTGTCCTGGAGGTTCTGGCGTTTGTCTTGCGACATGGCGGGTATGTCCCGTTCTTGATTGTTCTCCGGCCGTGGGAGCGGCGCGGGGCCGGGTGAGCCGGCCCGGCACATAAGCAGGGCTCCGCCTTACCGGCAACGTCTAGATGGCGTCGCGGCGCGCCTGATCAAGATACTTGGACCGGAGTTTGGTCGCGATCGGCCCCGGTTTGCCGTCGCCGATGACCACCCCGTCGATGGACACCGCCGGCATCACATAGCCGCTGGCCGAGGTGTAGAAGGCCTCGCGCGCCGTCTTGACCTCATCGACGGTAAAGGCCCTCTCCTCCAGTTCCAGCCCCTCGGCCTCGACCAGCTTGATCACCGCCGCGCGGGTGATGCCCCGCAGGATGTTGGACTGGGCGTCGCGGGTGCGCAGCTTGCCGTCCTTGTCGACAATCCAGGCGTTGGTCGACGAGCCCTCGGTGACCAGCCCCATGTCGTCGACCATCCAGGCCTCGGCGGCGCCCTTTTCCTTGGCCGCCTGTTTGGCGAGGACATTGGGTAGAAGACCGACCGTCTTGATGTCGCAGCGGCCCCAGCGGATGTCAGGATGCGTTACGATCGCCACGCCCTTGGCCGCGCTGGCGTTGCCCTTTGAAAGCGGCAACGAGCGCGCCGTGATGACCAGCGTCGGCGGCGTGCCCTCGGGCGGGAACGGGTGGTCGCGCCGGGCGGCGCCGCGCGTCACCTGAATATAGACCAGACCCTCATTGACCCGGTTACGTCGCACCGTCTCATGCAGCACGCGGGTCAGGGACTCACGGCTCATCGGCGCCGGGATGCGCAGCTCGTCCATGCTGCGATGCAGGCGGGTCATGTGGCCGTCGAAGTCGGCCATGCGGCCATCGAAGACCGACCAGACCTCATAGACCCCGTCCGAGAACTGGAAGCCCCGGTCCTCGATGTGGACGGTGGCCTGCCCATGCGGGACGTACTGGCCGTTGACGTAGGCGACGCGGCTCATGCCTCGACGGCTCCTTCTTCCTCATCATCGCCGCCCCGGGCCGGCGAGACGCCCAGCGACTTCAGCTTCCGGTGCAGGGCTGAGCGCTCCATGCCGATAAAGGCGGCGGTGCGGCTGATGTTGCCGCCGAACCGCATGATCTGGGCGGCCAGATACTCGCGCTCGAATACTTCGCGCGCCTCACGCAGCGGCAGGGCGATGATGCGATCCGCGCCGAGAGCGCCGGTGGAGTTGGCGTTGGTCGCCTCCTGCGGCAGGGCGTCGGCGCCGATCGGCTCGCTGACGTCACCGGTGGCGAGGATCAGCAGCCGTTCGACATTGTTCCTGAGCTGGCGAACGTTGCCCGGCCACGGGTGGACCTGAAGGACGGCGATGGCGTCGTCGCCCAGCCGGCGTTTCGGCAGTCCTTGAGACGACGACAGGCTCTCGATGAAGTGGTCGACCAGTTCCTGGATGTCCTCGCGCCGCTCGGACAGCGCCGGAACGCGGATCGGCACCACGTTCAGGCGGTGGAACAGATCCTCGCGGAAGCGGCCCTCCGTGATTTCCTGCTTCAGGTCGCGGGAGGTCGAGGTGATGACGCGGACGTCCACCTGAACGTCCTGCTCTCCCCCGACACGGCGGAAGCGCTGCTCGACCAGTACGCGCAGGATACGACTCTGGCTCTCGCGCGGCATGTCGCCGACATCGTCCAGATAGAGGGTGCCGTTGTGGGCGCGCTCGAAGACTCCGATCTTGCGCGGTCGACCGTCGGTGCCCTCCTCGCCGAACAGTTCGACATCCAGACGCTCCGGCGTCATTCCGGCCGCGGCGATGGCCACGAACTCGCCCTTGGCCCGGGCGCTGCCGTCGTGGATCTGGCGCGCGACAAGTTCCTTGCCGGAGCCCGGAGGGCCGGAAATCAGCACACGACTGTTGGCGGGAGCGACCTTGGCGATAGTGCTGCGCAGGGCCTGCGCCGCCGCGGACTTGCCGATCAGCCCGGCCGGCGCGGCGACCTGCGCCCGCAGACGACGGTTCTCGCGCTTCAGCGACGAGGTCTCCAATGCCCGCTGCACCACGACCACCAGCCGGTCGGATTTGAAGGGCTTTTCGATAAAGTCATAGGCGCCGCGCTGAAGCGCCGTGACCGCCGTCTCGATGTTGCCGTGGCCCGAAATCATCACGACAGGCAGATCGGGATCCAGCTCCTTGATCAGGTCCAGCAGCTCCAGCCCATCCAGACCCCCGCCCTGCATCCAGATGTCGAGCAGGGCCAGCGAAGGCTTGCGGGCCCGGATGGCGGCGAGCGCCTCGTCGGAGTTGGAGGCTGTGCGGACGGCATGCCCCTCGTCCTCAAGCAGGCCGGAAACCAGCTCGCGGATATCGGCTTCGTCGTCGACGACCAGAATGTCGGCGCCTGTGGATCGCATGGCGTTCCTCGCTATTCGGCGGCCGGCACAGCCGGCGCCTTGTTCCCGGCCTTGGCGGCCGGCGTCTTGTCGGGTTTCAGGGGGAAGATCAGGCAGACCTTGGCGCCGCCAAGGCTTTCGGCGTCGGCCAGCTTCAGTTCGCCGCCGTGCTCCTCGCAGATGCGCTTCACGATCGCGAGGCCCAGGCCGGTGCCCTTCTCGCGCGTCGTCACGTAGGGCTCGGTCAGACGGTCGCGGTCCTTGGCCGGCAGGCCGATGCCGTCATCCTCGATAACGAAGACCGCCTGATCGTCCTCGATCAGAAGGCGGGCCTGAATACCGTCCCGCGCATCGTCTTCGGGACGGGGCGAGATGGCGCGACGCGCGGCGACCGCCTCTCCCGCGTTCTTCAGAATGTTGGTCAGCGCCTGGCCGACCATCGAACGGTCCGCATTGAACTTCAACTTGGGCAGAGGTTCGATCAGGTCGACGCCAATATCGGGCGACGCCACCCGCTGGGCGAACACCGCCTCACGCAAAAGGTCGGCCGGATCCGCGCCCGCGAACCGGGGCGCCGGCATTCGGGCGAAGGACGAGAACTCATCGACCATGCGGCCGATGTCGCCGACCTGCCGGATGATGGTCTCGGTGCATTTGTCGAACACATCGACGTCGTCAGCCACCTGCTGGCGATATCGCCTGCGCAGACGCTCGGCCGAAAGCTGAATCGGCGTCAGGGGATTCTTGATCTCGTGGGCGATGCGCCGCGCCACGTCACGCCAGGCCGCGTTGCGCTGGGCTGTGACCAGTCGGGTGATGTCGTCGAAGGTCAGCACCATCTCGCCGCCGACGCCGCCTTCGATACGGACGCGCAATCGACGGGTTTCGGCATCGGCCTGAACGTCGATTTCTTCCTCGATGTGCGCCTCGGCCCGGCCGGCAAGCTCACTCAGCTCAGGCGAGACCTCCCCCAAGGGACGGCCGATGATGTCGCTGGACCGGATCGCGAGAAGCTCGATCGCACTGTCGTTGATGGCGGAGACGCGGCGCTGGCGATCCACGCCGATGACGCCTGCAGAAACGCCCGAGAGCACGGTCTCGATGAAGCGGCTGCGGCCGGTCGCCTCCTCACTCGCGGTTCGCAGCGCTGCTTGTTGAGCCTCAAGGTCGCCGGTCATGCGGTTGAAGGCGGTGGACAGGGTCTTGATCTCGCCGGGGCCGTCGGTGTCGTCGACCCGGGCAGTCAGGTCCCCGCTCGCGACCCGGTCCGCCGCCTCGACCAATCGACCGATGGGCGCCGAAATGGCGCTGGCCGCTGACATGCCCAGCCAAACAGCGCCGACCAGCACGAGAAGCGCCGTTTCGATATAGCTCAGCGCAAACGCCGCCTGAATGCGCGCCCGGCTCTCCTGAGCCTCTCGATACGCGACGATGGCCTGTTCGGCGTTGCTCATCTGGGCGATCAGGCCGGGCTTCAGCGGTCGCACGACATACAGGAACGCGTTGCCGTAGGCCGGGAAGGCCATGATGCCCCGGACCGCGTCAGGGTTTTCAGTCACCTGCTGAACCGACGGCAGGGTCTGGGCCGCCGCCTCTTCAAGTGCTGCGCGGGAGGGGGCGATATAGGGCGGCGCGCCCGGCGCCTCTCCGCTGGCGAGAACGGCGCCGTTCTCGTCAAGGATGTAGATGGCCGGATAGCCGAACAACTGCCCGACCTGCGTCAGAGCGTCCGCGAACTGGATGCTGTTGCCGAACAGGGGCCGCACGCCTTCCAGCTGCTCTCCGATAACGGCGAGATCGTTATCAATCTCCCGGGAGACGTCGCTGGTGTAGGCGCGCCCGATCGTGGCGCCGTTGTCGACGGCTGATTTGACGTTCTCGCTGAACCACTGATCCACGCCCCGGTTGACGAGCACGCCGAACACCAAGGCGATCAGCACCGCAGGGACCAGAGCCACCGTCGAGAACAGGGCCACGAACCGCAGGTGAAGGCGGGCGCCAGCGTCCGTCCGTCGCCGGAAGAGCTTCAAGGCACGGCGGCCGACCACAAAGGCCAGCCCGGCGATTAGCAGAAGGTTGACGCCCAGGGTCAGCAGCACAGCCCGGCTCGCCGCGTCCCGGGCGCCCGCGCCAGTGGCTCCGGGAGCGACAGCGACCAGCCAGATGGCCGCCGCGGTAATCGCGAGGGCCAGAGCGTAGACAACGAGGAAGGCGTTGCGGCGGCGTTCCTCGGACCATCCGGCCAGACCGCGCCAGACCCCGCGCGAAGCGGAGTGGCTGGAATCTGAGGCGGCGGGACGTTCCGTCATCAAACTCCAGCTTCAACCAGCTGTGGCGCATTATCAACAGCGGAGTTGCCGGAATACGTCACTTCGTCCCACAGCCTCGTGATAGCCGTCTCGACTTCGTCCGGGGTCTCCAGCCGGCACAGCCGGCTTTTGGCGGCGCGGCGATCGAGCGGATCGGCGGGCCACGGGGCCTGTTCGATGTACCAGCCCAGATGTTTGCGGAACATCTTGAGGCCCAGCGGCAGGCCGTAGAACTCGACCGAGCCCCGGAGATGCTCGATGACTATGGCGAGCCGCTCATCACGATCTGGCTCCTGCAAGACCGTGCCGTCGACGAGTGCGCGTTCAAGATGGGCGGCCAGCCAGGGCCGGCCGTACACGCCACGGCCCAGCATCAGGGCGTCGGCCCCGGACTGCGCCAGCGCTGTCCGGGCGTCCTCCGCGGTCAGGATGTCTCCGTTTACAATGACAGGGATGTCGACGGCCGCCTTGACCTCGCCCACGGCCATCCAGTCTGCACGTCCTGTGTAGAACTGCTGGCGCGTGCGCCCGTGCACGGTGACCGCCTTCACGCCGATGCTCTCGGCCCGCCGGGCGATGTCCGAGGCGTTGCGGCATGCGTCATCCCAACCCAACCGCATCTTGACGGTGACCGGTCGTGTGGTGGCGCTGACCGCCGCCTCTATCAACCTGCAGGCCAGATCAGGGGTGCGCATCAGGGCGGATCCGCAGGCGGCGCCGGTCACCTCCTTTGCGGGGCATCCGAAGTTCAGGTCGATGATGTCCGCGCCCGCACGTTCAGCCATGCGGGCGCCCTCGGCCATGGCGCCCGGGTCGCGGCCGACCAGCTGGATCACCGTGAGCGGCAGCCCCTCCCCGACCGCTGCACGGCGCACGACGTCCGGGCGGGCGCGCGCGAGCTCGGCGGCGGCCACCATCTCCGTCGCGACGTAGGCCGCACCCAGACGCGAGGCGAGCAGCCGGAACGGCAGGTCGGTGATGCCGGTCATGGGGGCTGTGAGCACCCGCCCGGGCACCCAAACGTCGCCTATCTGCAAGCCTGTGGCCATCGGGCCCTTTCCGCCGCGTCCCTCCCTCTCGTCAAGCGGAACCGCGGCGATTAGAAGGCCGCATGCCTGATGCCTTGCCCGCCTTTTCCGCCATTGTCGTCGCCGCCGGCTCAGGCAGTCGCGCCGGGGGCGGCAAGCAATGGCGGCGTCTGGCCGGCAAGCCGGTGGTGCGGTGGTCGGTCGAAGCCCTGCTCGATGCCGGCGCGCAGGACGTTGTCGTCGTGACGCCTGAAGGCGCCGACATTGAACTCGCGGAAGCCTTGCGCGGCTTGTCTGGCTGGCGCGCCGTCACCGGCGGTACGGCGCGGGCGGACTCGGTTCGCAACGGCCTTTTGGCGATTGACGCCGCCGACGTGCACCCTGTGCTGATCCACGACGCCGCCCGCCCCCTGCTCTCCAGGGCGATCATAGGCCGCGTCCTTGAGGGACTTCCGGATGCGGACGGCGCCCTGCCCGCCCTGCCCGTCGCCGACAGCCTGCGCCGCGCCGTCGACGGCGCCGTTGGCGACACCGTTGACCGCGAAGGCCTCTGGCGCGCCCAGACGCCACAGGCTTTTCGCCTGCGGACCATCCGCGACGCCTATGCCGCGTGGACCGGGCCGGAAACTCCGACGGATGAGGCGACCGTGGTTCAGCGCGCTGGCGGACGAGTCCGGATCGTCGAGGGCGACGTTCGCCTGACCAAGCTCACCTTTGCCGAGGACTTCGCCATGGCGGAACAGATGATTCCCCGGTCCGTCCGGGTCGGTCAGGGATTCGACGCGCACCGCTGGGGGCCGGGCGAGTCCGTATGGCTGTGTGGCATTGAAATCCCCCATGACCAGACCCTGATCGGGCATTCCGATGCGGACGCGGGTCTGCACGCCCTGACCGACGCCCTGCTCGGCGCGATGGGCGACGGCGACATTGGCGATCACTTCCCGCCGACCGATCCGAGGTGGAAAGGCGCGGCGTCGGACCAGTTCCTGATCCATGCCGTCGAGCGGCTCACTGCCCGCGGCGGCCGCCTGCTCAATGTCGACGTCACCCTGATCTGCGAGCGCCCCAAGGTGAAACCGCACCGTCAGGCGATGCGCGAGCGGTTGGCCGAAATTCTCGGCCTGCCCCTCGACGCTGTCAGCGTGAAAGCCACCACGACCGAAGCCATGGGCTTCACCGGGCGGGGCGAAGGCCTCGCGGCGCAGGCCATCGCGACGATCGAGCTGCCGAGCTGATTAAAGTGGACGCTCGGGCGGCGGGAACATGTGTCGCCACATCGATCCGAAGAGATTGACGTAGTCGTCCGTCCACGGACGAACCCGCGTTGGCAATGGCGTTGTCCAGTCTCCATGCCCGTCCAGATCGGCGAGACCCTGCGGCGTCGGTGACAGCACCAGCGCCTCGGTTGAGGCGATCTGCATGTCGGGCAGCGTCCCGTCCTCAATGTAGATGCTGTGTCGGTACGGCACGCCCAGCGCCTGCGCTGCAGCGACCGTCGGCAGGGTGATGTCGAGGTTCCGGTTCGACAGATGAAGCAGCACCACCCCGTTCGGCTTCAGCTTGCTCAGATACATGCGGATAGCCTCCTGCGTGAGCAGATGCGTCGGCACTGAGTCCGACGAGAAGGCGTCAACGATCAAAAGGTCGTAGCTGCCCGCAGGCTGCTTCTCGAACGTCAGCCGGGCGTCGCCCAGCACGGTGTCGATATCCCCCACGGCACAGTCAGAGATGTAGGTGAACCAGCGCGGATCGCGCGAAACCCGATCCATCATCGGGTCGATCTCGAAGAAGGTCATGCGGTCTTCCGCCCGCTTGTACGCCGCCATGGCGCCGGAGCCCTGTCCGATCACGCCGATCCGGGCCGGACCACGGGCCAGTACGGCCTCGGTCGCACCGCCGATGGGCGTGTCCGGGTTGTAGTAGAGGTTCGGGATGCAGTCGAAGGCCGGGTTGCGGGCCTGTGCGCCATGCAGCGTGGTGCCATGCATCAGGACGTGAACGTCGCCGCCCATGCGATCGTCCTTCGTCGTCGCCACCCGCATCACGCCAAAGAAGCTTCGGCCCGAATAGTCCCAGGCGTACCCCCGCGCGACATGCTGCGCCGACAGAGTGATCATGACCACGATGGCGACGTAGGCCAGCGCCCGGTCGCGAACCCAGAAGGCGCAGATCGCGGCCGCCCCCAACACGATCTGCGCGACTTGCGCCTCGGTGAACGGCGAATGGGCGCTGAACCAGGCCCAGGCCCCCGGTTGCGAACGAATAATGCTGCCGATGAGGTGGGGAACCAGACAGGCCACGATCGCAAACAGCAGCACGATGATGTGGCTGATCGGAAGCTTTCCCCTGCCCCACGGGCGGGCCAGCCCGATGATGGCCAGCACCAGCGGATACTCCCAGACCATGTTGAAAACGACCGGGGCGACCAGCGCATTGAAAGCTCCGCCCACGACGCCGCCCAGCGACATCAGCAGGTAGAATTCGGTCAGGCGGTCAGGCGCTGGCCGCCTCTGCGCCAGCCGCTGGTGACACATGAGGGTGAGAAAGAAGAAGGCGCCGATGTTGATCGCGAACGCGATGGGCCACTCGGTGGAACGGAAGGCCGCCACGATCGCAACGACCGCTCCGAGGGCCGCTGCTATCACGAGAGTGACGTTGATCGGAATCCACGGACGGGCCTGGAAGGCGATCACGAAGGTCAGCAGATAGAGCGCCAGCGGCACGACCCACAGAAAGGGCGCGGACGCGACGTCGGTCGCAAGGTGTGCGGTCACGCCCAGCATGAGGCTGGACGGACCGGCCGCCAGCAGAACCCAGATGATCTTTTCACGCCACGGAATCGACGGGCTGACCGCCAGCGTCGGCGCGTCAGCCGTGGTCAGACGTCGACGCCACACGAGCAGCGCCAGAGCCACGACCATGAGCAGGAAGGCCACATACCCACCGCTCCAGCCCCATCGCTGACCCGAGAGGGTGGCCAGTGGCTCGATGACCAGCGGATAGGCCAGAAGCGCGAGGAAGCTGCCCAGATTGGATGCGGCATACAGAACGTAGGGGTTCTGACCATCCGGGTAACCCGCGCGTACCCGGGCGTACCAGGCTTGCAGCAACGGAGCCGTTGCAGACAGCACGGCGAACGGCGCGCCGATCGAAAGCGCCAGCGTGCCCAGCATCCATCCGATCGGGGCCGACGGGTCCGGCTCGCCCAGCCATCCGTTGATGTGCAGCGGAAGGAAGAGCGCGGCGACGAGAAGCAGCGAGAGGTGGATCAGGACCTGGGTCCGGATCGACCCGACCCGCTGCAGCAGATGCGCATAGCCGTAACCGGCCAGAAGCGCGGTCTGGAAGAAGACCATCGACGTGTTCCACACCGATGGCGACCCGCCCAGAATCGGAAGCACCAGCTTGGTCACCATCGGCTGGACCACAAACACCAGAGACGCCGAGGTGAAGATCGCGACGGCGAACAGAATCGGGGTCAGACGGTCAGGGGTAAGCGCCAGTCCGTCGTCGCCGATGGTGGTGTCGGTCATTCGCGCCTCGTATGTTGCCCGGACAGGGCGCTATCGTTCTATTGAGCCTTGATTCAGAAGGCGGGTCACCAACAGAAAGCCTTGGCCGTGTTCCCTGAAGACATCCAGATCGTCGCACGCAGCATAGTGGAATCCGCGTCTCAACGGGGAATCATGCTGGCCTGCGCCGAGAGCTGCACGGGCGGCCTGCTCGCGGCGGCCCTGACCGAAATCCCGGGGTCGTCAGCGGTGGTGGATCGCGGCTTCGTCACCTACAGCAACGAAGCCAAGATGGAGATGCTTGGTGTCCCCAAGGATCTTCTGGATGCGCACGGGGCTGTGTCCGAAGAGGTTGCGCGCGCCATGGCGGAAGGGGTGCTGGCTCAATCGAACGCGGTCGCCGCAGTCTCGGTGACCGGCATCGCCGGTCCCGGCGGCGGGTCGGCGCTGAAGCCCGTGGGCCTGGTCCATTTCGCGGTCGTTGGACCGGCCGGAGTCGGGCATGTCGAGCGACGGTTCGAGGATCGGGGTCGCGAGGCGATCCGGATGGAGGCTGTCCGGCAGGCGCTGGGGCTGCTTTTGGATCAGGTGACCGGATGATCGTCGACGCCCGCGGCCATCGCTGCCCGACACCCAGCCTGAAGCTTCAGAAGGCCTTGAAGGAGGTGGAACCCGGCGAGGCCGTGACACTGCTGGCGACCGATCCCATGGCCCGGATTGATGTGCCTTATCTCATAGAGAGCCTCGGCGGAGAGGTCGTATCGGTCGCCGAGGAGGCGGGCGTTCTGACTATCGTGGCCCGGACGCCCGGCGCGTCGACAGATCAATGACGGTATCACCCTCGTCCGTGTCCGGTTTGGGCTCTGCCGGCTCGTTGCTCCGGCGGATCAGGATCTCCATCTCGGTGGCGAAGGCGCCGCCGTAGAAGATGGCGTTGACGTTCCACGACAGCCAGATCAGCAGCACCACCACCGCGCCGATCGAGCCATAGGTCGCACCCAATGGAGCGATCTGCTCGACATAGATGGCGCATAGCCACGACGAGATGCTGGACATCACGGTCGCCACCAGCCCGCCCACGATCGACGGAAACCAGTCGCAGCGGTCCCGGTGCGACATGGCGTAGCGATAGAGAAGCGCCAGCCCGACCCAGAGACCCAGCGCCGGCCAGAGCCCGTCCAGCGCCACGCCGCCCTGCGACGCCTGCACCGCAGAGCCCGCGCGCTCGATCAGGCGCGACGTCACGACAGCGCCCGAGACGATGGTGAATAGCCCGAATGCGAAAAGGGCGACGAAGAAGGCCAACAGGTTGAAGCGGAAGAAGCCGTGAGGCTCGGTCTCGTCATGGATCAGGTTCAGACCGGCCAACAAGGCCTTGAATCCACGGTGTGCCGCGTAACCGCCGATGACGAGGGCGAAGAAGCTCTGTGTCGACACCGCGCTGGCCGGCGCGTTCGCCAACCTGTCGATCTCCTGCAGGAAGATCGCCCGCGCCGCATGGGGAATCACATCGGCCAGCGCCGCGACCTGTTGCCCCACCTCACCGATGGACAGCACGGCCTTGTAGAAGCCGATCAGGATCGCGATCGCCGGGAACACCGCCAACAGGGCGAAGAAAGACACCCCGCCCGTGTAGAGCATGACGTCGCGGCCCCAGCTGCGGCTGAACGCCTTCACGGCCAGCCGGCCCCACAGGCCCGGCGCCGACCAGCGGGCGGCGACCTCGATATTCGATCTGGACTGCAACCCGGTCCCCACAACCGCTCAAGCCGGCCGTTGTAGCCTATTTCATCACCGGGAAAAGCTTGGCTGCGCCGTTGCCTCGCGAGCCGCACCCGTTATGGTCGCCGAACCCGATTTGGTAAGGGCTGGAGACGCACGCTTGGGATCCGATCCGCGCATACTTGTGATCGCTCCTGACGACAGCGTCATAGGCGCCCTCTGCCAAGGCCTCGACGCCCTCGGCTGGCGCACGGTGACGGCGCGATCCCTCCCGTCCGCCGTTCAGGTCCTGATCGACTGGCCGCTGGAAACCGTGGTCATCGACGCGTCAGTGGACGGCGCGGCCGAGGGAATCAGCGCCCTTCGGCAGGCGGTATCGCCCCGGCGTCTTCCCGTGCTGGCGATTGGCCCTGAAGCCACCTTGTGGGCTGCCGGAACGGCCGATCTGGTCATGTCGCAGCCGCCCCATCCGGCGCAGGCTGCGCTCCGGCTGGAGACTCTCGCCCGCTCCGCCATCGCGGAAGAAGAGGTCTCCCTGCGCGAGGCGACCTTCGCCGCCCGGGGCGAGCCCCTGCCCCCGGTCCAGCCCGAGGACGCGCCGCTGCGCGTGCTGGCCGCAGGCAAGCCCGACAGGCGTTTCCTCGCCCTGTCCAACGCCCTGACCGACCGCGGCTGCGAGATTGTCGCGGCTCCGACGCCCTATACGGCCTTTGACTATCTGCATGAGCGGGCGTTCGACGCCGCGGTGCTGTGGGGCGCGGAAGACCACGCGCCGGCCCTGTCGATCGCGTCGGGCATGAAGCGGAACACCCGCCTGTATCACATCCCGGCGGTGCTCTATCTGCGGGTTGCGGGCGAGATCAACCTGTCCGAGCTCTACAACCGCGGCTTCGCGGACGTCGCCTCGTCGGATACGCCGGAGGACGAGACGGCCGACCGCATCGTGGCGCTGGGTCAGGCGCATCGGCGGCACATCGCGGTGCGCAGGGCGCTGGAAAGCGTGCGCGGTTCCGGCCTGACCGATCCGACGACAGGCCTGTTCACGCCCGAACTGTTCGCCAGCCATCTGGCCCGTATCGCCCAGGGCGCGCGCCTGCGTCGCCGGCAGTTGTCCGTGGCGGTGCTGCGGGTGTCCGAGACCGAAGCGGTGGTCGAGGCCCGGCGCAACGGGTGGCTGGACCGCGCCCTGCCGCAGATCGGGGCCATGGTCTCGCGCCTGATCCGCACGGAGGACACGGCGGCGCGACTGGCGCCCGACGTATTCGCGCTGGCCCTGCCGGCGACGCGCGGAGCCGCCGGCCGTGTGGCGGCCGACCGGATCGCGGCGGTCATCGGCTGCACCGCCTTCGACGCCGGCCCCGACAAATCGCCTTTCGTCGTCGAGTTCGAGGTCGGCGTGGCCGAGATGGCGCCCGGAGAAACCCCGGCCGCCGTCCTCACCCGCGCCTCCGCCGACTCTCTGCGAGGCTAGGCGGCGCCGGCGACGCGGGCGAGGTCGGTGGTGATCCGTTCGGCCACCTTCAGTCGATCCTCCGGCGTATCCCAGTCGCCCTTCACGACGACCTTCTGATCCGGCCGGATCTTCCAGAACGCCTGATTCTTCTGGATCAGGCCCACGAGGCCGACCGGGTTCGGGAAGGCGTTGTTGCGCAGGGTCAGCACGGCGCCCTTTGGCCCGACGTCGATGCGCTCGATGCACGCCGTCTTGCAGTTGGCCTTGATGCCGACGATGCGCAGCAGTTGCTTCGCTTCATCCGGCAGCGGCCCGAACCGGTCGATCAGTTCAGCGGCCAGCGCCTCGCGCTGCTCGGTGTTGTCCGCATCCGACAGGCGACGATATAGACTGAGACGAACGTTGAGGTCCGGGACATAATCCTCTGGAATCAACACCGCCGCGCCCACATTGATCGCGGGCGACCAGCCGCGATCGACGACGCCGCCGCCCTCGCCCGCCTGACGCAGCTCAGCGACCGCGTCCTCAAGCATCTGCTGGTACAGCTCGACCCCGACCTCGCGGATATGGCCTGACTGCTCGTCGCCCAGCAGATTGCCGCCGCCGCGTTGATCCAGATCATGACTGGCCAGCTGGAAACCGGCGCCGAGATTGTCGAGCGACTGCAGGACCTGCAATCGACGCTCCGACGACAGGCTCAGCGGCCGCGTGGGATCGGTCGTCAGATAGGCGAACGCCCGCGCCTTGGCCCGCCCGATCCGGCCCCGAATCTGGTGCAGCTGGGCCAGACCGAACATGTCGGCCTTATGCACGATGAGCGTGTTTGCGGTCGGCACGTCCAGTCCGGATTCAACGATCGTCGTGGACAGCAGGAGGTCATAGGTGCCGTCGTAGAAGGCGCTCATCACCTCCTCGAGCTGTCTCGGCGACATCTGGCCGTGGCCGACCACGAACTTGATCTCCGGCACCTGCGTTCGCAGGAACTCCTCGATATCCGGCAGATCGCTGAGGCGCGGCACGACGTAGTAGGCTTGCCCGCCGCGATATTTCTCGCGCAGCAGGGCCTCGCGGACCAGCACCTTGTCCCACGGCGTGACATAGGTCCGCACCGCCAGACGATCGACCGGCGGTGTGGCGATGATCGACATCTCGCGGATGCCCGACAGCGCCATCTGCAGCGTGCGCGGGATTGGCGTTGCCGTCATGGTCAGCAGGTGAACGTCGGCCCGCAGGGATTTCAGCTTCTCCTTGTGCTTGACGCCGAAGTGCTGCTCCTCGTCCACGATCACTAGACCGAGGTCCTTGAATCCGACCTGATCCGACAGCACCGCATGTGTGCCGACCACGATCTCGAAGGAGCCGTCCTTCAGGCCCGCACGCGTCTCCGCCGCATCCCTGGCGGTGACCATGCGCGACAGGTGGCGAACCTTGACCGGCCAGCCGGCGAACCGCTCGCTGAACGTCTTGAAGTGCTGGCGCGCCAGCAGGGTCGTCGGACAGACGACCGCGACCTGCTGGCCGCTCATGGCCACGACGAAGGCGGCGCGCAGGGCGACCTCGGTCTTGCCGAAGCCGACATCGCCGCAGATCAGGCGATCCATGGGCGTGCCCTTGCCCAGATCCTCCAGCACGTCGCCGATGGCGTTCAACTGGTCGTCCGTCTCTTCATACGGGAAGCGGGCGCAGAACTCGTCGAACAGGCCCTGCGGCGGCGTAATGGCGTCCGACGTCCGCAGCGCGCGCTTGGCGGCGAGAGCGATGAGGCCCTCGGCCATGTCGCGCAGGCGCTGCTTGGCCTTCGCCTTGCGCGCCTGCCATCCGGCTCCGCCCAGCCGGTCGAGCTGAACGCCTTCGCCATCCGTGCCGTAGCGGGTCAGAAGGTCAATATTTTCAACCGGCAGATAGAGCTTGCTCTCGCCGGCGTACAGAAGCTCCAGACAGTCGTGCGGCGCGTCCTGGATCTCCAGCGTCTTCAGACCCTCGTACCGGCCGATGCCGTGATCGAGGTGGACAACCAGATCGCCCGTCGTCAGGGCGGACGCCTCGGCGAGGAAGTTGGACGCCCGCCGCTTCTTCTTCGGCCGCGCCAGCCGGTCGCCGAGGATGTCGGTTTCAGAGATGACCGCAATTGAATCGGTCTCGAACCCATGCTCGACCGGCAGGACGCCACGCAGATAGATGCCTTCCGGCGCGGCTTGCACGTCCGCCCAGTCGCGAACGGGCACGACGTGCTCCAGGCCGTGGTCTGACAGCATCGACGCCAGCCGTTCGGACGACCCCTCGGTCCACGACGCGAACAGAACCCGCTTGCCGTCAGCCTTTACGGCCTCGGCGTGGCGCGCGACTGCCTCGAACAGGTTGACACTGTCCTGCGCACGCTCGGCCGAGAAGCTGCGACCGAGGCGTCCACCCGCGTCTTCACCCGAGGTGTTGAACGGTGTCAGCCGTCGCACCCAGCGCCCGGCCAGCGCCTGGTTCCAATCGGCTTCGTCGAGGTAAAGCCGTTTGGGCGGCAGGGCGCGATAGGCGGAACCGCCCTTGCTCTGGCTGGCGTCCTGGCGCGCTTCATAGGCGTCAGCCGTCAGATTCCAGCGCTCGGCGCGCGCCGGCTCGACCTGATTGTCGAGGAACACACGCGCATCGTCCGGCAGGTAGTCGAACAGGGTCTCGAGCGACGGGTAAAGCAGCGGCAGCCAGTGCTCCATGCCTTGTCGGCGAGCGCCCTCGCTGACCGCGACGTACATCGGGTCATCGCCTGCCGCGCCGAACAGGTTCAGATAACCGGTGCGAAAACGCGAGATCGTCTCGGCGTCCAGCAAGGCTTCCGACACCGGAGCCAGCGAGACTTCCCGGCGCTGCCCCGTCGATCGCTGGGTGGCGGGATCGAAGGTGCGGATCGACTCCAGCTCGGAGCCGAACATGTCCAGCCGCACCGGCTCGTCGAACCCCGGCGGATAGACGTCGATCACCCCGCCCCGCACGGCGAACTCGCCCTTCTCGGACACGGTCGACGCACGCATGTAGCCATTGGCCGCGAAGTACCGCTCCAGCGCCGTGGTATCGAGATCGAGCCCGACGGTGGTTTCGAAAGACGCCCCGCATGTGACGTCCTGCGGCGGCGTCCGCTGCATGGCGCCCGCGACGGTGGTCACGACCAGCATCGGCTTAGCGTCCCTCGGCAGGCGCTGCGCAAGTCGCGTCAGAGCCGCCATCCGCTCGGCGGAGACCGACGAGGTGGGGCTCAGCCGGTCGTACGGCAGGCAGTCCCAGGCAGGGAACTCGACGACCTCGATGTCGCCGGCGAAAAAGCGGAACGCCTGAACGAACTCGCCCATGCGGGCGAAGTCGCGCGCGACGAACAGACCCACGCCGCCGTCGGTCTTCAGCTGTTCGGCGACTGTCAGCGCATCCAGCCCCTCCGGCGCGCCGCCCAGTTCCCGGTTGTCCCGTTTCAACGTCTCGCCGTCCATCAGCCGGCCCCCTTGGCGACTTCCGCGGCCACATGCGCGGCCATGAAGGCGCGGATCCGCGCCATCAACGGCGTCTCGAACTCGGCGGGAGCAGCCTCTGTGCCAATGATCCAGGCGTAGAGAAGATGATCGTCGTCCAGCATCAACAGCGTCTCGAAATCGGTCAGGTCGCGCTCGGACAGCGTAGGCCCTTCGCGATCCGCGAATGGCCCGAGCACCAGATCGGCCTCGCGGAATCCGCGCCGCCACGCCCGGAAGGCGATCCGGCCCAGTCGGGCCTTGGTGTCGTCAGGACGCGCGTTCGTGTCGGCCACAAGAATCCTTGCCCGGTCGGATCAGTTCAACAGAGCGGTGCAGATAGCGTTCCGTACGGGCTTTCGCCAGCTATGCTGCACATCATGCGGCCCCAGATTCTCTTTCCGCTGTTCGCCGAGGTCTCCACCCTGAAGGGCGTGGGGCCCAAGGTGCTGCCTCTGGTGCAGAAACTGGCGGGTCCGCTTGTGCGGGACGTCCTGTTCATGGGCCCTTCCGGCCTGATCGTCCGCTCACGGATGACCGCGGCGAATGCCGTCGAGGGGCAGGTTGGCCTGTTCGAGGTGGTGATTGATCGCCTGATCGTTCCGGGGAAGCCGGGCGTCCCGATCAAGGTGCGGGCGTCAGACGACACCGGCTTCGTGCACATGATCTGGTTCGGGGGCTCGGCACAGCACATCGACCGTCTGTTGCCCAAGGGCGAGCGCCGGCTGGTTTCGGGCAAGGTGGAGCGGTTCAACAACGAGGTTCAGATTGTCCACCCGGACGTGTTCAGGCTGAGCGAGGCCGGAGAGATCGCCGCCGTCGAGCCGGTTTACCCGGGAACGCAAGGCTTCACCTCGCGCCAGGCCCGTAAACTGGTGCAGACCGCCCTCCCCGCAACGCCCGAGCTTTCGGAGTGGCAGGACCCCGCGTGGATCGCGCGGCAGCGCTGGCCGGGATGGAAGGTCGCGATCGAGAGTTTGCACGCGCCCACCTCGGAGTTCGATGTCTCACCCGATGCACCGGCGCGACAGCGTCTGGCCTATGACGAACTGCTGGCGCACCAGCTCGCGCTCGCCCGCCGCCGCCGAGCCCGCCAGATCACGCCTGCGCCGCGTATTAAGGCCGGTGAAGCCGCCGAACGCCTGCGAGCCGCTCTACCCTTCACGCTGACTTCGGCGCAGGAACAGGCCGTGGCGGAAATCCGCCGCGACCTGACCTCGGGCGAACAGATGGGCCGTCTGCTTCAGGGCGACGTCGGCTCGGGCAAGACGGCGGTGGCCGCCATGGCCCTCGCGGACGCGGCGTCGGCCGGCTTTCAGTCCGCCCTGATGGCCCCGACGGAAATTCTGGCCCGCCAGCACTATCAAAGACTGGCTCCGCTGCTCCAGAGCGCCGGCGTGACGACGGTGCTGCTGACCGGTCGCGACACGCTCGCCGAGCGTCGACCGCGCCTCGCGGCCCTCGCGTCCGGGGAAGCGCAGGTGGCGATCGGGACCCACGCGCTGTTTCAGGATGCGGTGCGTTTCGACCGTCTCGCCCTGGCCGTCATCGACGAGCAGCACCGCTTTGGCGTCAATGAGCGCCAGAGACTGCAGGCGAAGGGAGATCCCCGGACCGGCGGCGTGCATCTGTTGACCATGTCGGCGACGCCGATCCCCCGCACACTGGAGCTGACCCAGTACGGTGAGCTCGAAGTCTCACGCCTCACTGAAAAGCCTCCCGGACGCACGCCGGTCACGACGGCGGTCTTGCCCCAGGCTCGTATCGGCGAGGTGGCGAAGCGGCTGAAGGCGGCGCTGGACGCCGGCGCCCAGGCCTACTGGATCTGCCCTCTGGTCGCCGAGAGCGAGGCCACCGACCTCGCCGCCGCCGAGGCGCGAGCTGCCGACCTGCGTCGCCTGCTCAACATCGAGGTCGGGCTGGCGCACGGCCAGATGCCGGGCGCCGAGCGGGAGGCCGTGATGGCCGACTTCGCCGATGGCCGCACGCCGCTGCTGGTCGCCACGACGGTGGTGGAGGTCGGTGTCGATGTGCCCAACGCTTCCATCATGGTCATCGAACATGCGGATCGTTTCGGCCTCGCCCAGTTGCACCAGCTGCGCGGACGGGTCGGACGCGGAGCCAAGGCGAGCACCTGTCTGCTGCTCTACGGCGGCGGGGATGACGGGCTGGGCGAGACGGCGAAGACCCGGCTGGAAACCCTGCGTCGCACTGAGGACGGGTTCGAGATCGCGGAAGAGGATTTCCGCCTGCGCGGCGGCGGAGATCCCTTGGGGCTGAAGCAGAGCGGCTTCCCGGCGTACCGCTTCGCCGATCCGATCCGGCACAGGGCGCTGCTGCTCGCCGCCGCCGATGACGCCAGACTGGTGCTGGGCCGTGATCCGGATCTGACCTCTCCCCGCGGGGAGGCTGTGCGGACGCTCGAAGCCCTGTTCGACTGGCGGACGGACCGTACCGGCGTCGACTAGTGCCAGTGATCAGGTCGCCGGTCGAGGTTAGTCATCAGCCCTGGGTCGATCAGCAGGTGCGGCAGTCCCGATCCGTCTGACCACATCAGCTTCAAGATCGCCGTAGAAGAGGTTGTACGGACGAACCTTTCTCTGGTCCGCCCAGCTGCCGGCCTCCCGTAACGATTCCTGCGAGGGGCGCTCGTAGCGCAGCACGCCAGAGCGGCAGGCTGTATCGACGGTGCGCGCCATCAGCGCGGGTCGCGCCCCCCATTCGAGGCCGGTTGCGTTGGTGGCGCCGATCATGCGGCGCGCGGGCGCGGTCGGTTGGTCGACCGAACCGGTCACGGGGTTGACGCAAGCCACCGACCGACCTTCGAGGCCGACAAGGCGGCCGCGCGCATCCCAGGTCAGGGCTCGCCGGAGGCGTCTCGCCACGCCCATCTCGTCCGCCTCGGCGAAGGGCGCGTACGCGACCACGCAGTTTGTAAGAACTTCCGAGCTGCATAGCCGCAAGCCCCGAGCGGGCTCTTCCGCCGGCGTGACCACGTCGATCAGGTACACAGCGGCGATCCGTGACCGGATGGTCCGATCGGGGGCGACGCGGTCGCGCAGCAGTCGATCCATCAACTCTCCGCCCTGTTCCACGCCGACGAGCACCAAGGGCCCTTGCGGATGACGAGCCAGCCAGCTTTCGAACGCGGTGGCAACGTCCCGATAGGCGAAGGCCCGAGCCTCGCGGGCGTCCTCGCGAAGCGACAGCCGGGTGTACAGGCTGGCCTGACGGTAGAGGGGGGCGCTGACAGGTCCCGCCTTGGCGAACGGCGCGGCGTAGTTGGGCAGCACGACCCGCTCGAGGAAGCGACGGGCGGGTGCGTCGTCGATCGGCCCGTTCCAGTGACGGCCGCCGTCGTAGGTCGTGGGGGCGAGGAAGAAGACCGGGGCGGTCCCCCCTCCGGGAATGCGCGCGTCCTGTAGCGCCCAACTGCTCGCGCGCGAATAATCCGGAGCCGGCGGCGGCGTGTAGGTCTGGAACGGCACCTGGGGATCCAGACCCGCCCGCAGGATGTCGCCCCGCCAGACCCAGACCGCCAGGGTCAGCAGCCCGATCAACGCGAGGCCGGTCCAGCCAACCCACTGTCGGAAGGTCAGCGGGGGTCTTTTCACCGGTAGGGGTCTCCGGTCGAAAGGAAGTTCTGCACGTAGCGGCGCACGCCCTCCTCGAGCGGCGTCGACTGCCCGCTGAAGCCGGCCGCGCGCACCCGGTCCATGCGGGCCTCGGTGAAGTACTGATATTTGTCCCTGATCGACTCCGGGGTGTCGACATAGGCGATCTGCGGCTCCCGCCCGGCCGCCGCGAAGGTCGCGAGCGCGAGGTCGAGGAATGACCGCGCCTGTCCCGAGCCCGCATTGAAGACCCCGGACACGCCCGGCGTGTCGAGGAGCCATGCGACCAGATCGACTATATCGTCGACAAAGACGAAGTCGCGGAGCTGGCCGCCGTCCGCGTAGTCCGGATTGTGGGACCGGAACAGGGTCACGGGTTCGCCGGCGGCGACCTTTGGCCAGATCTGGGCGACGACCGACTTCATCCCGCCCTTGTGGTACTCGTTCGGGCCGTAGACGTTGAAGAACTTGAGCCCCGCCCACTGGCCGGGCGACTGTCCCCTGTCCGACTGGCGCGCTGCATACTGGTCGAAAAGCATTTTCGAATAGCCGTAGGCGTTTAGCGGCCTCAACGACGCCAGCGCCTCAAGGCTGTCGTCGTCCTCGAACCCTTGGTCGCCATCGCCGTAGGTGGCGGCCGACGAGGCGTAGATCAGTCTGGCGTCGCGAAGGGCGCACCAGTCCCAGAGGTCGCGGGACAGGGTGAAGTTGGTGCGCATGATCAGGTCGGCGTCGACCTCGGTCGTCGAGGAGATGGCGCCCATGTGGATCACGGCCTCGACGGCTTCGGCGTGGCGTTCCAGCTGGTGGAACAACTCCTCGGGCTGCCAGAAGTCGACGATCGGGTGTTTGGCCAGGTTCTTCCACTTGCCCAGCTCCGCGGCTTCCATCCGGTCGCAGACCACGATGTCGTACCTGTCCTCGCCGCACAGGCGCGCGACGATGTTGGAGCCGATGAAGCCGGCGCCGCCGGTGACCACGATCATGCGGCGCGCCATCAGTCGGTCCTCATCTTCTCGATCGTGCGGGTCGTGGAGTAGCCGTCCTCGAAAGTCGCAAGCCTGACCTCGCCGCCCCAGCTTTCGACCAGATCGCCGCCGACCACGCCCTCGCGGGTGTAGTCGGCGCCCTTGATCAGGACATCAGGACGTAACCGCTCGATCAGGGCCAGAGGGGTGTCCTCGTCGAAGCTGGTGACCCGATCCACCGACTGAAGGCCGCCGATGACGACGGCGCGGCTGTCCAGATCATTGATGGGCCGGCCCTCCCCCTTGAGCTTGCTCACCGAGGCGTCGGTGTTGAGCGCCACCACAAGCCGGTCGCACCAGCTGCGCGCCTGCGCCAGATAGGCGACATGGCCGCGGTGCAGGATGTCGAAACAGCCATTGGTGAAGCCGACCTTCAGCCCTTGCCGCTTCCAGCCCTCGACGACGTGGGCCAACTCGTCCAGCGGCATGACCTTGGCATGGGCGCCGGAGGCATGCTGGCTCATCTCGGCGTCGATCAGTTCCGCCGGCGTGACGACAGCGGTGCCCGCTTTTCCAACGACCACGCCGGAAGCCAGAATGGCGAACTCGACGGCGGTCTCCAGCGAGGCCCCGGAGCCCAGCGAAAGGCCCAGCGCCGCAAGACCGGTGTCGCCGGCCCCGGATACGTCGAAGACCTCGCGGGCCCGGCCGGGAAAATGTTTCGCCGTGTCGTCGCGGCGCATCAGGCTCATGCCCTTGCCTGCGCGGGTGACAACGATGGCCTTCGCGGTTGTGGCGTCCAGCAGGGCCTTCAGGGCCGCCTCGACCTCGGCGTCCGTATCGACCGGCAGGCCGGTTGCGCCGGCCAGTTCGCTGGCGTTGGGCTTGATCAGGTCGACGGCGCCGTAGCGCGCGAAATCGCGCCCCTTGGGGTCGACGATCACCGGGGCTCCGCTGATCCGGGCGGCCGACAGGGCCTGAGCGATCACCCCATCGCTGATCACGCCCTTGGCGTAATCAGACAGAAGGTAGACCGACGCGTTTGTAAACGCTGCGCTTTCGGTCGCCACAAGCGGGGCGACCTCTTCGTCCAGACGAAGCAACTGCTGGCCTGCCGCCACGAAGCGCGTCTTGACGATGGTGTCGGCGCCGGCGCGACGTTCGACGGCATCCTCAACGCCCTCGGTCCCTGCAATCAGTCCGGCCAGTTCGTCCCCGGCCGCGTCCTGTCCCGACACCGCGCCGAGACGCGCGACGCCGCCGAGGGCCGCGATGTTGCGGGCCACGTTGCCGACGCCCCCCGGCATGGCGGTGGTGCGGCGAGTCTTCAGGACCGGAATAGGGGCCTCCGGAGAAATGCGGCTGACCTCGCCATAGACATACCGGTCGAGCATCAAATCGCCGACGCAGGCGACCTTGAGCCCACGCACCCGCTCCAGCAGGGCCTGCAGTTCGCCGAGGTCGAGGGAGCGGTCAGCCATGACCTTGAGCTAAAGCCCGAATGACCGAGACACAACCGGTCGCTGCCCCGACAAAAACACCGTCCGAAGCGTCCGATGCGTCCGGATAGTCCGGAAGGGGTTGCCGGGGAGACGAAGGCATGGATCGTAGACTAGCTCCGAACCCCGTCAGAAACGGTCGCACCCGCCAAGTTCGTCAGGCCGCCTTCGCCATTCGGGCCTTTGACAGGTCGTCATAGGCGATCAGGTCGGCAGCCAGACCCTCGAACTCTTTCAGCGGCACCATGTTGGGGCCGTCCGAGGGGGCGTGGTCGGGGTCCTGATGAGTTTCCATGAAGACGGCGTCGACCCCCACGGCCACGGCCGCGCGCGCCAGAACCGGCACGAACTCTCGCTGACCGCCTGAGGAAGTCCCCTGCCCGCCCGGCTGCTGGACGCTGTGGGTTGCGTCGAAGACGACTGGACAGCCGATCTCGCGCAGCACCGGCAGGGCGCGCATGTCACTGACCAGCGTGTTGTAGCCGAAGCTGGCGCCGCGTTCGCAGGCCATGACGTTGGAGTTGCCCGCACCCGTGACCTTGGCGATCACGTTCTTCATGTCCCACGGGGCGAGGAACTGGCCCTTCTTGATGTTGATCACCTTCCCGGTCGCGGCGGCGGCCAGCAGCAGATCGGTCTGGCGGGACAGGAAGGCCGGAATCTGGAGCACGTCCACGACCTCGGCGGCGATGCGGCAGTGCTCCTCGGTGTGCACGTCGGTCAGGACCGGCAGACCCACGCTCTCGCGGATTTCGGCGAAGATCGGCAGCGAGCCTTCGAGGCCGAATCCACGGGCGGCGGTTGCCGAGGTGCGGTTCGCCTTGTCGAAGCTGGTCTTGTAGATGATCCCGACGTTCAGCCGCTCGCCGATTTCCTTCAGGGCATGCGCCATCTCCAGCGCGTGCTCGCGGCTTTCAAGCTGGCAAGGGCCGGCGATGAAGACGATTCGCTGGCCGCCGCCGATGCTGACGGGACGGTTGACGCCCTTGATATCGATGACGGCGTTAGGCTTGGACACGGCGTGGTTCCCGATTGGCATTGGTCGGCGCGGCCTTGCCGCATCTCTGGGGCGATCAGGTGGCGTCGATGGACCTTCGGCGCAAGCTAACACGTCCGCGCGAGACAAGGCCATGCGCACATCCGGGCGAGGAGCTGGGCCGTAGCTGGGTATCCGATATCCAGCGAGACGGCGCGTATGGCTGAGCCCACCTTCCGAAAAGACCCGGCATTGACGCCGTCGCCTCGCTCACCCAACTCTGTTTTGCCATGACGTCCGTGACCGCAGAGACGCGAGAAACGACGGCCCGCACGCCGCGCGGGTTCGCGCTGCTGCTCAGGCTGCTGGCGCGCAACTGGACCTACGGTCGGCTGACCGTTCTGCTGCCAAATGGCGAGACCCACCTGCTGGAGGGACCCGAGCCGGGACTGGCCGCCACACTGGACGTAAAGGATTACGGCTTTGCCCGACGAGTTCTGGCCGCCGGGGATATCGGATTCGCCGAGGGCTATATGGCCGGCGAGTGGGACACGCCCCAGCTGGCGACCCTGCTGGAGACGCTGGCCCGCAACTACGATCACATCCGCCGGCTGTTCGACGGCAATCCGGTCATGGGCGTGCTGAACTGGTTCTCGCACAAGCGGAGACGCAACAGCCGCACGGGCTCGAAAAAGAACATCCACGCCCACTACGATCTGGGCAATGCCTTCTATGCCGCGTGGCTGGACCCGACGATGACCTATTCATCGGCGCGGTTCACCCGGTCCGGGATGGCGCTGGACGCCGCCCAGCGCGAGAAATATGCGTCTCTGGCCCGCATCATGGATCTGCAGCCCGGCCAGTCGGTGCTTGAGATCGGGTGCGGCTGGGGCGGGTTCGCCGAGTTCGCGGCCAAGGAGTTCGGGGCGCGCGTCACAGGCGTCACCATCTCGCAGGAGCAGTACGACTTCGCTCGAGAGCGGCTGTTCAACGCGGGTCTGAGCGAGCGGACCGACATCCAGCTGACTGACTATCGCGACGTCCAGGGCCGGTTCGACCGGGTCGCCTCGATCGAGATGTTCGAGGCCGTGGGACAGGAGTACTGGCCAGCCTATTTCGACAAGATCCACGACGTACTGGAGCCCGGCGGCCGCGCCGGCCTGCAGATCATCACCATCGATGATCCGCTGTTCGAGGAATACAATCGCCGTACGGACTTCATCCAGAAATACGTCTTCCCCGGCGGCATGCTGCCGTCCGAGGAGCGGCTGCGGCCCGTTGTGACGCGCTCCGGTCTGGGCTGGGAAACGGTCGAGAGGTTCGGGCAGGACTACGCCGATACGCTCAAGCTCTGGGACGAGCGGTTTCAGGGGGCTTGGGACGACATCCGCCGGATGGGGGGGTTCGACGAGCGGTTCAGGCGGCTGTGGCGGTTCTATCTGGCCTATTGCGAGGCCGGCTTCCGGTCTGCGCGCACGAACGTGATCCAGCTGGGGCTGTCGCGGACCTGAGGCGTGCTATCCAGCGGCATGACCTCGCCGCTGATCACGACCCGCGAACTGGCTGACTCGCTCGACGACCCGGGTCTGCGGATCGTTGACGCCAGCTGGCATCTGGACGGGCGGGACGGGTACGCGGACTTTGTGGAAACCCGCATTCCCGGCGCTGTCTTCTTCGATCTGGAGGCATCGTCAGACCCCGACGACGCCCTGCCCCACATGTTGCCGTCTCCGCTCAGATTCGCGAACCGGATGGGCGGGCTTGGGCTGTCGCGGGGCGACCGCATCGTCGTTTATGACACCTCGGGCATTCGCGCCGCGCCGCGAGCGTGGTGGATGCTGAAGGCCATGGGCGCGGCGGATGTCCGGGTGCTGGACGGCGGGCTGCCGAAATGGATCGCCGAGGGGCGACGTGTCGAGCACGGGCCGCCGGTCCGGTTGGAGCCGACCGTCTTCAATGCGCGGCTCGACGGCGACGCGGTGATCTCGCTGGATCAGATGAAGGCGCTGGTGGAGACCGGCGGTCAGGTGCTGGACGCGCGCTCTGCAGCCCGGTTTCAGGGTCAGGCGCCCGAGCCTCGTGCAGGGCTGCGGAGCGGGCATATGCCGGGCGCGCTGAACCTGCCGTTCGACCGGATCGTGAGCCCGGACGGGACACTGGCTTCTGAAGACGAGCTCCGCGCAGCCTTCGAGACTGCGGGGATTGATCTGACCCGGCCGGTGACGACCACCTGCGGCTCCGGCGTCACCGCCGCGATCCTCTCGCTGGGGCTGGCCGTGCTGGGCCTCAGCTCCCGCCTGTACGACGGGAGCTGGTCCGAGTGGGGCGGCCGCAGCGATACGCCAGTCGAGACCGGCTAGGTCGCCGGCGCGGTCGGCTCCTCAAGACCGGCCGGAACGTCCGCGTCAGTCTCGCCGCGCGAGACCACGGTGGCCAGCACGAGGTCGCCCGTGACGTTCAGCGTGGTCCGGCACATGTCGAGGAAGCGGTCGACGCCGAGGATCAGGCCGATGCCTTCGGCAGGCACGCCGACCATGACGAGAATCATCGCAACGACCGGCAGCGATCCGGCCGGCACGCCCGCGGTGCCGATCCCGCCGAGGATGCAGACCAGCATCACGACGACCTGCTGGGTGATCGATAGCTCGATCTGGAAGAACTGGGCGAGGAACAGGACTGTCACCCCCTCGAACAGGGCCGTGCCGTTCTGGTTGGCGGTGGCCCCGACGGTGAGGACGAAGCGGGCGATCTTGCGGGGCAGGCCCAGCTGATCGTCCGCCGCCTTGAGCGACACCGGCAGGGCCGCGTTGGACGAGGCGGTCGAGAAGGCCACGACCATCGGCTCGCGCACGCCGCGGAAGAACTTCAGCGGCGACATGCCGCCCAGACCCCAGACGACAAGCGGATAGACGACGAACATGTGGATCGCCATCGCGCCCACGGCCACGCCGACAAAGGCCGCCAGCCGCACCAGCAGGTCCCAGCCGAACAGGGCGGCGAGGTTGAACATCAAGCAGGCGATCGCATAGGGCGCCAGCTTGATGACCATGTTGATCAGCTTCATCGTCACCTCGAGGATGCCCTCGATGACGGTCTGGAGGCGATCGGTGGCCGGCGACTTCGCCATGACCAGCCCGATGCCGAAGAACAGGGCGAAGATCATCACCGGCAGGATCTGGTTGTCGGCGGCGGCGGTGAAGACGTTGGACGGGATCAGGTCGAGGAAGAACTGACCCATCTGGATGCTCTCGGGCGCCTTCTCGACGATGGCGGCGGCCCCTTCCCGGCCCTGCGCCAGCAGGCTCTGGGCCAGCGCCGGATCGACGCCGTCGCCCGGCCGGAACAGGTTGACCATGCCCAGGCCGATCAGGACGGCGATGCCGGACACGACGATGGTCAGGACCAGAGTCTTGATGCCGGCCCGGCCCAGTGACTTCAGGTCGCCCATCTCCGCCACGCCGACGACGAGGGCCGAGAACAGCAGCGGGATCACCAGCATGAACAGCAGGCGCAGGAAGATCTGGCCGGCCGGGCCGGTGATGTTGCTGGTCAGCCAGACCAGCCAGGGCGCATCGGCGCCGACGGTCATGTTGACCAGAAGGCCGCCCCCGAGGCCGACCACAAAGCCGATCAGCATCAGCCAGTGAAGGGCCAGTCCGCCCCGCTTCGTCGCTTCCATATGTCCCCCGGCCTTTGCGGCCTTATCGAATGGGCAGGGCGTAGATCAGGCCGCCCGGCTGAGCATTCCATTGTGCGTTAAGGCCACGGGTCAGGTCGAGGCCTGAATCCGCGCCTACGTTTCGGGCGAAGATCTCGCCGTAGTTTCCCTCGGCCTGGATGGCGTTCCTCGCCCAGGTCTTCGACAGGCCGAGCATGGGGCCGAGTTCGCCCTCCTCGCCCAGCAGGCGCCGGACGCGCGGGTCGGTCGAATCCTCAGCCATCTGTCCGACGTTCTCGCGCGTTACGCCCAGCTCCTCGGCGAGGATGACGGCGTTCAAGGTCCAGCGAACGATGGAGGTCCACGCCTCGTCGCCGCGCTTGACCACGGGACCGAGCGGCTCCTTTGAGATCACGTCCGGCAGGATCACGTGCTGGTCCGGGTTCGGCAGCAGGGTCCGCGCAGAGGCCAGAGCCGACACATCGGCGCTGAAGGCGTCGCAGTCTTCCCGGGCATAGGCCTCGCGCGCCGCTTCCTCATTGGCGGAGACGACGGGCTGGTACTCGATGCCCCGCGCCCTGAACCAGTCGGCGACGTTGAGCTCAGAGGTTGAGGCCCGCTGCACGCAGATACGCGCGCCGTTCAGCTCGGTCGCGCTGGCGAGGTCCAGCGCCTTGCGCACGAGGAAGCCCTGACCGTCGTAGTAGTTGACGCCGGCGAAGCGGACGCCCTCCTGCGCCTCGCGCGACAGGGTCCATGAGGTCGTACGCCACAGCACGTCAACACGGCCGCTGCGCAGGGCCTCGAATCTCTGACTGGTGGTCAGCGGCACGAAGCGGACCGCGTCCGCGTTTCCCAACACCGACGCCGCGAGCGCGCGACAGAAATCGACGTCGAAGCCCCGCCATGCGCCCCGGTTGTCGGTGTAGGCGAAGCCGATCAGCCCCTCATGGACACCGCAATTCAGGCGGCCCCGCTGGCGAATCGCACGGAGCGTCGGGCTGGCGAAGGCGGGCGCTTCGGTCACGGTCTCCGGCGCGGCGGTCTCGCCGTCGCCGCCATCACGACCCCGGTCGCCGCAGGCCGCGACCATCGTTGCGGCCGCCAGCATGATGCCGGCCCATACTCTCGCTCGCGTCACCCGCATCGGCCCTCGCCTGCCAGACCCACTTGCGCCCCCGGCGCTTTAGAGGCCTTTGGGCGGAGAACCGCAACCCTTCGGCCGCCATGTCCAAGCCTTCCGACCGCACGCGCCTGATCGCCTCCGCCACCCGCCGCGGCCGGGGGCGACGACCTGTCAATCCCCCGATCGAGCGCGGGTCCACCTTGCTGAACGACGCCCCGGCCGACATGCGCGATGAGTCGCTGGGGCCCGTCTACGGCATCGAGGATCTGTCGGCCGCCCGCGAGCTGCGAGCTACGCTGGCGGAGATGGAGGGGGCGACGGACGCGTGGCTGGTCCCTTCCGGTCTTGCGGCCGTCACCGTGCCCCTGACCGCGCTGTTGCGGCCGGGCGACGAGGTGCTGACGACCGACGCCGTCTATGGGCCGACCCGCCGCTTCCTGAACCGGCATCTGAAGGCGAGAGGCGTTTCGACGGCCTTTCACGCGCCGGGCGCCACGGTCGCCGACATCGTTGCGGGGATCACTGAGCGAACCCGCCTCGTTCTGATCGAATCGCCGGGCTCCCTGACCTTCGACATGGCGGACGTCCCTGCCCTCGCGGCGGCGTGTCGGGAGCGCGGCGTCCTGACGGTCATGGACAACACCTGGGCCGCGGGACTGGCGTTTAAGCCATTGGCCCACGGCGTGGACGTGAGCATGCAGGCGTTGACGAAATACGTCGGCGGCCACTCCGACCTGCTGATGGGCTCTATCGCCGTCGCCGACGCGCGGGTCGGGCGACAGATCGCCGAAACGATCGAGGATCTGGGCTGGAGGGTCTCGGCCGACGACGCGTGGCTGGCGCTGCGCGGCCTGCGCACTTTGCCGCTCCGGATGGAGGCGCAGGCGAAGTCCGCCCTGCAGGTGGCGCAGTGGCTGCAGGCCCGACCGGAGGTGGCTCAGGTTCTCTATCCTCCGTTTCCCGGCGACGCAGGCCATGCGCTGTGGCGCCGGGACTACTCCGGCGCGGCCTCCATTCTGGGACTGGTCATGCGGGGCGGACATGAAGCCGCGGCCCATGCCATGCTCAACGCGGTCGACCTCTTCGGGCTCGGCTATTCGTGGGGCGGCTATGAGAGCCTGATCACCCACGAAACCGGCCAACTGGCCTTCAGGGCAGGAAAGCCCGCCCTCGCCGGCGAACTGATCCGGCTCCACGTCGGTCTGGAGGATGCGAATGACCTCATTGCCGATCTGGAGCGTGGTCTCACCGCATGGTCGGAGGCTCTCACCTGAGCCGTGCGCGAGCGGTCTTCAGCTTCGCTTTAAGCGCATCCCGGTCCTTGGCGTGAGCCGTTTCCAGACCCGCCGCCTTTGCATCAAGCGCCGCCCGCTCGTCGCTGATCGCCTCGACCTGGGCTGAATAATCCTGATCCAGAGCCTCCAGCGCCTGCTCCAGCGTCTCGACCTGCGCTTTGGCCTTCTGGCTGGCGGCGGAAGGTTTCGAGGCCTTCGTCTTGCGGGTTTCTCCGATATCGACGGCAAGGCCGCGCTCGATCAGTTCGCCGGGCGCCTTCAGCGCCGCCTCGTGATCCGCCCCTGACTCGATCTCGCGGGCCGAACCGTCCTTGAACAGATCCCGCTGTACACCCCACGCAGCCAGCGCCTTCGCCCGCGACGAGGCCGCCACGGTCCATGCATGGAAGCCGTCGGAGTACTGGAAAACCTTCAATCGCGCCGCCATCCGACACCAACGGCCGCCAACAGCAACGGTTCAAGCCGTGGCGCGCCCTGCAGGATTCGAACCTGCGACCGTCCGCTTAGAAGGCGGGTGCTCTATCCAGCTGAGCTAAGGGCGCCCAAAGGGCATCCGCGAAACGCGCCTCAAGTAGCGCGAAGCGCGGTAGGCGCACAAAGACTCAGTGCGTCCAGGGCTGCTTGCGGAAGGTGGCGAAGTTGTCGGCGTAGGCCTTGATGATGACCGGCGGCTCTTGCGGCTCCTGCAGGCGGAAGGCGATGCCGTGGCGCTCCGCATAGGCCACGGCCTCTTCCTTCGAATCGAAGTTCAGCCGCACCTGACCGTTCATGTCCGACGACGACGTCCAGCCCATCAGCGGGTCGATCGTCCGCGCCGAGGCCGGTTCGAACTCCAGCCGCCAGTCTTTCGACTTGGCCTTGCCGGACTGCATGGCGGTCTTGGCGGGGCGGTAGATGCGGGCGATGGCCATGGAAGTCTCTCGGCGGAAGCGCTGTGCTTCCATACAACGCATTCCGGAGCGCTCAAGTCTCGAACACTCGATGCGTATTCTCTGGTCGGGGCGAGAGGATTCGAACCTCCGACCCTCTGCTCCCAAAACAGATGCGCTACCAGGCTGCGCCACACCCCGATCCAGAGGGCGGCCCTATTGCCACGTGGCGGGCCGGCAAGCAACGCGTCTGGCGACTATTCCGCGAAGAAGGGGTGACGAACACGGTCGCCGGGCTTGGCGCCGATCTCGTCGGAGCGACCGGCACGCAGTTCAAGCACCCCGCTGGCAGGGCCGTTGGACGGCAGGACGGTGTCGTTCTCGGGCGCGGCGCGCTTGACGATCGAGACGATCCTGCCGCGCGGATCGATGTAGATGATGTCCAGCGAGCTGGGAGTGTTGTGCATCCAGAAGCCGCGTTCAGCCACATCCGGAAACTGGAACAGCATCCCCCTGTCTTCGGCGAGCGGCGGGCGCTCCATCAGGCCGCGCTGACGCTCCATCTCGTCGTCCGCGATCTCGACCATGAACTTGTGCTCGCCGGTCGACGTCACGACCGTCAGCGATTCTAGGGGTTCGCCGTTCGGGCCGGTCTGGCCTCCCGCTCCGGCGCAGCCGGCCATCAGGAAGCTCGCGGCCACCGCGATCAGTACTGCACGACGAGTCGACATAGGCATCCTCACCCTCGGGGCGAAGATTATCCGCCCGGCCTGATTTCCGCGACCACCAGACCCTTGGGTCCATCGGCGAACCGCACCGACACCGCTTCGCCGGGGACAAGGTCATCCAGACCGCACCGGCGCAACGTTTCGACGTGGACGAAGATATCCCCCGGCGCGCCATCGCGCACCACGAATCCGTAGCCCTTGGTGCGATTGAACCATTTGACCACCGCGACCTCGAGAGGACCGTCGTCGAAGCCGTCAGCGGCGAATGCGGTTCCGCCGCCGTTAACGGCGGGACGTCTGGGCGCCGGCGCAAGGGCGGGCTCGCCTTCGCCGAGATCGTGAACCTGCACAACCTGCCAGCCCTTGGGGCGGCGGACGCAATCACAGGAGATGGAAGCGCCTTCACCGGCGGTGTCGCGGCCCATGTCACGCAGGCTTGAGATGTGCAGGAGCACATCCTTCATATCGGTCATGGTCGGGTCATCGGGCACGATGAAGCCATACCCCTTGCCCGGGTCGAACCATTTTACGTGACCGGCGATCTTCACGATCGCCGGCGCCTCAACGCCCTCGTAGTCCGACACAACCCAGCCCCCAACCCGCGCGTAACCAGCGAGCGAAAGCCATTTAACACGGTTATTCGAAACGAAGAAAAGTTAAAAACGATGATTTCAAGGCGCTAGCGCAATAATTTCGTCCGGGCCGACCCGAAACAGGGTGTCGCGGGGGCAAAAACTTGACGCAGCGTCATACATCAGCGCGCGAATGCTGGCGCGTCATGACCGGTTTGGACCTGATGTTGGGAAAGGCCCCGCGTGGCAGTCCCTAGTCTACCCGGAACCAGGCCCCATAAGGGTTTGGGCCATTTCAGCCCTAGGGTGCCAACCTTGGCACCCCATCACAGAGCGAGATGGCACCCTTTAGTGGCACCCCCTCGCCCGGCAGCCTCCGCCTGACGTAGGAGACCATCGCACGCTAAAAATGTTCTTGGCACCCTGCCGCTATCTCTTTGGGGGGTGCCAACGGATCTGGCTTTGGACACTAGCGGGCAACGATTTCAGGATCGTCGGCAGGATGTCGATATCCGCAACCGTTTCCCATTTCAGGGTTGCCAGCGGCTTGGGCACTTTGGTGTCGTCCCCCCCATGCTGGCTTAAGACGAGGGGAATGATCTTGAACCCTTCAGGTCGGAGAGCCCGTTCATGAGCAGCACGCTCCACCTCGTTGGCGATCACCCCAGCGTCAACATAGTCGCCCGAGATGAAAAATACGGCGGCCGAGCACTCCGAGAAGGCGTCATCCACACCGCGTACGAGAGCATCGCCAACAGGGAGGTCGTACTTGTCGAGCCAAGGGCGAAGTCCGAGGTCGCGTAGAGCGTGCTCGATCTTTTCGACGAGCGCCTTGTTGACCCCCTTGTGGCTCAAGAAAATCCGCGAAGTTTCCACGGCCACTCTCTCCCTTTCCGCCCATTGCCAGATTATCTCAGCCGCACATCGCGTAAGGCGGAGTTGCTCTGCTTTTGTCGCGTCATCGTATCCGGTTGGATAGCGCCCTATCAGTGCTGGACCGGCCGCGAAGTCATGTGCAGCGAAAACCTCAGTTGCAAGGCGCTGACCTGTAATCTCCATGCAATCGCAGCCATCTGCCAAGAAGCTGATGCCGTTCGCGATATGCGGCCCGAAAAAGTCCTTCTGACTTCCCCAAGTCGGCAGGGATGCGGACGAGCCGACAGAGACAAACAGGCCGTAGAGGCTGTGGGCTTCATCGTAGATGTAGAAGAAATCCGACTTGAGAAGGTCCGGTGTGTAGGCCCGCAGTGTTTTCGGCGTGGCTTCAGTGAGGTGCTTCCAGATCAAACCAATGATGTCTGCAGAGGGGAGGAACACCCCCTCGCCTACCGACAGATGATCTCCCCGAACGAAACGCAGGCCGTCCATTGTCACCCCCAGACCGAGCAAGATCACCGATCCCCACCGTACCGGACTAGAGCATCACTGTTGGGCCAGACCATCAGTTTTTCTGAACTCGAGTTTCAGAAGTGGTGCCAATCGACATCCAACTGCGTCGCCAGCAGATGGCTAGAAAAAGCATCGAAATTCGGGGGTTTTTGGCACCCCCTCTGAGATGCCCGTAAGTCTTTGAAAAGACTGGCTCCGCGTGGCAGTCCCTAGGGGAATCGAACCCCTCTTTTCAGGTTGAAAACCTGACGTCCTAACCGATAGACGAAGGGACCGCTGCGCGGGGAGCCGGCGATATAGCCGCCGATTCCGAAGGGTGCAAGCGTCAAAAGCGCAGGAATTGCATCAGGCCATGCGGGGATCGGCGACGTCGTCGACCTCGAACTGCACGCCCCTGCGGCCGTTCCAGTCGTCCGCCTTCAGACGACCGACCACAGACAAGCCGCCCTGCCCCGACAGCAAGGCCTGACCGACCGGCATATCGGCGCAGCGCCAGGCGATCGCCTTCACCGACGCACCGTCGGGGCCGACCAGACGGCACCGCACGTGGCCGCCGTTCATGGCGACGGCGTCACGGATGCTGACGTGAGTCAGCGCGAAGGTGGGCTCAGGGTTGGCGGGACCGAAGGGGGCCAGCTGCTCGAAGGCGTCGAACAGCTCCCGGGTCGCAGCGCGGGGGTCGAGCAGAACATCCACTTCGACGGCGTCAAGTATCTCCGCGGCTGACTGCTCATGGGCCAGCCGGTCGTTCAGAAAGGCCCTGAGGTCGCTGATCCGATCGGTGCGGACCGTCAGCCCCGCCGCCATCGCATGGCCGCCGCCAGCCATCAGGACGCCGTCCTGCCACGCCGTCTGAATGGCGCGACCGAGGTTCATGCCGGGTTGGGACCGACCGGAACCCTTGCCGACGCCGTTCACCGCATCGACGCCGATGACGATCACCGGTTTGCGCCAGCGCTCCCTGAGCCGGCCCGCGACGATGCCCACGACGCCGGGGTGCCAGTCTTCGCCTTCGACGACCACAACGGCGGAACCGTCCTCATGCGCGCCTGTCGCCTCGACACGGCGGATGGCGGCGTCCGTCACCTGCCGCTCAACTTCTCGGCGGGCGAGGTTCAGGGCGTCAAGTTCCTGGGCAAGCACCATCGCTTCACCGTCGTCGTCAGTCGACAGAAGACGCGCGCCGAGGTCCGACTTGCCGATCCGGCCGCCCGCGTTGATGCGCGGCCCGAGGATAAAGCCCGCGTGGTTGACCTTGGCCGGGCCCGGCTCGCTACCTGCAGCGATCAGCAAGGCGCGCAGGCCCGGATTACTCCAGTCCGACATCACCCGGAGCCCGAGGCTGGTCAGGGCGCGATTGAAGCCTGTCAGGCCGGTGACGTCGCAGATCGCGCCCATGGCGGCCAGATCCAGCCAGCGGCGAATGTCGGGCTGCTCGCGGCCGTCAAACAGACCCCTCGCTCGCGCTTCCCGGTTCAGGGCGGCCAGAAGCACGAAGACCACGCCCGCCGCCGCCAGATTACCCTGACCCGAGTTACAGCCCGGCCGGTTCGGGTTGACGACCGCCAGACATTCCGGCGGCTGCTCGCGCATCAGATGGTGGTCAATGACGACGACGTTCAGGCCGATGGACGCGGCATGCGCCACGGCCTCGTTCGCCGCCGCGCCGCAGTCGACCGTAATCACCAGATCCGCGCCGGACGCCTTCAGGGTGTCGAAGGCCTTCGCGCTGGGGCCATAGCCCTCGGTGATCCGGTCTGGGACGTAGATCGGCAGTTCCGCGCCCATGGCCCGGAACCAGCGCACCAGAAGGGCCGCGCTGGAGGCGCCGTCGACGTCGTAATCGGCGAAGACGTGGACCGACCGGCCCGCCTGCACCGCGTCGACGATAGCGGCGGCCGCCGCGTCCATGTCCAGAAAGCTGGAAGGATCGGGAAAAAGGGCCTTCAGGGTAGGCTGCAGGAAGTCCGCCCCCTGCTCTGCCCCAACGCCTCGCGCCGCCAGCGCCCGGGCCAACGGTTCGTCCAGCCCGAGCGTCTGCATGTGGGCGCGGGTCAGGCCCGCGTCCGCAGGCCGTTGCCGCCAGGCCCGGCCCGACAGTGAGCGGGAGACGCCCAGAAACGCAGGCAGGCTCCCGCCGTCAGCCATCAGAGGGGACGGGTCGTGCGGATGCGCTGGACCATCCGGGTCGCGGAATCCATCACCAGCGTATGGGTCGAGACGAAGCCGTCGCGCACCAGTACGCCGTCCAGCATCGCGCCCTTGGTCACGCCTGTGGCGGCGAAGATGGCGTCCTTGGCCACCAGCTCGTGCAGGTCGTACTTGCGATCGAAATCGGTCACGCCGGTGCGGCTGGCGCGGGCGCGCTCGTCGTCGTTGCGGAAGATCAGGCGACCCTGGAAGTGACCGCCGACGCATTTCAGCGCCGAGGCCGCCAGCACGCCCTCAGGCGCCCCGCCCGAGCCGAGGTACATATCGATGCCCGTTTCAGGCTCGGCGGTGTGGATCACGCCGGCCACGTCGCCGTCTGTGATCAGCAGGACCTTGGCGCCGACCTCGCGCAGGGCGGCGATCAGTTCGGCGTGGCGCGGACGGTCCATGACGCAGACGGTGATGTCGCGCGGATCGACGCCCTTGGCCGAGGCCAGCGAGCGGACGTTTTCCTGGGGCTTCATGTCCAGATCGACGGTGCCCGGCGCATAGCCCGGTCCGATGGCGATCTTGTCCATATAGGTATCGGGGGCATGCAGCAGGCCGCCGCCTTCCGACAGGGACAGTACGCACAGGGCGTTGGCCATGGCCTTGGCCGTCAGGGTCGTGCCTTCCAGCGGGTCCAGCGCGATGTCGATCTTCGGCCCTTTGCCCGTGCCGACCTTCTCCCCGATGTAGAGCATCGGCGCCTCGTCGCGCTCGCCCTCGCCGATGACGATCTTCCCGTCGATGTCGAGAGCGTTCAGCGCCGTGCGCATGGCGTCGACGGCCAGCTGGTCTGCGGCCTTCTCGTCACCACGGCCGATCCCGGCATAGCTGGCGATGGCGGCCAGTTCGGTGACCCGGGCGGCGTCGGCCGCGAGCGTGGAAGCGTAGGGGGCCGTCTCGGCCATGGGCGATCTCCTGATGCGATGATCCCCGGATTCTGTCGTCCGGGCGATGAGTTATGTCAGCGCCGGTCGACCGGCGGCGGGGCGCGGCCGCGTTCGCGGGTCCGGCGGGCGAACTCCTCGATCTCGGCCTGGGTTTCCTGGGTGGCTGGCGCGACCGGCGTAGCCGCGACGCGGGACTGGACATCCCGGGCGAAGACGTCGGGATCGCCGGACGTCTGCCACTCGATCCGGGCGACCTCGCCGGCAAGGGCGCCGCCGGTCTGTTCGAGACGGTTCACCTGTTCGGCGATCTGCGTGGGCTCGACTGGCGCGGACGCCTTCGGGAAGTTTTCCCAGCGCGGATACTCGCGGTGGGCGTCGACCAGTTCCTGCACGCGAGGGGCGATCGGCGAGGTCGGATCGGTGCGGGGATTGAAGGAGCCGACGCATCCCGCCAGCCCCGCCGCGCCAAGCGTGCAGACCAGCGCAGCAATTTTCCGGCTCGGCGCGTTCATTTCGGGTCTGGTCATATGCCATGATCATGACAGGCGGAAGGGCGCATGCGACCCTTGCGACCGATCCTGACGTCGACCGGAAGGTTTCCATGGCCAAGAGCCCCGTCCCGCCCGCCGATGCCCCTGCTCCCCGCAAGCCGGGGCGCCCGACGTCGCCCAAACCGCCCCGTCCGCGCGCGAAGGCGGCCGCCGAGAAGGCCGCGAGAGCCGAATCGCCCGCCGCAGAACCGCCGCCTCATGCTGCTCCGACGACGGCCGCGCCCGAATCGCCGGGGGCCGGCTTCGACTTCTCGGGCGGAGACCAGCGCCAGATGATCGAGACTCTGTCTCTGAACCTCGCCAAGGCGGCGATGACCGCGCAGTCGGCGATCGCCGAGGCCGCGCTGGCGCACGCCGACCGGCCCGCCGCCCTCTCGCCCGACCCCTTCAATGTCGGCCCGGCCATGACCAGCGTCATGACCAGCCTTGCGTCGCGACCCGACAAGCTGTTCTCGGCCCAGGCCGATCTGTTCAACCGCTATATGGACCTGTGGGCCTCCACGACCCGCCGCGCCGCCGGGGAGGAGCAGGCGCCGTCGAAGGACAAGCGGTTCAAGGACCCGGCCTGGTCCGAGAACCCGATGTTCGACGTCATGCGCCAGTCCTATCTGGTCACCGCCGACTGGATGAACGGGCTGGTCTCGTCGGTTGAGGACGTCGATCCCCGCACAAAGCGACGGGCCGAGTTCTTCACCAAGCTGCTGACCGACGCCTTCTCGCCCTCCAACTTCCTCGCCTCCAACCCTGCTGCACTGAAGGCGCTGGCCGAGAGCAACGGCGAGTCGCTGGTCAAGGGCATGCAGAACTTCGCCGCAGACATGGAGCGAGGCGGTGGAAAGCTGAAGATCAGCCAGGCCGACTACGGCAAGTTCGAGGTGGGCGTGAACGTCGCCACCGCGCCGGGCAAAGTGGTCTGGCGTGACGAGCTGTTCGAACTGATCCAGTACGACGCGGCCACGGACAAGCAGCGCGAGATCCCGCTGCTGATCTTCCCGCCGTGGATCAACAAGTTCTACATTCTGGACCTGCAGCCCGGGAACTCGATGATCCGCTGGCTGTCCAGTCAGGGCTTCACGGTCTTCGTCTGCTCCTGGGTTAACCCGGACAAGGACAAGGCCGGGTTCGGCTTCGACGACTATCTGGAAAAGGGCATCTATCGCGCCGTCCAGAAGACGCTGGAGCAGTCGAAGTCCACCCGCATCAACACCGTGGGCTACTGCATCGGCGGCACACTGCTGGGCGCGGCGCTGGCGCATATGGCGGAGAACCGGATCGACGCCATCGGCTCGACCACCTTCTTCGCGGCCCAACACGACTTCGCGGAAGCCGGGGACCTGCTGCTGTTCACCGACGATCACTGGCTGAGCGAGATCGAGCAGCAGATGGACGCCGCGGGCGGCGTGCTGCCCGGCGCAGCCATGGCCGAGACGTTCAATGCGCTGAGGGCCAACGACCTTATCTGGTCGTTCTTCGTGTCCAACTATCTGATGGGCAAGGAGCCGCCGGCGTTCGACCTGCTGTTCTGGAACGCCGATCAGACGCGCATGCCCAAGAAGCTGCACATGGACTATCTGCGCTCCATGTACGGCCAGAACCGCCTCAGCCGGGGCGAGTTCGAGATCGGCGGCATCACGGTCGACCTGTCGAAAGTGACGATCCCGCTCTATTTCCAGGCCAGCCGCGAGGATCACATCGCGCCGATGAACTCGGTTTATCGGTCGGCCAAGGCTTTCTCGAACGCGGACGTCACCCTGACCCTGGCGGGATCAGGCCATATCGCCGGCGTGGTCAATGCGCCGGCGGCGAACAAGTACCAGCACTGGACCAACGACGCCCTGCCCGCGACCTTGCAGGAATGGCAGGCCGGTGCGGAGGAGCATCCCGGCAGCTGGTGGAACCATTGGGCGACGTGGCTGCATGACAAGTCCGGCGGCTGGATTCCCGCCCGCGATCCTGCGAAGGGACCGCTCGCGCCCATCGAGCCTGCGCCGGGCAGCTATGTGAAGGTCAAGTCTTGAAGATCGAGCCCAACCTGCTCGTCGCCGCCGTCACGGCCTGCGCGCTCGGCCTGCTGGTCATCGTCGCCAGCCTGTTCGGTGGGCCGGAAGCGACGCTGCGGTACGTCGCGACCGCCTTCGTCTGCATCGCGGTGGCGCTGGCCTTCAGCCGGATGATGCTGCGCATGCGTGGGCGTGTCCCGCGGCCGCTGATCCGGGCGGAAGCGCCGGGCGCCGCGATCTGGATGGGCGTCTTCCCGCTGGTCGTGCTGGCGACCGCCATCCTGCCGATGATGGCGCCGAAGGCGGACTACACCCTGATGGTCGTGATCGCCGCGATCTGGACGGCCGTCACCCTGCAGTCGGCGTTCGCCGCACGCCGGACGGCCTAGGCCGGGACGAACTTCAGCGCGACGCCGTTGTTGCAGTAGCGCTTTCCGGTCGGCCGGGGACCGTCCATGAAAAGATGCCCCTGATGGCCGAGACAGCGGGCGCAGTGATACTCCGTACGCGGAATACCGATGGCGTAATCGGTCTTCGTGCCGATGTTGGCGGCGATCACGTCATAGAAGCTGGGCCAGCCGGTGCCGCTGTCGAACTTCCACTGCGAGCGGAACAGGGGCAGGTCGCAGCCGCGGCAGACGAAGGTCCCGCGCCTGTGCTCGTTGTTCAGCGGGCTGGTCCCCGGCCGCTCGGTCGCCTCGTGCCGGAGCGTCTGATAGCTGGCGGCCGGCAACCGCTCACGCCACTGGGCGTCGGTCACGCGGCGGAACGGAGAGCTGGCGTACTGTCCCTCCGACGCGTCCGCCTCACCCGACGAACAGGCGCCGAGCGTCAGGGCGCCGGCGGAGAGAAGAAGATGGCGGCGATTGAGGTTCATGACGGAGATACGTCGTTAGCCTGGGCCCGGTTTCAAGCCCTCAGGCCAGTCCTGCCGCTTCGTCGAGCCCCAGCATCAGGTTCAGGTTCTGGACGGCCGCGCCTGACGCGCCCTTTCCGAGGTTGTCGAGAAGCGCCACCAGCCGCACTTGGGAGCCGCCCCGGTCGCCGAAGACGTGCAATCGCATCCGGTTCGTACCGTTCAGCCCTTCGGGCGCAATGCCCGTCATGGCTTCGGTCTCTTCCAGCGTGGCCACCTCGACAAACCGCTGACCGGCATAGGCCTCGGTCAGCGCGCCATGCACGGCTTCAACGGACGGCGATCCCGGCAGGGCGCCGAGATGCAGCGGGACCTCGACCAGCATGCCCTGCCGATACGCGCCGACCGCGGGGGTGAACAGGACGTCGCGCTCCAGCCCGGTGTGGCGCGTCATCTCGGGGACGTGCTTGTGCTTCAGGGTCAGGCCATAGGCGCGGAAGGGCGGCGCGCCCTGCTCGTCCTCGAACTCGGCGATCATCGCCTTGCCGCCACCGGAGTAGCCGCTGACGGCGTTGACGCTGACCGGCCAGCTGGCGGGAATGATCCCCGCGCTGACCAAAGGCCGCACCAGCCCGATGAAGCCGGTCGGATAGCAGCCGGGGTTCGACACCCGCGTCGCACCGGCGATCTTCTCGCGCTGGCCGGGCGCCATCTCGGCGAAGCCGTATGTCCAGGCCGGATCGACCCGATAGGCCGTCGAGGCGTCAATCACCCGCACGGACAGGTTCTCGATCATACTCACCGCCTCTTTCGCCGCATCGTCGGGCAGGCACAGGATCACGGCGTCTGCGCTGTTCAACGCCTCACGCCGCGCCGTCACATCGCGCCGCCGGTCGCCCAGCAGCAGCAACTCCAGATCCGGGCGCGCCTCAAGCCGTTCGCGGATCTCCAGCCCTGTGGTGCCGGCCTCGCCGTCGATGAAGATGGTGTGGGGCAAGACTTGATTCCTGATAGGCTTGTTAAATGACGCGGACTGATTTGATGCTCTCGGCGCAGCGAGCCTTGCTGGGATTCGTCACGGCGAATGTTCGTTCGGTAAGCGGCGCTCTAGAACGCGAAGCGATCACGATACGCTACATAATCGATGGCGAAATCGATGATGATACGCGCGAAGAGCTCAGTTGCGCCTCCACCCTGATCATCGCCGATATTGAGCCGGCCGAGTACCATTGGAAGTTCGAGGAAGAGTTTGTCCGGTTGGACGTCCCGGCCTCCTTGAGAGGCGCAACCCTCGCTCTCCAGTTCTTCGAGCGCTACGAGCCGGAACCCCCGCCAGAATGAAAAAGGGCGCTCCGGTTTCCCGAAGCGCCCCAAATCCAAACCGCAGTAAAGCGATTAGCGCTTCGAGAACTGGAACGAACGGCGAGCCTTGGCGCGGCCGTACTTCTTGCGCTCGACGACGCGGCTGTCGCGGGTCAGGAAGCCGTGTGGCTTCAGAACCTTGCGCAGTTCCGGCTCGTAGTGCGTCAGGGCGTGCGACAGGCCGTGGCGGATGGCGCCGGCCTGGCCGGACAGGCCCGAACCTTCAACAGTGCAGATCACGTCGAACTGGGTCGCGCGGTCCGAGACGGTCAGCGGCTGGGCGACCATCATCTGCAGCACGGGGCGGGCGAAATACTGGGCCAGCTCCTTTCCGTTGACGGTGATCTTGCCGGAGCCCGGCTTCACCCACACGCGGGCGATGGCGTTCTTGCGCTTGCCGGTCGAATAGGCGCGGCCCAGCGAGTCCAGCTTCTGGACGGCGGGAGCGGCGTCTTCGGCAGCGGTGCCGAGGCCCTTCAGGGCGTCGAAGCCGGTGGCGGTGTCAGTGGTGACGTCGGTCATGCTCAGACGCTCCGGGTGTTCTTGGGAGAGGCCGACTTGAAGTCGATCGTCTCGGGCGACTGGGCTTCATGCGAGTGCGCGGCGCCGGCGAACAGACGCAGGTGCGTCATCTGCTTGCGGGCCAGCGGGCTTTCCTTCGGCAGCATGCGCTCGACGGCCTTCTCGAGCACGCGCTCGGGGAAGCGACCGCCCAAGACCTTGGCCGGGGTGGTTTCCTTGACGCCGCCCGGGTGACCGGTGTGACGGTAATAAACCTTGTCGGTGTGCTTCTTGCCGGTGAACACCACCTTGTCGACGTTGGTCACGACGACGTAGTCGCCGCAGTCAACGTGGGGGGTGTAGTCGCCGCGGTGTTTGCCGCGCAGACGGTTGGCGATGAAGGTCGCGAGGCGGCCCACCACGACGCCTTCGGCGTCGATGTGGATCCACTTCTTCTCGACCTCGGCCGGCTTCAGCGAAGCCGTGGTGGTCTTCAACATGACATGCGTCCAGAAGGAGGAAACGGGTTGCCCGGCCGGACGGGCCGAACGGAAGGCGCGCTCTTAGAGGAGACGCCAGTCCCCGTCAATGTCGGTTCATGCACCGAAATCAGCCTAGTCAGCTGAAAACAATAGACTTTATAAATACGGTATTAAAATACCGCATCAGAATGGGGTCGTACGGGGTCCAGACACGAACAGGCGGGGCTGCGAGCGCCGGACAAGCCACAGATTCACCGTCGCCGTCGCAAGCACCAACGCCGCGCCCGCCTGATGGAGTGCGCCGAGCCACAGCGGCACGGCGTGCATCAGGGTGATGATCCCGAGGATGGCCTGCAACCACAGGGCGCCGGCCACCACGAAGGCCGCGGCTCCCAAGCCCTGCGCCAGCCGCCAGCGCCACGCCTGCACCGCATAGGCCGTCCCGCCGATCAGCAGGCCATAGGCCATGATCCGGTGATTGAACTGGACCAGCCCCTGATCATGCAGGAAGGCCAGCGCGCCCTTGCCCCATTCGACCGGCGGCAGGACCGCGCCGTTCATCAGCGGCCAGTCGGTATAGATGAAGCCGGCCTTGGCGCCCGCGACCAGCCCGCCCAGCAGGCACTGGAAGAAGACCGCGCCCAGCAGGATCGCCGCGCCACGACTCCAGCCGGCCGGCGAGCGCGAATGCTCCTCGCCGTTCCACGCCTCAAGCCCGGTCCAGATCAGGCCCATGAAGATCAGCAGCGCCAGCCCGAGGTGGGTCGCCAGACGCTCCGGCGCGACATCGACCCGCTCGCTCAGACCGCTGGTCACCATCCACCAGCCGATCAGGCCCTGAAGTCCGCCCAGCGCCAGCAGGACCAGGCAGCGAACGATCAACCGCCGGGGCATCTGGCGAAGAACCAGCAGGATGACGAAAGGCAGGGCGAAGGCCGCTCCGATCACGCGGCCCAGCAGGCGGTGGAACCACTCCCAGAAGAAGATCCCCTTGAACTCGTCCAGCGACATGCCGGCGTTGACCTGGGCGTACTGGGGGATCGCCTTGTATTTCTCGAAGGCCTCGTGCCAGTCGGCCGCGTTCATCGGCGGCAGGGCGCCCATGATGGGCTTCCATTCCGTGATCGACAGGCCCGAGCCCGTCAGGCGCGTGACCCCGCCCACCACCACCATGGCGAAGACCAGAAGCGCGACCGCCCAGAGCCAGATCGCCGCCGCCCGGCTTTGTCCGCCATCGCTGAAACGCTTCATTCGACGCCCGTCATCCCGACCGCTACACTGCCGGTGCGCCTTTGCTCGGCGTCGGCGTCAGGGGTATGCCCCGTCATTCCGGCGAGATCGAGTCGCTTTATCGCTGTTCTTTCGCCGCAGGTTCGGAGCCGTCGTTGCAGTACGCCGACATCGCCATCGCCGCCCTCGGGGCCTTCTTCCTGGCCTGGCTGGCCGACACGGCCACGGGCCGGCGCGGACTGTTCGCCGCTTCGCTGGTGTCCGGCGTCGCCGCCGTCTGCGGCTGGTTCCTGTCCGTACGGGTATTCGCCGTGTCCACGTCCAACCAGTGGACCTGGGTCCTATGGTCGCTGGTCGGTTCGGTGCTGGCCCTGTTCGCCTTCCACCTGTTCCGGAACAAGCGCTGATGGGCCTGCGGACACGACGCTTCGTGGCGATGCTGGGGGCTCTCGGTTTCCTCGCCGTCTACATCTGGGCGGTCATCGCGGTCGGCGACCGGCTGCCCGAGAACATGTGGGTGGATCTGCTGTTCTACGGCGTCGCGGGCATCGCCTGGGGTCTGCCGCTGATTCCGCTGCTGAACTGGGCCGAGGGCGGAAAGCCGAAGTAGCGGCCGGGTGATCGACAGGGTCAAGGGAAGATGGTCGGAGCGACAGGATTCGAACCTGCGACCCCTTGACCCCCAGTCAAGTGCGCTACCAGGCTGCGCCACGCTCCGAGAGGCGCTCCCTATAGACAAGGGTTCGGTGCGCCGCAAACCGAAAACGCAGGCGTCAGGCTGTTCTCGACAGAACGGCTTCCAGACGGGCCCGCGCGCCTTCCAGATCGGCCAGAACCTGCCGTAGCCGGACGACCGAACCGCCGTTCGAAACCGTCGCAGGCGCGGGCGCATCGTCATCGAAGGAGACGGTCTGATCGGGGTCGCCGTAGAGGGCCAGCCGCTTCAGCCCCTGCTCCTTGTGCAGGCGCTGGACACCCTTGATGGTCAGACCTTCCTCGTGGAGCAGCCGCCGCACGGCCTTGAGCAGCACGACGTCCTGGGGCCGGTAGAACCGGCGCCCGCCCGCACGCTTCAGCGGCGTGATGAACGCGAATTTGGTTTCCCAGAACCGCAGCACATGCTGTGGGGCGCCGACCTCTTCGGAGGCTTCGGAGATCGTGCGAAAGGCGTTCGCGCTCTTGGCCACGCCCCTAGGCGCCCGCCCCGTGCACGCGGCCCTTCATGATCTGGGATGCGCGGAAGCTGATGACGCGGCGCGGGTGAATGGCCGCAGGCTCGCCGGTCTTTGGGTTGCGGCCCATGCGGGCGCGCTTTTCACGCACCTGAAAGACGCCGAAGCCCGACAGTTTCACAGTTTCGCCGCGTTCGAGCGACTCGACGATCAGCTCCAGTGTGCGCTCGACCATCATCGAGCACTCCTGACGCGACAGGCCGACTTCCTCATGCACAGCCTCGCAGAGGTCAGCACGGGTCAGGGTCTGAGATTGCGCCAATGTCCGCTCCCCTACACACGAAGCCGCTATAAAAGGCCAAGCGTCGTCAAATGGAAAGCCGAATCTCCGGCGTCAGAAGCGAAACGCGCAGGCGCCCCAGGTCAGGCCGCCGCCCATGGCTTCCAGCAGAACCAGATCGCCCTTCTTGATGCGGCCGTCCTTCACGCCGACGTCGAGCGCCAGCGGGATGGACGCCGCTGAGGTATTGGCGTGGGTTTCGACGGTGAGGATGATCTTGTTCTCGTCCAGCCCCAACCGCTCGCCCACGCCCTTGATGATACGCTGGTTAGCCTGGTGCGGAACGAACCAGTCGATATCCGAAACCTCGACGCCCGCCGCATCGCAGCAGGAGGTGATGGCCTCGGCGATGTTCACCACGGCATGGCGGAATACCTGATTGCCCAACATGCGCAGGTGCCCGACCGTGCCGGTCGTAGCGGGCCCGCCGTCGACGTAGAGCAGATCCGTCTTCGAGCCGTCGCAGCGCAAAGTGAAGCCCAGCAGGCCCTGATCCGCGCTGGTCCCCTGCCCTTCGCGCGGCTCCAGAACCACAGCGCCGGCGCCGTCGCCGAACAGGACGCAGGTGGTCCGGTCGGTCCAGTCCATCAGCCGGGTCATTTCTTCAGCCCCGATGACCAGGGCGCATTTCGACAGGCCGCGCGCGACGAAGCCGTCCGCCACGCTCATCGCGTAGACAAAGCCCGAACAGACGGCCTGAACGTCGAAGGCCGGGCAGACCGGAACGCCCAGCTTGCGCTGGACGATCGAGGCGCACGCCGGAAAGGTCATGTCCGGCGTGGTGGTCGCCACCACGATCAGATCGACATCCTCGGCAGACTTGCCGGCGGCGGCCAAGGCGCGGCGCGCGGCTTCGACCGCGAGATCGCTGGTCGGTTCGTCATCGCGAGCCCTGTGGCGCTGCTTGATGCCGGTCCGTTCCTGGATCCATTCGTCGGAGGTGTCGACGAACTCGGCCAGATCCGCATTGGTCACGATCTGTTCGGGCAGATACGACCCGACGCCGGTGACGGCGCTTCGGATGACGCTCACTGGGCAGACTCCGTGGCCTCTCCCGTGACGGGGCTGGCCGGTTGTTCAAGAACGGCGGTCAATCGCTCAAGATTGGCGCCGACCTTGGTCAGATAGTCACTTCGCGCCAGATCGACAGCGATCCGGATCGCATTTCCATAGCCCTTGGCGTCCGCGCCGCCGTGGCTCTTCACCACGATGCCGTTCAGACCCAGCAGGGGGCCGCCATTGATGGCGCTGGGATCAATCTTCTGCCGCATCCGCTTCAGGGCGGGCATGGCCAGAAGCGCGCCGGCCTGCGCCGGCAGGCTTGAGGTCAGCGCCTCTTTCAGCAGGGCGGAAATGAAGCGGGCCACGCCCTCAGCTGTTTTCAGGGCGATGTTGCCGGTGAAACCGTCGGTCACGACGACATCCACGGTGCCCTTGGCGATATCGTCGCCCTCGACGAAGCCATGATAGCTTAGGCCCAGTCCGCCATCGCGCAGGATGGCCGCGGCCTCTCGTACGGCCTCGTGCCCCTTCATCTCTTCCGAGCCGACGTTCAGGATGCCGACGGTCGGCTTGGCCACACCATGGACGGCCTGATGAAAGGCCTCGCCCATGATGGCGAACTCGACCAGTTGCTCGGCGTCGCTCTCGACGTTGGCGCCGACGTCCAGCACCGCCGTGACGCCCTTCAGGGTCGGCCAGCTGGCGACGATGGCGGGGCGTTCCAGGCCGTGGGCGGACATGCGCAATAGCAGCTTGGAGATGGCCATCAGCGCGCCGGTGTTGCCGGCTGACACCACGCCCTGCGCCTCGCCGGTCTTCACCGCTTCGATGGCGTTCCACAGGCTCGATCCCTTGCCCCGACGCATAGCCTGGGCGGGCTTTTCGTCCATGGCGACGACCTTGTCGGTGTGCCGCACCTCGCAGACGCCATCGGCGATATGGCAGCGGGCGATCTGGGCGCGGATCGCAGCCTCGTCGCCATGCAACAGGAAGCGGACGCCCGAGTCTCCGTGCCGTTTGATGTAATCGCGAATGCCGGGCACGACGACGGACGGGCCGTGATCTCCGCCCATGGCGTCAAGCGAGATCAAAGTAGGGGATGGCAAGTCGTTACGACTCCGTCGCGCCGTTTTCCCGGCGCTGGTCAGGCGGACGATAGCGCCGCGAGGGCGGGATGCAACCGCCCGGCCCTCGCGTCAACCTTCACCGGTCGGCTTCAGGCCTTTCAGGACGGCGAAGGGCGAAATCTCGGCGGGTTCGGGCGGCTGCACGAAGGCTGCGCCCGGCTTGCGCGGGAAAGGATCGAGCTGCAGCGACAGTTGCTCGACCACCACCTGCCCCAGATCGATGAATCCGTCCTCGAGCAGGTCGGGCGATTCGTCGTCCATGGTGACGACCACCTCGTCGGATTCCTCATCCGGCGCTTCTGCGAAAGTCTGCCGGAAGGTCTCGTCAACCTGCATCGGCAGCGGCTCAAGCGTGATCCCGCAGGTCTGCGCCAGCGTGGCCCGCAACCGGCCCTTCACGGCCCAGCCGATCGCCGCAGGCTCCACCGTCAGCTCGGCGGTCAGCGTATCAAGCGACGCGAGATCCAGCGCGCGGACGATACGCTCCCGGGCGGCGGCGTCAGGCTCGAGCACGCGCGTCTGACCGGCCCCGATCTGATGAAGGCGAATGGGCTCGCTGTAGGGCAATTCGGGAACAGTCATCATCGCACCTCGGCCCAGGCAGGGGCCTTCAAAACATCTCTGTAGGGCTGGGCGGCGAGGCTTGCACGGCTGGCGAGGGCGTAATCGGCCAGTCGCTCGCCGTCGGACGCCTGATCGCTCTCATGGACATTCCGCGCCAGCGAGACCGCCAGCACTTCCCGATCGCCATCCCGAAGCGGAGCCTCATAGGCGGTCATGCGACCGTACATGGCCTCGCCCAGCTTGCGCATCTTCTTCCCGACCGAGATGTCGCCGACGCCCAGCTCTCGCAGGGCATGGTCAAGAGCCGAGACATAGGCGTTGAACAGGGCCTGCCCGGCTTCGGCGCCCTCCTCTCCCTCGTCCCGCAGGCGCTGGATCAGAATGAGGACGTGCAGGGTGTACAGCTCGAATCGCGCATCGATCCGGTCAGCCACGCCGAGGTCGGTGTAAAACGCCGGTTGCCGCGCCTGACGGACGGCCAGCTCGTACAGCGGCTCCCCCAGGCGTTGGGTCGGGCGGGGTCTGAACAGGTTCTGCAGCATGGTTATGCGGCCCCTTTTCCGCCGCGCCGTTGAACTAAGGCCCGTGTCCGGTTAGGTCAAAGACCTTGTTCAGTCGCAGGCGCCGCCCATGCTCCGTTCGAAACTCGTCTTCGCCGCCCTCGCCGCGTCCGCTCTGATGGCGGGCTGCGCGCCCACGATCGGCCAGAACGGGTTCCAGGCCATCGACGCCAAACCCCAGGACATCGTCGCGGGCACGGACACCAAGCAGACCGTCCTGACCAAGCTGGGCACGCCGTCGACGACTTCGACCTTCGAGCGCGACAACGTCTGGTACTACATCAGCCAGGTCACCGAGAAATACACCTACAACCAGGCGCAGGTGACCCAGCGCAATGTGACCGAGATCACCTTCAACGACGCCGGTCTGGTGGCGAGCGTACGCACGCTCGGCCTGGACGACGGTCAGCAGCTCGCCATGAACCGTCGCGAGACTCCGACGCGCGGTCGCCAGCTGACGATCCTCGAACAGCTGCTGGGCAACGTCGGCCGCGGCCAGCTGCCCCGCACCGAGGAAGACGTCCCCGGCCAGCGCCGCCCGGACTAAACACCGCAATCGGTGAACGACAGCGTCGCGAACACAGGCGCAAAAAGAAACGCCCCGGAGATCGCTCTCCGGGGCGTCTTTCGTTGGGCCAGAGGAGCTAGCCGATCTTCCCACTCGCCAGCACCGCCAGCAGCAGAAGCGCGACGATGTTGGTGATCTTGATCATCGGGTTCACGGCGGGGCCGGAGGTGTCCTTGTAGGGATCGCCGACCGTGTCGCCGGTCACCGCGGCCTTGTGCGCCTCGGAGCCCTTGCCGTGGACGACGCCGTTCTTGTCGGTGAAGCCCTCTTCAATGACCTTCTTGGCGTTGTCCCACGCGCCGCCGCCCGAGGTCATGGAGATGGCCACGAACAGGCCGGTCACGATCACGCCCATCAGCATGGCGCCGAGAGAGGCGAAGGCGTTGGCCTTGTCCGAGATCATCAGGACGGCCACGAACAGCACGATCGGCGACAGCACCGGCAGAAGCGACGGCACGATCATCTCGCGGATCGCCGCCTTCGTCAGGATGTCGACCGCCTTGCCGTATTCGGGCTTCACGTCATAGGTCATGATGCCCGGGTTCTCGCGGAACTGGCGACGGACCTCGGCCACGACCGATTCGGCCGCGCGACCGACGGCCATCATCGACATGCCGCCGAACAGGAAGGGCAGCAGCCCCCCGAACAGCAGACCGACCACGACGTAGGGGTTGGTCAGATCGAAGGCGATCGGGCCCATGTCGGCGAAGAAGGGATACGCCGCCGGATTGGCCGAGAAGTACTGCAGGTCAGACGTATAGGCCGCGAACAGCACCAGCGCGCCGAGGCCCGCCGAACCGATCGCATAACCTTTGGTCACGGCCTTGGTCGTATTGCCCACCGCGTCGAGCGCGTCGGTCGAGTGACGGACTTCCGAGGGAAGGCCCGCCATTTCGGCGATGCCGCCGGCGTTGTCGGTGACCGGACCGAAGGCGTCCAGCGCCACGATCATGCCCGCCACGCCCAGCATGGTCGTGGTGGCGATGGCGATGCCGAACAGGCCGGCCAGCTGGAAGCTGACCACAATGCCGATGATGATCGTCAGCGCCGGAAGCGCCGTCGCTTCCAGCGAGACGGCCAGACCCTGGATCACATTGGTGCCGTGACCGGAGACCGAGGCGTTGGCCACCGACCGCACCGGGCGAAAGTTCGAACCGGTGTAGTACTCCGTGACCACCACGATGGCGGCGGTGACGGCCAGACCGACGAGGCCGGACCAGAACAGGTTCATCGCAGGCACGGCGGCCTCGACGCCCGGAATGGTGATCTCGGCCGGGACGATGCTGGTGATCACCCACCAGACCGCGATGACAGACAGCAGGCCGGTGACGATCAGGCCCTGATAGAGGGCGCCCATGATGTTCTGCGACTTGCCGAGGCGGACGAAGAACGAGCCGATGATCGAGGTCACCACACAGATGCCGCAGATGGCCAGCGGCAGCAGCATCATGGCTTCGACATAGGGCTGATCGCGGAAGAAGATGGCGGCCAGCACCATCGTCGCCACGGTCGTCACCGCATAGGTCTCGAACAGGTCGGCGGCCATGCCGGCGCAGTCGCCGACGTTGTCGCCCACGTTGTCGGCGATGGTCGCGGCGTTGCGGGGGTCGTCCTCGGGGATGCCCGCCTCGACCTTGCCCACCATGTCGCCGCCCACATCAGCGCCCTTGGTGAAGATGCCGCCGCCCAGACGGGCGAAGATGGAGATCAGCGAGGCGCCGAAGCCCAGCGCCACCAGACCGTCGATGACCTCGCGCCCCGTGGCTTCGAGCCCCAGCCCTTCGGTCAGGAAGGCGTAGTAGCCGGCAACGCCCAGAAGAGCGCCGCCAGCCACGAACATGCCGGTGATGGCGCCCGAGCGGAAGGCGAGATCCAGACCTTTGGACAGGCTCTCCGAAGCGGCTTGCGCCGTACGCACGTTGGCGCGGACGGAGATCAGCATGCCCGCGAAGCCTGCGAGGCCCGACAGGACCGCGCCGATCACGAAGCCGATCGCCGCATAGGGCCCGATCAGCAGATACGCGGCGATCAGGATCACGACCCCGACCATGCCGATGGTGATGTACTGCCGCCGCAGATATGCCGAAGCGCCTTCCTGGATCGCGGCGGCGATCTCGCGCATCTTGTCGTTGCCGGTGGAGGCCTTCATCAGCGCAGCGGTCTGGACGAGGCCGTAAAGCACTCCCAGTCCGCCCGCGGCTATGACTAGCCACAAGTAATTCGTCATTGGCGTTTCCAAACCCTGTTGCGTTTAAAGCGCCCGGACCCTTGGCGCGGCGGGCGTTTTCGCCTCTCTCCGCCTTCCGGTCCCCCCGTGCGCGGCGGGCGCTGAGAAGCGCGCCCCTCGGGAATTGCGGCTGAAAGGTGCCAAATGCGTCGGAGTGACGCAACAGGGATGGTTAGCCGGCGCGGATGCCTGTGCGGCGGCGCGGAGACTGGGAAACGATCTCGACGCTGGTGACCTTGCCGCGGCCGGCGATGGCGGCGGCCGAACGCATCAGGCTGGCCGAGATGGCCGGGCCGTTCAGGCGGGTCCAGTCGTCAGGCACGGTGAAAGGCGTGCGATGGCTGGAGCGGACGAGCGCGTCGCGGAAGTACGGCTCTTTTGGCCGCATGTTTTCCGCCGTCGCGCTTCCGCCGAGATGGAGCCGGAGCGAGACGAAGACGTAGTTGCGGATGCGGCCATCGGCGATGACCGGCAAGCCCACGCCAGCGATGTTCAGCATGGCCCCGCCCGCGGCCGGTTCCTCGCTGGCCATGGCGCGTTCGCCCGCCAGAACGGGCGGCAGGACGGCGGCGGCGGCGATGAGGTCACGACGGAGCATGGCGGCACCCTGACAGCCACGCCTTGAGATTTCGTTGTCAGCGGTGGGTGAAGCCGGCCTTGTCGAACTTCACGTTTTCATTGGCGAAGCGGGCCTTCACGCCCTTTCCGGCGACCACCCGGCCGATACGGGTCAGGCGCAGCAGGCGGCGCTCGGCCTCGCGGCGCAGGGCCTCCTCGTCCTTCGCCGCAGCGGTGAAGGCGATTTCGTAGTCATCGCCGCCGGTGACCAGCTTCTCCAGCGCAGCCACGGGATCGACCCGATCCTCGAACCAGGCGTTGGCCGCGGCGGACAGGGGCGTCAGGGCGAGATCGATCTCGATGCCTACGCCACTGGCCTCGGCGATGTGGCCCAGATCGGCGATGAGGCCGTCGGAAACGTCGATGGAGGCGCTGGCCAGCTCGCGGATGGTCGGCGCGAACTCCACCCGGGGCATGGGCGCGCGGTAGTGGTCGGCGAGAGCCATCAGCCGTTCCGGGTCCAGTCCCAGTCTTCCTTGCGCCGCCTGCAGACCCAGCCAGCCGTCGCCGATCGCCCCGGTCACGAACACCAGATCGCCGACCCGGGCGCCGTTCCGGCCGATGACGACGCCCTTGGGGGCCCAGCCTAGGGCGGTCAGGGAGAAGGACGCCGGCCCCGACGTGACCACCGTATCGCCCCCCAGCAGCGAGACGCCGAACGCCTTCTGGTCGGCTTTCAGGCCCGCGACGAAGGCTTCCCGCTCGGGCCAGCCGCAGCGCTCGGACCAGAAACAGGCCAACAGGTAGCCGAAAGGCTCCGCGCCCTTGGCCGCGAGGTCGGACAGGTTGGTCCGCAGCAGCTTCTGGGCGACGGTGTCCAGCGGGTCGGTGGGCAGGAAGTGGACGCCCTCGACGATGGCGTCCTTGGTCAGGACCAGATCATGACCGGGGCGGGTCGGCAGTGCTGCGACGTCGTCCTTCAGCCCCCTGCCCCATTCCGGATGGGCCAGCGGCGCGAACAGCTTGCGGATGGTCTCGAACTCGCCGGCGACATCCACGGAGGGCATGGGCTCAGCCGCGCACATCCCGGGCCACGCCGTCCAGCGCGGCGTTGACGAACTTGGCCTCGGCTTCGTCGAAGAAGGCCTTCGCCAGTTCGACGTATTCGTCGATGACGATCTCCCTGGGCACCTCGGCGCTTTCCTTGAGCTCCCACGCTCCGCAGCGCAGCAGGGCGCGCAGGGTCGAGTCGAGGCGCTCGAGCCGCCAGTTGGCGGCCAGCCGGGCCCGGACGGCCGCATCGATGTCGCGCTGGCCCTCGACCACGCCCCGCACGATGGCGGCGAAATACTCCTCATCCGCCTCGGCCAGCATCTCGCCTTCGATATCGGAGTCAAAGCGGTGGTTCGAGAACTCGGCAATCACCGTCTCAACACCCTCGCCGGCCAACTCCATCTGGTAGAGGGCCTGCACGGCGGCCAGCCGCGCGACGGTGCGCGCGCGGCGCTGGCGGCTGCTCAGCTGGGGCTCGGCGCGTTGCTTCTCGGCTTCGGCGAGCTGTTCGAGGACGGATTTCAGGCTGTTGGGTTCGGTCACGAGCCCAGTCCTACGCGCAGCCGCTTCCTCAGCGCAATGAGGTCGAGGCAGGCGCGGGCCGCGCCGCCGCCCTTGTCGCCCTCGCTGATGCGCGCGCGGGCCCAGGCCTGATCCTCGTCCTCGGTCGTCAGGATGCCGTTGCCGATGGCGATGCCCTTCAGGCCGAGGTTGCGCAGACCCGCCGCCGACTGATCGGCCACGATCTCGAAATGATAGGTCTCGCCCCGGATCACCGTGCCCAGCGCCACGTAGCCGGCGTAGCGGGGCGCAGTCGGCAGGCGGGCGGCGTCGTCAGCCATGGCGATAGCCGTCGGGATCTCCAGCGCGCCGGGCACGGAGACAACATCGAAGTCGGCGCCGCCCTCGCGCAGGGCGTCCTTCGCCCCTTCCAGCAGGGCGTCGGCCAGATCGTCATAGAAGCGCGCCTCGACAATGAGGACGCGGGGGGCTTCTTTCAGGATTGTTCTGCTCCGTCCATGTCGCGCCAGCCGACGATGCGCAGGCCATAGCCTTCTAGCGCGGTCGGGTTGGGGCGGGTCGAACTCATGACCGTCATGTCGCGCACGCCGAGATCCAGCAGGATCTGGGCGCCGACACCGTAGTTCTTCAGCGACCGATCGACGGCCACGGGCTTTTCAACGCCGGCCAGCCGCTCGGCCAGACCGTGCAGTTCCGGATCGCGGAGGAAGACCACGACGCCCGGACCGGCATGGTCGCTGATCGCCCTCATGGCCTGCGGCACATAGTTCTGGCGGGACTCGACGTGGCCGAGGATGTCGGCGGCGAAGTCGACCTGGTGCATGCGCACGAGGGTCGGCTTGCCCGGCTCGATCTTGCCCTTCACCAGCGCGATATGCTCGGCGCCTTCGATGGTGTTCCGGTACAGCATCAGGCGGAATGGACCGCCGTGGACGCTGTCGAACGGCGTATCCATGATCCGCTCGACATAGCGCTCGGTGCGGCGGCGGTAGGCGATCAGGTCGGCGATCGTACCGATCTTGAGGCCATGCAACTGGGCGAAGGCGACGAGATCAGGCATGCGCGCCATCGAGCCGTCGTCGTTCATGATCTCGCAGATCACGCCCGCCGGGGTCAGGCCGGCCATGCGGCTGATGTCGACCGCAGCCTCGGTGTGCCCCGTGCGGACCAGAACGCCGCCGTCGCGGGCGACCAGCGGAAAGACGTGGCCCGGGGAGACGATGTCGTCTGCGCCCTTGGCCGGGTCGACGGCGACCTGAACGGTGCGGGCGCGGTCGGCCGCGCTGATGCCGGTGGTCACGCCTTCCCGGGCCTCGATCGAGACGGTGAAGGCCGTGCCCATGCTGGTGCGGTTCTCGGCGGCCATCGGCGGCAGGCGCAGCTGGCGGGCGCGGTCGGCGGTGATGGCGAGGCAGATCAGGCCGCGGGCGTGGCGGGCCATGAAGTTGATCTGGTCCGGCGTTGCGAACTGGGCCGGAATGATGATGTCGCCCTCGTTCTCCCGGTCCTCGGCGTCGACCAGGATATAGGGCTTGCCGTTGCGGGCGTCCTCGAGGATGTCCTCGATGGGGCTGATCGGGCTGTCGTTCATGTTGGCCGCCAGTTGCATCAGGCCGTCTCCTGCCACCGCGCGAGGTATCGCGCCAGCATGTCGATCTCGAGATTGACCGCGTCACCTGCTTTCAGGGCGCCCAGCGTCGTCGCTTCCCACGTATGCGGGATGATGTTCAGGCCGAAGGTCCGGCCCTCCACCGCATTCACCGTCAGCGACACGCCATCGACCGTGATCGAGCCTTTGGGTGCGATGAAGCGGTGCAGCGGCGCCGGCGCCTCGATCTCGATCCGGTGCGAGCCGCCTTCGGGGGTCACGGACACGACGCGGCCCAGCCCGTCGACATGCCCCGACACGATGTGGCCGCCCAGCTCGTCGCCCAGTTTCGCAGCCCGCTCCAGATTGACGCGATGGCCCTGGGTCCAGTCGCCAAGGTTCGTTTTCGACAGGGTCTCGCCCGAGACCTCGACCGCGAACCAGCCGGGGCCCCTTTCGGTGACGGTCAGGCAGCAGCCCGCGTGGCTGATCGAGGCGCCAAGATCGATGCCGGCGGTGTCCCACGCGGTTTCGATCTCATAGCGGCGGTCGCGAGCGGTCTGTTCGACGCGACGGACGCGGCCCATGTCGGTGACGATGCCGGTGAACATATCGACGTTCCTTCAGACGCAGGCGATCCGGACGGCGAAAAACAGCGTCCGATCCGTCCGGATTGTCCGGTGAATATGGCTATCGGATCGCGTCATAGCGTTCCCAGAGGTCGTCCCCGACCGGTTCGGCGGACAGGCGACGGAACTTGGGGGCGTCGGCCAGCTTCGCAAGGGCCAGGGCGGCCACACACGGGCGACCTTCGGCGCCCAGCAGGATCGGAGCCCGGAACCACTCGATCCGATCGACCAGACCGGCGCGCAGGAAGGAGGCCGCGACCTGACCCCCGCCTTCGATCAGGACGGAGGCGACGCCATGCTGCGCGACGGCCGAAAGGGACGCCGCCGGGGTTGGTCGGCCATCCTCGCCGGTTACGCCTTGCACCTTCGCCCCGCCGACCGCACGGAGCTCGGCCGTCGTCAGGATCAGGGTGTTTGCGGCCGCGACCTTCGCGGTCTGCGGGGTCCTGAGGCGGCTGTCGAGCACCACGCGAAGAGGCTGGTCCACGGAACGACCCGGAAGTCGCGCGGTCAGCTCCGGGTCGTCAGCCAGCACGGTCTCGACGCCAACGAGGATGGCGTCGTGACTGGCGCGCAGCCGATGGCCTTCGAGCCGGGCGGCCTCGCCGGTGATCCATTTGCTTTCGCCGGACGCCGTGGCGATGCGACCGTCAAGCGACGTCGCCAGCTTCAGGGTGACGGTGGGGCGCATCAGCCCTCGTCCAGACCTTCGTCGCCGAGGAATTTCGCGAAGTCGCCCGTGTGGCGGAAGTCCTTGTAGACCGACGCGTAGCGGACGTAGGCGACCTCATCGACGGACTTCAGCGCCTTCATGATGAAGTCGCCCACGGTGGAAGACGGGATTTCGGTCTCGCCGAGGCTTTCCAGCTGCCGGGTGATGCGGCTGACCAGCTGTTCGATCTGTTCGGCCTGAACGGGCCGCTTGCGCAGGGCGACGGTCAGGGACCTTTCCAGCTTGTCCCGATCGAATGGCGAGCGGCGGCCGTTCCGTTTCAGAATGACCAGCTCGCGCAGCTGCACCCGCTCGAAGGTTGTGAAGCGCCCGTTGCATTGCGGGCAGGATCGACGGCGCCGGATGGCCGCGCCGTCGTCCGACGGGCGGCTGTCCTTCACCTGGGTGTCCTGATTTCCGCAGAAGGGGCACTTCATCGGGCGATCATCCGTAGATCGGGAAGCGCGCGGTCAGCTCCCGAACCTTTCCGGCGATCTCGGCCTGAACCTGCGGGTCGGCCTCGTCGCCGCCGTTCATCGAGACGACGACGTCGGCGATCCAGTGACCGATCTGTTTGAACTCTTCCTCGCCGAAACCGCGCGTCGTGCCGGCCGGGGTGCCCAGACGGACGCCGGAGGTGATGGTGAAGGGCGCGGTGTCGAAGGGCACGCCGTTCTTGTTGCAGGTCATCAGGGCGTGTTCGAGCGCCGCCTCGGTCGCCTTGCCGTTCACGCCCTTGGGCCGCAGGTCGACCAGCATCAGGTGGCTGTCCGTGCCGCCCGAGACGATGGCCAGACCACGCTCCTGCAGCACGTCCGCCATGGCCTGTGCGTTGGCGACGACCTGTTTCGCATAGGTCTTGAACTCGGGCTTCAGCGCCTCGCCGAAGGCGACGGCCTTGGCGGCGATGACATGTTCCAGCGGGCCGCCCTGCAGTCCCGGGAAGACGGCCGAGTTGATCTTCTTGCCCAGCTCGGTGTCGCGCGACAGGATCATGCCGCCGCGCGGCCCGCGCAGGGTTTTGTGCGTGGTGGTGGTGACCACATCGGCGTGCGGAATCGGGTCCGGATAGACGCCGCCCGCGATCAGGCCGGCGTAGTGGGCCATGTCGACCATCAGGAAGGCGCCGACCGAATCCGCGATCTCGCGGAACCGCTTGAAATCGATATGGCGGCTGTAGGCGGAGGCCCCGGCGAGGATCAGCTTCGGCTTCTCCTTCTCGGCCATCTCGGCCACGTGATCGTAGTCGATCAGATGGTTGTCCTCGCGGACCTTGTAGGTCACCGGGCGGAACCACTTGCCGGACTGGTTGGCCGGCGAGCCGTGGGTCAGGTGGCCGCCGCAGGCCAGATCCATACCGAGGAAGGTGTCGCCGGGTTGCAGCAGGGTGAAGAACACCGCCTGGTTGGCCTGCGCGCCCGAGTGGGGCTGGACGTTGGCGAAGGCGGCGCCGAACAGCTCTTTCGCGCGCGAACGGGCGAGGTCCTCGGTGACGTCCACGAACTCGCAGCCGCCATAATAGCGACGGCCGGGATAGCCCTCGGCGTATTTGTTGGTCAGGACAGACCCTTGGGCCTCCAGCACCGCCTGCGAGACGATGTTCTCGGACGCGATCAGCTCGATCTGCTCCTTCTGGCGGCCCAGTTCGCCCTGGATGCCGTTGAAGACATCCGGATCGGCGTCCGCGAGAGACTTCGAGAAATAGGCGTCGTGGGTGAAAGCAGTCACTCTGGTCCCCGATACAAGAGCGTGGCGTCTGAGGCCGACCTATCTAGGCCGCTCCTTTGGTAACCACAACATGTTGTAGGTCAGCGCGACGCCAGTGCTCGTTTCAGCTTGGCGACGGCGACGCGCTTCAGGCCTTCGGGCTCGGTTGCCGGGCCCATGGCGGACACCTCGACGCCGGTCGCGACGTGGATGGCCGAGCATTTGAGATAAGCCCCGTTGCGGGTCAGTTCGAGGATGACCTCGCCCAGCTCGGGATCAGGCGACGGCAGGGAGGCGCGCCACGTTGCAGTGGGTCCACAGGGCGTCCATCGCCTTGACCAGCTCGTCCATCATCGCGTCGGTATGGTTGGGCGACGGGGTAAAGCGCAGGCGTTCGGTGCCCTTGGGGACCGTCGGGTAGTTGATCGGCTGGACGTAGACGCCATAGGTCTCGAGCAGCATGTCCGAGATCATCTTGGTGTGGACCGGATCGCCGACGAAGACCGGGACGATGTGGCTGACGCTGTCCATCACCGGAATGCCGGCGGCGGCGAAGCGGGCCTTCAGGGTGGCGGCGCGCTCCTGATGCGCGTCGCGAAGCTCCGGATGGGCCTTCAGATGGCGCACCGAGGCGAGTGCACCGGCGGTCAGGGCCGGCGGCAGGCTGGTCGTGAAGATGAAGCCCGACGCCCAGCTGCGCACGGCGTCGATGATCACGGCGTCAGCGGCGATATAGCCGCCCATCACCCCAATGGCCTTGCCGAGGGTGCATTCGACGATGTCGATGCCGTCCAGCACGCCGTCACGCTCGGCCACGCCTGCGCCGGTCTCGCCGTACAGGCCGACCGCGTGGACCTCGTCGAGATAGGTCAGGGCGCCGTACTTTTTCGCCAGGGCGATGGTGCCCGCGAGGTCGGCGATGTCGCCGTCCATCGAATAGACGCTCTCGAAGGCGATCAGCTTGGGCGCGTCGGCCGGGGCGTCGCGCAGCAACGCCTCGAGATGCTCGAGATCGTTGTGGGCGAAGATGTGCCGCTCGCAGCCGCCATTGCGGATGCCGGCGATCATCGAGGCGTGGTTCAGGCTGTCCGAGAATATGATCAGACCGGGCAGAATGCGCTGCAGCGTCGTTAGCGTCGCCTCGTTTGCGACATAGCCCGAGGTGAACAGCAGCGCCGCTTCCTTCTGGTGCCAGCTGGCCAGCTCGGCTTCCAGATCGACGGCCGAGCGGGTCGTGCCGGAGATGTTGCGGGTGCCGCCGGCGCCTGCGCCGGCCGCGTCGATCTCGGCCTGCATGGCGTCGAGGACGGCCGGATGCTGGCCCATGCCGAGGTAGTCGTTCGAGCACCAGACGACGACGTCCTGCTCGGTCCCGTCCTCGCGACGGCGGATCGCTTTCGGAAACTGGCCGCGCACGCGCTTCAGGTCGGCGAAGACGCGATAGCGTCCCTCACCCTTGACCTGCTCTACGGCGGTCTCGAAAGCGGCCTTGTAGTCGAACAACCGATCAGCTCTGCGCGGCGGAAAAACTTCGCCGCGTGATGCGCCGATGCGGACGATTTGTCCACGGAACGCGCCGGACAAAACGCCGCAAAGCCTTAATTGATAACGGTTCGCAGGTTTTTACCCCTTCGGAAGTTCGTCCAGCTTGCCCCGCAGCATCTGCAGGATGGCCGAGAAGTCGCGGCCGCCGTAGCCGAGGCCGTTGAACATTTGGAACAGGGCTTCTGTCTGGGCGCCCAAAGGGGTGGAGGCGCCGGATTTGGCGGCGGCGTCCTGTGCCAGTTTTAGGTCCTTCAACATCATGGCGGCGGCGAACCCGCCGTCGTAGTTGCGGTTGGACGGCGCGGTCGGCACCGGGCCGGGCCACGGGTAGTAAGTGGTCGTCGACCAGCTCTGGCCCGAGGACTTTGCGACGATGTCGAACATCTTCACCGGGTCCAGCCCCAGCTTCTCGGCGAGACCGATGGCCTCGCATGTGCCAAGCATGGTGATGCCGAGGATCATGTTGTTGCAGATCTTGGCCGCCTGCCCCGCCCCGTGGTCGCCGGCGCGGAAGGTGGCGCGGCTCATGGGTTCCAGTGCGGCCTCGATCCGGGCGAACTCGGGCTCGTCGCAACCGACCATGAAGGCCAGCGTCCCGGCGTCGGCCGCCATGGTGCCGCCCGAGACCGGGGCGTCGGCGAAGGCGTAGCCGGCCTCGCTGGCCAGACCGGCGACCTTGCGGGCGGTGTCGACGTCGATGGTCGAACAGTCCAGCAGCAGGGCCGAGGACGGCGCGGCGCCGATGATCTGTTCGGAATAGACCTTCAGCACATGGGGGCCGGCGGGCAGCATGGTGATGACGACGTCCGCGTCCTTCACCGCCTCGGCCACCGAGGCGACCGGGGTGCAGCCGCCTTCTTTCGCCCGGTCCAGCGCGGCCTGTGACAGATCGAAGGCGAGGACCGTATGGCCGGCCTTCGCCTGATTGGCGGCCATGCCGCCGCCCATGTTGCCCAGCCCGATGAAGGCGACCTTGTGCGTCATCTGTGTCTCTCCCGGAGATTTTGCCGGGAGGGTTAGCCGCTCCGCCCTGCCCTCGCCAGCGTCAATCGATCAGGGACGACAGGGGAACGCGCGTGACCTGCACGTCCTCCTTGTTGGTCGCGTAGCCGACGTAGAGCCAGTCACCCCAGACGACGCTCTTCGGATAGTGATAGCCCGGCCGCTTGTACTGGCCCTCGTAGCGAAGCGGCTGCAGGTCGCCTTGTCCGCGCAGCAGGAAGCTGCGATCGAAGGTGCGGCCATCGTCGCTCAGCGTGACGGCCAGCGGGATGCGCGGACGGTCGGTGTTGGGTGCGTTGACCAGATACGCCGTTCCGTCCGGCAGATTTCCGGCGCTCTGCTTGGCGCGTGAATCCGGCATGCCGGTGATCGCGGGTGTCGTCCACGTTTCGCCGCCGTCACAGCTTTCGGAGGCCAGCTGACGGAAGCTCAGCTCCTCGTCCCGGAAGACCATGACGGCGCAGTCCCCGCGCTGGAACAGGCTGGGCTCGATCTCGCGGCTGAGCCGACGTTCGTGCGCGGCCCCGCCCTCGGCCGGACGGCGCGGCAGGTTGGTCATCCGACCGGGCGTCCAGCCTGAGAGGCCCAGCGGATCCGTCGTCCATGCCGGCGTCGCGATCATCCCGGGCCGCATGTGGAAGCCGGTCATGACGCGGTCGCCGATGCGGTGCGGGTCCTGCTCGATCACTCCCTCGACCGGCTGGCCGTCGGCGCCCAGGACGCGGCGCGGTTCGGACCACGTGCGGCCGTCGGTGCTGAGGCGATATTCGGTGAAGCCGCCCGCGCCCGACTGAAAGCCGTCAGGCCAGACGTTCGTATAGGCGACCAGCGTCTCGCCATCCGTCCACCAGCCGCCGCTGGAATGCATGCGGCCACCCTGTCCCGGCGCCGCCAGCACATCGGGCGCGGTCCAGTGTTCGCCGTCATCGCTGACCGCATAGACGACCCGGGTGTCCGGCGAGTCCTCGTCACGCGGAGAGGACTGCCACTGGGCGTACAGCCGGTTCCTGAAGGGGATCAGGACGACGCCGTTGCTGAATCGCTCGGTCGTCTCCTCGGGGCGGAAGACCGTGAAGGTCTGCGTCCCCGGAGCGGGCTTCAGTCCCAGATCTGGCGCCGCCGGATCGAAAAGACCGGGCCGGACGCTGTAGGGCGCGCCGTCAGGCTCCGCTCGCGCGGAACCGGCCAGACAGGCGGCGAGAACGAGCCCGAACAGGGCAACCCGCATTCAGCCCGGCTTCCTGAAGCGATAGACGAACCGGTCCGTGCGTCCGCGAATGCTTTCGTCGAAGACACTGAGGGTATGATTGTCAGAGGGCACGCGTACCGCGTCCGTCTCTCCATCAAAAACGAAGCCCGCAGCCTCGACCTGCCGTCGCAGTTCGGCCGCCTCGATCCGGTGCAGGGTGCCGGAGACGCCGATGCCCGCGCCGTCCGCCGCCTGGTGATCAAGAATGACGTAGAGACCGCCGGGTTTGAGAACCTCGAACACTCGTCGGTTCATCGCCGCCACATCCACGCCGAACCGGGGGATGGTGAAGTCGTGGTATTCCTCGCCCATGAAGACGACGTCCAGCGGGCGGTCGAAGGTCATCTCCTCCAGCTTGCCGGTGACCCGGGTCACATTGGGGAAGGTCGAGGCCAAGGTGTCCGCGAAGGCGTTCTCGCGCTGGGCCGTCTGGTTCGGCACGAAGGCGTAGACGTGGCCGTACTGGCCGGTCAGCGGCGCGAACAGCCGGGTGAAATACCCCTCCTCCGGGCGGATGTCGGCGATGACGTCACCGGGGTCCAGCTGCATGAAGGCCAGCATTTCGGCGGGCTTGCGCAGGGGATCGCGGGCGACCTCCTCCGGCAGACGGCGAGGGTCCGACAGGGCCGAGGCATAGTTCACCGACCGAGCCGTCTCGACCTGTGCGGCCTCTGAACCGCTGCCCATGCCGCCCGCGCAACCGGCCAACAGGCCCGCGCAGGCGAAAGCCGCCATGAATTTCGTCATTCGCCGTTCTCCCTGTTCCGCCAAGCTACGCGCCGGTTCGCCGGGGGATGCAAGACCCTACGGCAGCGGCGTCCACGCCTCGGCGTCCGGCAGGGGCGCGAACAGGGCGTCCAGATCCGCGTCGGACACGCCGGCCAGCGTGGCGGGGGACCAGTTCGGCGTATTGTCCTTGTCGACGATCACCGAGCGGACGCCCTCCTGGAAGTCGTGGGTCCGCACCACGCGGCCGCCCAGCCGGTATTCCAGCGCCATATTGTCGGCGAAGCTGTCCAGCGCCCGGCCGGTCCGCAGCTGGCGCAGGGTCACCTTCATCGATTGCGGCGATTTGGTCTTGAGGACCGCCAGTTGGGCCAGCGCCCATTCGGATCCGTCAGCCTCCAGCGCGGCGAAAATTTCCTCGACCGTGTCGAAGGCGAACAGGCGGTCGATGGCCTCGACGTGCGCCTCGATCGGCGGCTCGCCCGGATCGCCCTCCAGCCCGTCGGCGACATCGGCCGGGTGAGCCGGATCGACAGCGAGGATGGCGTGGAAGGCCTCCAGCGCGTCAGTCGGCAGATAGTGGCTGTGGATGCCGAGGAAGACCGTGTCCGCCGCCTTCAGGCGGGCGCCGGTCAGGGCCAGCCACGTCCCCGTCTCGCCCGGCATGCGCGACAGGAACCAGCCGCCGCCGACGTCGGGGAAGAGGCCGATCCCGGTCTCGGGCATGGCGTAGGTCGTGCGCTCGGTCGCGATGCGGACCTCGGCCGGTTCGCTGATCCCCACGCCGCCGCCCATGACGATGCCGTCGACGATGGCGGTGATCGGCTTGGGGTATTCGAACATCAGATGGTTCAGCCGGTATTCGGTCAGGAAGAAGGCCTTGGCCTCCGACGCATCCCCTGCCCCGCTTTCGGCGATCATGCGGATGTCGCCACCCGCGCAGAAGCCACGCTCGCCCGAATGGTCGATCAGAACTGACAGAACGGCGTCGTCCTCGCGCCACGCGAGCAGCGCATCGGTCATTGCCTCGCACATGGCGCGGTTCAGCGCGTGGAGCGCCTTTGGCCGGTTCAGCGTGATGCGACCAACGCCGGCCTCGACGCGGACGAGAACCTCCGATTCCTGTGTCATGCCCCGGCTCTAGGGGGAGCCAGCTTCACCGTCCAGCCCGCTCGATCCGGGCCAGACCGATCACCGCTTCAATCTGTCGGGCACGCCACTGGTTCGCGAAATAGTAGAGAAGCTGAAGGGTAAGGCCGACGGCCAGAAAGGCCAGTATCCAGCCGATCTCGGCGAACGCCAGCTCAAGCAGCCGCGGCGTCCGTTCAAGACCCGCGAGGATCAGGGTGACCGGCACTGTGACGTAGAACAGGGCCGCCATGCGCCACATCGCCTCGTTCCGCCTGGCGTTGATTTCCGCGAGGTCGAGAAGCCGCTGCAACAAGGTGTCGGAGACAGGTTCGAGAATCTCCAGTCCCGCCTTCGCCATGCGCGTCGCCCGCAATGTCGACACCACGTCCGCGCCGTAGAACCCCGCGCCGGACAGGGAGGTCGAGAGGTGCATGAACAACCGGCCGAAGCCGAAAGCCTTCACAAGCGCACGCCAGGTCGGCCAGAGCGGGTCTTCGGTTCCCGAAGGTGAGTCCGTCACTGCCGCATCATCTCCCGCGCGGTGATCACCCGCATGATCTCGTTGGTGCCTTCCAGAATGCGGTGGACCCGCAGGTCGCGCACGATCCGCTCCAGCGGGTAGTCCTTCAGATAGCCGTAGCCGCCGTGCAGCTGCAGAGCTTCGTCGGCGATCTGGAAGCAGATGTCGGTCGCCATCCGCTTGGCCATGGCGCACCATTTGGTCTTCTCGGGGTGATTGGTGTCCATCGCCCAGGCGCCGCGCAGAACCATCAGACGACAAGCGTCCAGTTGGGTCGCCATGTCGGCCAGCTTGAACTGGGTGTTCTGGAACTCGGCCAGCGCCTTGCCGAACTGCTTGCGGCTGGCGACGTAGTCGAGCGCCGTTTCCAGCGCGAGCCGGGCGCCGCCCAGCGAGCAGGCGGCGATGTTCAGACGGCCGCCGTCCAGCCCCATCATCGCATAGCGGAAGCCGTCGCCCTCCTTGCCCAGGAGGTTCGCCGCCGGGATGCGGCAGTCGTCGAAGCTGACGATGGCGGTGGGCTGGCTGTTCCAGCCCATCTTCTTTTCCTGCGCGCCGAACTCGAGGCCCGGCGTGCCGAGGTCCACGACGAATGCGCTGATGCCTTTCGGTCCCGCCTCGCCTGTGCGCGCCATGACCACATAGACGTCGCTGGTCCCCGCGCCCGAGATGAAGGCCTTCGACCCGTTCAGCACCCAGTAATCACCGTCTCGGATCGCCGTCGTCCGCATAGCCGCCGCATCGGAGCCCGAGCCCGGCTCGGTGAGGCAGTAGCTGGCGATCTTCTCCATCGTCACCAGCGACGGGACGTAACGGCCGCGCAGGTCATCCGAGCCGAACTTGTCGATCATCCACGTCGCCATGTTGTGGATGCTGATGAAGGCGGCCGTCGACACGTCGCCGCGCGCCAGTTCCTCGAAGATCACCGCAGCCTCGACCCGCCCTAGCGCCATGCCGCCATGCTCCTCGCCGGTGTAGATGCCGCAGAAGCCCATCTCGGCGGCGTGCTTCATCACGTCGACCGGGAAATGTTTGGTCTCGTCCCACTCCGCGCTGTGCGGCGCCAGCTCGGCGTCGGCGAACTGGCGGGCGGCGTCCTGGATGGCGCGCTGGTCGTCGTTGAGGGCGAAGTCCATGTGGGTGGTTTCCTCCAGTCTTTGACGGGTTCTAGACATCTCGTCGTCTGACGTCATCACACTCACCGTCATCCTCGGGCCTGACCCGAGGATCAGATGATCCGTCGCTCCGTCGAAGCCGGACATACACAGCCGGTCCTGGCCTCTGGCCCTCGGGTCAAGCCCGAGGGTGACGGGTGATTTTTTTGATCCAAGTCGCTAAGTCGACCTCATGACGACGCCCTTCGCCCCCGCCGCCTTTCCCTACGCCCGCCCGCGCCGCCTGCGCGCCAGTCCGTGGGTGCGCAGGCTGGTGGGCGAGACGGTTCTGACGCCGGCCGACCTGATCTGGCCGTTGATCGTGCATGACGGCGCGGAGGATCGCGTGCCGGTCACGTCGATGCCCGGCGTCTTCCGCCTGTCGCCAAAGGCGGCGGCCGAGGCGGCGAAGGAGGCCCGCGATCTGGGAATTCCGGCCGTGGCGCTGTTTCCCAATATCGACGGCGCAATCAAGGACGGCGTCGGGACGGGCGCGACCGATCCGGACGGCCTGATCCCCGACTGCATCAAGGCGATCAAGGACGCAGCGCCCGAGATCGGCGTCATGACCGATGTGGCGCTGGACTGCTACACCGACCACGGCCACGACGGCGTGCTGGAAAACGGCCGCATCCTGAACGACGCCACGCTGGAGCGGCTGGCTGAGCAAGCCTTCATCCACGCCCACGCCGGCGCCGACATCGTCGCCCCGTCGGACATGATGGACGGGCGGGTGCAGGCGATCCGCGAGGCGCTGGAGGCCAACGGCTTCCACGACACCCTGATCCTGTCCTATGCGGCGAAGTACGCCTCGGCCTTCTACGGCCCCTATCGGGATGCGGTGGGCTCCGCGAAGGCGCTGACCGGCGACAAGAAGACCTATCAGATGGACTTCGCCAATTCGGACGAGGCCCTGCGCGAGGTCGCCATGGACATTTCCGAGGGCGCGGACGCCGTGATGGTCAAGCCGGGAATGCTCTATCTCGACATCGTCCGCCGCGTGTCAGAGACCTTCCGCGTCCCGACCTTCGCCTATCAGGTGTCCGGTGAGTACGCGATGATGCGCGCCTCTATCGCCAACGGCTGGCTGGAAGAGGACCGGGCCATTCTGGAGAGCCTGCATGCGTTCAAACGGGCGGGATGCGCGGGGGTGCTGAGCTATTTCGCCCCGCAGGCGGCGCGGTTGTTGGGCTAGAAACGGGCGCTCCAGCCGTCGAAGGCGACCTCGACGTTCGCGGGAACCCTGGCTCGCAAGTCATTGTAATCCAGATCGATGTGCAGGTTCGTCAGCACCGCCTGCTTGACCTCGGCCCGCACGATCCAGTCCAGCGCCTTGTCGACGTGTGCATGGGTCGGGTGCGGGGTGAAGCGGAGAGCGTCGACGATCCAGAGATCGCAGCCGCACACCGCCTCGATGGCCGCCTCGTCGAGGTCGGACACGTCGCTGGAGTAGGCGATCGGGCCGATGCGATAGCCGACCGAGCGGATCGGGCCGTGGGCCTGATCGAAGGTCACGACCGGGACCGGGCCGCCGTCGCCGTCGATCGCCCATCGCTCGCCGTGTGGCGGCAGGTCCCGCGCTTCGACGATGGCGGGGTAGCCCTGCTTCGTTTCGAAGATGTAGTCGAACCGCTGCGTCAACGCGGCCCGTGTCGCGGCGTCCATCCACGCCGGGATGCGGCGGCGGGTGCGCATGGCGAAGACCCGCAGGTCGTCGATGCCGTGGGTCTGGTCAGCGTGGTCGTGGGTGTAGAGAACCGCGTTGACATGTTTGACCCCGGCCGCCAGCACCTGCTCGCGCAGGTCCGGCGAGGTGTCGATCAGGACGCTGGTCACGCCGTCGGGTCCGTGGCGGCGGATCAGGGCCGAGCAGCGGGTGCGGCGGTTCTTCGGCTCGGTCGGATCGCAGTCGCCCCAGTCGCCGTCCCCGCGCGGGACCCCGCCGGACGAACCGCAGCCGAGGATGACGATCTCCTGCTCGCTCATGGCCGGGGTATCCGATCGAACAGGGCGAAGAAGGCGTCGGTCGTCCGCGCTTCGGCCTCGTCGCGGCTCCAGCCCCGGATTTCCGCCAGCTTGTCCAGCACGTGGCCGACGTAGGCCGGCTCGTTCCGGCGACCGCGATGGGGGATGGGCGCCAGATAAGGGCAGTCGGTCTCGACGATAATTCGGTCGGCGGGCATGACGCGGATGATCTCTCGCACATCCTCGGCCGCTTTGAAGGTCGCGATGCCGGAAACGGAGAACCATGCGCCCAGTTTCGCCGCCTTTTCCGCCAGTTCCGGGCCGCTGGTGTAGCAGTGCATCAGGAACCGGAAGGGTGCTTTCGACTGCTCATCCTCAAGGATAGCCGCCATGACATCGTCTGCCTCACGCGTGTGGACCACCAGCGGCAGGCCCGTGCGCCGGGCCGCCTCGATATGCTGACGGAAGACCAGCGACTGCGTCTCGCGGGGGCTGAGATCGTAGTGGAAATCCAGCCCGCACTCGCCGATGCCGACAACGCGGTCGCGGCCGGCCAGTTCGACCAGACGGTCCGCCGTCAGGTCCGCATAGTCCTTCGCCTCATGCGGATGAACGCCGACGGTGCACCAGATGTCGTCGTGCGCCATGGCCAGCCCATGGGTAGCTTCAAAGGTCGACAGCTTGTCGGAGATCTCGACCATCAGGCCGACGCCCGCCTGACGCGCCCGGGCGATGACCTCGTCCCGGTCCTCGTCGAACTGGGGCGCGTGCAGGTTGACGTGGCTGTCGATCAGCATCAGCGCGCCGCCTTGGTGCGCTGCAGGTCCGCCAGCGCGCCGGCAAGCACGTCAGCCCGGTCCAGATTGATCCCGGCCGCCCGCTCGGGCAATTCGGACAGACGCGACCACAGCTCGGCCCAGCGCGCGCCGGAGGCGCCCTCCTCCAGCGCCCTCACCTTCACCGCCGCGATCAGCCGTTCCATCAGGGTTTCGAACCGCTCCTGCCCCTCGGCGCCGCGGAACTTGTCGGAGATGGCCATGGCCTCGGCGCGGTTGATTTCGGGGGCGGCGACCCAGTCCTGCGCCAGTTGATCCGCCTCCAGCGTCGCGCCTGACGCCAGCGAAAGCGCCAGCCCGGGCGATCCGCCGGCCATGCCTGCGATGCGAACAGCCTCTGCCGACGGCACGCCGGTCTTGTTACGCACCAGATCCTCCAGCGCATGCTGCGGCCAAACGGGGAAGGCCAGTCGACGGCAGCGCGACCGGATCGTCGCCAGCAACCGTCCCGGTGCATGTGTCACCAGAAACAGCACACCCCGCTCGGGCGGTTCCTCAAGAACCTTCAGCAGGGCATTGGCGGCGTTCAGGTTCAGGTCGTCGGCCGCATCGATGATCGCCACCCGGTACGGCGACTGCGACGGACTCTTGGAGAAGAACTCAGGCAGATCGCGCGCCTGATCGACCGAGATCGATTTCTTCGTCTTGCCGCCCTCGACCGCCCGTTCAAGCACTAGCAGGTCGGGGTGCGATTGGGCCGAGATCATACGCGCCACATGATCGTATGGATCTGTCCCCAGCACGCCACGCGAGGGATCAGGCGCCGCCCCCAGCAATCGCCGCGCCGCGCGGTAGGCGAAGGTCGCCTTGCCCGAACCCTCGACCCCGCACAGCAGCCAAGCGTGGTGCAGCCGGCCCTTGGCCTGCGCATCCAGAAATGCCGCCTCGGCCGAGGCGTCAGGGATCAGGTCGAACCGGTCGCGGGGATGCTCGCTCACAACAGCCGCGCCTCGACCGCCGCCCAGATCCGGGCCTCGATGGTTTCGATGTCGCCGACCGCGTTGATGATCACGCAGCGATCCGACTTCTCCCGGGCGATCTCTAGAAAGCGTCCGCGCAGCCGTTCGTGAAACTCGACACCCTTGGATTCGAAGCGCGTCTCGAACAGACCGCGCCCGAACGCCCGCTCCAGCCCTACCTCGACCGGCAGGTCGAAGATCAGGGTCAGATCCGGCTGGGTGTCGCCGACCACGGCGGCGTCCAGCGTCTCGATGAATTCTGCTGGCGTCCCGCCGCCTGCGCCCTGATAGGCCCGGCTGGAATCGGCGAAGCGGTCGCAGATCACCCAGCGCCCGGCCTCCAGCGCAGGCCGGATCGTCTTCTCCAGATGATCCGATCGGGCCGCGAACATCAGCATGGTTTCGGTCATCGGCGACCAGCGGCCAGGGTCGCCGTTCAGGGCGAGGCCGCGAATCTCCTCGGCGCCGGTAGAGCCGCCGGGCTCGCGCGTCTGCACGACCTCCAGCTCACGCGCGCGCAACCGTTCCACCAGTCGCGCGACCTGCGTCGACTTGCCGGCGCCTTCGCCGCCCTCGAATGTAATGAACCTGCCGCGAGTCACCGGCGCACAATGGCGGCGCGGACCGGCTTTCGAAAGGGTCTAGCCGCCCGAAATCAACTGTGCGTCCGGATAACCCCGCGACACCACCGCGCGGCGGGACCGCTCGGCCGCGCCCTGATCGGCCCATGGCCCCACCAGAATGCGCCAGTTCGCGCCTGACGGCTCGACCCGCGCCGATCCCCCCAGCCGCTCCGCCTCGCGACGAGCGCGCCGGGCGTCATCGTATGTCGCCGCGTGAACCCACAGGCCGGATGCGACCGGCGTGGCAGCAGTGAAGGCCGGAACGACTGGCGCAGGCGCAGCGGCCACGGCGGTGTAGGCGACTTCAGTGGGACTGGCCAGCGACGGCAGGGCGTTTCTCAGTCCGTCCGACCGCTCCGGTCGCGCCTCGGCATAGGTCAGGCGCTGGCCCTCGCCCAGCCGCTGTCCGCCGCCTCCGTCTCGCGGCGCTCGTCCCAGATAGCGGACCCGCACCTCGCCGACGCCGGATTGCAACATGCCCAGCGCATCAGCGGCGCCCTTCGACAGATCAATGATCCGCCCGTCCACGAACGGCCCGCGATCGTTGAGTCTCAGCACCGCCCGCCGCCCGTTGGCAAGATTGGTGACTTCCACCAGCCCCGGCAGAGGCAGGGTCTTGTGCGCAGCCGTCAGCGCATCCTGATCGAACCGTTCGCCCGACGCCGTCGGCCGGCCGTCGAACCCGGGCCCATACCAGGACGCCATCCCGCGCTCGTCATAGTTCGCCTGTTCTTCAGGCCGGTACCAGCGCCCCCTGACCTGATACGGCCGCATGGTTCCCCACACGATCGGCGCCGGGTCCGTGACGACAGCGATCCGGTCGTTGCCGCCACCGCCAAAACTGGCGCAGGCCGCCGTTGTCGACAGCAGCCCCGCAGCCAGACCGATCCTGATGAACTTCCGCATGCCGCTCCTCGTCTTGGACGAGGATCGCCAACGGGCCTTCCGGTTTGGTTAACGCTCCGGTCAGACCTGCGCGCATTCGGTGCGCGGCGCGTCCATGGACCGGGAAAGTCTGGCGGAGACGGAGGGATTCGAACCCTCGGTACCCCTTACAGGGTACGACGATTTAGCAAACCGTTGCCTTCAGCCACTCGGCCACGTCTCCGGCAGGCGGCGTGCTTAGCGGAGGGCGCGGCTCCGTGCAACGGGTCTGCGGCGCCTCTGTTAACGCGACAGTGAGGCAGGCTGTGCAAGGTGGCGGCGAACCCCGCCGCGAGCCGCATGTCCGACACCGCCCGCCTGCATCCTGATACCGTCGATCTGGCGGCGCTCGACGCGTCGGGCCTGCAGGCGCTGGCCGTGCGCGCGGGCGAGGCGCCGGCGAAGGGCGCGGCGAAGCGTGGGCCCTTCCGGCCGGACGTCTGGCTGAACGCTCGCCAGAAGCACGCTTCGCGATTGGCCGCCCACTATTTCCGCGCGTTCGACGTGCTGACCGTCATCGTCATTACTGTCCTGTGCGCCTGGGCGGCGGCCCAGCGGCCGTTGCTGCATACGGAGCTGTCACAGGTCCTGCCGTTCGCGACGGGCGCAGTTGTTGTCCTTGGCCTCATGAGATCGCTGGGCCGGTATCGCTTCGCCCGACAGCAGAAGGCCCAACTGCATCTGGCCGCCGTGGCCGGCATCGTCGCCGTCGGTGGGCTGACGGCCCTGTTGCTCGGCTGGCTTCTTCGCGGGCCTCACGCCCAATGGGAGGCGTATCTGATCTGGACCGGGCTGGTGCTGATCACGGTGAACGGCCTGCACATCGGCTGGACCGATCTGGTCGGGCGGTGGCGGAATGCAGGCGCCCTGACGCCGAACATCGTTCTGGTGGGCGCGACCCGACATGCGGAAGGTCTGATCCGCGAGGCGTTGAAGCGCCGCGACCTGAATGTGCTGGGCATTTTCGACGATCGGCTGGCGCGCAGCCCAACGGCGATCGAGGGCGTGCCGGTGCTGGGGACGGCCGACGATCTGCTGACCCACAAGATCACGCCCTACGTCGACCGCGTGGTGCTGGCCATTGATCCCAAGGCCGAGGCGCGGGTGCGTGAACTGAACGCCCGGCTGCGCACCTTGCCCAATGAGGTCACCCTGCTGGTCGAGCCTAACAGCGCCGCCGAGACTGCGTCCGCGCTGGATCGTCTGGCGGCGGCTCCGCTTGCCGACGTGCAGGGTCCGGTCGACAATGACCGCCGCGCCTACAACAAGCGGCTGCAGGATCTCGTGCTGGGCCTGACCGCCGGCGTGCTTCTGGCGCCGGTGATGGCGGTGATCGCGGTGGCCATCCGGCTGGACAGCCCCGGCCCGATCTTCTTCCGCCAGCGTCGCCACGGCTTCAACCACGAGGAAATCGTGGTCTGGAAGTTCCGGTCCATGCGTCAGGAAACCGCCGACGCCACCGCCAGCCGTCAGGTCACCCATGACGACGACCGGGTCACCCGGATCGGCCGCTTCATCCGTAAGACCAGCCTCGATGAGCTGCCCCAGCTGCTGAATGTGATATCCGGCGAGATGTCTCTGGTCGGCCCGCGTCCGCACGCCATCGGCATGAAGACGGGCCATATCGAATCCGCCCGTTTGGTCGCCGAATACGCCCATCGGCACCGCATCAAGCCCGGCATGACCGGCTGGGCCGCTGTCAACGGCTCGCGCGGGCCACTGCATACCGCGCAGGACGTCCGCCGCCGGGTTCAGCTGGATATCGACTATGTCGAACGCCAGTCCGTCTGGCTGGACCTGTGGATCATGGCGGTGACCGTCCCGGTGCTGCTGGGCGACCGCGCGGCGGTTCGCTAGGTCATGTTCTGGCGCGGCGTCTGGGGCTATCTGCCCGCCAATATCGTGCAGGGCGTGGTCGGCTTTCTGGCCATCGTCCTGTTCACACGCATCCTGTCGCCCGAGGATTTCGGCCGCTACGCGCTGGCCTTCTCCGTCACGACGCTGGTGCACGTCGCGGTCTTCACCTGGCTGGAAGCCGCGATGGCGCGCTTCTGGGCGACCGAGGAGCCCGGCCCCGGCCTCGCCGCCCATTTCGCCAGCCTGTATCGGGCCGCCTTCCTGGTCAGCCTGATCTATGTGCCGGTGGTGGCGCTGGCCATCTGGCTGTGGCCCGCAGATCCGAACTTCAAACTGGCGCTGGCCTTCGGCCTGTGCAGCAGCCCGATCCGGTGTCTGGCCAAGCTGGGACAGGAGCGGTTGCGGGCGGCCGGAGAGGTCTCGAGATCCGCCGGGCTGGACATGGGCGTGACGATTTCCGGGCTGATAATCGGCGTCGGATTCGCAATGCTCGGCGCGGGTGGGGCGTCTCCACTGATCGGTCTGGCGCTGGGCTCGCTGGCCGCCCTGCCCTTCGTTCTGCCGGGCGAGCTAAGGCAGGCGCGGACCGGCGTGGTCACCGTTCAGCGGGTCCAGACCTATGCCGGCTACGGCTATCCGATCGCGGCGTCGCTGGCGCTGACGGTCGTGCTGGCCTCGACCGACCGGTTCCTGCTGGCCGCCTTCCTCGATGAGGCGGCGGTCGGCGCCTATCACGCGGGCTACACCATCGCGAACCGGACTCTGGACGTGCTGTTCCTGTGGCTGGGCACGGCGGGACAGCCGGCTCTGGTGATGGCGTTGGAACGCGGCGGGGGCGAGCGTCTGCGTGAGGCCGCCCGCGAACAGGCCTCGACGTTCCTTCTGATTGGCCTGCCCGCCGCCGCCGGTGTCGCACTGGTGGCGAGGTCGCTTGCCGAGGTTCTGATCGGCGAGGACCTGCGCACCGCCGCCGCCCTTGTCACACCGTGGATCGCCCTGTCGGCCCTGCTCTATGGCCTGACCGCCTACTATTTCGGGCAGGCGTTCACGCTCGGGAAGAAGACCCGATTGCTGCTGGTCGCCATGGCGATCCCGGCGCTGCTGAACGTCGTACTGAACCTCATTCTGGTGCCGCGCTTCGGCGTCGTCGGCGCGGCGTGGGCGACGGCCGCGAGCTTCGGCGTCGGCATGCTGGCGACGATGGGGATCGGGCGGCGCGCGGTGACTCTGCCGATTCCGTGGGAGAGCCTGATCCGCTGCGGCGTCGCCACAGGGGTCATGGCTCTGGTGGTGGTGCAGCTTCCGGCGATCGGCGGTTTTCCGGAACTGGTTCTGGACGCAGCCACCGGCGGGGTCGTCTATGCAGCGGTCGCCCTGACGATCAACGCCGCGGGTGTGCGTGACGTGGCGCTTCGCCTGTTCGACCGCTTCAGGACGCGGGGAGCGGCGGCATGAACGCGCTGATCGACAGCCCGGCGTGGGCGACGGCAAAGCCCCGCGTTTCGGTGCTTACGCCCTTCCTGAGGGACGATCCCTCGATTCTTCTCGCCGACCTGGACGCCGAGTCAGCCCCGCTGAACGGCGCGGTTGAGCTGGTGCTGCTCGACGACGGCACCGGCGACGAAGAGCTCACGGCACGCCTGACCAACCAGATCCGGGGTCTGGGGTTGCCCGTTCGCCTGATCAGTCTCTCCGCCAATGTCGGCCGGGCCGAAGGGCGCAATCAGCTCGCCGCGGCCGCGCGAGGCCAGTTCCTGCTCTTCCTCGACAGCGACATGCGGCCCGACGGTCCGAGCTTCCTGCGCGACTGGCTGGCGCTCGCTGATGATCAGACGCCCGCCGTCGCTTTTGGAGGATTCTCGCTGAAGCAGGCGTCCGACGCGCCCCGGTTCGCCGTCCACCGCGCTGTCGCTGCGCGATCGGAATGCGTCCCGGCGGTGGAACGGCGGCTGGCCCCGGAGAAGTACGTCTACACCTCCAACCTGCTGGTCCGCCGCGACGTGTTCGAGGCCGAAGCCTTCGATGGCGGTTTCACCGGTTGGGGTTGGGAGGATGTCGAATGGGCGATCCGCGTCTCGCGACGCTTTCCGATCCTGCACATCGACAATCCGGCGACGCATATGGGTCTGGATACGGTCGAGGCCCTCGCCGGCAAGTATGAGCAGGCCGCGCCGAATTTCGCCCGCATGGCCGAACGGCATCCCGACGTCGTCGCGACCTATCCCAGCTTCCGCGCCGCACGCGGGCTCAAGCGCATCCCGGGCCTGCTGCGCCTGAAGGGGCTGCTGCGCGCCGCCGCCTGCACCGGCTGGCTGCCGGTCAAGCTGCGGGCCTTCTTGCTGCGGCTCTATCGCACCGCCCTGTATGCGGAGGCCGTGTGATGGGCGACGTGACGATCATCATCCCGACCCTGCGGCGCCTGGAAAGTCTCGAACGGGCGTTGCGTTCGGTTTTCGCCCAGACCGGCGTCGGCGAGCGGGTGGGATCGATCGTGGTCGTCGACAACGATCCCCGCGCCTCGGCCCGCGATCTGGTCGAATATCTGTCTGCCGTGTCGCCGTGGCCGTTGGTGTATCGCCATGCAGCCCAGCCCGGCGTCGCCACCGCGCGCAATGCGGGACTGGCCGCGACAGGCGCCGCGCTGATCGCTTTCCTCGACGATGATGAAGCGGCATCTCCCGAATGGCTGTCCCACCTGCTGGGTGGGCAGGTCGAAACGGGGGCGGATGTGGTCTTCGGTCCTATCGCGGGGCGGGCGCCCGGGGCCGCCCCGTGGCTGACGCCCTATCTTGAAGCCTTCTTCGGCCGATCCGGACCGACGACGACCGGACTGATCGATACCCCCTACGGCTGCGGCAATTCCTTGATGGTCCGGGCGGTCGCGCTGCCCGGCGTCGAGCCGTTCGACACCGGCGCCGATCAGGCCGGTGGCGAGGACGACGCGCTGTTCGCGGCGCTGAAGGGCCGTGGAGGACGCTTTGGCTGGGCGGCGGACGCCTGGGTGTATGAGTTCGCTCCGCCGCATCGCGCTACACTGACCTACGCCCTGTCCCGCGCCTTTGCTTACGGTCAGGGGCCGAGCCAAACCGCCGCGGCGACGCGCAACTGGCCCGGCGTGATCCGCTGGATGCTTATCGGGGCAGCGCAGACCGTGGTGTGGGGTTCCGCTTCAGCCGTGCTGTTCGCCATGAGGAGCCCGCGGCGTGCCGAGATGTACGATCGCACCGCCCGAGGTCTCGGAAAAGTCTTCTGGATGAAGGGCTTCGAGCCGCATTTCTACGGCGCGCGCGAAGTCGAACGCCTCGACCGGGTCAGCCCGTCAGGCGGCTGAGAAACGCCGGCGGCCTGTAGGCCGAGCGATTGACCACCACCCCGGCGATCCGCCCGCCCGCGCCTTCGATCTCGTCGCGCAGGATCACCGGCTCCGCCGGAGACGTGCTGTTCGAGGCGACGACCAGAACCGTAGAATCCACGAACGGGGCCAGAAGGATGGAGGTGTCAGACCGGTCTGCCGCCGGGCTGTCGATGACCACCGTGTCGGCATGGCGCCTCAGGGCATCCCAGTAGCTCGCCCCCCCCACGACCTCGGCCCGCTGCCCTGACCTCAGGACCTCGCCGGCGAAGCGCGTGACCCACAGACGACCGCCGAGGAAGGCGCGCGCCGTCACCAGCCGCGCCGGATGCACCGGGCGCCCCTCGTGGTCCTTCACCCGCGGGGTGACCGCGAAGAAGATCGAGCCGTCCGGCGTCGCCACCGCGACACGTCCCGCCTTGCCGAACCGCTGGGGTTGTTTGACGATCTCGTCCAGCTGCCCCTGCTGCGCCAGATCGGCGTCGATGAGCCAGACCGGCTTGCGGGCCCTGACGGCGGCCAGACGGGCGTATTCACGCGCGACGGTGGACACGCCCTCACCGCTGGTCGCGCCTGCGATCTGGATCACACGTCCGCGATGCGCGGGCGTGGGGCCCAGCGCCGCCCAGAGGGCCGCCATCTCGGAGGTCAGATCGATCATCGAATCGCCGTTCGCCTGAACCGGCAGCTTCCTATGCAAACCTGCGTCGGATCAATGGCCTTTGGCCGGAGCCACCGCCAGAACCGGCATGTCGAGTGTCCGGCCCACCGAAGCAGGCGTGGGGAAGCCGCGACGCGTGAAAATGCGCAGCAGGCCGACGCACAGGGCGGTGAACCCGGCGAACAGGAAGGCCGCGGCCAGCAGAGGGACCTTCAGACTCTTGCCCTTGGTCGGTGCCTCGGCCCGCGCGGCGACCCGGACGTTGTCCGCCCCGGCCTCGACGAGGGCGCTGTCGGCGCGGGATTCGGTCTCGCGCTGCTGGAACTCGCGGATCTTGCTGGTCAGGACGTCGCGGTCGCTGGCTAGGGTCGTGTTGGTGGAGTCGAGCTCGTTCAGCAGCGCCTGACGCGCTCTCAGCGTCTCGAGCTGGCCTTCCAGCACCGCCAGCCGCGCCGCGAGCGCGTCGCGATCCGCCGCCGCCTGGATCCTCGAGGTCTCGATCTCGGTGAAGATGACGCTGGGACCGGTCCGGACCTCGCGCACCCCCACGGTGTTCTCTCCGGCCACATAGGCTTCCAGCTCGGCGATCTTTTCGTCCACCTCGCGCACCGGCTGGGCGTCCTCGGTGTAGCGGGACAGCAGGTTGGCGCGCTCGGTCCGGGCCAGCCGGATCTGGTCCTGGGCCGAGACGTTCAGGTCCTGCTGCAGCACGACCTCGGCCGGTTGGCGCGCCAGTTGGGCTTCAAGCGTCGACACCCGCTGCCGGGCCTGATTCAGCTGGGCCCGCACATCCAGCGCGGCCGCATAGGTCGTCTGATAGGTCGCCGCCAGCGTGGTCTTGGCCGTGGTGAAGTCGCCCAGATCGTTGGAGCTCAGGAAGGCGTTATAGGCGTCGTCCGCTTCAGCCAGTTCGCTCTGGAAGGCGCCTCTTTGCTGGGCGATGGCGTCGGCGTCGGCGTCGCGGAAGATTTCCCGGCGCTGGATTAGATACTCGTCGATCACGGCGTTCAGGACGTTCGCCGCTCGCTGGGGATCGCCGGCTTCGTAAGACAGGCCGATGACCGGGCTGCCGGGCGTCACGCCAACACCCAGCCCCTCGTCCAGCGCCTTGAGCGCCGCCGCCTGTTTCGCCGCTGCGGTGCCGGTCGCATCCGGTCCCAGCACCGCGTCGGTGCCGAGTTTCTGCACGGCGCGTCTTTTGACCTCCAGACTGCCGAGGATCGCCGCCTCGTTCGACGCCACGGCGTCGGCCGTCAGCATCTGGCTGCTGCCGCGCTCGGTGATGCCGACGCGAGGCTCATAGGCGTATTCCTGACCCGCGCCGGCGTAGATGGCGGCATTGGCCGTGTAGGTTTTCTTCATGGTCAGGACGACGGCCGCGCCGGCTGCGAAAATCACCAGAAAGATGACGATCATCAGCAGCAGCTCGCGGAACAGCAGCCCGATGACATCGAGCACCCCGTAGCGCGGGCGGACTGTAAGCTGGGCCGTGCGCATGCGGGCGGACTGATTCCATTGAAACGGACGCTGGAGCACAGCCTTGGCGGACCGGCGTTAACCGTCGGTTACCCATAACCGGCCACCTTGGCCTCACCACCGCTTCCGGGAGCGAATCCGACATGTCCGTCGACCGCCGTCTGTTCGTTCTTGGCCTTGGCGCCCTCGTGGGGGGCTGCGGCGGCGGCATGGGGCTGGGCGGCGATGAATACGGCGCACGCATGCCTCGCCCCGGTCAGGCCGGCGGCGGGGAGGGTGGGCGCGTCCAGAACGTCCGCCGCGATTCCTTCCCCGAGCTGGGCTTCGCCAGCTGGGATGATTCCGAACCGGAGTACGTCCTCTATCCGGGCGACGAGATCGAGATCGCCACGCCGACGGCGACGGAACTGACCCGCACGCAGCGCATCGGCCCGGACGGGCGTGTCTCGCTGCCGCTGGTCGGCCAGATCATGGCCGCCGACCGGTCGATCGCCGAACTGGAGTACGACGCGTCACAGGCCTTCGCCAGCCAGCTGCGACGGCCGGTGGTCGAGGTGACGCTGAAGACCGCGGGTCCGATCCGCGTCTGGGTCGGCGGCGAGGTGCGCACGCCGGGTATGCTGGAAATGACCGGGGATCTGGACGCCTATCAGGCGATCATCCAGGTCGGGGACTTCCTGCCGACTGCAAAACAGGACGAGGTCGCCCTGATCCGTCGGGGACGTGGCGGCGTTCGCATGCTGCGGGCGGTCGACCTGCGCCCTCGCCGCGGCGAGGTGGTCGCGCTGAGGCGGAACGACATCCTGTACGTCCCGCGCACGACGCTGGGCGAAGTGGCCAACTATGTGACCCAGATCCGCAACGCCCTGCCGCTCAGCTTCTCATACGCTCTGGGCAACCAGTACCAGAGCTTCTGAGCTGGCCGATTTAGGCGGCGAGCTTCACGACGCCCGCGTCGATCCAGCGGCGCGCCGCCTTCTGGGCCTCGGCGATCTCTTCGCGTTCCATTTCCTGGCTCATTTCGCGGCGATACTCACGCGCCTCGATCGAGCCTTTCATGGCCGCCAGATTGAAGATCATATGGGCCGACACGCGGTCCATCGGGCACCCGCCCTGGCCGCTCGAATACATCATGCCCAGTCTGAACAGATCGTCCCCGCCCATTTCGGCGGTCGGCAGGGGCAGGCCCTGCTCTTCGGTCTGCGCCAGTTCTTGCGCGGTCATAACCAAGTCTCCTGATCGGAGCCATTCTGGCCCCGCCCTCTGACCCGAATGAAATACCCGCGATTTGAAGTTAAAGTTAACAGCGGAGGGCCGAATCCGGCGTTTTCCGTAAAGGTTCAATGAAGAGAGAACCGGTCGTTCAGACCTCTGAAAACCTTCGTCAATCTCCGGGTCACAAACCCTTCCAAGGCGTGACTGAAACGCCCCTCGAAGCCTGACAACCACGTTCAGTCACGGTTCATCGCCAAGGCGCGAAGTTTGCTTCAAGCCGTCCAAAAGGGGCGTGCGGAGACAAGAACGAGAATGAAACGCTCATTGATGGCGGCCGCAGCCCTCGCGGCATTCGTCGTCCCGGCGCTGGCTCCACTGGCCGCCGTCGCACAGGAAGGTCCCTCCCGCGACCGAGCGGATATCCGCTCGGAGCGACGCGCCGCCCGCGAGGAACAGCGCGACACGCCCCCGCCTCCACCGCCGCCCGCCGCCTCGCGCCCGGAACGGCCCCGCGCCGAAACGCCGAGAGCAGAGCGGCCGCAGCGCCCTGACGCTTCGCGCGGCGAAGATCGCGGCGAACGCCCCAACCGGGCCGATCGTCCGGACCGGCCCTCGGGTCAGTCCCGGCCTGATCGTCCCAACCGGCCCGAAGGCGGCTGGAACCGGCCCGATCGTCCCGACGGTCAGGCCCGCCCGGATCGTCCCAACCGTCCCGACCGTCCGCAAAATCCGGATGCGCAAGCGCGCCCGGACAGGCCGAGCCGTCCCGAGGGCGGCTGGAACCGTCCCGATCGCCCCGGCCGCCCCGACCAACCGGGTCGCCCTGACCGTCCCGGTGAAGCCGGACGTCCGGATCGCCCGAACGGAGGCTGGAACCGCCCGGACCGTCCCAATGGCGGCTGGAACCGCGACCGGGATCGCGACAGGCGCGAGTTCCGCCAACGCTTCGACCGCGATCAGTGGCGTCGCGACTGGAACCGCCGGCACGATCGCGGCTGGTGGCGCAACGATCATCGCTGGCGGTCCTACACCGGCCTGCGCATCGGCTTCTATTTCGCGCCGGGCTACGGCTACTATTCCGTGCCGCGCAGCTACTACAACCGGCGCTGGTCGGAGGGCGAGTATCTGCCGTCGATCTTCTGGCGCTACCGGCTGGACGACTGGCGCACCTATGGCCTCGGCTATCCGCCGGAAGGCACGCGCTGGGTGCTGGTCGACAACCAGATCTATCTGATCGACGAGTACGACGGCTACATCATCGACGTGATCTACGACGCCTGGAGCTGGTAGCTCCGGCTGATGAGACTGGAGCGCCGACCGGTTTCGCGACCGGTCGGCGTTTCACTGTCATGTGGACAAGGTTGCAGCCGGGCTCGGGCCGCGTCAGAACCGGGTCATGAGCGACGCGGCGATCACCGACACCACCCGGGGCGAAGACGTCCCCTCCTCCCGCGCCCCCCAGTTGGAGTTGTCCGAGACGCTGATGGCGTCGCCGGACCGGTTCTTCAACCGCGAAATCAGCTGGCTGGCCTTCAACAGCCGGGTGCTGGAGGAAGCCGCCAACCCGAACCATCCGTTGCTGGAGCGGCTGCGCTTTCTCTCGATCTCGGCCAACAACCTCGACGAATTCTTCATGACCCGCGTCGCCGGCCTGAAGGGTCAGGTGCGCGAGCGGGTGCGGGTGGTCTCGCCGGACGGCCTGACGCCCTCCGAGGCGCTGGAGAAGATCAACGTTTCCGCCGGCGCCCTGATGGCCGAACAGCAGCGCCGCTGGCGCAAGCTGCGTCGCGAACTGACCACCGCGGGCATCGAGGTCATCGACGCCGACCGCATCACCAAGACCGAGCGCGACCGGCTGGAGCCGGAGTTCCTGAACCAGCTGTTCGCCGTGCTAACGCCGATGGCGATCGACCCTGCGCACCCCTTCCCCTTCCTGCCCAACCTCGGCTTCTCGCTTGCGCTGAAGCTGCGGCGGATCGCGGACAACCGCACCCTCTACGCACTGGTGCCGGTGCCGACGCAGGTGAAGCGCTTCTGGCCGCTGGCGGTCGACGGTCGTTCCACCCCGGGCCACAAGCGGTTTGTGACACTGGAGAGCTTGCTGGTGCTCTTCATCGACCACCTGTTCCCGGGCTGCGAGATTCTGGAGCGCGGCGTCTTCCGCCTGATCCGGGACTCGGACATCGAGATCGAGGAAGAAGCGGAAGACCTCGTGATGGAGTTCGAGGAAGCGCTGAAACAGCGCCGTCTGGGCTCCGTCGTGCGGATCAAGATCGAGGCGGGCATGCCCGACGATCTGCGCACCTTCATTACCGAGGAGCTTCACGCCGCTCCGCAGGATACGGTGCTGGTCGACGGCATGCTGGGTCTGGCCCAGCTGGCCGAGCTGATCCCCGGCGGCCATCCGGACCTGAAGTTCCCCGGCTACGAGCCCCGCTATCCCGAGCGGGTCCGTGACAACGGCGGCGACATCTTCGCGGCGGTTCGCGAAAAGGACATGCTGATCCACCACCCGTTCGAGAGCTTCGACGTGGTGGTGCAGTTCCTGCGTCAGGCCGCGCGCGATCCCAACGTCATCGCGATCAAGCAGACGCTGTACCGGACCTCAAAGGACAGCCCGATCGTCGCCGCCCTGATCGAGGCGGCCGAGAACGGCAAGAACGTCACCGCACTGGTCGAGATCAAGGCGCGCTTCGACGAGGAGGCGAACCTGAAGTGGGCCCGCGCCATGGAGCGCGCCGGGGTCCACGTCGTCTTCGGCTTCGTGGAGTACAAGACCCACGCCAAGGTCAGCGTCGTGGTCCGCCGCGAGGGCGAGGGGCTGAAGACCTACTGCCACTTCGGCACCGGCAACTATCACCCGGTCACGGCGCGCATCTACACCGACCTCAGCCTGTTCACCTGCGAGCCGTCGCTGGCCCGGGATGCGACGCGGATCTTCAACTACATCACCGGCTACGCTGAGCCCGATGAGCTGGAGGCGCTGGTCGTCTCGCCGCTGAACATGAAGTCCACCTTGATCGACCTTATCGGCAAGGAGATGGCCGCTGCGGCCAAGGGCAAGCCGGCCGCCATCTGGGCCAAGATGAATTCGTTGGTCGATCCGCAGGTGATCGACGCCCTGTACCGCGCCAGTCAGTGGGGCGTGCGGATCGAGCTCGTCGTGCGCGGCATCTGCTGCCTGCGTCCGGGCGTGCAGGGCCTGTCGGAGAACATCAGGGTCAAGTCGATCGTCGGCCGCTTCCTTGAGCACAGCCGCATCATCGCCTTCGCCAACGGCCGCGACCTGCCGCATGACAAGGCCCGGCTGTACATCTCGTCGGCCGACTGGATGGACCGCAACCTGAACCGCCGCGTCGAGCTGATGACCCCCGTGCTGAACGCCACGGTGCACGATCAGGTGCTGGACCAGATTATGGTGGCCAATCTGAAGGACGACATCCAGAGCTGGGTGCTGGAGCCCGACGGAGCGTATCGCCGCGTGACCCCGGCTGACCCCGAGCGCCCGTTCTCGGCCCACCGCTACTTCATGACCAACCCCAGCCTGTCCGGTCGCGGGCGCAAGGTGAAGACACTGCCGGCCCAGCTGAAGTTTGACCGCGGCCGTCGCTGATGCCCGAAGCCCTGCTTTCGGCGATTGCCTCGCCTCGCGAGGTCGCCGCCATCGACATCGGCTCGAACTCGGTTCGATTGGTGCTCTACCGGCTGGAAGGCCGCGCCATCTGGACGGTGTTCAACGAGAAGGTGCTGGCCGGTCTCGGGCGCGATCTCGGCGCGACCGCGCGTCTGTCCGAGGAAGGCGCTGCGCAGGCCCTGACGGCGCTGAAGCGGTTCGCCGCCGTCATCGACGGAGTGCAGCCCGCCCTGACCTTCGTCGCCGCCACGGCCGCCGTGCGCGAGGCCGAAGACGGTCAGGCCTTCTGCGAACGTGTGGCGGCCGAAACCGGGCTGCACATCCGCGTCCTGTCCGGCGAACAGGAAGCCCGCTATGCGGCCCTTGGCGTTCTCGCAGGTATTCCGGACGCCGACGGCGTCTCCGGCGACCTTGGCGGCGCCAGTCTGGAGCTGACCCGCATCCGCGATGGCGTGGTCGGCGACGGAATCACCCTGCCCCTCGGCCCCTTCGCCCTGTCAGATCCCAAGGGGTTCGACGCCGGGCGTCTGCGCGAGGTGATCGCAAAACGGCTGAAGTCCGTTGGCGACTACAAGGCTGACACCTTCTACGCGGTAGGCGGCGCGTGGCGGACGCTGGCGCAGGTCCACATGAACCATGTGCGCTATCCGCTGCACATCGTGCACCAGTATGTTCTGGACGCCGACGCGGCCCGCGACATCGCCCGTCTGGTCGCCCGGTCGTCGCGCGCGTCTCTCGAGGCGTGGCCGGGCGTCTCGAAAAAGCGCGCCGAGACCCTGCCTTATGCTGCGCTGGTGCTTGAGGGTCTGATCGAACGACTGGGCCTGAAGCGGATCGTGCTGTCGGCGTGGGGCGTGCGTGAGGGCCTGCTGTACGAGGCGCTGGACGCCGAAACCGTGACCACCGACCCTCTGTTGGCCGGCTGCACGGCCCTCGGCGCACGTCAGGGGATTTCCGCCACCCTGCCCGGGGCTCTGTTCGGATGGATACAACCGATCCTCGAGGCCCTGCCTGTCGCGTTCGATCGTGACCGGGACAGACGGCTGGCCGACGCCGCATGCAGGCTGGCCGATCTTGGCGCACGGCTGCACCCCGACCACCGGGTCGAACTCGCGTTCGATCAAGTTCTGCGCGCGCCCATCCCCGCCCAGACCCACGCGGAGCGCGCATGGCTGGCCTGCGCCGTCAACGCCCGTTACGGCGGCCCCGGCGCGACCCCCGAGCCCGGAACCATCACGCGTCTTCTGACCGAAGAGCAGCGCCAGTCGGCCCGGGCCTTGGGGCTGGCGATCCGCCTCGCGTGCGACATGTCCGGCCGCTCGCCGCAGCTTCTGGTCAACGCCCGCGCCCGCATCGCCGACGGCGCGCTCGTCTTGACCGCGGCCGAGGGCTATGCGCCCGTGCTGCTGGGCGAACAGACGCGGCGGCGCGGCAAGGCTCTTGCCGAGGCGCTCGGCCTTCGGCTGGATATCGCATCCGACGGAGAACGATGATGGCGGTGACCGGTATCGGCGGCTTCTTCTTCCGCGCAAACGACACCGAGGCCCTCGCGGCCTGGTATCTGGAGCATCTGGGCGTCGGCGCGCCTCCCGGCGTCTTCCTGTGGAATCAGGAGGCCGGGCCGACGGTCTTCGCGCCGTTCAAGGACGACACCGACTATTTCGACGCCGACAAGCGCTGGATGCTGAACCTGCGCGTCGACGACCTCGACAGCCTGCTGGCCTCGCTTCGCGCAGCCGGCGTCGAGATCATCACGAAGGCCGAATGGGACGCCTCGCCCGAAATGGGCCGCTTCGCCCGGATCCACGATCCGGAGGGCAACCCGATCGAGCTGTGGCAACCGCCGGCGACCTAGCGGTCCAGACCCTGATCCAGCGCGCGGAACCCGGCGATCGACAGCTGGGTCGCGCTGATGAAGACCGACGGCGTGATCTTGTCGAAGTCATCCGACGGCCGGTGATAGTCGGGATGGTAGTTCACGCCGAAATACAGGAACGGCACCTGCGCCCGATAGAAGGGCCCGTGATCCGAGGCCTCGACCCAGTTGTCCTCGCCCGTGTCCTGCGGCGTGTCCTTGCCGAAGGCCAGCGACACCGCGCCGTCGGCCGGAATGCCTTCCAGCAGCGGCCGGAAGGTGGGGTTCTGATAGGTGCCCGTGACCCACAGCTTGCCGTCGGTTTCGGCGCGCGCGGTCATATCGAAGTTCAGGTTCATCGCGATCGACGCCAGCGGCACCGGCGGGACCTCGACGAAATGCTTGGCGCCCAGCAGGCCATGCTCCTCGCCGTCGAAGGCGACGAAGATCACGCTGTGCTCCGGGGCCTGACGCCGCAGGTCGTCCGCCAGCGCCAGCATCGTCGACACGCCCGACGCATTGTCGTCCGCGCCGTTGAACACCAGACCGTCATGGACGCCGACGTGGTCGTAGTGGGCGCTGACGACGATGTAGCGGTCCGTCACCCGCGTGCCCGGAACGACGCCCAGAATGTTGATCCCGTTGAAGGTCTTCGGTCCCTGTCGCGTCCGCCCCGTAGCCTCCCACGGCTGCAGCCGGCCAACGCGCGGCGCCTCGACGCCCAGCGCCTCAAAGCGGCCGATGATGTAGTTGCGCGCCATCTCTCCGCCCGGCGAGCCTGTGTCACGGCCTTGCATGTCGTCGGCGGACAGGATGCGGATATCGTCCAGCCACTGCTGGGTGTTGGCGGCCACAACGACGGGCGCGATTGCGGGCGTCTCGGGCGCCGTGGTGGCGCAGGCGGCGGCCATCAGGCTGGCGGCGACGGTCGACAGGGCCAGGATGCGGATCGGACGCATGGAATCTCCTCGGGTCTGGGGACGTCGTAGCAGGCGGAAACGCCGGCGTCAGATTAAGGTGCTGTCACGTGGCCATACTGACTCCGCCACGGCCCGTCCGGGTGCTAGACCAGTCGCCGCATGACCCAGACGCCCGTAGCCGATCTCAGCCTCGCCGACGCCGAAGCCGAACTGGACCGGCTGACCGCCGAACTGGCCCGCCATGACGCCCTCTATCACGCCGAGGATGCACCCGAGATTTCGGACGCCGACTACGACGCCCTGAAGCGCCGGGCGCTGGAGATCGAGGGCCGCTTTCCCGAGCTGACGGGCGAGACCTCGCCATCGCAGGTCGTGGGCGCCGCCGCATCAAGCCAGTTCGCGGAGGTGCGGCACGGCGTGCCCATGCTGTCGCTCGACAACGCATTCTCCCCGGAAGAGGTCACCGACTTCGAGGCGCGCATCCGCCGCTTTCTCAAGCTGCCGGCGGAAGAGCACGTCGCCTTCGTCGCCGAGCCCAAGATCGACGGCCTCAGCGCCAGCCTGCGCTACGAGAAGGGCGTGCTGGTTCAGGGCGCCACGCGCGGCGACGGCAAGACCGGCGAGGACGTCACCGCCAACCTGCGCACGCTTGCTGACATCCCCCGGACGCTTTCGGGCTCCGGTTGGCCCGATGTGATCGAGGTGCGCGGAGAGGTCTACGCCCCCAACGCCGGGTTCGACGCCTTCAACGCCGCCGCCGAGGCGGAGGGCTCACGCACCTACGCCAACCCCCGCAACTTCGCCGCCGGTTCGCTGCGCCAGAAGGACCCGTCCATCACGGCGAAGCGCCCGTTGCGTTTCTTCGCCTACGCATGGGGCGAGACCTCCGCCCCCTTCGCCGACACCCAGGCCCAGGCCCTGAAGGCGCTGGAAAGCTGGGGCTTCACGGTCAACCCGCGCTCGGAAAGGGTCGAGGACGCCGGGGGTCTGATCGGGCTCTACGACGGCCTGCAGGCGGACCGGGCCGGGCTCGGCTATGACATCGACGGCGTCGTCTACAAGGTCGATCGGCTGGACTGGCAGCAACGCCTCGGCTTCGTCTCGCGCACACCGCGTTGGGCCATCGCCCATAAATTCCCGGCCCAGCAGGCCCAGACCGTGCTGGAAGGCATCGACATCCAGGTTGGCCGTACCGGCTCCCTGACCCCCGTCGCCCGCTTGCACCCCGTCACCGTCGGCGGCGTCGTCGTGCGCAACGCCACCCTGCATAACGAGGACGAGATCGCCCGCCGCGACGTCCGCATTGGCGACACCGTCGTCCTTCAGCGCGCCGGTGACGTGATCCCGCAGATCCTTGCCGTCGTGCCGGAGAAACGGCCCGTCAACGCCGTCCCCTACGTCTTCCCGACTCACTGCCCGGTCTGCGGCTCGGAAGCCGTACGGCCCGAGGGCGAGGTGCGTCGGCGTTGCACCGGCGGCCTGATCTGTGACGCTCAGCTAGTTGAGCGGCTGAAGCATTTCGTCGGTCGCCGCGCCTTCGACATCGAGGGGCTGGGCGAGAAGCAGCTGATCGCCTTCCACGAGCGCGGCTGGCTGAAGGAGCCGGCCGATATCTTCCGCCTCGCCCGCGACGAGGGGAAGCTGGCCCTCCTCCGGGCTGAAGACGGCTACGGCGAAACCAGCGTTCGCAATCTGGTCGCCGGCATCGACGCCCGGCGGGTCATCTCGCTGGACCGGCTGATCTTCGCCTTGGGCATCCGCGAGATCGGCGAACAGACCTCGCTGCTGCTGGCCCGTCACTTCGGTTCGTGGTCAGACTTCCACGCTGGTGCGCTGGAGGCCGCGGCCGGCATTCCGTCCACCGACTGGACCCGCCTGACCGAGGGCCATGGCGTCTCCGTTCGTACCCTTTCCGTCCTCGCCGCCGCCCAACCGCCCACTGCCGATCCGTGGCCCGAGGCGCCGATCGACCAGAAGCTGGCCCTCGCCTTCCCCGGTGTCGCGACGCCTGCCCGCCGCGCGCTGGCCGAACTGGCCTCCGACTGGCCCGGCGTCGTTCGTCTTTCGCAGATCGCCCGCTCGGAAGGCCCCTCGCCCCGCCTGTCCGAGATCGCGACCATCGCCGGCGTCGGTCCGGTCGCCGCCCGCGCCATCGCCGAGTTCTTCCATGAGCCGCATAATCGCGAGGTCGTCGACGCCCTCATCGCCGAACTCAGGACGGTCGAGGACGCCGAACGACCCCAGACCGACACCGAAGTCGCCGGCAAGACCGTCGTCTTCACCGGCGCGCTCGAACGCTTCACCCGCGACGAGGCCAAGGCGCGCGCGGAATCGCTGGGCGCCAAGGTGTCGGGCTCGGTGTCGAAGAAGACCGACTATCTGGTCGCCGGCCCCGGCGCCGGCTCAAAGCTGGCCGAGGCGCAGAAGCACGGCGTGAAGGTGCTGACCGAGGACGAGTGGCTGGCCCTGATCGGGGGGTGATCCCACCCTGCCCACACGCCGTCATCCTCGGGCTTGACCCGAGGATCTGACCATCCGCTTGCTCAATGTCGGCGACCCTAGCAGTCGGTTGACCGCCGCCTCTGATCCTCGGGTCAAGCCCGAGGATGACGGCAGAAACTCAGCCGGCCTTGCTGACGATCGTCCGCAGCACCGCGTCCGCAGCCAGTTCAGACGGGTCCGGCCCGCCGCGGCCCATCAGATCCAACGCCTCCGTCTGACGCCGCGCCTGATCGGCCCGGGCTTCGGAATCGTCCAGCAGCCGCCCGACCTCCGCCGCGACCTTGTCCGGCGTCGCATCCGTCTGGATCAGCTCGCGCGCGATCTCCGCGTCGGCGGCGTGGTTGAACAGGGTCGCGTATTTGCCCGTGAAGAACGGCTTCATGATCGCATAGCTGAGCGGCGGAAAGCGGTAGCTGATCACCATCGGCGCGCACGCGAGCGCCAGCTCGGTCGAGACTGTCCCGCTGGTCGCCAGAGCGACGGTGGCGGCCTTCATCGCCGCATACTTGTCGTCCTCGCGCACCACGTGAGCGCGGAACGGCCATGCCGCGACCCGCCCAATCACGTCGTCGGCGACCGTCGCCGCCGCCACCACGGCGATCTCCAGCTCCGGCCGCGCAGCCTTCAGCCGCGCTACGGCAGCCTCATAGACCGGGGTCATCAGCCGGATCTCCGATGGCCGGCTGCCCGGCAGGACCAGCAGCAACGGCGCGTCCGGCGCAATGCCGCGCGCCCGGCGGAAGACGGCGGGATCGGCCCCGGCCATGTTCACATGCAGCGCCTGCGAGCCCACGACGGTTGTCGAAAGGCCCTCGCGCTCGAACCACGGCGCATCGAAAGCATATAGCGCCAGCAAATGGTCCACCGCCCCGGCGAGCGTCTTCGCTCGCCCGGGTCGCGACGCCCACACCTGCGGCCCGACGTACTTGATCAATGGTACGCCCGGCAGTTCCTCGCGCAACGCCTTGGCCACCCGGATCGTGAAGCCCCAGCTGTCGATCAGCACCACGGCGTCCGGCTGCTCCCGCTTCGCCAGCTCCACCGTGTCGGCCACCCGCCGTTTCACCAGCCCGTAGGCCTTCAGCCCCTCGAGCCAGCCGAGGATCGACAGTTCGGCGATGTCGAACGGGCTCTCGACGCCCTCGGCGGCCATGCCGGCGCCGCCCACGCCGACGAATGTGACATCCGCGCCCAGTCGCGCCTTGAGCGCCCGCGCCAACCCCGCGCCCAGCGCATCGCCTGACGCCTCGGCGGCCACAAGCATGATCTCCAGCGGGCGCTTCACCGCGTTTCGCCCCAGACGAACAGGCCCAGCCGGTCCGCCGCCTCGATCAGCGCGGAGCGGTCGATGACGATCAGCTTGCCCGCCATGCCGCCGACGCCCGCCAGACCGGCGGCGGCGGCCATTTCGATGGTGCGCGCGCCCATGACGGGCATGTCCACCCGCAGGTCCTGGATCGGCTTGGGCGCCTTGCCCAGCGCACCCTTGCGTGCGGTTGCGGAGCCGCGCAGATCGCCCGGCAGGCCGGCGACGCGCATCAGCATGGCGTCGGTGCCCTCCTGCGCCTCGACCGCCAGCACCAGACCATCGCAGACGACGGCCCCCTGCCCGATGTCCAGTTCGCCTGACTTTTCGGCGACATGGAGCGCCTTCCTCAGATCGACAAGTTGCTCCTCGGTCGGCCGAATCCGTCCCAGCGGCCCGGCCGGCAGGGTCTCGCCGCCCAGAATGTCATCCGCCCCCTCGACCGCGAACCCCTCGGCCTCGAACAGCGACAGGATTTTGCGCAACAGGGCGTCGTCCCCCTGCGTCGCCGCCTTGATCAAGCCCGGCAGCACCGTCGCGCCCTTGAAGTCGGGCTTGAGCGTCTTGAAGTCAGGCCGGCTGACGGTTCCTGCCAGACAGACTGCCTGACAGCCCGCCTTCTTCATCGCCGACAGTATCTTGCCGATCTCGGCCATGCCGGCGTCGAGGCCCGGGTAGTGAGCCAGATGGGGATCGGCGAAACCGGCCAGCCGGATCACGAACACCGGCCGGCCCTCGGCCTCGCACCGCGCGGCCACTGACAGCGGCAGGGCCCCGCCACCCGCGATCAGGCCCAGCTTGCCGCTCATTGCTCGGGCAAGGCGACCGGGCGCCGGGTGTCCTCGCGGATAAAAGCGATGATCTCCTGAATCTCAGGCAGGTCGGCGTAGGTCTCGGCCGCGCGGTCCAGCCGCTCGGAGAACAGGCCCTCGGCCTCGAACATGTCGCGATAGGCAGCCAGCAGGCGACGCACCGCGTCCTTGCCGTAGCCCTTTCGCTTTAGCCCGATCAGGTTCAGCCCGTGCAGACGCACATGATTGCCCCAGGCCGAGCCGTAGGGGATGACATCCCGCGTCACGGCCGACAGACCGCCCACAATGGCTCCCTGCCCCACCCGTCCGAACTGGTGCACCGCCGCCAGACCGCCGAGGAAGACCCGGTCGCCGACGCGGGCGTGTCCGCCCAGCGTGGCGTTGTTGGCGAAAGTGACGTTGCTGCCGACGACGCAGTCATGGCCAACGTGGGCCCCCGTCATGAACAGGCAGTTCGAGCCGATGGTCGTCAGCTTGCGATCACCCGGCGTGCCCCGATTGAAGGTCGAGTGCTCGCGGATGACGTTGTTCTCGCCGATCTCCAGCGCCACTGACTCGCCCTTGTAGCCGCCATGCTGCGGATCGCCGCCCATGACGCAGAAGGGGTGAATGGTGCTGCCGGCGCCGACCATCGTGTCCTGCTGGATCACCACATGGCTGGCGACGCGAACGCCGTCCGAAAGGGTTACGTTCGGCCCGATGATCGACCACGCGCCGACCTCGACGCCGCCCGCCAGCGTGGCTGAAGGATCGACCTGCGCTGTCGGATGGATGGCCATCAGGTCGCCGGCTGGTCCACGGTCACGACCATGGCCATGAACTCGGCCTCGGCCGCCAGCTTGCCGTCGATGAAGGTCTCGCCGCGGAACTTGTAAGCGTCGCCGCGTGCGCGGGTCACCTTGACCTCCATACGCAGCTGGTCGCCCGGCCGGGCCGGCTTGCGGAAGCGCACGCCGTCGATCGACATGAACATGATGACCTTGTCCGCCACCGCCACATCCATGGTCTTGGACATCAGCAGGGCCCCCGTCTGGGCCATGGCCTCGACGATCAGCACGCCCGGCATGACAGGATCGATCGGGAAGTGGCCGGGGAAGAAGGGCTCGTTGTGGGTGACGTTCTTGATGCCGGTGATCGAGGTGGCGGGCACGAAGTCCTCGGCCTTGTCGATCAGCAGGAAGGGGTACCGGTGGGGCAGCCGCCGCATCACCTCGGCGTAGTCGATCGTCGTGTCGTCAGTCATTCGTCCGTCTTCCCGCTCACCTTCCCCGACGCCTGTTTGGCGAGCCAGATCGCTTCGCGCAAGGACTGTCGGAGGGGTTTCGCGGGATAGCCGGACCAGGTCTCGCCAGGCGGAATGTCCTTCAGCACCCCGGCGCCGCCCGCCACGCGGGCCCCGGCGCCGATGGTGATGTGGTCGCCGACCCCGGCCTGACCGCCGAACATCACGTTGTCGCCGGTCGTCACCGTGCCCGACAGGCCGGTGTGTGCGGCCATCAGATTATTGCGGCCGATAATGCAGTTGTGGCCGATCATGACGAGATTATCGATCTTGGAATTCTCGCCGATGATCGTGTCGTCATAGGCCCCGCGGTCGATGCAGCTGTTGGCGCCGACGGTCACGCCGTCCTGGATTATCACCCGGCCCAGCTGGGGAATGTCGACAGGCCCGGTCTTCGAGCCCGCCGCGCCGAAGCCGGCCTCGCCGATCCGCGCGCCGGAATAGATTTTCACCCGGTCGCCGAGCAGGGCGAAGCCGATGCTGGCGTTCGCGCCGATCTCGCAGTCGCGTCCGATCTGCACGCCGGGCCCGATCACCGTATTGGCGCCGATCCGCGAGCCTCGCCCGATCCGGACGCCCTGCCCCAGCACGACCCCCGGGGCGACAAAGACGCTGTCGTCCTCCGCCGCCTCGGACCGGTCGATCGCAATGTCCAGAGCATGGGCCCGGTGGAAAAGGGCCGAGGCCCGCGCCCACGCCGCCTGCGACTCGCCCGAGGTGATGACAGCAGCCCCTTCCGGAGCGGCCTCGACCGCCGAAGCGGGCACGATCACGCAGCCGGCGTGAGTCGCGGCCAGGGCGGCAGCGAACTTTCGGTCACCCAGAAACGCGACACCGCCGGCGTCGGCGGACGCCAGCGGTGCGACGGCGGAGACCTTGCGGTCCCCGCCCCTTGCGACTTCGCCCCCGATCCGCTCGGCCAGCTCCGCCACCGTCAGCGGCGACAGGCTTTCGAAGAAGCGCGGATCGGGCATGGCGGCCTTACTGCTGTTGTTGCTGGACCGGCACCGGCATGCGGTTGAACGACAGCGTCGGCAGGGCCGCGTTCAGGCGCTGGATGACGGTGTCCGAGATGTCCATCTGCGGGTTGGCGATCAGGACAGCACTGCGCTCCAGCAGGGCGCTGCAACCGCGCTCCTGATAGACGGCGATGATGATCGGCTGGGCGGCCTGACCGATGGTCTGGGTCTGCATCGCTTCGGTGTAGCGCAGCTCGTTCTCGCGGGTCTGCTCGAGCTGCTGGGCTTCCTGAACGCGCGTCTGGAAGGCCTGACGACGGGCGTCGTCGATCGGCTGGCCAGCGGCCTGCGCCTGTTGCAGGGCGGTGGCTTCCGTCTGGATGGTCGTGGCGTACGGGGTCAGTTCGCCGCGCACTTCCTCGCCGAGGCGCTGCATGCCCGAGACTAGGGCCTGACCGGCGGTCGACTGACCCAGCACGCGCTGGGCGTTGTAGATGCAGACGCCGGCCAGCGGCGCGCCGTGGGTGATCTGCTGCTGGGCGGCGGCGGCCGGGGTTTGGGCGGCGGCGGCGCTGGCGAGGGTCGAAAGCGCGAAAGCGCCGAGAGCGATGAGTTTCATGACTTTAGGCCTTTGATCGGGCGGAGCGCCCGTCGTTTAGAACTGGGTGGAGGTCGAGAAGCGGAAGGTTTCTGTCTTGTCGTAGTCTTCGCGGCCGAGAATCTTGCTGAGGTCGAACCGGATCGGCCCCATCGGCGACCGCCAGTGAATGCTCAGACCGGCCGAGGCGCGCAGCTTCAGCTCGTCGACGATGGTCGGGTCCGGGTTGCCGTTGGAATCGACGGTGTAGCGCTCATCCAGCATGCCCAGCGTGCCCACGTCGGTGAACAGCGAGGTGCGGATGCCGTACTCTTCCGGCAGACCGTTCGGGACGGTCAGCTCAAGCGTGCCGATGACATAGAAGTTGCCGCCGAGGGCGTCGGTCGTCTGGGTGTCGCGCGGGCCGATACCAGCGGTTTCGAAGCCGCGGAAGCTGTTGCCGCCCTTGAAGAAGCGGTCGTTGATCCGGATCGGATCGCCGCCCCAGCCCGAGATATAGCCGGTCGAAGCCGAAGCCGTGACGACCCACGCCGGCGTGATGCCGTAGTACCCGGTCACGTCCGCCTCGGACTTCACATAGTTCACGTCGCCGCCGATGCCGGCGAAGTCCTGACGCAGCGAGCCGGTCCAGCCGCGCGTCGGGCGCACCGGATCGTTGGCGCGGTTGACATACAGGGTGTAGCCGGCCGACGAGTTGAGGAACGAACCCACCTGATCGCACAGCGCCGTCGAGCCCTGACCTGCGCCGGCGCAATAGTTCGTCGGGACGATGATCTCGTCCGACTTCAGGAAGTAGCGGGCGCTGAACGAGGTGTAGCCGTTCAGCGGATAGGACAGACGCAGACCGCCGCCGGTCGAGCGGTAGTCGTAGGACGAATATTCGCTGAGATCGTAACGCGAGTGGAACGCGTCGAAGCCGGCGCGCAGGTCACGACCGAGGAACCGCGGCTCGGTGAAGCGGAAGTCGATCTGCTGACGCAGCGAACCCCATTCCATACGGGCGACCACGTTCTGGCCCCGACCGCGGAAGTTCCGCTCGGTGATGCCCAGGTTGACCACGAAGGAGTCGACCGAGCTGAAGCCCGCGCCGACCGAAAGCTCGCCGGTAGGCTGCTCCTCGACGGTGACGTTGACCTCTGAACGGTCGGGAGCCGAGCCGCGGGCTTCCTCGACGGTGACGTCCTTGAAGAAGCCGAGGCCGCGCAGGTTGTTGCGCGAGCGCTCCAGCAGGGTGCGGTTGAAGGCGTCGCCCTCGCTCAACATCATTTCGCGGCGGATGACGTTGTCCAGCGTGCGCGTGTTGCCGATGACGTTGATCCGGTCGACGTAGACCCGCTGGCCTTCCTTCACATTGAAGGTGACGTCGACGGTGTCCGTCTCGGGATTGGCGCGATAGGTCGGCTCGATCTCGACGAACGCATAGCCGGCCGAACCGGCCGCGAAGGTCAGGGCGTCGACCGCGCTCTCGATCTTGTCGCTCTCGTACAGGTCGCCCGAGCGAATCGGCAGCAGCAGCTTGAGGAAGTTGGCGTTCAGACGGTCGTTCTCGGTGACGACGTCGACCGTGCCGAAGTTGTAGCGATCGCCCTCGTCCACCGTCATCGTCACGCCGAAGGCGCTGTCGTCCGGCGCCAGCTCGGCGATCGCCGACAGGATGCGGAAGTCGTAGTAGCCGCGGTTCGTATAGAATTTGCGCAGCTGCTCGCGGTCGTAGTCGAGGCGGTTGGGGTCGTAGTTGTCGTTCGATCCGAAGATGCGCCACCACTCGGTCACCTTGGTGACCATGACCTCGCGCAGTTCGCTGTCCGAAAACGCCGAATTGCCCAGGAAGGTGATGGCCTGGATGCCGGTCTCGGGGCCTTCGTTGATCTCGAAGATCACATCGACGCGGTTCTGCTCCAGCTGGACCAGCTTGGGCGTGACGGTCGCGGAAATGCGGCCGGACAGACGGTACAGCTCGACGATCTTGCCGACATCTTCCTGCACGCGGGCGCGGGTGTAGATGCCGCGCGGCTTCAGGGTCACTTCCTCGGTCAGCTTCTTTTCGCTTAGCGCGCCGTTACCCTCGAACACCACCTGGTTGATGATGGGGTTTTCGACGATCTCGACGATCAGGTCGCCGTTCGGCTGGATGCCCAGCTGGACGTCCGCGAACAGCTGGGTCCGCGTGAGGGTGTTCACCGCGACGTTCAGCACCGCCGGATCGACCGTGTCGCCCGGCTGGATCGGCAAATAGGACAGCACCGTCGTCTGGTCGATGCGCTGGTTGCCGCGCACCAGAATGCGGTTGACCAGCACGCGCTCGTCCTGCCGGGCGGGCGCGGTCTGCTGGGGCGCATCGATTGGCGCGCCGGGCTGGATCGCCGGGGCGGTCTGCGCAAAAGCGGGCGCAGCAAGGCCGGCGGCGAACGTCAGCGCGATCAGGCTGGCGCCGCGAGCGAGGTTCAGGAAGGACGCATCGTTTCGGATCATACGGGAAACCATCGGGGGCTGGCGTCGGCTCGTCACGCGAGCCCGCCGAGGAATTTGAACAAACTCAGCTTCTGGAGGTCGTTCCAGGTGGCGAACAACATCAATCCCGCGAGCAAAGCAAGACCGACCCTGTAGCCGACCTCCTGAACACGGGCGGGGACTGGCCTGCGCGCCACAGCCTCATAGCCGTAGAACACGAGATGGCCCCCATCCAGAACGGGAATCGGCAGCAGGTTTACAACGCCCATTCCGATCGAAACTAAGGCGGCGAACTGGACAAGCGTCAGGGCGAGGTAAAATGCGACAACCTGGGGGGCCGCCTCGACCGCGGTCGCCTGCTTGGTGACCCCGCCAGCCGCCTTGGCGATTCCCAGCGGACCGTTCAGCAGATCGCCCGATTCCTTGCCGACGAAGATGCGGCCGATATAGCGGAAGGTGCTGGAGACCGTGTCGCCGATCACGGTCACGCCCTTGCCTGCGGCCTCGATCGGATTCAGGCGGCGGAAGCTGAAATCCTGCCGCAGTGGAGCCAGCACAAGGCCGATCCGCGCCACGCGCACCGTTCCGGCGATCTCGTTGGTTTCGACCTGGCGCTGCGGGGTGGCGGTCAGTTGAACCGTCTGCTCGCCGCGTTGCACCGTAAATCGCAGCGGATCGCCCGCGCTGAGGATGACGATTCCCGTAACTTCAGAGGCTTCGCGTACCGGTCGGCCGTTGACCGCGGTGATCAGATCCTGCGGCTTGAAGCCTGCCGAGGCTGCGGGCGAGCCGGCTGTCACGGCCCCAACCCGCGGCGCGACCACCTGTTCGCCGATCACGCTGAACAGCACTGTGAACAGGGCCGCGGCCAGCAGGAAGTTGGCGGCCGGACCGGCGAAGACGATCAGCGCCCGCTGCCAGACCGGCTTGAAATGGAAGAAGTCGCGCTCTGCACCCGGGCCGTGTTCCGCGATCACGCGCGACTTCAGCTCGGCCAGACCCTTCTGGTCAGGCACGCTGGACGGATCGAGGTCGCCGGAAAACTTGACGTAGCCGCCAAGCGGGATCCAGCCCAGCCGCCACTCGACGCCGCGCTTGTCCGTCCGGCTGAGCAAAGCCTTGCCGAAGCCGATCGAGAAGCGGTCGATCTTTACCCCGAACGCCCGCGCCACCAGAAAGTGGCCGAGTTCGTGGATGGTGACGATGAACGTCAGCACAAACAGGAACGGCACGACGTAGATCAACGCCTGGCCCAGAAAGCCCGTCATTGGCTGGTATGTCCTTCCCCGACAGTCACGCGGCCGCGGCCAGGCCCCGGACGATGTCTTCCGCTGTCCGCCGCGCCTCGGCGTCCACGGCCAGAGCCGCGTCGCAGGCGCTGCGGGATGTGGAATCCACCCCCGAAGCCGTCACGCGCGACAAGGTGTCGGCGACGACTGAGGCAATATTGAGAAAGGCCAGTTTGCGGTCAAGAAACGCCAGCGCCGCGACCTCATTGGCCGCATTGAAGACGATCGGCGCCGAGCCGCCCGCGGCCAGCGCCTCTCGGGCCAGCCGGAGCGCCGGAAAGCGCGCCTCGTCGGGCGCCTCAAACGTCAACCGCCCGAGACTGGCCAGATCCAGTTTCGGCGCAGGCCATGCCATCCGGTCCGGCCACGCCAGCGCGCAGGCGATCGGCGTCTTCATGTCCGGCGGACCCATCTGCGCCAGCGTCGAGCCATCGACGTACTCGACCATGCTGTGGATGATCGATTCGGGGTGCACCACGACGTCGATCCGGTCCTCCGGCATGTCGAACAGATAGGCCGCCTCGATCATCTCGAGGCCCTTGTTGGCCATGGTCGCGCTGTCGACCGAGATCTTGGCCCCCATGCTCCAGTTTGGATGCGCCACCGCCTGTTCGGGGGTTGCCCGGGCCAGAACCTCGCGCGGTGCTTTGCGGAATGGGCCGCCAGACGCCGTCAGGGTCAGCTTCGACACCCTCTCCGGCGCGCCGTGGGGAAAGACCTGAAAGATCGCCGAGTGTTCGGAATCGACCGGGATCACCTGACCGCCTGCCTTGCGAACCCGCTCGATCAGCGTGGGGCCGCAACAGACCAGACTTTCCTTGTTGGCCAGCGCCAGCGTCGCACCGGTATCCGCCGCCGCCCATGCGGACTTCAGCCCCGCAGCCCCGACGATCGACGCCATCACCCAGTCCACTGACCGCGACGCCGCCTCGACGATCGCGTCCCCGCCAGCCGCCGCTTCAACGCCGGTCCCGGCGAGTGCGTCGCGCAGTTCGCCCAGCCGCGAGGGATCCGCCGTCACCGCCAGCTTCGGCGTCCAGCGCCGCGCCTGTTCGGCCAGCCGGGCGATGTTGGCGCCGCCTGTCAGCACCTCGACCTCGAACGCGCCCGTCCCGGCAGTCTCGGCCTGATCCATCAGATCGAGCGTCGAGGTCCCAACCGAACCGGTAGAGCCCAGCACGCTCACGCGCCTGCGGATCACGATGCGCGCTCCGCCAGAATGGCGATCAGTCGCCCGCACGCGACCACCACGGCGCCGAACATCAGGCCGTCGACCCGATCAAGCAGTCCGCCATGGCCCGGGATCAGGTTCCCGGCGTCTTTGACGCCATAGCGCCGCTTCAACGCCGACTCCCACAGGTCGCCAGCCATGGTGGCAAGCGAGGCCGCCAGCCCCAGCAGCGCGCCCCAGCCGACGCCGATGCCCATGTCGAACGACACCGCCATCAACCCCCCGGCGACCGTGCCGGCCGCCAGACCGCCGATGAACCCGGACCATGTTTTCTTGGGCGAGAACCGCGGCCACAGCTTGGGCCCGCCCACGGCGCTGCCGACCAGATAGGCCATGATGTCCGACGCCCAGGCGATGACGAAGGCGAAGACCGTCCAGACCAGACCGATGTCCGATGTCCCGTCCCGCAGCCAGATCAGCAGCACCGCCGGCCAGCCGAGGTAGAGCACCCCATAGGCGGCATCGACCGCTTCCTGCCCCCGACTGCGCGCGAACACGCCCGCGGCGGCGGCACAGAAGACCAGCATGACCAGAGCCAGCGACAGCTGCTGCAGGTGGGCCGAAATCACCGCCGCGAACAGGCCGAAGCCGACCGCCCCGGCCATCAGTCGCCACGCCCTCGGCGCGCTCATCATCGCCCACTCGATCGACAGCAGGACGCTGGCCGCCAGCATGATGGCGAGGAACCACGGTCCGCCGGCCCAGATGGCCAGCACCGCCGCCGGCGCCAGCACCAGCGCCGAGGCCGCCCTTATGCCGATGTCACGGATCCGCAGCGCCATTCAGCCCGCCACGCGCGCGAGATCGGCAGGCCTGCCGCCGAAGCGACGGTCCCGTTCCCGGAACTGCGCCACCGCATCGGCCAGCCCATCTGGCCCGTAGTCCGGCCACAGGATGTCCTGATAGATCATCTCGGCGTAGGCGGCCTCCCACAGCAGGAAGTTCGACAGCCGCTGCTCGCCCGAAGTGCGTACGATCATGTCCACGGGCGGGCCGCCCGCCGTCGACAGGCCGGCGCCCAGGGCGTCCTCGTCCAGCGGCCCGACGGCCTCGCCCGCCTGCAAGCGCGCCACATAGGCCCGCGCGGCGTCGACGATGTCTGCCCGGCCGCCGTAGTTGAACGCCACCTGCAGCAGGAATTTCGAGTTGTGGCCGGTCTGATCCTCGGCCCGGTCCGCGATATCCGCGATGTCCTTCGGCAGGCCTTCGCGGCGGCCCAGCACCCGCAGCCGCACCCCGGCCTTTTCCAGCCGCTTCAGGTCGCTGGCCACATAGCTGCGCACCAGCCCCATCAGGTCCGACACCTCATCGGTTGAACGGCTCCAGTTCTCCGTCGAGAAGCCGAACACGGTCAGACAGCCCACGCCCAGCTTCGGCGCCGCCTCGATGGTGCGTTTCAGCGCCTGCACGCCCTCGCGATGCCCGGCGGCGCGAGGCAACCCCCTCGCCTTCGCCCAGCGCCCGTTGCCGTCCATGATGATGGCGACGTGCAGGGGGCCGTCGGGCGGCGATACGTGTTCAGACGCGGCGGTCATGCGGTTCTATCCTAACGGCAAATCGCCGTCAGACCTGCATGATTTCCACTTCCTTGGCCTTCAGCGTCTCGTCGATGCGCTTGATGGCGGCGTCCGTGTCCTTCTGGACTTCGGTTTCCATCTTCTTCTGTTCGTCCTGGCTGATATCCGAGGCCTTTTCGGCCTTCTTCAGATCGTCGTTGGCGTCGCGGCGGACGTTGCGGACGGCGATCTTCTGCTGCTCGGCGTACTTGCCGGCCAGCTTGACGTACTCCTTGCGGCGCTCCTCGGTCAGCGGCGGGATCGGAATGCGCAGCATCTGGCCGTCCACGATCGGGTTCAGCCCCAGACCGGCGGCGCGGATGGCCTTCTCGACCGCGACCACCATGCTCTTGTCCCAGACGCTGACGGACAGCATCCGCGGCTCCGGCACGCTGATCGCCGCCACGGCGTTCAGCGGCGACGTCGAGCCGTAGGCTTCCACCTGCACCGGATCCAGCAGGCCGGCGTTCGCCCGGCCGGTCCGCAGTCCGGAAAACTCTTCCTTCAGCGCGGTGACCGCCTTGTCCATGCGATCGCGGTAGGTCTTGAGATCAGGCTTTGCCATGGTCGTTTCTCTCGTCTTCCTATGGTGTTGTCAGGCCGGCTTGCCGTCGGCGCTTATAACCGTAAAGGCGCCCTCGCCGCGCAGGGTGCGGCGGAACGAGCCTTCCTCGCGGATCGAAAAGACCACGATCGGAATGCCCGAGTCCCGCATCAGCGCGACCGCCGAGGCGTCCATGACCTTCAGGTCCTTGGCCAGTACGTCGTGATAGCTCAGACTGTCGTAGCGGGTGGCCGTCTTGTCCTTCTTGGGGTCGGCCGTATAGACGCCGTCCACGCTGGTGCCCTTCAGCAGGGCGTCGCAGCCCATCTCGGCAGCCCGCAGTGCGGCGCCCGAGTCGGTCGTGAAGAAGGGCGCGCCCACGCCGGCGGCGAAGATCACCACCCTGCCCTTCTCGAGGTGACGCAGCGCCCGACGGCGCACATAAGGTTCGGCCACGGCGTTCATCGTTAGGGCGCTCTGCACCCGCGTCTGCACGCCGATCTTCTCCAGCGCCGCCTGCATGGCCAGCGCATTCATCACCGTCGCCAGCATGCCCATGTAGTCGGCCGAGGCGCGGTCCATGTCGCCCGCCGCCTTGCTCAGCCCGCGGAAGATGTTCCCGCCGCCGATGACCAGACAGATCTCCACGCCCTCGCGGGCGACGTCGGCCACAGCCTTGGCGACCTCGGCCACGGTCTTCATGTCGATGCCGTAGCCCTGATCGCCCATCAGCACCTCGCCCGAAACCTTGAGCAGGACGCGTTTGTAGCGGAACTCGGACGGGGCGTCGGTCATGCGGGAACCTTGGGGGACTGGAATCGGACCCTTATAGGCAGGCGACCGCCCGGTTCAAACCCTACCAGCAGTTCGCACCGATGCCAGGCGCCCGGATGGCGAGCAGTATCCGGCGTCTCTGCTCCCGACTGATTGCGCCCGAGGCCTCGAGAAGACACCCGACCACCGTGTTGGAGTTCGGCGCCAGAAGCCCGTAGCGCAGCCCGCTGGCGTCCAGATCGGCTCTCGCCTCTGCCAACGTCGCCGGAGCGGCGGCCACGCGATCCGGATCGTCCGTGATCAGCGTCAGTTCGTGGAGCGCCTGACCCGAACCCGGAAAGTCATAGGCCAGCGGATCATAGGTCGCGATCCGCGCGCCCAGCCGGTCTCCGGCGGGAAGGTCTGGATCGAATTTGGCGTTCTGGCTGGCCGAGAACACGATGGCCGGCCCGCTCTCCGGCACGACCAGAATATAGGCGTGCCGCGGGAACATCAGATAATGCGCCGGCCATTTGGTCACCGCGACCAATGGCGGCCCATCCGGGCCCAGCGCATGCGCGCCGACATAGACTCCGGCCGGCAGCGTCCGTCCATCGACCCGGCCGAACGATCGGACGATGTAGTCCGCCATCACGTGGTCCAGCAGGAAAACTCCCCGCGCCGCCTCGGCTTCGAAATGCGCCCGGATATCAGCCGCGGCCGGCGAGGCTCCGAGATCTTCACCATGGACGATGTCGAACGCCTCAGACGAAACCGGCTCGCCCTCGGCCGCGCTGAACCACAGGCCCCGAACCTCATCGACCATTCGATCGACGGGATCGTCGCCCCGGAAAGCCGTGAGACTGAGGGTCAGGTTCACGGCGGCGAACAGCACCACCAGACCGGCGACGGCCTGAAAGCTGATCAGCAACCACTTCTTCCAGCCCCGCAGCGGATGGCGGGCATGGCGGACGTGCTCAAGCGCGTCACGACCTTTCGCCCTCAACCTGTCCGCGCGGCGCCCCATCCCGGCCCCGTCAGAGCCTGAGGATGACGGTCTCGACGATCGGGCGGCGGTCCCAGATCTGCTGGCTGGCCTTCTTCAGCGCCCGCGAGACGGCCTGTTCGATGACCAGTTCGTCCTGAAGCGCGTCGCCCTTCAGCTTCATCACGGCCTGTTCGGCGCGCTCGGCCAGATCGTCCAGCGCGTCGCCCAGCGGCCGCTCGTCATCGCCCGGCAGGCCGATGGCGCGCACGTCGATGTCAGAGACGATCTTGCCGCGGCGATCCATGGCGAAGCTGACCATCAGCACGCCGTTCGTCGAGGCGTGGCGGCGCTCGTGCAGCGCCTCGCCCTGCTCCGTCACCAGTCGACCGCCATCGACGTACAGCCGGCCGCTCGGCACCTCGTCGATGATCGCGGCGGGTCCGGGAGCCAGCCGCACCATGTCGCCGTTGCGCGGCGTGACCTGTTCGGCGACGCCGAGATCCTTCGCCATGTTGGCGTGCTCCGCCAGATGGCGGCGCATACCGTGGGTCGGCACCGCGATCTTCGGGCGCGCCCAGGCGTACATCTGCTTCATCTCGTCACGGCAGGGGTGGCCCGAGACGTGGACGTGAGGATGGTCCTTCTCGGTGTAAAGCCGCACCCCGCGATCCGCGAGACGGTCCTGCAGACCGGCGATGGCCAACTCGTTGCCCGGAATGACCCGCGACGAGAAGATGCAGTGGTCGCCCAGACCCAGCTTGATCACCGGGTGGGTGCCGTGCGAGGCGCGCGACAGGGCCGCACGATCCTCGCCTTGGCTGCCGGTGCAGAGATACAGAATTTCGTCCGCCGGCCATACGCGGGCTTCTTCCTCGGACAGGATGCGCTGGGTCTCGTCGAACAGGCCGACGTGCTTCGCCGCCGCTGTGATCCGGTGCATCGACCGGCCCGCCAGCGCCACGCGCCGCCCGGCCGCATGCGCGGCCTTCATCACGCTGACCATCCGCGCGACATTCGAGGCGAAGCAGCCGACCGCGATCCGGCCGGTCTTCAGGCTGCCGATCAGGTCGATCAGCCCCGCCTGCGCGTCCAGTTCCGACCCCGCCTGTCCCTCGACGAAGACGTTGGTCGAGTCGCAGACCATGGCCAGCAGGCCTTCGTCGCCCAGCTTTGTGATGGCGGCGATATCGGTCGGCTTGCCGATCACTGGCGTAGGATCCAGCTTCCAGTCGCCCGTGTGGAACACGGTACCTAGGGGCGTCTTGATCGCCAGCGCATTTGGCTCGGCGATCGAGTGGGTCATGGTGATCATCGTCACCTGGAACGGACCCAGATCGATCGTCCCGCCCAGCGGCACCTCATGGATCTTCACCTGATCCAGAATGCCCGCCTCGCGCAGCTTCTCGCGGATCAGGAAGGCGGTGAACGGCGTCGCATAGATCGGCGCCTTGATGCGCGTCCACAGCCAGCCCAGCGCGCCGATATGGTCCTCGTGCGCGTGTGTCAGCACGATGCCGCGGATGTTTTCGCCGTCCAGAAACTCGGGATCAGGCACGATCACGTCCACGCCGGGCGTCGACAGGTCGCCGAAGGTCACGCCGACGTCGACGATCAGATACTCGCGGTTCGCCTCGGGCCCGTAGCCGTAGACGTTCAGATTCATTCCGATCTCGCCCGACCCGCCGAGCGGGACGAAGACGAGTTCGTCGTTGGGATTGTTTTTCATATGTCCTTGATGTGGGTGTTCCGCCGCCAGATTTCGAGCAGGCCGCGGATAGTCAGGTCCGGATCAAACCGGTCGATTGATGTTGTGGCGCCCTCGAACAGGCTGGCGACGCCGCCGGTGCCGATGACGGTCATGGGCTTTCCCCACTCCGCCTTGATGCGCGCGACCAGCCCCTCGATCAGGGCGATGTAGCCCCAGAAGACGCCGGACTGCATGTTGGACACCGTGTCCTTGCCGATCACCTTGTCCGGCTTCTGTATCGCGATGCGGGGCAACATTGCGGCGGCCTCGTGCAGGGCCTGCAGCGACAGGTTGACGCCGGGCGCGATGACGCCGCCCTCAAACGCCCCGTCCGCCGCCACGATGTCGAAGGTCGTGGCCGTGCCGCTGTCGATGACGATCAGGTCGCCGGGATAGACCAGATGCGCGCCGATGGCGTTCACCAGCCGGTCGGCGCCCGCCTCGCTCGGCTTGAGTATCCGCACCGGAATGCCCAGCTCGACATTGTCGCCGATGACCAGCGGCTCGACCGAAAGATAGCGACGCGACAGGTTTCGCAGGTTGAAGATCGACTGCGGCACCACGCTGGAGATGATGCAGCCGTCCAGCTGGCTGATCGACAGACCCCGCATGGCCAGCAGCTGCGTCAGCCACACCGCATATTCGTCCGCCGTCCGGCTGGCCTCGGTCGAGGTCCGCCACTGGGCGATCCAGTCCGCGCCGTCGTGGACCGCGAACAGCGTGTTGGTGTTGCCCTGCTCGATCGCCAGCAGCATCAGGACGTCTCCCCGAAGAACACATCTCCCGCCGAGATCAGCCGCAGCGAGCCATCCGCCAGCCGCAGCTTCAGCGCCCCGTCCGCCGCCACGCCTTCGGCGCGGCCCTCGACGGTCTCGAGCCCCAGACGGGCCACAGCCGGACCGTCCAGCCCGTGGGCGCGGGCGATCCAGGCGTCGAGAACCGGCTGGAACCCCAAGGTCTCCCAACGTTCCATCCAGACAGCGAAGGCCCGGGCCAGCACGGCCGCGGCCGCGTCGACCTTCGGCGGCGCACTGATGTCGCCGCGGAGGTGCTGCGCCAGAGCCGTCGCCGGCCGCTCGGTACCGACCGGCGCATGGGCCAGATTGACGCCGATCCCGACCGCCAGCCACAGGCCGCCCGACGGATGCTGACCGCTCTCGACCAGCACGCCTGAGGCCTTCTGGCCCGCCAGCATCACGTCATTGGGCCATTTGATCGTCACAATCGACGGCGGCGCGTAAGTATCCAGCAGGTCGGCCACCGCCAGCGCGGCGACGAAGGTCACCTGCGCCGCCTCGGCCGGTTCCTTGCGGGTCACATGCAGCAGGGTGGCGAACAGGTTGCCGTCGTCGCTTTCCCAGTTGCGACCGCGTCGCCCGCGTCCCGCGGTCTGCGCCCGCGCCACGATCCACAGCGGGCCGGTCTCGCCGGCCGCCGCCCGTCGCCGGGCCTCCGCGTTCGTGGAATCGGTCTGGTCGAGCAGCAGGACGGGCGCGGCCGAGGCCACCTACCCCGCCCCGTATCCAACCGCCGCCGCCTTCGCGAACGGCTCCAGCCAGACCAGAGCGACCATCACCAGCGGGAAGGCGAACAGGGCCGAAGCGATCGCGATGGTCTTGGCCTCGACCGGCGACGGATCGGTGGCCTCGGTCCCTTCGGGCGCCGGGTCGAACCACATGACCTTGATGATGCGCAGATAGTAGAAGCCCGCCACGACCGAGGCGACCAGACCGGCGGCGCCGACCATCCAGTAGCCGGCGTCAGCAGCGGCGCCGAACACAGCCCACTTGCCCCAGAAGCCCGACAGCGGCGGCATCCCCAGCACCGACAGCGACAGCACGGTCAGCGCCAGCGCCATCACCGGCCGGTCCTTACGCAGGCCCGCCAGATCGGCGATCTTGCGGATCGGACGACCCTTGCGGCTGAGCGACAGCAGAATGGCGAAGAAGCCGAACTGGTCGACGACGTACAGGGTCATGAACAGCAGCATCGACTGCACGCCCAGCGCCGTCCCGGCCGCGATGCCCAGCAGGGCGTAGCCGATGTTGGCGATCGACGAATAGGCCAGCAGGCGCTGGATGTCTTTCTGGGCCAGCCCCCCGAACGCGCCGACCGCGAAGCTGATCAGCGAGATCAGGACCAGCACCTGCGCCCACTGGTCGTGCGAGCCGATGAAGGCCCCATCCAGCACGCGGGCGATCAGCACCATGGCCGCCACCTTGGGCGCCGTGGCGAACAGCGACACGACCGGCGTCGGCGCGCCTTCGTAGACGTCGGGCGTCCACATGTGGAACGGCGCGGCCGAGACCTTGAACGCCAGTCCGCAGATCAGGAACACCAGACCGAAGATCAGACCCGGCGACGGGTTGGCGGTCGCATAGGCTGCGATCTCGTCAAAGCGCATCGAGCCGGCGAAGCCGTAGATCAGGCTGGCGCCGTACAGCAGCAGGCCGGACGACAGCGCGCCCAGCACGAAATACTTCAGGCCCGCTTCCGACGCCTTCAGGTCGTCGCGATGGAAGGCCGCCAGCACATACAGGGCCAGCGAATGCAGCTCGATACCGACGTACAGGCTGATCAGATCGCCCGAGGACGCCATCATGCCCATGCCGGCCGAGGCCAGCACGATCAGGATCGGGAACTCGAAGCGCGCGATCCTGGTCCGGCCCATCCAGCCGTTGCCCAGCACGATGGCCACGGCGCTGGACAGGAAGATCACGGCCTTGCCGTACACCGCCAGCGGATCGGCCACATAGGCGCCGTTGAACGCCCGCCCCAGCGGACCGGTCACGGCCAGCGCCGTCGCGCCGATCAGCAGGGCGATCGACAGCCACGACACGACGTTCGCGCTCTTCTCGCCCGAGAAGGCGCCGACCATCAGCAGAACCAGACCGCCGACCGCGAGAGCGATCTCCGGAGCGGAGAGTTGGAGGGCGGAAATCAGATCAGGCATCATGGTCTCAGCCACCGATCGCGAGTTGATAGGCGGACGTCAGGGCGTGAACGGAGGCGTTCGTGTAGTCCAGCACCAGACCGGGCTGAACGCCCAGCAGCAGGGTGCCGATGATCAGCGGCGTGAAGATCAGCAGCTCGCGCCTGTCGACGTCCGTGATCGTCTTCAGCGCCGGATTGGTGATCTCGCCGAACATGACGTTGCGGTACAGCGTCAGCGCGTAGACCGCCGAGAAGATCACGCCCGAAGCGGCGAAGAAGGCCGTCCAGGTCGACACCTGATAGATGCCGGTCATGGTCAGGATCTCGCCGATGAAGCCAGACGTTCCCGGCAGACCGACGTTGGCCATGGTGAACATCAGGAAGATGGCCGCGAACCACGGCATCCGGCTGGTCAGTCCGCCGTAGAAGGCGATCTCGCGGGTGTGCATCCGGTCGTAGACCACGCCGACGCAGAGGAAGAGCGCGCCCGAGATCAGGCCGTGGCTCAGCATCTGGAAGACCGCGCCCTGCACGCCCTGATCATTGCCGGCGAAGATGCCCATGGTCACGAAGCCCATGTGGGCGACCGACGAATAGGCGATCAGCTTCTTGATGTCGGTCTGACGGAAGGCGACCAGCGAGGTGTAGACGATCGCGATGGCCGAGAGCGTGAACACCAGCGGCGCGAACTGCTGCGAGGCCAGCGGGAACATGGGCAGGTTGAACAGCAGGAAGCCGTAGCCGCCCAGCTTCAGCAGGATGCCCGCCAGAATGACCGAGCCCGCCGTCGGCGCCTGCACGTGGGCGTCCGGCAACCAGGTGTGCACCGGCCACATAGGCATCTTCACCGCGAACGAGGCGAAGAAGGCCAGCCAGAGCAGAGGCTGGGCGTAGGCGGGGAAGTCGAACTCCTTCAGCGCCGGAATGCTGGTCGTGCCGGCCGCATGCCACATCCACAGCATGGCCAGCAGCATCAGCACCGATCCCAGCAGGGTGTAGAGGAAGAACTTGTACGCCGCGTAGATCCGGTTCGCCCCGCCCCACACGCCGATGATGATGAACATCGGCACCAGGGTGCCTTCGAAGAAGATGTAGAACAGGAACAGGTCCAGCGCGGTGAACACGCCGATGACCAGCGTCTCCAGCACCAGGAAGGCGATCATGTAGTCGACGACGCGCTCGTTGATCGTCTTCCAGCTGGCCACGATGCAGATCGGCAGCAGGAAGGCGGTCAGCAGCACGAACAGGATCGAGATCCCGTCCACGCCCAGATGGTACTGGGCGCCCGCGAACCAGTTGAACCGCTCGACGAACTGATAGCCCGGGTTCGAGGCATCGAAGCCCGCGACCAGCACGACCGAGATCGCGAGGGTCGCAAGGGTGGTGCCCAGCGCGATCCAGCGCGCAGCGTTGTCGGCGCCGGCCTTGTTGGCGAAACGCGCGATCAGGATCAGGGCCGCCCCGACGAGGGGCAGGAAGGTGACGACGCTCAGGATCATGGGGATCATCTCAGGCTCCCCAGGCCGAGAGCGCGAAGGCGAGGAAGCCAGCAAGGCCGAGCAGCATCACGAACGCATAGAAGTAGACATAGCCGGATTGGAACCACGACAGGCCCCCGGCGAACTTGCGCGACAACCAGGCCATGCCGTTCGGCCCGCCGCCGTCGATGATCTTCACGTCGCCGACCTTCCAGAACAGGTCGCCCAGTCCCTTGGCTCCGCGGACGAAGACGAACTGGTACAGCTCGTCGAAGTACCACTTGTTGTACAGGAAGGCGTGCACCAGCCCGCCGCGCTCGGCCATCCGGCGCGCCATGCCTTCCTTCACGACATAGAGCCAGAAGGCGACGAAGGTCCCGATCAGCGTCAGGATCAGCGGCGACCACTTCACCCAGGTCGGAACGCCATGCGCTTCGTGCAGGACGTGGTTGTGCTCTCCGGTGAAGATCGCCCCGCGCCAGAACTCGTGCTCGTGGTGACCGGTGAAGAACGGCTCGAACACAAAGCCCGCCGCGATCGCGCCGACCGACAGCGCCAGCAGCGGCACGAGCATGACCCACGGGCTCTCGTGCGGCTTCAGCGGGCCGTGGTGATGATGATCGTCGTGGGCGTGGCCGTCGTCGGCATGGTTGTCAGCGACCGGCTCGGAGTGCGTTTCCAGCTGGGCGTGCGAGGCATGGTCGTCATGCGCGTGATCGTCGTGATGCTCGTCCTTCCACACCGGCTTGTTGTGGAAGGTCATGAACACCAGCCGCCACGAATAGTAGGCGGTCAGGCCGGCGGCGAAGATGCCGACGAAGAAGGCGAAGAGACCGGCCGGCGAGTGGTTCGAAGCTGCGGCCGCGAAGGCGCTCTCGATCACGATGTCCTTGGAATAGAAGCCCGCCAGACCGCCGATGCCGGGGATGCCCAGACCGGTGATCGCGATCGTGCCGATGGTCATGACGGCATAGGTGATCGGCAGCAGCTTCCACAGCCCGCCCATCTTCCGCATGTCCTGCTCGTGATGCATCCCGTGGATCACCGAGCCGGCGCCGAGGAACAGCAGGGCCTTGAAGAAGGCGTGCGTGAACAGGTGGAACATGGCAGCCTGATAGGCGCCGACGCCCGCCGCGAAGAACATGTAGCCCAGCTGCGAACAGGTCGAATAGGCGATCACCCGCTTGATGTCATTCTGCGCCAGACCCACGGTCGCGGCGAACAGGGCCGTCACCGCGCCGATGATGGCGACGATCATCGAGGCGACTGGCGCATACTCGAAGATCGGGCTCAGCAGGCAGACCATGTAGACGCCGGCGGTGACCATGGTCGCCGCGTGGATCAGGGCCGACACCGGCGTCGGGCCTTCCATCGCGTCCGGAAGCCAGGTGTGCAGGAAGAACTGGGCCGACTTGCCCATGGCGCCGATGAACAACAGGAAGGCCGCCAGATCGAGCGCCGACCAGGTGTGCCCCAGGAACTCCCAGCCGCGACCTTCCCAGGTCGAGATCATCGGGAACAGCTCGGCGAACTGGATCGTGCCGAACATCCAGAAGACGGTGAAGATGCCCAGCGCGAAGCCGAAGTCGCCGACCCGGTTGACCACGAAGGCCTTGATGGCGGCGGCGCTGGCCGTGGGCTTCTTGTACCAGAAACCGATCAGCAGATAGGACGCCAGCCCCACTCCTTCCCAGCCGAAGAACAGCTGCATGAAGTCGGCGGCGGTCACCAGCGCCAGCATGGCGAAGGTGAAGAGCGAGAGGTAGGCGAAGAACCGGGGCTTGTCCGGATCCTCGGCCATGTACCCCCACGAATAGAGGTGCACGAGCGACGAGACGCTGGTCACGACCACCAGCATGGTCGCCGACAGGGCGTCGATGCGGATCGACCAGTTGGAGACGAAGTCGCCGACGTGGATGAACGGCGCCAGCGTCAGGGTGAAGGCCTCCATATGCCCCCAGGTCCACTGGCTGAACACGATCCAGGCGATGACGCACGAGAAGAACAGCAGACCGGTCGTGATGGCCTGCGAGACGACGTTGCCAAGCCGCCGGCCCGACAGGCCGACGATGGTTGCGCCCAGCAGCGGGGCGAAGACGCCGAGAGTGACGAGAAGCTGGATATCCACGGTCAGCCCTTCATCACCGAGGCGTCGTCGACCGCGATATCGCCGCGGTTACGGAAGAAGGTCACCAGAATGGCCAGACCGACGGCGGCCTCGGCTGCGGCGACCGTCAGCACGAACATCGCCATCACCTGCCCCGACACATCGTTCAGGTAGCTGGAGAAGGCGACGAAGTTGATGTTCACGGCCAGCAGGATCAGCTCGACCGACATCAGGATGATGATGACGTTCTTGCGGTTCACGAAGATGCCGAAGACGCCGATCGTGAACAGGATGGCGGCGACCGCCAGATAGTGCTGCAGGGTGACGACCATCAGACCAGATCCTCCGGGGTGACGCCGGCGCCGGTCGTGACCGACTTTACTTCCATCGCCGTCTTCGCGTCGCGACCGACCTGATCGGCGACGTTCTGACGCTTGATGTTGGGCTTGTGGCGCAGGGTCAGGACGATGGCGCCGATCATCGCAATCAGCAGCACGATCCCCGCCGCCTGGAAGATGTAGACGTAGTCCGTGTAGAGCACCCGGCCGATCGTCTCGACGTTAGAGGCGTCCGCGGTGGCGACCATCGGCCCCGTCGTATCCGAGGCAGCGCCGCCCGAAGCGACGGTCAGCGAAATGATGATCATCTCGGCCAGCAACACGCCCGCCACGATCATCGCCAGCGGCAGGTAGCGGGCGTAGCCCTCGCGCAGCTTCACGAAGTCGACGTCGAGCATCATGACGACGAAGAGGAACAGCACCGCGACGGCGCCGACGTAGACGACGACCAGCAGCATCGCCAGGAACTCCGCGCCCAGCAGGACGAACAGCCCCGCCGACGAGAAGAAGGCCAGGATCAGCCAGAGCACGCTGTGCACCGGGTTTTTCGCGGTCACGACCAGCAGGGCCGCGAGAACCGCGACCGTCGCCAGCACATAGAAGGCAATGCCTTGCAACATCGGAGGCCAGAGCCCCTTTCGGTTTTATGGGCGACGACCCCTCCCGGAATCGCCCTCCCCGTTTCGCGTCTGCGCCTTAACGGTAAGGCGCGTCGAGTTCCAGATTCTTGGCGATCAGCCGTTCCCAGCGGTCGCCGTTCGCCAGCAGACGATCCTTGTCGTAGAGCAGTTCCTCGCGGGTCTCCGTGGTGAACTCCGAGTTGGGGCCCTCCACGATGGCGTCCACCGGGCAGGCCTCCTGGCACAGGCCGCAGTAGATGCATTTGACCATATCGATGTCGTAGCGGGTCGTGCGGCGGCTGCCGTCGGCGCGGGGTTCCGCTTCGATGGTGATGGCCTGCGCCGGGCAGATGGCCTCGCACAGCTTGCAGGCGATGCAACGTTCCTCGCCGTTCGGATAGCGGCGCAGCGCATGCTCGCCACGGAAGCGCGGCGACTGCGGGTTCCGCTCGAACGGATAGTTCACCGTCATCTTCGGACGGGCCATGTATTTGAACGACAGGCCGATCGCGCCGATCGCATCGATCAGCAGCGCGCCCTTCGCGGCCTGGACAAGACGGTTGATCATTGGGTCGCGCCTCCGGGACGCTGGCACTCACGAGCGTAGCGCTCGCTTTCCTTGTTCATCGCGTTGCAGCGGTTGAGACGCTCGGTCTCCTCGCGCTGGATCCGCTCCTGCCGCCGCTCCCACTGAACGGGCGAGGTCGGCAGGGATTCGTAGGGCTGGGGCGCGCAAGCCGCAGCGGTCGCGCACGTCAGGGCGACGGCGACGAAACGGATCATCGGCCCCTCCTGACGACGATCTTGCAGCCTTCGGGCTGGTCATCGCGCTCGCTGCGCTGGTCCCGGCAGGCGGGGTGGTTGCGATCCTCGCGCGTCCGCGACGCCTCGGCCCGGTCGAACTCGCCCATAGGCGAGCGCACCTCCGGCTCGATCGGCCGGAAGATCATGGTGCAGCCGCCGGCGCCGAGGGCCGCGAGCATCAGACCGGAAAGGGCGAGCGTGCGGATCATGCACCCACCGCGAACACGCGCCAGGCGGCGACGAAGACCACGCAGACCAGGGAGGTCGGCAGGAAGATCTTCCAGCCCAGACGCATCAGCTGGTCGTACCGATAGCGGGGCACGAAGGCCTTCACGAGCGCGATCATGAAGAAGGCCACGACGATCTTGGCGCAGAAAACCAGCAGCAGCAGGAAATTGACCCAGAACTCAGGCCAGCTGGCGGTGAAGTCGATCGGGAAGCCCGGGTTCCAGCCGCCGAAGAACAGCAGGCTGATCATGGCGCACATGAAGACGATGTTGGCGTACTCGCCGATCATGAACAGCAGATACGGGGTCGAGCTGTACTCGACCTGATAGCCGGCCACGAGCTCCGACTCCGCCTCAGGCAGGTCGAAAGGCGGGCGGTTGGTCTCGGCCAGCGCAGAGACGAAGAAGATCACGGCCATCGGGATCATCACGATGATCGTCGGCCAGGTCCCTGCCCCGCCGCCAAAGGCGAACCAGTTCCAGAACCAGCCCTGCTGCTGCTCGACGATCGATGTCAGGTTCATCGTCCCGGCCAGCAGGATCACGTTGATGATCACCAGACCGATGGAGACCTCATAGGACACCATCTGCGCCGCCGACCGCAGCGAACCGAGGAACGGATACTTCGAGTTCGAAGCCCAGCCGCCCATGATGATGCCGTAAACGCCGAGGCTCGAGATGGCGAAGATGTACAGGATGCCGACGTTCAGGTCGGAAATGACCCAGCCCGGCGCGAATGGAATGGCCGCCCAGGCGATGAAGGCGAGGATGAAGGTCAGCAGCGGCGCCAGCAGGAAGACGACCTTGTCGGCGCCCGCCGGCACGACGATCTCCTTCAGCACGAACTTGAAGAAGTCCGCGAACGACTGAAGCAGGCCGAACGGCCCGACGACGTTCGGGCCTTTGCGCATCTGCACGCCGGCCCAGATCTTCCGGTCCGCCAGCAGCAGGAAGGCGAGCGAGATCAGGATCCCGACGGTGACGAGCAGGATCCCGCCGATGGTGACGAGCGTCCAGCCAAGAGGAGTGGTCCAGAAGGATGGCATTTCAGTCATTGTCCAGCGCTCATGAACCACGCGGTCACGGCCAGCATGAACGCCACGACGAAGGCGCACTGAACCAGAACCAACATCCAGTATCCCACCATCAGACGCGTCACTTCAGGATCTCGCATCTTGAGGAAACCGCCGTAGAAGAAAGCAAACTTCTCGGCGAGGTTGGGTCCCCATCCGAAAACCTTGAACGGCGCCGAAACTCCGGCCGCTCTCAGTCCGTCGAGACGACGACCTATAAGCACACGCACGGCGATAAGCATGGCGCCGCTGACGGCCCAGCCCCCTATTGATACCCAGAATAATTCCGAGATCGTCATCGGTTATTCCGCCGCCATCGCGACCGGGGCGATCCGCTGGGCGGACAGCTCGGCCATCGTCGCGCTGGCGCGCGTGATCGGGTTGTTGAGATACGGGTCGCGGACGGGCGAACTGAATGCGGTGTCGCCCACGTCGCCCTTCCGGCCCAACGCGGCCACGTCGAACGCCGCCGGCGTCGGCACATAGTCGATGCGGCCGAAGGTCGGGTGATCCGCCATCAGCTTCGCCCGCAGTTGCGACAGCGAGTCATACGGCAGCGTCTGACCGACCTTGGCCGACAGCGCCCGCAGGATGGCCCAGTCTTCCTTGGCCTGACCCTTGGGGAACACGACCCGTTCGGCCATCTGCACCCGGCCCTCGGTGTTGACGTACAGGCCATCCTTCTCGGTATAGGCCGCGCCCGGCAGGATCACATCCGCGCCGTGCGCGCCGCGATCGCCGTGGCTGCCCAGATAGACCTTGAAGGCCTTGGTCGCCGAGGCGTCGATCTCGTCGGCGCCCAGCAGGAACAGCACGTCCAGCGCGCCCTTCTTGACCATGTCGACAGCGCTCAGACCGCCTTCGCCGGGGACGAAGCCCATGTCGAGACCACCGACCCGCGACGCGGCGCTGTGCAGCACGTTGAAGCCGTTCCAGCCCTCGGTCACGACGCCGACCTTCTTCGCCAGCGCGCCCAGCGCGTTCAGCACCGCCGGTCCGTTGGCGCCCGAGACAGCGCCAGCGCCGACGATGATCGCCGGCCGCTCGGCCCTGGTCAGGAAGTCCATCGCCTCCTTTGGCAGCTTGCCGACCGTCTGTGAGCCCGCGCCCAGATACGCATAGTCGAACGTCAGGGCCGCCTGCTCGCCGATCAGGCCGATCTCGGCCTTGCCCGACAGCCAGATCTTGCGCAGGCGCGCGTTCAGAAGCGGCGCCTCGACGCGCGGATTGGCGCCGACGATCAGCACCGCATCCGCGTTCTCGATCCCGGCCAGACCGCTGTTGAACAGCCAGCCTTCGCGCGGACCGTAGCCCAGCGTCGAGCCGTCCTGACGGCAATCCGTGTTGGCCGAGCCCAGCGCGCGGAACAGGTCCAACGCCGCCTTCATCGACTCTGCGTCCTGCAGGTCACCGGCGACCACGCCGATCTTCTCGGGCTTCGCGGCGGTCAGCTTCGCGGCCACGGCGCCCAGCGCCTCATCCCACGACGCGACATGCAGCTTGCCATCCTCGCCACGCACATAGGGGCGATCAAGCCGGCGCGCCTGCAGACCGTCGACCGCATAGCGGCTGACGTCGGACAGCCATTCCTCGTTGATGCCCTCGTGGACCCGCGGCAGCACGCGCATCACCTCGGCGCCCTTGGCGTCGGCGCGGATGTTGGAGCCCAGCGCGTCCATGACGTCGATGGTCTCTGTCTTCTTCAGCTCCCACGGGCGGTAGTGATACTGCCACGGGCGGTGGGTCAGCGCGCCCACCGGGCACAGATCGTTCACGTTGCCCGACAGCTCGCTGTCGATGTTCTTCTCGAGATAGGTGGTGATCTCGGCGTCCTCGCCGCGCGAGATCATGCCGATGTCGGGCACGCCCGCCACCTCGGTGATGAAGCGGACACAACGGGTGCACTGAATGCACCGCGTCATGAAGGTCTTCACCGTCGGACCCATGTTCTTTTCTTCGACCGCCCGCTTGTTCTCGGCGTAGCGCGAGCCGTCGCGGCCATAGCCCATGGCCTGGTCCTGCAGGTCGCATTCGCCGCCCTGGTCACAGATCGGGCAGTCGAGCGGGTGGTTGATGAGCAGGAACTCCATCACCCCTTCGCGCGCCTTCTTGACCATCGGCGTGTCGGTGAAGATCTCCTGGCCCTCGGCGGCCGGCAGGGCGCAGCTGGCCTGCGGCTTGGGCGGTCCGGGCTTCACCTCGACCAGGCACATGCGGCAGTTGCCGGCGATCGACAGCCGCTCGTGATAGCAGAAACGCGGAATCTCATGGCCGGCCTGTTCGGCGACCTGCAGCACGGTCATGCCCGGCTGGAACTCGGTTTCTACGCCGTTGACCTTGGCGACGGGCATCAGCGGGCCTCTTGCTCAGCGGCCACGGCGTACTCTTCCGTGGCGGTCGTCCCATCCGGGAGCGTCGTGGTGATGGTGACCTGATCGCCGTCGAGAGCGAAGCGGGTCACGGGATCGGCGGCGGTGTTCATCCACCGGTCCTCTTCGGGATTTTTGGCGTCCGAGGGCTTCCAGGTCACGACCTCGCCTTCGACGCGGCATTGGGCCCGGCGCCGTCCGCCGTCGACCGGCGCGGGCCAGGAGGCGTTGACGACCTGACCTTCCAGACCGTCGATCTGCATCGCCGACAGCGCCTGTCCGTGAATGTTGGCCAGGCCCGCGCGGCATATCTGCCGCAGCTGCCCGGCCGTCAGCGCGATCGGCGCCTGGGCCTGTGCATCCGACTTCACCGGGGCGGCCGAGACCTTCTCCGCCGGGGTCGGCGCAGCCGTGTCCGCCCGCTCGCCGCAGGCGGCGAGGGTCAGGGAGGCCAGCGTCAGGACGGCGATACGGCTCATCGTCACTCCGCCGCGATCGCGTGGCCGGCGAAGTTCGCGCGGCGGCTGCGGTATTGCGAGATGCGGTCCTCGATCTCGTGACGGAAGTGCCGGATCAGGCCCTGCACCGGCCACGCCGCGGCGTCGCCCAGCGCGCAGATGGTGTGGCCCTCGATCTGGGTCGAGACCTCCAGCAGCATGTCGATCTCGGACGGGTCGGCCTCGCCGATCGCCATCCGCTCCAGCACGCGCCACATCCAGCCGGTGCCCTCGCGGCACGGCGTGCACTGGCCGCAGCTCTCGTGCTTGTAGAAATAGCTGATGCGGGCGATCGCCTTCACCAGATCGGTCGACTGGTCCATCACGATCACCGCCGCCGTGCCCAGACCCGAGCGCATGTCGCGCAGGGAGTCGAAATCCATCAGCGCCGTCTCGGACATCTCGCGCGTGATCAGGGGCACGGACGATCCGCCCGGGATCACCGCCTTCAGATTGTCCCAGCCGCCGCGCACGCCGCCGCAGTGCTCTTCCAGCAGCTGCTTCAGCGGGATCGACATCGCCTCTTCGACATTGCACGGCCGGTTCACGTGGCCGCTGATGGTCATCAGCTTGGTGCCCGTGTTGTTCGGCCGGCCGAAGCCCGCGAACCACTCGGCCCCGCGACGCAGGATGGTGCCGACGACCGCGATCGACTCGACGTTGTTCACCGTGGTCGGGCAGCCGTACAGGCCCGCGCCGGCCGGGAACGGCGGCTTCAGACGGGGCTGGCCCTTCTTGCCTTCCAGCGACTCCAGCAGGGCCGTCTCTTCACCACAGATGTAGGCGCCGGCGCCGTGGTGGATGTAGACGTCGAAGTCCCAGCCGTGGACGTTGTTCTTGCCGATCAGCTTGGCTTCGTAAGCCTGCTTGACCGCCGCCTCCATGCGCTCGCGCTCGAGCACATATTCACCGCGCAGATAGATGTAACAGGCGTGCGCCTGCATCGCGAAGCTGGCGATCAGACAGCCTTCGATCAGCAACTGCGGATCGTGGCGCATGATCTCCCGGTCCTTGGCGGTCCCGGGCTCGGATTCGTCGGCGTTGACCACCAGGTAGTGAGGACGATCCTTCACTTCCTTTGGCATAAAGGACCACTTCAGACCCGTCGAGAAGCCCGCGCCGCCGCGTCCGCGCAGGCCCGAGTTCTTGACGTTGTTGATGATCCAGTCCCGACCGAGGTCGAGCATGTCCTTGGTGGCGTTCCACGCCCCACGGCTCTTCGCCCCCTCCAGCGTCCAGTCCTGGAGGCCGTAGAGGTTGAGGAAGATCCGGTCCTTGTCTTCGAGGATGCCGACCATGGTCAGTTCAGATCTCCGCGCAGGTTCTCTTCCTGCCTCAGTTTTCGACGCCCGAGAACGAACAGTACGGCCCCCGCCAGCACCATCACGCCGCCGAGAATCGTCACGACCTCGAGCCCCTCGCCCAGCACTCCGGCAAGCCCGAGCACGAGCAGAACCGCTCCGATGACGGCGTCGAAGACGCCCATCTGAACGAACAGGCGGCCGACGGACGGCGCTTTCTTCTCCGCCATCTACAGCCCCTCCCGCAGACGGCGTTTGTGGTGCTGCGTGCGGATATAGATCGCGGCAAGAACCATCGCCCAGCCCAGAGCCAGCGAGCCGTAGGCGAACGGCAGCGCCTCGTTGCTCAGGCCCCACGTCCCGTAGCGCGAGCCCAGCGCCAGCCCGGCGCCCAGCGTGATGAACGCCAGCCCGCCCCAGCGGATCGGCCAGCCGACGCGGCGCAGTTCCTTGCGGTAGGCCGCGCGGCCCTCTTCGGTTTCGAGATCCGGCGCGCTCATGCGGGCACCGGCTTCGAGTTCGGCAGCGACTTGATCTTCTTCGCCGCCGAGCCGTCGTACAGCTTCGGATCGGTCAGGGTCAGCGCACCGCCTTCCGGAGCTGAGCTGACGCGATCGACGCGGGTTCCCGGCCTGGGCGTCTTGCCCGCCGCGAAGTCGTCGATGATCTGGTTCAGCGTGTCGGCCGTCAGGTCCTCGAAGTAGTAGTCGTTGATGGCGGCCATAGGCGCGTTGGCGCAGGCGCCCATGCACTCGACCTCTTCCCAGCTGAAGCGACCGTCGGCGCTGACCGTATGCTTGTGGCCGATCCGCGACTTGCAGACAGCCATCAGGTCATTGGACCCGCGCAGCATGCAGGGCGTCGTTCCGCAGACCTGAAAATGCGCCACGGTTCCAACGGGTTCGAGCTGGAACATCGTGTAGAAGGTCGCGACTTCCAGCACCCGGATGTAGGGCATGCCCAGCAGCTCGGCGATCGCGCGGATCGCCGGTTCGGACACCCAGCCTTCCTGCTTCTGAACCAGCCACAGGATCGGGATCACGGCCGACTGGCTGCGGTTGTCCGGATATTTGGCGATCCACCAGTCGGCCTTTGTCTTCGTCGCCTTCGAGAAGGCGAACGAGGCCGGCTGTTCCTTGGCGAGACGACGAACGCTCATCGGTCCACTTCTCCGAAAACGATGTCGAGCGAGCCGAGGATGGCGCTCACGTCGGCCAGCATGTGGCCGCGGTTCATCCAGTCCATCGCCTGCAGCGAGCGGAAGCCCGGCGCCGAGATCTTCACGCGGTACGGTTTGTTGGTGCCGTCCGACACCAGATAGATTCCGAACTCGCCCTTGGGCGCCTCGACCGAGGCGTAGACCTCGCCCTCAGGCGTCTTGAAGCCCTCGGTGTACAGTTTGAAGTGGTGAATCAGCGCTTCCATCGACCGCTTCATCTCACCGCGCTTGGGGGGGACGATCTTGTTGTCCTCGACCATCACCGGCTCGCCGGGGCAGTTGCGCAGCTTGTGGATGCACTGCTCCATGATCCGCACTGATTGCTTCATCTCCTCGATGCGGCACAGGTAGCGGTCCCAGCAGTCGCCGTTCTTGCCGACAGCGATGTCGAACTCCAGCTCGGCGTAGCATTCGTACGGCTGCGACTTGCGCAGGTCCCACGGGATGTCCGAGCCGCGGATCATCACGCCGGTGAAGCCCCAGTCCAGCGCCTCCTGCTTGGACACCACGCCGATGTCGACGTTGCGCTGCTTGAAGATGCGGTTCTCGGTGACGAGGCTTTCGATGTCCTTCAGCGCCGCGGGGAAGGTCTGGCACCAGCGGCCGATGTCGTCGATCAGATCATTCGGCAGGTCCAGATGGACGCCGCCCGGACGGAAGTAGTTGGCGTGGAGGCGAGCGCCGCAGGCGCGCTCATAGAACACCATCAGCTTCTCGCGCTCCTCGAAGCCCCAGAGCGGCGGCGTCAGGGCGCCCACGTCCATGGCCTGGGTCGTCACGTTCAGCAGGTGGCTCAGGATCCGGCCGATTTCCGAGTACAGGACGCGGATCAGCTGGGCGCGGTACGGAACCTCGATCCCCAGCAGCTTCTCGATCGCCAGACAGAAGGCGTGCTCCTGGTTCATCGGCGCGACGTAGTCTAGTCGATCCAGATACGGCACGTTCTGCAGATACGTCCGCGCCTCCATCAGCTTCTCGGTGCCGCGATGCAGCAGGCCGATGTGCGGATCAACGCGGGTGACCAGCTCGCCGTCCAGCTCCAGCACCAGACGCAGCACGCCGTGCGCGGCCGGGTGTTGCGGGCCGAAGTTGATCGTGAACTTGCGGTCGTCCAGCGCGCGGGCGTGCTCGGTCCGGCCGTCGTGCGGCTCGTCGAAGATGTCGGTGGCGCCGACGACGACCGGGATTTTCGTTCCGTCCGCCATCACTTCACCTTCTCGTCGCCCGGCAGCACCGGGGCCGGATACTCCGCGCCTTCCCACGGCGACAGGAAGTCGAAGTTGCGGAACTCCTGCGTCAGCTTGACGGGTTCATAGACCACCCGCTTCTGCTCCTCGTCGTACCGGACCTCGACATAGCCGGTCATCGGGAAGTCCTTGCGCAGCGGATGTCCCTGAAAACCGTAGTCGGTCAGCAGACGGCGCAGATCGGGATGTCCCTCGAACAGCATGCCGTACATGTCGAACGCCTCGCGCTCGAACCAGTCGGCGCACGGGAAGACCGAAACCACGCTCGGCACCGGCTGGACCTCGTCGGTCGTCACCTTCACCCGGATGCGCGCGTTCCGCGTCAGGCTGAGCAGGTGATAGACCACCTCGAACCGCTCCTCGCGATCCGGGAAGTCCACGCCGCACAGGTCCAGCAACTGCTGGAACCCGAAGCGATCCTTCAACACCGTCAGTACGTTCACGATCTTGCCGCGCTCGGCGATAAGCGTCAGCTCGCCGAACGCCACCTGCGCCTGCACGCCCAGCGCGCCGACCATCTCGGCGCCCAGCGGCGTCAGGGCTGTCTCGAGCTCCTGCTGCTTTACCAGAGAGGTCATCGGTCGATGGTCCCCGTCCGGCGGATCTTCTTCTGCAGCTGCAGCAGCCCGTACAGCAGCGCCTCCGCCGTCGGCGGGCACCCGGGCACATAGGCGTCCACCGGCACGACCCGGTCGCAACCGCGAACGACGCTGTAACTGTAGTGGTAGTACCCGCCGCCGTTGGCGCAGCTGCCCATCGACAGGACGTAGCGCGGGTCCGGCATCTGGTCGTAGACCTTGCGCAGGGCCGGAGCCATCTTGTTGGTCAGGGTGCCGGCCACGATCATCAGGTCCGACTGACGCGGGCTGGCGCGCGGAGCCATGCCGAAGCGCTCCATGTCGAAGCGCGGCATCGAGGCCTGCATCATCTCCACGGCGCAACAGGCCAGACCGAACGTCATCCACATCAGCGAGCCGGTGCGCGCCCAGTTGATCACGTCGTCCAGCGAGGTGGTGATGAAGCCACGCTCGCCCAGCTCGGCGTTCACGGCCTCGAAGAACTTGTCGTGGATCGCCGGGTCGTAACCCTCGACGGTCGAGCGGGCGCCCATGCCAAACGAGACAGGCGACGACGCGCCCGGCCCCACCGGCGATGCGCCGGAGTTGCCCATGCCGATCAGCGGCACATTGTTGGTCGTCACTCCCATTCGAGCGCGCCCTTCTTCCATTCGTAGATGAAGCCGACGGTCAGCACGCCGAGGAACACCATCATCGACCAGAAGGCGAAGACCATGCCCGCCTGCGGCAGGTCGAACATCGACACCGCCCACGGGAACAGGAACGCGACTTCAAGGTCGAAGATGATGAAGAGGATCGACACCAGATAGAACCGCACGTCGAACTTCATCCGCGCATCGTCGAAGGCGTTGAAGCCGCACTCATAGGCCGACAGCTTTTCCGAGTCGGGGTTCTTCGGCGCCAGCACCCAGGCCGCCAGCATGAAGCCGAGGCCGAGCACCGCCGCGATCCCGAGAAAGACCACGATCGGCAGATATTCAAGCAGGAATGCATTCATCCGGAAGGGACCCTGTCCGCCGGGTGGGAGGGGCGGATTCGGCGCTTTCTAGACCCGGATCGTTCGACGTTCAAACCCAAGCCGCAAAAGGATTTTGTTGCGAATGGTTCGCAGCACTCCGGACAGTCTGTCGCACTCTCCTCGCCTTGCGCCTGGACCGCTGCTCAAGCCCTATGGCCGGCTTCGAGTGAGACGTCCGGGAGGGGCGAATGGCCATTGGAACAAAGGTCCTGAACGGGATCGAACGCATCGGCAATCGCCTGCCGGATCCCGTCTTCCTGTTCCTGTGGCTGATCGGCGCCCTGATCGTTCTCAGCCTCGTGGGCGCCGGTCTGGGCTGGTCGGCGGTGAACCCGGTCACCGGCGATACGCTGGCGGCCAAAAGCCTGCTGTCGCCCGAGAATCTGGAACAGCTCTTCATCGGGATGCCGTCGACCCTGACCGACTTCCCGCCGCTGGGGATCGTGGTCACCATCATCTACGGCGCCTCGGTGGCCGAGCGGGCCGGCCTGTTTACCGCCGCCATCCGCGGCCTGCTGCTGAATGCGCCCCGGGTGATCCTGACGCCGGTCATCGTCATCGCCGGCATGGTCTCCCACCACGCCTCTGACGCCGCCTATGTCGTGGTCATCCCGCTCGCCGCCGTCATGTTCGCCGCCGCCGGACGCCACCCCCTCGCCGGTCTCGCCGCAGGGTTCGCGGCCGTCTCCGGAGGCTATGCCGGCAACCTGTTTCCGGGCGCGCAGGACGCGCTGCTGCTGGGCATCACAGAGCCGGCCGCCCACCTGATCGATCCGTCCTATTCGGTGAACATCGCGGGCAACTGGTTCTTCATTGTCGGCGTCGTCATCGTCTTCACTCCGATCGTCTGGTTCATCACCGACCGGATCATCGAGCCCCGCCTCGGCGCATGGAAGCCAACAGACGCCACCGCACCCACGACGGATGAGAAGACACCTCTCAGCGCAGGCGAAAAGCGCGGGCTGATGTACTCGGGCCTGACGGTGCTCGGCATGATCGCCCTCTGGGCCCTGATCACCGCCCTTCCCGGCTCGCCCTTCGTCGATCCGGACGCAGACCCGCAGCAGCGCTTCAACCCCCTCTACAAGTCGCTGGCCGCCTTCTTCGCCCTGACCTTCTTCGTCTCCGGCGCGGCCTTTGGTGTCGGCTCCGGCAGCGTCGCCAGCCATCGCGATCTGGTCCGCATGATGCGCGAAGGCATCGTCCAGCTTGCGCCCTACCTCGTCCTCGTCTTCTTCGCCGCCCACTTCGTGGCCATGTTCAACTGGTCGGGGCTGGGTCCGATCCTCGCCATCAACGCCGCCGAGCAACTGCGCCAGATCGCCCTGCCCGCTCCGCTGCTGCTGATCAGCGTGGTGCTGGTTTCCTGCTTCTTCGATCTGTTCGTCGGTTCCGCCTCCGCCAAGTGGTCGGCCTTGGCGCCGATCGTCGTGCCCATGTTCATGCTGCTGGGCATCAGCCCCGAGATGACCACCGCGGGCTACCGGATGGGCGATTCGGTCACCAACATCGCCACCCCCCTGATGAGCTATTTCCCGCTGATCCTGACCTTCGCCCAGCGCTGGGATCCGAGGTTCGGCCTCGGCTCCCTGATGTCCACCATGCTGCCGTACGCCGGCGCCTTCCTGGTTGCGGGCCTGACCATGGTGGCCATGTGGGTGGCGCTGGACCTGCCGCTTGGACCGGGCGTGGGCGTGCATTACGAACCGCCGCCGCCCGCGACCGCCGCCCAGCCCCCGATCGACGGAGGCGTCTCCGGCCCCGTCGCCCCGCCCGAAGCGGCCGCGGTGGCCGGTCCGGGGGTCGCGACGAAATGATCCTCGATTTCGTACGGGACCGCGCTTGACAGCGGAAGGCGGCCCCGCCTAAACGACGCCCCTCGCCGCGGCGCACCAGCGCTTCGGCCGGGAAACGCGGGTGTAGCTCAGTTGGTTAGAGTGCCGGCCTGTCACGCCGGAGGTCGCGGGTTCGAGCCCCGTCACTCGCGCCACTTCCCTTGAAGTGGCGCACCGCCTTTCCCCAATCCTGATCGCCGGTTTTACGTCCGCCTTGCGCTCACGCGCGGGCGCCACTCGGCGAACGCGACTCCCTTAACCATCTCGTTAGTGATTTACTGCTGCCGTCGGGACAACAGCGGCGGCCTCGCCGCGTCAGGAGTTCGATCATGTCGCTTCCCCGCGCTTCGCTCGCTACCGCACTCGCCGGCATCCTCGCCCTTTCGTCGGCCTGCCCCACAGCAGCCCAGACCCCGGGCCGGCTGTCAGACCTCGTCGGCGCCCGCGCTGGACAGGCCGAGGGGGAACTCGGGCGGCGAGGCTACGAAGCGACCAACCGCAGTGAAGTCGTCGGCGACGGGCGCATGACGTACTGGCGGCGGGGCGACGAATGCGTGTCGATCATGACGCGTGACGGCCGCTACGCCTCGATCAATCAGGCAGGTCGCAGCGAATGCGGCGGATCGGGAGGCGGCAACAATAACGCCGGGGCCGTCGTTGCGGGCGTGGCCCTCGTTGGTCTGGTTGCGGCCCTTGCCGCCCACAACCGCCGCCACGATGACGCCGATCGCAATCACGACAGCGAGTACGAGCGGGGTTATCAGGCCGCCCTCTACGGCGCCGACTATGACGATCGCCATGAGACCGAGGGCTATCACGAGGGCTTTCTCGCCGGGGAAGCGGAAGCCACCAACCGCCGCAACTCGAACACCCGCTGGGTCCGTCAGGCGCCGCGCGACGCCCAGGACGCCTGCTCACGCCGCGCTGACGAGTTCCAGAACCGACCTTATGGCTCCAGCGTCCCCGTCGGCGTTCGCGATCTGGGACGGGGGGAGTTCGAACTGACCATGGCGACCGGCAGCTATCGCTCGATCTGCCGGGTGACGGCGTCCGGGAATGTTCTCTCGATCGACCCGCCCAGCTAGGGCCGGCCGGCCATCAGTACGTTCTGCACGCGACGCCCCAGCGGATCCCGTGACGCCCAGCTGTCGCCCACGCTGGCCTCGATCATGGGCGTGCAAAAGCGGGGGATAAGCATGTTGGGCCGGATATGGGTCAGGCAGACCCGCTCGCCCTCCTGACGCCATCGCGCGGTCAGCCGACGGCCATCCGAGAAATGCGCGGCGTAGGTGCCGTCAGGATTGAACCAGTGCTTGACCCAGCCTCCGTCCGGATAGCGGGACAGGATCGTATTGCCGAAGGCGGACGTAATATCCGCATGCGCCGGCGCGCTTGCGAAGCAAGCGACGGCCGAAAGCGCCAATACCAGCTTACGCGGCATGGAACCCCTCCTTGAAACCCTTCCCGGGGCGGACATTAACGCTCTGTAATCCGTTGCCAAGCCTTCAGGTTCCAAGGTTCGCCAGAAGGCGAAAAGTTGACTCCCGCGTGTGGATATCCATATACGGCGCTCATTCGGGACAGGAAGGCGAATCCGCGCCGCCCGCTCGCCCACGTACGGGCGGTTCCGAGACGTCAGGCGCCGATGCGCGACGCCTTCACTCTTCCAGTCCAAGGACCCATGACCGAATTCTCCCAGCTGGGCCTCTCGCCCACGACCCTGCAGGCGGTCGCCGATACCGGCTACACCACCGCCACCCCTATTCAGGCCCAGGCCATTCCCGTCGCCCTCGCCGGCCGTGACGTATTGGGCATCGCCCAGACCGGCACCGGAAAGACTGCGGCATTCACCCTGCCGATGGTCGACCGCCTCGGCACCGGCCGCGCCCGGGCCCGCATGCCACGCGCCCTCGTGCTGGCCCCCACCCGCGAACTGGCCGATCAGGTCGCCGAAAGCTTCGCCAAATACGCCAAAGGCACCAAGCTGACGTGGGCGCTGCTGATCGGCGGCGTCTCGATGGGCGATCAGGTCGCCATCCTGAACAAGGGCGTCGACGTTCTGATCGCCACCCCCGGTCGCCTGCTGGACCTGTTCGAACGCGGCAAGATGCTGCTGACCGGCGTCGAGATCATGGTCATCGATGAAGCCGATCGCATGCTCGACATGGGCTTCATTCCGGACATCGAACGCATCTTCAAACTGACGCCGCCCAAGCGCCAGACGCTGTTCTTCTCGGCCACCATGCCGCCCGAGATCACGCGCCTGACCACGCAGTTCCTCAAGGATCCCACCCGGATCGAGGCCTCGCGTCCGGCCATGACGGCCGACACCATCACCCAGTACATCGTGCGCATCCCGACCTCGGACCCCAAGGCCAAGCGCACCGCCCTGCGCGCGCTGGTCGGTCGCGAGGACGTTCGCAACGGCATCGTCTTCTGTAATCGCAAGTCCGAAGTCGACATCGTCGCCAAGTCGCTGAAACAGCATGGCTTCGACGCCGCGCCGATTCACGGCGATCTGGACCAGTCGCTACGAATGAAGACGCTGGCGGACTTCCGCTCAGGCGCCCTGAAGATTCTCGTGGCCTCCGACGTGGCCGCGCGCGGTCTGGACATCCCGGACGTCAGCCACGTCTTCAACTACGACGTCTCACACCACGCCGACGACTACGTGCACCGCATCGGCCGCACCGGCCGTGCCGGCAAACTCGGGCAGGCGTTCATGATCGTCACTCCGTCGGACGACAAGTCGCTCGACAAGGTGTTGAAGCTCATCAAGAAAGACCCTGTCGAACTGTCGCTGGACGGCATCGACTTCGGCGCCATCAAGGACCAGCCCCGCCGCGAAAGCGGCCGCGACGGCGCTCGCCGCGGTCGTGGCCGCGAAGACCGCGCCGAACGTCCCCGCAAGGACGCCGCGCCTGTTGACGCCGCTGACATCGATGTTTCCGTCGCCGAAACGGCCCCCGCTCCCGCGCCCGCCGCGTCTTCGGAAGCAGCCTCTGCGGAACCGGTCCGCCGCTCGCGCAGCCGCCGCTCGGCGAAGACCACGGAATCGAAGGCGGACGCTCCCGCCCCGACCGCGGTCGCCAGCACGCCGACGCCGAAGTCCGCGCCAGCGGCCACGCCTGCGCCTTCGACGACCCCAAAGGGCCGCCCCTTCGGCGACGCCGACATCCCCGCCTTCCTGCGTCGCTGACGCCGCAAGCGTGACGGTTTAACTGTCCTTTACCGAACGCGCGGTAGCCTTCGCGCGAGATCGCGATTCGTCGGTCGGTCGGGGAAGATTTGATGTCGGCTGCGGTCGAAACCGCCCTTCGGGGCCCTGAGGCCTATGCGTTCTCCCGCCGGGCGCTCGAAGAGATGGAGTCCGCCAAGGTCTGGCCGACGCCACTGAACTATGAACTCTGGCTTCACTTCCTGAGCGATCCCGAGAGCGCCCTGGGCCGTGAGATGCGCCGAATCCTCGATTCGGCCGAGCCCTTCACCGACGCCACTGCCGACATGCTGGCCGCCGAATACCTGCCTCGTGGCAAACTGACCGAAGAAATCCGCGACGCCGGCCGGGTGCTGGACCGCGAGCTGGCCAGCGTTTCATCCGCCATCGCCCGCGCCCATCGATCGCACGTCGTCTATGGCGAGACCTTGGACAAGGCTGCCGCCAGCATCGAGGCTGTCGAGAGCGCGGCCGAGCTTCAGGCCGTTGTCGGCGGTCTGACCACGGCTACTCGCCGGGTCCAGCGTGAGAACGAGACTCTGGAGAAGAAGCTCGACGCCTCGACCCGCGAGGTCGCCCGTCTGCGCGAGCATCTGGAGCAGGTCCGTCGCGACGCGATGACCGACGCCCTTACGAACCTCGCCAACCGCAAGGCCTTCGACGAACATCTGACCAGCGCCTGCGCACAGGCCGAGGCGACTGGCCATACCCTGACACTGGCGGTGCTCGATATCGACCACTTCAAGCGCTTCAACGACACTTGGGGCCACCAGACCGGCGATCAGGTCCTGCGCTATGTCGCCAGCGTCATGGGGCGCACCGCCCGGCCGCCGCGCATCGCCGCCCGCTACGGGGGCGAGGAGTTCGCGATGGTCTTCCCGCGCGAGAGCCGGCACGAGGTCGAAACCGCGCTGGAGGAAATCCGCCGCGAAATCTCGTCGCGCTCGCTGCGCCGCCGGTCGACCAACGATGACCTCGGCGCCGTCACCCTGTCCGTCGGCTTCGCCAGCCGCCTGCCGGGCGAGGACGCCGTCGCCCTGCTTGGTCGCGCCGACGCCGCCCTCTATGCTTCCAAGCGCGGCGGGCGCAATCAGGTGACCTCGGCCGATCGGCTGGAAAAGGCCGCCTGAGTTCAAACTCCATGCGCAGTTTCGCCTTCGCGGTCGCCTACTGGACGCTGTCGATCGCCTACACCCTGATGGCTGTGATCGCGGCCCTGCTGCCCGGGCGCGACGCCACGGGCTGGATCATCCGCCGATACGTCCGCCGCATGGTGCAGGCGATGCGCGTGCTGGCGGGCATCCGCGTCGAGTATCGCGGCGAGGACCGCCTGCCCGCCGGCGCCTTCATCCTCGCCGCCAAGCACCAGAGCTGGGGCGACGGCTTCTCGGTCTATGACCGGTTCGAGGATCTCGCCTTCGTCACCGGCGACCATCTGGAGAAGTTCCCTCTGATGGCGACGGTGCTGCGCAAGCTGGGCGCCATCGTCGTCAACAACTGCGGCGGCCGCGAAGCGCGCGACTCACTGAAGCAGCGCGGCGCGGACGCCCATCGCGAGGGCAGGCGCATCCTGATCTATCCCGAGGGCAATCTGGCGAAGGTCGGCGAGAAGTTCCGCTACCGCTCCGGCGTCTGGCACATGTACCGCGACTTCGACATGCCGGTCGTCCCGGTCGCCACAAACCTCGGCCTGTTCTGGCCGCAGGAGGAGTTCCGCAAGAACCCCGGCACGGCCACGCTGGAGTTCCTCAACGCTATCCCGACCGGTCTGCCGAAGGACGAGTTCCTCGCCCGGCTCGAAGCCGCCGTCGAAGGCCGCACCGCCGAATTGGTCGCCGAGGCCACAGGCCAGCAGGTGACGCCGGCCATTCAGGTGCCGACGCCGGATGAGCTCAAAAAGGCGAAGGCCGCCGCTGCGGCCTGATCAGTCGGCCGACGCCGCCGGCACGATCGTTACGCTCTCGCCGCAGCCGCAGGCGTCGGTCTGGTTCGGATTCCGAAACACGAACTTCGACGCCAGCTTGGTGACCTCGTAGTCGATCTCGGTCCCGATCAGGAACAGGATCGCCTTGGGCTCGATCACCACCGTCGCGCCCTTGTCGGTCACTGCCTCGTCCAGCGGCCCGATCTCGTCGGCGAAGGCGAAGGTGTACTCCTGCCCCGCGCAGCCCGCGTTTTTGAGCCCGACGCGCAAGGCCTTGTGCCCGCCCGCCTCGGTCAGATCGCGGACGCGCTCGGCCGCCGCGTCGGTCAGGGTGACGACGGCGGGGCGCGGGCGGCGGGGACGGGTCGTGGTGGTCAACTCGCTCATGGTCAGAACATGTTCAGGGCCAGCTTGGCCTCGTCGCTCATCTTGGAGGAGTCCCAGGGCGGATCGAAGACCAGTTCGGCCTTCGCTGATCGCACGCCGTCGACCTTGCGCACCGCATCCTCGACCCAGCCCGGCATCTCGCCGGCCACCGGACATCCGGGCGCGGTCAGCGTCATCTCGATCGCCACATCGCGATCGTCGGACAGGTCGACCTTGTAGATCAGGCCCAGCTCATAGATGTCGACCGGGATTTCGGGGTCATAGACGGACTTCAGCGCCTCGATGATGTCGTCCGTCATCCGGTCGATCTCACCCTGTTCAAGGGCGGACTTCTGCGGCTCGTCCCAGGCTTCGACGAAGTCGGGGCTGTCTGACTTGATGGATTGATCCGTCATCACTCGAAGAACTTCCGCGCGCGATCCAGCGCCTCCACGAAGGCGTCTGCATCCTCCATCGTATTATATAGGGCGAAGCTGGCCCGCGCGCTCGACGTCAGACCAAATCGTTTCGCCAGCGGCTCGGCGCAGTGCAGGCCGGCCCGCACGGCCACGCCATACCGGTCCATGATCTGCGCCACGTCATGAGCATGCGCACCCTCGACGGTGAAGGTCAGGATCGAGCCCTTGTCCTTTGCCTCGCCGATGATCTGCAGGCCGTTGACGCCGCGCAGTCCCTCGACCGCGCGCCGATAGACCGCCAACTCGTGGGCCCGCACCGCGTTCGCATCGAACTGGCTCAGCCACGTGATCGCCGCGCCCAGACCTATGGCCTCGAGGATCGGCGGCGTCCCGGCCTCGAACCGGTGCGGCGGCTTCGCGTAGGTGATCCGGTCCATCTCGACCGTCTCGATCATCTCGCCCCCGCCCTGGTATGGCGGCAGGGCCTCCAGCGCGTCGGTTCGGCCGTACAGCGCGCCAATCCCCGTCGGCCCGTACAGCTTGTGTCCGGTAAAGGCGTAGAAGTCGCAGCCGATGGCCTGCACGTCCGGTCCGCAATGCACCGCGCCCTGACAGCCGTCGATCAGCACCTTCGCCCCGACCGCATGGGCCATACGCGTGATCTCGGCCACCGGGTTGATGGTCCCCAGCACGTTCGACATGTGGGTGACCGCGACGACCTTCGTCTTCGGGCCCAGCAAGTCGCCGTAGGCCGCCATGTCCAGCGATCCGTCGTCCAGCACCGGAATCCACTTCAGCACCGCCCCGCGCCGTTCGCGCAGGAGGTGCCAGGGCACGATGTTGGAGTGATGCTCCATCTGACTGACGACGATCTCATCGCCCGGCTGGATCGACTGACCGATGCCCGCAGCCACCAGATTGATCGCCTCGGTCCCGCCCTTGGTCCAGACGATGTTGTCGGGCGTCTCCGCATTCAGGAACCGCGCCACGCCCTCGCGCGCCGCCTCGAACGCCTCCGTCGTTTCATTCGCGAGCGTATGCAGCCCGCGATGGACGTTGGCGTAGCTGCCCTCCATCGCCGCCGTCATGGCGTCGATCACCGCCCGCGGCTTCTGCGCCGAGGCGGCCGAGTCCAGGTAGACCAGCGGCTTGCCGTTCACCGTCCGCGACAGGATCGGGAACTGCGCCCGCGCGGCCCAGGCGTCGAAGGTGGTCACAGTCGAGCCGTCAGCCATTCCCGCACCACCTCTCTCGCGCCCTCATGCTCGATGCGGTCAACCACTTCGATCAGGAAGGCCTGCGTCAGCAACGCACGCGCCTCATCAGCCGGGATGCCGCGCTGCTGCATGTAGAACAGGGCGCTCTCATCCAGATTGCCCACCGTATTGCCGTGCGCGCACTGCACGTCGTCGGCGTAGATGATCAGCTCCGGCTTGGCGTCCACCTCGCCCCGCTCGCCGAGGATCAGGGCCTGATGCTGCATGCGCGCATCGGTGCCGTCGGCCCCGCGCTCGACGATGATCTTGCCCTGAAACACGCCGCGTGCGGTGTCGCGTACGACGCCCTTGGTCAGTTGGCTGGTCAGACCGTTGGCGGCCACGTGATCCACCACCGACGTCAGATCGCTCTGCCGCGCGCCCGACAGCGCATACACCCCGTCCAGCCGCACGTCCGCGCCCTGCGCCAAATGGAGCACCTGCGTCTCCAGCCGCTGCAGCTTCGCTCCGGTCGCCACGATCGTCTGGCGATAGGTTCCGCCCGCCTCGACCCGCACATGCGCCTGGGTAATCGAAATCGCGTCCTCAGGCTCGTCGACCAGCACGATCCGTGTCACCTCGGCTCCGCGCGCGACGTCGAGCTCCAGCCGGTTCTGGGCGACATAGCCGGAACCCTGCCCCTCATGCGTCTCCAGCAGCAGCAGCTTCGCGCCGGCCCGCGCCGAAATCCGCGCCGAGGACGCATGGCCCGTGTTGTTGGCCTTGTGGATGAAGCGCAGGCGAACGGTCTGCTGACCTGAAGCCACGAAGGCGTCCACGCTCACGGCGCGGCCGTTCACGAACACCATGGCCTCGCCGCGCAGGGTCTCGAACGGTCCGCCTCCGACGACCGGCACGGCCGCCGACGGCGACGGCTCAGGCGCCTCGCGCAGGACCTTGCGCAGGTCCGAGTATTTCCACGTCTCAACCCGCCGCGACGGGAAGCTGGACGCGTCCTTCAGATCGATGGCCGGCAGCGCGTTCACGCCGCCCCCACCAACTCTGGCGCCACATACTTGTCGTAGCCCTCGGCCTCGAGCTCCAGCGCAAGCTCCGGCCCGCCCAACGCCACGATCCGGCCGGCCGCCAGCACATGCACCCGGTCGGGTTTGATGTAGTCCAGCAGCCGCTGATAGTGGGTGATCACCAGCATCGACCGCTCCGGCGACCGCAGGGCGTTCACCCCGTCAGCCACGATGCGCAGCGCGTCGATGTCTAGACCGGAGTCGGTCTCGTCGAGGATCAGCAGCGACGGCTCCAGCAGAGCCATCTGCAGGATCTCCATCCGTTTCTTCTCGCCGCCCGAGAAGCCGACGTTCAGCGGCCGCTTCAGCATGTCGAAGTTCATCTTCAGCTTCGTCGAGGCCGCCTTGACCAGCTTCAGGAAGTCGGGCGCCGACACCTCGGCCTCGCCCCGCGCCCGCTTCTGGGCATTCAGCGCCGTGCGGATGAAGGTCATGGCCGGAACGCCGGGGATCTCCAGCGGATACTGGAACGACAGGAACAAGCCTTTGGCGGCCCGCTCGGCCGGATCGAGCGCCAGCAGGTCGTCGCCGTTCCACTCGACTGAGCCCTCGCTCGCTTCATAGCCCGGCCGTCCGGTCAGGGCGTAACCCAGCGTCGACTTGCCCGCCCCGTTCGGCCCCATGACCGCATGCACCTCGCCCGCCGGCACGGCGAGCGTCAGCCCGTTGAGGATCGGCTTGTCGCCGATGGAGACGTGGAGGTTGGAGATAGAAAGCATCAATCTTCTTCTTCGTTGAGGCGCTCGGCCTCATCTTCAATTTCGCGGATCTGGGCTGGTGAAAAACCTGCCGCCTTGGCGGCCGTAGAAAAACGGCGCTGAACTACCGCTCCGGCCCAGCCCATCAGAGCAGCGCCAGCGACCAAAATGAGCAGAGCCAGACGCCAGTCGGGCCGCGACGCTCCGGAGAAGCCTGGCACGCTGGCGAGGAGCAGAACCAGCCCGGCAACTGCCAAGAGAAGACCGGCGACCGAAGCCACACCAAAGACGTCGCGGGGCACCGACCGAGCCTCCCGGACAAGCTGATCGCGCGTGACGTCGCTCACCCCACGCTCCCCTCGAGGCTGATCGCCACCAGCTTCTGCGCTTCCACCGCGAACTCCATTGGGAGCTTCTGCATCACGTCGCGCACGAAGCCGTTGACGAGCAGGGCCACCGCCTCCTCCTGCGAGAGCCCGCGCTGCTGGGCGTAGAACAACTGGTCCTCGCTCAGGCGCGTCGTGGTCGCCTCGTGCTCCAGCTGGGCCGAGCCGTTGCGGGCCTCGATGTAGGGGATGGTGTGCGAGCCGCAGTCCTTGCCGATCAGCAGGCTGTCGCACTGGGTGAAGTTGCGCACGCCCGATGCCTTGGGGTGCACCGACACCAGCCCGCGATAGGTCGAATCGGATTTCCCCGCCGACACCGCCTTGGCGATGATCCGGCTCTTAGAGTTCTTGCCTAGATGGATCATCTTGGTGCCGGTGTCGGCCTGCTGATGTCCGTTGGTGATGGCGATCGAGTAGAACTCGCCCGAGCTCTCCTCGCCCTTCAGGATGCAGGACGGGTACTTCCACGTCACCGCAGAGCCGGTCTCCACCTGCGTCCACGACACCTTCGACCGGTCGCCGCGGCAGTCAGCGCGCTTGGTGACGAAGTTGTAGATGCCGCCCTTGCCCCCGGCGTCGCCGGGGTACCAGTTCTGGACCGTCGAATACTTCACCTCGGCGTCGTCCAGCGCCACGATCTCGACGACGGCCGCGTGCAGCTGGTTCTCGTCGCGCATCGGGGCGGTGCAGCCCTCGAGATAAGAGACGTAGCTGCCTTTGTCGGCGATGATCAGGGTCCGTTCGAACTGGCCCGTCTGGCTGGCGTTGATGCGGAAATAGGTGGACAGCTCCATCGGACAGCGCACGCCCGGCGGGATGTAGACGAACGATCCGTCGGAAAAGACCGCGCTGTTCAGCGCCGCGAAATAGTTGTCCGAGACGGGCACGACCGAACCCAGATACTGCCGCACCAGTTCCGGATGCTCCCTCAGGGCCTCCGAGATGGGCATGAAGATCACGCCGGCCTTGGCCAGCTCGGCCTTGAAGGTCGTGACCACGCTGACGCTGTCGAACACGGCGTCCACCGCCACCCTGGGCGCACCCTGCACGCCCGCCAGCACTTCCTGCTCCTTCAGCGGGATGCCCAGCTTGCGATAGACCTCGAGCAGTTCGGGATCGACCTCGTCGAGGCTCTTCGGCCCCTCCTTCTGCCTGGGCGCGGCGTAGTAGAACAGGGACTGGTAGTCGACCGGCTCATATTTCACCGAGGCCCAGGTCGGTTCCTCCATCGCCAGCCAGCGCTCATAGGCGGCCAGACGCCATTCCAGCATCCACTCCGGTTCGCCCTTCTTCTCGGAAATGAAGCGCACGATGTCGGCGTTCAGGCCACGCGGCGCGAATTCCGTATCAATATCCGAGGTGAAGCCGTGCTCGTACTTCTCCAGCGCGGCGACGGCGTCAATGGTTTCCTGAACAGCAGCCATGACTTACGCGACTTCCCTCACGCGCTGCTCATGCCGCGCGCGATGCTTTTCGTATGCGGCGATCCACGCCTCGGCGAACCGGCTCCAGTCGCTTTCGACAGTGCCCCAGCCGCCCGACACCCGGACGCCGCCGGTGGCGAGGTCATGCAGGCCCATGGCGCTGATCGCCTTGGACGGCTTGGTCTTGCCCGACGAACAGGCGCTGCCGGCCGACACCATCACACCCTGCAAATCGAGTGTGATCAGTTGCTGCGGGCTGTCCCAGCCCACGACCGCCATGAACAGCGTATTGGGCAGCCGCTCGACGGCGCCACCGATGATCGTCGCGCCTGCCGCACTAACGCGGGCCTCGGCCGCGTCACGCCACGCCTTATGCTCACTGGCCAGATACAAATCCCTCGCCGCGCAGTCCGCCGCCGTTCCAAAGCCTGCGATACCCGGCACATTCTCGGTACCCGCCCGCAGCCCGCGCTCCTGCCCGGCTCCATGAAGAATGCGCACGGCCTCGCGGCCCGGCTTCAGCACCAGCGCGCCGACGCCCTGCGGCCCGCCCAGCTTGTGCGCCGACAGGGTCAGGCTGTCCGCGTCCAGCATCCGCATGTCGACGGCGATCTTGCCCGCCGACTGGATCGCATCGACGTGCAGCCAGCCGCCCGCCGCGCGCACCAGCGCCGCGGCCTCGACGATCGGCTGGATCACCCCACTCTCGTTATTCGCATGATGGATCGCCACTACAGCGGGCCCGCCGCGAGCCAGCGCGAGCCCCAGCCATTCCAGATCGACCACGCCGTTCGCATCGACCGGCAGTACTTCGACCGGCGCGCCCGACGCCGTCGCGGCCTCGGCCACGCACGGATGCTCCGTCGCGCCCACGATCAACCGCTCGCAACCGGCCTTCAACGCGCTGACGATCGCCTGTGCATTCGACTCCGTCCCGCCGGACGAGAAAACCACCGCCGTCGGATCGGCTCCGACCAGCTCGGCCACCTGCGCCCGCGCCGTCTCGATCCGCGCCCGCGCCCGCCGTCCGGCGGCATGCACCGCCGACGGATTGCCGTTGTCAGCCAAGGCCTTGGCCATGACGTCCTGAACTTCCGGACGAACCAGACCCGAGGCGTTGTAGTCGAGATAGACGCTCACGCCGCCACCTCCGACAGGGACGCCATCAGCGCCCGGCGACGCTGGCTGGTTCGGTTCAGGATCACGTCCTCCAGCGACACCGCCGCCAGATAGGCGTGGATCTCGGCGCCCAGATCTTCCCACAGATTGTGCGTGATGCAGCGTTCGCCGCCCATCATGCAGCCGCGGGGCGTGCCCTGCCCCGAGCAACGCGTCGCCCGGATCGGCTCGTCAACCGCCAGAACGATCTCGGCCACCACGGTTTCATTCGCCGCCTTGGCCAGTCGGTAGCCACCGCCCGGCCCGCGCACGCTCTTCACCAGACCGCTCTTGCGAAGGCGCGCGAACAGCTGCTCCAGATAGCTCAGCGAGATTTCCTGACGCGCCGCGATCTCGGCCAGAGACACTGCCCGCTCGCGGCCATTCCGGGCCAGATCGGCCATCGCCATCACGGCGTATCGTCCCTTGGTCGACAGTCGCATTGAGGACCCTCAAAAATCGCGCGCTTTTCGGGGCTCCTGTGCTAGAACCCGCGCCTTCGCGAGGCGGCGCAGCGCAAGCGGGACTTAGAAAGTCCTACCCCTGTGGTCAAGTATTGCGCACCTGCGAAATGACAATTGAACACGGGATTCTCGACCACCGATGCCTGAAGTCATCCTGCCCGGCGCCTCTGGCCGTATCGAAGGCCGTTATTCCCCGGGCAAGCGCCCGAACGCCCCGATCGCACTGATCCTGCACCCGCACCCCAAGGCGGGCGGGCACATGAACAATCCGGTGGCGGTCACCCTCTACCAGCTGTTCGTCAAGCGCGGCTTTGCGACCCTCCGCTACAACAGCCGCGGCGTCGGCAAGTCGCAAGGCGAGTTCGACAGCGGCATCGGCGAATTGGCCGACGCGGCCACGGCGCTCGACTGGCTTCAGTCAAATAATCCCGCCGCCACCCAGACCTGGGTCGCCGGCTATCAGTTCGGCGCCTACATCGGCATGCAGCTGCTGATGCGCCGGCCCGAGACGGATGGCTTCATCTCCGTGTCGCCCCCGTCGAATATGTACGACTTCAGCTTCCTCGCCCCCTGCCCCGCCTCGGGTCTGTTCCTGCATGGCACGGCCGACACCGTCGTGCCGCCGATCGAGGTCGAGCGCGTGGTCAACAAGCTGCGCACCCAGAAGGGCATCGTCATCGACTACGAACTGGAAGAGGGCGCGACCCACTTCTGGCAGGACCACATGGACGCCGTCGAAACCCGCGTCGGCGCCTATCTGGACAAGCGACTGGCCGAGAACCCGGCCTAGTTCTTGTCGCAGGGCGGATAGTCGGCGAACACGGCCTCGTATTCCGCGAGCGTCCATTGGAATCCCATGGCCCGTCGCCGTGCGTCGGCGTTGGCGGGGTCTTCCAGATTCTCCCAGTCAATGACCAGCTTGCCGCCCTTGCAGATCACCTGCGTGCCGTACCTCTGCGGTCGGCGCTCATTGATCGCCAGACGATCGTACATCAGGCCATAGGACTGGCCGTCGACCTCGCCAGCCTCGACCAACGGCTCCAGTATCGGAACGAACCGCCGCCACTGCTCGAGATCCGAGTGCTGGATGATTAGGAACGCCGCCTTCGAGGCCTGCTCTCCATAGACGCTCTTCCGGAACCAGCCTTCTTCCGGAACCATCGGCAACAGTTCCGCCAGCAGCCGGTCGTCCATCGCCATCACCGGCGCCCACATGACCGCTATCGCCGCCTGCCGCTCCGCCTCAGGCAGGACGCCCAGATCGATCGGGGTCAGGGTCCGACGGCCGACCTGGTCGAGCACCCCCATTCGCTCTAGACGCTCTCGATCGCTCGTCGCGGGCGGCAGGGCGGCCTGTCGGGCCTCCTCGGCCGCGATAGCCTCGGCTACCGGCGCGATCAGGGCCTGCGCTTCCGGGCTCAGCGGTGCAGGCGCCTGAAAAGCCAGAACGGCTGCAACCAGTAGTGCGATCATGATGTCCCTCCCGAACTCGGACAACAGCCGTCGATCATGGCGAAGATGCGACCGTCAGTAGAGCAGATGGGGCTTCCGCGCCTCTTGCCAAGCCTTCTCGTCCGGAAGAGCCAGCGCATCGAGTTCGTCCGCCGTCGACCCCGGCGCGTCCACCCATTCCCGCAGCCCCGGCCCGCCGTTGATCACGTCGATCGGAAGCTTGCCGAAGGCGTACTCATACGGGAAATCCCGCCACAGGTCGTAGTCAGGGTACAGCCGCCGCACGGCCTTGAACCCAAGCGCCTGCACCCGCCACGGCCTGAACGCCGCATGGTCGTAGGTCGGATCGTCCACATGGATCTGCACTCCGGAGCAGAGCTTGCCGACGTGTTTGTGGAAGGTCGGTTCGAACCACATGTCGCGTAGCATGCAGCCCTTCAGCCAGTCCGGCGCGAACGCCCGCATCTCCTCGATCACCGCCCGCGCATCGATGTCCGGCGCCCCGAACAGCTCCAGCGGTCGGGTCGTCCCGCGTCCTTCCGACAGGGTCGCGCCTTCCAGCATGACGGTGCCGGCATAGGCCCGGGCCATGCTCAGGTTGGGGGCGTTCGGGCTCGGGTTGACCCAGCTGCGCTGACCAAGCGGCCAGCCGTACCCGGGCCCTGTTTCCGGCTCCCAGCCTTCCATTGTGATCACGCGATAGTCCACGTCCAGCCGGAAGTGGTCGATGAACCAGCGCCCCAGCTCGCCCATGGTCAGGCCGTGCCGCATCGGCATCGGCCCCGCCCCGACGAAACTCTCCCAACCCGACAGCAGCGTCAGCCCCTCGACCGGCCGCCCGGCCGGGTTAGGACGATCCAGCACCCACACCGACTTGCCGTGCTTCTGCGCCGCCTCCAGCACGTAGAGCAGGGTCGTCACATAGGTGTAGATGCGACAGCCGAGGTCCTGCAGGTCGATCAGGATGACGTCGAACGTCTCCATCCATTCGTCCTTCGGACGACGGACCTCCCCATAGAGGCTGAACACCGGCACGCCGTGGACGGGATCCCGATAGTCCGGGCTCTCCACCATATTGTCCTGCAGGTCGCCCTTCATTCCGTGCTGCGGCCCGAACAGCGCCGTCAGGGTGATGTCCGGATGTCCGGCCAGCGCATCCACCCCATGGGTCAGGTCCGCCGTCACCGACGCCGGATGCGCCAGCAGCGCGACCCGCCGCCCCTTCAATGGCGCGCTCAGCTCAGGGTCGGACAACAGGCGGTCGAGGCCGAAATTCATGGCAGGTCCAGCGCGAAGGAATCGGAATGGTGAAAGTCCGGGAACGGGGACGGATGGGCCAGCGCCCAATACGTCAGGCCGCCGTCGACATCCTCGATGACCGCCGAGAGCGCCAGACGATCGGCGCCCGACGGCAGCTCGACCCGCGCCTCAAGCGCCGCATAGTCGCTCCCGGCGTCCAGCCCCAGCACGACCGCGGCCTCGTCGGCGTTCCGCATCCCCTCGCGATAGCCGTCGAAGCCGTAGCTCGCCCAGCGTCCTGACGGCGACAGGTTGAACTCGCCATAGCCGTCGGCCGTCCGAACGAAGGCCTCGAAACAGGTGTGCTTCCACAACTCGTCGGCCCGCCCCGGTTCCGCCGCCTTGGGCCATTCGATCCGGTCGACATCGCCCTCGACCACGAACCGCAGCCACAGCGACGCGCCGTCCCGCTCCAGCTCGACACACACGCACCCGGCGGGGCCGGACGGGTTCTGCGGAAAGGGTATGAGATCGACCTTCATCTCAGCTGATTCCCAGAGCGAACAGGATAAAGAAGCCGACGAACACCCCGAGTCCAAGACTCGGCAGGCCGACCATGAGCGTCCACGCCAGCCCGTAGCGTCGCGCGCGCCACAGGGCCCACGCGCCGGCGCCGATCAGCAGGAACACGCCGGGGATAATCAGCCCCTCCGGACTGTTCGGCGCAAATCCGCCCATCAGGCTGACGAGGGCGCACAGCACGACGGCCAACGTCAGGCCGGACACGGCCAACGCCAGCCCTTGCCGCCTGTGCTGCTGTTCGTCCATGAGTGCGCTCCGCTTCACCGCCGTGCTACACGCCCCTTCCCTCCCTCGCCAAGCGCCTTTCCGATGACCGATCCCGTCTTCAAGTCCGACTTCCTCAAGACGCTGCAGGCGCGCGGCTATATCCATCAGATCACCCATCCTGTTGAGCTGGACGAGGCGGCGAGCTCGGGCGTCGTGACGGCCTACATCGGCTTCGACGCCACCGCGCCTTCGTTGCACGTCGGCTCGCTGATCCAGATCATGATGCTGCGCCGCCTCCAGCAGGCCGGCCACAAGCCTGTCGTCCTGATGGGCGGCGGCACCACCAAGGTCGGCGACCCCACGGGCAAGGACGCCTCGCGGCCGCAACTGACCGACGAGACCATCCAGTCGAACATCGCCTCGATCCGCACGGTGTTCGAGAAGTTCCTGATCTTCGGCGACGGCCCGACCGACGCGATCATCGTCGACAACGACGAATGGCTGTCGACTTTCGGCTACATCCAGTTCCTGCGCGACTTCGGCACGCACTTCACGATCAACCGAATGCTCGCCTTCGACTCGGTCAAGCTGCGGCTCGAGCGCGAGCAGCCGATGACCTTCCTCGAGTTCAACTACATGCTCATGCAGTCGGTGGACTTCCTCGAGCTGAACCGGAAACGCAACGTCACGCTGCAGATGGGCGGGTCGGACCAGTGGGGGAACATCACCTCCGGCGTCGATCTGGTCCGCCGCGTGGACCAGAAGGCCGCCTTCGGCCTGACCACGCCCCTGCTGACCACCGCCTCGGGCGGCAAGATGGGCAAGACGGCGCAGGGCGCGATCTGGCTGAACGCCGACCAGCTGTCGCCGTATGACTACTGGCAGTTCTGGCGGAACGCGGACGACGCCGATGTCGGCAAGTTCCTGCGCCTGTTCACCGACCTGCCGCTGGACGAGATCGCCCGGCTGGAGACGTTGGAAGGCGCCGGCATCAATGACGCCAAAAAGGCGCTCGCCGACGCCGCGACGACCATGCTGCACGGCGCAGACGCCGCCACGACGGCGCGCGCCGCCGCCGAAAGCGCCTTCGAGAAGGGTCAGATTTCCGCCGACCTGCCCACCGTCGAGATTTCTCGCGACGAAGTGCTCGGCGCCATGCTGGCCGCCGTCGCCACCAAGGCCGGCCTCACCGGCTCGAACGGAGAGGCCCGCCGTCTCGCTCAGGGCGGCGGCCTACGTCTGAACGACGAAGCCATCGCCGACGGCGCCCGCCTGATCGAGGCTGGCGATGTCAACGCGGACGGCGTTCTGAAGCTGGCGGCCGGCAAGAAGAAGATCGTTCTGGTTCGCCCCATCTAGCCACGACAGTCACCCTCGGGCTTGACCCGAGGGCCAGACGTTCTCTCGCTTGGTGGTCAGGGTTGGCCAACACGGTCGACGCCGCCCCGGCTCCACCTCCGATCCTCGGGTCAAGCCCGAGGATGACGACGAAAGGGAAACCTGATGCGCGACATCCCCGAAGGCTCGAAAGCCCCCGCGTTCGACATGCCAACCGACGGCGGAGGTCACGTCTCGCTCGCCTCGGTCAGGGGCAAGCCGACCGTCCTCTACTTCTATCCCAAGGCAGACACCCCCGGCTGCACCACCGAGGGCCAGGATTTCTCGACCCTGATCGATGACTTCGCCAGCGCTGGCGCAATCGTGATCGGCGTGTCGCGCGACCCCGTCCGCAAGCTGGATCGCTTCAAGGCGAAGTACGACCTGAAGGTCGTTCTGGCGTCCGACGAGGCCGGCGAGGTCACTGAGGCCTTCGGCGTCTGGGGCGAGAAGTCCATGTACGGCCGCACCTATATGGGCATCGAGCGCGCCACCTTCCTGATCGACGGCGACGGCGTCATCGTCCGGGTCTGGCGCAACGTGAAGGTCAAGGGTCACGCCGCCGAGGTGTTGGCCGCCGTCCGCGGCGACGCTTCGTAAATCAAGGTTCGAAAACTGGGGTTGCCGGACCCGACCGCGTGAGCCTTACTCGCGTCGCTGGAGGGCCCTCGGCGTTCGCGTCGTGACAGCAATCGGAGACCTCATGTTCAACAAGAACAAGCCTGGATCGGAAGACGGCGGCTTCAACATTCCGGTCATGAGCGACCGAACGCCGGCGCCGACCGAAAGACGGGATGTCGAACCGGCGGCGCCCCGCGCGCCGACCCCGGCGTCCGCTCCCCGCTCCACCAACCTGTCCACCCTGACCGCCGGCGTTCGCTACGAAGGCAACATCAGCGGCGGCGGAGACATCCAGATTGACGGCGCGCTCAAGGGCGACGTCCGCCTCGCCCGCGTGGTCGTCGGTGAAAACGGCTCGGTCGAGGGCGCGGTGACGGCCGATCAGGTCGAGGTTCGCGGCCGCGTCTCAGGGTCGATCACCGGCAAGTCGGTGCGCCTGCTCGCCACAGCCCGCGTAGAGGGCGACATCACCCAGGAACAGCTGGCCATCGAGCCGGGCGCCTGGTTCCAGGGCCGCTCGATCCAGGCCAAGCGCGAACTGCCGACCGCCGCCTCGCTGGAAGCGCCGTCGGCCACGGCCGAAGCGCCGCCCAAGCCGGAGCGTTACAAGCCCGAGAAACCCGTTGCGGCTACGATGCCGGGCGGCACGGCCTAGCTCGACGACAGCTCCCGGTGCGACCGGCTTCGCCGCTTCCACGGCCGGAAGGCGTCGCGCGGCGAGGTCGGGTCGCCCAGCTGGAATTCGGCGATGATCCGCTCGACCCGCGACGGCGGCGCGGCGCCCAGCTGACGCATCCGGCCCCGGTCGAAGCGCAGCACGGCGTCGCCCGTCGACTGGGTCAGGGCTTCGGCCGCGGCGAACTCCTCGGCGGTCTCACCGATCCAGTGGCCGATTGTCCTGTGCCGAAACGCCCGGATCGCCTCACGGCCCTCGTCCGTTCCCGGCACCGCGCCGACGTCGCACTCGGTGTCGAAGCCCAGCGACCGGTTGTTCAGATTGGTGGAGCCGATCCGCAGAACCTCGTCGTCATATATCGACACCTTGGCGTGCACGATGATCCGCTCGCCGTCCCGGGTGTAGGGGGTGAAGCAAAAGAAGCGGTTGTTCCGGTCCGCCTTTTCCAGCCGGAACAGCACCTCGGACCGTGCGGTGTCCATGGTCATCCGGTCGAACCAGCTGGGGCTGGTCCCGGTCGAGACCAGCACCACCTCCGGTCCGTCCCACTCCGCCAGCCGCTCCGCCAGCGCCTCGGCGATACAGGGCGAGGTGAAGTACTGGTTCTCCATGTAAATCAGCTTTTTGGCGCGGCGGATTGCATCGAGATGGAAGGCTTCGTTTTCCCTCACCTCATGCCGCCCGGCCCAGCCCGGCTCGGTCCGCGCGATCCCGACCGGCACATCCGTCAGCAGCGGCTCGACGCCGTCCGGCCAGGGATCGTCACCGGGCTCGTCCGGCACCGTCCGCTCCCACGTTGCCTTGAACCAGCGCTCGCGCGCCAGATCGCCCAAGGCCCGTGCGGCCGGCCCGTCCATCACGCACATGACTTCGTGGCGGGGCGAAGGGATCAGGCCTGACGGCAGCGCCCTGCGCGGGTCGCCGTCCAGATGCTCGGCCGTATCCCATCGATCGGTCGAGATATCTCCGCCGCCGCAGAAGGCGATCGCATCGTCGATGATCACCACCTTCTGGTGATGGCACGCCCCGATCGGCCCCGGCTGGTCCAGCCGGAACTCGACCATCCGCTTGCGAAACCAGCGCTGCGCGAGCTGGGGATAGAACCCCTGCGACGCGGCGATCAGCAGCGGCGATTTCCAGATTAGCAGGCGCACATCCAGTTCCGGGCGGGATTTCACCAGCATGCGCAGCTGATGGCCAATCTGATTGTGGTGGTCCTCGGGCGAGGTCGCGGGGTCCAGCCGGGTGCGGGGGTCGAACTGCCAGCCCAGTATGACGATCGACTTGCGCGCCTTGTCCAGCGACGATCTCAGCGCGTCAAAATAGGCCTGGTTCTCCATCAGCACGGCGAAGCGCCCGGCCCTCTCGACCCGCCAGCAGTTACGGCCCGGCTTCAGCCAGCCTCCTGGTTCAGTGTCCGCCGAGGAATCCATGGATCCGGCCTGCCCGATTCGCGTGACCGCGACATGCGCGGCGGACAAAAAGGCCCGCTGCGTCTCTTCCGTTCCACGGCGACGCCTGCACGGTCAATGGCGACGCCGTCTTTAGCTCTGGCGCATTGTTTCGGGCGCGATTTCGGCGCATAAGATGCCAGCGTTTTGCAAAGGGGAGTGATAGGCGGTGCAATGGCTGGTCGATCTTGTATTCGGCTTCGTCGCCCTGCTCGCCGCTGTGGCCCTGTCGCAGTTCGGCCTGGACGTTGACGCCCCATCCAAGCCCACGCGCGAAGTCCATCGCGTCCGCGACTGCGGAAAGGATGGCCAGTCAGCGGTCTTCGCCGTCGCCGCCGAGCGCAAGCACGAGTGCTGACCCGCATTTAGCGGAAAGCACCCTCCTCTCCTTTGCGTTGCCGAAATGACTCGCTAGGGTCGCGCCTCCTTCCGTGCGGCGTCCCACGGGCGCCGCTCCGTGCCGAGAATCCAGTGCCATGAAGTCCCCTCGCCGGCCGCCGCTGATCCTCAACGATCCGGACCCGGAGTCGTTGGTTCCGCCTGAGGCCGCACAGGACGGCGCGCTCGAACCGGCGCCCGCGCTTGAGCCCGAACTGACCCTGCCTGAGCGCCCGATGTCCGAGCGCCGTCGCCGACGTCTGGCCGAGGAACAGCGTCAGGCCGAAGAGCGCCGCCTGGCCCAGGAGCGCGCCGCAGTTGAGGCCGCCCGGTCGACCGCCCCTGTCGAAATGGCCGAGTCCGCCGACGCACCGCCGGTCCCGTTCGAACCCTTCGCCACCACCAACAGCTTGCCTCGTCGCGAAAAGGCCCCGAGCGGTCAGGCGTACCTCATCGCCGGCGTCGCTTCGACCTTGTGGATCGGCGCCGTCGCGGCCTGGCTGGCCTATGAGATCGGCTCCGGCGCGGTCGAGCTGGAGCCGCTGCGGCTCGCCGTCTACGCCCTGATCGCGTTGGCGCCGGCCGGTCTGGCCATCATGTTGGCTCATGCGGTCCGTCAGGGCGCAGGGTTAGTCGCCGAGACCCGCCGAGCCCGCGAATTGTCCGACGCACTGCTGGCCCCGACGGCCCTGGCTGCGCAGCAGACCGGTCAGGTCCTTCAGTCCCTGCGCGGCGACATCGATCAGGCCTCGCTCGCCGCCGAGCGCGCCCGCAACGACATGGCCCTGCTCCGCGAGGCCCTGACGCAGGAAACCAGCCGTCTGAACGAGGCGGCGCAGGTGGCCGGCGAGACGGCGCGCCGGCTTGTCCAGCAGCTCGGCAACGAGCGCGAGCAGATGCAGGGCCTCGGCGCCAGCCTCGACACCCAAGCTACCGCCGTCATGGACGCGGTGGAGCGCCAGTCCCGCATGGTTGTCGACGCCTCCGACCTCGCCCAGACCCAGCTTCGCGAAGCCGAGGCCGCCCTCGCCGCTCGCGCCGCCGACCTCGCCGCCGCCGCCGGCGAAGCCCAGGACGCCGCCCGCGCTGCCGCCGACGATCTGGCCCGCCAGACCCTGCGTCTCGAGAACGCCGGGACCGGCGTCACCGAGCAGATCCAGTCGGTCGAGGAAGGCCTCGGCCAGCAGCGCGCCGCCCTCGTCAGCGCCGCCTACGCCCTGCGCACCGATCAGGAGGACTTCTCCGCCCAGGTCGAGAGCCAGCGCGCCCAGCTGACGGAACAGCTCTCCATCACCCGCAACGCCGCCGGTGAGCTGAACGAGACCGCCAGCCGCACGACCGAAGGGGTCAAGGACCTGGTCGAGGCGACCACGGACCAATTCCGCGCGCTCGTCGAGATGTCGCAACGGGAAGCCGACGCCTTCGACAACGCCACCAAGATCGCGCTGGACCGGTTCGAGGCGCTGGCCGCTGAGGCCCGCGACGCCCTGACCGAGGAAACCCGGCACGCCCTCGCCGCCCTGCAGGCCACGGCTGAAGCCTCGCGTGTCGCCACGGCCGAAGCCACCGAACAGGCGCAATTGCGGGCGGACCTCCTCGGCGAGGCTCTCTTCGACGCCGCCCAGAAGGCCGATCAGGCCGCCGACGCCCGCGTCGGCAGCGCACGCCGCATCGTGTCCGAGACGGGCGAACTGGTCGATCAGGCCGGCGACCGCGCGCTGCGCCGTCTTGAGGACATGGTCGAACGCCTCACGACCGCTCTCGGCCAGATCGATGACGCCGTGAGTGATCTGGATGAGCGTTCGGCCAGGTTGCCGGACGAGGCCCGTCGTCGCGTCGAGGACGTGCGCAACACAGTCGAGGAGGGTCTGGCCGCGCTGACCGCAGCCTCACGTCGCGCTGCCGAAGACACCGAGGCGCTGGATGTCAGCTTCCAGGATCGCGTGCGTCGTAACTACGACATGCTCACCGAGACGGCCAGGCTGATGGGCGTGGTTTCAGCGGACGCCGCGTCGCCTCCGCGCCGCCGCGAGCCGACGCCGGAACCGGAGCGCGCCCTTGCGCGCGAGCCGGCCTCGCGCGAACGCCCGAAGGACACCGGACGCGGCTTCGGCTTGCGCGGTCGCCTGCGTCTGGAGCCGACCGGCTCCGGGACGCCCCCAGAGACAGGGCCGATGGACTGGAGCGATCTGGCCCAGACTGGAGACGAAGCGCCGCTCGACCTCGACACGCCCGCCATGCCGCCGGCGGAAAGCGCGGCGCTCGGCGAGCGTATCCTCGCCTCCATTCGACGGATGGGCGTTGACCCGAACGCCCTGCTGCCCAAGGCCCGTATCGAGGAAAGCGCCGTCGCGGTCGCAGCACAGGACCCCGATCGTGCCCGCCAGATCGTCCGGCGTGTTGCGCCGGCCGCCGTGCGCAGCGTCTCGCGTCGCGTGCTGACCGATCCCGCCTTGCGCGCGGACGCCGAAGCCTACGTCCGCGACTTCTCGCGCGACCTGCGCCAACGCGCAGATGCGGGCGATGCACAAGGTGTTCTGGCCCGTCTGATGTCGGACGCCGGACGCGCGTATATGCTGCTGGACGCCGCCATCGGTGATATGAACTGATCGGGCCCGGGGCAGAAACGGCTTGACGACCGGGTCGCCTTGACGACACGGTCGACCCGTCACGAAATCGTCACGCGCCAGCAGGGTTCATGCTCGACACGACAGCCGAGACCGCGCCGGACCGACGTCCAGCCATCGTGATCTGTGCATGGGACGCCGACGAGCGAGCCTGGGATCCCGTCGAGGACCTGTCCGGCGAACCATGGAGCCCGGGCGGAGCGCGGACGATCGCCATCCCTTCAGCTGCACCGGCTGATCTGGCGGGCGCCCTTGTAGAGCAGCTTCAGGACGACCAGACCCGCGCCCTGCTGCTGGTCGGGCGCAGCAGCATCCCGAAAGGCTTTCAGGTCCAGATGCGGGCCGACAGCCACGCCCTGGGCGGCGAGGCGCGCATCGACGCCATCAGCCCCAGCGTGGCCCGCGCCACGGCCCATGTGGCCGAGATCGTAAGGGCGCTTGAAGACGCGGGCCTGTCAGCCAGCTCCACCTCCGAGGCCGAGGACGACGCCGGCAGCTACCTTCTCTACCGTGTGCTGACCAGCTTGCGCGAAGGGGTCGACACGCCCGCCGTCGGTTTGCTCCGGGCTTCGGCGAATGAGCCTGACGTGGCCGTGCAACGCGCGGTCAAGGCCGCGGCCGAAGCCATGGCCCGGCACCTGTCGCCCCTGCCCCGTCGACGTGTCGGTTAAGCCGACAGCCGCGTCCTGAGCGGAAGGGCTGCGATCAGCCCCGCCACCGCCATCCCCGCCATCGCCCAGTAGCCGCCGGCTCCGAACCGGTCGTACAGCGGCCCCGACGCCGCCGTCGCGAGCCCGATCAGCAAGCCCGCCGACAGCGCCGAGCTCAGGGTCTGACCGGCCGTCTGACTGTCCCTCGGCGCCAGCCTCTCCACGATCTGCACTCCGGCGAGGAAGGTGGCGGCGAAGGTCAGGGCGTGCAGGGCCTGCAACGGCCACAACAGCCAAAGCGGCGGGGCGAAGGCCATGGCGCTCCATCGCACGACGGCGGCCACACATCCGGTCACCAGCAGCGCCCACGGACCGATCCCGACCCGACGACGCCACGGCTCGAACACCCACATCAGGGCTATCTCCACCGCCACCCCGAACGCCCAGAGCTGGCCGGTGACCGCCTCGCTGATCCCTTGAGCCTTCCACAGCAAGGCCGAGAACCCGTACTGGAAGGCGTGAGCGCCCTGAACCGCGCCGATCGCGAAGATGGCGGTCATGAAGACGGGATCGACGACCAGCCGGCCAAGCCCCCTGAACCGGTCCAGTCCCCTCGCCGGCCCCGCGTCGCACACCGCCTCGCGTGGCAGGCCGAGGGCTGCGAAGAGGCCGATCGCCAGCGCGACGCCCGTGATCCATATCACCACCACATCGGTCGGCGCCCGCAGCAGCAGCGCCCCCATGCCAACGTTGGCCAGAACGAACGCCGCCGAGCCACATCCACGCGGCAGCGAGAAGTTAAAGGCGTCCCGCGACGCCAACCGCAGGGTCAGCACATCGCTGAGCGGAATCAGCGCGGCAGCGGCCGTCGCACCCACGAACCAGCAGACCGCCCAGCCCGCGAAGCCTTCGACCAGACCGGCGCCGCCATAGCCTGCGGCCATCGTGAGGCCGAGGATCGCGATCGGCGTTCGCCTGAGCCGGAACCCGTCCGCCCATACCGCCAGCAAAGGCCCCGTCACCACTCGACCCAGCATCGGCGCGGCCAGAAGCACCCCGATCTCTGCACCGCTCAGCCCCTGCGACCGGAACCACAGACTAGCGAACGGCAAGCTCACACCGCTTGCCGCAAAGAGCAGCACGTATTGCAGGGCCATGCGCTGGGCGGCGGTCATGGCGCGCATTAGCAGACGCCGGAGATTCTGTCGGCTAGGGTCCGCACATGACCCTGAACAGACCTCTCGCCGCCTTCGCGGCCCTGAACGGCGCCATGGCTGTGGCGCTCGGCGCCTTCGCGGCCCACGGCGCCGGCCCCGCCGTCAAGACGCTGCTGACGACCGGTGCGCACTACCAGATCGTCCACGCCCTGCTCGCCCTCGCCTGCGCTGTCTGGCCGAATCGGGAGCGGCTTATCGATGTGGCGGGATGGCTGGGCGTGGTCGGCGGCCTTGTGTTCGCGCTGGCCTTGTGGCTGATCGCACTGCTGTCACTACCTGCGATGGGCGCCGTGGCGCCGATCGGGGGTGTGCTGATGATCACGGCTTGGCTTTTGCTCGCCTTTGCCGCATTTCGGTCACGCGTTGTTTCAACGTGATTTCCGCATCGTAACGAGTAGCTGCATGGCCTTTCCCGCGCCCGACGCCCCGCGCCGCGAGCTGTATCCCGAGATTGAGCCCTTCGCGCACGGTATGATGCCGACCGAGGGCGAGCATCAGATCTATTACGAAGAGTGCGGCAACCCGCAGGGCACGCCCGTTCTGGTGGTTCACGGCGGCCCCGGCGGCGCGGTGAATCCGGGCATGCGCCGCTACTTCGACCCGGCGAAATACCGCATCGTCCTGTTTGACCAGCGGGGATGCGGCAACAGCACGCCCAACGCGTCCCTCGACGAGAACACCACGTGGCGGCTGATCGAGGACATGGAGCGCCTGCGTGAGCGGCTCGGCATCGACCGGTGGGTGGTGTTCGGCGGCAGCTGGGGTTCGACCCTATCGATGGCCTACGCCATCAAGCATCCGGACCGGGTGGGAGCGCTGATCCTGCGCGGCATCTTCCTTCTCACCCGCCACGAGCTGCGCTGGTTCTATCAGGAAGGCGCCTCCAACATCTTCCCCGACGCGTGGGAGCGGTTCGTCGAGCCGATCCCCGAGGCCGAGCGCGGCGATCTGATGGCGGCCTATTACAAGCGGCTGACCGGAGATGATCGCGCCGAACGCGAGCGTTGCGCCGTGGCCTGGTCCAGCTGGGAAGGCGAGACCGTCAGCGTCGAGGGGCCGGACGCCCGACCCGACAAATTCGCCGAGCCCGACTTCGCCGTCGCCTTCGCCCGCATCGAGAACTGGTACTTCACCAACAACGGCTTCTTCCCCGAGGAAGGTTGGCTGCTGAACAACCTCGACAAGATCCGCCACATTCCGTGCTGGATCGCGCAGGGCCGGTTCGACGTGGTCACGCCACTGTCCAGCTGCTGGGCCCTGCATCGCGCATGGCCCGAAGCGAAGCTGGAGATCGTCAAGGATGCCGGTCACGCCTCCAGCGAGCCGGGCATCATCGACAGCCTCGTTCGCGGAACGGACTGGGCGGCGACGCTCTAGGTCTGTTTCGGGTTGGTCTTCTCGACCAGTTCAGACAGCTGGAAGCCGATGCGACGGGCGGGCCGCTCGTCCGGCTTCTTGCGCGCGTCCAGCAGGACGTTGATCTGGGCGTAGTGCTGGATCAGGCGCACGGGCCGGCCGTCGGCGTTCTTGCCCAGGAACAGGATGAAGTCCGGCCCCCAGAAGCCGACGTCCTCGATCTGCATCACCCCGTCCCCGGGCAGGCCGACGATGCGCGCGCCCACCTCCTCGTCCTTGTCGAGGGTCTTCTCGTAGTCCTCGATCAGCTTGGACAGCCGCACGAAGGCCCACTCAGCCGGGTTCTCGCGCATGCGCACGCCGTCGGTCAGCGCCGCCTGCTGTTCGGCGGTCGCAGTGGGCAGGACGGGCTCGGGACAAGGGGCGTCGCCGCAGTCCGAGAACATCGAGGCGGGCGCCACGACCGGGCTGTCAGGGGCGGGCTTGGGATCTGCGGACTGGCTCATGCCGCCATCCTAGCTCCTGTCGCCCCGATCAGAACAGGTCGCGGCCCTTGGGCAGTTCGGCATAACGGTGCACCCGCACGGCCAGCACGAGAGCGAAGCCGAACATCACCGTCATCATCGACGACCCGCCATAGGACAGCAGCGGCATCGGCACGCCCACCACTGGCGCCAGCCCCATCACCATCGCGCCGTTGATCGCCACGAACAGGGCGAAGAAGGCCGTCATGCCACCCGCCGCGACGCGCCCGAAATGGCTGTGTGAGAGCGATGCGATCCGGAGCGCGATCAGGATGACTGCGATGTAGCAGGCCAGAACGGTGAACGAACCGACGAAGCCGAACTCCTCCGACACCGTTGAAAAAATGAAGTCGGTGTGCCGCTCGGGCAGGAATTCCAGCTGGCTCTGACTGCCGAGGCCATATCCCTTGCCGAGAAGACCTCCGGACCCGAGCGCGATCTTGGACTGGATGATGTTGTATCCGGTGCCGGTCGGATCGGACTCCGGGTTCAGGAAGGTCAGCACGCGATTTCGCTGGTAGTCGTGCATGCCGAAGATAACGAACGGCGGAACGATCGCCACGGCCGCGGCCGCGCCCGCCGCGATGATCCGCCAGCTCAGCCCTGCGAGGAACATGATCACCCCTCCTGTCAGCCCGATGATCATCGCCGATCCGAGGTCAGGCTGTTTGGCCACAAGGATGAAGGGCACGCCGATCATGCCGGCCGGAATCAGCAGCTTCCAGGACCACTTCGCGTCCTGGGCCGAATGATTGTGGTACCAGCGGGCCAGCGCCAGCACGAGGCCGAGCTTCATGAACTCGGCCGGCTGGATGCGGGTGAAGCCGAGGTTCAGCCAGTTCCGGGCCCCGCCGGCCGTATAGCCCAGCGGCGTGAACTCGATCATCAGCACAAGGATCAGCAGCAGCCCATACAGCGGATAGGCTGCCCGGAACCACCACTTCAGGTGAACCATCGACAGCGCCAGCATGGCGACCAGAAGCGCTGAGAACCGGATCAGGTGCTTGGCCGCCCAAGGCTGCCAATGTCCGCCCGCGATCGAGTACAGCATGGCCGCACCGACGCCAGCGATGACGCACAGCAGGCCCACCAGCCGCCAGTCGATCTCGCCAAGCTTGGTGGAGACGCGATCACGCTCGCCGGGACGGGTCAGGGCCGAGGAGGTCATCGCGGCGCCTCGGGCGGCGATTCGGCGACGGGAGCGGCGACGTCACCGACCGGTTGAGCGGCGGACTGTTCCGCAGCCACCGCCTCGACCTCGTGAGCTCCGGGATCTTCCGTCGTGACAAGCCCGGCCTGCTCGATCCGCTGACGCATCTCCGGATCTTTCAGCAGCGCTACCCTCATCACCTCGCGAGCACGAGGGGCGCCGGCCGTCCCGCCGCCCATGCCGCCGTGCTGGACGATCACCGACACCGCATAACGGGGATTGTCGGTGGGCGCATAGGCGATGAACAGGTTGTGGTCCTTCTGCTCCCACGGCCGGCCGGCCCCCTTGCGGGAACCGGAGCCATAGTTGCGGGCCTGCGCCGTACCGGTCTTGCCGGCCATCTTGATGCTGCCGAGGCCCAGCTGGCTATTGCGGAACCCGGTGCCGCCGACGTCGGTCACGGCCTCCATCCCGTCGCGAAGAACCTTGAGCATGGCGGGGTCATAGGCGAGGTCGGCGAAGTCGCCGTGGGTCTGCTCCACACCCCCGACCGACTTGATCAGACGGGGCATGACCGCCTTCTGCCCGTTGGCGAGCCGGGATGTGTACACCGCCAGCTGCAGGGCGTTGACGTTCAGGGCGCCCTGACCGATCGCGTAGCTCGGCGTTTCCCCGGGCCACCATGTCTGTTGCTCGCCCTTGAAGGTTTGGCGTTTCCATTCGCGGTCCGGAACGAGTCCAGCCTTCTGCCCACCGATGCCGATGTCGAACGTCTGGCCCAGTCCCATCGCGCGAGCCGTCTCGGCGATCGCGTCCGGCCCCATCTCGACGGCCAGCGTCATGAAGTAGACGTTGCAGGAGTTCTTGATGGCGCCGCGCATATCCAGCGCGCCGTGCCGTCCAAGGCAGGCGAACCGCCGTCCCAGATAATAGCCGCCGTTGCAGACGATACGGCGATCGGGATTTCCGCCCCGCTTCAGCGAGGCCAGTCCGACGACCGGTTTGAAGGTCGAACCGGGCGCGAAGGTGCCGGACAGGGCCTTGTCCAGCAACGGCCGCCGCTCATAGTCCGCGAGCGCGCGATAGATGCTGGACGGCACCCCGCCCACGAACAGGTTCGGATCGAACGACGGCGCCGACACCATGGCGAGGATGTCGCCGTTGCGCACATCCATGACCACGCAGCTGCCGGCCTCCTCGCCGAACACCTCAAGCGCGCGGTTCTGGATGTCGGCGTCCAGCGTCAGGACGACGTCGTCGCCCTGTATCGCGGGCCGGGAGCCGCCGACGTCCTCGGCGACGACACGCCCACGGGCGTCCACCTCGACCCGCGTGCCGCCGGCCTCTCCCCGCAGGGGGAGATCGAAAGCCTTTTCCACGCCCTGACGGCCGATGCGGAAGCCGGGGTTGTAGAGAATTTCCGGCACCTGCTCGCCGCGATCCTTGATCGCCTTGATGTCCCGGTCATTGGGCTTGGCCACATAGCCGATCACGTGGGCGAACGAGCCGCCAAACGGGTAGAAGCGCGCGTCATGCATGTCGGCCATCACGCCCGGCAGCTCGTTGGCGTGCAGGTTGACCCGGGCGAACTCCTCCCACGTCAGGTCGCTCTTGACCGGAACGGGGCTGAAGCGCGGGGCGGCGTTGACCTCGCGGATAATGTTGCGGCGGCGATCCAGCGTGTCCGGCAGCAGACGACCCAGCAGGTCCAGCGTCTGGTCCAGATCCTTGGTCTCATCGCGCACCACGAGCACGCGGAAACTTGGACGGTTGCCGGCGATCACCCGGCCGTCGCGGTCGAGAATCCGTCCACGCGGTGGTGGGACGAGGCGGAAGTTGAACTGGTTCTCGGTGGCCGCCGTCGCATACTGCTGGGCCTTGAAGATTTGCAGCTCGGCCAGCCGGCCGCTCAACGCAAGGCCGCCCAGTGCGGTCAGACCGCCCAGCACGAAGGTGCGTCGCAGGAAGGAGCCCTGCCGCTCGTTCGGGTCCGCGAAGAAGATGGACGGCTCAGAGCTCATCTGAATCTCACGTCGCCGTCGTCAAAGCGGTCGAGCATGAACAGCGCGATCGGGAACAGCGCGAGCGTCGGCAGGACCTGAAGAAGGACGGCCCAAAGGCTGGGCATCGACCCCGAGATCGACGACACCGCCAGCCAGGCGATCAGGAACGCCAGCAGACAACCGCCTGCGTACCAGAGGAACAGGAAGATGCTCTCCTGCCCCGCCAGGATGTTCCGCGCCGCCAGAATGACGCCGTAGACGACCAGCAGCACCAACGGCCAAAGACCCAGCGGCCCGCCCCAGAACAGATCAAGGAACAGGCCCAGCGCCGCCAGCACCAGCGGCGCCAGAACCGAGGGCCGGACCAGCGGCCACGCAAAGGCCAGCAGCATCGGCAGCACGGGTTCAGGCAGGCTGAGGCCGAACACTCTCATCGGAATGGCGAGCACGATCGTGGCGGCGATGACGATCAGCGCCGGGATTAGAATCCACTGTTCCGGCCCCACCACCCGAACGGCCATCGGCCGTCTCATTGGGCCGTTCCGGGTGCGGGCGCGGTCGGTTGGGTAGCCGCAGGGGGCGTCGAGGACGGCGAAGCAGCGGCCGTGGTCGCGGTTGGCGTCGCCGGACGTGGCGCGGGTCTGGGCGGAACCGGCACCGGCGTCAAACCGGACAGGGGCGGCGCATTCAGGGTGCGCGGATCGACCAGGTCGCTGAAGCTCTCGAACAGCATCACCCGGACAAAGTCGACCGGCCCGCGGTCGCTGAACAGCTTGACCCGCCAGGCGCCATCCGCGCCCTTGGCCGCGACCCCGATCGGCACGCCACGGGGAATTTCGCCGCCGTCGCCGGACGACAGGATACGGTCGCCTGCCTGAACAGTCCCCTCCCCTCTGACATACTCGAGACGCGGACTTTCCGACCCGTCGCCGGTCAGGATGGCCCGGCCGTCGGTGCGGTCGATCATCACGGGCGTCCGGCTGGCCACGTCGGTCAAAAGGACCATGCGGCTGTATCGCCCGGTCACTCCGGAGATGCGACCAATCAGTCCGTATTCATTGATGACCGGATTGCCTATGCGGATGCCCTTGCCCGTACCGGCGTCCAGAACCCGGGCGTTCTTGAACGGCCCGCGCGACTCCGCGACGCTGCGGGCGGTCGCGAGCGCGACGGCGGGTTCAGGCTGCAGGCCCAGCAAGGTCTCGTAGCGGGCATTGATTGTCTTCAGCGCGATCGCATCGTCGCGCCATCCCCGCATCTCGGCGAGTTCCTGCTTCAGCCGGCGGTTCTCGGAAACGGCGAAGAAATAGCCGCCAATCCCGTCACGCACGCCGCCAAGCCACCGCACAGGCGCAGCCAGTACGCCGCCCACCGGCCCGGTCGTCGCATCCACGCCATCGCGCGCGCCCTGGTAGGGCGAAGCGTCGCCGCCGCTATCGGTTACGAGCAACGCCAGTGCGCCGACGATGGCGGCAACGACCACCACCGCGGACGTCCAGACCAGCGGCACCTTGATGTTCTCGAACGGTCCGTCGCGAAACGCCACGGCGCGCCTTCCTGAAATGAGGGACTCAGTCGGACGCCACCGGCCGACTTGCCGAATCTATCGCAAAATCCGCGCCCGCGGGAAACGGAAGAAACGGCGAAATGCCAAGGATTTGAGGCGGTCTTTCGACCTTTGCCGCAACGCCGCGACTTAAAGCGCGGAGTCGAGCACGCCCTTCATCCACCGCGGATGCTCCAGCACGCGGCCACAGCCCACGGCCACGCAGGACAGCGGGTCCTCAGCGACCGAGACCGGCAGGCCGGTATGGTCGCGGATTTCGACGTCCAGACCCCGCAGCAACGCGCCGCCGCCGGTCAGCATGATGCCCTTGTCGGCAATATCGGCGGCCAGTTCCGGCGGGGTGGCTTCCAGCGCGACCTTCACGGCCTCGACGATCTGGGTCACCGGTTCGGCCAGAGCCTCGGCGGCCTGACGCTCGGAGATCCGAACCTCGCGCGGCACGCCCTGCATCAGGTCGCGGCCCTTCACGTCGATCGACAGGCCTTCGCCGTCGGCCGGGATGCGGGCGGTGCCGATGTCCTTCTTGATGCGCTCGGCGGTCGTCTCGCCGATCAGAAGGTTATGGTTGCGGCGCATGTAGCTGATGATCGCCTCGTCCATCTTGTCGCCGCCGACGCGAACCGAACGCGAATAGACGATGCCCGACAGCGACAGCACGGCCACCTCGGTCGTGCCGCCGCCGATGTCGACGACCATCGAACCCTGCGGCTCGTGAATCGGCAGGCCGGCGCCGATCGCGGCGGCCATCGGCTCGTCGATCAGACCCACGCGGCGCGCACCGGCGTTTAGGCAGCTGTCATTGATGGCGCGGCGCTCAACCGCCGTGGCGCCCGACGGCACGCACACGATGACCTTCGGGTTCACGAAACCCTTGCGGTTGTGAACCTTGCGGATGAAGTGCTTGATCATCTCCTCGGCGACTTCGAAGTCGGCGATGACCCCGTCGCGCATCGGACGGATGGCTTCCATGTGGCCGGGAGTACGGCCCAGCATCTGCTTGGCTTCGAGGCCCACGGCATGGACAACCTTGCGGCCGCCGACGGTGCGCAGGGCGACAACCGAAGGCTCGTTCAGGACAATGCCCTTGCCCTTTTGGTAGATCAGGCAGTTGGCGGTGCCGAGGTCGATGGCGATGTCGTTGGAGATCGCGCCGAAGAGTCCAGACAGCATGGGATTGGAATACCGTTCCTTCAGGCCCGGGGCCAGGCCGGGGAGTGCGTCAAACCTGATCCGTACGGCGACGGCCCCGGCGGTGCGCATCCCCACGCGCCTCGCCTCCTGATCGTTATCGCCTGACCGATCGATGGCCCGTTTGCCCGTGTGCGCAGACGAATACAAGCCCTCGTGGACCCTCGAACCAGCCAACCGGTCCACTCGGGGACCTTGGCCGTTCACGATGCCGTCAGCAGGCCTTCGTCAAACTGGCGCGAGACCTTCCATCGACAACACGAGCTGGACAGCCGGCCGCTCCTGAACGCGATCCAGATGGGCGTTCAACTTCGGAAAACGGGACGCGTCCAGCAGGTTCGCCTGCCTCAGCCAGCGGGTGAAGACCGACAGATAGCCGTCCGCCACAGTGTACTGTTCTCCCATCGCCCAAGGCCCCTTCAGAAGGTGCTGTTCGACCAGATCGTACTTCGCCAAAGCCATCTCCAGAGCCTTGTCCCGGGCCTCGCCCTCAAGCGGCGGACGGGCGAACAGCACCCTGCCGATCGCCGGGTGCAGGGACGAGCCGAGGAAACCGTTGAACGCCTGCATCTTGCCGAACTCGAAGCTTGAATCGTTGTCCGCCAGCTTCGCCTCGGGATGGGTCTGGGCGACATAGCCCATGATGACGAGGTTCTCTGTCAGCACGCCCTCGTCGGTGACCAGCGCAGGGGTCACGCCCGCGGGATTGATCGCCAGATATTCCGGCGTCTTCTGCTGACCGGTCTTCAAATCGATGGCGACCACTTCGTAGTCCGCCCCCGCCTCTTCCAGTGCGATGTGCGAGGCCATGGCGCAGGCGCCGGGCGAGTAATAAAGCTTGAGCATCGGTCTCTCTCCGTCGTTTCAGTTCAGTCCGGCGCGCCGGCGGCACGCTCCCGTCGCTTCACCAGTTCGCGGACACCCAGCATCAGACCCAGCCAGACCACCGCCACCCCGGCGAGGATCAACGACGTCCAGACCCCGTCGCCTGATACCGCCGAAACCACCGCGCCGCCGAAGAACGCCACCAGCGCTGTCTTGGGCAATACACCCAACGCGCAGCCGGCAAGGAAAGACCAGAACCCTGCCCGCGTCGCCCCGAACGCCATGTTGACGACGATGAACGGCGCGGACGGCACGTTCCGGATCATGAAGCTGGCGTAGAAGGCGTTGCGCCCGATGAAGGACTTCAGGCGCTCCATCGTCCGCCCGCCGAAGCGATCGACCAGCCGAGCGGTCGGCCCTCGACCCAGCCAGTAGGTCACCCCCGCCGACGCCACCGTCGCCGCCCAACTGTAGAAGAACCCCAGCGACGGGCCGAAAGCGACAACGCACGCAGCGATCAGGATGAACTGCGGCGCGCCAATGAAGGCGGCGATGATGAACAGCGCGACCGTCGCCGCGAACGCCCACGGGCTGCCCGCATATCCCTGAAGCCACGCTTCCAGCTTCGCCTCGGTCGCGAGCCCCAGCTGGCTCTTGCCGATCGCCAGCAGACCCAGCGTCAGCCCCAGCAAGAGCGCAGTCGCCAACGCCGCCCGCCACCGGCGGCCCTCCATGTTCAGGATGAAGTCGAGGATACGGCGCATCACCCGCCGCGATTATCACCCTCCAGCGGCCTCGGCGAGCCATCCTCGTTTGCCCCCGCTTTCGCATCTGCGTAAGGAAGTTCCCCGTCCCCGGGGAATCGTCCATGTCCAGTCTGCAGTCCTCCGCCCTTGCTCGCGTGAAGCCGTCCGCGACGCTGGCCGTCACGGCCATGGCGCGCAAGCTGAAGGCCGAAGGACGCGATGTGATCGGGCTGGGCGCCGGCGAACCGGACTTCGATACGCCGGAGAACGTCAAGCAGGCCGCCATCGCCGCCATCCAGCGGGGCGAGACCAAGTACACGGACGTGGACGGCACTCCGGCGCTCAAGGCCGCCGTTGTCGCCAAGTTCGCCCGCGAGAACGGCCTGACCTACGGCGTGGACCAGATCCATGTTGCGCCCGGCGGCAAGGCGGTGCTGTACAACGCCCTCGTCGCCACCCTGTCGCCCGGCGACGAGGTGATCGTGCCGGCGCCCTACTGGGTCAGCTATCCGGACATGGTGCTGCTGGCCGGCGGCGAGCCGGTGACCGTGATCGGTCATGAGGCGGATGGCTTCAAGCTGAAGCCCGAAGCGCTGGAAGCCGCGATCACGCCGAGAACGAAGTGGCTGATCCTGAACAGTCCGTCGAACCCGACCGGCGCAGCCTATACTCGCGCCGAGCTCGAGGCCCTCGCTGTCGTCCTGCGTGGCTACCCGCAGGTCTGGGTGATGACGGACGACATGTACGAACACCTGATCTACGGCGACTTCCAATACTCGACGATCGCGCAGGTCGCGCCCGATCTCTACGACCGCACCCTGACCATAAACGGCGTCAGCAAGGCCTACGCCATGACCGGCTGGCGCATCGGCTACGCGGGCGGACCGAAGCCGCTGATCGACCTGATGCGCAAGGTCGCCGGCCAGACGACGTCCAACCCCTCCTCCATCAGTCAGGCGGCGGCCGTCGAGGCGCTAAACGGTCCGCAGGATTTCATCGCCGAGCGCGGCAAGGCGTTCGAGGCGCGTCGCGATCTGGTCGTGTCCATGCTGAACCAGGCGACCGGCATCCGCTGCCCGGTCCCTGAGGGCGCCTTCTACGTCTATCCCTCGATCGAGGGGCTGATCGGCAAGCGAACCGAAGGCGGCGCCGTGATCGACAGCGACGACGCCTTCGCCGCGGAGCTGCTGGGCGCTGAAGGCGTGGCGGTGGTTCAGGGATCAGCCTTCGGCCTCAGCCCCTATTTCCGCATCAGCTACGCCACCTCGGAGACGGTGCTCGAAGAGGCGTGCGTGCGCATCCAGCGGTTCTGCGCAAGCCTGCGCTAGGTTGCCCGGCTGACCGCGAAGTCGGCGAGAAGCTCCAGCGCCTCACGCCACGGGCCGTCCGGTACAGGTGAAAGCGCAGCTTTCGCCCGATCGGCGTAGTCGCCGGCGACGTCCAGCGTCGCCCCGATCGCGCCCGCGCCGACCACCAGTTCGCGCGCCCGCTTGAAATCATCAGGCGTGCGTTCGCCCCGGTTGATGGTGCGTTCCCAGAAGCCGTCGTCGTGGCCCTTCGTCCGCGCGACCGCCAGCAGCAGCGGGAGGGTCGCCTTGCCTTCGTTGAAGTCGTCGCCGGCGTTCTTGCCCAACGTCGAGGACGCGCCGCCGTAGTCGAGGGCGTCGTCGGCCAACTGGAACGCGATGCCCAGGTTGAGGCCATAGGCACGCAGCGCCTGCACGACCTCTTCATCCGCCCCTGCGCCAACCGCGCCAGCCTCAGCAGCGGCGGCGAACAGTTCGGCGGTCTTGGCGGAGATGATCTGCAGATAGGTGTCCTGATCCAGATTCAGGTCGTGGGCGCGCGTCAGCTGCAGCACCTCGCCTTCGGAGATCACGCTGGACGCCTTGGCCAGAATGCCGAGCGCCCTCATCTGCCCCGTCTCGACCATCAGCTCGAAGGCGCGCGCGAACAGGAAGTCGCCCACCAGCACGCTGGACGGCGCGCCCCAGATCAGGTGCGCCGCGACCTTGCCCCGCCGCAGATCCGAAGCGTCGACGATATCGTCGTGCAGCAGGGTCGCGGTGTGGATGAACTCGACCGCCGCCGCCAGACGGACCGGCGCCTCCATGCCGCTCGGCGCATTCGCCGCTCGCGCCGCCGCGACCGTCAGCAGCGGTCGCAGCCGCTTGCCGCCCGCCGCCACGATGTGGTCCGCCAGCATCGGGATGACCGCCACGTCGGACTGCATCCGCTCAACGATCAAGGCGTCCACCACCGACATATCGTCGCGCGCCAGTCGAACCAGCGGCTCGACGTCGCCCTTGCGACGGGTCTCGGTGACGGTGACAGCGTCCAACAGAATACTCATCAGGAACGGCGTGAGAGAGGGAGGATCACGCCTGAAAATCCACACGCAGCCTTGCCCGGCGACGATGCGGCGCACAATGGTGTTCGGGCCAGAAGGGGTCAAGCCGCGTGACCGTCGCAACCGACACTGAATCAACGCCGGAGGTAGTGGAGAACGCTTTGCTGGGCGGCCGCGTCCGGCTGTTGCAACCGGCGAAGGGGTATCGGGCGGGGATGGACGCCGCGCTGCTGGCCGCCGCTGTGGACGCCCGGCCCGGTCAGCGTGTGATCGAGGCGGGCTGCGGCGCGGGGGCGGTTCTGATGCAGATTGCGGCGCGGTCACCCGGCGTTTCGCTGACCGGTCTGGAGCGCGATCCCGGCGCAGCCGATCTGTCGCGACGGAACGCGACGCTCAATGGCGTCGAGGTTGAGATCCTGACCGGAGACGTCGCGGCCGGTTTTCGCGCGCTGGATCGCGCGCCATTCGACTGGGCGGTGTCCAACCCGCCCTTTTTCGACGACCCGACCGCCCTGCGCGCGCCTTCGCCCGGCAAGCACGGCGCCTGGATGGCCGACGACGGCCTGATCGCCTGGACCCGTTTTCTGCTGAAGGGGGTGCGTGAGCGCGGGAAGATCGTCGTCATCCATCGCGCCGACCGTCTGGCTGACCTGCTGGCAGGGCTTGGCGAGACCGCTGGCTCATTCGCCGTACGCCCCATTCACGCCTTCGCCGATGAGCCGGCCAAACGGGTGCTGGTGCAGGCCGTAAAGACCGGCAAGGCGCCGCTCAGGCTGCTGCCCGCGCTGGTTTTGCATGAGCGCAGCGGGGCGAAATATTCGAAAGAGGCGGAGGCGATCCTCCGAGGCGAGGCCGCTCTGCCTTTCTGAGGCTCCCTTCTCCCCGGCAGATAGACCGGCTATCCAGCGCCCATGTCCTTGCGCCCGCTGTTCGTCACTCAAGTCTATGAGGCCTCGCTTGCCGAAGGGCGGGGCTTCGATGCCTTCAACGCCAGCCTCGCCGATGCCTGCCGGATGCTGGCTGAGGAAGACGGGGCCGGGCGCGCATGGAGCAAGGCGCACGGCTATCGCGGCTACACCTCATACGGCTCGCTAGGAGACCTGCCCCACCGGCTGCCCGAGTTCGCCGAGCTGAAACGCCATCTCGATCGGCACGCCGCCCTCTATGCCAAGGCGCTGAACTTCGACCTCGCCCGCAAGCCGCGTCTCGACAATCTCTGGGTCAATATCCTCAAGCCCGGGGGCGGCCACACCGGGCACATCCACCCCCATGCCTTCCTTAGCGGCACGGTCTATGTCGAGGTCCCGGACGGCGCCTCGGCGTTGAAACTGGAAGACCCCCGCCTGCCCATGATGATGGCCCGCCCCGGAGTCGTCGCCGAGGCACCTGAGGCCGAGAAACCCTTCGTCTATCTGACGCCGAAAGCTGGCACAGTCCTGATGTGGGAGAGCTGGCTGCGCCACGAGGTGCCGACCAACGCGGCGAAGTCCGAGCGCATTTCGATCAGCTTCAACTACGCCTGACGGTCATCAAACCGCCCTGCCCGGCCGCTAGTCATTTGCCGAACGGCGCGGCGGTCGCTACATCCCGCGCCAACCTCCCCATCCGATCAGACGACAGGGCGCACCGCACCTCATGGCGCAGCAATACATTTTCCAGATGCAGGGCCTGACCAAGGCCTTTCCCGGCGGCAAGAAGATTTTCGAGAACATCTGGCTGAGCTTCTACAACGACGCCAAGATCGGCGTCGTCGGAGTGAACGGCTCGGGCAAGTCCACCCTGCTGAAGATCATGGCCGGGCTGGACAACGAATTCTCCGGCGAGGCCAAGGCCGCCGACGGCGTCAAGCGCGGCTATCTGGAGCAGGAGCCCCAGCTCGACGACAGCCTGAACGTCCGTGAAAACGTCGAGGCGTGGTGCGAGGAGAAGCAGTGGGTCAACCGCTTCAATGCCATCGCCATGGAAATGGCCGAGAACTACTCGGACGAACTGATGGAGGAGATGACCACCCTCCAGGAGAAGATCGACGCCGGCGATGTCTGGGACATCGACAGCCGCATCGAAATGGCCATGGACGCCCTGCGCTGCCCGCCGGACGACTGGGCGACGACAAACCTCTCGGGCGGTGAGAAGCGCCGCGTCGCGCTGGCCCGCCTGCTGCTGTCGAAGCCCGACATGCTGCTGCTCGACGAACCGACCAACCACCTCGACGCGGAGTCGGTGGCCTGGCTGCAGCACCACCTCGAGAATTTCCCGGGCTGCGTGATCCTGGTCACCCACGATCGCTACTTCCTGGATCTGGTGACCAAGTGGACGCTGGAGCTGGACCGCGGCAAGGGCCATCCCCACGAAGGCAACTACTCCTCCTGGCTGGAAGCCAAGCAGAAGCGCGTCGTGCAGGAGCAGTCGGAATCCGAAGCCCGCCAGCGCGCCCTCACCCGCGAACTGGAGTGGGTTCGTTCAGGCGCCAAGGCCCGTCAGGCCAAGTCCAAGGCCCGTCTGGCCGCCTATGAGCGGATGGTCGATGAACAGGAGGCGCAGCGCGGCGCCCAGACCCACGCCGTCATCCAGATCCCGCCCGGCCCGCGTCTCGGCAATGTCGTGCTGGAAGTCGAGGGGCTGGAGAAGTCTTACGGCGACAAGCTGCTGTTCAAGGATCTGAACTTCAAACTGCCGCCGAACGGCATTGTCGGCGTGATCGGCCCCAACGGCGCCGGCAAGTCTACCCTGTTCAGGTTGATCACCGGTCAGGAACAGCCGGACGCCGGCAAGCTGCGCGTCGGCGAGACCGTCAAACTGGCCTATGTCGACCAGAGCCGCGACGACCTGAAGCCGGACGAAACCATCTGGCAGGCGATCTCGGGCGGCACCGATGTGATGATGGTCGGTAAGCGCGAGATCAACACGCGCGCCTATGTCGGCAGCTTCAACTTCAAGGGCGGCGACCAGCAGAAGAAGGTCGGTCAGCTGTCGGGCGGTGAGCGCAACCGGGTCCACCTCGCCAAGACGCTGGCGACGGGGGGCAACCTGATCCTGCTCGACGAACCGACCAACGATCTGGACATCGAGACGCTGCAGAACCTCGAAGAGGCGCTGGAAGAGTTCGCCGGATGCGCCGTGGTCATCTCCCACGACCGCTGGTTCCTTGACCGTCTGGCCACCCACATCCTCGCCTTCGAGGGCGACAGCCACGTCGAATGGTTCGAGGGCAACTTCGAAGCCTATGAGGAAGACAAGAAGCGGCGCCTCGGCGTTGAAAGCCTGATCCCGCACCGGATCAAGTTCCAGAAGTTCGGACGATAACAATGAAAGGGGCGGCGGTTCGAAACCGCCGCCCCTTCTACTTAGTGTTTTACCCGAACGTAGGAGCCGGGAGCCGCCTCGCCGGCCGGCAATTTACCGGATCCGACCACGCGGGCCTTGACCTTCTTGTCTCCGGCCGCCTCGTCCAACCAGCCCTGCCACTCCGGCCACCACGAGCCAGACTTCTGTTCGGCCTCTTCCAGCCATGCATCGGCATCGACCGGGGCATCATCGTTGGTCCAATAGCCATGCTTGTTGGCGGCCGGCGGATTGATCATGCCGGCGTTGTGGCCCGATCCGCCCAGCAGGAACCGCGTCGGCCCACCGAAGTAGCGCCGGCCGGCGTAGGTGTTCTTCCATGCGGAGACGTGATCGTCCTTCAGCGCGACGATCATCACAGGCGTCTGGATCGCCGAAAGATCAAGCGCCACGCCGTCGATCACCAGTCCGCCCTTGTCCTTCAGACGGTTCTGCTGAAGCACCTGACGGCCGTACTCCTTCAGCGTGCGGGCCGGAATGCGCGAGCCGTCGTCGAACCACCACAGCAGGTCGGAGGCCCGGACCTCGTCGCCCAGCAGATAGTGGTTCACCACTGACGACCAGATCAGGTCGTTGGCGCGCACGGTCGAGAACAGCTTGGCGAGATCGTGGGACTCTACGTAGCCCTTGTGATCCAGATAGCGGTCGAAGGCCTTCAGATCGGCCTCGCCGGTGAAAACCGACCATTCGCCCATGTCGCCGAAGTCGACCAAGGTCGCGATCAGCGTCGCACTGGCGACGCGATCGCCTCGTCCCGTCTGCGCCAGATACGCCAGGGTCATGGCCGACAGCGTGCCGCCCAAACAGTAAGACACGAGGTCGACATCAGCCTCGCCCGTCGCCTGTTCGATGGCGTCCATGGCGGCGATCAGGCCGTCCTTCACATAGCTGTCCAGACCCGTGTCGGCCTGGCTCTCGTCCGGATTGGCCCACGAGATGACGAAAACGGTATGGCCCTGCTCGACCAGCCATTTCAGGTAGCTGGACTTCGGTGACAGGTCGAAAAGGTAGTATTTGTTGACCAGGGGCGGCACGAACAGCAGCGGACGGCGATAGACCTTGTCGGTCGTCGGCGCGTACTGGATCAGTTCCATCAGGTCGTTTTTGAACACGACCGCGCCCGGAGTGGCGGCGATATTGACGCCCAGCTCGAAGTCGTTCGGCGCACGGCGCTGGATCAGGCCGTGACCGGCGGACACGTCCTCCAGCAGGTTCGACAACCCGGTCATCAGGTTCATGCCGCCGCTCTCGATCGTGCGGCGGGCGACCTCGGGATTGGTCTGGGCGAAGTTGGTCGGCGAAAGGGCGTTCATCAGCTGACGGCTGACGAAGTCGACCTGTGCGCGCACCTCGTCCGTCACGGGCGCGGCGGCGACGAACTCCTGCAGCTGGCGCGCAGCCAGCAGGTAGGACTGTTTGAGGAAGTCGTAGACCGGCTCTTCCGTCCAGGCCGGATCGGAGAAGCGACGATCGCCCTTCGCGGGCGTGGCCACCGGCGTCGTCTCCTGCCCCAGCGCGCGCTCGCCCATGGTCCGCCACAGGGCGGTCCAGTCATTCCAGCCCTTCGCCTGAGCCGCCATAAGGGCTGCGGGCTGCATCATCACGCTGGTGTTGAACTCGATGATGGCGCGGGTCAGCGTCGTCGGATCATAGGGCAGCGGCTGCGGCGACGCGGCCTGCGCCCAAGCCGCGCGGGTCGCGGCGGCCGCGTTCTGCATCAGCTGTATCAGGGTTTCGGCGACCACCAAGGGATCAGGCGCGCCGAAGCTGGTGAACAGGGCGTTGGCCGGATGCGCCGCCGTCATGCCCGGAATGCTGGAGGTCCGCGTCTCGGTCATGCCGTCGCCTCAGAGCGAAAGAAGAACGTCGACCGCCGCGCAATCGCTCGGGGCCACGAACAGGAACGCCATGGCTCGGTCCGGGTTCTCGGCCGTCCAGACCGGGCACAGAGCCTCCGCGGAGGCGGAAACTGCGCTGTCCAGTATGGGCTTCGGCATCGGATAGGCGGCTGAATCGAAGGGCATGACGGTCTTTCGCTGGCGGCGCGGTTGAGCGAGCGGCGATATCGCATGGCCATTTCGCAAATACGATGGCAAGTTTCGCGCAATCAATGTGCGATTTTGCACAGGATCGCAGAATGTCCGATTTCAACTGGAACGACCTCCGCGCCTTTCTGGCCGTCGCCCGTACGGGCCGCCTCACCGGCGCGGCCGCGCGGGCCGGAATGGATCACACCACCGTGGGTCGTCGCATCGCCGCGCTTGAGGCCGGGCTGGGCGCCCGCCTGTTCGATCGCAGCCCGCAGGGCTATGCGCTGACGCCTCACGGCGAACGCCTGATGCCAACCGCCGAAAAGATCGAAAGCCTGACCCTGTTGGCCGCCAACGAGCTGGGCGAAGCAGATCAGGCGCTCAGCGGTACAGTTCGGATCGGGGCGCCAGAAGGCTTCGGCAGCTATGTGTTGGCGCCTCTGATGGCCCGGCTGGCCGACCGCCATCCAAACCTCGAGATCCAGCTGATCGCCATCTCCGGTGTTCTCAGCCTGTCGAAGCGCGAGGCCGATATCGCTATCACGCTCAGCGCGCCGCGCGAGGGCCGGCTCGTGTCCCGGCGACTGACCGACTACGGCCTCAGCCTCTACGCCGCCCCCGCCTATCTCGATGCACGGCCGCTTATCGTTTCCCGTGGCGACATGGCTGGCCACCGGTTCATCGGCTACATCGGCGACCTGCTCTACGCGCCCGAGCTGGACTACATGTCCGCCCCGGACGTGGATATCCATGTGGGGCTGCAGAGCTCCAACCTGATCGCCCAGCTTCAGGCCTGCATCGCGGGCGCCGGACTGTGCGTCCTGCCTGACTTCATCGCCGCGCGGGAGCCGTCGCTGAGGCGGGTGTTGCCCGACGCCGTGCATCTTGAGCGCAGCCTGTGGCTGGTCGTGCACGCCGACCTGCGCAACCTCGCCCGCATCCGTGCTGTGACCGGCATGATCACCGAGGCGGTCAAGGCCGACCGGCTGCTGTTCGCCCCTCCTGCGCCGACGTGATCCAGCGGCGCTTGGCGTTGCGCTTCGGGACTGGTGTAATCCGGCAATGAGCGACCGTCCCGCCCTTCTGATCATGCAGCGCCATCTCGCGCCCCTGACGCCGTTTCTGGAAAGCCAGTGGACCGTCTACCGGTTCTGGGAAGGGCCGCCGGTGGAGGCGCAGGCCGATATCCGCGCGCTCGTGGTGGCCGGTGAGTTCCCGCTCGACAAGACGCTGATCGAACAGCTGCCGGCGCTGGAGCTGATCGCCTGCTTCACCTCGGGATACGACGGCATCGACGTCGACTGGTGCAGGGCGCGCGGCTTGCCGGTCACCCACGCGCCCGGGGTCAACCACGAGGACGTGGCCGACCATGCGATCGGGCTGATCCTCTCCGCCCGTCGGCGCATCGCCGAGGGCGATCGCAGCCTGCGCACCGGCGGCTGGACGCCGGACTCAAAGGTCATCACGCCCTCGCTCAAGGGCCAGCGCCTCGGCGTGGTCGGGCTCGGCGCCATCGGTCAGGCGATCGCGACGCGGGCCGAGGCGCTGCGTATGGCGGTCAGCTGGTGGGGACCGCGTGAAAAGGCCTCGGACTGGCCTCGCGCCGCGAGCCTGCTTGATCTGGCCAGGTCGAGCGACATCCTCGTCGTCGCCTGCAAGGCGGACGAGAACAATCGCGGCCTGATCTCGCCGGAGATTATCGAGGCGCTCGGCCCTCAGGGTCTGCTGGTGAATGTAGCCCGCGGCCAGCTGGTGGACGAGGCCGCGCTGATCGACGCCCTGAAGTCAGGTCGACTGGGTCAGGCCGCGCTTGACGTCTATGAGGACGAGCCGACCGACCCCGCCCGCTGGGCGGACGTCCCGAACACGGTGCTGACTCCTCATACGGGCGGCGCGACCACCGAGGCGGTGCAGGGGATGCTGGGGCTGCTTATGCAGAATCTGTCGGCTGCCTTGGCCAAGCAGCCGCTTGTCACGCCCGTTCGCGACTGACACTGCCGACCCGAACCGCAAGAGACTCCGCATTGACCGACGCCGCCGCTCCGATCCTCGAATGCTTCCCTTTGCGCCCCGACCCGCCCGCGCTCGTGCCCGGTCGGCCGGAGCGCGACTGGATGGACGCCTTCGCCGCACGTCATCCCTATCGCTGCCTGCCCCTGACCATGGCCAATACGACCGGCTGGGAGCTGCTGTGCCCCTTCGGCTTCGAGGCGCGTTGGGACGGTCGGAAAGGCGTGGATTCGATCACCTTCAAGCCGGACAAGGACGCCGTCCTGTTCGACCACTTCGCGACCTCGCACTTCACCGAGGGCGTCCTGACCTTCCATCTTGGCTGGTTGTTCCGCACGCCGCCGGGCTGGGCGCTGCGGGCATCCGGCGTGCCCAACCGTTTCAAGCACGGCATCGCGCCGCTCGAAGGCCTGATCGAGACTGACTGGCTCCCCTACCCCTTCACGATGAACTGGCGCTTCACCGCTCCGGGACGCGTAAAGTTCCAGAAGGACGAGCCCTTCTGTTTCATCCAGCCCGTCGAACACAAGCGGATCGAAGCCTTTCAACCCGTGCAGTCCAGTCTGGCGCAGGACAGCGACCTTGCCCGCCAGCACGAGGCCTGGACCAAGGCTCGCACCCTGTTCAATGACAGCCTTGCAGCCGGTGATCCCGAAGCGACCAAACAGCAGTGGCAGCGCTACTATTTCCGCGGCGAATACCCGGATCAGGCCGCGCCGCCCCCTGAGGGACACGTGAACAAGCGCCGGCTGTCGACGCTGGATGGCCAACCCGGTGACGAAAAGGCCGACTGAGCGGCGCATTCCGCTTGCCAAATCATATAAGGATATCTTTATATGATTTTATGAGCCTATCCGCCGAACAGACCGTCGAAGCCCTGCGCGCCGCCGGCGAGCCGACCCGTCTGCGGGTGCTGTCGCTGCTGTCCGGCGATGAGCTGTCGGTGATGGAGCTGTCGCGAATTCTCGACCAGAGCCAGCCGCGCGTGTCCCGACATCTGAAGCTGATGACGGACGCCGGACTGATCGAGCGTTTTCCGGATGGCGCCCGCGTCTTCTACCGCCTGTCGTCGGATGCTCCGGCCCGTCGGTTGATCGACACCGTTCTCGACCTGCTGGACGCTTCGGCGGGCGAGGCGGACGACCGGCGGCTGGAAGAGGTTCGTCGCGAACGCGAGACCGCGGCCGAAGCCTATTTCGAACGCGTCGCGCCCCAGTGGGACCGCATCCGCTCGCTGTATGTCTGCGAGAGCGCGGTCGAGGCCGCGATCCTGAGAGCCGCCGGCGAGGGCCCGTTTGATCGCGTCGTCGACCTCGGCACCGGCTCGGGCCGGATGCTGACCCTGCTCGGCAAGAAGGCCAAGATGTCGGTCGGCCTCGACCTTAGCCACAACATGCTGAACATCGCTCGCGCCAATGTCGCCAAGGCCGGACTGGACAAGGTCGAGCTGCGCCACGGCGACATCTTCGCGACCCGCCTGTCGTCCGCCAGCGCGGATCTGGTGCTGGTGCATCAGGTGCTGCACTACCTCGCAGACCCGGCCGCCGCCGTGGCCGAGGCTGCGCGGCTGGTTTCCCCGGGCGGCCGTCTGCTGATCGTCGACTTCGCCCCCCACCAGCTGGAGCAGATGCGCGATGAGCATCAGCACCGCCGCCTTGGATTCTCTGATGCAGAAATGCGCGGCTGGCTGGACGAAGCGGGCCTTGAGCCCACAGCGCCGATCGCCCTGCCCCCTGACACCGATGGCCTGACGGTCGTCATCTGGACTGCCCGGCGGCCCAGCGAAGCCAAGGCCAACGCCGCATGAGCAAGCCACTGAGTCTGTCCGAGGCTCGCGCCCTCCTGCTTTCCCCGCTCGGCCCGGTGGCCCGGGCGGGTCAGGACACTTCGCGCCCCCGCGTATCGTTCGAATTCTTTCCGCCCAAGAGCGATGAGGCCGAGGCCAATCTCTGGAAGGCGATCCAGCGGCTTGCGCCCCTGAACCCGGCTTTTGTGTCCGTGACCTACGGCGCGGGGGGATCGACCCGGGAGCGAACGCATCGCACGGTCACCCGCATTCTTGCCGAAACCGAGCTGAAGCCTGCCGCCCACCTGACCTGCGTCGACGCCAGCCGCGAGGAAGTCGATCAGGTCATACGCGACTATAAGGCCTCCGGCGTCGACCACATCGTGGCCCTGCGTGGCGACCCGCCCGGCGGCGCGGGCATTGGCGGCGTCTACCAGCCCCGCGCCGACGGCTACGCCAACGCCACCGAGCTGGCCCAGGCGATCAGCCGCGTCGGCGGCTTCGACATCACTGTCGGCGTCTATCCGGAACGCCATCCGGAAAGCCCGTCGATCGAGCACGACATCGATGTGCTGAAGGCCAAGATCGACGCCGGCGCGACCCGCGCGGTCAGCCAGTTCTTCTTCGACATGGACGCGTTCCTACGTTTCCGGGACCGGGTCCGTGCGGCGGGGGTCACGGTTCCCCTGATCCCCGGAATCATGCCGGTATCGAACTTTAACGGCCTGACGCGGATGTGTGGCGCATGCGGCGCCTCGATCCCCGACTGGCTGAAAGCCCACTTCGACGGCCTCGACGATGATCCGGAGACCCGCAAGCTGCTGGCCGCCTCCGTGGCCGCCGAAACCTGCGCCCGTCTGCAGGAAGAGGGCTTCCAGGATTTCCACTTCTACACCCTGAACCGGGCGGACCTCGTCTACGCCATCTGTCGGGTTCTGGGGGTTCGCGAACAGGCGACTGCGTAACATGGCCTCTCCCCTCACCCGAACGGAGCGCATCGCCGCGCTCCACGCCGCCGCGCGCGAGCGCATTCTCGTTCTGGACGGCAGCTGGGGCGTGATGATCCAGCGGCGCGGTCTGGATGAAGCCGACTTCCGCGGCGACCGCTTCGTGGCCGCCAACGGCTATGACGAACGCGACCAGATGAAGGGCAACAACGATATCCTTTGCATCACGCGCCCGGATGTCATCGGCGACCTGCACGACCAGTATTTCGCCGCCGGCGCCGACATCTCCGAGACCAACACCTTCTCGGCAACGGTCATCGCGCAGGACGACTACCGGCTGGACGAACAGGCCGTCTGGGACATCAACTTCGAGGGCGCGAAGCTGGCCCGCGCCTCGGCCGACCGCTGGACGGAGAAGGAGCCGCACAAGCCGCGCTTCGCCGCCGGCTCGATCGGCCCGCTGAACAAGATGCTGTCGATGTCGTCGGACGTGAACGATCCCGGCGCACGGCTGGTGACCTTCGATCAGGTCTATGAGGCCTATCGCCATCAGGTGAAGGCCCTGAACGAGGGCGGGGTCGATCTCTATCTGATCGAAACCATCACCGACACGCTGAACTGCAAGGCCTGCATCAAGGCGATCAAGGATCTTGAGGACGAAGGTCTCGAGCCCCTGCCCCTCTGGATCTCCGGCACCATCACCGATCGTTCCGGCCGGACCTTGTCAGGCCAGACGGCCGAGGCCTTCTGGAACAGCGTGCGCCACGCCAAGCCGTTCGCTGTGGGATTCAACTGCGCACTGGGCGCAGACCTGATGCGGCCCTTCATCGCCGAGCTCAGCCGCGTCGCGGACACCCTCGTCGCCGCCTATCCCAACGCCGGCCTGCCCAACGCCATGGGCCAGTACGACGAGCAGCCGCACGAGACCGCCCACTTCATCGAGGAATGGGCGGCGTCTGGTCTGGTCAACATCGTTGGCGGCTGCTGCGGGACCACGCCGGACCATATCCGGCATGTCGCCGAAGAGGTCGCCCCGTTGAAGCCACGTGTGATTCCGGAGCGCCCGGTGGCGATGCGACTGGCCGGCCTCGAACCGTTTGAACTCGTCGCATGACCAAACCCGCCTTCAACTTCGCCGACCCCGAGTTCGTCGCGCGCTACGTCGAAAAGGGCCCGCGCGCCTTCATGCCCGGCCAGCCCGGCGTGCTGCAGATGGCAGGCGTGCTGCTGGCCGAGCGCGTGCCGGACGATGGCCACGTGCTGGTCGTGGGCGCCGGCGGCGGGCTGGATACCCAAGCCATGGCCAAGGCCGTACCGGGCTGGCGATTCACTGGCGTCGATCCAGCGGCGAAGATGCTGGACCTCGCTCGCCACATCCTCGGTGAGGAAATGCAGCGCGTCGAACTGATCGAGGGCGGAGTAGAGGCCGCGCCGGACGGGCCGTTCGACGGCGCGACTATGATCCTCGTACTGGGTATCCTGCCCGACGATGGCTCCAAACTGGCGACGCTGCGCGACATCCATCGCCGCCTGAAGCCCGGCGCGCCCTTCATCCTCGTCGACCGCTGCGACAGCGCCGGCAATCCGCAGTTCGATCGCAATATGGATCGCTATGTCGCCTATGCAGCAGCGAACGGCGTCGATCCCGAGACCCTGAAGACCGCACGGGCCAGCCACCGCGGCAACCCGGGGCTCGTCACGGCTGAACGCGACGAGGCCCTGCTGGCCGAGGCCGGCTTCACCGATATCGAAAGCTTTTATCACGCCATGAATTGGTATGGCTGGGTGGCCTACGCGTGATGCGTCCTGTCTTCATCAACGTCGGCGAGCGGACCAACGTCACCGGCTCGGCCAAATTCCGCAAGCTGGTGGTCGAGGGCGACTATGGCGCGGCGCTCGATGTCGCTCGTCAGCAGGTGGAGGCGGGCGCCCAGATCATCGACATCAATATGGACGAGGGCCTGCTGGACGGCGTCGTCGCCATGCGGACCTTCCTCAACCTGATCGCGGCTGAACCCGATATCGCCCGCGTGCCGGTGATGATCGACAGCTCGAAATGGGAGGTGATCGAGGCGGGCCTGAAATGCGTGCAGGGCAAGCCGATCGTCAACTCGATCTCGATGAAGGAAGGTGAACCGGCCTTCCGAGAGCATGCGGTCAAATGCCTGCGTTACGGCGCCGCCGTCGTGGTCATGGCTTTCGACGAGGTCGGTCAGGCCGACACGGCCGCCCGCAAGATTGAGATCTGCACGCGCGCCTATCGCATCCTCGTGGACGAGGTCGGCTTCCCGCCCGAGGACATTATCTTCGACCCCAACATCTTCGCCGTGGCGACGGGGATCGAGGAACATGACAACTACGCCGTCGACTTCATCGAGGCAGTGAAGGTCATCAAGGCCACCCTGCCCTACGCCCGCATCTCGGGTGGAGTGTCCAACGTCTCGTTCAGCTTCCGCGGCAACGAGCCGGTTCGCCGGGCGATACACTCGGTCTTCCTCTACCACGCCATCAACGCCGGTATGGACATGGGCATCGTCAACGCCGGCGACCTGCCGGTCTATGACGACATCGACCCGGTGCTGCGCGAGGCGGTCGAGGACGTGATCCTGAACCGGCCACAGCGGACGAACGTGTCCAACACCGAGCGGCTGGTGGACATGGCGCCCAACTACAAGGGCGAAAAGGGCGCGGCCAAGGTCGTGGACCTGAAGTGGCGCGAACAGCCGGTCGGCAAGCGGATCGAGCACGCCCTGGTCAACGGCATCACCGAGTTCATCGAGGCCGACACCGAAGAGGCGCGACTGGGCGCCGATCGCCCGCTGCACGTCATCGAAGGCCCGCTGATGGACGGGATGAACGTGGTCGGCGACCTGTTCGGCTCGGGCAAGATGTTCCTGCCGCAGGTGGTGAAGTCCGCGCGCGTGATGAAGCAGGCCGTGGCCTGGCTGGAACCCTTCATGGAGGCGGAGAAGGCCGGCCAGCCGCGTCAGCAGGCCGGGCGTCTGGTGATGGCCACGGTCAAGGGCGACGTCCACGACATCGGCAAGAACATCGTCGGCGTAGTCCTGCAGTGTAACAACTATGAGGTCATCGATCTGGGGGTCATGGTCCCGGCCGACCGCATCCTCGACGCTGCGATCGAGCACAAGGCGGACATCGTCGGCCTGTCGGGTCTGATCACGCCGTCGCTGGACGAGATGGTCTTCGTAGCGGCCGAGATGGAGCGGCGCGGGCTGGACATCCCCCTCTTGATCGGCGGCGCCACGACCAGCCGCACGCACACGGCGGTGAAGATCGAGCCGGCCTATCGCCGCGGCTCGACCACCTACGTCGTCGATGCCAGTCGTTGCGTCGGGGTGGTGGCGGGCCTGCTGTCGCCGAGCGAAAAGGCGAAGAATGAGACCGCCACGCGCGACGAATACGTGCGTATCCGCGAGCAGTACGCCCGCGGGCAGGAGGTCAAGGCGCGCGCGACCCTGCAGGAGGCGCGTGAGAACCGCTGGCGGCCCGAGGCAGGGCAGGCCCCTGCCCCGGCGCCGACCTTCCTTGGCGTGCGTGCGTTCGACGCCTGGGACCTGCAGGATCTGGCCGACCACATTGACTGGACACCCTTCTTCGCCAGCTGGGAGCTGATCGGACGGTATCCGTTGATCCTCGAGGATGAGATCGTGGGCGAGGCCGCGCGCGATCTGTTCCGGGATGCGCAGGTGATGCTGAAGCGGATCATCGACGAGAAATGGTTCACCGCGAAGGGTGTCGTCGGCTTCTGGCCCGCGCGCGCAGAGGTCGACGATGTCGTGGTCTTCAACGACGAGAACCGCAGCGACGAGATCGCCCGCTTCCACACCCTGCGCCAGCAGATCAGGAAGTCGAACGGCAAGCCGAACCTCGCCCTGTCGGACTTCGTGTCAGAGGCCGACGACGACTACATCGGCGCCTTTGCGGTCACCGCCGGTCACGGCGAGCTTGAGATCGCCAAAAAGTTCAAGGACGCCGGCGACGACTATTCCGCCATCCTCGCCACCTCCCTCGCCGACCGTCTGGCCGAAGCCTTCGCCGAGCGTCTCCACAAGGAAGTCCGCACGCAGCTGTGGGGCTATGCCGCCGGTGAGCAGGCGTCAGTGCAGGACCTGATCGAGGAAAAGTACCAGGGCATCCGCCCGGCGCCGGGCTATCCGGCCCAGCCGGACCATACCGAGAAGGCGACCTTATTCCGCCTGCTGCAGGCCGAAACCAACGCCGGCATGGCCCTGACCGAAAGCTTCGCCATGACCCCGCCTGCCTCGGTCTCAGGCCTCTACTTCAGCCACCCCGGCAGCCACTATTTCGGCGTCGGCAAGATCGACCGCGATCAGGTCGAGGACTATGCGGCGCGCAAGGGGATGGACGTGGCGGTGATGGAGCGGTGGTTGGCGCCAATCCTGAACTATGAGCCCAAGACTGCCACACGCAGCGACGCAGGTTAGAAGGCGCGGCCTACCGCGACAGCGTGCGGCAAAAAGAAGGGCGGCGGACCGAAGTCCGCCGCCGTAGGCGTTTAGCTCATCTGTTAGAAGTTGTAGCGCAGGCCCAAACGGATCGTTCGCGGGGCTTGGTACGTCCGCGGCGACCCGTAGTAGGGCGACAGGACGTTCTGAACTGGAACGATCCCCTGTTCCACAACCCGCGTGACCGCGTCGCCATCGAACAAGTTCTGGATGTTGACGGAAGCTGTCAACTTACCTTTGGTGGGCGAATCGATCAGGTCGAGATTGAAGTTCAAGTCAGTCTGGTAGGTCCAATCCGTCTTCCCCATCGATCCGCGCGGAGTCTGAACCACAGACCCGCCTGGACCCACCGGACAATACCAGCCAGAAGCTGTGCCCGCTTGCGGCGCGTAGGGATCAACCGAGAGCGGAACGCGGCCGATACAGCCGAAGTAACGGCCCGACTGTGCGGTGAAGCTCAACCCTAGGCTCACACCCTCGACCGGCGCCCAACTGCCGAAAGCCTTCAACGTATGCCGGTGATGGTTCGGCAAATAGCCATAGGCTCCCAGCATATTGGCCGAGTGGTCATAGTCTTGAGTCAGAGAGGTGTCGGTCTGGCCGATGTCAGATTTGACCGCGCCTTCATAGTTCCCTTTGGACTCTCCAAGAGTGTACGAGCCTTGCAAGCCCCACACGCCGTCAAACGGACGCTCGAACGTGAACTCCATCGCCTGATACTTCCGGTTTACCTCCGGCAGGTTGAGGTCTTCAGCGGTCAGGTCGAGCATGACGGGATTGAACGCCGGGTTGGCGACGCCATTGAGCGAACGCGGATCAGCCTGAAGGTCCACAAGAACGCGAACGCCATCGCCCGGATTGATCAACACGTAATTGAACAATGACGAGAACGCAGCACCATCGGCTGGCGTTCGGCCCGCGGCGGTGACGCAGGTCGTGTTGCCAGTGCGCACACAATAACGAGCGACAGCATCCCCGATCTGGGTGTCTTCGATGGCACTCTCCAGCTTACGATGAACGTAGCGCGCGCCAACGCGCCAATCCGCGAACACGCCCTCCTCGAACTGATGTTCGTATCCAAGGATCATCTCACGCTCGTACATGGGCTTGAGATCTTGCTCTGCGATCTGCTCCGGGGCTGGAGCACCCGGAGGGCTCAAGAACTGTTGAACCTGTCGGGCACCTAAGCGAGGACGTATACCGTCAAGAATCAGATTTCCTGCGGCATCACGCTCGGCAACGAAGTAGTTATCCGTAAAATCTTCGCCCGAAGAGGCGCGGATAGATGTATTTGTGGCAATCGGGAGGTAATAATCTCCCAGAGATCCATAAACACGATCAACATTGTTGCCGAACGGATCCCAGTTGAAGCCCAGACGTGGCGCCCACTGGTCTTCGATGGTGACATAGCTTCCGCCGTCGACGTTCATGTAATCGTACTTGTCGTTACGCAGGCCGATCTGGAATGACAGGTCAGGCGTGACGTCCCAGGAATCCTGGATGTAGAGAGCTGTCTGCTCAGCGCGGAAGGTGCCGACATTGGCGAGCCTGAGAACGTTGACACAGCCCGTGGCCGCCGCCGTCGTTCCCGGAGAAATCTCGTCGTAGATTTCCTGACAATCAGCTTGGCCATAGGCCGTGTACCTCGCTCCACCGGAGAAGGCTGAATCAGCGGTGGTCGTGAGATCTTCTTTGTCCCAACCCACGCGGATGTGGTGTTCGCCAAAGAACGAAGCATAGAAATCGGCATCGACTCGGGTCGTTTCTCGAGTGTCGTTTCCGGCTAGGTTGAGGAGCGCGGTGTGCCGCCCGCTGGTGAGCCAGTTAGCTCCGCCCGGCCGGGCCTGATCATAGATCCCCGGCAAACTGACGGGTGAGCCATAGTCCAGATATGAGTTCTCAAGCTTTCCGTACAAAGCGGACAAGGTGAACCAGTCGGTGAAGACACCCGTATACTTGTAAATCTGGGTGATACCACCCGCCTCAGCGTGTAGCGGCTCCGTAATTGCGGTCTGGGCGCCCGAAACCGCGGAAATGGTACGCGTCTGGGAAAGAGTTGTACTTTCGTCGTTAATGTAGGTCGCTTCGATCCGATGATCAGGATTGAAGACAAAATCCAACTTCACCGCCCACCGGGGATCGTCGTAAGACGAGATAACCTGAGACATCGTCGAAGCGCCAGTAACGACGCCCGTGCTGGCCGAGCGTGGGAAATTCCGCGCGATGGGGCCTTCGGAGGTCTGGTCGCGCACATTGTAGACGCCAAAGAAGAAGAGGTGATCACGCCAGATCGGTCCACCGAGATAAGCCGTGTAATCGACCAGCTCGGATTTGGCGAAGGAGTTGTAGTTTTCGCTACCCGCGCTATTGCTTCCACCGGGACTATAAGTGGTTCCACGATTGGCCCGAAGTTTATCCGGCGTATAGAATGCACTGAATCCGCCGGTCCATTCATTTGTCCCCGATCGTGTGACTATATTGACGATGCCACCGGTTCCGCGACCGTATTCGGCTTGGTATCCGCCGGTTTTGGTCTCGATGTTCTGGATGAAGTCGAACGGCAGCTCACCGTAGCCGAGGAAGCTTCGTTGATCGGTGACGTTCAGGCCGTTGATGTAATAGACACTCTCGGCAGCCGATGTACCCGACAGCGACACGAGGCTCTGGTTACGTCGCGACGAAGCCGCGATCGAGGCATCCGGCGCGCTGGCGCCCGGGGCGAACAGCGTCACCGCGTTGATCGAACGGGCGACCGGCACCCGACCGGCGAAGTCCTGAACATCGACACTCAGGCCAGTGTCAGTCGCATTGAAATCCTGCACGCGCCGCGCCGCGGTGACAACGACATCTTCAAGCGTAGAAGCGTCGTCGGAACCCGCCGTCAGGGTGAAGGCATACGAGGCGCCGCCTGGAGCTACAGAAGCTCTCTGAACGATTGTCGAGAAGCCCGACTGTTCGATCTTGATCTCATAGGCCCCGACCGGAAGGGCGGGCATCCGAAACGAACCGTTGGCGTCGGTGGTTGCGGACCTAACGGTGCCCTGACCCGATGTAACGGTAACTGATGCGCCGGCAACGGGAGCGCCGTCAGCGTCCGCTACAGCGCCGCTCAGGACGCCGGAGGTATAGTCCTGCGCCGAAGCAATCGTCGGCATCGCCAGCAGCGTCAAAGCCGGAACGGCCGTCAGCGCCATCAGCGCGGCGCCCCCGATTATGGTTGAATGCAGCAGCCGCTGCCGGATCGTCTGGATCTTCAAAGCTATGGTCCTCCCGAGGCCGAGGCCCCCAAGGAGGTGACCAACGGCGATCAATATCCGCGAGCCCCGATGCGCGCAGATTGGCCATAGTTGTAAAGTTGAACGCTATTATCCGCACGATTGATTAGACCGATACACAGACTTGACAATATTACGTCGCCAAACAGTCACGTGAGTTAGGTCGATGATTTACAATATTTATTACAAATACGAATTTCCCGTCGGTAATCTCAGGCGCTCATGCCGAAATCATACAGGGTGATCCATGATTTTTATGTGATCCTGCAGTAAGCTAAGCTGGCCAAATTTATTCAGCAGCATGTCCCTATTTCCCGCCCGGACGGGTCGCGGAATCGGGCAGCGATTTTAGCTGCCCTCCCCGTCTTCCAGCCCAACCTCATCCGGAGTTGTCGGCGGCGAAGTGATGTTCTCACGGATGCGACGCGCCGCGTGTTCGCACCGCCCCGGCAAGCCGAAGAACAGACCGAACGCTTGACTGCGAACCGCTTCGTCCTGGTCCTTCAGCGGCGTCCACTTGGCAGTCGCTTCGGCCGATGCGGCGCGAGCGGCCGCCAGGGTCTGCGGCGACTGGCGTGGCGCCGCCCGCTGGAGGGCGCTCCGGAAGTCGGCGGCCTCGAGTTTGCCCAACCTGATGATGTCTGCGTCCAGGGGGTCGGGAGAGGTCAGGCTCTCCCCCAACTCGACATGACCATTCACCAGGGCCTCGCACCAGGCAACCAGCGGATAGTCCTGCTCGGGCGCCCCGCGCGGCAATGGGTTGGCATAAGCCACGGCCTCGCGAAAGCGGAGCGAGTCCGCCGTCTCGTTGCCGGTGGGAGCCGCCGTTACGACCGGCGCGTCCTGAAGAGCGAAGCCGCCGAGCACCGCAACAGCGAGCAGATGAAAAGACATGGTGTTTCTCCGGTGCGGCCTCGGCCCTGAGGCGTCGATGTATGTGAGCTGACGCGCAGAAAAAAGGCGGCGAAGCCGAAGCCTCGCCGCCCTTTTTCCGGTTCTAGAGCGACTAGAAGCGGTACGACACGCTCAGTCGGACCGAACGCGGAGCCTGATAGCCCGTGACCAGACCGTAGTTCGGGTTGCGGCTCGACGGCAGGTTAGGGTCTCTGTTGACGAAGCCAGAGCCGGCGATGTCACCCAGCGTGCCGAACTCGTTGTAGTCGAGCTCGGACTGCCAGTTGAACACGTTGAACACGTCGGCGCGCAGGGTCAGGCCGTCACCCGGCAGGCTGAACATGTTGTTCAGATTGTACGAGAACGTCAGGTCGATGTTCTTCAGCCAGTCCGATTCAAACTGCGAACCGCGTGGGGTCGGCACAAGTTGGCCGGCCGCGTTCGGGCAGAACCACGACGCGTTCGCGTACTGGTACGCGAAGTCATCCGTGGCGTGCTCGCCTTGGCAACCGAACTGACGCGGCGACTGGATGACAAGATTGGCGCCAACCAGCAGGTCGCGAGTGGCCTGCCAGCTGCCGAACATCTTGAAGGTATGTTCGCGGTGTCCGGGCAGCTTGCCATAGGCGCCGTCGGTCAGGCCGGGCTGGTCGAAGTCCTGCGACAGGCCGGGGTCGACCTGACCGTTGTCGGACTTCAGGGCGCCTTCGTAGTTGCCCTCCGAGTCTGACCACAGATAGCTGAAGCGCGCGCCCCAGATACCGTCGAAGGACTTCTCGGCGGACAGTTCGACCGCCTTGTAAACCCGCGAAGGCTCGGGATAGCCGAGCTGGGCGGCGGTCAGGTTGATCTCGCGATCCGCCGTCACGCGTCCACCGGTCGCCGCAGCCAGATCCGCGCCCGAAAGGGTCACGGTCATGTCTTCGCCGGGGTTGGTCAGGACGTACTGGTGGAAGCCGTACCACACCGAATAGCACTCGGCGTAGCTCAGACCCGACGAGGCGTCGGAGCAGTAGTCCAGAACAGCGGCGTCGATGGCGACGTCGTCGATGGCGCGGCCCAGATCGCGATAGGTGCCCTTCAGACCGAAGGTCCAGTCGTTCACGCGTTGCTCGTAGCCGAGGATGAACTCGTCAACGAACATCGGGTCCAGCTGGCTGTCGACCTGGGTCGCGATCGGCTTCACGTCACCCGTGGCCAGAGTGGTCTGACCAACCTGGGCGTTCAGGATCGGCAGTTCGGTCGTGTCGTCGATACCGTCACGGTTCAGGTCGTTCGGTCCACCGGCGACGTTGAGGCTGTAGGTGTCGCGGATGAAGAACTCCGCACCCGCCAGACGCTGGTTGGTGTTGACGGCCACCGGCAGGAAGTAACGGCCGTAGAAGCCGAACAGCTTGGCGTTGCCGTCACCGAAGACGTCATAGGTGGCGCCTACGCGCGGGGCCCACTGGTCCTTGATGTCGACGAAGACGTCGCCGGCGATGTTGGAGTTCTGGAAGGCTTCATTGCGGACGCCGAGGTTCAGAGTGAGGCGATCCGTGACCTCCCAGCTGTCCTGGATATAGAAGGCGGTCTGTTCGGCCTCCCACGAACCCGAGTTGTCATAGACGGTGATCCGCACCCGTGTGGGGGAATCGATCAGGTCTTGCCGGCCGACGAAGGTGGGGTTAGCGGCCCGGAATGCGATTGAGGTGGGCAGGACTCCTGTCAGTTGTTCCTGCGTTAGGCCGTTCTGATACCGATAATCGATACCGCCCGTGATGTCGCCGGTGCAGTTGATGCCCGCAGCCGGGTTGATCGGGCCAGACGGACGGCAATAGCTGAAGCCTTCACCGGAGCGTTGCAGCGACTGGCTCGACTCCAGCTTCTCGTAGTCAAGACCAAAGCGGAAGTGGTGCTCACCGAAGAGCGACGCATAGACGTCAACGTCGGCCCGGAACATCTTGCGAAGGTCGTCATTCGTGCTCGGCGAGCCGACCAACCAGTTACCGCGCTGGGCGACAAGACCGCTGGCGACGTCGAGAACGCCGTCGTCATTGTAGTCGTAGCCCGTGATGTCCGTGATCATCGGATTCACGTCTTCATCGGAATAGATCTTGGTAGTGTTCTTGTTTTCGCCGTAGGCGATCGAGGTCGTAAGCCAGTCCGTCCACACACCGGTGTAGCGGGCGATCCAGTTCACGCCGCCGAACTCGGACGTAAAGGTCCCGTCGTCCTGCGAACCGGCATCGTTGGCGTAGTAGGTGGTCTGCAGGGTTTCCTGCGTGGTCTTGTCGCTCCACCCTGTCACTTCGATGCGGTGATCGTCGTTGAGCAGGAAATCGACCTTGCCGCCGTAGAACGGATCATCCGACTGGACCCGGAAGCCGAGACCGTTCGTCCCACGGTCAAAAGCTTCACGCTCGCGGGCGTTGTACAGACCATAAACGAACAGACGATCCGGGATCACCGGACCACCCGCTTCCAGAATGACGTCCCACGACTTGCGCTCATCGAACTCGTTGAGCGCCAGATAGGTGTTCGGCGTGGTTTCGCGCAGGTCCTCGGGCTCATAGTAGCCCGTGATGCCGAATTCCCACTCGTTGCCGCCCGACTTGGTGGTCGCGTTCAGCACGCCGCCGGTGGCGCGGCCGAATTCGGCCGAGTAGCCGCCGGTCTTGGTTTCGAACGTCTGATAGAACTCGAACGGCACCGTCGATCCGCCCAGGAAGCTGACGAAATCGGTGATGTTCAGGCCGTTGACGTAGTAGGTGTTTTCACCCGCCGAGGCGCCCGAGATCGACGGCAGGCTGCCGAAGGCGGAGTCGGATTGGGTCACGCCGGGCGCCAGCAGGGCCAGCGAGGTGGCGTCACGCCCGATCGGCACGTTACGCGACAGTTCCTCGACGTTGACAGTCAGACCCGTTGTGGTGGCGTCGAACTCCGAAACGGCCTGACGAACGCCAACGACAACGACCTCATCGATCTCCGTGGCGTTATCAGAGGCGGCGCCGACCGTCAGCGTCAGTGAGGCCGTACCACCCGCGTTGACGACCACGCTGTCAGACAGGGCTTGATAGCCACCCGCATCAACCGTGACGTCATAGCGGCCAGCGGGCAGGGCGACGGCGCGGAAGCCGCCATTTGCGTCAGTGGTGAACGAACGGCTGAAGCCTTGCGACTGGGACCGAATAGTGACGGCGGCGCCGGAAAGCGCGGTGCCGGCCTGATTCTCGACTCGACCCTGGATAGCGCCCTGAACGGCGTTCTGGGCGACTGCGGTTGCAGGCGCCATAAGGGAAATGGCCGGGGCCGCGACGAGCGCCATGGACAGGGCGGAGCCGCCGATCATGGTCGAATGCAGCAAGCGCTGCCGAATGGTCTGGGTCTTCAAACTGTGGTCCTCCTGAGGCCGAGGACGTCCAAAACAATGGACGTTCATACGACAACCAACACCCGCGAGCCCCAATGCACGCAGATTCCCGTACCCTAGACCTAGGTTTCAGGGATTGGCACCAACAATTGCCTATCTGTAATGTTCTCGTCTTTGGCGTGTCGCAATCGGGCCACAGTGATTTTAACCCTCAGTTTTTGAAGCAGAAAATTTATGGCAACGCTCGGGAACCACATTACGGATCGTATATTCGCCAGCCCACAGGTGACCGAAAGGCAGATCGCCTGCCTTCGTGAAGAGGGCATCAGCGTGGTCGTGAACCACAGGCCTGACGGCGAAGAGGCTGGTCAGCCCACATCAGAATCCTTGGCAGACGCGGCTGCGCAGCATGGGCTGAAGTACGTGCATGCGCCTGTAAGCGGTTTGCCGAACGCCGCCGCCGTGCAGGCGACGCGGGAGGTTCTTGACGCCCTCGGGCCCGACGACCGTGCGCTCTTCTTCTGCCGCTCGGGCATGCGCTCGACGGCGGCCTGGGCGATGGCGGAGAGCTTGAGGGGAGCCGACCCCGACGAGTTGCGGTCCCTCGCCCGTGCGGCTGGCTATGATCTGGACCGTCTGCCGCTATGATCGACTAGCGATCGACGAGCACGCGGACGGCGTAGGGGGCCGGCTCAGGGTCGCACGAGGCGACGACCAGTTGCACAGTCATGAGACACAGGAAGGCCACGGCGACCTTCTGGAGCCGATTTGATACACTCAGAGCGATGGAAACGGCCAAGATCGGGGCTCCGGAAATGGTTCACGAAGTCCTAACGCAAGCTCCAGGCCGTGCCGGATGATCCCTTTCGTCCGTGCGTTCGACTTCGAATACGGCCGTTGCGACCGGCTGACCCCGCTGATCCGGCGCGTGGTGGCGAACAATCCCGGGCCGTTCACCTTCACCGGGACGGGGACCTACATAATCGGCCATGAGGGTCCCGGCCGCGGCGTCGCGGTGATCGATCCGGGACCGCCCGACGACGCCCATCTCGCGGCGCTGCTGGACGCGGTCAGAGGGCAGACGGTCAGCCATGTGCTGGTCACTCACACCCACATGGACCACGCCCCCCTCGCCCGCCCTTTCGCGGAAGCCGTCGGCGCGTCCGTGCTGGCGGCGCGTCCGCCCCTTTCAGACGGCGGCGCTTCACTTGACGAAGCCGGCGACACGGCGTTCGAGCCGGACGTTGTCCTGACGGGCGGCGAGGTCCTCGGAGGCGACGGCTGGACGCTCGAGGCGCTGGCCACACCGGGCCACATGTCCAACCACATGGCCTTCGTGCTTCGCGAGGAGCGGGCGCTGTTCAGCGGCGACCACGTCATGGGTTGGTCCACTACCATCGTCGCCCCGCCGGACGGCGATATGGCGGACTATATGAGCAGTCTGGACACGGTGATCCGGCTGGCCCCCGATAGGATCTGGCCAACTCACGGCCCGCCAATCACGGACACCGCACCCTTCCTGATTACCTACAAGGCGCACCGGCTTGATCGCGAGGCCCAGATCCTGACACGGCTCGCCGCGGGTGACCGCCGGATCGCCGACATCGTGCCCGCCCTCTATCAGGCGGTGGATCAGCGACTGTGGCCGGCGGCCAGTCTCTCGGTGCTGGCGCACCTGATCGCGCTCGAGAAGGCAGGTCGGGTAAATGCTGAGCCGGAGTCCGCCATGGACGCCGAATGGCGCCTGTTATGAGCGCTCGCCCACACGCAGCGCAGCGCTGAGTTCGCTGGCCAGTCGGCAGGCCTGATCGCCATGCGGCCTGTCATCCCGGGCTGCGACGCGGATGTCGGTGCGGCCCGGCCGGATGCGTACCGCGACGTCATGGGTGAAGCCGAACCAGAAGCCCCTGTGCGTTCCGTACACGCCGGTCACGCCGGCACGGCGAACGCTGAAGCCGCGCTTCTGAAGCTCAAAGACGACTGACTCAGGCAACGATTGCGTCATCGCCGGAAGCGCCCCGGGACAGGCGTCGACGCCCACCGTTCCAGATGGCCCGCCCGCCGATCGCACGGCCGAGAGCGGCCCAAAGCCGGGAATCTCGTTCAGGTCTGAGCTGACATCCTCGCCAACGGATTGATCGACCCTCGGCCCCTGCCAGACGTAGACTCCGAGCGTGAGAACGGAGACCGCGACCGAGACCAGCGCCAACAACCAACCCGCTTTTTTCCAAACCGCGAGAACCAGAGCGGCCAGACCCGCGACCGCACCCACACCGGCAAGACCGAACAGCACTATTCTTGAGATCAGATCGTAGCCGATCTCGGGCGACAGCAGCCCTGTCCGGGTGCTCAGAGCCGTTGCGAGCAGCAGCACAGGCGTCGCACAGGCGACGACGAAGAGGATGCGCGCGACGGGCCGCCCGGTCATGACCTCATCCCGCTGTCGGAAGGCGGTAATCCTTCATCCGCTCGCGCAGCAGCTTCTTGTCGATCTTGCCGGTGGCGCCCAGAGGGATGTCGTCGGCGAAGACCACATCGTCGGGCATCCACCATTTGGCGATCTTGCCCTGAAGGAAGTCCAGGTGCTCCTGCTTGTCCTGGCCCTCGCCGGGCTTGAGCTTGACGATGAGCACCGGCCGCTCGTCCCACTTGGGATGAGCCGCGCCGATGACGGCGGCCAGTTCGACCTTGGGGTGGCCGATCGCGATGTTCTCGATCTCGATAGAGCTGATCCACTCGCCGCCGGACTTGATCACGTCCTTGGCGCGGTCGGTGATCTGCATGAAGCCCTGCTCGTCGATGGTCGACACGTCGCCGGTGTCGAAGAAGCCCTCGGCGTCCAGGATGTTGCCGCCCTCGTCCTTGAAATAGGCGCCGGCGATGGTCGGCCCCTTGATCATCAGGCGGCCGTAGGTGTGCCCGTCATGCGGCATCTCCTGACCGGCGTAGTTCTTCAGCTTTAGTTCGACGCCCAGCGGCGGCGTGCCCTGCTTGATCCGCCACTTCATCTGCTCGTCATAAGGCAGCGACGCGATCTCTGGCGTCAGGTTCGACAAGGTGCCGATGGGCGAGGTTTCGGTCATGCCCCAGCCCTGCAGCACTTCGATACCGAACTCGTCGTGGAAGGCGCGGATCAGGCTTTCCGGCACGGCCGAGCCGCCGATCAAAACCCGCTTCACCGTCGGGATCTTCAGCTTGTGCTCGCGCAGGTGGGCCAGCAGCCCCTGCCAGACGGTCGGCACGGCCGCCGAGAAGGTCACGCCCTCGCTCTCGATCAGTTCATAGATGGCCGCGCCGTCCATGCGCGCGCCCGGCATGACCAGTTTCGAGCCGGCCGCCGGACCGCCGAAGGCGATGCCCCAGGCGTTGGCGTGAAACATGGGCACCACCGGCAGGATCACCTCATTCGGCGTCGCGCCCAACACCGTGGCCTGCAGGCCCAGTAGCGTATGAATGAAGTTCGAGCGGTGCGAGTAAAGCACGCCCTTCGGATTGCCCGTCGTGCCCGAGGTGTAGCAGAGGCCGCACGCCGTCTGCTCGTCGAACGCGCCCCATGTCACCTCGGTGGAAGCGCCTTCCAGCAGGCTTTCGTAGCATTCGACGCCGGGCAGCGACGTCTCCGGCATGTGCGCCGCATCGGTCATGATCACGACCCGTTCCACCGTCGGACAGTGGGGCAGGATCGCCTGCAACAGCGGGACGAAAGTCAGGTCGACGAAGATGATCCGGTCTTCGGCATGGTTGATGATGTAGACGAGCTGCTCGGGGAACAGCCGGGGGTTCAGGGTGTGGCAGACCGCCCCAATCCCCATGATCCCGTACCAGGCCTCGATGTGGTTGGCGGTGTTCCAGGCCAGTGTCGCGACCCGTTCTCCGATCTTGATGTCCCAGTCCAGCAACACGTTCGACACCCGACGCGCGCGTTCGTGAATCTCGGCATAGGTGATGCGGACGATCGGTCCCTCGACGGACCGCGTGACCACCTCAGCCCGACCGTGCCAGTGCTTTGCATGGTCCAGAATCTTGTCGACCGTCAGCGGCCAGTCCTGCATCAATCCCAGCATTCGCAGTCCCTCGTTGCGTCTTCATCATCGAGACGCTTGCCGTCACGCTATCGAGGTGATCGCTGTTAAGCAACGTGCCGCCGGGTAACCTGCGGCGACGTGACTTGGCTTTCGGCTCGCTCCGGCCCTAGAAGCGGTCATGCCCATTCTCATCGCGATCACCGGCGGCTCCGGGTCCGGCAAGAGCACGCTGGCGGAGACCCTGGTCGCCGCCCTGCCCCGTGGATCGGCTGTGCTAATGCGGGAGGACTCCTATTATCGGGATGCCGCCAGCCTGCCGGGCTTCGACGCCGCGACGTTTGATTTCGACGATGTGGCCGCGCGGGATCACGAGCTGCTGGTGCGCGACCTGACCGAGCTGAAAGCCGGCAGGGATATTGAGGCGCCGGTCTATTCCTTCATCCATCATGGCCGCGAGCCGGGCGGCGAACCGGTAAGCGCCGCGGAAGTGGTGATCGTCGAAGGCACGCATGTGCTGTGCACGCCGGCACTGGTCCAACTGTTCGACATCCGGGTCTTCGTCGACACCCCGGCCGATATCCGCTTCATCCGCCGCCTGTTGCGAGATCAGGCGGAACGTGGCCGCACAGCGGATTCGGTCATCGCCCAATACCTTGCGACCGTTCGGCCGGGACATGAGAGACTGACCGAACCTTCACGCGGCGCGGCGGATTTCATCGTCGCGGATGCAACGGCGGCCGTCCGGCTTGAAGACCCGCAGGCGGTGGTGAGACTCGCAGCGCCAGTTCTGGCGCATCCTGCACTAGCCGCCCTGATTGCAGGCTAAAAGTCTGATTTCGTCAGCTTTTACCCCTTGCTCGCGGTGATCCTCGCGGGCAACGTTAACTTTCAGATGGAAGAAACCTCGTTCGACAGTGCGCAGAACGGCGCGACCGACAATCCCCGACGCGAAGCCGTCCTGCGCTGTGCGCGTGAAGCCTTCGTGACGCAAGGCTACGCCGCCGCAAAGGTCGAGCCGATCGCCCGCGACGCCGGTGTATCCACCGCCACCCTCTATGCGCTTTTCGACGGCAAGGCCGGGCTGTTTTCGGCGGTCATTGATCATGCCGCCGATGAGTTCGCGGACAGGGTGCGCGGGTTCGACATTGGCGGCGGCGATGCGCGAGAGCAGCTGCTGCGCTTCTGCCGCGCCTACGCAGATTTCATGGGCGATCCGCTGGTCCGGTCGGTGTTTCGCCTTGTGATTTCAGAGCGACGTCGCTTCAACGACGTCGCGAACCGGTTCGTCGAACGCGGGCGGTCAGACTTTGGCGCGGTTCTGATCCGGATCCTCGAAGACCTGGTCGACGCCGGCGGCCTTGCCCCCATCGCAAAACCCTCACGGGCGGCCGGCCAGCTTCTGGGCATGATCGAGCACACGGTCTTCTTCGTGCCTCTGGTCTCAGGCGAGGACCTGAAGATCCGCCAGACCCGCGCGGAGATCGTCGAGGACGCCGTCGAGACGTTCCTCGCCCGCTATGGCGCCCGTCAGGGCTGAAGCCGGGTCCCAGTCCAGCCGCCGCCTGTTCGGTCAAAGCGAACGCGGTCATGCAGGCGGAAGGGCCGATCCCGCCAGAACTCGACGCTCCGGGGAATGACCCGCCACCCGATCCACCGCTCCGGCCGGGGCACGTCCGCGCCTTCGAACCGGGCCGTTTCACGAGCGACGGCCTGCTCCAGCGCCGCGCGGTCGGAGACGGGCCGGGACTGGTCCGACGCCCAGGCGCCGATCCGGCTCTCCCGCGCCCGGCTGGCGAAATAGGCGTCGGCTTCCGCCACAGAGACGGGCTCGACCCGCCCCCTGACCCGCACCTGCCGACGCAGGGTCTTCCAGTGGAACAGCAGGGCGGCGACCGGATGAGCTTCAAGCTGAAGACCCTTGGCGCTTTCGCGGTTGGAGTAGAAGGCTAAGCCGCGATCGTCGACATCCTTCAGCAGCACCATCCGGCTGTCCGGCAGGCCGTCCTCGCCGATGGTCGAAAGCGCCATCGCATTTGGATCGTTCGCCTCGTGCCGCCCCGCCTGCGCCAGCCATTCGATGAACAGGCCGATCGGCTCCGCCTGTTCGAACAGGGTCTCGTCCCCGTTCGCGGCCAGAGCGGCGGCGTAGTCGCGAGCGTATTCCTCACGGGTCGGGCTGGACGGAATGGCGGCGTCGGTCATGTCGGCAGACTACTCCGGACGACACGGGGGCCGAAAGGGCCACGCTGGCAGATCGTCAGGGTTAACCCGGCCTTGACCATATCGCGCCTTCATGGGCGCATGCGCGCGCGCTCGCTCTCCGAAGTCGCTTCCCTGGACGAAGCCCGAGCCCTGCTGGACATCAGCGGGTCGATGGACGCCGCCGCGCAGAAGCTTGCGTTCCGCGCTGCGATCAAGGCCGCCCGGCCGGCGCCCGGAGAAGACGAGACCCGCTTCCGGCGACTGATCGCGGCCTGGCGTCTGATCCAGACCGATACCGCCTCCCCCATCGCCCGGCCTGTTCCCGCCAGCCCGCCGACCGCCGTGCTCACGCCCATTCAGGCGCTCAGGGGCGGACGGGCCGTGCTTCAGGTCGACGGCCGGAAGTTCGGCACCCGCCTGCCCCGCGGCTTGCGGTCTGGCGACGTCATTCGAGTCAGGGACGCGGGAGGTCGACTGACCCTGCCCGTTCTGATCCGGGGCGAAGCCGGTCTCAGCGTGATCGGCGACGATTTGCACATGAGTTGGCCGGTGTCGCCGGACCTGATCGAGGACGGCGGGCGGCTGGAGATCGAGACCCACGCCGGGCCGCGCTCACTCTGGATCACGCCGGGCCAGCCGTCGCTGCGTCTGCGGATCCGCGATCTGGGCCTTCCCGCGCGAGGCGATCGTCCGGCAGGCCATCTGTTCGTGACCCTGACGCCCAGTTCCCGGGTCGTCTCGCCGACCGAGGAGCGGCTGGCGCGGTTCACCCGCGTCTGGACGCCTGACCATCTGGCGGCCTAAGCCTTAGGCGATGTCGCACAACACCTTCGGCCATCTGTTTCGCGTGACGACCTGGGGCGAGAGCCACGGGCCGGCCATCGGCTGCGTCATCGACGGCTGTCCGCCGTTGATCCCGCTCACCGAAGCCGACATCCAGCCGTGGCTGGACCAGCGCAAGCCGGGCGGCAGCCGCTTCGTCACCCAGCGGAAGGAGAGCGACACTGCGCGCATCCTGTCCGGCGTCTTCGATGACGGCGCGGGTCCGGTCACGACCGGCACGCCCATCGCCATCCAGATCGAGAACGAGGACGCCCGGTCCAAGGATTACGGTGAGATCGCCCGCGCCTACCGCCCCGGTCACGCCGACTACACCTATCAGGCCAAATACGGTGTCCGGGACCACCGCGGCGGCGGCCGGTCCTCGGCGCGTGAGACGGCGATGCGGGTCGCGGCCGGCGCGGTGGCTCGCAAGGTGCTGGGCGACGGCGTCCGCATCCGCGCGGGCGTAGTCCAGCTCGGGCCGCACCGGATCGCGCCTGAAGCCGTCGACTTTGACGCCGTCTACGACAACGCCCTGTTCGCCGCCTCTTCCGCCGTCATTCCCGAGTGGGAGGCCTATCTCGACGGCGTCCGCAAGGCCGGCTCCTCCATTGGCGCGGTCGTGGCGCTTGAGGTGACCGGCGTCCCCGCCGGCTGGGGCGCGCCGATCTATGGGAAGCTCGACGCCGAACTGGCCGCCGCGATGATGTCGATCAACGCCGTGAAGGGGGTCGAGATCGGCGCAGGCTTCGGCTCGGCCGAACTGTCCGGCGAGGAGAACGCGGACGAGATGCGCCTCGGCGACGACGGCCATCCCGTCTTCCTGTCCAACAACTCCGGCGGCGTCCTCGGCGGCATCTCCACCGGTCAACCCTTGACCGCCCGCATCGCCTTCAAGCCCACCTCGTCGATCCTGACGCTGCGCCAGACGGTCACTCGCGACGGCGCGGAGACTGACCTGCGCACCAAGGGCCGCCACGATCCGTGCGTGGCCCTGCGTGGCGTACCCGTAGTCGAGGCGATGGCGGCGTGCGTGCTGGCGGATGCGATGTTGAGGCATAGGGCGCAAGTCGTGTGACGAAGCTCAAGCCCGCTCGGTTCTGGTGGGCCGTGCACAGCGTGAACCTAGTCGGCGTATCGATCGCTGTCGGCATCGCTGCCTGCATCTTCGTTGTTGTCGCGATCGCCTTCGTTCCAAGTGGCCGCTCATCAACTGTCCTCGGCGAGGTCGTCGGTTTCGGCATGCGGTCGAGCGATCAGGGCTCTTATCGGGTCATGCTTGTCCGCACCGATGGCAGGACACACACGATCCGGGCTCCTGTGTTTCTCAACTGCAGCATAGGAGACAGCGTTAGGCTGGCGGAAACCCGCCATTGGTGGGGGAAGCGCGCCGCCATTCCGATCGGTGAAGCAAGACCCTGCACCTAGCCCCCTTCCGCAACCGACACTGTTACCTATATAGACGCCAGCGAGGTTCATAACCCTCGGATTCCCGGGAGCATCCCCATGATCGACGTCAGACCCTTCAACAGCCTTGGCGGCGCCAACCACGGCTGGCTGAACGCCAAACACCACTTCTCCTTCGCCAACTACTATGAGCCCAGCCGCATGAGCTGGGGCCGCCTGCGCGTCTGGAACGACGACGAGATCGCGGCGAAGTCGGGCTTTCCGCCCCACCCTCACTCGGACATGGAGATCATCACCTACGTGCGGACCGGCGCGATCACCCACGAGGACTCGATGGGCAACAAGGGCCGGACGGGCGCGGGCGACGTGCAGGTGATGAGCGCCGGCACGGGCGTGCGTCATGCCGAGTTCAATCTGGAAGACGAAACCACAACCCTGTTCCAGATCTGGATCGAAACCGACAAGCCGGGCGCCAAACCCGACTGGGGCATGAAGCCGTTCCCCAAGTCGGATCGCAGCGGCAAATTCGCGGTGCTCGCCTCGGGCGAAGCGGGCGATGAAGCGCTGACCATCAATGCGAACGCCAAGGTGCTCGGCGCGACCCTGAACGCCGGCGAGACCATCCGTTACAGCCTCGGCGAAGGCCGCCGCGCCTATCTGGTGCCGGCGGTGGGCGAGATCGAGGTCAACGGCGTGGCGCTGAACGCCCGCGACGGCGCCGCCATCAAGGACGAAGCCGAGATCACGATCACGGCGAAAGCCGACGCCGAACTGGTGATGGTCGATAGCCTCTAGGGCAGACTGAACACCACGTGCACCCAGCCCACGTGCTGGGCCTGCTCGAGCGCCTCAAACAGCGGGACGGCCAGGAAAAACGCCAGGCCGTCCCGTAGCGTTGTAAGGAAGAAGACGGGACGCACCTCGAGCGTGTCCACGTCCCGCCATTTCGAGAAGTCCGGCCAGAACCGCGGCGTGCGGGCGCAATAGGCGCGATAGGTCTCGCCGAAGGTCGCCGAGAGCCACCCCTCCTCCTGACGCACCGTCAGATAGAATACCCCCACCGAGATCAGCAGGAACAGCAGCGCGATCACCACGCTGCCCGTTTGCGCGCCCATGCCGAAGGCGCCGATGAAGCTGAACACGTAAAGCGGATTGCGGCTGACCGAGTACGGCCCCTGATCGACGATCTCGGCTTTCTTCCGCCCGCCGATGTAGAGCGAACACCACGCCCGGCCGACGACGCAGATGGCGATCATGGCGAGACCGACGGCCTCGAGCCCTTCGTGCAGGGAGGTCTCACCGCCGAGGCTCTGGGTCAGGGCGGCGAGGCCGATAACCAGCACCAGTGCAAAGAACAACGCGCCCTTGCGAATGAGCTGGACGCGACGGAGATGGTGCGGGTCGGCTGCGATCATGCGCGAGGCTAGAGCCTGCTCCGCGTCAACATCAAGGCAAAGCTTGGAGCGGCAAGAAAAACGCCGCCCCGGCTCTCCGGGACGGCGTCTGTTCTAGTGCGTGGCGGGAACCGCGCCGGGATCCTGAACCGGCGGGGCCGCCGGCAAGGGTTCGGCGGTCTCGTCCCATTCGACCGGCGTCAGCGTCCCGGTCAGGGCCCACTTCAGCGCCTCGTCCGCAGTCTTGATCGGAACGATCTCCAACGCACCCTTCACATTGTCCGGGACGTCGGCGAGGTCCTTCTCGTTCTCTTCCGGGATCAGCACCGTCTTGATGCCCGAGCGGAGCGCCGCGAGCAGCTTCTCCTTCAGGCCGCCGATGGCGGTGACCCGGCCCCGCAGGGTGATCTCGCCGGTCATCGCGATGTCCTTGCGGATCGGAATGCCGGTCAGGACCGAGACCATGGCGACCGTCATGGCCACACCGGCGGAGGGGCCGTCCTTGGGCGTCGCGCCGTCCGGCACGTGCACGTGGATGTCGGTCTTCTCGAACACGGGCGGCTTGACCCCGAACGACAGGGCCCGGGCCCGGACGTAGGAGGCGGCGGCGGAGATGGACTCCTTCATCACCTCCTTGAGGTTGCCGGTCACGGTCATGCGACCGCGGCCCGGCATCTTGATCGCCTCGATGGTCAGTATGTCGCCGCCGAACTCGGTCCAGGCCAGACCGGTAACGATGCCGACCTGATCCTCCTCGTCCGTCTCGCCGTAGCGGAACTTCTTCACGCCCGCGTACTCGGCCAGCTTGGCGTCATCCACGGTGATCGAAAGCGTCTTCTCCTTGGACATCTCGCGCACGGCCTTGCGCGCCAGTCCGCCCAGCGCCCGCTCCAGCGAACGCACGCCGGCTTCCCGCGTGTAGTAGCGGATCAGGTCGCGGATGGTGTCGTCAGGCACCACGAACTCGGCCGGCTTCAGGCCGTTCTCGGTCGTGACCTTGGGCAGGACGTGACGCTTGGCGATCTCGACCTTTTCATCCTCGGTGTAGCCCGACACCCGGATGATCTCCATCCGGTCCATCAGCGGCTGCGGCATGTTCAGGCTGTTGGCCGTCGTCACGAACATGATGTTGGAAAGGTCGTAGTCGACCTCGAGGTAGTGATCCCCGAACGTCGAGTTCTGGGCCGGATCCAGCACCTCAAGCAGCGCCGATGAGGGATCGCCGCGCCAGTCAGCGCCCAGCTTGTCGATCTCATCCAGCAGGATGAAGGCGTTGGTGGTCTTCACCTTCTTCATCGACTGGATGATTTTGCCGGGCATCGAGCCGATGTAGGTCCGGCGGTGACCCCGGATCTCGGACTCGTCCCGCACCCCGCCCAGCGACATGCGGACGTACTCACGCCCCGTCGCCTTGGCGATCGACTTGGCCAGCGAGGTCTTGCCGACGCCGGGAGGTCCGACGAGGCAAAGGATCGGCCCCTTCAGCGAGTTCGTACGCGCCTGGACGGCCAGATACTCGATGATCCGTTCCTTGACCTTCTCGAGGCCGTAGTGGTCCTCCTCGAGAATGTCCTCGGCCTTCTGCAGGTCGATCGGCTTGGCTTTCGCCTTGCCCCACGGCACGGACAACAACCAGTCGAGGTAGTTGCGGACCACCGTCGACTCCGCCGACATCGGGCTCATGTTGCGCAGCTTCTTCACCTCGGCCTCGGCTTTGGTGCGGGCTTCTTTGGACAGGCGCGTCTTACGGATGCGCTTCTCCAGCTCCATGATCTCGTCACGGGAGTCGTCGGTCTCGCCCAGCTCGCGCTGGATCGCCTTCATCTGCTCGTTCAGGTAATATTCGCGCTGGGTCTTCTCCATCTGGCGCTTCACGCGCGAGCGGATCTTCTTCTCGACCTGCAGGACGGAAATCTCGCCCTCCATCAGGCCGTAGACCTTTTCCAGCCGCGCCGGCACGGCGACCGTTTCCAGCAGGCCTTGCTTGTCGGTGATCTTGACCGAAAGATGGGCCGCGACGCTGTCCGCCAGCTTCGACGGCTCGGTGATCTGCGGAATGGAGCTGAGGGCCTCGGGAGGGACCTTCTTGTTCAGCTTCACATAGTTCTCGAACTGCTCGATCACCGCGCGCAGCAGCGCTTCGGACTGGCTGGGCTCGCCCTGCTCGTCCGCGATCTCGACGGCCTCGGCCTCGAAATACTCGGTGCGGTCGGTGAAGCGGGTCAGGTGCGCTCGCGACTTGCCCTCGACCAGCACCTTAACGGTGCCGTCCGGCAGTTTCAGCAGTTGCAGCACCGTCGCCAGCACCCCGATCGGATAGATGGCGTCGGACGAGGGATCGTCGTCGGTCGAGTTCTTCTGGGTGGCGAGCAGGATCTGCTTCTCGCCCTTCATGATCTCATCCAGCGCCTTCACCGACTTCTCGCGACCGACGAACAGCGGCACGACCATGTGCGGGAAAACGACGATGTCCCTGAGGGGCAGGACGGGAAGAGTTTTGGTCTCGGTCATGATGCGTACTTTCCGGGGCCCTCGTTGATCTCGGACCCGCCGGGCCGGCAAACGGGACGCCCATGCCCCGCCGTATCGACTCGGCCCGCATTCCGCGGCCTTCGGATGAGTATGTGGCCCCGATGACGCAGGGTTCAAGCGTGACCGGACCTGTTGCGCGAACGGTCCCCAGTCGTGGTGAAGCTGCACGGACAGTGCACGGCTTCGCTCTTTAGCTTCAGGTTCTGTGTGCAAGCTCGGCGAGAGGCAGCAAAATCAGGCGTAAGACACTGTGGCCGGGACGCATCATCGACCGCGCAACGCAACACTTCGCCAGCTTGGCCGTTCGCTACAGGTCAAGGAGGAGGACCCCATGAGATCCGTCATTCTGCTCGCTGCGACCGCGCTGACCCTTTCAGCCTGCCAACGCCCCGCTGAAGAGGCTTCACCGCCGATCACCGCCGACGAGGCCATCGACGCCCAGCCTACAGAGGCCCAGCCCGACCGCACGACGCCGCCCGCCCCTGCCCCGGTCCGGTCTTCCAACCGCAAGGCGGACGCCGCGGCCGATACCGCGGCAGCCGAGGTTTCGGCCGCAGCGCCCGCCGCCGCTGACGGCCCCACCCCTGCGGTTCGCGACGGGGCCAAGCAGGCAGCGGAGGAAACCAACCTCCACCCGCGCACGCCCTGAAACGAAAAAGGGCGGACCCTGCGGTCCGCCCTTCCTTCAATCCGTCTCTGAAAATCAGGCAGCGCTGTCAGGCGTCGCCGACTTCTTGCCCTTGGTCTCGGCGTAGATCAGCAGCGGCTGCGCCTTGCCTTCGATAACCTCGGCGTTGACCACGACCTCTTCGACGCCCTCGAAGGTGGGCAGTTCGAACATGGTCTCGAGCAGGATGCCTTCCAGGATCGAGCGCAGGCCCCGCGCGCCGGTCTTGCGGGTGATGGCCTTCTTGGCGACCGAGATCAGCGCGTCGTCGGTGAATGTCAGATCCACGTTCTCCATCTCGAACAGACGCTTGTACTGCTTGACCAGAGCGTTCTTCGGCTCCGTCAGGATGGTGACCAGCGCCTTCTCGTCCAGATCTTCCAGCGTCGCCAGAACCGGCAGACGGCCGATGAACTCGGGGATCAGGCCGAAGCGCATCAGATCGTCAGGCTCGACGTTCTTCAGGATGTCTCCGGTGCGGCGTTCGTCCACTTCCTTGACCTTGGCGCCAAAGCCGATCGAGGCCCCTTCGCCGCGGGCCGAGATCACCTTTTCAAGGCCGGCGAAGGCGCCGCCGACGATGAACAGGATGTTGGCGGTGTCGACCTGCAGGAACTCCTGCTGCGGATGCTTGCGACCGCCCTGCGGGGGCACGGAGGCGACGGTGCCTTCCATGATCTTCAGCAGGGCCTGCTGCACGCCCTCGCCCGACACGTCACGGGTGATCGACGGGTTGTCCGACTTGCGCGAAATCTTGTCGATCTCGTCGATGTAGACGATGCCGCGCTGGGCCCGTTCGACGTTGTAGTCGGAGGCCTGAAGCAGCTTCAGGATGATGTTCTCGACGTCCTCACCGACATAACCGGCTTCGGTCAGCGTCGTGGCGTCCGCCATCGTGAAAGGCACGTCGATGATGCGCGCCAGCGTCTGGGCCAGCAGCGTCTTGCCCGAGCCGGTCGGCCCGATCAGCATGATGTTCGACTTGGCCAGTTCGACGTCGTTGTTCTTCGTCGCGTGGTTCAGGCGCTTGTAGTGGTTGTGGACCGCGACCGAGAGGACCTTCTTGGCGTGCGACTGGCCGATGACGTAGTCGTCCAGAACCTCGCGGATCTCCTTGGGCGTCGGGACCCCGTCCTTCGACGCCTTGAAGGAGATTTTGTGCTCCTCCCGGATGATGTCCATGCACAGTTCGACGCACTCGTCGCAGATGAAGACCGTAGGTCCCGCGATGAGCTTGCGCACCTCATGCTGGCTCTTTCCGCAGAACGAGCAGTACAGGGTGCTTTTGGCGTCAGTGCCGGCGGCTTTGGTCATAGACCCTTCTCACTCCCGCGAACCGCCCCGATATGAGGCCGGACGCGCTTCCTTCGCGTTGATTCCCCAACAGTGGGCGCAAAGGTCTTCAAAAATTGACAATCACCCATCCCGTCCCTTGCCACAACCCCGCCTTGGCGCGGAGCGTTGACGACACGGTGAACAAGGCAGTCTGCATGGGGATCACGGCGAATGTCTGACATGGGAAGCAAGGACCGTGCCCGCCAGTCCGGGACGCCGATTGTCGCGTTCGACTTCGACGGCACACTGACGATTCGCGACAGCTTCACCGCCTTCCTGCGCTGGCGCGTCGGGCCGGGCCGATGGGCGCTCGGGCTGGTCAGGATGGCTCCGGCCGTAGCCGGTTACGCGCGGGATCGCGATCGGGGGCGGATCAAGGCGGCCTCGGTGAAGGAGTTTCTGAGGGGCGTGACCCGCGAACAGCTGGAGGCTGATGCGGAGACCTTCGCCGCGGAGGTCTGGTCAGACTTCATGCGGCCGGACGCCCTCGCCTGCTGGAACGCCTGGGGCGAGAAGGGTGCGCACCGCGTGATCGTCACGGCCAGTCCGGAGACCACCGTCGCGCCGTTCGCGCGCCGGTTGGGGGCGGATGCATTGCTGGGCACACGGCTGGTCTTTGACGGCGAGGATCGCGTGACAGGCGCCTTTGACAGCCCGAACTGTCGTGGCGAGGAGAAGGTGCGACGCTTGCGCGCGGTCTATGGAGATGACCTCCGGCTCGCGGCTGCCTACGGCGACACCTCCGGCGACACTGAAATGCTGCAGATCGCGGACGAGCCCGGCTTCCGGGTGTTCAACGAACTTCCCTGAGCGGTCTCTACCGCCCTTGGGCGTCCACGTCGAAGCTGACCGGCTTGCCGCGCGAGGTCGGGTTCCAGCCGGCCTCGATCACGGCCGTCACAGCGTTACGAACGTGGTCCGTGTTCACGAACTGCTTCTCGGTATCGGGCCGGCCGTTGGGGCGCAGCGGCGGGGGGAACTGAACGATGGCCTCGCGCTGGAAGTCCTGCAGTCGAAGGGTCACGGCGATGCCGTCCCAGTCTCCACCCGTCGTCGGCCGCGGCTGGCGCCGAAGCTCCCAGTGATAGATGTCGCCGTCGACCTCTACGGTCCCGCTGGAGTCACGTGTCTGCATGAGGGCCTGATAGCACAAAAGAAAAAGGCGCACCGGTGAGGCGCGCCTTTCGCTGTTTTCGCTTGGTTCGATCAGACCGTCTTCACGCCGTCCTCGTCCGCCTGTTCGCGGCGGTCATAGACGTGGTCCACGATGCCCCAGTTCTTGGCCTCCTCGGCGCTCATGAAGTGGTCGCGGTCGAGAGTCTGTTCGACTTCCTCGTAGGTGCGGCCGGTATGATGGACATAGATCTCGTTCAGCCGCTTCTTGGTGTAGCGGATGTCCGCCGCGTGCAGTTCGATGTCCGAGGCCTGACCGCGGAACCCGCCCGACGGCTGGTGAACCATGACCCGTGCGTTCGGCAGGGCCACGCGCTGGCCGGCGGCGCCGGCGGCGAGGATCAGCGAGCCGGCCGAGGCCGCCATGCCCATGCACACCGTCGACACGGGCGAGCGGATGTATTGCATGGTGTCGTAGATCGCGAGCGCCGAGTGAACCTGTCCGCCCGGGCTGTTGATATACATGCTGATTTCCTTCTTCGGGTTCTCCGATTCAAGGAACAGCAGCTGGGCGCAGATCAGCGACGCCATCCCGTCCTCGAAGGGTCCGGTCAGGAAGATGATCCGCTCGCGCAACAGGCGCGAGAAGATGTCGAAGGCCCGTTCGCCCCGGCTGGATTGCTCCACGACCATGGGAACGAGGTTGGATTGGATATAGTCGATCGGATCGCGCATTCAGGCCTTCTCGGGATGCTGGAGGGGGCGACTCAGGCTCGCCCTTCGCTCACCCCGATATCGGCCCGGACGCCTGACTGTGCAAGGCGCCCGGCCTTTGATCAGCCGCCCTGCCCCGTCAGCCGAACAATCTCGCGACTCAGTTCGCGCTGTTGCTGCGAGGGGCTGAGGGGATTGGGCTTGGACTCGTACAGCGAGACCAGGAAGGCGGCGTCCCATTCGGTCATGCCACGCGGCGCGGCCTGATCCGGGTTGAACAGGTTCAGTATGGTGTCCGCAGAATGGACATCAAGGGCCGGATCGATCTGGGCCAGCGCGACCATCGCTATGTAGTCGGCAAGCGCGGCGAACGAAGTCGTCTGCATCTTCGACAGGTCGGCCAGGATCACCACGCCCATCAGATCGGTCCGCAACTGGGAGGAAATCCGCGACGCGCCACGCACCACCAGCTGGGGTGGCGGCTCACCATTCAAGGGGATCGCCGGAATGCCTTCGTCCAGCGTCCGGGGCAGACTGACATGCCACCACCTCACCGGGGCGGTTGAGTTCGCAAACTCGCGGAGCGCCACGCTGCCGAGGTCGGTCCCACCCCGTGATGGGCGCCACGCCATCGGCCGGTCACGGACCGAGTTCCGCGCAAGGGTTGCGAGCTGGTCGGTATTACCGGCGATGACCAGAACATTGGGCTTGCAGCCCGGGGGCTCCGTTTCAAGGCCCAGCGCAACGGCGACTGTCGAAATCCTGTCAATCATGGCTTGCGCTGCGACAGGCTCGATGTTGGTCACTCCCACACAGAGCGGGTCGTTCCAGCGCGCGAGCGGGCGGCTGAATGCGGGCCGGCTGACTTCCTGCACGAACCGCTGCGCACGGTCGACAGGGTCGCCGCCATACACGACCACATCATCAATCTCAGTCGCGGTTTCGGGGTCGGGCGCAGGGGATGCGGGGACTGGCGGAGCAGCGGGGACCGGGTCCTGCGGCGCTCCGGCGAGAAGGGCGAGCGCGGCCAGACTGAAAACGAGGTTCATGGCGTTTCCCCGAACAACCGATAGTCCACGATATCGCGGTTTTCCGATTGCGTCAGCTACTGAACCAAAGTCAGCCGCCGTCTCCGACCGCCCGGATCATGTCTCTGGCCATCTCGTTGGCCTGCTGGGCGGAGCTCATGGGGTTTGAGCGGGACTCATAGAGAGAGACCAGAAACGCGGCGTCCCAGTCCGTCATTTTCGTGGCCCGGGATGCGTCTGCGTTAAACAGGTTTAGGATCGAGTCCGCCGACCCCACCTCGACGGCCGGATTGATCTGGGCAAGCGCCACCATCGACAGGTAGTCGGCGAGGGACGCGAAGGATACGGATCGGGTCTGGTCTACGTCGACCACGATGATCGCGCGCATGAGGTCATTCCGAACCGGCTGACTGATCCGCGACATACTCGGCACCATGACCATATACATCGGAGGGGTATCGCCGGTAGGCGGAGGCGTCGGAGTGTCGCCGTCCAGCAGAAGCGCCGGCTGTCCTGTTTCAGCCATGACCGGCAGACTGACGTGCCACCAGCGGACCGGCGCCCGTGACTCCCTGAACGCTTCCAGCGCCTGACTGCCCAGATCTGTACCTCCCCGGGACGGACGAAGCTGGTACTCGTCTTCGGAAACGAACTTGTCGACCAGCGCGTCCGCATCGCTCGCGTGGGCGGCGACGATCAGGATGTGGGGCTTGCAGCCGGGCTCCGCGGGCTCCAGCCCCAGTGACGCCGCCACGCTGGCGATCCGGTCAATCAGGGCCTGCGCTGCGTCGGGCTGCAGGTTCGCCACGCCGATGCAGATCGGCGCCGTCCACCGGGCCAGCGCACGACCGAACGGCGGCCGCGAGACCTCATGGACAAATTGCCTCGCCCGCTCGGCCGGAGCGCCACCATAGACCACGACGTCGTCAAGGGATGCCGGATCGTCTTCGGGCGGCGTCTGTGCGGACACAGTCCACGCCGGAAGCAAGAGCGCCGCGGCGACTCCGAGTGTCAGAAAACGCATCAGGCTCTCCCGGCTGGCGCCGAAAGAGCCTGATCCAACACCGCTTGGGTTACAACCCCGCGTTCGGTTAAAGGTCGTCGTCTTCCTTGAGAAGCTCTTCCTTGGTGATCTTGGTGTCCTTCACCTCGGCCTTGTCGAAGATCAGGTCGCAGACCTTTTCCTCGTAGATCGGCGCGCGCATCTGGGCGGCGGCGTTCGGGTTCTGGCGGTAGAAGTCCAGCACCTGGCGTTCCTGACCCGGATAATTGCGGGCCTCGTTCATGATCGCCTGGTTCAGTTCCTGATCGTTGACCTGCACGTTGTGGGCGCGGCCGATCTCGGCGAGCACGAGGCCCAGACGCACGCGGCGCTCGGCGATCTTGCGGTACTCGTCCTTCAGCTTCTTGTCGGTCTTCTTGGCGTCTTCTTCCGGCAGGCGGCCGGCGGCCTTGTCGGCCTCGACCTGTTGCCAGATGCCGTCGAACTCGGCTTCCACCATCTTCGGCGGCAGCGGGAAATCGTGGGCCTTGTCCAGCTCGTCCAGCAGCGCGCGCTTCAGCTTGAAGCGGGCAGCGCCCGAGTACTGCTGGTTCAGGTTCGAGCGCAGCAGCTCCTTGAGCTTGTCGAGCGATTCCAGACCGATGCGGGTGGCGAACTCGTCGTCCACCTTGGTCTCGGCTTCGGCCTTGATGGCCTTGACGGTGACGTCGAAAGTCGCGGCCTTACCGGCCAGATTGGCGGCCTGATAATCTTCGGGGAAGGTGACGTTGATCGTCTTCTCTTCGCCGACCTTGGCGCCCTTCAACTGCTCTTCGAAGCCCGGGATGAAGCGGTTCGAGCCGATGACCAGATCGGCGTCGGTGGCCGAGCCGCCCTCGAACACTTCGCCGTCCAGCTTGCCGACGAAGTCGATGGTCAGCTGGTCGCCGTCAGCGGCCTTGACCGTCTTGCCCTTCTTGTCCTCGTACGACTTGGCCTGACCGGCGAGCTCGGTCAGCGCCTCGTCGAGGTCGGCGTCGGAGGCCTCATAGGTCGGGCGCTTCAGCTTCAGCTTGGCGATGTCGACTGGCGTGAAGTCAGGCATGACTTCCAGCGACATTTCATAGGCGAGGTCTTCCTCGCCCTTGATGACCTTGTCCATGTCCGAGGTCAGCTTCATCTCTGCCGGGGCGGCCGGGCGCACCTTGGCGTCGTCCAGGGCCTTCTGGCTGGAAGCGTTCAGCTCGTTGTTGACGATCTCGCCCATCAGGTCGCGGCCGAAGGTCTTCTTGACGTGCGCGGCCGGGACCTTGCCGGGACGGAAGCCCTTGAGCTTCATCTGCGGCGCCACTTCCTTCAGACGGGCGTCCAGCTTCTGGTTCAGCTCGGCTGCGGGAATGGTGACCGCGATCACGCGGCTGAGGCCTTCGGAGGACTTTTCGACGACTTGCATGGTCGGATTCTGACGCTCTGGGGCGGCGTCCTTGAGGCGGACGCGCGCGAAGATGGAAAAAGCAGAAGGGCCGCCCTTTGACAGGGCGGCGCCTCGAAGCCCGCCCTTATGTCGATGACCGCCCGAAAGGTCAACGCGCGACGGTTCCTGTGCAGGCCGGGGCTCGCTATCTAGGGGATATGAGCACCTCTCCGATCGGCGTCGCCGTCTTCCCCGTCACCCCGCTGCAGCAGAACTGCACCCTCGTCTGGTGCCGCAGGACGATGAAGGCGGCCATCATCGACCCGGGCGCCTCAGTTGACGACCTGCTGGCGGCTGTGACCCGCCAGGGCCTGACGCTGGACGCGATCTGGATTACCCATGGCCACCTCGATCACGCCGGCGGGGCGGCGGAGATGCAGGAAAAGACGGGTCTGGACATCATCGGTCCGCACGAGGCCGACCAGTTCTGGATCGACCGCATTCCAATGCAGGGTCAGCTCTACGGCATGCCGGACGTGCGCAGCTTCACGCCGACGCGCTGGTTGTCAGACGGCGACACGGTGTCGCTCGGGGATACGACTTGGGAGGTCTACCATTGCCCGGGCCACACCCCCGGCCACGTCATCTTTTTCAACCGTGAAGCCCGCTTCGCCCAGGTTGGCGACGTCCTGTTCCAGGGCTCGGTCGGACGTACCGATTTTCCACAGAGCGACCATCAGGCTCTGCTCGACTCCGTCGTTACAAAGCTTTGGCCGCTTGGCGACGACGTGACCTTTGTGCCCGGGCATGGCCCCCACTCGACCTTCGGAGTCGAGCGGCGGACCAATCCCTTCGTTTCGGACGTGGCCCTGAAGGGAGCGCCCCGGATGCGAGAGCCTACAGGGCCGTCCTAGCGGCTGATCAGCATCCCGATCACGACGCCCAGACCGAGAGCGTACAGGGAGGCGCGAACGGGTTCGGCCTCAACGGCGCCACGCAGTCGGGCTCCGCGCTCACGTCCCCATTTACGGACGTCTGCGGCATCCTCGCGCACAGCGCGGCGCAGCGGGCGCCCTTCAAACGTGCGACCCTCATCGAGGATGGCGTCAGCCTGACGGTCCAGCCGCCCGGACGGCGTGTCGAACGCGTCATCGATGTCGTCAGCGGTGCGATCGGCGGAATAGGGGTCGGTCATGGCGGAGGTCCTGAAGAGGATGTCGGGGATAGAGCCTGCTCAATCCGCGCCGCATGCCGGGGTTCCCGTGACATCCCCATGTCGTCGCGATCGTGATTGAACGGCCGTGCCGCCAGACGCGTTCGAGTCCCACAAGGAGTCTGACGCATGACCTATATCGAACCCGACAGCCCCGGCGGCGAGCCCGAGATCATGCCCCCGGAGACCCCCGGTCCAGACATCGATCCCGGCGACCAGCCCTCGGAAAGTCCCGGCGGCAGTCCGACCGAAATTCCCCAGCAAGACCCAGGCGGCGGCGGGCCCGGCGATTCCCGGCCGTACGGCTGAGAAGACCATGCTTCGCTCCAACCCCTGTGATTCGTTCGCATTTGTGAGGAGCAGCCCCGGAACCGGACCGGACCCGGAGGGTTCATTCCGCAACCGCCACCGTCGCCACGAAAGGATCACCAGATGGCTCAAAGTCAGCCCACGAGAGCGTCCGGCGTCTCCAAGCGGGGCTTCGCCTCGATGGACCCGGAACGCCAGCGCGAGATCGCCCGAAAGGGCGGCGCCAGCGTACCCAGTGAGAAACGAAGCTTCTCGCAAGACCGCAGTCTGGCGGCGCAGGCGGGTCGCAAGGGCGGAGAAGCCTCGCACGGTTCCCGCACTCGCGAGACGCCGGTAGTTCCCGAGTAAGAACGAACAGTCAGCGTAAAAAGGGCGGCGTCGGTGACGCCGCCCTTTTTCGTGTCAGGACGACAGCAGCGCCAGCGCCACAGAGGGTTCCGGGCCCGCCTGGAACGCTTCCACCGTCCAGCCCGCAGCCTCAACCATCTGGCGCAATGACGCCTCGGTGAACTTCCGGGAGTTTTCGGTGTGCACCGTCTCGCCGGCAATGAACCCGATCCGCTCGGCGCCGATCGCCACGGTCATGTCGCGCCGGGCTTCAAGATGCATTTCCATACGCGAACGCTCTGCATTCCATACGGCGCGATGAGTGAAGGCGTGCAGGTCGAAGTCGGCGCCGAGTTCACGGTTGGCCCTTACGAGCAGATTGCGGTTGAACGCCGCAGTCACCCCTTGGACATCGTCATAGGCTGCAACCAGAATGTCGGGCTCCTTGACCAGGTCCACGCCGAGGACGAACAGCGCGCCCTCACCCAACAGGCCGCGCGCGGCCTGCAGGAAGGCGACGGCTTCTGTCGGCTCGAGATTGCCGATGGTCGAGCCGGGGAAGAAGCCCACCTTGCGGCCCTGCCCGATCCCCGCCGGCAGAGCACCGAGATGCAAAAAATCTCCGACCAGCGGGCGGACCGCCAGCCTGGGATAGGCCTCGGCGACCCGATGTGACGCCGCGTCGAGGGCGTCGGCGCTGATGTCGATCGGCACATAGGCGGCGAGATCGGACGCGGCGTCCAGCACGATCCGGGTCTTCTCGCTTGCGCCTGAGCCGAATTCGACCAGCACCGCATCAGTCCCGAAGCGGCTCGCCCACTCCGGCGCGATCCGGCGTAGCAGGGCGGCCTCCTGACGGGTCGGATAGTACTCCGGCAGACGGGTGATCTCCTCGAACAGACGGGAGCCCTCGGCGTCGTAAAACCACTTGGGCGACGCGACCTTCGGCGATTTTTTCAGGCCGTCGATCAGGTCCCGCCTGAACCGCGCGGTCTCGGCGTCGTCGCTGACCTTCGTCGTCGAAGGCGCATCGGCGGCCAGTCGCAGCCCGATGAAAGCCCAGCGCTGATGCGGATAGAAGAAGTTGCGATAGGTCGCCCGCGCATGCCCCTCGGGCGTACCGAAGCTGGACCCACGCAGGACCATCTGATTGGCCATGAACTTGCCGTTGTACTCCGACGCCGTGCCTTCCGTCGGGGCGAAGCCGGGATAGGGCGCGTAGGGACTGGCGGTCCATTGCCAGACCTCGCCGAAGGCGTTGGAAAAGGCGTCCGGCCGACTGCGCACCGCATGTTCCCACTCACTCTCGGTCGGCAGGCGCTTGCCAGTCCATCGGGCGTAGGCGTCGGCTTCATAAAAGCTGATGTGCCGGACAGGTTCGGTGAGGTCCACCGGCCGGCGACCGGTCAGCGTCATCACGCTCCAGCCGCCGTTTTCCTCACGCCAGTAGAGCGGCGCGTTCCAGCCCTCCGCTTTCACTGTAGCCCAGCCGTCAGACAGCCACAGTTCGGGACGGGCGTAGCCAGAGTCATCAATGAAGGCGATCCAGTCGCCATTCGTCACCAGGTCGGCGGACAAGGTATAGGGCTCCAGCCACTGCCGATGCCGCGGCCCTTCGTTGTCGAAGCCAAAGCCCGCGCCGTCATGGCCGACCCAACAGAGCCCGCCCTCGAACCGCGTCTCGCCGCCCCTCCCCGTCTCTACCGGGCGCGACCGGGGCTCCGCGTCGTAAGCAGCAGGATCCAATGGCGATCGCGACATCAGGTTGAGCAGGTCCATCAGGAAAAGCTCCTGATGCTGCTGGTCGTGGTTCAGACCGAGGGTGAACAGATACCGTGCACGGGCGTCCGCGCCGCCCGCGTCGATCCACGCCGCCATCCGTCGGTCGATCTCGGTGCGGTAGGCCATCACCTGATCCAGCGACGGCCGCGTCATCAGCCCGCGCTCGGGACGCTCCACCCTTTGGCCAAGCGCCTCGTAATAGCTATTGAAGAGCGTCTGAAACCCGTCGTCGACCGGCGTGTAGCCGGGCTGTTCCGACAGGATCATGGCCTCGAAAAACCAGCTGGTATGAGCCAGATGCCATTTTCCGGGGCTGCAATCCGGCATGGATTGCGCCCCCAGATCCTCTGCGCTCAAACCCTCGGCCAGCATCGGCATGGCCCCGCGCACCATGCGGTACAGCAGAAGGTCGTCCGCCGTTCGGTCGGCGATCCGCGTCGTTGCGCTCATGACTTTCCCCTGCAGCATGGAACATCACCTGCCTGTCGCAGATGGTCTCGTTTTGTTCCAGATAGTCGGCTCATCGCCAGCGTTCAATGAACGACGGCGTCAAAGCGTTGCGATTGCCGCCAAAAGTTCATCGACGGCGTCTTCCTGCGTCGCCCAGGAACAGACGAACCGCACCGAGCCGTCGTCGAAGCGGTAGCAGGCCCAGCCCAGATCGTTCAGGCGCTGATGCGCCTCGGGCGGCATGCGCACGAAGACCGCGTTGGCCTCGACCGGATGAGCGAGCACGAAGGTGGACTTCGCCGCGATGCCGTCCGCCAGCCGTTGCGCCATCAGGTTGGCGTGCGCGGCTCCGGTCTCCCAGGCGTTGGATTCCAGCAATCCGAGGAAGGGCGCAGCGAGGAACCGCCCCTTCGACGCCGTCTGTCCGGCCTGCTTCAGCCGATTGTCGATCCGGCGGGCCAGCTTCCGGTCGAACATCACGATGGCCTCGGTGCAATTCGCGCCGGCCTTGGCCCCGCCGAACACCAGCACGTCGACATCCAGCCGGGCGATCTGACCAAGGTCGAATCCGGCTGCCGCGGCGTTGGCCAGCCGCGCGCCGTCCATGTGCACGCCCAGCCCTCGCGCCTTCGCCGGCTCGATCAGATGACGAAGCTCTTCCTCGGTGTAGACCGAGCCGTACTCCGTCGATTGGGTCAGGCTGAGCGCGGCCGGCGGCTGCCGATGACCGACCTCCGGCTCGTCCAGCGCCAGTTTCAGGGCGGCTGGATCGATCTTGCCCGAGAACCCCGGCAGGCCGATCAGCCCCAATCCGTGCCCGAACAGTCCGGGCGCGCCCGTTTCGTCCGTACAGATATGAGCGGCATGGTGGGCCAGCACCGCCTCGTGCGGCCAGGCCAGCATGGAAAGGGCGATGGCGTTCGCGGCCGTGCCGCTGAAGACAAACCGGATCTCGGCATCAGCATCCAGTCGCGCGCGGATAAGGTCAGCGGCGCGGGCCGTGACGTCGTCCGTCCCATAGGACCGTGCATAGCCGGTGTTCGCCGCGACCAGCGCATCCAGCGCAGCGGGCGCCATGCCGGCGGTATTGTCCGAGCCGAAATCGTAACGCACGCGGCTAGCCCTCTTCACTCGGGTCAGGATGGCTGTCGGCCGGCGAGACCGCGCCCGGCGCCGGCTTCGGGGCGCGCTTGCGGACTGGCGGCGCTTCCTCCGGTTCCTCGCCGTCCCAGGGCACGGCGACCTGATGCGGGAACGGGATTTCGATACCGGCGGCGTCCAGCGCCTCCTTGCCGGCCTGGAACAGATCGGCCTGGGTCTGGAAATGGTCCTCGGACTTGACCCAGGCGTGCAGCGACACCTCGACAGAGCTGTCCAGCAACGCCGTAACGCCGGCCCACGGCTCGGGATCGCCCAGCACCTTCTCGTGCGCCAGCGCGGCAGACTCCAGCACCTTGCGGGCGTCGTTCAGATTGTCGCCGTAGCCGACGCCGAACTTGATCTCGATTCGACGCGTCTTCTGGCCGGACAGGTTCAGAATGACGTCGCTCAAGACCTTGGAATTGGGCACCACGATCTTGACGTTGTTCCCGTTCGACAGCTGGGTCGTGAAGAGGTCAAGCCGCTGCACCGACCCGATGTTGCCGCCCAGATCGACGATGTCGCCGACGCGATAGGGTCGAAGCACAAGCAGCATGACGCCCGCAGCCACGTTGGAGAGCGTACCCTGCAGGGCCAGACCGACCGCCAGAGATGCGGCGCCCAAAACCGCGATGATCGAGGTCGTCTGCACGCCCAGCCGCTGCAACACGGCGATCAGGCCGATGATCAGAACGACCACCCGCACAATCTGCACGGCGAAGCTGAGGACCGTGGGATCGTGACGGAACCCGCGCACCCGCGACAGCGCCCGTCGCGCGGCGCCCGACGCCCACTTCGACGCGAACAGCGTCACGATGAAGATGATCAGGGCGACCGACAGGTTGATCGCGAAATCGCCCGCCACATCCGTGATCTTGGCGAGCATGGCGGCGTCAATGGCGGTGGCCCGGCGGCCCGCCTCGACGGCCTCGTTCAGGGGAGTTCCGAGGATCGACATGAGCCGGGTCTAACGCCTTGAGGCCGGATTGGAAGCCCGACGGCGGCGATAATTCATCGACTTTGCTCCTGCAGGGCGTAACGATCCACGCCGGAGTGGCGATGAACAAATCTGCGTTGAAAGTCGGAGTCGACGTCCCCTGGGTGACCAGTTGGACCGAGGAAACTGTCCTCGGCGTGCGGCCCTGCGCCACCGTTGGAGGACGCGCCGCGCTCGTGCAGACCGGCGCGGCCGGCTTCGGCAAGCCTCTCTATTCCCAGAACCACCTTGTCCGACAGCGCCAGACCGTTCTGGGGATGCTCTGCCCCATGTGCGGAGAGCCGACGTCGTCGGACGACCGGTGGACGCAGGTCGCGCAACAGACTTCGGCCGGAAGATTGCGGCGGGAGGGCAAGGCGATGAACCTTGACCGCGCTCTTGAAGACCGCCGGGTCGTGATCGACGCCGGGTCGATCGCGCCGCTTCACAGGCGCTGTGTCGACCGGTCCCTGAGGTACTGCCCGCACCTGAAGGCCGACCCGAACGTCAACGTGATGCCCTTCCCGGCGAAGTGGACCGTTTTGCCCCTCATGATCGAGGCGACAGCGCCGATGGAAGCGGGCGTCGCGGTCGCGGCCATCGCGGTCATCACCTTCCTGCAGCTGATCGGGGTGACGGACCGCGTCGACCGCAACTGGCGGTTCAGGAAGCCTGTCAGACGGACTCACCGGAGCGGCTGAGCCACCCGCCCTCCACCACTTTCGATGGCATCCAGCAGGTCCATCACGTCGTCGATGGTGTTGGCCTCGCGCGCCGGCTTGTCCCAGCGGATCCGGCTGACACGGGGAAAGCGCATCGCCACCCCCGACTTGTGCCGCGTCGATCGCTGCAGACCTTCAAAGGCGATCTCCAGCACCAGACCGAAGTCGCGCGTGGCCTTGACCGACCGCACCGGACCGAACCGGTCGATGGTGTGGTCGCGCACGAACTTGTCCAGCTGCTTCAACTCCTCGTCGGTGAAGCCGAAATAGGCCTTGCCCACCGGTGTCAGCACACCCTCGTCCGTCCAGACGCCGAAGGTATAGTCGGAATAGAAGCTCGACCGCTTTCCGTGCCCGCGCTGCGCGTACATCAACACCGCGTCGATGACGTGCGGATCGCGCTTCCACTTGAACCACGGCCCCTTCGGCCGACCGGCCACATAAGGACTGTCCCAACGCTTCAGCATCAGCCCCTCGGCCGCCGCGCCGACCGGCGGATCGGCGCGGAGCACGCCCAGACCTTCCCAGCTGTCGAACGTCACCACCGGCGACAGGTAGAGGCGCTCGCCCTCATGGGTCCGGACCACCGCCTCGAGTCGACCCCGACGATCCCTTAACGGCAAGCCCCGCAGGTCTTCCCCGCCCTCGGCCAGCAGGTCATAGGCGTAGAGGGCCGCCGGATAAGCCGTCATCAACTTCGCATCCACAGCCTTGCGATTCAGCCGCTGCTGCAGGTCACCAAACGACGCCACCTGCCCGTCTCGAAAGACCAGCAGCTCTCCGTCGATCGCCCCCTCGAACGTCAACCCCTGCATCAGGTCCGGGAAGGCGCTGGTGATCTCGTCTCCATGACGGGAGTACAGCCGCGCCACGCCATTCTCGCGCACCGCCTGTACGCGGATGCCGTCCCACTTCCACTCGGCGGCGTAGTCTGCCGGGTTCAGCTTGGCGAAATCCACGGCCTCATCGATCGCCACCGCCAGCATCACCTGACGGAACCGGCCCGCCGCCTCGGTGTCAGGGCGGTCAGCCCTGCCCTCGACCCAGGCGAACAGCTCGGCGTAGGGAGCCTCGACCGCATGCCACACCTCGACGATGTCCGCGGCGGTCAGGGGCTCCAGCGCGACGGTCGCCTCGCCGCCGTCCGGCTCCGGCGGTTCACTGACGGCGTCGGGCCGCATCATCGCCACCGCCATCCGGGCCAGTTGCGCGGACAGGCCCACCCGCATCGCTCCGGTCACCAGTTTCAGCAGCGCCCATCGTCCCTTTGGGGCCAGCGCATCGAGCCAGCCCTCGATGAGACCCTGCACTTCCCCGCGTTTTGCCTGTGTCAGGGCGTCGACGACCTCGCCCAGTTCCGGTTCGCGGTTTGGCCGGTGATCCGGATTTTCCGGCCAGATCAGGGCAACGGTCTCGGCGAGATCGCCGACGTAGTCGTAGGACCAGCCGAACAAGGTTGCGTCCACCCTGCCCTCGACCGCCCTGCGTATCATCGCCGGCTTGGCCGCCGCGAAGCTGAGCTCTCCGGTCAGCGCCGCCAAAGCCCACCCCCGGTCAGGATCCGGCGTCGCGCGCAGATAGTCCCTCAGCAGAACCAGCTTCGCATTGCGCGAAGCCGTGAGGGACAAACGATCAAGAAGTTCGGCGAAGGCGCGCATTCAGGGCATCAAACGCGAAAACGCCCCGGAGGTCTCCCTCCGGGGCGTCACGTCGAACTTCAGGGCCGTATTAGTTGAACAGGCCCGCGATGACGGCGGTGATCAGGCCGGTCGCGACCGCGGCCAGAACCACGTCATTCCCGCTGCGGACGTACTGGTAGCCCTGGGGCGGCTGACGCAGGCCGTAGCGATTGTAGTCCCGGACCACATAGGCGTTGCTGCGGTAGTAGGACGGCATCCGCTGGCCATAGGCCCACTGGCGGGTCTGGTAGCCGCGCGGCGGGGCATAACGCCCTGCGTTGTAGCGGCGCTCTGCCTGCTGCCAGCGCGCATAGCTGCGTTGGTCCTGACGGAACTCACGACGATCGTCGCGGCTGTCCTGACGATACTCGCGACGGTCGTTCCGGTCGTCACGACGATCGTCGCGGCGGTCCTGACGTTGCTCTTGGCGGTCGCGCGATTGGGCTTCGGCGGCCGAGGCCACGCCCAGCGAGCCCATGGTCAGGGTCGCGGCGATGGCGGCGGTGAGGATCTTCTTCATAAGATGTCTCCAGTTGCGGCCGAAGGATTTCGACTTGCCCGCACTCTGGTCCCCGGCGGTTGAGCCGGGTCTGAACACCCCTGATCACCTGCCATTCACACGGCGACCTCTTTTCGAACGCGAGGATTGCCTGCCGGTCAGGCCGCGACGGCCGCCGCCTCGGTGCTGTCGGACAGCGCCCGGACCGCAGCCCGCCCGCCCGCGACCCGGTTCATGACCTGTGCGAGGGCGTTGAAGTCGATCGGCTTGTTCAGATAGGCGTCCGCGCCGGCGTCCAGACCCGCCTCGTGATCCTCGGTCCTCGCCGAGGCCGACAGGACGACGATCGGCGTTTCGCGGTTCAGGCCCGAACCCGCGCGGATCGCCCGCGTGGCCGTCAGGCCGTCCATCACCGGCATGTTTACGTCCATGACGATCAGGTCGAACTTCCGTTCCGCCGACATGTCGACGGCGATCTGTCCGTTCTCCGCACTGGTCGAGGCGTGACCGGCCGAGGCCATCCACGCATCAAGGATCATACGGTTGACCGGGTGATCCTCGACCACCAGCACGTTCAGCGAGTGGCCGCCGTCGACGTCCGCGGCGATCGGCGCTGCCGCTTCCGGGGCGCTCCATTCGATCACCTTGGCGTCACAGGTGAAGGTGAAGGTCGAACCCTCTCCCACCACCGACTGCACCGTAATGTCGCCGCCCATGATGTTGGCCATGCGCTGGGCGATAGTCAGGCCGAGACCCGTGCCGCCGAACCGACGGGTCGAGGAAGCGTCTACCTGCGTGAACGGCTGGAACAGGCGCGCCAGATCCTCCGGCGAGATGCCCGTGCCCGAATCCCGCACCGAGAAGGCGAAGCGGACGTGTTCCTCGTCCAGACGGTCGGCCCGGACCCGGTAAGCGATCTCGCCCGCGTCGGTGAACTTCACGGCATTGGACAGCAGGTTGTGGATGACCTGACACACACGCAGCGGATCGCCCCGAACCACCGCAGGGATCTCGCCCTCGAAGGTCGTCACGAAGGTCAGGCCCTTGGCCTCGGCCTGCGCCTCGAACGGTCCGGTGACGCGCTTGTGCAGATCCGGGACCGAGACGTCGACCGTATCGAACGTCATCTTGCCGGCCTCGATCTTGGTCATGTCCAGGATGTCGTTCAGCAGGCTGAGCAGATTGTCGCCCGAGTTGCGGATGATCGACAGATACTCGCGTTGCGACGGCTCCAGACGGGTCGCGCCCAGCAACTGGGCGGCGCCAAGGACGCCATTCATCGGCGTGCGTAGCTCATGCGAAATGACGCCGAGGAAGCTGGATTTCGCATCGGAGGCCGCGTTCGCCTTGTCGCGGGCGGCTTCGAGCTCCTCGATCAAGTGGGCCTGATGCTCCTGGAATGCGCGAATTCGCTCCTCGCGCAGCATCGACATCAGCACTAGTACGAAAAGGCCGGCCGCCGTGAACGGCACCACGGCCATGAACGGCCAGAACAGCTTCGTGCCCCACAGCGAACCGGCGATGATCGCGGCGGACACGCCGTAGGGAGACGAGATCATCACCGCCTGACGGGGCGAGGTTCTCAGTTGTGAGAACACCAGCACATAGCCGCAGATCAGGAACGCCAGCGCCAGCGGGTGGCCGAAGGGGTGGCCCGAGAACCAGGCCAGATTGGGCGCGATCGCCCAGATCGCGGTCGTTCCGGTGGCCACCAGCGGGAAGATCAGGCCCCAGCCCGTGCCGACGCGGTTGCTCAGGCGATGCTCGACCGCGCCCCGCAGCGCGCCCGCGCCGATCGTTCCGACAAACCAGGCCAGGGCGACCAGCAGCCCGACGACGGGCACCAGCCCCAGCGCCCAGGTGGCGATGATCATGTACCGCAGGTACTGAGTCTGAAGGATCGCGCGCAGGGCCTGCGCCGCTTCCCCGCCCCCCGGTTCACTAGCCGTAGGCTTACCGACGCCGTCGGATTCAACCATTCCCAGCCCCATCCCCTGCAATCGGCGCGGAACGTAGGTTGAAACCTTCTAAGACGAGGTGAACGCTGACAGTTTTACGACGAACGTCAGTCTCGCCGTCAAATTTCGTCGGGAGAGAGGGCCTTGATGGACAGGGCGTGCACGGGCCCGGCCAGTTCGTCGCGCAACAAGGCATTGACCATCCGTTGCCTGGCCAGCCTGCCCTGCCCTTCGAAGGCCGTCGAAACCACCGTCAGGTTGAAATGCGACTCCCCGCCCGGCTTCGCATCCATCCCGCCTTCGTGATGGTGACCGGCGTGCCGCCAGCTGTCGTCCTCGATATCGAGACGGGCCGGAGCCAGCGCCGCGGTCAGTTTCTCGCGGATAATCGTCGCGATCGGGCCCTCTGGCATCGTCAAGTCCTTGTTGCGGTCTAATTCGGCCCTACACTTCGGGCGATGTCATCCGCCTTTCAATACACGCCGCGCTTCAAGGACATGCGCATCAAGCCGCCGAAGCCCGAGGAAGAGGCTGCGGAGGCCGATGTCCTGCATCTCAAGCCCGGCGAGAAGCCTTGTCAGTGGCCCGACTGCCGCATGCCCGCGACGGCGCGGGCGCCCAAGTCGCGCGAGCGGCTGAATGACTTCTATGACTTCTGCCAACGCCACGCGGGCGAGTACAACAAGGGCTGGAACTTCTACGCCGGCATGAGCGAGGGCGAGGTTCGCGCCGCCCAGGAAAACGAGGCCATGACCGGCGGTCGCCCGACGTGGGAGATGAAGGCTGGCGCCGGCAGCCGCGAGGCCGCCGCCTTCGCCGCCAAGATGGGCACCGCCAACAAGACCGGCGCCGGTTCATGGCGCGACAGCTTCGGCCTGTTCGGTCGCCGTACGAAGGAACAGGCGGGGCCGGAGGGTCAGGACGACCTGCGCCTCGGCAAGCTGGAACGCGCCGCGCTCGCGGACCTTGATCTGGACGTCCGCACCGACAAGAAGGCGGTCAAGGCGCGCTATCACGAGCTGCTCAAACGCTTCCACCCGGACCTGAACCAGGGCGACCGCGGCGCGGAGGCCAAGCTCCAACGCGTGATCAAGGCCTACAAGACTCTGAAGAAGGCGGGGCTGGCGGCCTAGCTTCGCCGCGCCGAACGCCTAGGTATGGGGCTCCAACCGAAGGAGCGCCCTATGGAAGTCCTGTACAAAGCCCACGCAACGGCCAGCGGCGGCGGTCGCGAAGACGGCCGCTCGACCACCGACGATGGCAAGATCGATGTGAAGCTGTCCACCCCGACCGAAATGGGCGGCAAGGGCGGCGACGGCACCAATCCGGAGCAGTTGTTCGCGACGGGTTACGCCGCCTGCTACCTCGGCGCCCTGCGTCTGGTCAGCGGCAAGGCCGGCACGCCGGTGGGTCCGGACACGAAGATCCACTCCACCGTCGGCTTCGGCAAGAATACGCGCGGCGAAGGCTTCAATCTCGACATCGCGCTGAAGGTCACCGACCACGGACTGGAGCAGTCCGTCATCGACGACCTGATCCAGAAGGCCCATCAGGTCTGCCCCTATTCCAACGCCACCCGCGGCAACGTCGACGTCGCCCTCAGCGCGGAATAGGCTCGCGGCCATGAACGCCGCGCCGCAGGTTCTGATCGTCGGCGCCGGTCCCACGGGACTGGCGGCGGCGCTGTTTCTGACCCGGCGCGGCGTTCCCGTGCGCGTCATCGACGCCGGCGCCGAGCCGACCCGGACCTCCAAGGCATTGGGCGTCAATCCGCGCACGTTGAATCTGCTTGAAGACACCGGCGTCACGGCCGCCATCGAGGCCGAGGCGCAGGCGATGCGGGCGCTGCGTCTTCACCGGCGCGGCAAGCCGCTGGCGACCCTGGGCATCGACTGGGCCGCCATGGGCGCCGAGCATCGCATGGTCATCCTGCCTCAGGCCCGGACTGAGGCCCTGCTGACGGTCGCGTTGGCGGCCCTCGGCGTTTCCGTCGAACGCGGCCTTGGGCTGACGGCGCTCAGCCAGACCGCCGACGCCGTCTCCGCAACCCTGTCCGATGGCTCGACCCGGACAGTCCCGGTCCTGTTCGCCGCAGACGGCGCCCATTCCGTCGCTCGTAAGGCGCTCAATCTCGAGTTCCCCGGCGATGGCTGGAATGAGCCTTGGCAACTGCTGGACGTCGACCTGACCGGCCCGGCCGCCGATGAAGGCTGGATCGACCTGCGGCCCGAGGGGCCGTTCGTCTGCCTGCCCTTCTCCGGAAAGACCTTCCGTCTGATCGGCTTTGGCCCGCCGATGCTGGACAGCCTGCCCGCGGGCTGGACCGCCGGGACCGTCCACTGGCGCTCCGACTTCCGCATCTCGCACCGCATGGTCGAGCGGATGAGCGTCGGCCGGGTCTGTCTGGCCGGCGACGCCGCGCACATCCACTCGCCCATCGGCGCCCGGGGCATGAACCTCGGCATCGAGGACGCTTTCGTCTTCGCCGCCTGCGCCACTGACTTCCTGTCAGGCCAGCCCGGCCGTCTCGACGACTACGGCCGACTGCGCCATCCGGTCGACGCCGCCGTCGTGCGCAATGTCCGGGCCCTGACCTCGGCGGTTCGCAACACCTCGCCCGCGGCCGATCTGATGCGCCGTCTGGTCATCCCGGTCGTCGCCCGGACGCCCTTCGTCCTGAACCGCATCCTCAAGGTGGGCATGGGCCTCGACCACCCGGTCACGCTGCGCTAATCGCACCAGCATGGCCTCCCCCCTCGACTCGACGCCCGATCCCCTGCTGACGCTGGAGCCGACCCAGCAGAAGTCTGTCCGCGAGCTGTTCGGTATCGACAGCGACATGACCGTGCCGGTCTTCACCGAGCGCGACGCCCATGTGCCCGAGGTCGATGAGGCCTATCAGTTTGATCCCCAGACGACTCTCAGCATCTGCGCCGGCTTCGCCTTCGACCGTCGCGTGATGGTCCAGGGCTACCACGGCACCGGCAAGTCCACCCACCTTGAGCAGGTCGCCGCCCGGCTGAACTGGCCGATGGTGCGCGTGAACCTCGACGCGCACGTCAGCCGGATCGATCTGATCGGCAAGGACGCCATCGTCCTCAAGGACGGCAAACAGGTCACCGAATTCCGCGAAGGCATGCTGCCCTGGGCGCTGCAGCGCCCGGTCGCCCTTGTGTTCGACGAATACGACGCCGGCCGTCCCGACGTGATGTTCGTCATCCAGCGCGTACTCGAGGCCTCGGGCCGACTGACCCTGCTTGACCAGAACCGCGTCCTGCGCCCGCACAGGTATTTCCGCCTGTTCGCCACCTCGAACACCGTCGGGCTGGGCGACACCACCGGCCTGTATCACGGCGCCCAGCAGATCAATCAGGCCCAATTGGACCGCTGGAACATCGTCTCGACGCTCAACTACCTCGACCACGACGTCGAGGCCGAGATCGTCGCCGCCAAGGTGCCCGAGTGGTCCGACGCCGACGGCCGCCGCCGCATCGCCGCCATGGTCCGCGTCGCCGACATGACCCGCAACGCCTTCATGAACGGCGACATCTCCACCGTCATGAGCCCCCGCACCGTCATCACCTGGGCCCAGAACGCGACCATCTTCGCGGGGGATGTTGGTCTGGCCTTCCGGCTGACCTTCCTCAACAAGTGCGACGAGCTTGAACGCCCGACGATCGCGGAGTTCTATCAGCGGGCGTTCGGGGAGGATCTTCCCGAGGCGGCGACGCGGGTGAAGGTGGGATGACTGGGGAAGCAGACGGTTCGCTTCGCCGTCTGATCGTCGCTCGTCATCTCCTTAGGATGGCCGAAAGCCAAGGCAATTCTGCTTCCGAAAGCGAGATCTTTACTAGCCTCATCCTTCTGCAAGATGCTTGCGAACTATTTCTTGTAGCGGCCTCTGACCACAAGTCACTGCCGCTAAAGCTGAAAGCGTCTTTCGAGGAAACCTTAACGACGGTCGAAAATCACCTTGGCAGCCCTTTAGAGAGGCGAGGCACCGTTCTCAAGTTAAACGCTGCCAGAGTAACCGCTAAACACCACGGAATTTGTCCTGACCCGAAAGAGGTTCAAGGATTTGTAGCAGCGAGCCGTCAGTTCCTTCAGGCCGCCACAACGAAAGTTTTCGGTTGGGATTTCGATACTGTTAGTCGATCAACTGAAATTTCAGCAGCTGATGTTAAAGCTTGGCTTGTTCACGCCGAGGCGTTTTACGAGGCTGGAGATTTCTCTGGTTGTCTCTCCGCGGCGAGGAAGGCGCTTTACCTCACTTTCGAGAAGCCATTCGATATTGCACCGTACCGAGATGGAGGAAATCTCGTCGGACTTCTGGGACCACAATGTGACGCTCCGGCCTTCGCGCGTTCGGCAGAATACATAGGGAAGAGCGTACGCATTCCATTTGATCACATCGTGATTGATCACGGGCTGATGGAAAGCCGACTTCTAGGCTTCGGCATACGTCCAATAACATTCTGGAATGTTCGACGTATAACTCCACGCGTCTATCTTTCGACGGAAGGCATTTGGCTTACTGAGAATGCATTGGACATATTGCGGGGAGACCACATCCAAGAGAGTGCAAGGTACGCACTTTCCAACATCACTGAAATGATTGTTCAAAAACAACAGCATGAGGCGGATCAGAAGTACATTGGCATCAAATCGAACTGGGTTCTTCGGCTGAAGTCCGAAGGAGCAAAGCTCTTTGAAAAGGCCGACGTCACCGCCAATTTTACATACACTCCTCCGGGACTGCTTACCTTCTCCACGACAGGATCAACGCCAGATTTGAAAGGGGAGAATGAGTTTTGGAACGTTTGGGCCGCATTGCCGGGCGACATGATCTACGGGTACATTCTCGAAGATCAGTTTGACCATAGCTGGAAGCCAGATCCGGTGGCCGTTTCACAGGGGTAAGCGGACTCCATTTCGCCAAGCCCCCTCCGCCATCTCCTTTACCACCTCCCTCACCCCATCCGGCCACCCTTCCACCGCCGCGTCGAACGCCGTCCAGTCGCCGGCGAACAGCACGCGTGTCGCCTCCTCGTAGCCCGGCCGGTCTCCCGCCAGCGTGGTCATGACGCGATACGTCGCCTCCTTGGCCCGGCGGGCGCGGTCGGGGCCCTCAGCGTCCTTGAGGGCGGTTTCGACGAGTTTTCGCAGGGCGACCGAGGCGCCGCCGGGCTGGCTGGCTAGCCAGTCCCAGTGGCGGGGCAGCAGGGTCACCTCGCGGGCGGTGACGCCCAGCTTCGGCCGGCCCGGACCGCGCTTTTCGGCTTCGGGCGCCGGTTTCAGACGCGCCAGAACGTCAGCTGTATCGCCGCGCAGGTCGAAATCAATGACCCGGCCGTCGGCGGCGTCGAAGGCCAGCACCGCCTCCCCCGCATCGGTCGCGGCCTTGATGGCCGAGAGGGCCTCGGCGGCCGGGCCACGCGCGATCAGGCGATCTCCGGAGAAGGCGAAAACGGGATGGTCGGCGGGGATGGTCATGGTCGGCTCCGGTGATGTCGGCAGGGATTTACCCGGGCTAAATACCGCCGTCAATATCATCCGGGTAAATATCCTCGCGCCAGCAACGACCGGCCGCCCCGCGCATTCCACTGCCGGACTTCGGAGGAGACGCGGCATGGATCGGTTCACCGGCGGCTGCCTGTGCGGCGACCTGCGGATCGAGGCGACGGGTCGGCCGTATCGCAGCGGCGTGTGCCACTGTTTCGACTGCCGCAAGCACCACGGCGCCCTGTTTCAGGCCTATGCCGTGTTCCCGGAGGCTGCGGTGGCCATCACGGGCGAGACCCGGAACTATGGCGACCGGCACTTCTGCCCGCGGTGCGGTTCGCCTGTCTTCTCGCGATCCGACGACGAGATCGAGGTCCGCCTTGGCGCACTCGACGCCATCGATCAGCTGACCCCGACCTATGAGCTCTGGACCGTCCGCCGCGAGGGCTGGCTGCCGCCGTTTCAGCACATGAGGCGCTACGACCGTGACCGCGAGACCACGGGTCGCTCGGACGACTGACAGGTCAGCGCGGCATTCCGCGCGCGAACGGAACCGGCGTGACGCTGCCGCGCTATCCCGGCAAGCCTCCCCGGCCCCCTCATTCCCGACCTGCCAGACAAGGACTTCCACCCATGACCGACCAACGCACCGAAGGCGCCGCCGACCAACTGACCGGCAAGGTCCAGAACGGCATTGGCGACCTCACCGGCGACAGCAAGCTGCAGCTCGACGGCAAGTTTAACGAGATCAAGGGCAAGGCGAAGGACGCCTACGGCAAGGTGATCGACAGCATCGACCAGAATGTTGATCGCGTACCGGTCCAGTATCGCGACCAAGCCCGCAAGGGCGTCCAGTTCGCGCGCGACAAGCCGCTGCTCACTACCGGCATCGTCGCCGGCGCGGCCATCCTGCTGGCCAACCTGCTCGGCGGCCGTCGCCGCTAGGGCGCGATCTGAATATCAACCGTTGTCGGCCGCCTGTGCGAACGGGCGGCCGATTTCGTTTGCCAGCGCACCGGCCGTCTCACCGCTGTGCCCACAGATGATACATCCCGGCGAATAGCGTGGGGTGGTTCTGTTCCAGCCTGTCCCAAAGGGCGAGATCCAACCTGTCCGCCCCGGCTCCAAAGGCCTCGACAAAGCGCGTCCGGGCCTCGCGCGTCGCCTCGAAGCCGACCAGCCGCAGCCCTGCGCCGGCCAGCAGTTCCCCCAATTGCAGCGGCTTGTAGCGGTGCTCCCGCGCATGAAACAGCAGGTCGCGGCAGCCGCTGACGCTGTAGAAGTCATCGCTCTCGCGCAGCGCCGCCAGCGGCGCGTCGGCCGGCAGGGCCAGCACGTGGTTGCGGAAGGTCCGGATGTCGTCCGGCGACGGCGTCAGGCCGCGCGCCGCGATCTCCTGATGCGCCAGCTTCACCAGCGCCCGCCCCCGCTCGCTGTAGAGGGCCAGCCGCATCACCCCGCCCGGGGCGAGCACGCGCACCAATGCGGCCAGTCCCGCCTCCGGCCGTTCCAGATGATGCAGCACACCGGTGCTGGTGATGACGTCGAAGGTCCGGTTCAGCGTGCCGACGTTCAACAGGTCGCCCTGCATGAAGGTGACGCCCTCGACCTGCAGCTCCGACGCCTTCGCCTCCGCATAACTGATGCTGGCCCGGCTCAGGTCCATCGCGGTGATCGTCAGCGTCGGGTCCATCCGGGCCAGTTCGATGGGCTCGAAGCCCGTGCCGCAGCCCGCGACCAGTACGCTCAGCGGCGGCGCTGACAACAGCCCGGCGCCCACGCCCGGCAGCGCCTCTATCACCGACCGCAACGCCCTCGGCTGCGGCGCCGGCGGGGCGGACCAGCGGGGATAGGGGTTCTCCTCATAGTGCTGCCGGACCACATCGGACCCCGCGTCGGCGACGGGTGGCCCGGTCTCCGGTTCGTACATGGCCCGCAGGACAGCGGCGTCGTCACCCAATGCATCAAGCGCCTGCCGCTCCGCGTCGTTGACCGGCCAGAGGTATTCGCCTGACGCCGCCTGCTGTCCCAGAGCCTCGGCGAGCCCGGTTCCCTGCCCTCGCGCCAGCACCGCACGCCTCAGCGTCGTCAGCCGCGCCTCCATCGCCGCATCGACATTGATGCAGCGGGTGAGGAAGGCCAGCCACAGGGGATCATCATCGGGGACCTTCCCTTCCGGCGTCTTCAGCAGCAGCAGTCGCGCGGCCGCCTTGGCCAGCGTCTGCGGATCGACCGCCGGGCTGGTCAGGCAGGCCGTCAGATCGTGGTCCAGCTGCCGATGCCACGTCGTCGGCGCCAGACCAGCCAGCAGACCGGCCAGCGGCGGTGCGATCAGTTTCGCGCCTTCCCCGTCGGTCGCCGCAAGGCCCCGGCTCAGCACCTGCGTCGCCTGTCCGAAGTCGCCCCGTTCGATCAGAATCCGCGCCGCGCCGACATAGCCCCGCGCCAGCTCCGGCGCGGCCCGCACGCTGTCGCGATAGGCGGCGAAGGCCTCTTCCAGCCGTCCCTCGACCGCATGTCGGTCGCCCGTCGCCGCCAGATGGCGGGCCGCATTCACGTCTGACATCGCCCGGCTCATGCCCCGGTATAGCGCCCCTTCGCCCACGAAAAAGGCCCGGGCGTTTCCACCCGGGCCTCTTCCCGCCACGACTGACGATCGTCAGTCGGCGGCTTCCTCTTCCTCGACCTTGGCCGGCGCGCCCTTCTGGGGCGTGATGTCGAAGTCGATCTTGCCGTCCTTCAGCGCGACCTTCACATGGCCGCCGCGCGTCAGGCGACCGAACAGGATGTCGTCGGCCAGCGGCTTCTTGATGTGCTCCTGGATCGTCCGGGCCAGAGGCCGGGCGCCGTAAAGCTCGTCGAAGCCGTTCTTGGCCAGCCAGTCGGCGGCCTCGTCAGTCAGCTCGATGGTGATGTTGCGGTCCGCCAGCTGGGCCTCCAGCTGCATGACGAACTTGGACACCACCGACTTGATCGTGTCGGAGTCCAGCGCCTTGAACGCGACGATGGCGTCCAGACGGTTGCGGAACTCCGGCGCGAACAGACGTTGGATGGCCTTGTCGTCCTCGCCTTCCACCTTGCCCCGGCCGAAGCCGATGGCGGCGCGGGCGTTGTCCGCGGCGCCGGCGTTGGTGGTCATGATCAGGATGACATTCCTGAAATCGACCTTCTTGCCGACGGCGTCGGTCAACTGGCCGTTGTCCATCACCTGCAGCAGGATGTTGTAGACGTCCGGGTGAGCCTTCTCGATCTCGTCCAGCAGGACCACGGCATGCGGATGCTGGTCGACGGCGTCGGTCAGCAGGCCGCCCTGATCATGGCCGACATAGCCCGGAGGCGCGCCGATCAACCGCGAGACGGTGTGACGCTCCATGTATTCCGACATGTCGAAACGCAGCATCTCAATGCCCAGGGTCGACGCCAGTTGCTTGGCGACCTCCGTCTTGCCGACGCCCGTGGGGCCGGAGAACAGGAAGGCGCCGATCGGCTTCTGGGGATCGCGTAGACCGGCGCGCGCCAGCTTCATCGCCGCCGAGACCTGCTCGATGGCGCCGTCCTGACCGAAGACGACCCGGTTCAGGTCGGCTTCAAGTTCACGCAGCGACTCGGTGTCGGACTTGGACACCGACTTCGGCGGAATGCGGGCCATCTTGGCGATGACGGCCTCGACCTCCTTCTGGCCGATGACCTTCTTGCGCTTCGATTCCGGCAGCAGCATCTGCGACGCCCCCGCCTCGTCGATCACATCGATCGCCTTATCCGGCAGTTTGCGGTCGGTCATGTAGCGGGCCGACAGCTCCACCGCCGTACGGATGGCGGCGTCGGTGTAGCGCAGCTTGTGATGGCCTTCGTACGAGGTCTTCAGCCCCTTCAGGATCTTGATCGTGTCATCGACCGTGGGCTCGTTGACGTCGATCTTCTGGAACCGGCGCACAAGCGCGCGATCCTTCTCGAAGTGCTGGCGATACTCCTTGTAGGTCGTCGACCCCATGCAGCGCAGGGTGCCGGAGGCCAGTGCGGGCTTCAGCAGGTTCGACGCATCCATCGCACCGCCGCTGGTCGCGCCGGCGCCGATAACCGTGTGAATCTCATCGATGAACAGAACCGCGTTGTCGTGGTTTTCCAGTTCCTTCACGACCTGCTTCAGTCGTTCCTCGAAGTCGCCACGGTAGCGGGTGCCGGCCAGCAGCGCGCCCATGTCGAGGCTGTAGATGGTCGCGCCTTCCAGCACGTCCGGCACCTCGTGATTGACGATCTTGCGCGCCAGACCTTCCGCAATCGCGGTCTTGCCGACGCCCGGCTCGCCCACCAGCAGCGGATTGTTCTTCGTCCGGCGGCAAAGGATCTGGATCGAGCGCTCGACCTCGGCATGACGGCCGATCAGCGGATCGATCTTGCCGTTGCGGGCCTTCTCATTCAGGTCGACGCAATAGGCCTCCAGCGCCTCGCCGCCGGTCTTGGCGGCGGCCGCATCCTCGGCGTCCTCGGGACTGCCGCCAGCCTTGGCCGGACGGGTCTCGCCGGCGCCGGGCTTCTTGGCGATGCCGTGGGCGATGAAGTTGACCGCGTCGTAACGCGTCATGTCCTGCTCCTGCAGGAAGTAGGCGGCGTGGCTCTCGCGCTCGCTGAAGATGGCGACCAGCACATTGGCGCCGGTCACTTCCTCGCGGCCCGAGGACTGGACGTGGATCACCGCGCGCTGGATCACGCGCTGGAAGCCGGCGGTCGGCTTGGCGTCCTCGCCGTCCGACGTCGCCAGCGCGGCGAGATCGGTGTCGACGTATGAGGTCAGCGCCGTCCTGAGCGCGGTCAGGTCGACGTTGCAGGCCGCCATGACGGTCGACGCGTCCTGGTCATCGAGCAGGGCGAGCAACAGGTGCTCGAGCGTCGCATACTCATGCCGACGCTCGTTGGCGTAGTGCACCGCGCGGTGCAGGGTTTCTTCCAGGGGACGGGAAAACGAGGGCATGCGTCCACTCAGTCCTTTTCCATCGTGCATTGCAGGGGGTGCTGGTGACGCCTTGCGGTCTCGATCACCTGGGCGACCTTGGTTTCGGCCACCTCGTAGGTGAAGACGCCGCACACTCCCACGCCATGCTGGTGCACATGCAGCATGATGCGAGTCGCGTCCTCGCGGCTCTTCTGAAAGAACCGCTCCAGCACATAGATGACGAATTCCATCGGGGTGTAGTCGTCGTTCAGGATCAGCACTCGATACAGCGAGGGCTTCTGAAGCTTCGGTCTTATTTCGGTGACGGTGGCGGCGCCGAGGCCTCCATCCTGATCACCGACCTTACGTGACGGCGGCATTCGTTGTCCGGTTTTGGGGAGTCGGATGGACAGATAGGAACTGTCGGGCGGTTTTGTAGATGCGGCAAGTCACCATCTCTTGTTAGCCGCGCTCGTCGGCCCTGCGGGACCTCCCGACCCGACGCGACCTGTGACGCATAGCGAACCGCCCTCAAGCAGGCAGGCGCCGCGCGACGACCGATAGGGCAAACAAAAAGCCCCGGCGTGACCGCCGGGGCTCTGGGTACTCTACGCTACGCTTACTGGAAGCGGTGGTCGCCTTAGCGGGCGGCCTGCAGCTTTTCGACCGAGGCGGTGACGCGCTCGTTGATCGGCTGGAAGCTGTCCTTCACCGAAGCGGTGAAGACTTCAGTCATGCGGGTGACTTCAGCCAGATAGGTTTCGGCGGCCGACTTGGCCCACGACGTTTGCAGCTCGACCAGTTCCTGCACCGAGCGCGCGGCGGTCAGCGACTGGGCGGCGGCGACGCTGTCTTCCCAGCTCTTCTTGCTGAAGGCCAGCGAAGCGGCCGACAGGGTCTCCGCGCCCTTCTGGGCGGCCGAGGCCGATGCGACGAGCGCTTCGATGTTCTTTTTGCCTTCGACGTTCAGCTCGGCGAAGCCGGCGACCGACTTGTCGATGCCTTCGCGGAACGCCTTGGCGCCGGCGGCTTGCACCGTTTCAGCCTGGGCCTGGAACTTGTTGGCCGACGCCTGAGCGGTGGCCGCGGCGGTTTCGACGGTCTTCTTGATGGTCTCGGCGTTGTCAGCCATGGAACTCTCTCCTGAACCAGTCGCGGCGGTCGCCGCTTGAATTGTTCTGCGCGACCGGGGCCGCGCGACGACGGCTATATGGTGCAAGTGCGAAAAGGGGTCAAGCGTTTTTTGTGCACTGCACAAAAACTTCATGCGACGCCGTTCGGCGCTTCACAAGTTTGTTGACCGCTTGTTTACCATCACGCAACCACGACCTCGCATGCTAGCTTTTCATCAGCGACGCGCCGGGGGGCCGACGCCGCGCCAGTAGAGATGAGGCCTGTCGCTTTGCCGATCACCGCTCTGATCCGTCGCGGACTTCTTTCGCTGTTGCTGGTCGCAGGGCTCGCCCTGACGCCCACGTCGCCGCCGCTTGAAGCGCAGTCCTCTGACAATTCGCGCTACGCCGCCATCGTGGTGGACGCCGCGTCGGGCGAGGTGCTGTTCGCGCGTCACGCCGACAGCCGGCGCTATCCGGCGTCGATCACCAAGGTGATGACACTCTATCTGACGTTCGAGGCCCTGTCCGAGGGACGGGTCAAGCCGACGGACGTGCTGACCATCTCGCCGCACGCCGCCAGCATGCCGCCGTCCAAGTTGGGTCTTGCCGCCGGCCAGACCATCACGCTGGACGACGCCATGAAGGCCACCGCCGTTCGCAGCGCCAATGACATGGCCGTCGCCATCGCAGAGCATGTCGGGGGTTCCGAGGATCGCTTCGCCGCCCAGATGTCGCTGAAGGCCCGCGAGCTGGGCATGAGCCAGACCCGCTACGTCAACGCCAACGGCCTGCCCGACAGCCGCCAGCTGACCTCGGCCCGTGATCTGGCCGTCCTCGCCCGGGCGGTGATGCGCGACTATCCGCAGTACTACCGGTACTTCGGCCTGCACGACTGGGCCTACAACGGCCGTGACTATCGCAACACCAACGGCCTGCTGCTGGGCGGCAACGGCTATGACGGCATGAAGACCGGCTACACCAACGCCTCGGGCTACAATCTGGCGGCGTCCAAGGTGGCGGACGGCAAGCGGCTGATCACCATCGTTCTCGGCGGACGTTCCACCGCCAGCCGAAACCAGCACGTCGCCGCCCTGATGGAGACCGGCTTCGAGGTCGAGCGCGCGCGGGGCCGCGGCCAGTCCGTGCCGATCGCCCAGGCCTTCTTCGAACAGCGCGGCTTCGGGATCAGCGCCGACACCTCCGGGCCGATCACATACGCCTCGGCGGCGTCGGGTGAGGACGGCGAAACCGGCATGGGTTCGTCCGGGGTGGCTTACACCGCCCTGCCCGCCACGCCCCCGACCCCGACGCGCGTCACCCCGGCTCCGTCGCAGCGCGCCGCGCTTGAGGGCCGCCCCGCCGACGTCACCGCCATCCTGAATGGCGGATCGTCCTCTCCGCGCGCCTCGGCCCCCGCACCGCGGGCCAGCGCGCCGCGGTCGACCCCGGCCCGCGCCACGACGCCCGCCGGCCGCTGGTCGGTACAGGTCGGCGCCTTCCGCGACGAGAAGGTGGCGACCGACTGGCTAACCGAAGTGAACCGCCGCTTCCGCACGGCCTTCACCGGCGCCGAGCGCAACGTCCAGAATGCCGAGGGCTGGTACCGCTCGCGCTTCATCGGCATGACCGAGGCGTCCGCGCAGGCCGCCTGCGAGACGCTGTCCGAGCGGCGTGTGACCTGTCTGGTGATCCGACCGCAAGGCTGACGGTCCGACCGGCCGGGCGCGGCTTGCTCCTGCGTCCCTTTTCCCCTATACGCGCCGCCTTTCCAGGGCTTCGGTCCTGACGCGGAGTTCCAAAGGGTTCGGGAAGTCATCCCGGCCGCCGCTTCAGGATCCATCGTGGGACAGGACTTACCCGGTCCACCCGCGCCGGCGCCCTACAAGGGAGACTGCCGCATGGCTCTTTATGAGCACACGGTCATGACGCGCCAGGATATCTCGGCGCAACAGGCCGAAGCGCTGAACGACACCATCAAGGACCTGATCACCCAGGGCGGCGGTTCCGTCGCCAAGATCGAGTACTGGGGTCTGCGCAACCTGACCTACCGGGTCAAGAAGAACCGCAAGGCGCACTATTCGCTGCTCGCCGTCGACGCTCCTCCGGCCGCCATGGCCGAGGTGGAGCGCCAGCTGGCCATCAACGAAGACGTGCTGCGCTGGCTGACCGTCCGCGTCGACGAACTCGACCTGGAACTGTCGCCGCTGCTGGCCCGCCGTGAGCGGGAACGCGAGCGCGAGCGTGAACGTGGTCCGCGTGAAGACGCTGACGCCGAAGCCGCATTCTAAGGAGCGATGGACATGACTGACACGACCGCCGCCCCGATCCCGGGTACGACCGTAGGCTCCGGCCCGGCCCGTCGCCCGTTCTTCCGCCGCCGCAAGGTGTGCCCGTTCTCCGGCCCGAACGCGCCGAAGATCGACTACAAGGACGTGAAACTGCTGCAACGCTACATCAGCGAGCGCGGCAAGATCGTGCCTTCGCGCATCACGGCTGTTTCCCAGAAGAAGCAGCGCGAACTGGCCAAGGCCATCAAGCGCGCCCGCTATCTGGCCCTCCTGCCCTACGTGGTGAAGTAAGATGAAGGTCGTTCTGCTTGAACGCGTCGAGAACCTCGGCGCCATCGGCGACGTCGTGTCCGTCAAGGACGGCTTCGCCCGTAACTTCCTTCTGCCGCGCGACAAGGCCCGCCGGGCCACTGCCGCAAACCTGAAGGCTTTCGAACTCGACCGCGCCGCCATTGAGCAGCGCAACGAGAAGAACAAGACCGACGCACAGAAGGTCGCCGACAAGATCGACGGCCAGACCTACGTCATGATCCGCCAGGCGGGTGAAACCGGTCAGCTGTACGGTTCGGTCGCCGGTCGCGATGTCGTCGAGGCCGTTCAGGCTGAAGGCGGCAAGATCGAGCGCTCGCAAGTCGTGCTGAACGTTCCGATCAAGACGCTGGGCGTCCACGAAGTGCTGGTTCGCCTGCACGCCGAGGTCTCGGCTACCGTCAAGATCAACATCGCCCGTTCGGCTGACGAAGCCGAGCGTCAGGCCAAGGGCGAGGACGTGATCCGCTCGCAGTTCGACGATGAACGTCAGGCCGCCGACCAGGCCGCCCAGGACCTCATCGAAGGCGGCGCCGGCCAGCAGGACGGTCTGGGCTCCGAAGCCTGATCCGACCTCTGCGTCTGAAAAGTCACGGCGGCGTAGGGGCGACCCTGCGCCGCCGAACTTTTTTGCGACAACGCCTTGACGCTTTTCTACCGCATCGCAATATCGCAAGTGCTCATCGAGACCGGCTGAGGGAAAGGCCCTTGGACGCCGGGGCAACCTGCGGATCGCCGTAAGGTGCCAACTCCTTCGGGACCCCTCCGGGTCGCGGCAGATGAGAGGACCCGGCAAAGGCCGGACTCCCTCCATCCGTCACCGAAGCGGTTCCCGATGATGACGGGAGACGACCATGCGTGACCATGTTGCGTTGCTTGATTCAGCTCTCACGCCGCCGGCCCTTGCGGCCGCGCGCGGCTTTCGCCTCTGTATGATGCGATGTCGCCTCCCGGTCTGACCTGACCGACGCCGGCCCCCGCCGGCTCCCCCGACAATCGAAGCTCGACACCGGCGCCGGCCTGACCGCGTCGCCCGGCCGGTTGCGCTCGCCCCATCGAGAAGACTGAAACCATGAAAACCTTTTACACCGCCCGCTTCGCCCTGTTGACCGCGGCCTCGTCCGCCGCCCTGTTCATCGCCTTGCCTGCGCAGGCCCAGACGCCGCCGCAGGAGCCTGTCTCCGACGTTGACGACATCGTCGTGACCGGCACCCGCGTTCCCGGCCGGTCTCGTCTCGACACGGTCGCGCCGGTCGACGTTGTGACTGCCGAAACCCTGCAACAGCGCGGCTCGACCGAACTGGCGACCCAGCTGGCCGCCAGTGTGCCCGCCCTGAACTTCCCGCGCCCGTCCGCAACCGACGGCACGGACTCGATCCGCCCCGCCACCCTTCGGGGACAGGGACCGGATCAGACGCTGGTTCTGGTCAACGGCGTCCGACGTCACGCGACCGCTCTCGTCAACACCAACGGCTCTGTCGGGCGCGGGTCCGCGGCTGTTGATCTGAACGCCATCCCCAGTTCGGCGATCGAGCGGATCGAGGTCCTGCGTGACGGCGCCGCGGCCCAGTATGGCTCGGACGCCATCGCGGGCGTGCTGAACCTGCGTCTGCGGGAGGCGGCCAGCGGCGGCGGTGCGACCGTGACCTACGGCGGCTACGTCACCGACTATCCAGGGTATTACGGCGGCGGGAAGGACATCAGCGATGGCGAGGCCCTGACTGTTTCCGGCTGGCAGGGATTCGCCCTCGGCGACGACGGCTTCCTGACCGCCTCGGTCGAATATCGTGACCGGGCCCGCACCAACCGCAGCGACATCGATCCCCGCTTCACGCCTGCCCGCGTTCGAGGCGGCCAGGGCGATCCCGAAAGCGAAGACCTGGCCGTCTATCTGAACGCCGGCGTGCCCATTTCCGCCGGATGGGAGGCTTACGGATGGGCCGGCTATCAGACACGGGACGCCTCAGCCGCCGCCTTCTACCGGACGCCCACGGACAATGCGCAGAACCCGTCTTATCCGGGAACAGGCCGCGTCTATCCCGACGGCTACCTGCCCTACATCCTGACTGACACCACCGACTGGACCGCCGCGGGCGGCGTTCGCGGACAGGCCGGCGGCTTCGATGTCGACGTCAACCTCGGCTACGGAAAGAACGAGATTGAGTTCGGGGCCGAGAATACCCTCAACCCGTCTCTCGGTCCGACCTCGCCGACCAGTTTTTACGCCGGCTCCCTGACCTACGATCAGCTCGTCTTCGGCATCGACGCCAGCCGCCAGTACGAGTTCGGCCTCTACGCCCCCCTGAATGTCGCCTTCGGTCTGGAGGCGCGTCAGGAAAGCTATCAGATCGGCGCGGGCGAGCCCGGCTCCTACGCACGCGGGACCTTCCTGAACATCGGCGGCACCGACCTGAACTGGGGCTCGCGCGGCTTCACCGGCTTTACCCCGGCCAATGAGGTCGACGAGGACCGGCACAACGTCGGGGTCTATCTGGATCTCGAGGGCGAGGTGGTCGAGAACCTGACGCTCTCCGGCGCCGTCCGCTACGAGAACTATTCGGACTTCGGCGACAACGTCTCGGGCAAGCTGGCCGCCCGCTACGACTTCACGCCCAACTTCGCCATCCGCGGCGCGGTCTCGACCGGCTTCCGCGCGCCGAGCCTGCAACAGCAATACTTCACCCAGACGGCCATCCTCTACATCTCGAACGTACCGTATGAAACCGGCACCTTCCCGTCGGTCAGCCCGGTCGGACTGGCGCTGGGCGGCACCGCGCTGGAAGCCGAGACCTCGACCAACTATTCGCTGGGTCTGGTCTACCGGCAGGGCCCGTTCGAGTTCACCGCCGACGCCTATCGCATCGACATAGACGACCGGATCATCCTGTCCGAGACCCTGACGGGCAGCGCGACCGCGGCCGTGGGCACCAACGCCCGCACCATCTTCGACCTGTTGCAGCCCTACGGTGCGACCGGTGCGCGCTTCTTCATCAATGGGGTGAACACCGAGACGACCGGCCTGGATGTCGTCGCCCGCTATCGGATCGACGAGGGCTTCGGCCGTCTTGACCTGACGCTCGCAGGCAACGTCAACGACTTCAAGGTCACCAAAACTCCGACCACCGCGACCGGCATCCTGCCCACGCCGGTCAACCTCTTCGCCCGTCAGGCCACCCTGCGGTTCGAGGAAGGCACGCCGCCGTGGAAGGTGGTGACCCAGGCAGACTGGACGAAGGACCAGCTGGGCGGGACGATCCGCGTGACCGGCTATGGCGATGTACTCGCCCCCGGCGCTACGGCCGCCACCGATCTGCAGCTGGGCGTATCCCTCGTCGTCGATCTGGAGGCGCGCTACAGCCTGACGGACCGGATCACCCTGGCCGTCGGCGCCGACAACGCCTTCGACGAGTACACGAAGCAGATCCTGCCGGCGAACAACACCTCCGGCGCCTTCCCCTTCTCCAACTTCTCGCCGTACGGCTTCAACGGGCGCTTCCTGTATGGCCGCGTCAGCCTGAACTTCTGATCGCAATCAGAGCCTGAGAGGGCGCGTCTTCAGGCGCGCCCTTTTAGTCAGCCGTTGTTCCGCCACGAATTGCCGATCAAGCTAAGCCATTCGGAGGGAACATGAAGACAAGCTTGATGACTCTGGCGGTATCCGCCAGCATGATCGCCGGCGCCGCGGAGGCGCAAGCCGGTGTATCGCTGGACGACTTCGTCAGGCGCGCGAACCGGATACCCATGAACCCGACCGCCATGCTGCGGCCCGATGCGCATAGGCTGAAAGGCGAGGCAGAACGCGCCCTGACCGCCGTGAACCGCGAGGTTCGTGAAGCCCGCGCAGCCGGTCGGACGCCGCCCGCCTGTCCGGGCGAAAGCATCAGCGTCAGCCCGAATCAGCTGTTGGCTTTCCTGAACGGAATCCCCCAGACCCGACGTCAGCGCATGTCTGTGGTCGATGGCTTTCGCGCATGGATGGCCGACCGCTATCCCTGCCCCCGGCAGGCCTGAACTGATCCGACGTCGGAATTCCGGACTGCCCACAGGGCGCCTGACCTTGTCCCCGTTCATCGGTGCGACCGAACATGACGCAGGCGGCGTGTAAGGGCATGACATCACTCCGATGAACGCCTTCGCCCCCGTCCAATTTCCACCGATGGATTCCACCTCGGTCCCGTCCCTGCCCCACAATCTGGAGGCGGAGCAGGCCCTGCTGGGTTCGTTGATGTTCGACAATGCGGTTTTCGAACGTCTGTCGGATCGCCTGCGCGGAAGCCACTTCTACGAGCCGTTTCACCAACGCCTCTACGACGCGATAGAGGATCATATCCGACAAGGCCTGCTGGCCGAGCCGACCATCCTGATGGAACGGTTCAAGCCCGATCCGGCGTTCCAGGAGTTCGGCGGTCTGCGCTATCTCGCCGACCTCGTCGACCGCGCCCCTCCCGGCGCCAACGCGCCCGACTACGCCCGCGTCGTCTACGATCTGGCCCTGCGTCGCGACCTGATCCGCATCGGCGGCGAGATCATCAAGGAAGCGCCCCAGCCTGAAACGGCCGCGATCGATCAGATCGAGAGCGCAGAGCAGCAGCTCTACACCCTGGCCGAGACCGGCAAGCCGTCGTCCGGCTTCGTCGCCTTCAGTCATGCGCTCAGCGGCGCCGTCCAGATGGCGGCCGAGGCGTATCAGCGCGACGGCAAGCTGGCCGGTCTGGCCACCAATCTGGACGACCTCGACCAGAAGCTGGGCGGCCTCCACCCGTCCGACCTGCTGATCCTCGCGGGCCGCCCGTCGATGGGCAAGACGGCGCTGGCCACCAACATCGCCTTCAACATCGCCCGCAACTATCGCTGGGAGCCGACGCCCGAAGGCCGCAAGACCGTGTCGGGCGGCGTCGTCGCTTTCTATTCGCTGGAAATGTCGGCGGAGCAGCTGGCCATGCGTATTCTCGCCGACGCCTCGGGCGTGTCGTCCGACAAGCTCCGCAAGGGCGAGATTGACGCCGCCGACTTCGGCAAGATCCGCGACGCTGCGGTCGAGATCGGCGAAAGCCCGCTCTACATCGACGCCACCGGCGGCCTGTCCATCTCCAAGCTCGCCGCCCGCGCCCGCCGACTGAAGCGGATGGAGCACGGCCTCGATCTGATCATCGTCGACTACCTCCAGCTCGTGACCACCGGCGAAAACAGCCAGAAAAACCGGGTCCAGGAAGTGTCCGAGATCACCGGCGGTCTGAAAGCCTTGGCGAAAGAGCTGTCGGTGCCGATCATCGCCCTGTCCCAGCTGTCGCGCCAGGTCGAGAGCCGCGAGGACAAGCGGCCCCAGCTGTCCGACCTGCGGGAATCCGGCTCGATCGAGCAGGACGCGGACTGCGTCATGTTCGTCTATCGCGAGGCCTACTACCTCAGCCGCTCCGAGCCGCGTGAGGGCTCCGAAGAGCATCTGAAGTGGCAGGAGGACATGGATCTGCTGCGCCATCAGGCCGAAGTCATCGTCGGCAAGCAGCGCCACGGCCCCATCGGCACCGTACGCCTCAGCTTCGACGCCGACACCACCAAGTTCGGCAATCTGGCGCAGGGCCAGCAGCGGTACGGAAGCTACGACGAGTAGCTAGCCCTTCACGCTGCCCGCCAGCATCCCCCGGATGTAGTACCGCTGAAGCGCGAGGAAGAGCGCCAGCACCGGCAGCACCGTCACGGTCGCCCCGGCCATCATCAGCTCGGCGTCCTGCACATGCTCGCGCGACAGGGCGGCCAGCGCGACCGGCAGGGTGTAATTCGACTGGTCGGTCAGGATGATCAGCGGCCACAGGAAGTCGTTCCAGCTGCCGAGGAAGACGAACAGCGCCAGAGTGACGAGGATTGGCTGCAGGGCCGGCAGGACAATACGGCGGAAGATCTGGCCCTCGCTCGCGCCGTCGATCCGGGCGGCCTCCAGCATCTCGTCCGGGATCGACAAGGCGTATTGGCGCACGAGGAACAGGCCGAAGATCGACGCCAGCCACGGCACCAGCGCCCCGGCGTAGGTGTTCACCAGCCCCATCCCCTTCAGCATCAGGAACAGCGGCAGCGTCCCGATCTGCGCCGGCACCACCAGCGCGGCGACGAGGAACTGGAAGATCCGCTCCCGCCCCCGGAACCTCAGCTTGGCGAAGGCGTAGCCGGCCGGGACGGTGAACAGCAGCGCCAGACCTGTCGCCAGCGTGGCCAGTGCGAAGCTGTTCCACAGATACCGCCCCATCCCCTGCGTCAGGAACAGGTCGCGGTAGTGCTCCAAGGTCCAGACTTTCGGCAGCAAGGGCGGAGGAAACGCCGCGGCCTCGCCGGTCGACATGAAGCTGACCGACACCATCCACGCCAGCGGGAACAGCACGATCAGGGCGATCGCCGCGACGGCGACATTCAACAGGATGGCGCGCGGCTTCATTCGTACGCCCCCACCCGCTTCGCCACCGCCAGCTGCACCAGGGTCACCGCCAGAATGCAGATGAAAAGGATGAAGGCCACGGCGCTCGCGGAGCCGAGATTCCACCATTTGAAGCCCTCTTCGTACATGAAGTAGAGCACCGTCACGGTCGACTGCGCCGGGCCGCCCTGCGTCATCACATAGGGCTCGGCGAACAGCTGGAAGAAGCCGGCGACCGAAATGATCGACACCAGCAGCAGCGTCGGCGCGATGGCCGGCAGGGTCACGTGCCGGAACTGCTTCCAAGGCCCGGCGCCGTCGATCCGCGCGGCCTCATACAACTCGTCCGGGACGGTCTGCAGGACCGCGAGGAAGATCAGCATGTTGTAGCCGAAGATCTTCCACACGACGAAAAGCAGGATGGCCGGAATGGATGTCCGTGGATCGCCCAGCCAGTCCACCGGTGGAATGCCGATCGCCCCGATGGCCCAGTTGATGACGCCGTATTTGGTGTGCAGCAGGTAGTTCCATAGCACCGCCGTGGCGACCAGCGTCGTCACATAGGGGGCGAAGAACATCACCCGCCACACCGGCCGCCACCGGATCACCCGCGCATTCAGGATGACCGCCGCGCCCAGCGACGCCGCGATCGACAGCGGCACGCCCAGCAGGGCGAATAGCCCGGTGTTCCGCATCGCACCCCAGAACAGGGGATTGGTGAGCAGCCGCTCATAGTTCTGCAGCCCTACGAACCGCACATTGCCGATGTCGGCCAGCGCATAGATGTCGAAATCCGTCAGGCTCAGCAGCAGGGCCGCGAACACCGGGACGGCGAAGAAGACGCCGATGGCCAGCAGGGCCGGAGCGACGAAGCCCCAGGCGGCGCGTTCTCTCTGGCGGGCGGTGCGCGCTGTCATATCGCCCTCCCCTGCTCGATCATCCAGCGCCGCTTCTCCAGCAGCCGGTCGGCGCGACGGTCGATCTCGGCGGCGGCGGCCCGAGGCGTGAACTCCCCGCGCACCATCCGCTCGGCGACGATCTGCATCTCGGTCACGATCCGCTCCCACTCCGGCACCTTGGGGACGGCCTTGGCGCGCGAAAGTTGCCCCTTGAAGGCGGCGATAGCGGGATCGTTGGCCACCGCAGGCGCCGCCCACGCGCTCTGTCGCGCCGGCAGATCCCCGGTGATCACATTGAACTGCGTCTGCACGCCCGGCTCCGACAGGAACCGCACCAGCTTCCACGCCGCCTCCTGATTGGGCGACGACCTGTACACGACCAGCGACGACCCGCCCGGCGCCGATGCGCCCGGTCCGTTCGGCCCCGGCACCCCGGCCGTCATCCAGCGCGTCTCCGGCTTCAGCCGCTGGCGGAAGTCGCCGATGGTCCACGGGCCGGAGAAGTAGAAGCTGAAATATCCGCGCTCGAACTCGGTCCAGACGTTGGAGATCTGCGTCGACGACGCCACCGGCGCCAGCTCTTCGTCGAACAGGCTCTTGTAGAACTCCAGCGCCGCGACGAACGACGAGCTGGCGAAGTTACCGCGTGTATCCCGGTCCCGCAGCAGCGGCTGATCGCCCTGCAGCCCGAACGTCAGCAATTGCTCGAACTCGTTGACCGGCAGCAGCACCGCGAAGTTTCCGGCGCCGGCGACGCGCTTCACCGCGTGCATCGCCGCCTTCCACTCGGCCCACGTTCTGGGCATCGCGCCGTAGCCCGCGCGCTGCAGCAGGTCGGTCCGGTAGAAGATCAGCCGCGTGTCGACATACCACGGCGTCGCCATCGGCCGCCCGTTGATCCGGTTGGTGTCCAGCACCGCCGGAAACTGGTCGGTCAACAGATCGGCGGCGAAGTCCGGCGTCGGGCTGATCGCGCCGATGGCCGTCATTTCCGACACCCAAGTGTTGCCCACCTGACTGACGTCAGGCAGCGAGTCTCCGGCATAGGATGTCAGCAGCTTGGAGTGCGCGGCCGTCCACGGCAGGGCCTGCACCTCGACCCGGATGTCCGGATTGCGTCGCTCGAACTCGGGCATCAGTTCGCCGACCTTGGTCGCCTCCGTGCCCATGGCCCAGAAGCGCAGCCGCGTGCGCCCATCGTCGCGTGTCCCGCATCCGGCCAGACCGGCCACGCCCGCCCCGGCCAGAAGGCCGAGCGTCGTCCGCCGATCGGGTCGGGCGCCGGTCATTCCTCGACCACGATCCGGTCGATCCAGCCGCCGGTGAAGCCGGACCGCTTTAGCCCCCGGATAAGGTTCGGCTCAGCCCGCATGCGGCGCCAGACGGCCTCGTTCCGGTGGTTCTCGATCTGGATGACGATCGGCCCCTGATCGATGCCGAGATAGTCGCCGTTCACCCAGCCGATGCCGGGCACGACCTTGCCATGCTGAAGAGGCGCGTCGTCGACGGTCATCGTCGGATTGAACGAGTCTAGGAAGCCCCACTGGGTGTAGATCGCCGTCCCGTATTTCGCCTTCATCGCCTTCAGGCAGGCGGTCACGTGATCCGGCGCGAACGGCATCGAGGCCATGGCCGCCGTCGGCGCGATGGTGCCGTCGTCCCGGTCTCCCGGTCCGCGCGCGGAGTAGCTGAAGAACTCCCGCTCCCTGCCGTCGATCACCCGCCTGAAGTCGCCCGGCCCGTCGCAGGCCGTCAGACCCCAGACGTCTTCCGAATAGCCGACCCATTTCTCCGGATTGCGGATGGCGTAGGCCCGTTGGGCTTCGACCGCCCGCACGCTGTTCTGGAAATAGTCGAGCTGCGCCCCGACCTCGGCCGACTTGCCCCGCGTCCAGGCGTCCTGGATGCCGCGGAAATCGACGTACATGTGGCTGTACTGATGTCCGAACAGGGGCGCGAAATGCAGATAGGACGGGCCCCAGGCGTCACTCCAGCTGTCGCCGTAAACAACGCACCACTCGTCCCAGACCGCCTTCGACACCGGATGGGTCGGACTCCCGATCGCCAGCAGCAGCGTCAGCATGCCCTCGTTGTAGACGTGCCAGTCGGACGGAATGAACCCGCTCTCGGGATGCCAGCCCATGGTGATGCGGTTCTCGCGCACCACGGCCCAGTCCCACTCGATCCGCTCATACACCGCCTGCGCCAGCCGCCGGATCTCGACCTCGTCCGCATGGTCGCGTTCGAACCAGCGCGCGGCGAACAGCATCCCGGCGACCAGCAGGGTCGTATCCACCGTCGACAGTTCGCATTTGGCGAAGCGGGCGCCCGTGTCGAACTCGAGGAAGTGGTAGAAGAAGCCCTTGTACCCCGCCCTGCCGGTCGGCTCCGGTCCCTGCGGCAGGTCGTGGAAATAGCGGATGGTGTTCAGCGTTCGCGTCCGCGCCTCGGCCCGGGTCATCCACCCCCGCTCGACCCCGATCGGCCAGCAGGTCAGGGCGAACCCCACCGCCGCTACCGAGCTGAACGTCCGCGTCGGCCACCGGTCGGGCGTCAGCCCCTTCTCACGATCCGTGACGTGCACGAACCAGTCGAAGGTCCGGCGTTGCAGTTCCTCGACGTCCGGATCCATACGTCGCCTCGTTTGCGCAAAAGCCGGCGTCGTTCCCACCGCAAGAGCAAGCGCGGCGCCCGCTGTAGAGGCAACCAGGAAGTTTCGACGGTCAATCGGCTTTCGGGTCATACGCAACTCACTACCAGTCAGAAAAGAAAAAGGCCGCCCTTCGGATTGCTTCGAAGGGCGGCCGATAGTCTCAGGAGACGTTAGAAGCTGTACCGCATGCCCACCTGGAAGGTGCGGGTGGGGAAGGCGACGCGCGAAGGATTACCGAAGTTCGGGTTCGGCGTCGGAACGCCACCCGGGAAGTCATTCAGCGAGCGGTTGTAGTCATTATAGTTGCGGAAGTTGAATACATTGATTGCATCAACGAAGACGGAGAGGTTGGAGCCACCCCAGACTCCGAAGTTTTTAGTCAGACGCAGATCGACGTTCCGGTAGGCGAAGGCGTTGGGAATGATGAAGCTGTGCTTCTCTCCCCGGAAGGCGTTGACTTGGTCAGGGCCGCCCGTGCCGAACAGGTCATAGGGTAGGCCTGACCCGAACGTCCCAATGCCGGAGAGTTGCAAGTCGAGGGGCAGATCGACAATCCCGTTGATGACCAGACGGTGCCGTTCATCATTGTCCGTCGGACGGACCGGTGAAGTCTCGACACTGAAGCAATCGAAGCAGAACGCATCCCGGCCGCCGTTCTGTTCGGCGTCAGCCAGCGTGTAAGCGATGTTCAGGCCCCAGCCGGAATCCCGGGTGTAGGCCTTATCCGCCTTGAAGTAGAGCGCCGTGAACTCACGGCTCTTGCTGTGATCCGAAACAAGATAGGTCCGGTAAGGGTTTGGTCCGTTCGAGTCCGGCGAGCAGAAGCCGCCATTGTCGCCAAACACTCCACCCTGAGCCGGTGTGTTGGGCTCGCGACAGCGGTTCAGATACTGCCAGGTAAATTCGTTCTCGGTCTTGCCGTATGCGAGCGTGAGTTCGGTCTGCCAGTCTCCAAACCGCTGACGAACGCCGAGGTTGAACTGGTCCGTGCGGGGCGGCTCCCAATCATTTTTGAGCAGGAAGGCCTCGCCCTTGCCGGGCAACGCAGCCAGGACTGGATCAAGGCCCGCAGCCGTACGGTACGCTTCCTGCCACAGGATCGGATCGCCGGCATCGCCCGGGGTATCAACGCCTGCGCCAGGATCACGGTCTTGGCCGGCGGGACGGCCGGTCGTGCTGAAGAACGCGTTCCGGCGGATGTTGAAAGGGCCAACGAGTTCGTCATAGGCGAAGTTGAAGTTGATCCGGTCGTAGTAGCGACCAGCGCCGCCGAAGATGACCGTCGAACGATCGCCGAAGACGTCGTACGAGAAGCCGATGCGCGGTTGGAATGCACCCGCGAACGGGTCGCGATTGTCGCCCGTCGAGAAATAGTCCTCGCGATTGAACCAGCTCGGCACATAGCCGGCCGCCTTGCCGCCCTGGGTCGACGCGATCCACTGGTCGAGGCCTGTCGAAACGTTGGCCGGAGTGACATAGTCCTTGTTGTTTGAGTTGGTCTCATAGTCCCAGCGAATGCCGAGGTTCAGCTCAAGCTTCTCGGTGATGCGCCAGTCATCCTGAATGTACAGGCCAATGACCGTGTTATCGAGATCGACCTCGGGGTAAGCTACGCCCAACTCGACCCGATATGGCACCGTCGTGCTGCCGCTTGTTTCCGGCCGCCCGTCCACGTCGTAATAGAAGAACGGATTGCGGGCGAACTGCTTCAGGACCTGATAGTTCTGGAGCGATACTTTCCCACCCATCTTGATCGTGTGGAAGCCGTTCAGCTCCAGCTCGTTGAACGTCAAATCATTGCGGAACGTGATTGCGTTGTCGTGGATGTCCTGCGTGCTGTCCCGGCCGCCCAGATTGATGATCTCCGCACCGCCGAAGTAAGCCGGCTGGAAGCCGGGGACGTTCGGATTGTCGTCCTGATCGAAGATGCGATAGGTCTCACCGGAAGCCGAGAAATTCGCCGCGCCCGGATTGTAGTTGTAGTCGCGGTAGTCGACGGCCATCTCGTTCAGGAAGGCATCGGTCTGCCACTGCCAGCGGAGGTTGCTGGTCAGCGTCGTCTGTTGCAGGTTCGTCGCGCGTTCGAAGGCGTTCCGGTCTCCGAAGTCACGCAGATCGGCTTCGTCGCGATAGGTTACGCTCCAGTCGATCAGGTGACCATCAGTGGGCTGCCAGCTCAGCTTGCCGAAATACAGATCTTCCTCGAACGGAGCGGCGAAGGTTCCAAGGTAATCAGCGAAACGGGTCAGGAAGCGCTGATCCTGGCGCCCCAGACTGACGGTGTTAGCCCGGTTCTCCTGCTTGCGTTCGTAGGTCCCGAAGAAGTGCAGGCGATCCTGAATGATCGGCCCACCAAGAGCGAAGCCATACTGACGGACTTCCAGATCCGGCTTCTCGGCGTTGTTGCGCTTGGCGAATACATCCTGGGTTACGAAGCTCTGGTCACGATAGGTGCCGAAGACCTCACCGTGGAACTCATTGGTGCCCGAGCGGGTCACCGCCGTGATGATCGCGGACGAAGCCTGTTCGTATTCAGCCTTGAAATTCTGGCTGACGACGCGGAACTCCTGAACCCCTGCTTGGGGGAAAGGATTACCGCGGCTGTCGTCCTGACCGATGATGCCGCCAGCGATGACGTTCGATTTCAGGCTGGCGCCATCGATGAAGGCGTTGATCGATTCAGCGCGCTGGCCACCCGCAGTGATGGTCTGCTCGTTCTCGTCGAGCGAGGTCCGCACGCCGGGCGCGAGGCCGGCGAAGTTCAGGAAGTTGCGGTTGATCTGCGGCAGGGTGTTGATCTGCTGCGTCGTAACGTTGGTTGCGTTTTCCGGGGTGCGCACCTCGACAAGACGCCGGCCCGTCACCACCACATCGCCCAGATCGGTTGCGCCGGCGTCAGCGGTCTCCACCGGCTGAGCCGCCACGTCCAGATCCAGGCTACCGACCTGACCCACGCCAACGCTGACGACTTCTGACGCCGTCTGGCCGTCCGAGGTCGTGACAGATACTTCGTACGTCCCCGGTCGCAGACCTGACAGCGTGTAGCCGCCGGTGGCGTTGGCTGTGGTCCGGCTGGTGAAACCGGTCGACACCTCACGGGCAGTCACCGCCGCGCCGGCTTCGGCCGCCTGACCGTCGCGAATGGCGCCGCGCACAGTCGAGGTCGAAACCTGCGCATACGCCCCGCCGGCGCTTGCCAGCGAGATCGCCATGGCCAGCGCGGAGGCTGCTCCCAGATAGGTCTTGGTCTTGCGGGTCATTACGGGTTCCTCCCTCAGGATGACGTAAGGACGCCGACGCGGGGCCGGTCGCCTGTTGTGGTGGTTGTCGCTGCGGTCGAGGCGCGGGCGACGAGTTCGGGTTTCACGACCTCGCAGGCCGTGTCGGAGGCCTCGGCCCCCGCATCGATCAGCCGAACCAGACGCGACAGCGCGCCCCGTCCCGTCTCGGCGATATGGATCTTCATGGTGGTCAGGCCGGGCCGGACCATCGAGGCGATGGGCACGTCGTCGAAGCCGACCAGCGCCACGTCGTCCGGCACGCGGAGCCCGGCTTCCTGCAGGGCCAGCATGGCGCCCACGGCCATCATGTCATTGCCGGCGAAGATGGCGTCGGGACGATCCTGCCGTCGGGCCAGATCGGCGCAGGCGTCGTGGCCCGCGCCCTGGGTGAAGTCGCCTTCGACCACCGTGGTCGGCAGACCGGCCTTGGCCATGGCGTCCAGATAGCCGCCCAGCCGCGCCTCGGCCTCCAGGTTGCCTGTGGGACCGGAGATGTGCGCGATGCGGCGACGCCCGACGGCGATCAGATGCTCAACCGCCTGAACCGCGCCGCCGTGGTTGTCGACAACGACCGAGGGCCGGTCGCCTGCCGCGCCGCCGTTCATCAGCAGCACCGGCGTCCGCCCCGCGAGGCTGGACGCCAGATTGGCTGCGTCCAGGTGCGGCGACAGCACGATCAGGCCATCGACCCGACCGCGCATCGAACGGATCGCCGCAGAGGCTTCCTCGGCGTCGTCGTGCGAGCTGGAAACGATCAGGTGATAGCCAGCCGCCCGAGCCGCGACGTCCATGCCTCGGATCAGCTCGGAGAAGAACTCGCCATACAGGTCCGGCAGGATGACGCCGATCGTCTGGGTCTTGCTGGTCGACAGGCTGCGTGCGCCGGAGTGGGGCACATACTTCAGCGCCTCGACCGCCTCCATGACCTTCAGCCGGGTCGCTTCAGTGACCGCGCCGGCGCCCGTCAGCACACGCGATACGGACGCGACGGATACCGCCGCGCGCTCCGCCACATCGCGGATCGTTGCCGCCTTCATGCGGCGTGACTCGTGCTGAAGGCGATCCTGAGCGGCGCCAAATCCATCCTCCCAAGCGGTCGTTCCGATCCCGGCCCGCTTTGCATGGGTCCGTTCGTGAATTCCGTGTAACCGATTACATGGCACACTAGCCATCGACGCCGCAAGTGCCCTAGTTTGGACATACGGAGGTTGTGTCGAGGCTGACACGCCGTTACGCACGGCCTCCGGCATCGCCGACCAGTCGATTTACCCGCTCGCCAAGGCCTTTACAGATGACCGCAGATTCCACCGGCAAGTATCGGTTTCCGGACGGCTTTCTGTGGGGTGCGGCCACCGCGGCCTATCAGATCGAAGGCTCGTCCATGGCCGACGGCGCGGGCGCCTCGATCTGGGACCGTTTCAGCCACACTCCCGGAAAGATGGTCAACGGCGACACCGGCGACGTGGCCTGCGACCACTACAATCGCTGGCAGGAAGACATCGATCTGATGGCCCGCCTGAACCTCCAGGCCTACCGATTCTCGGTCAGCTGGAGCCGGGTGATTCCCGAGGGGCGCGGCGCGATCAATCCCAAGGGTCTCGACTTCTACGACAAGCTGGTCGACGGCCTGTTGGAGGAGGGCATCGAGCCGCTCTGCACCCTCTACCACTGGGATCTGCCGGCGGCGCTGGACGATCGTGGCGGCTGGCTGAACCCCGACATCGCCGACTGGTTCGCCGACTACGGTCAGGTTCTGTTCGAAAAGTTCAAGGGCCGGGTTAAGACCTGGGGCACGATCAACGAGCCGTGGGTCATCGTCGACGGCGGCTATCTGCACGGCGCGCTGGCGCCCGGGCACAACTCGGCCTTCGAGGCGATGATCGCCGGCCACAACGTCCTGCGGGCCCACGGCGCCGCCGTCCGCCGCTTCCGCAAGGTCGGCGAGGGCCAGATCGGCATCGTTCTGAACATCGAACCCAAATATCCGGCCAGCGACCGGCCGGAGGACGAGGCCGCCCGCCGTCGCGCCGACGCCCAGATGAACCGCTGGTTCCTCGATCCCTTGATGGGGCGCGGCTACCCGGCCGAACTGCGCGAGGTTTACGGCGAGGCCTATCAGGACTTCCCGCAGGAAGACTTCGACCTGATCGCCACGCCGACCGACTGGATGGGCCTGAACTGGTACACCCGCGCGGTGCCGGAGAACGCGCCTGACGCCTGGCCGACGCGTTCGCGCCCGGTCAAGCAGACCCAGCACGCCCACACCGAGACCGGCTGGGAGGTCTATCCCCCCGCCCTCACCGACACCCTCGTCTGGATGCATGAGCAGACCAACAGTCTGCCGCTGATGATCACCGAGAATGGCTCGGCCTGGTACGACCCGCCCCACGCCATCGACGGCCGCATCCACGATCCGATGCGCGTCGACTATCTGAAGAACCACCTGAAGGCGGCGCACGACGCCATCGGCAAGGGCGTCGACCTGCGCGGCTACATGGCCTGGTCGCTGCTGGATAATCTTGAATGGTCGCTGGGCTTCTCCAAGCGGTTCGGCATCGTCCACGTGAACTACGTCACGCAGGAGCGGACGCCGAAGGACTCAGGGCTGCTCTACGCCGAGATCATCAAGAGCCACGGCGCGCTGCTGGACACCCTCTAGACCCTACCTCCGCTGTGGCGGCGTCCCCGCTTCCCCGGCCGAGGGCTCGACGGCGCCCTCGCGCACGGCCTTGTCGTAAAGCCGTTCGATCAGGTCCAGCCGTTCGGTGTTCGGCACGGCCCGGATGGCCGGTCCGTCATTGGTGAACTCCAGAAGCTGGTCCACCTCGCCCCGCAGGTCAGGCCAGCGCAGCCGCCCCTCCCCGTTCGGGTCGCCGAATTTCGCGAACTCGGTCCAGTAGCCTGCCATCTGTGTCGCCACCTGCTGGTCGCGCGGAAAGTCCCAGCGGACGCTGTACAGGGTGTCGAAGACATAGGGCCGCTCGGACGCATGGGTGGCGCCCTCATGCGGCTCGTTGTTACCCTCGGACACCACGTCGAAACGGTAGAGGTAGGTGGGGTGACCATTGCGGGCGTGCGTGCGCGCCAGATGCCGCGCCGGCTCGTTAAAGATGACGTCGCTGATGATGTGGGCGTCGTAGGTTTCCGGCCCGCCATATCCCTGCATCAGCTCCGCGATCTGGGCCTCGGTCAGCGCGTCGTCGAAGCGGGCGTAGGGAGTGTCATCGCCCGGCTTGATCCACCAGAACTCGGCGCTGTTGGTGCCGATAATCAGCGGCACGGGCGCTTCCTCTCCGGCCTCGAAGGCCGTGACGATGTCGTGCTGGATGATGATCCCGTCATTGATCACCAGATCGCCGCCATAGATACTGGGCGCGGGCCGCATCAGCCTGTCCGCGGCCACCGCACGCAAGGCCTCAGCCGTCGGCTGCACGCCCGCGTCCCGGGCCCATTCCGCCCCGCGCACCCGCGTCGACCGCAGGCTCTCGCCCTCGGCCTCGGCCAGCACCACGCCCTGCTGGCGACCCAGCCCGGACTGCACGATCGCCTTGGAGAACAGCCCGCGCGCTTTGGGCGACACCATCAGCTGCGTCACCGCCACCCCGCCGGCCGACTCGCCGAAGATCGTCACCTGCTCCGGATCGCCGCCGAACACGGCGATGTTCTCGCGCACCCATTCCAGCGCCGCGATCATGTCCATCAGGCCGTAGTTGCCGGCCGGCTCGCCCGCCGGCCGTTCGGCCGCCAGCGCCGGGTGATCGAAGAAGCCCAGCCGCCCCAGCCGATAATTCAGGGTGACCAGCACCACATCCCGCCGCGCGAGGTTCGCCCCGTCGTATAGCCGCGCCGTACCCGAGCCGTTGTTGTAACCGCCGCCGTGGATCCAGACCATGACCGGCAACGGTCCCGCCCGCTCGGTCGGCGTCCAGACGTTGAGGTTCAGACAGTCCTCGCTCATGGGCAGCGGGCCGACGCCCGGATCGCCGGGCTGATAGGGCTGCACGCACATCGCCCCGACCTCGCCCGCGTCGCGGGGCAGGCGCCACGGCTGCACCGGCTGGGGCGGCCGCCAGCGCATCGCCCCGGTGGGCGGCGCGGCATAGGGCAGGTCCTTGAAGCTGTCGACGCCGTCCAGCGTCCGGCCGATCAGTTGTCCCGCATCGATCCGGACGAGGGGAAACGCCTTGGCGGCCGCCGCAGGGGCCATCATGACAAAGGCGACGAGGAACAGGGACTTCAGCTTCATGGCCGCCAGTCTAGCCGCGTGACCGGCCCGCGCTCAAATCGTTCCGGGCCATGCAACCGGTTTCCCGGTACAAGCGTTGCCGCAGGTCTGGGTTGGGGTGCGCGTTGAAGGAACTGTCGAAATCGGGTGACCTGAGGGTTGATCTGGCCGATGCGTTTGACGCGTCGCCGAACCCCTATGTCCTGCTGACGCCGGACCTGCGCATCGCCGGACTGAACCAGGCCTACCTCGACGCCACCGCCAGCACCCGAGAGACCACGATCGGCCGCGACCTCTTCGCTGCTTTCAACTCCGGCCCCGGCGAAGACGCGCCCGAGAACGTGCGTCAGGTGAAGGCCTCGCTGGAGCGCGCGCGGGACACGCGCCAGCGCGATCACCTCGCCATGGTCCGTTTCTCCATCGCCCGCGCCCAGACGGACGGCGCGACAGCCTTCGAGGATCGCGTCTGGAGCGCCACCCACACGCCCATTCTCGACGACGCGGGAGAGGTCGTCTTCCTGCTCCAGCACACTGTGGACATCACCGAACTGCAGCAGCTTCGGGAAAGCCGCAGGGGTGAAACGGACGAGCTGGACTCCATGGGCGGCGCGGTGCTCGGCCGGGCCCGAGCCGTGCAGGCCGACAACCAGCGCCTTTCGGACGAACGCAACCAGCTGACCGACATGTTCATGCAGGCTCCCGGCTTCGTCACCCTGCTGACCGGCCCGACCCATATCTTCCAGATGCACAATGCGGCCTACGCCCAGCTGATCGGCCACCGCGACATCGCCGGCAAGCCGATCCGGGACGCCCTGCCCGAGCTGGCGGGTCAGGGCTATTACGAGTTCCTCGACAACGTCTACACCACCGGCGAGCCGTATGAGGGCCGCGCCAGCAGGGTCCAGTTGCAGCGGACGCCCGATGCGCCGCTGGAAACCGTCTATCTGGACTTCATCTGCCAACCGATCCGCGACGCGGCCGGTGCGGTTACAGGTATTTTCGTCCAGGGCCACGACGTCACCAACAATGTGGTCGCCGCCGAACGTCAGAAGCTGATGATCGATGAGCTGAACCACCGCGTGAAAAACACCCTCGCGACGGTCCAGTCGATCGCCATGCAGACCGCGCGCTCACACGACGACCCGCGCACCTTCGCGGAGAGCTTTCAGGCCCGCCTGCTGGCCCTGTCCCACACCCATGATCTTCTGACCCGCAGCCACTGGGAAGGCGCCCTGCTGCTCGACATCCTGCAGCACGAGACCGACGCCCACGGCGCGCATCGGGTCACGCTCAACGGCCCCCGGATTGAGCTGGAGCCGGCCGCTGCCTTGTCGCTGGGCATGATCTTCCACGAACTGGCCACCAACGCCGCCAAATACGGCGCGCTCAGCGCGCCGGACGGCCGGGTGATGGTTGACTGGTCCGTCGCCGACCTGACCGACCGCCGCCTGACCGTGTCATGGCACGAGATCGATGGCCCGGTCGTCACGCCGCCGGAGCGCCGCGGTTTCGGCAGTCGACTGATCGAACGCAATGTTCGCCATGATCTGGCGGGCGATGTCGAACTGGACTACGCCCCACAGGGCTTCAGGGCGGAATTCTCCATTCCGCTGGATAGGGATCGCACCTCATGACCCAACCGCTGTCGGGCCGCCGCATTCTGGTGGTCGAGGATGAGTCCCTCGTCGCCATGCTGCTTGAGACCATCCTCGAGGACATGGAGTGCGTCCCGGTGGGCCCTGTGTCCAGCGTCGCGGACGCCCTGAAGACGGTCGACGAGGAGGACGCGCTGGACGCCGCCCTGCTCGACGTCAATGTCGCCGGCACCTACGTCTTCCCGGTCGCCGAGGCTCTGAAGGCGAAAGGCGTCCCGTTCGTCTTCTCCACCGGCTACGGCGAGGGCGGCCTGCCCGACGAATGGCGTGGCCAGCCGACGATCCAGAAGCCCTTCACCGAAGACACCGTCCGTCAGGCCCTGATGCAGGCCGTGGGCGTGGCCGAGGTCTAGCGCCCAAGGTCATTCAGGACCGCTCTGGCCGCATTGTGCCCCGGCGCCCCGGTCACCCCGCCGCCCGGGTGCGCGCCTGATCCGCACAGATAGAGCCCCGGCACGGGCATGCGATGATCCGCATGCCCCATCACGGGCCGCGCGCTGAACAGCTGGTCCAGCGTCAGGCGGCCATGGAAGATATCTCCGCCCACCAGCCCGAACCGCCGCTCCAGATCGCGCGGCCCCAGCGCCAGCCTGCCGACGACGGACGCCTTGAACCCGGGCGCATGCCGGTCGACCGTCTCGATCATCAGATCCGCCACCGCCTCGCGATGCTCGTCAGCCAGATCGGGCGACACATGCTGGCAGAACAGGCTGGCCACGTGCTGTCCGGCCGGCGCCAGATTGTCGTCCAGCGTGGACGGGATCAGCATCTCCACGATCGGCTCGCGCGACCACCCGTCCAGCCGTGCGCTGGCATGGGCGCGGTCCATGTAGGCGAGCGACGGCGCGATGATGATGCCCGCCGTCAGGTGATCCCCCTGCCCCGGCAAGGCGATGAAGTTCGGCAGTTCCGACAGCGCCACATTCATCCGAAATGTGCCGGACCCCGACTGGTAGTTCCCGATCCGCTCGCGGAAGTCAGCGGGGACCACGGCATCATCCACCAGCTGGTCGAACAGCAGCCGCGGATGCAGGTTCGATACGACCGCCCGCGCCCGCACCACATCGCCCGCTTCCGTCACCGCCCCGACGGCCCGCCCTTTCTCTGTCAGCACTTCGGCCACCGGCGTATCCAGCCGAAGCTCGACGCCCTGTTCGGCGCACGCCGCCGCCATCGCCTGCGTGATCGCTCCCATGCCGCCGACGGCGTGGCCCCAGACGCCCTTCTTCCCGTTCACCTCTCCGAACACATGGTGCAGCAGCACATAGGCCGACCCCGGCGTGTACGGACTGCCGTAGTTGCCCACGATGCTGTCGAAACCGAACAGCGCCTTGATCGGGTCACTCTCGAACCAGCCGTCCAGCCAGTCCCCCGCCGACTTGGCGAACAGGTCCAGCAGATCGCGCCGCCCCTGCGTATCCAGCCCCGCCGCCTGCCGTCCCAGCGACGCGCCCTTAAGCAGCTCCGGCAGCATGGCCGTCCATCCGCCCTCGACCACGTTCGGCGGCGCCTTCAGGATCCAGTCTCGCAGCACCCCCGCCACGACCTCCAGTCGCCTCTCGTACTCCGGCAGCCGTTCCGCATCCCGCGCCGAGAACTTCGCCACCTCTCCCTGCGTCCGCCTCTCGCCGGCCAGCAGATATCGGCCGTCGTCGAATGGCAGGAAGTTGGAGACCTTCCGCTCGACCACCTTCAGCCCGTGACGGGCCAGATCCATGTCGGCGATGACTTTCGGGTTCAGCAGGCTGACGGTGTAGCTCGCGGTCGAGTTGCGGAAGCCCGGGTGGAATTCCTCCGTCACCGCCGCCCCGCCGACCACATGCCGCCGCTCCAGCACGGTCACCTTCAGCCCGGCCCGCGCCAGATAGAAGGCGCACACCAGCCCGTTGTGGCCCCCGCCGAGGATGACGACGTCGCTTTCGCTCTGGCTCATGCAGGCTCGCGCTCCGGCCGGTGCACGATCGACACCAGTACGATGGATATGATCATCAGCAGGTACCACGCCCCCAGCTTGTGGATCGAGACCATCGCCCATCCGTCCTCTTGTCCCGGATAGCTCCACGCCCGTCCAAAGGTCGCCAAGTTCTCCGCTAACCAGATGAACAGCGCCACCAGACCAAACCCGAGTAACAGCGGCATCCGCCGCCCCACCCGATCCGCTGTGAAATAGAACGACCCTCGTCCGAACAGCACGAACGTCGCAGCGAACAGCGCCAACCGCACATCCGGCGTCCAGTGATGGGCGAAGAAGTTGACGTAGATCGCCGCTGCCAGCACCCACGTCGTCCACATCGGCGGATACTGGCGAACCCGGATATGAAAGATCCGCTGCACCCGAGCGATGTGGCTGCCCACCGCCGCATACATGAACCCCGAAAACAGCGGCACGGCGCCGATCCGCAACAGGCTCTCCTCGGGATAGAGCCACGACCCGTGCGCGGTCTTGAAAAGCTCCATCACCGTACCCGCGACGTGGGACAGGAAGATGACCCGCGCCTCCTCCCAACTCTCCAGTCTGAACAGCAGCATGCCGGCCTGTATCGCCAGCGCCCCGACCACCAGAAAGTCGTAGCGGGAGATCGGCGCGCCCTCGGGCCAGAACAGGAATGTTCCGACGATCAGGGCCAGCAGCAGTCCGCCGAACAGGCAGGCCCATCCCTGCTTCAGCCCGAACCACAACAGCTCGAACGCCCGCCCGCGCAGCCACGAGCGATCCGCCCACGCCTGCGCATCGGTCAGCCAGCGACGCCCCCAGGCTTCAAGCGGCAAACGGCGGGATTCGGTCATCGGGCCAGACTAGCGGCGCCGCCCGATCGGGCTCGTGGAGATTTCATGCAGACCGGGATGCTTCATCACACCGCAAGCGGACCCCGCGACAGCCGGCGTCCGGGATGTTACTGGCGTCCCGATGCTGAAGGCCGTTCGCGACATGATCCGGCGACTGGGCTTCGTCGGCGGCGTGCTGCTGACGTTGGCCTTCGCCGCGCCTGCGTTCGCGGCCCACGTCTGTGCCGACGAGTTGTCCCCGCCCGTGGCCGAAGCCGCCGTGGATGCGCCGGCCAGTCCGGACCAGCCCTGCCCGGATTGCGGGCCCGCCTGCGCCAACGGCTGCTGTCACGCGCCGCACTCCGCGACCGCGCCTGAAACTCTGGTCGCGCCGAAGCCGCCGCTGTTCGCCACGCCTGTCCATTGGGTGGATGTCCTGGGCCACGCCCTTGATGCGCCCGCCGGGCCTGATCGACCTCCACGCCTCTGATCCTCGACCGGGTTCGCCCCGGTCCGTCCGGAACCTCGCGCGGCCCCACCGATCGCGCGTCCTGAACTGTGAGCCCGGCCGCGCGTCGGGCGAGGATCAAAGATGCAAATCCAGAGACATTGGCTGATGACCGGCGCCGCCGTCATCGCCGCCCTCGGCGTGGGCTTCGGCGCCGCCAGCGTGATGAACCGTCCTGCCCCCGGGACCGCCGCACATGCGGAGGAAGGGCATTCCGACGACGAAGCCGAGGGCGCGGTCGTCGCCCTGTCCCCCGCGCAAGCCGAACAGGCGGGCGTGACCGTCGTCGCCCTCCAGAGAGGCGGCGGAGCCGAGCTGAAGCTTCCCGGACGGGTCGACTTCGCCCCCGGCGCCGAGGCGGCCGTGGACGCGCCGCTGGCAGGGGCCGTGGCCCGCGTCCACGTGGGTCTGGGCGACCGGGTTTCCGCCGGTTCGCCGCTGGTCACCCTGCGCAGCCCCGACGGCGCTGCATCCCGCGCCACGGCTGACGCCGCACAGGCCGGCGCTGATGCGGCTCGTGCGGCCGAGCGTCGGGACCGCACCCTGTTCGAACAGGGCTGGGTCTCCCGGGCGCGGCTGGACGTCACCGCCGCCGAAGCCCGTCGGGCCGAGGCCGAGCTCCGCGCCGCCCGCGCCCGCGTCGGGGCCTATGGCGCGCCCGGCAGCGACGGCCTGACCGTCGTGCGCAGTCCCATCGCCGGCGTCGTCACCCGTCTGAGCGCCGCGCCCGGACAGGTGCTGCATGAGGAGGCGCTTCAGGTCGCCGCCGTTGCCGATCCACGCCGCGTCGAACTGGTATTCGAGGCCCCGCCGTCAGCGGCGGCCCTGCTGCGCGTCGGCGATCGGCTGGAAAGCACCCTTGCGGGGTCCAGCGCCGTGTCCGGCGTGGTCATCGCGATCGCCCCCGCTAACGCCGCCGGCGTGGTCATCGTCCGCGCCCGCCCCGATGGCGCTGTTCCTCCCGCCGGCTCTGTCCTGTCGGCGCGGATATCGGCCGGCGCCGGAACCGGCGCATTTGTCGTCCCGCTGGACGCCGTCCAGACGATCGAGGGCGTGTCCTCCGTCTTCGTCGTCGAGGGTGACGGCTTCCGCGCCCGTCCGGTCGTCACCGGCCGCACTTCGGACGGCCGGATCGAGATCGTCTCCGGCCTGACCGGCAGCGAACGCATCGCCGGCCCCGGCGCCTTCCTGCTCAAGGCCGAACTGGCCAAGGGCGAGGCGGAGCACGGACACTGATCATGCTCGACCGCATCATCGACGCCTCCGTGCGTTTCCGCTGGCTGGTCGTCGGACTGGCCGTCGTTCTGGCCATCCTCGGCGGACGCGAGCTCCTGCGTCTACCCATCGACGCCGTGCCGGACATCACAAACCGGCAGGTCCAGATCACCACCGTCGCCCCGGCTCTGGGGCCCGAGGAAGTCGAGCGGCAGGTCACCTTCCCGCTTGAGACCGAACTGGCCGGCCTGCCCGGCCTGATCGAGACCCGGTCCCTGTCCCGCCACGGCTTCTCCCAGATCACCGCCGTCTTCACCGACAGCACCGACATCTATTTCGCCCGGAATCTGGTCAACGAGCGCCTTCAGGCCGCCCGCGGGGACCTGCCTGAAGGCCTGGCGCCGTCGATGGGCCCGGTCGTCACCGGCCTTGGCGAGGTCTACATCTGGACGCTGGAGCTGACCGGCCCGGCCGCCCGCTCCGGCGTCCCCTACGTCACGCCCGAGGGCGAACGGCTGGTCTCCGATCAGGAGAAGGCGACCTACCTCCGCACCGTTCAGGACTGGATCGTCGCGCCCCAGCTCAAGACCGTGCCCGGCGTCGCCGGCGTCGACGTGCTGGGCGGCTATGTGAAGGAGTATGCGGTCCACCCCGATCCCGGCCGCCTTGCCGCCTACGGCGTCGGCCTCGTCCAGTTGGTCGAGGCGCTGGAGCACGCCAACCGCATCGCTGGCGCGGGCTACGTCAACCGCGCGGGCGAGGCCTACATCGTCCGCGCCGACGCCCGCCTGAAGAGCCTTGAGGACCTCGCCCAGACCCCGATCCTGAATCGTGGCGGTCAGGTCATCCGCGTTTCCGATGTCGCGACCGTCGAGATCGGCCGCGCGCCCCGCCTCGGCTCCGCCAGCGCTGATGGCCGTGAGACCGTGGTCGGCACCGCCCTGATGCTGCAGGGCGAGAACTCGCGTGAGGTCGCCCACCGCGTCGGCCAGAAGCTGGAGGCCATCCAGCCCAGCCTGCCGCCCGGCGTCCGGCTGCGACCCGAACTTGACCGCACCGATCTGGTCGAGGCCACCATCAGGACGGTCGAGCACAACCTCGCCCTCGGCGCCCTGCTGGTCATAGCCGTCCTGTTCTTCGCGTTGGGAAATGTCCGGGCGGCGGTCATCACGGCGCTGGTCATCCCGCTCAGCTTCCTGTTCGCGGCCTCGGCGATGAACCGCTTCGGCATCAGCGCCAATCTGCTCAGTCTGGGCGCGCTGGACTTCGGCCTGATCGTCGACGGGGCCGTGGTGGTGATCGAAAACACCCTGCGCCGCCTCGGCCTCCGGCGGGAAGAGACGGGCCGCCCGCTGACCGTCGCAGAGCGCCTGTCTGTCGCCGCCGCCTCGGCGCGCGAAATGGCCCGACCCGCGGCCTTCGGTCAGGCCATCATCCTGCTGGTCTACGCCCCCCTGCTGATGTTCGAGGGCGTCGAGGGGAAGATGTTCGGCCCCATGGCCGCGACCGTCATGCTGGCTCTGCTCGCCGCCTTCGTCCTCAGCTTCACCTTCGTGCCAGCCATGGCCGCCCTGATCGTGAAGGAGCCGAAGGCGGATCACAAAGAGACCCGCCTGACCCGCGCCGCCAAGGGCCGCTATGCGCCTCTGCTGGCCCAAGCCATCGCACGCCCCCGCGCCATCCTGATCGGCGCCGGTGTCGCCCTTCTGGCCGGCGCGGTCGCCTTCGCCACCCTGGGCCGGGAGTTCGTGCCCCAGCTCGACGAGGGCGACGTGCTGGTTCAGGCGCTCCGCGTGCCGTCCACCTCGCTGGAGCAGAGTCAGGCGATGCAGTTCCGGGTCGAGACGACGCTGAAGGCCATGCCCGAGGTCGAGCGCGTCTTCACCCGCACCGGTACGGCCGAGGTGGCCTCGGACCCGATGCCGCCGTCGATTTCCGACACCTTCGTGATGCTGAAGGACCGCAAGCACTGGCCGGAGCCGGGTCTCGCCAAGGCGGAACTGGTCGGGCGGATGGAGCAACGACTCTCGACCCTGCTGGGCAACAACTACGAGTTCACCCAACCGATCGAGATGCGGTTCAACGAACTGATCGCCGGCGTCCGCTCGGACGTCGCGGTGATGATCTATGGCGACGACTTCGCCGCCATGACCCGCACGGCCCAACAGGTCGCCACGGTTCTGAACGGCATCGCGGGCGCCGCTGACGTCCGTGTCGAGCAGGTGTCCGGCCAGCCCACCATCACCGCCAGCGTCGACCGCACTGTCGCCGCCGCGCAGGGCGTCCACGCCTCCGACGCCGCCGACGCGCTGGCCATTGCGCTGGCCGGTCGCAGCGCCGGTCAGGTCAATGAGGGTGATCGCCGCTTCGACGTAGTGGTCCGGCTGGGCGACCAGTTCCGCAACGATCCCACGATCATGGAACAGCTGCCGGTCATGCCCGAGAACGCCGAGGCCGGAGCTCCCACCGTTCCCCTGTCCTCGCTGGCTCGCTTCGACGTCGCCGAGGGCCCCAACCAGATCAGCCGCTCGGACGGCAAGCGCCGCATGATCGTTCAGGCCAACGTCCGTGGGCGGGATTTGGGCGGCTTCGTCACGGAGGCGCAGCGAAAGGTGGCTGATCAGGTCCAGCCTCCCCCCTCCGGCTGGATTGACTGGGGCGGTCAGTTCGAGAACCTGCAGCGCGCATCGGCCCGCCTCGGTCTTATCGTGCCGATCGTCTTCCTGACCATCGGCGGCCTGCTGGTTCTGGCGCTGAGGTCGTGGAAGGACGCGGCGCTGGTGTTCGCGGGCGTGCCTCTGGCGCTGGTGGGCGGGGCCTTGGCGCTGGCTGCGCGAGGCATGCCTTTGTCGATCTCGGCGGCGGTCGGCTTCATCGCCGTCTCCGGCGTCGCCACCCTGAACGGCCTCGTTCTGATGCAGGCGATCCGCGAGCGTACGGACGCTGGCGTGGCGCCTCCGGAGGCCGCCCTGCAAGGCGCGGTGTCCCGGCTGCGCGCCATCATGACCACGGCGCTGGTCGCGGTGCTCGGCTTCGTGCCCATGGCCTTCGCCTATGGCGCGGGGGCGGAAGTCCAGAAGCCGCTGGCCACGGTGGTCATCGGCGGGCTGACCACCGCGACCCTGCTGACGCTGTTCGTGCTGCCGGTGCTAACCAGCCTCGTGGGACGGGCCCGGTCTGTCTGACGTCAGCCTCGCCCGCGATAGGTCGGCACGCCCTGATCGGGCAGCCACAGGCCTTCGGGGGCGGGGCCCGTCTGCCAGAAGACGTCGATCGGGATGCCGCCGCGCGGATACCAGTACCCGCCGATCCGCAACCACTTCGGCGCCAGCAGCTCGGCCAGACGCTTGCCGATGGCCACGGTGCAGTCCTCATGGAAGGCGCCGTGGTTGCGGAAGCTGGTCAGGTACAGCTTCAGCGACTTGGACTCGACCAGCCACTCGCCCGGTGCATAGTCGATGACGATGTGGGCGAAGTCGGGCTGGCCCGTCACGGGGCAAAGACTGGTGAATTCCGGCGCCGTGAACCGGGCCAGATAAAGGGTGTCCGCGTGCGGGTTCGGCACCCGCTCCAGCACGGCGGTCTCGGGGCTGGTCGGAGCGGCGGTCATTTGGCCTAGCTGGTGCAGGCCGGAAACATCAGTGGTCATCCGCGCGATTTAGCGCCGATGAGCGGCGACGTCACGCGGGAGGATTTGCCTTCCCCATCGTCACCCCGCTATCCGTAGCGAAAGACAACGCGGGGAGACGACCATGGCCATTCCGGCTTCGCTGAAGAAGGGGCTCAAGCTGCCGGTGATCGCGGCGCCGATGTTCCTCGTCTCCGGTCCTGATCTGGTCGTTGAGACCTGCAACGCCGGCATGATCGGGACCTTCCCGTCCCTGAACCAGCGCACCACCGAGGGCTATCGGGAGTGGCTGCACGACATCAAGTCGCGCCTGACGCCTGAGGCCGCCGGATACGGCGTCAACCACATCGTCCACCCGACCAACGCCCGCCTGATGGCGGACCTCGAGGTCACGGTGGCCGAGCAGGTCCCGCTGGTCATCACCTCGCTGGGTGCGGTGCGCGATCTGGTTGACGCAGTGCACGGCTACGGTGGCGTGGTCTTCCACGACATCGCCAACGTGCGCCACGCGAAGAAGGCGGCGCAGGCCGGCGTGGACGGACTGATCCTCGTCGCGAACGGCGCGGGTGGCCATGCGGGCGTGGTCAATCCATTTGCGCTGGTGGAAGAGGTGCGCGGCTTCTTCGACGGGACCATCATCCTGTCCGGCTGCCTGTCCACCGGCCGCGACGTCGCCGCCGCCCTGACGATGGGCGCGGACTTCGCCTACATGGGCACCCGCTTCATCGCCACGACCGAGAGTGAGGCGCAGGGCCACTACAAGGAGATGATCGTCGAGGCCGGCTCGATGGACATCACCTACACCCCTGCCGTCTCGGGCATCCCCGCCAACTTCCTGACCCCCTCGCTGGTCGAGAACGGCATCGATCCCAAATCCCTGCCCGAGCACAAGCTGGACATGGGCGAGGAAGCCAAGGCGTGGAAGACTGTATGGTCGGCCGGTCAGGGCGCGGGCGCGATCCACGACGTTCTGCCCACCGGCGAGCTCGCCGCCCGCCTGAAGCAGGAATATCGCGACGCCACTCAACGCATGAACGCCCTGTCATGGGTTGATTGACTCCGATATCAAGGGTTGTACAACTTTAGCCAGGATCGGTTTGGGAGGTCGAAATGCGGCGTCTGTTGATGGTTCTGAGTGCTGGTGTTGGCTTATGCGCACCGTCCTTGGCGGCGGCCCAGACTCCCAACCCCTCCCCTCCGCCGCTACAGTCTGATCCCGGTTCGATACTCGCTCTCCAGAAGGAAGCGATGCAGCCGACCATTCAGGCCCTGAATCGTCAGGACGCGACCATGCGTCTCCGCGCCTTCACACCCGCAGAAATCCGGGAAGTCGAACGGCAGACCAGCGATATCCTTTCGGCGACAGGAACCGAGTGTGACGTGGTCGATGCTGCCCGGGTTGGACAGACGATCCGCCGGCGGAACATTTTCGAGGTTGCTTGCGCCAACGGGTACGGATACATTTTGGCCGATGGGCCTGAGGTCAGGGCTTACGACTGCACCGTTCTCGCGCGGGCTGCCGTTATGCGTCGCCAGGCGGACATGCGCGCGGATATCGGAACCCAGTGCGCGCTTGAGCTGAACGGTGGTCGCCAGTTTCATCGGACCCGCTACGGCGCACGTTACTGACGGCAAGCGTGGATTGATCCGTTCCCGGACGGGTTCACAGACAGGCCCTGATTGGTCTAGGAACACCCGCGTCTTTCCGCGCGTCTGGTGCCCCATGATCCGAACCTGTCTGATTGCCTCGCTGTTCATCGCCGCTGCAGGCGCTGCCCATGCCCAGGACTCGCGGAACCCCTGGTCCTTCTCTCTTGGCGCAGCCACTGACAACCGCTCCAAGGACGCGTCCAAGTCCGACGGTGATCCCTACGTCTGGGGCGAGGCCCAGTGGGAGAGCGCGTCCGGCCTGTTCTACGCCGGACCGCAGTTCGAGACGATCAAGGCCTCGACCGGCTCCGAGCTGGAAATCGCCCTCAGCGCCGGCGTGCGTCCGCAGATCGCCGGCTTCGACCTCGACCTGAACGCCGAGCACAAGTGGCATGTGAATGCTGATCCGGGCACGGACGATGCGGCGTGGGAGTTCACCGCCAATATCAAGCGCTCGATCGGCCCCGCCAGCGCCCGGGTGCGCCTCCAGCACTCGCCCGACAGCACCGGCTCGACCGAGGCCTGGACCTGGGTCGCCCTTCGCGGCGGCTGGGACTTCACCAACAAGCTGACCGGCACGGTCGAGATCGGTCGTCGCGAGCAGGACAACAGCGTTGACTACACCGGCTGGAACGCGGGCTTCACCTACGCACTGACCCGCAATCTGGAGGCCGAGGTGCGCTATCACGCCACTGACGCCGATGTACCCGGCGAACAGTATGCCGACGCCCTCGTCGCCGGCATCAGCGTGGCCTTCTAGCAAAGCTTATTGCGCGCAAGGGTCGACACCGGCGTTCATCGTCCCCATCTAGGGCCATGACCACCACGCACAGACCGACGACTCTTGAACGCGCCTACGAACTGGCTCGCGGCGGCTCCTGCCGCAATGTCAGCGACATCAAGGCCGCCCTCTCGACCGAGGGCTTCGACCGCATCAATGACTCCCTGTACGGACCGACCCTGACCGCGGCGCTGCGCAAGCTGTGTCAGGACAACTATGTCGACACGGCTGAGGCTGAACCAAACGCCTGAGCCCCGGCCTTGCTTTCGCCGCCCCTTGGGTGCAGAAGGCGAAACGTCGATCTCGTTCTGCGAAACGCCACCCTCTGCTTCGCACGAAGGTCAGCCGCTCCATTCAGACCCGACAGGCCTTCAGGGGCTGTTCCCTGAGGCCAACGCCAAACGGAGGTCTACGATGGCTACCGGCACTGTAAAATGGTTCAACGGCACCAAGGGCTACGGCTTCATCCAGCCGGATGACGGCGGCAAGGACGTCTTCGTCCACATCTCGGCCGTCGAACAGGCTGGCCTGCGCGGCCTCGACGAAAATCAGAAGGTCTCGTACGAGATCGAGCGCGATCGCCGTTCCGGCAAGGAATCGGCCGGTCAGCTGAAGGTCGAGGGCTAAGCCCCACCTGTCTAACGACACGGATTTGACGGCGGCGAGGGGCGACCTTCGCCGCCGTTTCCATGTCCGCCCGCTGACACAGGCCTTGCTATTGTCGCCCGAAGCGCCCACCTGTGTGTGGTCGATCTCTCTGCGAAACGCTGCTGCCCTTTGCATCGCGCACCGAGGTCCAAAGCCGATCCCATTCAGAATCCGACAGGCCGACCAGGACATCCTTCCTGCGGCCAATGCTTGCGGAGGTCCTGAAAATGGCTACCGGCACTGTAAAATGGTACAATTCCACCAAGGGCTACGGCTTCATCCAGCCGGATGACGGCGGCAAGGACGTCTTCGTCCACGCCTCGGCCGTCGAGACGTCCGATCTGGGCTCGCTCAACGAAAACCAGAAGATCTCCTACGAAGTCGAACGCGACTCGCGTTCGGGCAAGGAATCCGCCGGCCGCCTGAAGGCCGCCGAGTAGATCCAGATCCGGAAGGGCCGGCCGCCGAGAGGCGCCGGCCCGACCACACCTTCCCTTTCAAGGAGACGACCATGACCCCGCTGGCCGACATGATCCCCGCCATGAGCGATCCCGACCTCAAGTCCCTGCGCGTAAACGCCGCCCGGCTGGTCGAGCACGGCTCCAGCACACAGGTTCTGGCCGCCGCCGACATCATTCCACTGATCGACGACGAAACCGCCCGTCGCGCCGCCCTGCCGACCACGACCGTCAAGAAGGCCCGCGCCCCGGCCAAGAAGAAGGCTATCCCCGCGACCGGTCACCAGACCGCACTGCCGTCAAAGGCGGCCTAGGCCAGCGCCTGATCCAGATCGGCGATCAGATCGTCGATGTCTTCCACACCGACCGACAGCCGGATCAGGTTGTCGGTCACGCCGCCGGCTTCGCGCACGTCTTTCGGCACCGAGGCGTGGGTCATGATGGCCGGGTGGTTCACCAAGCTTTCGACCCCGCCCAGAGACTCCGCCAGCGTGAAGACCTGAAACCGTTCCAGCACCTGCTTTGTCCGTGACAGGTCGCCGTCGATGAAGGCGGTGACCATGCCGCCGTAGCGGCCGTTCATCTGCCGCGAGGCCAGATCGTGCTGCGGATGACTGATCAGGCCGGGATAGACCACGCTCGCCACGCCTTTGCGGGCTTCCAGCCAGCGCGCGACGGTCAGGGCGTTCTCGTTGTGCGCCTTCATGCGCAGGCCCAGAGTCTTCAGCCCCCGGTTGGCCAGGAAGGCGTCGAAAGGCCCCATAACCCCGCCTACCGAGTTCTGCAGGAACTTGATCTGGGTCGCGAGGTCGGCGCTCCCGGTCACCAGCGCCCCGCCGATGATGTCGGAATGGCCGTTCAGATACTTGGTGGCCGAGTGCATGACGACGTCCGCGCCCAGCTTCAGCGGCTGCTGGCTCCAGGGCGTGGCGAAGGTGTTGTCGACGATCAGCAGCAGGTCGTGCGCTTTCGCGATCTTTGACAGGCCCGCGATGTCGGCCAGCTTCATCAGCGGATTGGTCGGCGTCTCGACCCACAACATCCGGGTCTTGTCGGTGATCGTCGCCTCGACCGCCGACAGGTCCGACAGATCGACATAGCTGAAGTCCAGCCCCATCGACCGCCGCCTTACCCGCTCAAACAGACGCCAAGAGCCTCCGTACAGGTCATCGCCCGTGACGATGTGAGCCCCCGCATCCAGCAGCTCCAGCGCGGTCGATGTCGCGGCCATGCCCGAAGCGAAGCCAAACCCGTGCGTCCCGCCCTCCAGATCCGCCAGACAGGCCTCGAAGGCCTCCCGCGTCGGGTTCTTGCCGCGGGCGTACTCATAGCCCTTGTTCACGCCGGGGCTTTCCTGGGCGTAGGTCGAGGTCGCATAAATCGGCGTCATTACCGCGCCGGTCGTCGGGTCCGGCCGCTGGCCCGCATGGATTGCGCGGGTAGAGAAGCCCTGGCTGTTCTTGAGATTCGCCATGGGCTTACCGGTTCAGGCTCAGATGGTTGATCAGGTCGGTCCGCGTGATCAGCCCCACGAACCGCTCGCCGTCCAGCACGATCGCCACCCTGTCGCGGTCGAACAGCGGGATCAGGGCGTCCAGCGATTCCGACGCCTGCACCGTGTCCAGATCGCGGGTCATGGCCGACGACACCGGCTTGGCGAACCGCTCCTTGCGGGTGATCTCGTCGGTGTTCATCACATGAACCAGATCGCTCTCGTCCAGAATGCCGATGAGACGGCCGTCCTGAATGATCGGCAGCTGGGACACGTCGGCGCCCCGCATGCGCTTGAACGCGGTGTCCAGAGTATCCTCGGGCCCGGCGAAGACCACCGCGCCGTCCTCGTACTTGCGCGTGATCAGGTCCGACAGGTCGCCGTGAAGTTCGCGCTCGCCGATCCCCTGATCCGCCAGCCAGGCGTCGTTGTAGACCTTCGACAGGTACTTGGCCCCGGTGTCGCAGACGAAGGTGACGCAGGTCTTCGGCTCGGTCTGTTCCCGGCACCAGCGCAGCGCGGAGGCGATCAGCGTCCCCGACGACGACCCCGCCAGCACGCCTTCCTTGAGCAGCAGTTCCCGCACTGTCCCAATCGCCTCGCTGTCCGGGATCGAATAGGCCTTGTCGATCAGGCTCATGTCCGCCGTATCCGGCACGAAGTTCTGACCAATGCCCTCGACGGTGTAGCTGCCTTCCGGCCCCGGCACGCCGTCGTTGACGATTCCCGCCAGCGTCGACCCGACGGGGTCCGCCAGAATGATCTCGGCCTTCGAGCCCTTCGACTTCAGGAAGCGCGCGATCCCGGTGATGGTGCCGCCCGACCCGATCCCGGCCACGAAGGCGTCGACCTTGCCGTCCAGCTGCTCCCAGATTTCCGGCCCCGTTGTTTTGAAGTGGGCCTCGGAGTTGGCGTCGTTGGCGAACTGGTTGACGTAGAACCCGCCCGGAATCTGCTGCGCCAGCCGTTCGGCCATGTCGGTGTAGTATTCCGGATGTCCGTGCGGCACGTCCGAACGCGTCAGGCGAACATCCGCGCCCATCGCCCTCAAATGCTGGATTTTTTCCTTCGACATCTTGTCCGGGATGACCAGAAGCACCTTATAACCCTTGGCCTGCCCGACGAGTGTCAGCGCCAGACCCGTGTTGCCGGCCGTCGCTTCCACGATGGTTCCGCCGGGCTTCAAAAACCCCTCCGCTTCCGCCGCTGCGATCATCGACAGGGCGATGCGGTCCTTGATCGACCCGCCCGGGTTCTGGCTCTCCAGCTTCAGGAACAGCCGGCATTTCCCGGTGCCGATCTTCGTCACCTCCACCATCGGCGTCTTGCCGATCAGGTCCAGCAGAGAGCCGGTGGGACCGGACAGGACCGGGGAAGAGGCGACAGACATTCACAGACTCCGTGGGGCTCAGCGCCGGAAGCTAGGCGCGCCCCACCCTCATCACAAGCCGCGCAAGATTTCGCCTCTCGAAGAGCGCCGAAGCGCGGTATCAAAGGACTCACATGACAAAATCATCCAGCCGTCCCCCTGCCGGCCTCCCCGACAAGCCCACCCTCCTCGCCTTCCTTCGCGAGGCCGGTTCGGCCGAAAAAACAGACATCGCCCGCCACTTCGGGCTGAAGGGCGGCGACCGTCGCGCCCTGCGTGAAATGATCCGCGAGCTTGAGGCCGAAGGCGCCCTCGGCAAACGCGGTCGCAAGGGCTTCAGCGAAGCCGGCGCCCTGCCCCCGGTCGGCGTCGCCGACGTGGTCGAGCGCGACGTGGACGGCGAAATGTACGTCCGCCTCGTCGAGGCCTCGCCCGACGCGCCGCGCGCCCTTCTGGTTCCCGACAACTCCGGCCGCACGGGCCCCGCGCCCGGCATGGGCGATCGCCTGCTCGTCAAGTTCGCCCGTGGCGGCGAAGGCTGGGAAGCCCGCCTGGTCAAGAAGCTGGACAGCGAGCGCACCCGCGTCCTGGGCGTCATCCGCAAGTCCAACCGCGAGGTTCGGGTCGAGCCCGTCGACCGCCGCTCGAAGGACGTGCTGCTGGTCCCACACGCGCAAGCCGAGGGCCTGAAAGACGGCGACCTCGTGCTGGCCGCCATCGAGAAGGGCGATCAGCGCTACGGGCCCAAGCGCGGCAAAATCCTCGAGACCATCGGCCGCGAGGACGACGCCCGCGCCGCCTCCCTGATCGCCATTCACGCCCATAATGTCCCGACCGGCTTCTCCGAGGCTGTCGAGGCCGAGGCCGGGGATCAGGAACTGCCGTCGCTCAAGGGTCGCGAGGACCTGCGCGAACTGCCACTGATCACCATCGACCCCGCCGACGCCCGCGACCACGACGACGCCGTCTATGCGCACCGCGACGAGGATCCGAAGAACGAGGGCGGCTGGATCGTCTGGGTCGCCATCGCGGATGTCGCCGCCTACGTCCGCCCGAACACCAATCTGGACCGGGAGGCTCGCGACAAGGGCAACTCGACCTACTTCCCCGACCGCGTCGAGCCCATGCTGCCCGAACGCCTGTCCAACGGCCTGTGCAGCCTGACCGAGGGCGACAACCGCGCCTGCATCGCCGTGCGCATGGTCTTCGACAAGGATGGCCGCAAGACAGGCCACAGGTTCGTCCGCGGCCTGATGCGCTCCAAGGCCAAGCTGTCCTATGAGCAGGCGCAGGCCGCCATCGACGGCCAGCCCGACGACACGACCGGCCCGATCATGGAGCAGATCCTTTTTCCGCTCTGGAATGCGTATCACGCCATGCTCAAGGGTCGGCTGAAGCGCAGCCCGCTGCAGATCGAGAGCGCCGAGCGCCGCATCCGCATGAATACGCAGGGCGAGATCACCTCAATCGAGGCTCGCGTTTCCCTCGAAGCCCACCGGCTGATTGAGGAGATGATGATCCAGGCTAACGTCTGCGCCGCCGAGACGCTGGAGCAGAAAAAGACGCCCCTGCTCTACCGCGTCCACGACGCGCCCAGTCAGGAGAAGCTGTTCAATCTCGGCGACTTCCTCTCGACCATCGGCAAGCCGTGGACCAAGGGCGAGCCGGCGACGACCAAACGCTTCAACAAGCTGCTGGACGAGACCCGCGAGGGCGAACACGCCGAGGTCGTCAACGAGGTCGTGCTGCGCACCCAGATGCAGGCCATCTATTCCGCCGAGAACGTCGGCCACTTCGGTCTGAACCTCGACCGCTACGCCCACTTCACCTCGCCGATCCGTCGCTACTCCGACCTGATCGTGCACCGCGGCCTGATCCGCGCGCTGGGCCTCGGCAAGGACGGGCTGACGGACCGCGAGATCGCCGAACTGCCGGCCATCGCCGAACACGTCGTCATGACGGAGCGCCGGTCCATGGCCGCCGAGCGCGACGCCATGGACCGCTACATCGCCGCCTATCTGGAGGATCGCGTCGGCGCGACCTTCACCGGCCGCATCACCGGGGTCACCCGTTTCGGCCTGTTCGTTCGGCTGGACGAAACCGGCGCGGATGGTCTCGTGCCCGTCTCGTCGCTGGGCGGCGAATACTTCACCCACGACGACCGTACGCACGCCCTCGTCGGCGAGCGCACAGGACAGCGCTGGATCCTCGGCCGCAAGGTGGAGGTGAAGCTGCGCGAAGCGACCCCTGTCACTGGCGGCCTGCTGTTCGAGATGTTGAGCGAACCCGGCCCGCGCGATCCGAATGCGCCCGCTGCCCGTCTGGGCATGCGTGCGCGCGGCGACAAGGTCGGCGGCTATCCCAAGCGCGGCGCCAACCGCCCGGGTGGACCCAAGCCGCCCAAGGGCGGTCGTCCGTCAGGCGGCCTCAAGGGCGTACGCAAGGGCAAGCGGCGGTGAACTAGCCCCGCCTGCCCATGACGCGATCCAACAACAGCAGCGCGACCGTCCATCCCGCAAGCACGGCCGTGATCATTCCAACGATCGCAGCGATATCCGCCGCGCTCGACTGTGCAGGATCAAGGAAGGGGTAGGCGTAGTCGCCGGTCATGGCCCCCCGCGCCAAGGCATACGCGAAATAGCCGATCGGCCACGCGAGCCAGAGGAGGGCCCGCTTCCAGCGCAAAACGCCCTTGGGCGCGAACAACAACCAGAACAGCAGTCCTGCCCAAGGGGTCACGGCGTGCAGCAGGATATCCTCCAGCGCTGACTCCCGGACCGTCAGCGTCCCGCCGATCAGCCAGAAGCCGACGCCGACCGTCGTGTTCGCCGCGATCGCCCAGCCGACGATGTGCGGACGCGACAGCGGCCTGACCCCCAGCGCGACGCCTGTCATCACCACCGCGAGAAGCAGATTGGAGAGGTCGGTCAGGTAGCCGAGATTGACCCAGACCGCGCGCAGCAAGTCGCCGTTCTGGCTCGCGACACCGGCGACCAGATAAAGAACGAGCCCCAGCCAACCTGTGAGCGCCAGAAGTCCGGCCGCCAGCCGGCCAATCACCGAGTATTCCCTCATCGCCCCCTCCCAAACCCGCGTCACTCAAGCACGGTCGTCCGGGAGGCGCCAAGGCGGCTGTAGAGCGCGCTATGCCGCCCTGCCCAGCACCCGACAAGTCGCGACGCCGTTCGCCACCTCAACACGAACATCGCGGCCGGGCTCGACCTGATACCAGGTGTGGCGGCCGTTCAGGGTGATGTGGATCAGTCCGGGCGCGCGGAGGGTGCAGCCACCCTCCCTTTGCTGACGGAAGTCGCAGGACGTCGAGCCCGCTTGCGAGCGCATGGCGAAAGGTCCGATAGCGTTGGCGTTCGAGAACTGCGTTTCGCGCTGGGCCTGCGTCGGCTCGATGGTTCGGCAGAAGTCCGGTGGAGCGGGCGATGCCCCCGCGAGCACGGCGATGAGCAGAAGGGCAGTCGATGTCATGAGCGATCCTCCGTTCACTTACCGTCGCGCCGACCGGCCGCGACCGCCAGTGAACTCTTGGTAAGCCCACGCCCCGATCTGCTCCGGGCGTGCTAAGGCCGATCAATGCCTTCCGAGACCGTTCAGCCCTTCGATGGCGATCAGGACCTGCGCGACGCGCCCCGAACCGGCGACCGCCAGCGCCCGAAGGACGCCGCCACCCTGATCCTGACCCGCGGCCGACCTGATCGCACTGAGGTGTTGATGGGCCGGCGCGCGAGGGGCCATGTCTTCATGGCCTCCAAATGGGTTTTCCCCGGCGGCCGGGTCGAGCGCACGGACGCCTCCGCCGCGTCCGCGACTGAACTCGCCACAAGTGATCAAGCCCGCCTGACCCGCGAGGTCCCCCCCCGCCGCGCCCGTGCCCTCGCGCTCGCCGCCGTCCGCGAGACCTTCGAGGAGACGGGCCTGCTCCTCGCCGAGCCAGCCGCTCCCGCATCTGTCCCCGGACCGTGGAGGGAGTTCCGCGCTGCCGGCGCCCTGCCCCACCTCGCTGCCCTGTCCTACGTCGCCCGAGCTATCACCCCGCCGGGCCGCACCCGCCGCTTCGACGCCCGCTTCTTCATGGCCGACGCCGCCGCCCTGCTGCATCCCGAGCCGACCGCAGGGTCCGGGGAACTGGACGAGATCGAGTGGCTGCCGATTGAAGAAGCGCGCGCGCTTGATCTCCCCGCCATCACGCGCTTCGTTCTGGGAGAGGTTTCGCAGCGCCTCACGCATCCGGATCGGCCCTTACCGTTTGTCCGCATGGTTCGCGGGGCGCATGTGGTGGAGCATCAGGACTGACCATGGCCGACACGTCCATCACCCTGCGCCTGACCATCGCCGACCCTGTGCCGGGCGTCCGCTACAGCCTGCAGCAGGACGACGCCCCGTTCGAGCCGGTCACCGCCGGCGATGCGCCGCTGTCCTTCGACGTCCCGATCCGCCTGTCCGCCGATAACCGTTTCCTCGGTCCCTTCGTGCGCCGGGAGGGCCCCGAGCGTCGGTTCGTCTACATCCGCATCGGCACATCGGCCGGCGATCACGCCAGCGCGTGGAGCCGCCGCGCCAAGATCGATATCCACGACATCCCGGCGGCCCTGCTGGCAGGGGCCCGCGCCGGTCGTGTGCTTGAGATCGTTCTGCCCGGTCGCGGCAAGGACGGTTCGCCCGCTTGCGCCACGGTGCGCTCAACGACCGGCTGGCGCGCGGTCTAGTCAGCCAGCGGCCGCGTCAGATCGAACTCCACCCGAAAGAACCGCCCCTCGGGCCGGCGCAGTTCGTAGGCGAACATCCGATCGGGATGGACCTCAATCGCCCAGACGTTGGTGTTGGACACGGTCCGGCCCTCGCGCGTGAACAAATCTTTCGAGAACTGGTCCACCGGAAAGGTTTGCCGCTCCGCCGTGCCTTCGGACGCCGTATCACCGCCGTACTGGCTCAGCACATCCTCGGTCCCGTCCGGGTGACGATGATCGTGCTTCAGCCGAACCCCGACGTCCGTTCGCGTCACCACCCACGTCCGCGAGCGATCCTCGCCGACCGCGAAGGGAATGCGCACCTCGTCCGCCGAACAGTCCCGCACGTGCATGACCAGCGGCGCGCTGGCGAAGGCGGCGTCCGCAGGATCGTCCGTGACCACCCGACCCGCAAATTTCTTGCCGCACAGATCATTCAGCCGCGCCATGAACCGGTCCTGCGGCTCTGCGGCGACAGGCGTCGTGCCGCAGGCGGCGACGAACAGGGAAGCGGCGAGGAGGATCGATCGGATCATCCGACCACCCTATCCGCATCCCCGCGGCCGTCGAGCGGCCGCTTTGACGCATCGCCCACCGCTGCTATCCCTCAGACATGAAACTCCAGGCGCCGTTCATAAAGCTGCCCTTCCGCTTCGACGTTGCGCGCCTGCAGGCGGAGATCGCCGCCTTCCCGGCCGAGGCCTGGGTCAAGCACCCCAACAACATCCCCGGCAACAGCGCCCTTCGACTGATCACGGTGGGCGGGGGCGAGAACGACGACGTCGCCGGCCCGATGGCGCCGACGGAGCATCTGAAGGCCGCGCCCTATCTCCAGCAGGTCCTGTCCCACTTCGGCGTGGTCTGGAGCCGCTCGCGCCTGATGAAGCTGGGACCGTCCTCAACGGTGCCGCTGCACACCGACATCAATTATCACTGGTTCCACCGGGTCCGGCTGCACATCCCCATCGTCACCACGCCCGACGTGAAGTTCTTCTGCGACGACCAGGTCGTCCACATGGCCGAGGGCGAGAGCTGGATTTTCGACAATTGGCGTCCGCACAAGGTCGAGAACAACTCTGGCATCGAACGCGTCCACCTCGTCGCCGACACCACCGGCAACAGCCGCTTCTGGGACATGGCGCACGCCGCCGGTGAACAGGACCTGCCAGTTCAGACCGTGCCGTTCCAGCCCGGCGCCCGCGTCGGCATCGCGACCGAGCAGCACAATGTCTACCGCGTCATGCCGCCGTCAGAGGTGGATGCACTGCTGATCGACCTGTTGGGCGAGACCGTCTCGATCAAGCCCGGCGATGCCGGTCGTGCCGAGTTCAAGGCGTTCGAGCGCCTGCTCTATGGCTTTCGTCAGGACTGGCGGCAGCTCTGGTCCCTGTTCGCCGATACCGATCGGGGCGTGCCCCACTACCGCAAGCGGCTGGAGCAGTTGATGGCGCAGTTGTCCGGCCTCGGCGAGGATCTGCGCATCGCCGGCAACCAGATGCCCGCCATCCGCGTGGTCGGCCAGCGCATCGGGGCGTATGCGGTCAACATCTCCGCAGCGGGCGTCGCGGCCTCTCCGTCTGTCGCGTCCGCCCCCGACCAGACCGCGCAAGCTGTGGGTCGGCCGGTGATCAAGACCCCGGATTACGACCGCCCCCTGATCATCGTCGCCGCTCCTCGCTCAGGCAGTACGGCGCTCTACGAAACCATGGCCGTCACGCCCCAGCTGCATAACCCGGGCGGAGAGGCCCACTGGCTGGTCGAGGGGTTCCGCAAGCTGGCGCCCGGCGCGCCCGGCGTGGATTCCAACCGCCTCACCGCCGAACATCTGACGCCTGAACTGGCGCTGGCGATGAAGTCGCGTCTGGCCGAGCGCCTGCGCCGCGCCGACGCCCCGGCGTTCGACAACGCGCCGTCGGTTCGCCTGCTGGAGAAGACGCCCAAGAACGCCCTGCGCATCCCGCTGTTCGACGCCCTGTTCCCGGACGCCCGCTTCGTCTTCCTGTGGCGAGAGCCGGAAGAGAACATCTCCAGCATCATCGACGCGTGGCGCGCGGGGGGCTGGGTCACCTATCCGCAACTGCAGGGCTGGGACGGCCCGTGGTCCCTGCTGCTGCCGCAGGGCTGGCAGGCGCTGAAGGGCCGCCCCCTGCCCGAGATCGCCGCCTATCAGTGGCGCGTGACCAATCAGACGGTGATGGACGACCTGTCGGCCCTGCCCGCCGATCGCCGTCATGTGGTGCGCTACAGCGACTTCGTCGCCGATCCGGCCGCCGTGGCCCGCGGGATCGCCGATTTCGCCGACATCCAGTTCGATCCGGCGCTGGCGCAGCGCACCGCTGGTCCCCTGCCCGACTCGCGTCACACCCTGTCGTCACCCGCCCCTGAAAAGTGGCGCAAGAACGCCGCCGAGATCGAACCGCTGCTGCCTTCGCTACAGCCCACGCTGGACCGTCTTCGCGCGTTCCGCTGAACCGGTTGACTTCGGAGCGCGCCTGAGTATGTTCCGCGCCTCTCGTTTCAAGCGGCTTTCGCCGTCGCAAAGGTAATTCCGATGGCCAAGCCCGCCTCCATCAAGATCCGCCTCAACTCGACCGCCGACACCGGCTTCTTCTACGTCACCAAGAAGAACGCCCGTACGATGACCGAAAAGATGGTCGTCAAGAAGTACGACCCGGTCGTCAAGAAGCACGTCGAGTTCAAGGAAGGCAAGATCAAGTAAGCACTTGATCTGCTGACGTTTTCAAGGACGCCCGGCCCTCTGGCCGGGCGTTTTTCTTTGCCCTGATCGTCGCGCTGGACAGGCCCCGCTTAAGCCTTGCTTCAGGCCCGGCGTGTCATACTCGGGCCATGGACGCAGAGCTTTCGGACGCCACCGCCGCCTTGTTCCGGTCCTGGGACCAGCTGCGCCGTCCGATCTGGATGTTCGATCCCTGGTCGCGCGAGGGCGTTTACGCCAATCCCGCCGCGCTCACGCTCTGGGGCGCAGAATCTCGCGAAGAGCTGCTGGCCCGCGACTTCTCGAACCTGTCTGCGGCCGTCGTCGCCCGCACCGAGCGCCTGATGCGCGCCACGGCGGACGGTTCCGAACTCAGCGAGCGCTGGACCTTCTATCCCAACGGCGCGCCCGTCACGGTGCAGGCGACCATTTCGTCTTTCGCGCTGGAGGATGGCCGTATTGTCCTGCTGTTCGAGGCCGCGCCCGCTGATGTCGAGGCCGAGGAGCGGCGCGCCGTTGAGGCCCTCCGCCACACCTCAACGCCCATCACCCTGTTCGACGCCGACGGTCGTCGTCTGTTCGCCAACCCCGCCGCGCACGCAGCCTACGGCGACGTGGAAGGCGGCTTTGTCGATCACTTCGCCGACCGCGATGACGGCGAGACCCTGCTGGCCGCGGCCCTGTCAGGCGGGTCCAGCGGCGGCATGCGTGAGATGATGACCGACGAAGGCCTGCGCTGGCACCACGTCGACGCCCGCACTGTCCTCGACCCCGTGACCGGCGCGACGGGCGTGCTGCTGAACGAGCAGGACGTGACCCAGCGCGTCGTCGCCGAGACCGCCCGCGCCACGGCCGAGCAGACCGCCGCCATGTTTGATGCCCGCCAGCGCTTCCTGACGGAGATGTCTCACGAGCTTCGGACGCCCCTGAACGCCGTGCTGGGCTTCTCCGAACTGCTGACGCAGGCCGACCTCGAACCCGCACAACAGGACCAGTCCCGCCGCATCCACGAAGCCGGCCAGCGCCTGTCCTTGCTCGTCGAATCCATGATCGCGGAAGAGGCTGTCCCTGTCGCTTCGGTGGAAACCATGTCGGAAACCGTCCGGGCGGACGACGCCGCCACCGACGAGATCAGCGCCCTCCAGGTGCTTTACGTCGATGACAACGACAGCAATCGCGCACTCGTCACCACCATCCTGTCCGTCCAGGGCATCATCTGCGCCACCGCTGACGATGGACGTCAGGGTCTCGAGATGGCGCGGTCGCAGGTTTGGGACCTGATCCTGATGGACATCCAGATGCCGGTCATGGACGGCGTCGAGGCGACCCGCGCTATCCGCGCCCTGCCCGGCGCGGCCGGCCGCACGCCCATCGTCGCCGTCACCGCCAACACCTTGCCGGAGCAGTTGGTGGAATACGCGGAGGCCGGCATGGATGATGTGCTGGGCAAACCCGTCAACATCCTCGGCCTGCTTGAGAAGGTGGACTTCTGGTCCCGGCCCCGGGAGAGCGACGAGATCGGGGATGTTGAGGCGGTCTGCGCCGCCTGACCCCTAGGCGGCCCGGGCGATGACCTGGTTGCGGCCCCGGCCCTTGGCCTCATAGACGCCTTCGTCCGCCCGCTTCAGTAGGGCGTCCGGCGTATCGCTGACGCCGTCGCTGGACGCCACGCCGACCGAGACGGTGATCGTCAGGCCTTCCAAGCCGCCCATGATCGGGAACGGCTGGCTGGCCACGTCGCGGCAGATGCGGTCTGCCACGCGCGTCGCGTCTTCCAGCGTCGCGCCCGGCATGACGACGACAAACTCCTCGCCGCCCAGACGGCATGGCAGGTCGATGGCGCGCACGTTGGTCGCCAGCCGCACCGCGAACTCGCGCAGCACCTCGTCACCGGCGTCGTGGCCGAAGCTGTCGTTGACCGACTTGAAGTGGTCGATGTCCATGACCAGCACGGCGACGGGATCGCCGCCCTGCCCCGCCCGGCCCATCATGCCCTGCAGCTGACCGGCCATGTAGCGGCGGTTATGCAGCCCGGTCAGAGCGTCGGTGACGGCCATCTCAAGGCTGTAGTCCAGCTTCTGCTTCAGGAAATCGGCGTAGCGCTTGCGCTTGATCTGCGTCCGCGCCCGCGCTTCCAACTCTTCTGGATCCACCGGCTTGGGCAGAATGTCGTTGACGCCCAGCTCCAGCGCCTTCAGCAGGCGCGGCCGGTCGGCGGGGTCCACCACGGCAAGGATCGGGGCCTTGCGCGACGCCTCCGTCGAGCGCGCCTGGGCGATGAACCGCAGGCCGTCGAAGCCCGAGCTGGAGACATTGACGATCATCAGATCGATCGGGCCCCGCGCGGCGATGAGCGCACCAGACGGGTCGGCTTCGACCGTGGGTCGGTGTTCGCCCGCCATGTGATCCGCAACGGCCTGGGCCTGGATCTCGTTGTCGTCGACGACCAGAATGCGTCCTCCCGACCCGCGCAGTCGGCCCGCGCCATCAGTGTCGACGCCCAGCCGGCGTCCGCTTTCCTCGCGCTCGCGCAGCTCGTCCATCACGGACTTGAGCCGCACCAGCGATTTCACGCGGGCGAACAGGATGACGTCGTCGATCGGCTTGGTGACGAAGTCGTCGGCGCCGACGCCCAGTCCCTTGATCTTGTCCTCGCGGCCATCCAGCGCGGTGACAAGCACCACCGGGATGTGTCGCGTCACCGGATCGGCTTTCAGCCGTCGGCAGGTCTCGAACCCGTCCATGCCGGGCATCATGACGTCCAGCAGGATAATGTCGGGCCGCTCTGACGACGCGATCTCCAGCGCCGTCGCGCCGTCCGTGGCGGTCAGCACTTCGTAGTATTCCAGCGTCAGCTTGGCTTCGAGAAGCCGGACGTTGGGCTCGACGTCGTCAACGACAAGAATACGCGCCGTCATCCCAGATGCTTCCTCACGACCTCGAGGAAATGCATCACCGAGATGGGTTTGGAGATATAGGCCTCGCAGCCGCCCTGCCGGATCCGCTCCTCATCGCCCTTCATGGCGAAGGCGGTGACCGCGACGACCGGGATGTGAGCCAGTTCCTCGTCGTCCTTCAGCCACTTGGTGACCTCAAGGCCGCTGATCTCGGGCAGCTGGATGTCCATCAGGATCAGGTCGGGATGATGTTGGCGCGCGAGGGCCAGCGCCTGCAGGCCCTCGCGGGTCTGCAGGGTCTCGTAACCCTGCGAGTCGAGCAGATCATGAAACAGCTTCATGTTCAGCTCATTATCCTCGACGATGAGGACCTTCTTCGACATCACCACCCGGCCTGTTCACGCCTGAAACACGAGGCGTCTTCGCCTTCTTCCGATGCACCCTGCGCGATGCAGTCTTAAGTTGGGGTGAAGCCCGCCTTCAGGCACACTGCGAACCAATGAAATCCATCTGCCGCGATTGCCTCTGGACCGCCGACCGCGTGGTGGACCGGTGCGGCGTCTGCATGTCGCGGCGCGTGATCGCGCATCCCGAGCTCGACCAGCTGACGATCGCCCACCTCGACTGCGACGCCTTCTACGCCTCGGTGGAAAAGCGCGACCGGCCCGAGTTGCGCGACCTTCCGGTGATCATCGGCGGCGGCAAGCGTGGGGTGGTCTCCACCGCCTGTTACGTCGCCCGCCTGTACGGCGTCGGCTCTGCCATGCCGATGTTCAAGGCGCTGAAGGCCTGCCCCGAGGCCGTGGTTATCAAGCCCGACTTCTCCAAATACGTCCCCGAGAGCCAGCGCATCTTCGGCTTCGTTCGAGAGCTGACGCCTCTGGTGCAGACCCTGTCGCTGGATGAGGCCTGGATCGACCTCGCTGGCACCGAACGCCTGAACGGCGGCCCGCCCGCGCTCCAGCTCGTCCGCCTGCAGAAGCGTATCGAAGATGAGACCGGCCTCAGCGTCTCCATCGGCCTGGCCCTGAACCGCTTCCTCGCCAAGGTGGCGTCAGAGCTGGACAAGCCACGCGGCTTCTCGGTCATCGGCACAGAGGCCGCCGCCCTGCTGGCCCCCAAGCCGGTCGGCATCCTGCCCGGCGTCGGCCCGGTCTTCAGGAAGACGCTTCAGAGCGACGGCTACGCCACGGTCGGCGATCTCGCTGCGGCGGAGGTTCGCGATCTGGTCAAACTCTACGGCGAGACCGGCCTGCGCCTGCACAACCTCTCCCACGGCCGCGACCACCGGGCCGTCAATCCCGAGCGCGACCGCAAGGGCATGAGCGCCGAGACCACCTTCAATGAAGACCTCACCAGCGCGGAAGACCTCGAAGCCGAACTCTGGCCCCTGTGCGAGAAGCTGGCATCGAAGGCGCGCAAGGACGGCGTCGCCAGCCGCGTCATCGTGCTGAAGCTGCGCAGAACGGACTTCAGGATCGTAACCCGGCGGATCAGCCTGCCCGAACCCATCCAGACCGCCCGCGCCCTGTTCGCCGCCGGGCGCGACCTGATGGGCCCCGAGCTGGGCATCCCATACCGTCTGATCGGCATCGGCATGGGCGAGGTCATCGACGCCGTCGACACGCCCGTCCTGTTCGAAACCACGGAAACCCGCACCCTCAAGACCGAGAAGGCCATCGACGCCCTGCGCGAGAAGTTCGGGCGGGACGCGGTCGTGGCCGGGCGCGCGCTGAAGGGCTGAACGGCCCTAGAGCGCCTTGACGATCCCCTCGACCATCTTCTTGGCGTCGGCGAACAGCATCATGGTGTTGTCGCGGAAGAACAGCTCGTTCTCCACGCCCGCATAGCCCGCCGCCATGCCCCGCTTGATGAACAGCACGGTGCCCGCCTTCTCCACGTCGAGGATCGGCATGCCGTAGATGGCGCTGGTCGGATCGGTCTTGGCCGCCGGATTGGTCACGTCGTTGGCGCCGATGACGAAGGCCACATCGCAGCTTCCGAACTCGGAGTTGATGTCCTCCAGCTCGAAGACCTCATCATAGGGGACGTTGGCCTCGGCCAGCAGTACGTTCATATGGCCCGGCATCCGCCCGGCGACGGGGTGGATGGCGTATTTCACATCGACCCCCTCTTCCTTCAGCTTGTCGGCCATCTCGCGCAGCGCATGCTGGGCCTGCGCCACCGCCATGCCGTAGCCGGGCACGATGATGACCTTCGAGGCGTTCTTCATGATGAAGGCCGCGTCGTCAGCGGAGCCCTGCTTCACCGGCCGGGTTTCGACATGACCGCCGCCAGCGGCCGCGGCGTCCCCGCCGCCGAAGCCGCCGAGGATGACGCTGATGAAGCTGCGGTTCATGCCCTTGCACATGATGTAGCTCAGGATCGCCCCCGAGCTGCCGACCAACGCGCCGGTGATGATCAGGGCTATGTTCTCCAGCGTGAAACCCAGCGCCGCCGCCGCCCAGCCGGAATAGCTGTTCAGCATGGACACCACGACCGGCATGTCCGCCCCGCCGATCGGGATAATCAGGGTCGCGCCAAGGATCAGGGCGATGATGAACACGCCCCAGAACGCCCAGGTCGCCGTGCCGCCCGAGCCGATCATCACGCCGATCAGCAGCACCAGACCCAGCGCCAGACCGATGTTGATCAGGTGCCGCGCCGGCAGGATGATCGGCGCGCCGCTCATGTTGCCGTTCAGCTTGGCGAAGGCGATGACCGAGCCGGTGAAGGTGATCGCGCCGATGGCGACGCCAAGGCTCAGTTCGATGATCGACAGGGTCTTGATGCCCCCGCCCGCCGCCGCGATGCCGAAGCCTTCGGGCGCATAGACCGCGCCGATCGCGACCAGACAGGCGGCCATGCCGACCAGACTGTGGAAAGCCGCGACCAGCTGGGGCATCTGGGTCATCTGAACCCGCCCCGCGATCAGCGCGCCCAGCCCGCCGCCCACGACGACGCCGGCCAGAATAAGCCCGGCTGTCAGCGTATCCAGCACGCCGCTTGACCACAGCGTCAGCAGCGTCACGCCGACGGCCAACGCCATGCCGATCATGCCGAAAGTGTTGCCCTGCCGGCTTGTCTCGGGGCTCGACAGCCCGCGCAGCGACAGGATGAACAGGACCCCGGCGACCAGATAGGCCAGTGCGGCCAGCGAAGCGTTCATTCCATTCCCCCGAAAGTCATCACAGGAAGCCCACGCCGATCCGGCGCCCCGTCGCCGCTGTACCCTCCGCGCGTATCTCGCGCGGTTCGCGGACGATGGCGATGCCGACGGGCCCGCGCCCGCCGGTCTTGGTCACATGACAATGGCCGACATTGAGGGGCAGCCGCCCCCGGTCCGACCCCTCGCCGGGTCGCTCCAGCTTGTTGATCCAGTGGTGCTGGTCGTAGGCGCTTTCCCAATAGGTCACCGGCGGAAACCGGCAGGTCAGCAGCCAGCTCGCCCCCTGCGGCGCAGAGACTGCCCAGTGCATGCCGCCCTCGACGTTCTTGCCCACATGCGTCTGGGCGCCCGCGGTCGAAGCCGCGGTCAGCGCGACGATCAGGCCGACGCCGACGATGCCCGCCCGGCGGCTCACGCCTGCGGCTCCTTGGGACAGGTGGTCCGCGCCAGCCGCCACAGGCCGGCCGCGATGAACAACGGCCCGAGGAAGGCCATGGCCCAGTCGAACACGCCCATCGGCCGGTCCTGCGCCACGATGCGCAGCAGGACAGCCGAGAACACCAGCACAACGCCGCAGTCGCTGAAGCGCATACGCTGGATCGGGTTCTTCTCGCCGAACCAGCTCCACAGCCACAGCGCTATGCCGATCCCGGTCGCGACCCATGACGCCACATCGATGAACTGCTGCACGTTCGGGGTCACGACGCGGCCCTGCTCTGAAACAGGCGGCCTCGGCGAAGGGCCAGAACTGCGTTGACGCCGAAACACCCGGCGGCGGCGACCAGCACAGCGACCATGAACCAGTCCGCATCCTTGGCGTAATCGCCCGCCCGCACGCCCATCGTTCGCATGAGCGTGCCGTACAGCAGGATCGCCATGACGCGCTCAATCCCCGCGCGCACCTTAGGGGAAATCCTGCCGCTCGCGACCACCAGCGCCAGCACGCCGAGCAGCGCCAGCGGGATCAGGGCCGTAAAGAGCAGCGCCTGCGTCATGCCTTGGGCCGCTCTTTCTTGCGGTACATCGCCAGCATGCGTCGCGTGACCATGAAGCCGCCGAAGATGTTGACGCTGGCCAGCGTCACCGCCGCGACGCCCGCTCCCTTGGCGACCCAGCCGCTGGCTCCATCGCCCGCCAGCGCGGCCGAGGCGATGAGACCGCCGACGATAATCACCGATGAAATGGCGTTGGTCACCGCCATGAGCGGCGTATGCAGCGCCGGCGTCACCGACCAGACGACGTAATAGCCGACGAAGATCGCCAGCACGAAGATGGCCAGCCGGAAGACGGTGGGATCGACGTGTTCCATTACGAGTTCCTGGAGCGTTTCATGTCAGCCAAAGTCAGAAGCGTAACTCCGACACCGATGGGCGTCGCCATCCCGATCAGCCATGTGAACAAGGTGCGCATCACAAAGACCGGGTCTCCTAGAATCTCGTGCTGCCCGGTCAGAAAGTCGGCGGCAGACCAGAGGCCGAGGACCAAAGAGCCGACGATCAGCACCCACCCAAGTGCGTGAAGGATTACATCTGTTCGCGATGTCATCCCTTGACCCCTTCATGCACGACGCCCCCGCCGTGGGTGACCACCGACGCCTTGAGGATTTCGTCCTCCAGATCGACCGCCAGCGCCCCGTCCTTGACCATCAGCCCCACGAACGCGACGAGGTTGCGCGCGTAGAGGGCCGAAGCGTCGGCCGCGATCCGGCCCGGCAGGTTGGACCATCCGACGATCTGTACGCCGTTCGCCGTCGTCACGACCTCGCCCAGCTTGGCGCCCTCGACGTTGCCGCCGTTGTCGATGGCCAGGTCCACCAGCACCGAGCCCGGCTTCATCGAAGCCACGTGCGCCGCCGTCACCAGTCGCGGCGCGGGGCGGCCCGGGATCAGGGCGGTGGTAATGACGATGTCCTGCTTGACGATATGCGAGGCGGTCAGCTCGGCCTGTTTGGCCTGATATTCCTCCGACATCGGCTTGGCGTAGCCGGCGGCGGTCTCGGCGGCCTTGAACTCCTCGTCCTCGACGGCGACGAACTTGGCGCCGAGCGACTCGACCTGTTCCTTGGAGGCCGGACGCACGTCGGTGGCGGTCACCACCGCGCCCAGTCTGCGCGCTGTGGCGATGGCCTGCAGACCCGCGACACCCGCGCCCATGACGAAGACCTTGGCCGCGGCGACCGTGCCGGCCGCCGTCATCATCATGGGAAAGCCCTTGCCGTAGGCGTAGGCCGCCTCGATCACCGCGCGGTAGCCGGCGAGGTTAGCTTGCGAGGACAGGACGTCCATCACCTGCGCGCGCGTGATGCGCGGCACGAACTCCATGGCGAAAGCGGTCGCGCCGGCGCCCTTCAGCGCCTCGACGGTGTCCTTCTCGCGGTAGGCGTCCAGCATGGCCGCCACCACGGCGCCGGACTTCAGCGCGCTGATCTCCTGCGCAGTCGGCCCGCGCACCTTCAACACGACATCCGCACCCGAAAGGGCCGCCTGCGTGTCCTTGGCGATCGTCGCGCCGGCCTCGGCGTAGTCTGCATCAGGGATCGAGGAACCCGTCCCCGTCCCCGTCTCGACCGTCACCGTCGCGCCCAGCGCGATCAGCTTCCTGACCGTCTCCGGAGTAACAGCGCAGCGCGTCTCGCCTTCTCGGCGTTCGCGGGTCACGGCGATCGAAACAGCCAAGCGAATCCTCCCGTCTTCTCTCGACGCAGGAACGTTAGGCTGTTCAGGGGCGGCGCGTCAAAGCGCCGTCATTCCGCGGGCCGCGGTCAGAAGGCTCCGCCTTCTCGACCCGACGCGTCCTAGTGCGAGGACTTCGGCTTGCGCAGGAAGAAGACGCCCGCGACGACCAGTACGATCGCCACGAAGGCGCCGCCGAAGAAGCTGCCGCCCGGCATGAACCAGATCGTCAGGAAGGCGAGCAGGGCCGCGATGGCCAGCGAGCCCCACTTCGACATGCCCATGAAGGCCGAATAAGTGGCTTCCTGCTCGCCGATCTCTTGCGAGCCGCGAACATAGTCGGAGTGGTCGTGCGGGGCGGAGGCCATGGCGGGTGTCCGGAATCTCGAAGCGATTGGGGCTCTTATAGCGGCAAGCGCCTCAGGCTCAAGCGCCCGCCTTCACCTGATCCTCGAACTGGTCAATCAGTCGCTCCAGCCGCTTCGTTCCGATGGTCCAGAACGCGGGATCGCGCGGGTTCAGCCCGAACGGGGCCAGAGCCTCGACGTAGCCCTTCGATCCGCCCCCGGCCAGAAGCTCGCGGTACAGGGGCGTGAACCCTGCCGGATCCTTGGCCCGGGTCTCCATCAGCGCCGCCACCAGCAGATCCCCGAAGGCGTAGGCGTAGACATAAAAGGGTGCGTGCACGAAGTGGCTGACGTAGCTCCACCAGTGCTCATAGCCGGCGTTCAGTGTCACCGCCGGCCCGAGCGAGCCGCCCATTTCCTCCAGCCACAGCTCGCCGATCCGCTCGACCGGCACCTCGCCGTTTGCCCGCTCGTCGTGGAAGCGCGTCTCGAACCGGTGGAAGGCGATCTGGCGCACGACGGTGTTCAGCCCGTCCTCGATACGCCCGGCCAGCAGGCCTCGCTGCTCGCTCTTCGGCGCGGTTTTCAGCAGCCGGTCGAAAGTAAGCCCCTCGGCGAAGATCGACGCGGTCTCCGCCAGCGTCAGCGGCGTATCGGCCAGCAGACTGCCCTGCCCCGCCGCCAGCGTCTGGTGCACGCCGTGGCCCAGTTCGTGCGCCAGCGTCAGCACATCGCGGCGCTCGCCCATCCAGTTCAGAAAGACATAGGGGTGGCGATTCGACGTGACCGGATGCGCATAGGCGCCCGACTGCTTCCCGGGACGCGCCCGCCCGTCGATCCACGGCTTTTCGAAGAAGCCGCCGGCCCGTTCGGCGAATTCGCCGCCCAGATCGGCGAAGCTCTCCAATACGATTTCCCGGCCTTGCGACCAGTCGAACGCACGCGGCGCGCCCAGCTCCAGCGGGGCGTTCCGATCCCACTGGTTCAGCTTCGGCAAACCCATCGCCTGCGCCTTCAGCGCATAATAGCGATGCGACAGACGCGGATAGGCCTCCGCCACCGCCTCGGCCATGGCGTCGACGGCATCGCCGTCCACCTCATTGGCCAGATGGCGGCTGTCGGCCGGCCGCTTGAAGCCGCGCCAGCGATCCTCAAGCGCCTTGTCCGCGGCAACCGTGTTCAGCACCAGCGCCATGGTCGACGCCCGTGCGGCCAGAGCCTCGCTCAGACCCTCCGCCGCGCTCTTGCGCCGCGCCGGCCTAGGGTCGGAAAGGCGGTTTAACGCCTCGGACAGGGTCAGGTCTTCCTTGCCCGACTTCACCGCCATCGCCGCCAGCGTTTCGTCGAACAGACGCGGCCACTGGGCGCTGATCGGCATACGTTCGGACAGGAAGGTCTCCAGCTCCTGCGACAGCTCATGCGGCTTCATCGCACGCACGCGCCGGAACCACGGCGTCCACTTCGCTGCCGCCGGATGGGCCTCGGCCGCCGCTTCGATCTCGGCGTCCTCCAGCTGGTTGATCTCCAACGTCAGCCAGACCGTCGGCGTCGCCAGCACGGCCGCCTTCTCCCGGATCGTCGCTTCGAACCCCTGCGCCGCAGCGTCGCTACGGTTGGTCGAAGCCGCCAGAAACGCATAGGCGCCCAGTCCGCCGAGCACGTCGGCGGATTGCTCATACAGCTCCGCCGCCCGCGCCAGTCGCTCGCCCAGTACCTCGGGCTCGGCCCGCGCTGCGACCAGCTGCGTCTGCAGGGCGCCCAACGCCTCCACCAGCGCCCTTGTCCGCTCCAGATCCGCCGCGATGCGCGGGTCCTCGCGTGAAGCGTAGAGGTCGGAGAGATCCCACAGGGGGGCGTCGAGCGGGTCGGTCGGCTTGAAGGGGGCGTTCATGCTCCCCGTTGTGGGGATGCGGACCGGTCGATGCAACGGCCGGCCCCGCCAGACGCCGCGTTTGTGGCCTTCCATATGGCCTGATGGAGGTTGACATGACCCGGCGCAGAGAGCGCCCGTGCCGAACCGCTCAGCCCCCGGTCGCCCGAGTTATTTGGTGCACACCGGCGCCGCCGACGCGCCACCCATAATCGCCTCCGCCTCGCCCGGTTCGCAGCCGTAACGGGCGCAGATGCGGGCCGCCATCTTCTCCATCAGTTGCGGCAGCACCGACATCATGGCCTGATTGGCCTCGGGCATGCTGGTGTAGGTCTTGTCGATGATCGAGCGGCCGGTCTCCGAATCATAGAAGGCGACCAGCGCCTGCAGCTCCGGCTCGGTGAACGTCCGCGCATAGACGGGCACCAGCTGTTCCAGCATCTGCGGCATCATTTCGGTGGTCAGTTCGGTGGTCAGCTCAACCATGAACTCGCGGTCTTCGCTCTCCAGCCCGTCGGTCATGTCGCCCGTCTGCTGGCCGATCATCAGCCGGACCGTCTGTTCCAGCTGATCGCTCTGCATCAATTCGACATAGCGGCGGCTCAGCGCCATCTGGCGCGCGGACGGCGCGCCCGCCTCTGTCCCCGGCGCGCGCTTCGGCTCGCTCGCATGCGCGCTCGTGGCCAGCACGGCGCAGGTCAGTATCGTCGTCAGAAATCGCATTGGAGGGCCCCCTCAAGGCCATCCTCGCTCGACCCGGCCGCGGGTGCAACCGCAGCAGGTGATATGAAAAAGGCGGCGACCGGAAAGCCGCCGCCTCTTCATTCTCGTAGCCTATGCTCGGCGCGCGGCGCCTCGCGACTTGAGGCTATCAGGCGCCCAGCGAGGCCGGGTCGATCTTGAAGCCCGGGCCCATCGTCGACGACAGGCTGATGCGCTTCACATAGGTGCCCTTGGCGCCCGACGGCTTGGCGCGGACGAGGGCGTCCACGATCGCCTTGACGTTGGCTTCCAGGGCGTCCTGCGCGAACGAGGCCTTGCCGATGCCGGCGTGGACGATGCCCGCCTTCTCGACGCGGAACTCGACGGCGCCGCCCTTGGCGTCCTTGACCGCTTGCGCGACGTTCGGCGTCACGGTGCCGACCTTCGGGTTCGGCATCAGGCCGCGCGGGCCCAGCACCTTACCCAGACGACCGACGAGGGCCATCATGTCCGGCGAGGCGATGACGCGATCGAAGTCCATCAGACCGCCGTTGATCTGTTCGTACAGATCCTCGGCGCCGACGTATTCGGCGCCGGCCGCGCGGGCTTCGTCAGCCTTGGCGTCCTTGGCGAAGACGGCGACGCGAACGTCACGGCCCGTGCCCGACGGCAGGTTGACCACGCCGCGGACCTGCTGGTCAGCGTGACGGGGATCGACGCCCAGGTTGACGGCGATCTCGATCGACTCGTCGAACTTGGCCTTGGCGTTGTCCTTGACGGCCTTGATCGCGTCAGCGAACGCCATCGGCGTTTCGCGGTCGCCCGACCAGGCCTGAATGCGCTTGGCTTGCTTCGCCATGATCAGGCCTCCACCACTTTCAGGCCCATCGCGCGGGCCGAGCCTTCAATGATCTTGGCCGCGGCCTCGATGTCGTTGGCGTTCAGATCCTTCATCTTCTTCTCGGCGATCTCGCGCAGCTGGGTGCGCGTGATCTTGCCGGCGCTTTCGCGGCCGGTCAGCTTCGAGCCCGACTTCAGGCCGGTGGCCTGCTTCAGGTACCAGGTCGCCGGCGGCGTCTTGGTCAGGAAGGTGAAGCTCTTGTCCTGATACACGGTGATCACGGTCGGAAGCGGGGTGCCCTTGGCTTCCTTCTCGGTGCGTGCGTTGAACTCCTTGCAGAAGCCCATGATGTTGACGCCGCGCTGGCCGAGCGCCGGCCCGATCGGGGGCGAAGGCGTCGCGGAGCCCGCGGGCACCTGCAGCTTGATGTAGCCGAGAATCTTCTTGGCCATTGGTCTCTCCTGTTCGGTAGCCCGGAACTTAATCCGGACCGGTGAGCCGTGGTCGGGCATGGCTGCCTCCCACGGATTTATGCGAGCGAGCCCGCACCGCCCTGTTCAGAGCGAGGCGCGCGTTTATCAGAGCAGCCCCTGAAAAGCAAACGGCGGCCCGGAGGCCGCCGCTGCTGAAATCGCGATGGGACCGGGCCTACGCAGCGACCTTCTCGACCTGATTGTATTCCAGATCCACCGGGGTCGGTCGGCCGAAGATGGATACGGCGACGCGCAGGCGGGCGTTGTCCTCGTCGACGCTCTCGACCTGACCGTCGAAGCTGGCGAACGGACCGTCGATGACCTTGACGGTCTCGCCGATGTCGAAGCGGATCGTGGGCTTCGGACGTTCGACGCCCTCTTCCACGGCACCGATGATGTTCTGGACCTCACGCTCCGAGACCGGCAGCGGCTTGGTGCCGCCCGCGGCGCCGAGGAAGCCCGTCACCTTCGGGGTGTTCTTGACCAGGTGATAGGCGTCGTCGGTCATCTCCATCTTCACCAGCACATAGCCGGGGAAGAATTTGCGTTCCGAGTTCACCTTGCGGCCGCGACGGATCTCGACGACGTCCTCGGTGGGGACCAGAATCTCGGAGAAGTTCTCGGCCAGTCCCAGACGCGCGGCCTGGTCACGCAGCTGCTCGGCGACCTTCTTTTCGAAGTTCGAGTAGGCGTGAACGATGTACCACTTGTGGCGCGGGTTAGAGACGGGCTTGTCGACGTCGGTCATCATGAAATCTCGTTAGGAGCCCAGCGCCAGAAGCCAGGTGGACAGGCGCGCCAGACCGAAGTCGACCACGAAGAAGAACACCGTGGCGATGAGCACCATGATGAAGACCATCACCGAGGTGATCCAGGTCTCCTTGCGCGACGGCCACACGATCTTGCGGCCTTCAGCGCGAACCTGGCTGATGAACTGCGGGATCGAAGTGCGCTTCTTCGGCGCGGCGTCCGTCGCCACGGCGGCGCCGGCCAGCACGGGCGCCGGCTGGGCGGTGGTGGGGCGGCGGGTCTTGGCCTTGGCCATCGAAGCTCTCTTCAGTCAAACAAACCTGCCGCCCCCAGATAGGAAGACCCATCCGGCGGCGACAGGGGAAGAATGGCAGGAGTTGGGGGACTCGAACCCACGACCCCCGGTTTTGGAGACCGGTGCTCTACCAGCTGAGCTAAACTCCTGGAGCAAAACGCAACACACCCCGGACAGGCCGACAGCGCGTGTTTTCGCCAGACGCGGGGCTATGCCCGACACCGGCGACGTTTTCAAGGGATATGAGGCCTACTGATCGAGGTGGGCGGCGACCGCCTCGGCCTCGTCTTCCTTGTTGACCACCTGCTTGAACAGCAGCTTGTCGATGCGCCGGTCATCCATATCGATGACCTCGACCTCGAAACGACCCAGCTGGAGGACCTCGCCCTCGTCCGGCACGCGCGACAGCTGGTGCAGCACCAGACCCGCCACGGTGTGGAAGCCTTCGGCCTCGCCGAAATGCTCGCCCAGTTCGTCCGCCAGTTCCTCAAGATCCGTCTGGCCGTCGACCAGCCAGCTGCCGTCCTCGCGCTGACGGATATAGGCCTCGGCCTCGTCATGGCCCTCGTCGAAGTCGCCCGCGATCATTTCCAGCAGGTCGGTCGCGGTCACCACGCCCTCGAACGCGCCGAACTCGTCGACGAGGAAGGCCATGTGCACCTTCGACGCCTTCAGGATTTCCAGCGCCTTCAGCACCGATGTCGACTGGGGGATGAAGGCCGGCGTCTGGACGTGTTTCTCGATATTGAACTCGCCATTGTCCAGCAGGCTGTCCAGCAGGTCCTTCTTGTGGACCACGCCCAGCGGGTTATCGACGTCGTTCTCACGCGCCACGACGATGCGCGAATAGGGACAGGTGCGGACTTCCTCGCGCAGTTGCGCCTCGGTGTCGTCCAGCGCGACCCAGTAGACCTCGTGGCGCGGCGTCATGGCCACGCGGATCGGCCGGTCGCCGAGGGTCAGGATCTCCTCGATCATCTCCTGCTCTTCCGGCTCGATCAGACCGGCCGAGGTGCCCTCGGCGATCATGGTCTCGACCTCTTCCTGCGTGACGTCGGAGCCGTCGCGATCCTTGACGCCCATGATCTTGAGGATGCCCGAGGTCGAGGCGGTCAGCAGCACGACGAACGGCTTCAGCACGACCGCCAGCATCGAGATCGGCGCCGCCATCTTGGCCGCGATCGGTTCCGGGAAGATCAGCGCCAGCCGCTTGGGCACCAGTTCGCCCACGATGACCGACACATAGGTGATCAGCACGACGACGAGGCCGGTCGAAATCGCCGACGACCATTCTGCCAGCGCCGGAATGCCGTTCGCGATCATCCGGTTCAGCTCGCCGCCGATGGCCGCCTGACCGTAGGCGCCCGCCAGAATGCCGATCAGGGTGATTCCCACCTGGACAGCCGAGAGGAAATGCGTCGGCTCTTCCGCCAGCTTCAGCGCCGCCCGTGCGCCTCGATCTCCCCGTTCAGCCCGGCTTTGCAGCTTGGATTTGCGCGAGGACACGACCGCGAGTTCGGTCATGGCGAACAGGCCGTTGAGCACCACGAGGAGCAGAACGACGACGATGGCGATGGCTAACATCTAGGGGGAGAGGACCGGCGCGGCGCGACAGCCGGCGTCCGCTCGCTGACCATAGGGGCATTTTCGAGCCGCCGCCACGTTTTCCTTGAACTCGCGCCGCTCGTTCAGCGGCGTGGCCCCGCGTCTCCGGCGACATAGGGGCCCGAGGCCGTCCCGCCCTGTGGCGCGGTCGCGCAGGCGCTCATGCCGATCAGGGTGCCGATGAACAGGCCGATACGAACCGCGCGGAGCATGAATGGTTACCGAAATCTTAACGACGTCGGTGAACGTAAGCGCTGCGTTGCGGTTCCCCGCAACCCCCTTTCCCCTCAGGGGCGAGCGACAGGCGATGGTATCAGCCCAACGCGATGTCGAGGAACATCATTCCCACCAGTCCGATCATCAAACCGATCATCGAGCCTTCGCCATGGCCTTCCCGGCGGGTCTCCGGAATGATCTCGGCGGCCACAACGTAGATCATGGCCCCGGCCGCCAGACCGAGTCCCCAGGGCAGCAACCCGGGAACGCCGGCGACGACTGTCGCGCCCAGCAGGCCGCCCACCGGCTCCACCAGTCCGGACGCCAGCGCCGCGACGAAGGATTCCAGCCGCCCGTATCCCAGCGCCCCGACCGCGGCGGCCACGGCCAGCCCCTCGGGAACGTTCTGGATGCCGATGCCCAGCATGGTCGACACGCCCTGGGCTGTGTCTCCACCGCCGAAGCTGACGCCCACAGCCATGCCTTCCGGAAAGTTGTGCAGGGTGATGGCGATGACGAACAGCCAGATCCGCCGCGCCAGCGCCGGCGACCCCGCCGGCCCCAAGGCCAGATGACCCACGGGCGCAAACCTGTTCAGCAGGCCGATCACCGTCGCCCCGATCAGCACGGCCGCGCACATCGTCCCCGCCGCCCCGGCCGGACCGACCCCGTCGCCCTCCAGAATGTCGACGCCCGGAATGATCAGGGAAAAGAACGAAGCGGCCAGCATCACCCCGGCGGCGAACCCCAGCAGGATCGCCTGCAACCGCTCGCTCGGCTTGCGTACAGCCAGCACGGCCAGCCCGCCCAGCGCGGTCATCAGCCCCGCGATCAGGCTGCCCAGAGCCCCGGCCCATACCGGCGACAAACTCTCGAACATCCAGCGCTCCCCTGCCCTTCACGCTCTAGCCTAATGCACGAGCACGGCAACAGGATTGCGCGGCGCTGATCGTAGCGTCGGGCGACAAACAAAAGCGGCCCCCGGATCGCTCCGGGGGCCGCTCTGTAGTCGATCAGTCGGATCGTCCGATTACTCGGTGATCTTGGCCACGACGCCGGCGCCGACGGTGCGGCCGCCTTCGCGGATGGCGAAGCGCAGGCCCTGGTCCATGGCGATCGGGGTGATCAGCTCGACGTTCAGCTCGGCGTTGTCGCCGGGCATGATCATCTCGACACCTTCCTTCAGGTGCACGATGCCGGTCACGTCCGTCGTACGGAAGTAGAACTGCGGACGGTAGTTGGTGAAGAACGGCGTGTGACGGCCGCCCTCTTCCTTGGTCAGGATGTAGGCCTCGGCCACGAACTTGGTGTGCGGGGTGATGGAGCCCGGCTTGCAGAGAACCTGACCGCGCTCGACGTCTTCACGCTTGGTGCCGCGCAGCAGCACGCCCACGTTGTCGCCCGCCTGACCCTGGTCCAGCAGCTTGCGGAACATTTCCACGCCCGTGCAGGTCGTCTTCTGGACCGGACGGATGCCGACGATCTCGACTTCCTCACCGACCTTGACGATGCCCTTCTCGACGCGGCCCGTGACCACGGTGCCGCGGCCCGAGATCGAGAACACGTCTTCCACCGGCATCAGGAACGGCAGGTCCACCGGACGCTCCGGCTGCGGGATGTAGTCGTCGACCGTCTGCATCAGCTCCAGCACGCGCTGTTCGCCGATCTCCGGGTTCACGCCGTCGGTCGCGGCCTTGGCCGAGCCCTTGGTGATCGGAATGTCGTCGCCCGGGAACTGGTAGGACGAAAGCAGCTCGCGCACTTCCATCTCGACGAGCTCGAGCAGCTCCTCGTCGTCGACCAGATCGACCTTGTTCATGAACACCACCAGAGCCGGCACGCCGACCTGACGGGCCAGCAGGATGTGCTCGCGGGTCTGCGGCATCGGGCCGTCAGCGGCCGACACCACCAGGATCGCGCCGTCCATCTGCGCGGCGCCCGTGATCATGTTCTTCACATAGTCGGCGTGGCCCGGGCAATCGACGTGGGCGTAGTGACGGTTGGCCGTCTCATATTCCACGTGCGCCGTGTTGATCGTGATGCCCCGCGCCTTCTCTTCCGGCGCAGCGTCGATGTCGGCGTAGTTCATCGCCTTGGCGCCGCCAGCCTTCGCCAGCGTCATCGTGATCGCCGCCGTCAGCGTCGTCTTGCCGTGGTCAACGTGACCAATCGTGCCGATGTTGCAGTGCGGCTTGGTGCGTTCGAACTTTTCCTTGGCCATGGCCAAACTCCTGATGGCCCGGGTTGAGGGGCGCTGGGTGCTATCAAAAACCTGGAGCGGGTAGACGGAATCGAACCGACATATTCAGCTTGGAAGGCTGCTGTACTACCATTGTACTATACCCGCACGGAGACGGCCTTGGCCCGAAAGCCTCGACCGCCGACCCGATATGGTGTCCGGACCGTCGTTTCGAAAGCGCGTGGTGGGGGAAGCAGGACTCGAACCTGCGAAGCTTACGCAGGGGATTTACAGTCCCCCCCCTTTGCCGCTCGGGACATTCCCCCAACGCGCTGTTTTCGAACCGTCGGACCACCGCGTCGACCACCTTTCGGCGACCGGCGCGACAAAAGCTTCGGAGTCTTGCGTCGCCTGCGATAGGAGGGGCGCCAGACCCGAAAGCCCTTGGGGCTCCAAATCGGAGGGCGTCTTATAGTGTCGAGAAATCCAGAACGCAACGACCGGAAATCGGGCAAAAAACCGACAGCCGGAGGCAGGCCCGGCGGGCGTTCGGACGCCCCGCGCTCCGCAGACAAGGGCACGCCGAAAAGCGGCGGCTGGAACCCGAATCCCCCGACGCGGGGCTTCAGTGATTCCGCCCCCCGCGCCGCGCGCAACACGAGGACGGACGCCGACAACTTCGTCTGGGGCCGGCATCCGGTGCTGGCCGCGCTGGCCAACCCCGCGCGCAAGGGCATGGGACGGCTGCTGGCCACCGAGGATCGGGCGGCCGAGATCGAGCGGGACCGACTGGCTCCCCACGGCCACAAGGTCGAGATCATCGACGGCGTGGCGCTGGCCCGCATGCTGCCGGCCGGCGCGGTGCACCAGGGCCTCGCCTTCAAGGTTCAGCCGCTGGAGGGCGTGGCGCTGGAAGATATCGCCGAGCCCGCATCCGGCGTCATCGTCATGCTGGATCAGCTTACCGATCCTCAGAACGTCGGCGCCATCTTCCGCTCGGCCCTCGCCTTCGGCGCAAAGGGCATCGTGGTGCAGGACCGGCACTCGCCTGCGCTCGCGGGGGCGCTGGCCAAGGCATCGGCCGGCGCGACTGAGCGACTGCCGTGCGCGCGGGTGACCAACCTCAGCCGGGCGCTGGAAAAGCTGTCCGACCTCGGCTGGCGCGCCGTCGGTCTGGACGGAGAGGCGACCGAGACGCTGGAGCAGGCTCTGGACGGTCAGCCGACCGTGCTGGTCATGGGCTCTGAAGGCGACGGCGTGCGTCGGCTGGTGGCCGAGCATTGCGACGCCATGGCCCGCATCCCCATGCCTGGCGGCTTCGAGAGCCTGAACGTCTCAAACGCCGCCGCCATCGCCCTGTATGAGGCGTCCCGCAAGCAGGGCGGAACCTGAAAGCCCGCTGATCGCTTGCCGAAACGCCCCGCCCTGCCCTAGAGCGCGACCATGGAATTCCTGAGCTCCCCCGAACTGGCCTCGCAACTGACCGCACTGGGTCAGGTGTTGATGATCGATCTGGTGCTGGCCGGCGACAACGCCGTGGCCGTCGGTCTGGCCGCCGCCGCCCTCGCGCCCGAACAGCGCAAGAAGGCGATCCTGGTCGGTCTGGCCGCCGCGGTCATCCTGCGTATCGGCTTCGCCCTGATCACGGTCCAGTTGCTGGCCATCGTGGGCCTGCTGCTGGCCGGGGGCGTGCTGCTGCTGTGGGTATGCTGGAAGATGTGGCGCGAGCTGCGGGAGCAGGCCACCCACGATCAGGCCGAGGCGCAGGCGGAGCTTGAGCTCGCCATGCAGATCGAGCACGGCCGCGGTCCGACGCCCGAGGAACTGGGCCTGAAGCGCAAGAGCTTCGGCGCCGCCCTGCTGCAGATCATGATCGCCGACGTCACCATGTCGCTGGACAACGTCCTCGCCGTCGCCGGTGCGGCGCACGAGCATCCGTGGATCATGGTCTTCGGTCTGGTGCTGTCCATCGCCCTGATGGGGCTGGCCGCCACCTTCATCGCCAAGATGCTGAACCGCTTTCGCTGGATCGGCTACGTCGGTCTGGTCATCGTCCTCTACGTCGCCCTGCACATGATCTGGGACGGCTACCGCTCGGTCGTGGTCCGCACGGGCAACACCGAAGCGTTCAACAGCGCCGCCCCCGCCATGCTGGACATCACGCCAGAGGAAGAGGCCAAGTTCTGGAAGGGCGTCCGCAGCGAGGACACCACAGCCCCGGCGACGGGCGCGCCGTCTTCGTCGCCTCCTCCGGTCACCGTGCGGCCCAAGGCCGAACCGGCCGGCTGACGATCAGCCGGCGGCGGTCGACCCGCCGAACCGCTCTGACCACTCGGCGACCTGTGCGTCCTCGATCTTGGCGAACAGAACGCCGCCGGCCGCCACGCTGCGCCCCCGCGGCAGTGTGTCCAGAAGGAGAGCGTCAGCCGACGGCCAGCTCAGATCACTTGCGCCGACCGAGGCGGCTATGCGCGAGGCCGAGAAGGGCATGACAGGTGCGGCCAGACGCCCGAACAGGGCCACAAGATTGAGGCCGGTCCGGACGCCGACCGCCGCGCGATCCACGTCCGTCTTGAACGCGGTCCAAGGCGCGGCTTCCTGCAGATACTCGTTGCCGAGCACCCAGACGGCCCGTAGCGCCTGCGCCGCCTTGCGGAACTCCATGGCCTCAAACTGCTCCGTCGCTTCGGCGATGCCGGCGCGCAGGTCGGCCTCCAGCTTCTGCTCCAGCGGTCCCGCCTCGCCGCCGTCGGGCACGACGCCGTCGAACTTTGACTCGGCGAACTTGACGATACGGTTTACGAAATTGCCCAGCACGTCGGCCAGATCCTTGTTCGTCGTCGACTGGAACTGCTCCCAGGTGAAGGCCGCGTCCGAATGCTCGGGACCGTAGGCCGTCAGGTGCCAGCGCCAGTAGTCGGCCGGCAGCAGCTCCAACGCCTGATCCATGAAGACGCCGCGCTTCTGGCTGGTCGAGAACTTGCCGCCATACCAGTTCAGCCAGTTGAAGGCCTTCAGGGTGTCGACCATTTTCCATGGCTCGCCCGAGCCGAGAATGGTCGCCGGGAAGCTGACGGTGTGGAAGGCGACGTTGTCCTTGCCCATGAACTGGACATAGCGCACGTCGTCCGCGCCCTCGTCGGTCCGCCACCAGTCGCGCCACGTCCGGCCGGTCGCGTCGGCCCACTCCTCGGTCGCGCCGATGTATTCGATGGGGGCGTCGAACCAGACGTAGAAGACCTTGCCCTCCATGCCGGGTCGCGGGCCGCCGTCGGGCGCCACCACCGGCACGCCCCACTTCAGGTCGCGGGTGATGCCCCGGTCGATCAGGCCTTCGTCGAGATGTTTGTAGGCGATGGATTTCGCCAGCGTCTGCCAGTCGGTTCTGGTCCCGATCCAGTCGCGGATCGGCTGCTCCAGCTTCGTCTGCAGCAGATAGAGGTGACGGGTGTCGCGAACCTCGAGGTTCTTCGACCCCGACACGGACGAATACGGGTCGATCAAGTCGGTCGGATCCAGCAGCCGCCCGCAGTTGTCGCACTGGTCGCCTCGCGCGCCGACGTGGCCGCAGTGCGGGCATGTGCCCTCGACATAGCGGTCCGGCAGGAAGCGGGCGTCGTCGACGGAATAGATCATCCGGTCGACCCGCTCCTCGATCAGGCCGCGCTCTTCCAGCACCTTGGCGAAATGCTGCGTCAGTCGCCGGTTCGGCTCGTTCGAGGACCGGCCGAACCAGTCGTAGCTCAGGCCAAACGACTGGCCGGCCGTCTTCTGGATCTCGTGCTGCTCGTCGCAATAGGTGCGCACGTCCTGCCCGGCGGCGGCGGCGGCCAGCTCGGCCGGGGTGCCGTGTTCGTCGGTGGCGCAGATGTAGAGCACGTCATGGCCCTGCGCCCGTTTGAACCGCGCATAGACGTCGGCCGGCAGCATCGAGCCCGCCAGATTCCCAAGGTGCTTGATGCCGTTGATGTAGGGCAGCGCCGAGGTGATGAGGATGCGGGCCATGGGAATCCGGAAACTTGGGGAGCGGACGGATATAGAGGGCCGGATCGCTGGCGTCACCTCAGGCCGGCAAACGCCTCGCCACCCGGATGAACCGCCCGGTCAGCAGGACCGACGACACCAGGCTGGCGATGATCACCGCCCAGACCAGTCCGTCCACGCCGATCTCGTGCGCCAGCCACCAGCCCAGCGGCATCATGACCAGGGTGTAGGCGCCGAAATGCATGATCGTCGGCCACCAGACGTCTCCCGCCGCGCGGTTCGCTGACGCCGACACCACCTGAATGCCGTCCGCCACGAAGAACAGGGTCGCCAGCACCAGCGCAGGAATGACCACTGCCAGCAGCGCCGGATCGCGGTTATAGGCGCTCGCCACCAGCGGCGCGGTCGGCCACAGCACCAGCGCCACGATCGTCGTCAGCGATACGACCACCCCGATCCCGACCAGCCCGGCCCTCAGCACGCCGCGCCCGTCCTGCGCCCCGTAGGCCCGCCCGACCAGCACCGCAGTCGCCGACGCCAGCCCCATCGGAACCATGAAGACGATGGCCGATACGTTCAGCACGATGGTCCACGCGGACGTCTCGATGGCGCCCAGCTGTCCGGCGATGAAGGTCATGGCGGCGAACGCGCCGACTTCGATGAAATAGCTCGACCCGGCGCCATAGCCGACCTTGCGCTGCTCACGCTCGTCCGCCGGGTTGCGGGCCGGCCGCCGGAACACGCCCAGCGCCCGCGCCTCGGGCAGGCGGACGATGTAGATGATCAGGAACACCGCCAGCGACGTCCGCGCGAACACCGTCGCCCACGCCGACGCCACCGCGCCGTCCATGCCCAGGCCCAGAATGTCCGGCACCAGCAGCAGGTTGAGCGCCAGATTGATCCCGTTCGCCACCCACATGGCCCACATGCCGGCCCGCGGCCGGTGCATGGCCTCGAGGAAGAACTGCGCCGCCACACTGACCAGATAGCCCGGCATCGACAGGGCGAAGACCACCAGCACCGGCGAGGCGCCCTCGCCCAGCCCCTCAGCCAGTCCCATGTTCTTCAGCGCCCATGGCCCGATCAGGATCAGACCCAGCATCGAGACGATCCCGATCTGCAGCGAATAGACGACGCCCCGGCGCAGGACGGCCCCGACCTCGTCACGCCGCCCCTCGCCCAGGAGACGCGCGGTCATCACCTGCACGCCCATCATCAACCCGACGGCCGTCGTCACGATGATCGCCGTCGGCGCCAGCGCCAGCGCGCTGAAGGCCAGCTCCAGCTCGGAATAATTGCCGACCACGATCACGTCGGTCAGGCCCATGGTCATGATGCCGATGCGCGCCAGCACCACCGGCCACGCGAGGTGCAGCAGGTCCTTGAGGGTGGCGCGGGTGGTCAGGCTCAACATGGGACGGCGGACAGGCCACGGCGAAGGTGGAAGGTCAACCCGAGTTTCCTCCGCCAACCCATAAGGAGACCCGCTTCCCCCATCGCCGGAACCGCCCTAAACCGACCCCATGCCCAAGCTGACTTCCGCCATCGACACCTCAGGCGCCGCCTTCAGGGCGCTGGACGCCCACAACCGCGCGCTCCGCGACGAGCTCCACGCCCGGGTGGCCAAGGCCGCGCGCGGCGGGTCTGACGCCAGCCGCGAGCGTCACATGTCCCGCGGCAAGCTGCTGCCCCGCGATCGCGTCGAACGCCTGCTGGATCCCGGCTCGCCCTTCCTTGAGGTCGGCCAGCTGGCCGCCAACGGCATGTACGGCGATGCGAAAGACCCCGACGGAGCCCCCGGCGCAGGCATGATCTGTGGCGTGGGCCGGGTCTCGGGCCGCGAGGTCATGATCGTCGCCAACGATCCGACGGTGAAGGGCGGCGCCTACTTCCCGCTGACGGTGAAGAAGCACCTGCGGGCGCAGGAGATCGCCGAGCAGAACAACCTGCCTTGCGTCTATCTGGTCGATTCCGGCGGCGCGAACCTGCCGCATCAGGCCGAGGTCTTCCCCGACCGTGACCATTTCGGCCGCATCTTCTTCAATCAGGCGCGGATGTCGGCGAAAGCCATCCCACAGATCGCCTGCGTCATGGGCTCATGCACCGCCGGCGGGGCCTATGTCCCGGCCATGTCGGACGAGACGGTCATCGTCCGCAATCAGGGCACCATCTTCCTCGCCGGCCCGCCGCTGGTGAAGGCCGCCACCGGCGAGGTCATCTCGGCCGAGGAGCTGGGCGGCGCCGAGACCCACGGCAGGAAGTCCGGCGTCGTCGACTACTTCGCCGAGAACGACGAGCACGCGCTGGAGATCGTCCGCGACATCGTCGCCAGCCTGAACACGGTCAAGGACGTCCAGCTGGACGTGCGTGAGCCCCGCGCTCCCGCCCTGCCGGCCGAAGAGCTGTACGGCATCATCCCCGACGACGTCCGCGCCCCCTACGACGTGCGCGAGGTCATCGCCCGCACCGTCGACGGCTCCGAGTTCGACGAGTTCAAGGCGCTGTACGGAACGACGCTTGTGTGCGGCTTCGCCCGCATCTGGGGCTATCCGGTCGCCATCCTCGCCAACAACGGCGTGCTGTTCTCCGAAAGCGCCCTGAAGGGCGCCCATTTCATCCAGCTGGCCTGCAAGCGGAAGATCCCGCTGGTCTTCCTGCAGAACATCTCGGGCTTCATGGTCGGCGGGAAGTACGAGGCCGAGGGCATCGCCAAGAACGGCGCCAAGCTGGTCACCGCGGTCGCCAGCGCCAATGTGCCCAAGTTCACCATCCTGATCGGCGGCAGCTTCGGCGCGGGCAACTACGGCATGTGCGGCCGCGCCTATTCGCCCCGTTTCCTGTTCACCTGGCCCAACAGCCGGATCAGCGTCATGGGCGGCGAACAGGCCGCCAGCGTGCTGGCAACGGTCCACCGCGACGCCGACACCTGGACGCCGGAAGAAGCCGAGGCCTTCAAGGCCCCGATCCGTCAGAAGTATGAGGACGAAGGCAGTCCCTGGTACGCCACCGCCCGCCTGTGGGACGACGGCGTCATCGATCCGGTCCAGACCCGCGACGTGCTGGGTCTGGCGATAAGCGCCTCGCTGAACGCCCCCATCCCGGAAACGGACTTCGGCGTCTTCCGTATGTAGATCGGACTGAGGGGCTTACGCCCGCTCCAGCGCCCACCGGCGCGAGTCAGGTCCCAGCGGCAGGGCGAACAGCTTGCACGCTCCGCTTTCGGGCGCGGGCTCCAGATGCAGCTCAAACGCCGACAGCGCCAGTCGGCGCGCCTTCTCAGCGTCCTTGCCCTTGGCGCGGCGGGTGGACACGATCCGGTCCAGCACCAGATCGCGATGCGCCGCGCCGCCGTATTGTGAGAGATGAAGGCGGATCTCCTCCGCCATCCTGACCTTCGCGGCCGTTACCTTACTCGACCCACCCCGATACGCACCCACAACACCCCCCTGTGGATAAGCTTACGAAACTGGCGCACATTCAAAGGACTGCTGCGGCTTAATGTCAAGCTGGACGAGGCGCGAACACCGACGCTTCCGTTCGCCGTCCCGCGCGTTAGAACGGTGACTAACCACAGGAGCCCGCCATGACCCAGCCGACGCCAGACGAAACCGACGCCGCCGTGGTCGACAACTCGATCTCCCACCCGCTGCAGATCGAGCCGACGATCGAGTTGGGCGAGGGTCTGGTCCACATCGCCTCGACCCCCGATGGCGTGGCCTTCGTGACCCTGAACCGCCCGGACAAGCGCAACGCCTTCAACGCCGTAATGATCAACGCCCTGCATGAGGCGTTCGAGACCCTGCACGGCGCCGACCACGTCCGGGTCGTCTTCATCCGCGGCGCGGGCGGGACCTTCTGCGCCGGGGCCGATCTGGAATGGATGCGCGACGCCGCCGAGTGGTCCGAGAGCGACAACCGCGACGACGCCATGGGTCTGGCGCGGATGCTGAAGGCCCTGCACGACGTCCCGGCCCTGACCGTCGCCCTCGTCGAGGGCGCGGCCATGGGCGGCGGGGCCGGCATCGTCGCCGCCTGCGACATGGCGGCGGCTGTAAAGGGCGCGAAGTTCGCCTTCTCCGAGGTCAAGCTGGGCCTGATCCCCGCAACCATCGCCCCCTATGTGGTCGAGGCCGTCGGCGCCCGCACCGCCCGCGCCCTGTTCATGACCGCTGACCTGTTCGACGCCGACGCCGCCCTGTCCTTCGGCCTGATCGGCCACGTGCTCGACGACGCCGCTGGCATAGACGGCTTCATCAGTCAGTTCGCAACCTCGATGAAAGCCTGCGCCCCCGGCGCTATCGGCGACGCCAAGCGCCTTGTCCACCACGTCTCGGGCCACAAGATCGACGGCGGCCTGATGGACGACACCGCCCGCCGCATCGCCCGCGCCCGCGTCTCGGACGAGGGTCAGGAGGGTGTCCGCGCCTTCCTTGCCAAACGGAAGCCGACCTGGGCGGTATAGCCCTCCCTTCTCCCTGTGCGGGAGACGGGCTATGCACCCCTCATGTTCAAATCCGTTCTGGTCGCCAACCGTGGCGAGATCGCCTGTCGCATTTTCCGCACCGCCAAGCGGATGGGCATCCGCACGATCGCCGTCTATTCCGAGGCCGACGCCGAGGCCCTGCATGTGCGCGAGGCCGATGACGCTGTCCTGATCGGCCCGGCGCCGGCCCGCGAGTCCTACCTCGTCGCAGACAAGGTCCTCGCCGCCGCGAAACAGACTGGCGCCGAGGCAATCCACCCCGGCTATGGCTTCCTGTCCGAGAACGCCGACTTCGCCGAGGCCGTCATGGCCGCCGGTCTCGTCTGGATCGGCCCGCCTCCCGCCGCCATCCGCGCCATGGGCCTGAAAGACGCAGCGAAAAAGCTGATGATCGAGGCCGGCGTGCCTGTCACCCCGGGCTATCAGGGCGAGGACCAGTCGGTCGAAACCCTGACCGCCGAGGCCGCCCGCATCGGCTACCCCGTCCTGATCAAGGCCGTCGCCGGCGGCGGCGGCAAGGGGATGAAGCTGGTCGAGCGCGCCGAGGACTTCGCGTCCGGCCTCGCCTCGGCCCAGCGCGAGGGCCAGTCCTCCTTTGGCGACCCGCGCGTCCTGATCGAGAGCTACATCACCCGCCCGCGCCATATCGAGGTGCAGGTTTTCGGCGACAGCCACGGCGAGGTCGTCCACCTCCATGAGCGGGACTGCTCCCTGCAGCGCCGCCACCAGAAGGTCATCGAGGAAGCCCCCGCCCCCGGCATGGACGCCGCCACGCGCAAGGCCGTCACCTCAGCCGCCGTCCGCGCCGCCCGCGCTGTCGATTATCAGGGCGCCGGCACCATCGAGTTCATCGCCGACGCGTCCGATGGCCTGAAGGCCGACCGCATCTGGTTCATGGAAATGAACACCCGCCTTCAGGTCGAACATCCGGTGACCGAAAGCATCACCGGCGTCGATCTGGTCGAGTGGCAATTCCGCGTCGCCGCCGGCGAGCCGATGCCGCTGAAGCAGGCCGACATCCCGATGAACGGCTGGGCCATGGAGGCCCGCCTCTATGCAGAGGATCCCGCGAACGGCTTCCTGCCCTCCATCGGCCCGCTGACCCATTTCGAACTGCCTGAGGACATTCGCGTCGACACCGGCGTCGAACAGGGCGGCGAGGTCAGCCAGTTCTACGATCCGATGATCGCCAAGCTGATCGTTCATGAAGACACGCGCGAAGCTGCCGCCGGCCATCTGGCCGAGGCCTGTCGCTCGGTCGAGGTCTGGCCCGTCCGCACCAACGCCGCCTTCCTCGCTCGCTGCCTCGACCATCCACGCTTCGTCGAGGGCGACGTCGACACGGCCTTCATCGCAGCGGAAGAGGCGACATTGCTGCCGGCCGCCGACCCGATCGTCGATATCGCCGCCCTCGGCCTGGCCGCGGAAGACGTCCTCTACGACCGCAACCATCCACGCTCGGGCGACCATCGCTCACCGTGGCAGGGCGCGCCGGGCGCCGGCTACGGCTTCCGCCTGAACGGCCCCGACCACGCGCAGCAGCGCGCCTTCGTCAACGGCCGGTCCGTCACAGGCGTCGTCAACGCCCACCTCGCCAGCGGCGGCTGGCGCATCGGCGAAGGCGACAGCGCCGCCATCGTCGATGTCGGCCCCGATGTCATCACTGTCGACGGCCGGCCCTTCGCCTGGGCCTATGGCGAAAACGACGACCAACTGCTGTTCGCGGACGGCGAGACCGTCTTGGTCAGCTGGAAGCCGCGCGGCGCGACCGGCGGCTCATCCGGCCCCGCCTCCGACGGCTCGCTGCGCGCACCCATGCCCGGCAAGATCGTCGCCACGCCCGCCAAGGCCGGCGACACGGTCACGAAGGGCCAGCCTGTCATCGTTCTCGAAGCCATGAAGATGGAACACGCCCTCACCGCCCCCTTCGACGGCGTCGTCGGCGAAATCGCCTTCGCGGTCGGCGATCAGGTCGGCGCAGACGCCGTGCTGGCGAAGGTGGAGGCGGTCTAGGCCAGCGCCGTCAGACTGGTCTCGAGCACATAGTCGATCAGCGTCGGCCAGCGGACGGCGTCTGTTTGATAGATCGTCAGATTTTCTTCCAGAGATCCCAGCAACCGCTTCATCCCCCCATCGGGGAATGCCGCCGAGATCCGGTAGTCCGCAGGGATCATGCCGCACGACTGCGGCAGCGCGACCTGCATGAGAAGGCACGCGATCTCTTCCAGATCGATAGAGCGTGGCTCCGCGAGCGCGCGAGCCCGAGACGCCAGTGGATGGGCTTCCCACTCGGTTCCCGTCGCGCCGCTCCAGATTAGATGGGTCGCCTCATGACCGAGAAACCAGCCGAGGTTCGGACGGCGCGACAGGCTGGAGTACACACCGGGAGGGTCGACGGTGCCGCTCCCCGACGCGTGGAATGGCATGGCGACCACAGGCAGCGCATCGACCTTCAACCCGGGCAGTCGATGCAGGGTGGCCAGTCTATCAAGAAGCCCATGCTGCTCGTTCTGGAGGCGCCACTCGCTGATCTGGGCCTGGGACAACGCCTGCACATTTTCGCGCCAGTAAGCCTCGAAGGCTTCGTAGAACGGTTTCCCAAGCCTGAGGTACTCAAACGAAGGCGCGAGCTCCGCCATGGCCGACGCGGCCTCGCCTGCTTCCAGTCCACGGCTGACATGTGCGCGGATGAGGGGCTCGACGTCATCGTAAGCCGTCAACTGCTGACGTGCGACGCGCTCCGGGATAGACGCCAGAATGCCTGGCTCGGGAGCCGCTGGAAAGCCATCCGGCCTGAAAACCGGAAGCGCCGGTTTGTCGGCACGCACCAACAGGACGTGCAGATAGTCGCCCAACGGGCTGCTCATGAACTCAAGCGTCGTCTTGCCCGGCGTCGCTGCCCACACGGGAGCGGGAAGGGTCAGCGCCGCGGCAGCGAGACCAAACGTACGACGAGACATGTCCATGAGATCGACCCCGGCTCAACAGCAAGCTTGGCCGTCGGCCTGCAAGGTCATCTGGACATGAACAAATTCATTGCGACTAATGCCGGATAGGGCGCGACGAGGCCGCCTAGTCCAGACCCAGACCGCCTAGCGGCCGCGTGATCACGCTGTCCTCCATGCCCGCCACCATGGGCCAGCCGCGGATGGTGAAGGCCTTGATCTCGGGCGCGGTCAGCGACGCCTTGTGCGCGGCCTCATCGACCCAGACCTCGGTCACCCACAGATCGGCGCTGGATTGCGGGTCCTCGGCCACCACATAGATGAGGCAGCCGGGTCGATGGGAAAGGCCGCCGATCAGGAGCTGCGCCAACACCTCGCGCTGGCCCGGTTTCGCGGTAACTCTGGTGATAAGCCCGTACACAGATTCGATCTCCGCCCGCCCCCGACCTACGCCGGAACCCGCCTCAAGTCTCCCAACCCCTGATTGAACCTTCGCCGTATATGCCCCTCCACATGATCAAGCTTTGCGTCGGCGTTTCCGAGGTCGAATGGCTGGAGAACCGGGCCTCGAACGGCAAGCCGCTGATCGTTCACACCCGCATGACGCCGAAGCGCGCGACAGAACTGGAAGATGGCGGATCGCTGTACTGGGTCATCAAGGGGACCGTCGCCTGTCGCCAGCCGATCCTGGACGTGAAGACGCTGGGCGAGGGCAAGGCCAGCCGCTGCGAGATCACGCTGGAGCCGTGCGTCATCCGCACCGCGCCGCTGGGCCGCCGTCCATTTCAGGGGTGGCGCTATCTGGAAGGCAAGGATGCGCCGGTCGATCTGTCCTCAGCGGAGGCCACCGACCTGCCGGACGATCTGGCTCGCGAACTGCGAGAGCTCGGCGCCTGGTGAGGCTACAGGCCGACACCGCCGAGAGGCTCTGTCTCCGTCTGGCCGTCGAAACCCGCGATAAGGGGTCGCCCCCGCGCGATAGCGGCCTGTACGGCCGGCAGCTGCAGCGAGGCGCGATGGCTGGCCTGACTGTCCCAGACTTCGGTGATCCACAGGGCGTCGGCATCCGCCGGATCGCGAGCGACGATGTAACTGAGGCAACCCGGCATTGCGCCCGTGCCCTCCAGCAGGATCGCGGCGAGAGCGTCGCACTGGCCCGGCTGCGCCTTCATCCGTCCGATCAGTCCGTACATCGCCTCTTCGCTCCCTTTCGCCGGCCGGATCGCGACCGTCAGGGCAAGGCCGAAGCCTGCGCCCATGACCTGTCTGCGGTTGCCTGTCATGCGCCTGAGGCTAGGACGGAACGATGCCGGCGGTCGAGCCTTCAAGCCGTTCGGATGACCCTCGCGCGAACTCACGGCAAGGCTTAAGCAGGTCGCATGGCCCCTGTCCGCTCCGACCGACTGGAAAACGCCCTGAACCGCATCTTCGACGGCGGGCGTAACGATCGCGCCAGCTGGTTCGCCCTGACCGGCGGCGAGACCCTGTTCACGGAGGGCGAGGAGGCGGACACCCTCTACCTGCTCCGCGCGGGCCGTCTGGGCGTGTTCCGACGCGAACAGAACGACCAGCCGCCCCAGTTCATCGGCGTCGTCAGGCCGGGAGAGCCTGTCGGCGAAATGGCCATGCTGGCCGGGGGCGCCCATACCGCTGATGTGGTCGCCTTGCGCGATTCCGAGGTGCTGGCCCTGCCCCGTGACGCCTTCTTCGACGCGGCCCGCACAGAGCCCGATCTGATGGTCGAACTGTCGCGCCTGATGATCCGGCGAGCGCGCGAGCGGCGCGACGGCGGCGGCGGCGATCCCAGCGTCTTCGGCTTCCTGTCAGCCCGTCCCCGCCCGATCCGCGCCTTCGTCGAACGCATCGCCCAAGCCATCGTCGCCGACGGCTTCACCTGCGAGGTCATCGACCATTCCGCCCTGGCCTCGGCCGCAGAGTGGTTCAGTCGGGTCGAGGACGCCCACGACTTCGTCCTCTATGTCGCCGAAGAGGACGAGCCGGCCTGGGCCAGCCTTTGCGCGCGTCAGGTCGACCGCCTGTTCGTGGTCGGAAGCGGCCTTATGGCCCCGCCTAACCGGCCGATGCCGCACAATCAGGTGCTGGACGCCCAGCGTCGCACTGACCTGATCCTTCTTCGCGATCCGCGCATGAAGCGGCCGATCAACACCAACATCTGGCTGGACACCATCCAGCCCGGACGTTGGTTCCATGCCATCGAGGGCGATCAGGCCGACGCCGAGCGGATGGCGCGAGTCGTAACGGGCAGCGCGGTCGGGGTCGTCATGTCCGGCGGCGGGGCGAGGGCTTACGCCCACATCGGCGCCCTCAGGGCTCTGCGCGAAGCCGGCGTGCCGATTGATTTCGTCGGCGGAGCCTCCATGGGCGCGGTGATCGCCGCTGGCCCGGCCCTGGGCTGGTCGCAGGAAGAGCTCGAGGCGCGGATCCGGAAATCCTTTGTCGACAGCGATCCGTTGTCCGACATCACCTTCCCGCTTCTGGCCATGACCCGGGCGCGCAAGGTGGGCCGCCTGCTTGAGGAGGCCTACGGCGACATCGATCTGGCCGATCTGGAGCGGCCGTTCTTCGCCGTCTCCACCAATCTGACGACGGGCAAGATCGAGGTGCATCGCCGCGGCCTGATGCGCCGGGCCATGCGGGCGTCGATCGCCATCCCCGGCGTCATGCCGCCGGTGGTCATCGACGGTCAGGTGCTGGTCGACGGCGCCGTGCTGAAGAACTTCCCCGCCGAGGTCATGCGTCAGATGAACGCCGGCCCGATCGTCGGCATCGACATGTCGGAAGCGCGCGGGGTCGATCCCGAGATGATCGAACACCCGCCGGGCCTGTGGCGACTGCTGGCGACCGGCGCGTGGCGTCGCGGGCCGCCGATCGTGTCGGTGTTGATGCGGGCCGCGACCCTGACGACCGATGCCGATCTGGAAACCTCCCGCGCTGCGACGGACCTGCTGGTTCAGCCCACGCCGGACGGCGTCGACATCCGCGACTGGAAGGCCTTCACCCCCGCGGTCGAGGCCGGCTATCGCGCGATGAAGGAGGCGCTCGCTGCCCTTGACGGCCCCGTCAGCGGCCTTCGCCGTCGAAGCGTCGCTGCGCTACCAGAAACAGACGGGGAAACGGAAGCAGGGTCGATCCGTCGGCGCGGACGGGGAAAGCCCGCCGCAGCCGCTCGCCCAGGGCGGAAAGGAAATCCGCCCGCATAGCCGGATCAGCGAGACGCGACAGGTACGGCCGCAACGCCGTTCCCTTCACCCACTCCAGCACCGGATCCTCGCCCCACAGGACGTGCTGATAGGTCGTCGCCCAGATATCGATCGCGTCGCAGACCGGGGCCAGCAGGTCGTAATAGGCTTCAGGCGAAAGCAGCGGCGAGACAGGGCGGGCGCCCGAAAGCAGGTTCGCCCACGGTCCGGTCTCCACCGTCCCGGCTATGGCCATGTGGTGCGCCGTGCCCTGTGCCACCGGCGCCTGGATCGCCAGCACCCCGCCCGGAGCCAGAGCCTTCGCCAGCTTTGGAATCAGGGTCTCATGATCTGGCAGCCATTGCAGCGCGGCGTTGGTGAAGATCAGATCGACCGGCGCCTCGGGCGTCCAGTCAGCGATGCCGCCATGCCGCCACTCCACGTCGACCGGCAAGGCTGTCGCCTGATCCAGCATTTCGGTGCTCAGGTCGAGACCTTGCACGCGAGCTTCGGGATGGCGTCGTTTCAGAAGAGCCGCGTGCTTGCCCGCGCCGCATCCTAGGTCCCAGATCTCCCGCGGGTCCATATCAGACGGCAGGCGCAGCAGCAGGTCCAGCGCGGGACGATCCCGTTCGGCCTCATAGCGTCGATACTGTTGGGGATCCCAGGTCGGAGACGCATCCGTCATGCGCATTTCGCCTCCGATCAGGCGGGGATGGTACAGCCTCTCAGGTTTGAACTGAGGACCTCCGGCTCCACAAACCGGCGCTCTAACCAACTGAGCTAAGGCTGCACATATCCGCGCGAGCGGCGTCTGTAGCTCCGGCCGTCCTCTCGATCAAGCGCCCTGCCCGCATAATTGGCTATCCGTGAAACAATGGGCTCGGCCGCCCAAACGAAAACGCCCCGACCTTTCGGTCGGGGCGCTCGTAGAGACTTTGGGTCCGGAACTACTCCGGCAGACGGAACCGGATATTGAACCGTGCCTGACCACCAGAAGCGACGCCATCGACGGTGCGCGGAGCAAACCGTGCGCGAGACATAGACCGGAGAGCCGCCTGGCCGAACCCGGCGCCGCTCGGATCCTCCGAGACAACGCTGCAGTTCGAGGCAGAACCGTTGGCGTTGACCGTGCAGAGCATCTGAACAGTGCCCGACTCGATACCTCGGCTTTGCGCCCGCTCCGGGAATTCCGGAGCCGGCTGGCGCTGCCACGTCACGTTGGTGATCGTGGCCGGCCGGGCCGGAGCCGGAGGGGCCGGCGGGGTGACCGGACCATCGACACGTCCTGGCGGGATGGTCGATTCGATACGGTCTTCCTTGGGCGTCGGCGGCACGGGAAGCGGCGGCACCGGGATCTGCGTCGGGATCGGGGCCGGGACACGGACCTGAAGCTTCGGCGGCGGCGGCGCAGCGTCCGGCGGCGGAGGCGGCGGAGGCGGAGGCGGCGGAGGCGGCGGGATCGGTTCGATCAGCTCGACGTCCACAGAATCATCCGAGTAGGTCACCTGCTTCATGGTGAACTGCTGGTTGATGATGTAGGCGATCAGCAGCGCGAACAGAACGACCACGACCAGCAAGCTGATCAGCACGATGTGGGTCGGAACCCCCATGAAGCCTTTCGGCTTCGGCGGGTCGTAGAGACTGCGGTGATATTCGACTTCGCTCATTCGCCGCTCCTACTTGTTCGACTGGTCTTCGCCGACCAGGGCGACGCTATAGAAGCCGCTGTCCTGGAGCGAATTCATGACCTGCATGAAATCGCCGTACCGGGTCGTCTGGTCGGCGCGGATGAAGATCCGCTCGTCAGACGGGGTCTTGTTTCCGATCAGGCTCAGCAGCTCGGATCCGACGCTGTCGATGTCGACCTCGCCATCACCGATATAGGTCCGGCCATTGTTCTGGATCGAAATGTAGAACGGCTTGGGCGGAGACGTTTGGGGAGGAACGGTCGCGGACGGCAGCTTGACCTCCACCGACACGGTGGCGAGCGGAGCCGCCACCATGAAGATGATGAGCAGGACAAGCATGATATCCACGAACGGCGTGACGTTAATCTCGCTGTTCTGCTGGATGGCATACTTGCCACCGCCGCCGCCTGAGAGTTTGGCGGCCATGCTGCTTACGCTCCCTTGTCGAGGTTACGCGACACGAAGTTCAGGAGCTCGGCGTTAAAGCCGTCCGAACGGGTGCCGTACGACGCGATACGGGTGTTGAAGTAGTTGTAGAAGATAACCGCCGGAATAGCGGCGAAGAGGCCGATACCGGTAGCCAGCAGGGCTTCGGCGATACCCGGGGCCACGACGGCCAGGTTGGTCGTGTTGGTGTTCGCGATGCCGATGAAGGACACCATGATGCCGTACACGGTGCCGAACAGACCGATGAACGGACCGGTCGAACCGACCGACGCCAGGAACTGCTGACCGCCCGACAGGCGCTTGGCCAGACCCGACTGAACCGCGTTCACAGCGGCTTGGGCGCGGGACAGAGCCGAGTCAGCGTGCTCGCCGGTGACCGAGAGGCCAGCCTGACGCGACAGTTCGACTTCGTCGGTCGCCGCGGCGGCCATGTCGGCCAGTGGGTTGCCTTCGAACTCTTCCGACATCGCGATCTTGCGGGCGTCGGCGATCGTACGGGCGCCGCGGAAGGACTCGAGGAAGGCGTCGCTCTTCTTGTTGAGGGCGCCGAACTCGAACAGTTTGATGAGCAGAAGGACCCACGAGAAGATCGAGGCCAGGATCAGGCCGATCATGACGACCTTAACGACGATGCCGGCGTCCATGAACATGGACGACAGGGTCAGCTTGCCGCTGTGGCCGCCTTCAGCCTCAGCGACGGTTTCGGGGGCCGGAGCAGCCGGGGTGGCCGCAACCGGAGCGGTCGAGGCCGCCGGGGCGGTCGAGGCGGCCGGAGCGGTCGTGGCCGGAGCCGCGGGATCCTGCGCGAGAGCGGGCGAACCGGCCATGAGCACGGCGGCGCCGGCCATAGCCAGGAGGATGTTGGTCTTCTTGATGGTGATCATAGTTCGCCAGTTCCCTGCATTGGTCTGACTCGTGGAACCCATGAGAGCCCCGCCAGGGACGGGACGCTCGATGAAAATCTCGGTCGCAGCGCTGGGAGTCGTCGACCCCCAATCTGCGGAACGCTCCCTGACGTTTCCAGTTGCCGAAGGCCGCTGGAATGGTGCGATTGCGCTCGGGAAACCGGTTCCCGTGCCCTTTCGACACGCTCGTCAGGAAAAGCGGTCAAGCTCCTTTGGCGAACGGTTACCAGAGCGTCAAGTGCGGAGGTCCGCTTTCTCCCATGTCGGGGGAACATCGACCCTCAGGGCCAGTGTTTCAGGTCGAAAGCGACAATTTCATGATGGCCCGCACCCCATTTTTGCAATGGAATAACGGGCAATGGTGCCTGGGGGCGGATTCGAACCACCGACACGCGGATTTTCAATCCGCTGCTCTACCAACTGAGCTACCCAGGCGCGCGTTTGCTCGCGGGAGCGGCGTCTATAGGCGAGCGTCTGCGGCGAGGCAAGCGCAGGTTTTCAGTCTTTATCGCCATCCTCGAACGAGGCTTCGTCGATGCTGTCAGGGATGGCGTAGCCGCCCGTGAACCACCGTTGAAGATCGACATCGGCGCATCGTTTCGAACAGAACGGCCGGTATTTGGGATCCGTCGCCGGACGTTTGCAGATGGGACAGTCAGCCATGCTGTTTCAGCCTGAATTGATACGCAGTTCGCATAGGCCCAGCTTCGGGTCAGCCAGAAGGCGCGCCCGGGGCCCCAGCCGCGCCACCAGCGGCTCGGCCAAGGCGGCGATCGCAGGGCTGCAGCACACCGTCAGATAGGGACTGGCCCGATCCTCCGCCATCGCCAGACGCAGACGACGGGTCGCATCGATCGCGACGGCTTCGGTCGTCCGGCGACCTTCACTGTCCAGCATCCGGGATTCGAAAGGCATGGTTCGCCACGGCAGGGACAGCATCAGCACGCCGAACCGGTTGACCGGCCCCGCCACTGCGCCCGGCGTCGAAAACGCGTCCCGGGTCATCGCAGCCAGCGCCGCCCCGTCATGGCCGACCCCCACCAGATCAACAGCCGCCAGCCCGCCCCATCCCTTCAGACCGATCAGGCGGGCGGCCTGTATAAGCCCCTCGCGATTGGCGGACGCCTTGTCGCGCCGGCCATCCCGGCCCGGCGTGGGCGCATGGTCGATGTCGACGGCCACCAGCGCCCGCGTCCGCTCAACGGACAGATCAATGCCCGCACTTCGGAAACTGTGATGCGAAGCCAGCGCCTCTTCCTCGGCTTCCAGACCGGCGAGTATCGCGTCGGCGCCCGTCACCGGCGTGACGCCCGGCGCCAGTTCGGCCATGCGCTCTTCGACGCCCGGCCCTGCGGCGATCAGGCCCGGCTGACCCGCAGCTTCCGCCACGCGCCGCAGCGCAGGCCCCTTCCCGTCGCGGGGTTCGGCGATCACCTCAACCTCGACCTTGTGGCCCTCTATCAGGCGATCGCTCTTCTTCAGCGGCAGAAAGCCGAAAGGCTCCCCGACGCCCAGGTCCACAAACGCTGCGGCCAAGGTCGGTTCGACGCGCACGACCCGGCCGACGGACCGCGCACCCAGCCGAAACGCCGGGACATCGCTCTCTCTATGTATCAGCAGATGTGCGGGCCGCCCGTTCCGTCTGACAATCCCGCGGACCTCGCCGGGGGTGTCGTCCAGAAAGACCTCGACGGTCACGGCCGCCAGCCCGCCCCGGCCAACAGGTTCAGCGTCTCGGGGAGCGGCAGGCCCATGACGGCCGGGTAGCTGCCCACGAGTCGCGCGACGAAGGCGCCCGCGCGACCCTGAATGCCATACCCGCCAGCCTTGCCGCGCCATTCTCCCGAGGCGACGTATGCGGCGATCTCGGAGGGAGAGAGAACCTTGAAGGTCACCCGCGTCTCGACGACCCGATGCCGAACCGCACCGCCCTGCGCAACGGCCACGCCGGTATAGACGCGGTGTCCCCTGCCCGAGAGCAGTTCCAGGAAGCGGATCGCTTCCGCCTCGTCGGCGGCTTTCTCAAGGAAGCGACGCCCGACCGACACCACAGTGTCTGCGGCAAGCACAACCGCGTCAGGCGCACGCGCGGCTGTCGCCTGCGCCTTGCCGATCGCCAGACGGGCGGCCAGCCGGGCGGGCGTCTCGCCCTTCAGCGGCGTTTCATCGATATCAGCGGGGTCCACGCGATCGGGCGTGATCCCGATCAGCCCCAGCAGCTCCACGCGACGAGGGCTGGCGGACGCCAGCACCAGTTCGGGCCGCGTAGCCACCGGTCTTATTTGAAGCGGTAGGTGATGCGGCCCTTGGTCAGGTCATAGGGCGTCATCTCGACCAGCACCTTGTCCCCGGCCAGCACGCGGATGCGGTTCTTGCGCATCTTGCCGGCGGTGTGGGCGATGATCTCGTGGTCGTTCTCAAGCGTCACGCGGAACGTGGCGTTCGGCAGCAGTTCGCTGACGGTGCCGGGAAACTCGAGCAGTTCTTCCTTAGCCATGCGGCCTCTCACGCCCCGTGAATGCGAATCGGACGCGCGCCGGGCGGAAGCGCGCGTGAAGGTGCGGCGCTATGCACCAAAATGCTTCGATAGTCGAGTTCAGCGGCGATAGAGCGCCGTCACCAGCGTGAACAGACGTCGCGCGGTCTCATGGTCCAGCGTCACCTTGCCGTTCAGACGCGATCGAAGCAGGTCCGCGCCATCGTTGTGCAAACCACGCCGCCCCATATCGACCGCCTCGATCTTCGACGCAGACGTGCCACGCAGGGCTTCGTAGTAGCTGTCGCAGATCTCGATGTAGTCGCGGATCACCTTGTTCAGCGACGACATCGACAGACCGTGCGTGCGGGCGAAGTCCGGTCCGGTGATGTCCAGCACCAGCCGTCCATCCTGAGACGACATCTTCAGCGCGTAAGGCCCGCGCTCCGCGCCTTCAGGCTCGAAGGTGTTGCTGCCGATCAGGTCGGCCATGGCGCGCTGTCGGTCGCTCTCGATCTCGACGTTCGGCGCGGGCAGGCTGGAATCGAGCTCGACCGAGCTAAGGCGGTGATCGCTCACGCGCCCTCGCCTTCCCCGCCCAGATGGGTCGGCGCAATCCGGGCCGGCCAGCGTTCCGACAGGTCGGTCAGCACGGCGTCGAGACATTCCACGTCGATCCGCAGGTCTCCGCCGCCGGCGAACATCATGATCACCCGTCCGCCGGGCGCCTCGTCCGGCATGAAGTCCATGGCCAGCAATTCCAGCGCCGCCTCGGGTCCACGCGGCAGGCGGCGGCTCTTCACCGCCAGCACGTCGCCGAACTGCATCGCCGCCATCACCCGCGTCCCGCCGCACTCCCAGCAGAACCGGCTCAGCGCCAGCGTGACCCGACGCGCGGCCGGCTCCCAGACGATGTCCACCGGACGCAGGATCGCATCCTGAAGCGCGGCCGAGATGATCTGCAGGTCGTCCGCATCCTCCGCCAGCAGGCGCAGCGGCTCGACCGGCGTCTTCACCGGGGTCTCGTCCTGGGTCTCGATGACCGCGTCAGTGCTCATCCGCCTCGCCTGTGATGCGTCGGATCCGGGCCCCGCAGGCGCCCAGCTTTTCTTCCAAACGCTCGAAACCGCGATCCAGATGATAGACGCGACCGACTGTCGTCTCGCCCTCCGCTACAAGACCGGCGATCACGAGGCTGACCGAGGCGCGAAGGTCGGTCGCCATGACCGGCGCGCCGTGCAGGGCAGGAACGCCCTTCACCACAGCCTCGCCAGCCCCGACGTGAATATCAGCGCCCAGCCGGGCCAGTTCCGGTGCGTGCATAAAGCGGTTCTCGAAGATGTTCTCGCGGATGACGCTCTCGCCTTCGGCCGTCGTCATCAGGGTCATGAACTGGGCCTGCAGGTCCGTGGCGAAGCCCGGGTAGACCTCGGTCGTGACATTCACCGCCTTCAGTCGCTGGCCCGGATCGCGACGCACGACGACGCCGTCGCCGGTCGGCGAGATATCGACCCCGGCCTCCACCATCTTTTCGGTCAAGGCGGTCATCAGGTCGGCCCGCGTCTTCGTCAGCCGCACCTCACCGCCCGCCATGGCGGCGGCGACGGCGAACGAGCCCATTTCGATCCGGTCGGGAATGACCGACCAGTCGGTTCCGTTCAGCGAGGATACGCCGGAGATGGTCAGGACGTCGGTGTCGATTCCGTCGATCTTCGCGCCCATGGCGGTCAGGCACCGGGCCAGATCGCCGATCTCCGGCTCCATGGCGGCGCGACGCAGCACCGTTGTCCCCTCGGCCAGTACAGCCGCCAGCATGGCGTGCTCGGTCGCACCGACAGATACGAACGGGAATTCGATTTCCGCGCCCCGCAGCCCCTTGGGCGCCGTGGCCGAAACATAGCCTTCTTCCAGCTCGATCGCCGCGCCCAGTCGGCTCAGCGCGTCGAGGTGAAGGTCGACCGGCCGCGCCCCGATGGTGCACCCGCCCGGCAGGGACACTTTGGCATGGCCGGTCCGGGCCAGCAGGGGACCGAGCACGTTGAAGCTCGCACGCATCTGGCGAACCAGATCGTAGGGGGCGAAGGTCGAGGTGATCTCGGCCGCGTGGAACAACGTCTCCTGCTCGCCTCCGTGGCCGTTCTCGGTGACCTCGACACCCAGCGCGCGCAGCAGCTTGCCCAGAAACTTGGTGTCAGCCAGCCGGGGCATGTTGGTCAGGCGCAGCGGCTGGTCGGTCAGTATGGACGCGGCCATCAGCTTCAGAGCCGAATTCTTGGCCCCGCTGATCGGAATCGAACCGTTGAGGGGCGAGCCCCCGATGATGGCGATGCTGTCCATGTCGTCTCGTCAGGCGCCGGCGGGGCGCCGGAGGATCGGCTATCTAGCGCGGACGCCCCGTCGAGCGGAAGGGCGGTCCGGGGAAGACCGATGACTTTCAGTTGCTCGGTTTTGCGGGCCGGGCGGGCGGCGCAAGCTTTCGCCGTCGCAGGTTGTCGCGCAGCGCTGATGCAAGGCGACGGGCCCGCTCGGTCTTCGCGACGTCCTGGGGCGACGGCGCGGGCTTCGGGGTCTGGGGGTGCGGCGGGGCGGTGTCCGACTCGTCCATGGGTCGATGATGACCCCCGCGCAAACTTTTCCGCAAGCGCCCGATTTCGGGTCTTCCCCCTTTGACTCGGTTTGGCTATACGGCCGCTTCCTCAGTTTCCGCCGCCGTAGCTCAGTGGTAGAGCGCATCCTTGGTAAGGCTGAGGTCGTGGGTTCGATTCCCCCCGGCGGCACCACCACAATCGAAAGGCCCGGTCGATCGACCGGGCCTTTTGTTTTCCGCCTCAGGGCGCCGGCCGCTCCCGGGCCGCCGGCGCAGTCCAAGCACCCGGGGAGCGATTTGATCTCCGGCTATCCGATTCGAAAGACAGGCCGAAGCTCTGCGAACGGCCCGTCGGAACGACATAGCCGTCGTCGAATGACCGATATCCGTACCCGCCCCCGTACGAATAACGAGGGTCGTACGCATAGCCGTAGCCGTTCTCGGTCTGGCTGTAGCTGAGATCGAGACGACCCGTCTCGCCGATGGGCATGGATACCGTGCCGCCGTAGTTGCGATAACCGCCGGTGCCGATGCCCGCGAAGACTTCGCCGTGCGGTTTGCGATCGTCGACCCAAGGGGTCAGGCCCGGCATTTCATCCACCGGTCGCGCGGGTCCGGCGGAAATCCAGCGATCGATCTGCTGTTCGGTGGTCAGGCCATGAGCGGACTGGATCGACTCGCTGACGCTGGGCGCCTCGACCGGCGTGTTCGCGGTCAGATCGACCGGCGTGGCCGAAGCCGTCGCAATGACGCCGTCCGGATCGCCCGTCGCCAGCAAAGCCAGCACCATCGCGGAAATCAGCATCACTGCACTCCTTGGCGGATCACCCTAGCCTCAAATGCGGCCAAGGTCAGGCGTTTCCGTCGCCGCGCCCCAATGGGTCCGGCAGCGCCTCGCCCTCAGCTACGAAGGACAGGGCCACCGAGTTGATGCAGTAGCGCAGTCCGGTCGGCGGCGGGCCGTCCGCGAACACGTGCCCCTGATGGCTGTCGCAGCGGGCGCACTGGGTCTCGGTCCGGACCATCCCGTAGGACCGGTCAGTGATCGCCTTCACATGCGACTCGTCCACTGGCTGTGTGAAACTGGGCCAGCCCGTGCCGCTCTCGAACTTGGTCGCGGCGCGGAATAACGGCAGGCCGCACTCGCGACAGCAGAAGACCCCTGCCCGCTTCTCGCCCAGCAGGGTGCCGCAAAACGGCGCCTCGGTGCCGTGGGAAAGCAGGACCCGCTTCTCCTCCGGCGACAGGTCAGCCTCCAGCCGCGACCGTTCCGCGTCATCGGGCGGAGTCAGGTCATAGCCGGAAGGAGAACGGGTCGGGGCGGTGGTCTGGATGTCGGTCATGTCGTGCAAATAGGAACGGCCGGACAAGGGTTCCACCTCGTCCGGCCGTCCTGCTGGTTTCAGCCTGTTCTCACTGGAACAGGGTGGCGACCCAGGTCCTCACCGCGGCCTCGTCGGTCGGGTTGCCCGTGTAAGCGAGGCCTTGTCCGGGCGTGAACGGCTGGTTGTTGCCGCGCTCCCGCGAGGTCCAGGCCTTGTGACCGTAGCTGAGGTCCGCATAGTTCGACGGCAGGCGGCTGACGGTCTGCTCGATGAAGATCGAATCCGGCGGCGTCGGCGAACCGGCGATCCGGACGTTCGGCAGACGGCTCAGCAGGTCGACGGTGTCGAGGCAGCCCCCGCCACAGCTGGCGTCGACCAGCACCACGACCGGACCCTGAACCGGATTGGCCGCGCCCGTGTCGGTGGCGGAGGCCGGGGCCGGGAGGTTGAAGGTCGTCTGCCCGGCGGCGATGGCGGCGTCGAAGCCGGCCAGGATCGCCTGCGTCTGTTCGATCACCTGCGGCGATTCATAGACGAAGCGGGCGTCCTGCTGCATCCGGCCGATGACGACGTTGTACCACTCGCGGGTCTTCGGTGATGCGCGGTAGGTGAAGTCCTGACCGCTCGGCTGCTTGCTCTGGGCGAACTCGGGCGTCCAGATGCGGTTCACGGCGCCGTAGCCGCGGGCGCTGGAACCGAGGTTCGACGAGCCGGCGGCTCCGCGCAGATCCAGCACGAAGCCTTGCGGGCCGCGCAGCGCCGCCGCCTGTTCGGCCAGCTGGGCGTTGAATGCATCCCAGCCCGCGTCGTCGGAGAACGAGTGGACGTTCACCCACGGACGACCGTTGACCGTCTCGATCGACAGCGGCGTCGCCCCGGCGGTGTAGACGGTGGCGCGATAGGCGGCCTCCAGGTTGGCCGGCGTCGCAGGCTGCGGCTTCAGCTCGAACTCGCGCTCACGACGACCAACGCGGAATTTGCAGATCGAAGGCAGGCCGTTCACGAACGGGTTGTTTCGGTTCCACAGCAGATAAGGCGCGGTCGTCACGCGGCCGGCCTCGCTGTTCAGGTCGCCTTCCCAGAGGTCCAGCTTCGACCGGGCGTATTCCTCGATCGGAGTCAGGTTGCACTCGGTGGCGACGGCGCCCAGCGGCGGCGTGTTGCGCACGCCCGGCTGGACATAGGTCACGACATACTCGCCGTTACGCCAGCCGGTGGCGAAGCCGGGCCAGTTGGTGGCGAAGAAGCGCGTCTCCGGCGTGTCGTAGCTGGCCCGCGCCGTGATGTTGGAATCCCGGAACCCGGCGGCGTAATAGCGCAGAAGGTAGGCGTGGCTGGAGCCGCTGTTAACCTGACCAACCTTGGCCATGGCTTGCTGCAGGCCGGTGTCCAGCCACGCGTTGAAGCTCTGGGCCGCAGCGCCGCCGACCACGGGGGCCGGGTGCTCCGCCGCCAGTTCGTCATGCGCCGCCTGAAGGTCCTGACTGGCGAGACTACGGAAGTCCTGGGCGATCGCGGAGCCGACGCCGACGACCATGACAAGAGCCGCCGTAGCGGCGGCGGTAAGGAAACGGGACATACAGTCGGGCTCCAGAGCCGGTTAACGGAGAGGTGGCGGCTATAAACCCCATCGGTAAGGGGCTTGCCAACCCCGAACCGGTGCGACGGACCGCCCCTCATGTTTACTCGACGGACATCGCGGCCTAATCGGGGCGAAGCCACGACGACCGGAAGCCCATGTTCAAGAAGATCCTGATCGCCAACCGAGGCGAGATCGCCGTCCGTATCATCAAGACCTGCCGGAAGATGGGCATCCGGACGGTGCAGGTCTATTCCGAGGCCGACGCCGGTTCGCTCGCGGTCGAGATGGCCGACGAGTCCGTGCTGATCGGTCCGGCGCCGGCCAACCAGTCCTACCTGTTGGCCGACAAAATCTTGGACGCCGTCAAGCAGACGGGCGCAGAGGCCGTGCACCCCGGCTTCGGCTTCCTGAGTGAGAACGCCGGCTTCGCGCGTCGGCTGAAGGCCGAGGGCATCGCCTTCATCGGTCCGAACCCCGAGGCGATCGACGCCATGGGCGACAAGATCACCTCCAAGAAATTCGCGGCCGAGGCAGGCGTGTCGACCGTTCCCGGCCACATGGGCCTGATCGAGTCGACCGAGGAGGCGGTGAAGATCGCCCGCGAGATCGGCTATCCGGTGATGATCAAGGCCTCGGCCGGCGGTGGCGGCAAGGGCATCCGCGTCGCCCACGGCGACGACGACATGGCCGAGGGCTTCGCCGCGGTGAAGGCCGAGGCGCTGAACGCCTTCGGCGACGACCGGGTCTTCCTCGAGAAGTTCATTATCGACCCGCGCCACATCGAGATTCAGGTCTTGGGCGACAAGCACGGCAACGTCGTCCACCTGTTCGAGCGCGAATGCTCGATCCAGCGCCGGAACCAGAAGGTCATCGAGGAAGCCCCTTCCCCGCTCCTCGACGAGGCCACTCGCATGGCCATGGGCGCGCAGGCCGTCGCTCTCGCCCAGGCTGTGAACTATGACTCCGCCGGGACCGTCGAGTTCGTGGCCGGGCAGGACAAGTCCTTCTTCTTCCTCGAGATGAACACCCGTCTTCAGGTCGAGCACCCGGTCACCGAACTGATCACCGGCGTCGATCTGGTCGAACAGATGATCCGCTCGGCCTGGGGGGAGAAACTCGCCTTCGAACAGAAGGATCTCGCCATCAACGGCTGGGCCATCGAGAGCCGCATCTACGCCGAGGATCCCTACCGCGGGTTCCTGCCCTCCATCGGTCGCCTTGTCCGCTATGAACAGCCCGAAGAAGGCGATCAGGGCGATTACACCGTCCGCAACGATTCCGGCGTCCGCGAGGGCGACGAGATCAGCATGTTCTACGACCCCATGATCGCCAAGCTGTGCGCATGGGGCGAAACCCGCGACGCCGCCCTCGACGGCATGGCCCGCGCGCTGGAGAACACCCACCTATCCGGCCTCGGCCACAATGTGCCCTTCCTCGCCGCCGTCATGGACCAGCCGCGCTTCCGCTCCGGCCAGCTTTCGACCAGCTACATCAAGGACGAGTTCCCGGACGGCTTCCACGGCCTGACGCCGTCGCCCTCGCAGGTCCACATCATCGTCGCCGCCGCCGTGGCCATGAACGAGATCATCGCCGAACAGGACGGCGACCCTTCGGATCGCACCGACTGGGTCGTGCTGATCGACAAGACGCCGCACGGCGTGACCCTGTCCTACGACGAGGACGAAGCCCTGCTGCTCTCCTTCACCGGCGGCGGTCATGCGCGCCTGTCCGACATCGACTGGCGGCCGGGTCTGGCCCAGTTTCAGGCCGTGCTGGACGGCGAGCCCTTCACCGCGGAGGTCGGCCGCGTCGCCGACGGTTTCTCGATCCGCCACCGCGCGGCCAGGGCCCGTGTTCGGGTGCTTCGCCCCCGCCTCGCCGACCTGTACGCCCGCCTGCCCGAGAAACAGGCCGCCGACACCTCCAAACAGATCCTCTCGCCGATGCCCGGTCTGGTCGTCGCCATCCCGGTAACGGTGGGTCAGGAGGTCAAGTCGGGCGAAACCGTCGCCATCATCGAGGCCATGAAGATGCAGAACATCCTCAAGGCCGAACGCGACGGCGTCGTGAAGGCCGTTAGCGCCAAGGCCGGCGATCCCGTCGCGGCCGACGACGTGCTGGTGGAGTTCGGCTAGGCCCGCGTCTCCGCCAGATAGTGGATCAGCCGGCTCATGTTGTTGATGTAGGTCCCGGTCGAGATACCGATCGGCCCGGTAGGCTCGGTGAACGGCGAGGTGTCCCACTCGTCGCCCACCTGACCGCGATCGACGAAGCCTGGAGGCGGTTCGGCGGGTCCGTCGCCCTTGTACGGGTGGCTGGTGGTCCGCAGTTCGACAGGCCAGTAGCCCTCGGCGTTCAGCTGCGAGATCAGCGTCTCCACGCCCGCGGCCCGACGCGTCGCCTCTGTCACGTTCAGGTCGGACCCGCCCACCTCGTGGGTCACCACATAGCGCGGCAGAAGCAAAGGACCGCGGCCCAGCAACGCCGAATTGCGGCTCGCCTCTTCCGGCGACAGGGCTGACAGCCGCTCGTATCGCGCTCTCAGCGCCGCCACGTCGATGACCTTCTCGGGACGGACGCGGCTGGTGTCGAAATCGGACCAGTATTCACCGTTCTGGGCGTTCGATCCCCGCCGATGCGTCCCGATCAGGCGACCGGTCCCCGGCTCATAGTTCCGGTAGAAGTTGCGCCCGTCGGAGGCTCGCTTCTCCGGCGGCAGCTCGACGCTGGCGATCCAGTCGATCGCCTCGCCCACCCGCGCCAGATATTTCGGCTCGCCGGTCAGCTCATAGTAATCGAGCAGCTGCGTCACCGCCGCCGCCGTTCCGTGCGGCGTGATCGACCGCGGCTCATAGGTTCGCGCCGCCACCGGATCGAGGTCCAGCGTGTACTGCATCGCCCAGCCCGGCGTGGGCTGCGGTTGCTGCAGTTCGATGATCAGCTCCATCGCCTTCACCAGCGGCGCCCGCACCCGCTCGTCCTTCAGCTGCTGCAGCACCAGCAGCAGGAAGCGGATGTTCTCCTCGGACACCTCGTCGTTCATGGTGATGTAGCCGGTGTAGTCCGGGCGTCCGTGGTTGCGGAACTCGCCCATGCGGGGCCAGCGCTGCGGCCAGCCGCCGTTCGGATACTGGCTCTCGAGGACGAAATTCACCGCCTTGTCGACCGGCCTGCGATACTTCGAATCGCCCTTCTCCAGATGCAGGCGCAGCAGGAACCGGCCGCACTCGATGGTGGCGTGGTCGTCGAAGGTGGCGTTGCCGTAGTAGTGCTGGAATTCCTCCAGTCGCCAGCCGTTCTTGCCGATCGTCTCGTACCAGCGCCGGATCGACTCCTCGCCGGCCGTATCGATGATGTAGTTCCAGCCGCCCGAGGGATGCTGGCCCGCGACCAGGGCGTCCGCCGCCTTCTCGGCCGCGCGGTAATAGGCCTCGTCTCCCGTCGCATGATAGGCGTCCAGAAAGACCTGCCCATCTCCGGCGTGCCAGGCGCCTGGGTCCAGATCATGGTCGGATAGGCTTCCATCTCGCCCCAGCGGCGCGAGAAGTCGGCGAGGTAGGACCAGACGTAGCCGCCGTTGACGGCCACCTTGTCGGTCATGAAGTCCGTCGCCCGGCGCATCACCGCCATGACCGACTCGCGGCTCGGCGCGGTCTCAGCGAAAGCCCGTCCGGCGAATGCAGCGGCGAGCGGCGCGACGGCGACGCCCATTACGAGTCTGCGTCTGTCCAGCATAATCCCTCCGTTCGCTCCCCAGCGAGCCGACCCGACTTTGCCACCGGTGTCATGCCGAGACGCTAACACTCGAAACGAAGGTTTGTCAGCCCGCTTTCGCTAGCGGAGGCACGGCCTGTTCGGCCGGCCCGAATACGTCCTCGAAGGCCGTCCTCAGCGCCGCGTCGGCGTCGTCCATCGTCGCCAGCACGCCCAGATCGAAAAGGCTCGTGACGCCGTGCTCGGCGATGCCGCACGGTACGATCCCGGTGAAGTGCGACAGTTCGGGTTCGACATTCAGGCTGATGCCGTGAAAGCTGACCCATTTGCGGACCTTCACGCCGATGGCGGCGATCTTGTCCTCACGTGACCAGCCCGGCCCCTTGCGCTCGACCCAGACGCCCACCCGGCCCTCACGAACGTCGGCCTGCACGCCGAACCGATCGAGCGCGCCGATGATCCACTGCTCCAGACCACGCACGAAGACGCGAACGTCCTTTCCGCGTCGGTTGAGGTCCAGCATCACATAGGCCACGCGCTGGCCCGGGCCGTGATAGGTGAACTGCCCGCCCCGCCCGGTCCGGTGGACCGGAAACCGCGCCGCATCCAGCAGATCGTCGTCCTTCGCGGAGACGCCGGCGGTGTAGAGCGGTGGATGCTCCAGCAGCCAAACCAGCTCGCCGGCCTCGCCCGCCGCGATCGCCGCCGCGCGCGCCTCCATCACCGCAACCGCCTCTTCGTACGGGACGTAGCCGGTCGACACCGCCCATTCGACCGGTCGGCCGTCGGCGCGAACCAGCTTCGAAACGGTTTCGCTTAAGGAGTGGGAAAGCATGAAGGCCCAATGTGTGGCGTCAGGAGCGTCATGCAACAGTCGCCACCCCAGTTCCAGTCAGAGCCGCAATCCACAATGAGCCAGATCGAAGCTGTAGATGTCGAGATCTCGGTCGTGCTGGGCCGCTGCGTGCTGCCCATGAACCAGCTGCTCAAGATGGGCCGCGGCGCCGTCATTCCGCTGGATACGTCCGAACAGGACGAGGTCTGGATCCTCGCCAACAACCACCCGGTCGCCCGCGGCGAGATCATGATCCACGACGACCGGATCAACATCACCGTCACCCGGGCGGCCGACGTTTACGACTTCATGGCCGGAGCGGCCTGAGGCCTCTTCCCTTCCGCCGATCTCTCCGCTATCAGCCCCGCTCCGATGCGAGCGGTCGTGGCGGAATTGGTAGACGCGCAGCGTTGAGGTCGCTGTGGGGCAACCCGTGGAAGTTCGAGTCTTCTCGACCGCACCATCCTGCTTCGCCCCTCCGGGGCTTCGCAGGACTTGTCGTTTCGGAGCGAGGCGAAGCAGGATGCCCTGCGAAGCCTTGGCGTAGCAGGGCTGCCTGAAAAGAGGTCGCCGCGCACTACGTCTATCTGCTCGAAAGTCACGCCGACCCGGCCCAGCGCTATGTCGGCGTGACTTCCGACCTCAAAGCCCGCCGCTGGAACACAACATCGGGAAATCCACACACACCGCAAAGCACAGCCCTTGGCGCCTCGTCACCTACGTTGCGTTCTCGGAGAGATCGCAGGCGGAGGCGTTCGAGCGGTATCTAAAGTCCGGCTCGGGACACGCCTTCGCCCGCAAACGGCTATGGCCATCTTGACCGTGGCAATCCCATGGTGGACAGACGCCTCAACCGGGCGCTCCTTGCGCGCCTGAATTACCAGGGCGAACCATCGGCGTGATGCTGATCTGACAGACAGGGAGGCCGACGCGTGAACACCACCGTAACCGCCCCCCTGCCGCCCGAAACCGACGACATCGAACATGTGGCCCTCGACGAGGACTATGTGCTGACCCCGGCCTTCGTGGAGAAGGTCGTCGACGCCGCCGATGACGGCGACGGCTTGCGCCTGCGCTCGCTGCTGGAAGACCTCCACCCGGCCGACGTCGCCGACCTGATGGGCTTCCTCACCGAGCAGCATCGCGGCGTCGTGGTCCTGTGGCTGCCGCCCGAACTGCTGGCGGAAACCCTGCCCGAGCTGGACGACAGCATCCGCGAGGAGGTGCTGGAGCGCGTTCCCCATCTGACGCTGGCCGAGGCGCTGCAGGAACTCGACTCCGACGACGCCGCCGCCGTGGTCGAGGACCTCGAGGATGATCAGCGCGAGAAGGTGCTGGCCGCCATGCCCGAGCTGGATCGCGCTGCGATCGAAAGCTCGCTGGGCTATGCCGAGGATTCCGCCGGCCGCCTGATGCAGCGCGAGGTGATGGCCGCGCCCCAGTTCTGGAACGTCGGCGACACCATCGACCACATCCGCAAGCAGGGCGAGGACCTGCCCGAGCTGTTCTTCGACATCTATGTGGTCGATCCGCTGAACAAGCCGGTCGGCGGCGTGTCCGTCAGCGGCCTGCTGCGCGCGCCCCGGGCGACCGCCCTGTCCGAGATCATGGAGCCGATCAACGAGATCGCCGTCGATCAGGATCAGGAAGAGGTCGCCTACATCTTTGAAAAGTACCACCTGATCTCGGCCCCGGTCATCGACGCGGCGGGCCGGCTGGTGGGCCAGATCACCGTCGATGACATCGTCAACATCATTCAGGAAGAGAACCGCGAGGACATCCTGCGCCTCGCCGGCGTGTCCGACGAGGACCGGGGCTCCTCGGTCCCGGAGATCGTACGCAGCCGCGTGCCCTGGCTGGCGATCAATCTGGCGACGGCCGTGCTGGGCGCCAGCGTCATCTCCTTCTTCGGCGCGACGCTCGAGGCGGTCATAGCGCTGGCGGTTCTGATGCCCATCGTCTCGGCCATCGGCGGCAACGCCGGCACCCAGGCCCTGACCGTCACCGTCCGCGCGCTGGCCACGCGCGAACTGAACAGCTCCAACGCCCCGCGCACCTTCTGGCGCGAGCTGGCGGTGGGCTTCGCCAACGGCGTCGTGCTTGCCCCCCTCATCGGCATCGCGGCCGGGCTATGGTCCGGCGACTGGCGGATCGGCGCGGTGATCTCGATTTCGATGGTCCTGAACCTGATGGTCGCGGCCACCGTCGGGGTGCTGACGCCCCTGACCCTGTCCAAGCTGAAGTTCGACCCGGCCGTGTCTTCGGCTGTCTTCGTCACGGCGACGACGGATTTCTTCGGCTTCCTGATCTTCCTCGGCCTGGCGACCGTCGTTCTGCTTTAGGGCGAGTGCGCTGGCGCGACGCTTGCGGGTTCGCCATCAAGGCGAGTACGCCTGTCTCGTTTTGGGTCATTCCGTGTCCGACACGCCTAAGCCGCGCCTGAAGATTTCCCGCGAGGGGATCGTCCTCATCAAGAGCTTCGAGGGCTTCCGTCCGCATGCCGTGCGCAGCAACGGCGGCTGGGCGATCGGCTATGGCCATACCGCATCGGCCCGCGCGGGCGCCACGGTGACAGAGGACGAGGCCGAATTGCTGCTGCGCTATGACTTGATGCCGGTCGAAAAGGCGCTCAACGCCCTGCCCGTCGCGCTCAATCAGCCCCAGTTCGACGCACTGGCCAGCTTCGCCCTGTCGGTCGGCGTGGAGCGGTTCATGGCCTCCGATGCGGCCCGCCATCTACAATCCGGCGCGGCCTCCGGCGTCGGGGAAGCCCTGATGCTGCTTCCGGCCCAGCCCCGCATTGACGGCGGGCTGCAACGTCGCGCCGCCGAGCGCGCCCTGTTCGACTCCGACCCCGCCCGGCCGGCCACACTGGCCGAACTCCTGTCCGCCCCCATCGCCCTTTTCCCCGCGACTCCGGCCGCCGCGACCGACGCCCGCGCCGCCGCGTTGGCCGCACTGCTGGGCGAGAACCAGCCCGCGCCCTTCCCGTCAGCGGAAGAGCCCGACGCGCCCGCCCTGTCGCCTGCCGATGCGGCGCTGGCCGCCGAGCCTGCGTTTGTCGTCACCGAGCCCGAACCGGCACCGGTCGAACCAACGCCGCCTCCCGCGCCGCAGCCGACCGCCTCAGAGCCGATCGCCGAGCAGCCTGTCCTGCGCCACGAGGCCCCGACCGACGCCCCGTCCCGCTTCGACTGGAGCGAGGCCGGCCTTTACGTCTTCATGTGCGTGATCGGCCTGATCGCCTGCGCCTTCGCCGCCGCGGCCTTTCGCTGGTCGTTGCTGCAGCCGCAAAGCAACGGCGACCCGGCGGTCATCGCCTCCGCGCTGGCCATCACCGGCGCCATGTGCGTCGGGGTCTCGGCGTGGAACCTGTACGTGCACTGGCGCAGCCGCGGCTGACTTTCCGGATGCGTCGGGCGGTGCTACGCCCGCCCCATGAGCATTCCTTTCGCGCCCCAATCCATGGAATTCGGCCTCGGCGAGAACGCTGACGCCATCCGCGACACCACTGCCCGCTGGGCCGCCGATCGGCTCGCGCCGCGCGCCGCCGAGATCGACGAGACCAACAAATTCGCCCGCGACCTCTGGCCCGAAATGGGCGAGTTGGGCCTGCACGGCATCACCGCCGCGGAAGAATACGGCGGCCTCGGCATGGGCTACCTCGAGCACGTCGTGGCGATGGAGGAAGTCTCCCGCGCCTCGGCCTCGATCGGCCTCAGCTACGGCGCCCACTCCAACCTGTGCGTCAACCAGATCAGCCGCTGGGGCAACGCCGAGCAGAAGCAGAAATACCTGCCAAAACTGATCTCCGGCGAACACCTCGGCTCGCTGGCCATGTCCGAAGCCGGCTCCGGTTCGGACGTCATGTCCATGCGGACCCGGGCGGAGAAGAAGGGTGATCGCTACGTCCTGAACGGCACGAAGTTCTGGATCACCAACTCCCCCACGGCCGACACCCTCGTCGTCTACGCCCGCACCGGCGAAGGCAACGGCGGCGTCACCACCTTCCTGATCGAGAAGGGGATGAAGGGCTTCAGCGTCTCCAAGAAGCTGGACAAGATGGGCATGCGCGGCTCGGATACCGCCGAGCTGGTCTTCGAGGATTGCGAGGTCCCGGAAGAGAACGTCATGGGGCCCGTCGGCGGCGGCGCCGGCGTCCTGATGAGCGGTCTGGACTATGAGCGCACCGTCCTCGCGGGCGGCCCGCTGGGCATCATGCAGGCGGCGCTGGACGTGGTCCTGCCCTACGTCCGTGACCGCAAGCAGTTCGGAAAGGCCATCGGCAGCTTCCAGCTGATGCAGGCCAAGGTGGCCGACATGTACGTCGCCCTGAACAGCGCCCGCGCCTACGTCTACGCCGTCGCCCGCGCCTGCGATCAGGGCAAGACCACCCGCTACGACGCCGCCGGCGCGATCCTGCTGGCCTCCGAAAACGCGGTGAAGGTCTCGCTGGAAGCCGTTCAGGCCCTCGGCGGCGCCGGCTACACGAAGGAATGGCCCGTCGAGCGGCTCGTCCGCGATGCCAAGCTCTACGACATCGGCGCCGGCACCAACGAGATCCGCCGTTTCCTGATCGGGCGCGAGCTGCTGGGCAGCTGACGGAACCGGACCGCGGGCGACAGGTTTGCTCCCTGCGAAAGGAGCCGCCCCATGCCCGCCAAATCCGCCGCCCAGCAAAAGGCCGCCGGCGCAGCGCTCAGCGCCAAGCGCGGCGAGACGCCCAAATCAAAACTGAAGGGCGCCTCGAAGCAGATGGTCGAGTCGATGACCGAAAAGCAGCTTGAGGACTTCGCTCACACGAAGCGCAAGGGAAAGCCCGAGCACGTCGACGACTGAGATCAGCCCCCGGCGGCCGCGCCCGCCGGGCAGTCGCCCAACCGCTCGGCCGTCATGGTGACCTTGCTGTCCTGCGGCGGAACGCCGGCGATGGTCAGCTTCTGATCGATCTCCATCGTATAGTTGCGGCTGAAGTCGCCCGTCACCCGCATGGTCGATTCGCTCTTGCCGCCGTTCGGCAAGGTGCAGACGGCCGATCCCACCATGGCGTCGCCGTCCCGGCGATAGGCGGTGTGGGCGCACTCGACGCCCTGCCCTTCCGGACCACCCTGCGGCGCCTCGAACTTCGCCTCGGTGATGCAGGTCTCTACCGGCGGAATCGTCATTCCGGCGGGCGCACCGCTCATCGCGGTCGTCACACGCCAAAGGCCCGGCGTCGGCCCGTCCGGCAGTCCGGCGGGCGCAGCGGCCGGGCTTCCAGCCTTGGCGGCTTCACCCTTTTCGCCGGCCTGCCCGCAGGCGCTCAACGACAGCGCGGCCAAGCCGGCCACGATCATGACAGTACGCATCTTTCATTCTCCTCGGCGGACCCCCATCCGCATCGACCCTGCACGCAACTTGCACGCCCGTGCAGCGGTTGTCAGCCAGCCAAGGTGGTTTACCGACATGGAGATTCATTAAGTGGCGCGATGGACCGATCAGCCCTAGATCGCAGTGAACCCTCACCGGACGCGCCGTTGCGATGACCGATCACGATCAACAGCCCGGCGACGGCCTCACCTTCTCACAGGTGCTGGAGCGGATCGGCGCCCGCGAGGAGCCAAAGCTCTATCTCGGCGAACTAGTCAATGCGTTCGGGGAGCGCGGCTTCGGCGCCCTGATGCTGTTCCTCGGCCTGATCAGCGCGGTCATCGGCGCGGTCCCCGGCACGACCACCGTCCTCGGCGCCCCCATCGTCCTGATCGCCTTCCAGCTGATCATCCGCCGCGACCAACTCTGGCTGCCGAAATGGGCGCTCAAGGGCAGCCTCGACCGGTCCGCCTATCGTGACGCGGTCGCCAAAGTGATGAAGCCCCTGCGCTCGGTCGAGCGGATCTCCCGACCCCGCTTGCTCTTCATGAGCACTGACGCGGCAGAGATGCTGATCGGCCTGATCTGCATGCTTCTGGCGATCATCCTCATGCTGCCGATCACCGGCGGAAACCTGATCCCGTCCCTGATCATCGCCGCCTTCGGCTTCGGCATGACCCAGAAGGACGGCCTGATTGTCCTGATCGCCATGGCGGCCACGGCCGCGGTCGCGACCGGCATCTGGCTGGCGTGGGAGTTGATCCAGCCGTTCCTGATGAACGCCTGGGAGTGGGTGACGTCGCGGTTCTAGACCGCCTGCTGGCCCGGCCCGGCGAGGCCCTGCATCATCATTCGGTTGATATCGATCAGCGGCTCGAAGTCCTCGTCCCCGCGCATGACCGCCGAAGAGTGCGTGTTCACGAACAGGCTCAGCGAGATGATGTTCGCCCGCATCTTCATGTCCATGGCGTTGGTGCCGTCCGCGCAGTCGCTGGCCAGCGTGCCCCACAGACGGCGGTTCCAGTCCAGGGCGTCGATACGGGTGGCGATATCGGAGGTGTCCACCGTGGCGGCATGCATCAGCGCCCGGGTCACCTGCCCGAACAACCGATACTCCATTTCACGCGGAGACTCAGACCGCGTCGCCGCGGTCTTGTACGCCTGAAGCGACATTCAGACTCTCCTCGTAATCCACCAACTTGCGCGCCGACATCAGGGCCTTGTAGAATTCCTGCGCCATCACATGCCTCGACGTCGAGACGCACTCCGACTGCACGATCGGATTGCGCACCGCGGTCATGAACTCGCTCAGGCGCACGGCGAACTCGTCGTACAGCTTGGGCGACACCTGACCTTCCAGATACATCATCATGACCGGGAAATAGATGCGGCGGGCGGGCGTGGTCGCCTCGTCCGGCTGCATGATGTCCTTCTCGCGAAGGACCGAGGCCTTGTTTTGCAGGATCAGCACACCGCGACGGTCGCCGTTCTGAACGACAGCGCCGTTCAGAACGAACTTTTCGCCGGGCTTGAGCGAGAGCTTCAGAGGCATGGACGCGCGGGTCTCCTGACAGGCCCGGCGCGACGTTAGGAAACCGGGACTGACGCACGTTAAACAAACGTGGTTAACCAACCCTTCCGAACGGCCAAGCTTCGGGAACGTCCCCGCTTCACGGTGCGTTGCTCCCTCTGAACAGGGAGATGCGACCATGCCGGACCTCGACGACTATTCGGACGACCAGGAACAGTCTGAAACCTTTGACGAAACCCATCTGGATGACGAAGGTGACGGCGAGTTTCTGCTCGACGAGGCCGATCCGGTCCTCGACGTCACCCAGGCCGACGGCGACGCCGATGAAGATGAGTTCGACGAGGACGAGCTTCCGGACACCGATGAAGAGCTGGGCGCTTCGGGGATAGAAGCCGAGGCTGACGCCCTTCTGGGCGTTGATGGCGAACGGTTGACCGAAGTTGACGCCGAGAGCGGCGGCCAGCGCGGCGCCGACGAGGTCGAGCTGGTCTATTCTGGCCTGATGGAAAACGACCGCGGCGCCCAGGCCAGCGCAGCCCATTGGGAAGCCAAACGCCTGTCCGACGATGACATCAGCGAGCTGGGCTACGGCCCCGACGCTGACGAAGATCACCCGAAAAACTGAGGACGAACCGATGTCCGACCACAAGTCCGACCACCAGCAATCCCCCGCCGACGACGTGAAGCACGCGAAAAAGGCGGCTCCGGAGTTCGGCAAGGCCGATCAACTGAAAGACAAGGAAGCCGCGGCGGAAGACCGTCAGGAAGCGCTCGTCGATGAAGGCATCGAGGAAACCTTCCCCGCCAGCGACCCGGTGAGCGTAAAGCGGATCACCTGATGTCCAGAAGGGTGAAGGGGTCTACCCCTTCACCCGCCAGGTCGCGCCTTGCGGCCCGTCCATGACCACGACGTTCAGGGCGTTCAACCGATCCCGGATACGATCCGCCTCCGGCCAATCCTTGGCGGCCCGCGCCGTGGCCCGCTGCTCCAGCAAACCCTCGACCTCGACTCTCAGTTCATCCGAGACCTCGCCTTCGAGCCACGCTGCCGGCTCGGACTGCAGGACGCCCAGTACGTTCGCCGCTGCGACCAGCTGACCTTTCGCTTTCGCCACGCCGGCGGTATCGCCCGCAGTCATGCCGCGCTCGATCTCGCTCGACAGGCCGAACAGCACCGCCATAGCGCCCGGCGTGTTCAGATCGTCCTCGATCGCCTTCAGAAACTCCGCAGACGGCTCGTCACCGTCCGCCTCGACCGCGGCCGCGCGGTGCAGCGCGCCATACAGCCGATCGAGCGACTTCCGGCTCTGCTCAAGCAACGCCTGATTCCAGTCCAGCGGCTGACGATAGTGCGCGCTCAGCAGCGCCCACCGCACCACCTCCCCCGGCATCGCCTGCACCAGATCGTGCAGCAGCAGGACGTTGCCGATCGACTTGGACATCTTCTCTGCGTCGACGGTCAGGAAGCCGTTGTGCATCCAGTAGCGGCTGTATTCCGCATGCGGCTGGTCGCCATGGGCATGGCCATGGGCGCAGACGCCCTGGGCGATCTCGTTCTCATGGTGTGGAAACACCAGATCGATCCCGCCGCCGTGAATGTCGATCGGCAGGCCCAGATTGGCCTCGATCATCGCCGAGCACTCGATGTGCCAGCCCGGCCGCCCCTCGCCCCATGGCGAAGGCCACGACGGCTCCCCCTCTTTCGAAGGCTTCCACAGCACGAAGTCGTGCGGGTTCTTCTTGTAGGGCGCGACCTCGACCCGCGCGCCGGCGATCATGTCGTCCAGATTGCGCCCGGACAGCCGGCCGTAGGCGTCATAGGCCGAGACGTCGAACAGCACATGGCCTTCGGCCGCATAGGCGCAGCCCTGATCGATGATGGCGCCGATCTGGGCGACGATCGCTCCCATGTGGTCGGTCACGTGCGGCGCGATGTCGGGAGCGGAGACGTTCAGTCGCGCCATGTCCTCCAGATAGGCCGCCTCATAACGCGCCGTGATCTCGCCGATGGGCACGCCTTCCTTCGCGGCCTTCGCGTTGATCTTGTCGTCCACGTCAGTGACGTTGCGGGCGTAAACCACCTTGTCCGCGCCGTAGGTCCGGCGCAGCAGCCGCACCAGAACGTCGAACACGACCGGCGGCCGGGCGTTTCCGATATGGGCGAAGTCATAGACCGTGGGCCCGCAGACGTAGAGCGTCACCCGGTTCGGATCGCGCGGTTCGAAGACGCGCTTTTCGCGGTGCAGGGTGTCGTGGATCGTCAGCGGCATGGGGAGAGTTTTCTTGCGGGACGGAGGCGCGGTCCCATATAGGCCGCTTAGCTGATAAACAGTCACCGCTGACTGTGAAATCCCCCGTCGTCGATCCGGACCGTAGAATGAGCATCACCCCCGCCAAGCCTGTACTGGTCGGCGACAACGACCAGGCCACGCGGCCGTCGCGCGAAGAGGCCCTGAAGGCCGTCCGCACCCTTCTGGCCTGGGCCGGTGACAATCCCGATCGCGAAGGCCTGAAGGACACGCCCCGGCGCGTCGTCGATGCTTATGCCGAATGGTTTGATGGCTATGACGCTGACGTCGAGAAGGAGCTGAGCCGCACCTTCGAGGACGTGCAGGGCTATGACGATATGGTCCTGCTGCGCGACATCGAGGTGGAGAGCCACTGCGAGCACCACATGGCCCCGTTCCTCGGCAAGGCCTACGTGGCCTACATCCCCAACGAAAAGGTCGTCGGCATCTCAAAGCTGGCCCGCGTGGTCGAGATCTTCTCCCGCCGCCTGCAGACGCAGGAAGTCCTGACCAACCAGATCGCCGACGCCATAGAATCGCATCTGGCCCCGGCCGGCGTGGCCATTCTGATCGACGCCGAGCACCAGTGCATGACGACGCGCGGCGTGCATCATCGCCACGTTTCGACCATCACCACCCGGTTCACTGGCGCCTTCAAGGCCGACGCCGCGTTGAAAGATCGCTTCCTGAAGCTCGCCAAGGGTTGATTGGAACCGTTCCGGCCTCGAACCCGCTTTACAAGCGCGGCCGGGGACGCCAAGACACGGTCCGAGCTTTCAGCGACGCTCGCCGCATGACGCGACGAGCCTGAGTGGAGAACCAGCGCATGGGCGCCAAGCTTTCGGGACCGGGTGGCGGCAGCCACACCATCGAACAGAACGCGGACATCAACGTCACGCCGTTCGTCGACATCATGCTCGTGCTGCTGATCATCTTCATGGTCGCCGCGCCGCTGGCCACCGTGTCGATCCGCCTCGACCTGCCGCCGGCGGTTCCGCCGCCCCCGGGCGCGGTCCAGAAGGATCCGGTCTACATCACCGTCCAGGAAACCGGCTCGATCTTCATCGCCGACAAGCAATCGTCGCTCGAAACCCTCGGCGTCGACGTCTGCGCCGCCCTCGGCGGCGGCGACCCGGCCTGTAAGGAAGAGCGCGTGTTTGTCCGCGCCGACGCCGACGTGCAGTACAACCAGTTCATGGAAGTCATGAACGACCTGCAGTCCAAGGGCTTCTACAAGGTCGGCCTGCTGAACGAAGACATCGAATAGGCTCACCGCCTCTTCGCACAGGACAAGGGCCGCATCTCCGGATGCGGCCTTTTTCTTTGGCCGCACGGCCGCCGCAGACCAGCCCCAAATCCGTCGCCACCCGCGCGCCAACCTTCGCCGTCAGCGGTCGCATCCCGCGACCGGACAGGAGGGAAGACCATGGGAATCAGGCTTTCAGGCGCGTCGGCGGTCCGCACCGCGGACCAGAACGCGGACATCAACGTCACGCCGTTCGTCGATATCATGCTGGTGCTGCTGATCATCTTCATGGTCTCGGCGCCGCTGGCGACCGTCTCCATGAAGCTGGACCTGCCGCCGCCCATCATCGACGGCCCGCAGGTCGAGCCGGTCTATGTGACGGTCAGGGAGGACGGCGGCCTGTTCATCGGTTCGGCGCCGACATCCCGGGCAACCCTGTCCGCCGATGTCTGCTCCGCCCTCGGCGGCGGCGATTGCCGGAGCGAGCGTGTGTTCGTTCGAGGCGACGCCGGGACCCGCTACGGCGACTTCATCGCCGTCATGGACGGCCTTAACGCGTCCGGCTTCACGAAGGTGGGGTTGGTCAACGAGGATATCAGCTAGGCGATCGCCTACTGCACCGACTGCCTCGGCTGCGCGGCGCCGCCGGCGGCCGCGGCGGATGGCTGGTAAGGCCGCTCGCCCGCGGCTTCCGGCGGGGCGGCCGCCGGCGTCTGACGCGGCGCGGGCGTGGTCGCCGGGCGGCGCTGGGGCGTGCGATTCGCGGGGCGAGCCGCGCGGGTCGGCTGAGGCGTCGTCGCGGCCGGCGTCGCTGCAGCGGGCGTCGGGGCCGGAGGCGTCGTGGTCGCAGCCGCCGGCTGGGCGACGGGGGTCGCCGCGGCGTCAGCCGCCGTATTGGCAGAAGCGGCGGCGGCGCGGGCCGCCAACTGCTGCTGGGCGGCGAAGCGGCGGGCCAATTTCTCGGTCAGCTCGCGCGCGGCGGCCGGCTCCATCTGCGCCATGATCGCCGCCAGCGAGCGCGGACGCATCTCTGCCGCGACCGGCAGGCGCACATCGTCGCTCAGCGTCGAGAACACCCGCGCCGCCTCACGCGGCCGCATGGCGGAATAGACGGCCACCAGACGACCCGTCTCGGCCTTGGCCTTCTCGTCGACCTGCCCCAGCAGCCCCTGCACCTCGGCCTTGATGGCGTTCAGCGCGGCGGTCTTCTCGTCCAGCTTCTGCTCGGCGGTGGCCAGCAGGGGCAGCATAGAGGCCAGATCCGTATCGCGGGCGTCCAGCTCGGTCCGGCGATCCTTCAGCGCCACCAGAATACGCATCTCCGCCGGCGACAGACCCGCCTGTTCGGCCAGCTGGTCAGGGCTCAGGGCGCAGACCGCCGCCGGAGCCTTGGCCGGAGCCGCCGCGGGCGTCGCTTCCTCGGCCCACGCCTTGGCGCCCTCGAAGAGGCCGGGCGCCACGCCGATGGCGCGCACCACCACCACCCCGCCGATGGCGACGGCGATCAGGGGCAGAAGGCGGGGGATCTTGGCCATCGCGTCGGTATTCCAGCTACGTCGCCCTCAAGCCGCCGAGCGCCGCGCGCGAGGCATAGGGCAAGAAAAATGTCTTCAGGCGGCGAACAGGTCTTCGTCCAGATTACGACGCGCAGCCTTGAGGCTTTGCTTCCCGGATTGGTTAGCGGTCAGGGCCGACACGATGGCGGCGACGTTATCGCGACCGCCCATGGCCCGCTGTGGCGCGGCCATGCCCTGGATGCGCTGGGCCAGCGCCGCCATGCGCTGGGCCCGTTCTTCGTCCGCGTCGCTACGCACCGGCGCGAGCTCGCGAACCACCGGCGCGGCGACCGCTTCGACCGGCTCAGGCCGCGCTGTCGGCAGGGTCGGGGCCCGGGCGATCAGGCTTTCCAGCTGCGCCTTCACCTCGCGTGCCTTGACGATGCGGTCGTGCAGCAGGTCGGTCTCCTGACCCGAGGCCCGCAGCGAGGCCAGAGCGGTCTCCGCCCGTGACGCCGCGACGTTCAGTTCGGTCACCGCCGCGGCGAACGCCTGCTGTCCGGCGCGCAGGGCGCCCAGCTTCTTCTCCAGCCGAATGCCGTACCCCAGCGCCGCCACCAGCAGCAGCATCAGCACGCCGTCCAGAATCATACCGGTCATCAGCCTCTCCTCCCAAGACGATCAACCGCTTCCGGGCTGATCGGCGCTTCCACACGCACGGCGATATGCTGGCCCTTGCGGCCCATCCGTCCGACGGTCAGCGGTATTGATCCGGCCCGCACCGAGATTTCGGAGTCGGGCGTGGCGTTCAGCATCAGGGTGTCCCCGACCTTCAGGTTCAGCACCTGCGACAGGGGCACCTGCTGCTCGTCCAGCACGGCGCGCACCTCGGTGTCGGTGGTCCAGAGCTCGGTGGCCAGGTGGCCTTCCCAGATGTTGTCGCGACCGAACTTCTCGCCCATGAACTGCTGCAGCAGCATCTTCCGGATGGGCTCCAGCGTCGCATAGGGCAGCAGCAGCTCGACCCGGCCGCCGCGGTCTTCCATGTCGATCCGCAGCTTCACCAGAATCGCCGCGTTGGCCGGGCGCGCGATGGCGGCGAAGCGGGGATTGGTCTCCAGCCGGTCCAGATTGAAGTGAACGGCCGTCAGAGGCTCGAACGCCGCCTGCGCATCCGCCAGAATGACCTCGACCATCCGCTGCACCAGCACGCGCTCGATCGTCGTGTAGGGCCGGCCCTCGATCCGCAGCGCCGCCGTACCCCGGCGTCCGCCCAGCAGCACGTCGACGATCGAATAGATCAGGTTCGAGTCGACCGTCAGCATCCCGTAGTTGTCCAGCTCCTCGGCGCGGAACACCGCCAGGATCGCCGGCAGGGGGATGGAGTTCAGATAGTCGCCGAACCGGATCGACGAGATGTTGTCGAGGCTGACCTCGACGTTGTCCGAGGTGAAGTTGCGCAGGCTGGTCGTCATCAACCGCACCAGGCGGTCGAACACGATCTCCAGCATCGGCAGGCGCTCGTAGCTGACCAGCGCCGAGTTGATGATGGCGCGGATGCCGGACCGTTCGGCCTGCTCGTCCTCGCCCATGTCGAAGCCCAGAAGGCTGTCGATCTCATCCTGATTCAGGACGCGTTCGGACAGGGCCGAAGGACGGTCCTCCTCCGGCTGGGGCGCGAACGGATCGGCTTCGGCGAGGGCGGCGTCGCTCATCGCTATTGCACCAGCATTTCTTCGATCAGGACGGCGTCGACCTTGCCCGGAGCCGCCACCAGATTGACCCGGCGCAGGATTTCGGCCCGCAGCTGGAATGTGCCCGCCGAACCATCCAGATCGTCGGGGCGCAACTCGCGCAGGAAACCCTGGAACAGGTCCTGAAGGCGCGGCATCTGACCTTGCAGCTGCTCGGCGACCGAGGCGTCGTGCATTTCCAGCGTCAGCTTCAGCTTCAGATATGTCGGGCGTCCGTCGGGCGACTGAATGTTCACCACCATGTCCGGCAGGGTGAAGAAGGTGACCCCGTCAGGGCCCTCGGCGATCGTGCCCAGCGAAGGATCGGCCTCGCCGCCTTCGCCGCCGCCATGGCCGCCGCCACCCTTCTTCTCGCCGTGACCGCCGGCTTCCTTCTTTTCGCCGTGGCCGCCGGCCTTCTCGGCCTCGCCATGCCCCTCTTCCGCCGCGGCCGGCTTGGGCTGCAGCAGGAAGAAGGCCGCGCCGCCGCCTCCGCCCAGCACGACCAGCGCCGCCGGGATGATGATGAACAGCAGCGGAAGCTTCTTTTTCTTCGGTGCGCCCTCGGCGCCCTCCTCGCCTTCCGGCGTGGCGTCGCTCGTGGCTGGAACCGCTGCGTCGTCCGCCGCAGCCTCCGCCTTCTTCTTCTTGCCGAATTTCAGCATGCCGACCGCCCCGGGAATCTCAAGGGCCATTCCAGCCATTTTTGGTTAACGACCCGTTTACGATCGGCAAATCCTGCCGGGCTCCGGGTGCAGCTTTACCGCTGAAATGCCCGCCGGCACTGGATTAACCCTGTTGGCACGGCCGTTGCGAGGTCTTCCGTCGAAAGGAGCTCGCCATGGAAAACGCCGCCTACGTCGGTTTGTCCCGCCAGATGACCCTGCGCCGCGAGCTCGACATCGTGGCCAACAACATCGCCAACGTCGACACCACCGGCTTCAAGGTCGAGCAGTTGCTGGTTGGCGAGGAGATCGGCCAGCGCGCCCGCAACGCCTTCGTCCGTCCAGGCGTCAGCTTCGTCATGGACCATGGCGTCGGCCGCGACTTCGGTCAGGGCCCGCTGGAACAGACCGGCCGCGACATGGACTTCGCCATCGAGGGCGAAGGCGCCTTCTTCAAGGTTCAGGAGGGCGCCCGCGAGGCCTATACCCGCGACGGTTCCTTCACGCTTGATCCCACCGGCCGCCTGACGACCAAGCAGGGCCTGCCGGTCGTGGGCGACGGCGGCGAAATCATCCTCGACCGCACCCTCGGCGAAGTCGCCGTGGGGCCCGACGGCACCATCACCCAGAACGGCCAGATCACCGGCCGCCTTTCGGTCGTCCGCTTCGACGCCCTGGCGGTGCTCGAAAAGGGCGGCGACAGCCTCTACCGCAACGCCTCCAACGCCACGCCGATCGAGGCGACCGACGCCCGGGTGCGTCAGGGCATGCTGGAAGGCTCCAACGTCAATCCGATCCTCGAGATCACCAATCTGGTCGAGATCCAGCGCGCCTACGAAAGCGTCAGCCGGATGATCGAAAACACCAACGACCTGTCACGCCGCGCCGTCGAGCGGCTGGGCCGGGTCGGCTAAGGGAGAACCGGGACATGAGAGCGCTCAGAACCGCAGCCTCGGGCATGGCTGCCCAGCAGCTGAACGTCGAGGTCATCTCGAACAACATCGCGAACATGAACACCGTCGGCTACAAGCGCCAGCGGGCCGAGTTCCAGGACCTGCTCTACCAGAACGTCGAGCGCATGGGCGCGCAGTCGTCCAGCCAGGGCACGGTCGTCCCGACCGGCATTCAGGTCGGCGCGGGTGTGAAAGCCGGCGCCGTCTATCGCATCACCGAACAGGGCACGCCCCAGCGCACCGACGGTCGCTACGACGTGGCCATCGACGGTCGCGGCTATTTCCAGATCCTGCTGCCTTCGGGCGAGACCGCCTACACCCGCGCCGGCAACTTCGCCGTCAACGGCGAGGGCCAGCTGGTCACCGACGACGGCTATTCGGTCCAGCCCAACATCTCGATCCCGCAGGACGCGATCGATGTCACCGTTTCCAAGTCCGGCCAGGTGCAGGTCACCCAGGCCGGCCAGACCGAGCCGGCCATCGTCGGCCAGCTTGAGCTTGCGACCTTCTTCAACGAGGCCGGCCTCGAGGCCGTGGGCGACAACCTGCTCATGGAAACCGCCGCATCGGGCGCCGCCAACGTCGGCACGCCCGGCGAGGTCGGCTTCGGCGAAATCCTGCATGGCTACACCGAAGCCTCGAACGTCGACGCCGTGGCCGAAATCAGCGCCCTGATCATCGCCCAGCGCGCCTATGAGATGAACTCCAAGGTCATCACCACCGCCGACGAAATGCTGTCGGTCAGCGCGCAGGTCAAATCGTGAGGGCCCTGATCCTCGGCGTCGCCGCCACACTGCTCGGCGCCACACTGCTCGGCGCCACGGCCGCCCTCGCCGACCCGGTCGCCCTGAAGGTCAATCCGACAGACGACGACGGCTCGGTGACGCTGGGCGATCTGTTCGATGGCGCGGGATCGGCTGCAGGCGTGGTGGTCGGTCGTCGAGTCGGCCCCTCGATCGTCTTCGAAGCCGGCCAGTTGCAGGGCATGGCCCGGCAGGCCGGACTGGACTGGGCAAATCCGACCGGCCTGCGCCGCGTCGTGGTGCGCGGCGTCAACTTCGCCCCCGGAGCCTCTGCTCCGGCCGCCGCCGATCAGGCCCAGCCTGCCGTCGCCCGCGCCGCCGCGCCTGTTCGCGCCGCTTATGGCGACCGCGTCATCAACCGCAACGACATCGTCGAGGTCGCCTACGAGGCCGGCGGCGTCCGCCTGACCATCAGCGGCCGCGCCGAAGGCAATGCCGCCGAAGGCCAGCGGATCGCCATCCGCAACCTGCAATCCAACCGGGTCATCGACGCCGTCGCCATCGGCCCCGGCCTGGCGGTCGCCGGCCCCGGCGCCCAGACCATCCGCACCCAACAGTTCGCTTCCCGCTAGGACAGTCCATATGCGCACCGCCCTGATCGCCACCGCCGCCGCCCTGTCGCTGGGCGCCTGCTCCACCGCCATCGAGGCGGTTCGCGGACCCGAACTGGCCCCGATCGGCTATCCGGCCGCGCTGGTCCCGACCAGCCAGGTCTATCTGGCCTCCCCCGAGGACCAACGCGCCGCCCGCGACGCCCAGAACCAGCGCTGGGCCGCCAGCGCCAACAGCCTGTGGCGCGTCGACTCGCGGAGCTTCTTCGGCGACCAGCGCGCCCGTCGCGTCGGCGACATCGTCACCATCAACATCGACATCGACGACAGCGCCCAGACCTCGAACACCACCAACCGCACGCGCTCCAACGACATCTCGGCCGGCATCTCCAACTTCCTCGGTCTGGAAGGCAGCCTCGGCAAGGCCTTCCCCGGCGGCTTCGATCCGCAGGCTCTGGTCGGCATGGAAGGCCAGCTGAACGCCAACGGCTCCGGCTCGGTCAACCGCGCCGAGAAGGTCAGCCTGACCATCGCCGCCACCGTCACCGACGTCCTGTCCAACGGCAATCTGGTCATTCAGGGCCGGCAGGAAGTCATGACCAACCGCGAGGTGCGCGAACTCACCGTCGCCGGCATCGTGCGGCCCGAGGACATCTCTTCGGCCAATACCATCCGCCACACCCAGATCGCCGAAGCCCGCATCGCCTATGGCGGCCGTGGCGACATCAGCCGCGTTCAGGCCACCCCGGCGGCCCAATCGCTGGTGGAGCGCTTCAGCCCGTTCTGATCTGACGCCTACGTCCGGATCTGACGCAGGTTTGTGCCATGACAGCCTCATGGTCAGGCCGCGCCCACACCTCTTGTCCGGACGATCCGGACGCATCGGACGCTTCGGACGGTCTTTTTTCGTCCGGATCGTCCGAAGCGGCGCCGTGAACCCTTGCCCGAAACCCGCGTTAGCCCGTCAGACGCGAGTTTCTGTATGTTGAAGACCGCCATCCCCGTCATCGCCGCCTTCGGGCTCGCCGCCGCAGCGGCGCAGTCGTATGCGACCGATCCCGCGCCCGCCGCGCCGGGCATGGGTTGGCATCTGAGCCATGAAGGCGACTGGGCCAAACTTGCCTACGGCGCCGAAAACTCCGACCAGCTGGCCCTGATGCTGATGTGCGAGCCGGGCCAGACGCAGGCCGTTGTCTATGGCGACGTCCAGCCCGCCGCCGCCCGCATGATCGATGCGTCCGCCCCGATCGACCCCCTCAGCGGCGACATGTTCGACGAGGCCCGCCTGAACCTGAATGACCGCTCCGTGCGTGGTCTGGTCGACAACGGCCGCATCGTCGTGGAGACTGAAACCGGCCGCGCCCAGTTGACCGCCACCCGCGACGAACGTCGCCTCATCTCGCATTTCGTGTCTTACTGCTCACAGAGCCGCGCCTGAGGGTGCATTCAGCGGGGGCTGAACCATGATCGCCATGCTTGCCGCCCTGGCCCTGACGGGTCAGACGCCCACCGAGGCCGCCTGGACCTGGTCCCTTTATGAGGACAGCCACGTCGTGCTGGCCAACGAGGTGCCGGATACCGCCAACCTCCGCACAACGCTGGAATGCGAAGCGGGCGAGAGCGTCGCCCATCTGACGCTCTACGGAGGCGGAGCGCCCGGCATGGCCCGCCTCAGCGCCGGCGACGCCACCGCCGTCGCGGAGGCCGAGGCGGGCCGGGGCGGCTCCCTGAAGCTGGCCATGCGCACCGACCACCCGGCCTTCGCCGCCTTCGCCGCCAGCGGTCGGCTCAACGTCGCGCTGGGCGACCAAAGGCAGACGGTCGAGGTCCAGACCGCCCACCTTGCCAAGCTGCGCCGCTTCGCCGAGCTTTGTTCCGGCTGATCCGGAGCGCCCATGCGTCCTGCCCTTGTCCTGACCCTGCTTCTCGGCCTCTCCGCCTGCGCCACCGCGGCGCCCGAAGCTCCGCCCGCCGAAAGCGGCTCGCCTCAACCCGTCGCCCGCTATGACTGGATGCTCAATGGCGATGACCACACCGCCAGCCTCGTCTACGGCGTGCCCGAAACCGACGATCTGCGCCTGGGCCTCGACTGCCAGAGAGGCTCCGGCAAACTCGACCTGACTGCGCAGGTCGCCGCAGGCGCATCGCCCGAAATCTACCTCGAATCCGGCGGAGACACCGAGCGCTACCCCGCGGAGGCCTTCCCGTCCGAGTTCGACGACGGTCTGATCCTCACCGCCTCGGCCGGCGCGAAAGAGCCCGTGTTCCAGCGCTTTCGCCGCCTCGGCTGGCTCGCCGTCTGGCAAGGCAAAACCCGCGAACCACTGGTCGCTCACCCCGGCTCGGAAGCCCTCATCGAGCGCTTCTTCGCCTTCTGCGGTTGACGCCCGCCGCCGGCTCCGCTGCATTCGCCCGCGTCGGAGGGACACCATGAAGATTATCGCTGCCATCGGAGCCGCCGCGCTCCTCTCCACCGCCGCGCCCGCCGTTCTGGCCCAGGCCGCGGCGCCAGAGGCCGCCGCCCGCCGCGACGCGGACAACCCCGCCCTCGCCTCCATCCTGGCCGACTACGAGGCCTACCTGCGGCAGGTCGACCCCATCACCGCGGGCTCGGAGGGCGACCGCGCCGCCCTGTCCCGCCTGCCCGACGCCTCCCGCGCCTTCGAGGTCGCCCAGGAGCCGGTGCTGAAAGGCTTCGCCGACCGCCTCGCCGCCCTCGACCCGGCGACGCTGTCTGACGAAGACCGCATCAACCACGCCTTCCTGATCTGGGTCCTGCAACGCTCCTGCGACCGCATCGCGCTCGACACCGGCCGTCTCGACGCCTTCAACTCCGAAGGCGGCCCCGGCCAGACCGCCGGCTACCTCGCCAGCTCCACCCGCATCGCCAACGAGGCTGACGCCGTGGCTTACGTTACGCGCCTCGAAGCCCTGCCCGCCTATTATCGCGACGTTCTCGCCAGCGCCCGGCGCGGCCTCGACACCGGCCTCGTCCAGCCCCGCCCCACCGTCGAGAACGCCCTCAGCCTGATGGAGCCGGAGGCGAAGCTGACGCCAGAAACCGACCCCTTGCTGAAACCCCTCGCCACCCTGCCCGCTTCGATCCCGGCGGCGCGACAGGCGGAGCTCCGCGCCCGCGCCGCCCGGGCCGTGGCAGACGGCGTCATGCCCGAGCGGCGGGAATGGGCCCGCTTCCTGCGTCAGGACTACCTGCCCCGCGCGCCCGAAACCCTCGGCCTCGTCCACCGCCCCGGTGGACGCGAGCTCTACGACTTCCTGACCCGCGGCTTCACCACCACTGACCTGACCCCTGACCAGATCCACCAGATCGGCCTGGAGGAGGTCGCCCGCATCCGCGCCCGCATGGACGAAGAGATGCGCGCCGCCGGCTGGACCGGCGACTTCGCCGGTTTCCTCGCCTTCCTGCGCAGCGACCCGCAGTTCTACTCGACCACCCGCGAGGACCTGCTGGAAAAGGCCTCGGAGATGGCCAAGCGGGCCGACGATCGCCTGCCCGCCCTGTTCGGAACCCTGCCCCGCACCCCGTACGGCGTCCGTCCCGTCCCGGCCGAGATCGAGGCCAACTACACCACTGGCCGCTACTTCGTGGGGTCGCTCAAGAACGGGGTCGCCGGCGGCTACATGGTCAACACCTCCGCCCTGAACCAGCGCCCGCTCTACGAGCTGCCGGCCCTGACGCTGCACGAGGCCGTCCCCGGCCACCACATCCAGATCGCCTTGCAGCAGGAAGCCGCCGAGGGCCCCTATTTCCGCCGCGGCGTCGACGTCACCGCCTTCACGGAGGGCTGGGGCCTTTATGCCGAGTTCCTCGGCGAGGAGATGGGCTTCTACCGGACTCCCTATGAGCGGTTCGGCCGCCTGTCCTACGAGATGTGGCGCGCCTGCCGTCTGGTCGCCGACACCGGCATCCACGCGCTGGGCTGGAACATCGAACAGGCCCGCGCCTGCTTCCGCGACAACTCCGCCCTCGCCCCGCTGAACATCGAGACCGAACTCCAGCGCTACATCGGCTGGCCGGGTCAGGCCACGGCCTACAAGATCGGTGAAATCCGCCTGCGCGAAATCCGCGCCCGGGCCGAGCGTGAACTGGGCGACCGTTTCGACGTTCGCCGCTTCCACGACGCCCTTCTGGTCGACGGCCCCTTGCCGCTGGGCCTGCTGGACCAGCGCATGGATCGCTGGATCGCGGAGGAGAAGGTTCGGCCGGCGGCGCCCTAAAGCCCAAGCGCCGCCCGCTGCTTCTTCGACAGTTTCGCGGCGATGATCGCGTGCGCGATGGCCAGATGCTCGGCCAGTTCGTCGTCCGGCCAGTCGCCTATCGAGGGCAGGTTCACCCACTTCGCCCGCGCCAGATACGGCGCGGGCCTGGCCCGGCCATCCTCGGTCAGCACCTCATAGGCGATGTCCGAGACCTTGAACGAGATGCCGCCCGTCTCGCCGACCATGGCGAACATCTTGCCGCCGATGCGATAGGCGTCGTGATGCTCGCCGAACGGATGGTCCAGCGTGGCGCCCGGGAACGCCAGGCACACCTTGCCCACCCCCGCCCGATCCATGGCTCAGGTCGTGACGCCGACGCCGATCGGGCAGGTCACCCCTGTCCCGCCGATGCCGCAATAGCCGTTCGGCACCTTGGCCAGATAGGCCTGATGATAGTCCTCGGCGAAGTAGAACGGGCCTGCGGATTCGATCTCGGTCGTGATCTCGCCCCGCCCGGCCGCGGTCAGGGCCTGCTGATAGACTTCTCGCGACGCCTCAGCCTGGGCCTTCTGCTCGTCATTTAAATAGTAGATCGCCGACCGGTAGGTGGTCCCGATGTCATTGCCCTGACGCATGCCCTGCGTCGGGTCGTGGTTCTCCCAGAAGGTCTTCAGCAACTCGTCGTAGCTGATCTCGGCCGGATTGAAGACGACCTGAACCACCTCGGTATGCCCCGTGCGGCCGGTGCAGGCCTCCTCATAGGTCGGGTTCGGCGTAAGGCCGCCCGCATACCCCGCCGCCGTCACCCAGACGCCCGGCAGCTTCCAGAAGATCCTCTCCACGCCCCAGAAGCAACCCATGCCGAAGATCGCGGTCTGGAACCGCTCCGGATACGGCCCCTTCAGCGGCCGGCCGTTCACATAATGGACCTCGTCCGTATGCAGAGGCGTCGCCCGTCCCGGCAGGGCGGTGTCGGGTGTTGGCATGGTGGTCTTCTGGGACAGCATGGTGAAACTCCAGTCTTTCGGCTTTCCCCTCATATGGGCCTTCACACGCCGCTTGCCGAGGGGGGCGGCTTGTTCTATCAGCCTCGCCTCGCGCCGGAGAGACCTTCCGGCGGGTTCACGCGCGTCGTGGAAACGGACAGGTGGCGGAGTGGTCGATCGCGCACGCTTGGAAAGCGTGTGTACGTGAAAGCGTACCGAGGGTTCGAATCCCTCTCTGTCCGCCACCGCCTTTGGGCGAGATTTACTCTCTCAGATCTTGAATCAAATAGATCAATACTAGCGGGAGCTTCGCGCTCCAATATTGGGGCGAGCTGCGTTCCTACGTCCAACGCTTCGCGCGTTTGCGCGCAAAATAGGCGCGGGTTTCTCTGAGCGCCCCCCGCCGCTACGGTTTCAGCGTTGTCCTAAGCCACGACTAGCGTTGTCAGAGCCCATTAGTCGTTTGCGATAATCCAACCGTTTGTCCGGTTACAGAGATGTAACCGCGCGATTGAACGCCGGGTGGCCGACTTTGGCGCTAGTTCTTAGGCCTATTCCCAGTGACGCGGGAGAACTTGTTTGACTGACACAACGGATTCCTGCTTGGGTGGTAGTATGGGGCGTAGGCCAAATCCCTTTCAATACGACGACCTACTCGAGGACCACCCCGCCATCTTGGCGAGTGAGCTAAACAGGCGCGGGGTCTTCGATGACAGATCGCTTGAAACATTCGTCCTAGATGTCGACGGTCGATCCATAGAAATAAAGTATTTGGCCGATGTGCCAGCGGTTTTCACAAGAATCCGCTGGGGGCGAAAAGTCAAGGAACAGGTATTCCCCATCAAGACGGTCGAAAACACGTTCGGTACGCGGTATCTGTTTCGCTGCGGCTATACCAAACGACCAGTCACCGCGCTTTATCTGAACGGAGGCGAGCTCAGGAGCCGCCATGCGCTACAGCTGCCCTACACTTCCCGCGCCGGTTGGGAGGAGCGGGAGCAACTGGAGGCCCAGCGTCTTTGCAGGCGACTCGCTGGCACAGACGGACGCGGACCGGCCCGACAGCCGAACAAGGGCAAAATCGTCAGCCGTCTAAATGATCTAGCACGAAGGGGGGCCTATCTGACCCCACAGGCTCGCGCCGTTCTTTTGCGCTCACTTGAGGAGCAGCAGAAACCGGGGCGAAAGGTTCGCAGAGCAAGTGAGAAGGTTGGAACTCAGGCCGCTGCGAAACGACAGCGCAGAAGCGGATATATCTCTCCGCATATCATCGTCGCCGGATTGCTTGAGTGGGTTCAGACTGCTCGCAAGAGGTCGCCAACCAAGCCGGCAGGGCGCGTGACGACCAGTCCGAACGATTTCATCGACAGATACCCCAGCCTGCTGCTGAGTGAGCTCAATCGCATGAACAAGTTCGACCCGGAGAACTTGTGGGCTGAAGCCCTTCTGTGGGACCTGCCAACCGCGACGCTGCGAACCCACGTGTGCGTTGACCGAAAGTTCGAACGCCACTTTGCGATCGTCCGCTCGTTCGAAGGAGAGGTCGAGAACACCCAAACGGTCGACATCGTCTACGGTCAGCAGAAAAACCCGAAACCGTATTTCGTCTGTCCCGTCCTCGGCATCAGGACGGAGGGTCTGTATTACCGAGACGGGCGGTTCGGGTCCGCCAAGGCGCAACGGCTGCTTCACCGTTCGCAGCGAGGCAAAAGGTCCCTCTGGCGTCCCGATAGCCTGCGCTGACCCGCCCATGACAGAGGGATTTCCGTCATCAGATCTGCGAGCGTCAACGAGGCTGGCTGGGTACCTTTCAGGATAGAGGCCTGAATATCGGGAGCGAGGAACGCGAGTGCAGCCAGGCGCCGCTCGTAGGTGCTTTTGGGTCCGATGGGCTGACGCTGATTGATTATCGCGGGGCCAACAAGTCGGTGTCCCTCTCTAAGCGCTTTGACCAAAGCCCTGTCGGGCCGAATAACACTCGCTTGGGCCGCGCCCTGCAGGATTGTTCGGCCTCCCCGGAAACTCAGTCTTCCTGTCAGGGTAACGAGCACCCCGCCTTCGGCTTCGGACGCATACTCGCCGTTCGCCAAGTTCGGACTGATCTGCCGGAACAGCCGGGCGGCCTCTGTCGTCGCCGACGCCAGCAAGAGATCAACCCCGTCTTCCCGGAGGACGACCTTGCCAATACCCGCGCAGCTGCCGGGGCAGAGCCGAGAGACGGTTTCTGCAACCAACCTGTCCAGATCAGGTCCGGGCAACCGTCGCGCCTTTCCCGGTTTGCCAGTCACGCTGCCGGTCGAGACATAGTATCGATAAGTCTTGCCGCCCCGCCCGCCGGTGAAGGTCGGCGTCATCGGCCGGCCGTTCTCGTCGAACAGCTTGCCCATCAGCGGTGACGACGTCCGGCGCGCCGAGCCGGTCGTGCGTTTCACGGCATTGGACTTGAGCTGCGCCTGCACCTGATCGAACAGCGCCTGATCGATGATCGGCGGATGGAGCCCGTCGTAGATCTCGTCCTTGTGGCGGACCTTGCCGAGATATGCCGGGTTGGCGAGCAGCTTGTAGGCCGCACCGCGATCGATAGGCACACCACCCCGCTGCCGTCCCGTCGAGAACATGGACAACTTGGACCGGACCCCCTGCGCCTTCAGCTCAGCCACGAGGGCATGCACCGATTTGAGCTCGAGGTACCGGGTGAATATGTGCCGGACCGTCTGCGCCTCTTCCTCGTGGATCCTGAGCGTGCGTCCCTCGGCCTCGTAGCCGAGCGGCACGCCGCCGCCCATCCACATGCCCTTCTTCTTGGACGCCGCGATCTTGTCCCGGATCCGCTCTGACGTGACCTCGCGCTCGAACTGGGCGAACGAGAGCAGCATGTTCAGCGTCAGCCGCCCCATCGACGAGGTGGTGTTGAATGACTGCGTCACCGACACAAATGAGACGCCGTGCTTGTCGAACACCTCCACGATCTTGGCGAAGTCCCAAAGCGACCGGGTCAGGCGATCGACCTTGTAGACCACCACCACATCGATCTTCCGGGCGGCGATGTCGGCGAGCAGTTGTTTGAGGCCCGGCCGCTCCATGGTGCCGCCGGAAACCCCGCCGTCGTCGTAGGCCGTCTTCAGGCAGCTCCAGCCCTCGCCGATTTGGGAACGGATATAGGCCTCGCAGGCATCCCGCTGGGCGTGGAGGGAGTTGTACTCCTGCTCCAGCCCCTCCTCCGAGCTCTTGCGGGTGTAGACGGCGCAGCGAACGGTCTTCGGCTTCATGCGGCCCTCGCCTTCTCGGCTTCACGCAGTCCGAAGAACCGGGGCCCGTTCCAGCGCGTGCCGGAAATCTCGCGGGCGATCTCGGACAGGCTCCGGTAGCTGCGGTCGGCGTAGCGGTAGCCGCCCTCCTCCACGATCACCTCGTGCGGCACCCCCTTCCACTCCCGCATGAGCCGCACCCCCGGCTGTAGCCGGTCGGCCGCAGACGCTCCCGCGCCGCCTCTTCGAAGCCGGCGTTTGGTTTCTGCATCCAGCCCGCCGAAGGCGTCGGCCTGAATGCGCCACGCCAAGTTCAGGCGAAGCAACTGCGGGGAGCGCAGCCTGGGCGGCGGTCCGTAGCGCTTGCGCCAGACCTCTCGCAGCTCCTCCAGACCCATGGGGACCAGTGCGGCGACCTCCGCTTCAATGCGGGTCTCCAGATCAGTCATGACGCCGACCCCAGTCCTCGACGCCAGCCCGGCGGCGGAACACGCGCATGGCGCGAACGAGGGTCAGGATGTCGTCGCCGGCTTCGGCGATCTGGTCCTCGCGGCTCAGGTCGCCGCCGATTACCGCATCAAACGTGATGGGGTGGGTCTCTTCAAGGATATCCGAGACCGCCACCGACAGCCTCTCCAGCACCTCTTCGGCGAAGCGTCTGTCGATCACGCCAGCGCCTCCGCCTCGGGCGCGATGCGGTAGACCCGGACGCCGTCGATCCGGTCCGAGGCGATCTGGTAACCGCGGGTGCGCTTGAGCGACCCGGCCAGCGCGCCCCGCACTGAATGGGGCCGCCAGTTCACCGCGTCGCACAGGGTCTGCAGGCTGGCGCCTTCGGGACGGCGCATCAGGCTGACGAGAAGCCCGAGCTTGCCGACGACCGGCGCCGGGGCCGAACGGGGCTCAACGGGGATACGGGCAATCGGGTGCGTGGCGCCTTGTCGACTGGCGCGTCGCGCCGCGCGAAGTACGCGGCCCGGCTCGGGCTTTGGCGAAGGACTGCGGGTTCTGATGGACATGGCTCTCTCCTGGATCGAGCCGTTGGCGCGGCTCTCACCCGGACAGGCCAGTCAGACCCCGAAGGTCCGCCGGCCTTGCTCCGGCGGCTCGCCGGATGACCCGACTAGCGCTCTGATCCGATGCATAGTCCAGCGCCTAAAGGCTTGTTTGAGAGAGGTTTTGACTAAGTGCAGCACCGGAGCGATGCGTGACTGTCCGAGACTCTTCGGATGCATCAACGGGAGGCCCAAATGAAGGCCAGAACACTTATCCTCATCGCTGCGGTCGCCCTCGCCCAGCCCTTGGCCGGCTGTATGACCAGCGGACCGCGCTTCACGATGGCGGAAGTGCGCACGCTTAAGCCGGGCGTCACCACAAAGGCCGAGGCGATCGCCCTTCTGGGCGAACCGTCCGCCCGAAGCGCCATGGCTGACGGCTCCGAACTTCTGCAGTGGATGTTCACCGAGGCGATCTATATCGCCGCCGAAGGGCGTCACGTCGCCATTCTGTTCGGCGCGGATGGCAAGATGATCCGTATCACCCACCAGTCCGAAACCCGGATCTGATTGACCCTCTCATCTGCGGGTGCGATCACCCGCAGATGAGACTCATAGTCTGTAGTCCGATCGGCTGCGCCATCGCCCTCTCCGGGCATGGACATCCGTCGCCGCGTCGGGCGCAACATCAAGGCTCTGCGCGAGGCGAAAGGCTGGTCGCAGGAGGAGCTCGCCGATCAGGCCGAGCTGCATCGCACCTATGTCTCCGGCGTCGAGCGCGGACTGCGCAACCCGACGGTCACCGTTCTGGAACGGCTGGCCAAGGCGCTCAAGGTCACGATCGGAAAGGTCACGGACGCCTGACGCTCCCGGCAGGGTCGCCGGCATGAGCGAGGGGTTCGTCTATATCCTGCGCAACGAGTCCATGCCGGGCTACGTCAAGATCGGCCTGACGCAGCAGGACGATATCCAGATCCGGCTACGCCAGCTGGACAACACCTCCACGCCCCTGCCCTTCGAATGCGTTTACGCCGCGCGCGTGCCGGACTGTAGGCGGCTGGAGCAGACGCTTCATTTTGTTTTCGGCGAGAAGCGCACGCGCCTGAACCGCGAGTTCTTCCAGACCGATCCGGACCTCGTGAAGGCGATCATCCAACTGGTCGAGATCCGGCCAGTCGAGTTCTCCGATAGTCAGCAGGCGATCAGTCCGGAGCAGCGCGACGCGATCGAAGAGGTCAAGGCGCGCAAGGAAGCCATCACGCTCGATGGCTTGGGGCTGGCGCCCGGGACGGTGCTGACGTTCACGAAGAACCCGGAGGTGACTTGCACAGTCTCGGGACCGAGGCGGGTGACGTTCAGGGGGAGTGAGATGAGCCTGTCAGCTGCGGCGCTGAAGGCGGTGCGCGAGATGGGGTTCGAGTGGACGTCCGCGCGAGGGCCTGAATACTGGGCCTTCGAGGGCGTTAAGCTATCAGCCCGATCCGCAGGCCAGCCAGCGAGTTAGCTGCGTCGGCCAGCGTATTCCAGTCACCCAAGGCGCGACCGGCCGCCGGCAATACGCACCGCTGGAGCTTGCCCTCAACGCCGTCTGCAATATCTTCGGCGAATGACTGATGCCGAGAAAACAGAAGCGCTTCTGGATATCGTTGACGAGACGCGAGCTGAGGACGTTTCCCGCACAGAGAAGCTGGTTGTCCTCGGTTACGTCGAGCGTCGGGGTCGAAAGGGCTTTTGGCCGACCACTGCAGGCTGGAACTTCCTCGGTGACCGGGGTCGCCAGTTTGACGTAAGCGCCTAACCGTTCTGCGCCAAGAGCGGTCATTCACATCAATCCAAGAACCGGACCTTGTGCCGAGCAAACCTCGTTAGGTCCGCTTCCGAGGTCGGCGGACGCTCAAGGGTAGGGCTCGCAAGCTAACCCGTCCCCATCGCCATCCATATGATCTCGGTAGCTCGGCTCCCACGAGGCGATGTCCTCGTGATTATTGGCGCGCGCTTGGCCGCACCCGGAATAGTGTTGGTCCGTCGTCCGCTTGCTCCACTCTCGATGGAGCTCCGCCTTGCCGGGAGCATCCGGTGTGAGGACGTACGTCGCTCCGGCAAAGGCAATGGCGAACGCCCCCGTTCCCGACAGCCAAAGCGGCGTCGGTTTGGGCATGCGTTTTGATCGTTTTGACCATCTGCGTGGATACCGGGCCATTCAGTCGGAATAGAACACCGAGGTTTCCAGACCGTCGACCAGCAGGGTGAACGGCGCCTCCGCGCCAAGAGCGGACCTTGAGTCAGGGCCAGGAAGCAGACATTCAGCGGCTAACCGTAAGGTCGTCGGAGCCTGCGTAGCAGCGTATAGCGGACGCGAGGCTTGATTGACGCTCCCAACGCGGTTCTGTTGGGCTCGTCGGGGGAGCGCGATGGGCACGTACTGGTGGAAGGATCGTCCGGAGGAGCGCTTCTGGCTGGAGTCCACGGACCGGGCGGATATCGGCGCGGACCTCCGCGCTCCGCTTGCCGACGACGCCGGCCGCGACAACTGGCGCTACACCCTGTTCCGGTCGGCACGCCCGGGCGACGTGGTCTTCCACTATGACAAGCGGAAGGCGGCGGTCGTCGCAGCCTCACGGGTTTCCGGCCCTTCGGTTCCGGCGCCGATCGTCTGGGCCGCGCGTGGCAGCTACGCCCGCGAGCGCGGCGCGAAGCCGACCGAACTCCCCGGCTATAAGGTTCCGCTAGAGGACTATACAGAGCTCGGCGCGACCCTGCCGCTCGCGGTGCTAAGGGCCGCAAAGTCAGACCTTGAGGCGTTGGTTGCCGCCCTCCCGCCAGGTGCGAAATACTTCCCGTTCGAGCTTTCAGACCGGCCAGTCCGCCCCTTGCAGGGCTACGCGTTCAAACTCCCGGCGGCTTTCGTGCAGGCCTTCCCAGCGCTTCAGCTCTCCTCGCTGGCCCATAAGGGGCTCACCGCGACCGCAAACAGCGACGCGGGCGCCGAGCTCGACCGGTTCCGGACCCTGCTCTCTGCGATCGAGGCCGCGGCGGCGCCATTTGCCATCGGCCGCCTGCAGGAACGCCGCGCCCATTTCCGCGGCCTGAAGCGGACGTCCAAAAGGATTTTCCGCGATCCGCCTCCCGCCGCCGATTGGACCTTCCATCGGGGTGGGCGGGAGGAGCTGCAGTTCAACGTCGGCCTCGACACGCTCGCTGACCAGCGTCGGAGCTTCCGGGCCGGCGTCGCCTTCTCTCTGGAACCCAGTCGCTCCCTGCCCGACGTATCGGTGCTCGAACCGAAGATCGCCCGCTTCAACGCGTGGATGCGTGAGCATCCGGATGCGTTCGCCGAGCTGTCGATGTGGTGGTGGCAGGGCAGCAACCGAAGCCCGGATCTCCCGCCTGGACCCATCTCACCCGCGCTCGCGCGGGCCGGCGTCTTCATCTTCCTAGGCCGCCACACCGCGCTCGACTCCGCAGATGCACTCGAGGCGCTCCGCACCTTGGACGCGCTCATGCCTCTGTGGGAGTGGGTAGAGGCCGGCCCGTCGTTCCAGGCCCCACTCGCCAACCGGGGCGGCCTCGACACCCTGCGCCTCGAGGCGGGTCGCGAGATCGACGGCGGCCGATGGATCCGGGCCTCCAGCCCGGAACGATCCCTCGACATATATCTGCGGCACGCTGAGATTCAGCGGCGCCTCAAACTCCAATTGCTCGCTGAGGGCTGCGACGAGGTGATCCTCGAACCGCCTATTGGCCGCCGCGCCATCGACTTGGTCGCTCGCCATGGCACAGCGCTGTGGTTCTACGAAGTGAAGACCGGTCCCGACGACCGCGCCTGCCTGCGCGAGGCGCTAGGCCAGCTGCTCGAGTACGCGTTGTGGCCCGGCGCGACTAAGCCCGACCGGCTCATCGTCGTCGGTGAACCGCCGCTCTCTAACCTCGGCGCGGAATACCTCGATCGCCTGAACGCCAGCTTCCCAGTCCCCATCGCGTACCGCCAGCTCACGCTCATGAGCATGAAGGCCTAAGTAGCTCTCATCGGCTCGACGTGAACGCGACCGCCCTGCCGTCGCAGCGGCTGAGCTGCGCCAGAAGTCGCCCTTGGGATCGCGCCGGAATCAGGAGGTTTAACCAGGAAGGCGCCCCTGCGCCGAAGCGGCCCGGTGCGGCCCGGTGCGGCCCGGTGCGGCGAGCTACGCCTGAAGACGTGCGGGCATCAAGCACGTTCAAGCTCGACTAGTCTGAGCCAGGCGCTGCGAGCTCGCGTTCGAGCGCCATCAAGTGGTGGCGCCACCAGTAAACCGCTTCACGAAACAGCTCGAACGCGTCGAGCCCATCTTCGAATTCGACGTAGGCATACTGATCTTCGCCCCAAGCAAGTCTTGCGCCGAAGGAGTAGGTCTTGAGGAGATTTCCTCTCCTTCTCGATGAAGTCCCAAAAGATCGCCGTTGCCCTGCGGTCCGCCTGAAGGTTCTTCCAGAGCGCGCTAATGGCGCTCGCGTGGTTCGGCGACGTTTTGGCATCGACCTTCGCCAGCACATGGCCAACGGTCCTCAGAAGGGCTAAGCCCGCAACCCAATAGATTCGCCACTCCGGCAGCTCCTCTTCTCCGTCCGCAACGTCGGAATTCTGGAATTGAAACAGAATGGAGATGCAATCCCAAAGGGGTGCCCACGCCTTCAAAGTCTGATCCGGGGGTGAGCGTACAAAGATGTCCCCCGTCACGTAACTCGACATGTGTGTCTCACTTCCAGTTCAGTCTTCCACGTTGCTGGCCGCGTCTTCCAGGCTCTGCGCGCCCAACAGGTCAAAAACCCCCATGTTCATGGCCAAGAAGCTGCCATCGGACAGGCGGTCCAGCTCGACGAAGCCCGCCCGCTCGAAGATCGCCCAGATGTTCCGTTGCCCACGGGACAACCAAATCTGAATAGCCGACAGCCGCCGCGCCATCAGGCGACAGCTCTCCGCATCCAGTTCACCCGGCCAAGCGCCTTCATGAAACAGGCGATGGACGAAGTAGTCGCGCTTGTCCTTGATCCACTTGAGATACCGGAGATCATCCTCGGCGATCGCGTGGCCCTCCAGAATTTTTATCAACGACCCAAGCGTGGAGCCCCGAAGCTGGGTCTTCTTTGCGAGTGATTGGGCCCACCGATCCGTGTCGTCGCCAAGGATATTCTTGAGCTTCACCCGGTCGCACATGTGCATCGCGGAGATCAGCATGTCTTCGAACAGACCCACCGACATATAGGTTGCGGCCATCTCCTGGCAGTAGACGAGGCGCGCGAAGTCCAGGTCGGACATCGCGTCGATTATCTTGTGAAGCTGATCCTTCGTGAGATTTGGGCCGAACATGCCGTGGCGCCGTCATTGTTGATGGGTGGATAAGCTTAGCCTTTCGCTCCTATGGTGGCGGTCATGGCTAGGAATCCGAACAACAAGCTGGAGCGTTGGGAAGTCGCGATCATCAAGGCGATGATGGCGACAACGCCGCGCAAGACCGACCAAGACATCCTCGCCTATTTCACGCGGCCGACGCGATCCATCAACCACGGCCGGATCAAGGACATCCGCGACGGCAAGACCCACGGGGGCGTCGTCGTCGCGTCTGCGCAGGAACTGGCCGACTTCCTCGACGCCTGGCCGAACGTGGACGGCAGCGGCCTGCATCTGATCGGCGAGGAGCTTCTCATCAAAGCGCGCGAAGCGATGCTTCACGCTGTCCAGGGCTTCAACAACCCCCGAGCATTCTTCAAGTCCGAAGTGTTCATCGTTACCGCGGTGATCGCCTGGACCTATTTGATGCACGCCCACTTCAGGCGGGCCGGCGTCGATTATCGCCATCGTAACAGGGCAACAGGCGAGGTGATGAAGACGCGCCATGGCGCCGAAAAGCACTGGGAGCTGGAGCATTGCCTCGGCGATCCTGCCTGCCCACTCGACGACGCCACCAAGGCCAACCTCAGGTTCCTGATCGAGATCCGCCACGAGATCGAGCATCAGATGACGCGTCGGATCGACGACATGATCAGCGCCAAGCTTCAGGCCTGCTGTTTGAACTTCAATGCAGCCCTCAAGACGATGTTCGGCGCCGAACACGGCCTTGATCAGGAGCTCGGCGTCGCGCTGCAGTTCGCCGGCATCGCCAAGTCGCAGCGCGACCTTCTGCTGAAGGACACGGACCTGCCACCCCACCTCATAGCCGCGCACCTTGCTTACGAGGACGCGTTGCCAGACGCCGTGATCCGCGATCCGAAGTACGCCTACCGGGTCGCCTATGTGGAACGGTCGGTCAATTCAAAGGGTAAGGCGGACCAGGTTGTGGAGTTCATCCGGCCAGAGTCGGCTGAGGGCCAGCAGATCGCCAGCGTGCTGGTCAAGGAATCCGAGCGCAAAAAATACAAGCCCAAGGACATCGTCGAGGCCATGCAGCAGGAGGGCTACGGCGGGTTCAACCAGTATGCCCATCAGCTCCTATGGAAGGCCGTGGACGCCAAGAACCCAGAGCACAAGTTCGGTGTCGAACTGCGTCCCGGCGACTGGTGGTGGTACGACAAATGGCTCGACCACGTCCGTGCGGCTCTGGCGGGTCAGTGATGCCTGTGTCCGGAGGGAGGAGCACACCGTCCAGCGGCGGCGAGCGGCGGCCTCGGTCGGCCCTCGAGCAGCAATGGATGACGATGGATCCGCCACTTGCCACGGCGCATTCGCCCGAGCTCACCACGGTGCTGCAGATGATCGGCTCGCCAGGCAGCATCACCGAGGTCGTCGCCGCCCCTGGCATGGGCAAGACAACCCTGCTGAAGATGGCGGCCGAGCTCTACCGCCAGCAGTTCGGCGGTGTGGTCGAGTTCATTGATGGCGGGCGTGGCTTCAATCCGCAAGACGCCATCGAGCTGATCGCCAGTAGCTTTCGCGCCGCCGCCGGCCAGAGCCTGCTCGTCATCGATAGGGCCGAAGACTTGGACACAGGCGACATCCTTGAGACCGTGAACCGGCTCGGAACCGGGCCATGGAGTTTCTCCACGCTCGTCGGGACTCGCGAGCCGAAGGACGTAGGTCATCGGATCACCCTGCAGCCTTTTGCACGCGACGCCATCACCCGCCTCGTGACGGAACGGCTCGGCGAGGCCGCACCGCCGGGGGCGATTGATCGACTTCTGCAGGCAAGCCGGGGGGTTCCTCTGTTCGCGGAGGTGCTGGTTGACCAACTGCGCGGTGGTGCCAGCTTGGACGACATCGAACGTCTGGTCGCGCCTTGGCGCGCCACCGGCCTGATAGGCCTCGATGGGCGATCGCTCAGCGGTCGAGACTCGAACGGTCGCCGCCTCTTCACAGATGTCCGGCTTATCAGCAACGAGTTGATCGAGCATCTGAGCCGGTTTCCTGACGAGGTATATAGCCTGACCAGCCGCCAGTTCGAGGAACTCACGGCCGAACTGCTTGAGCGCCAAGGTTACGAGGTCGAGCTGACGTCCGAGACGCGGGATGGCGGCAAGGACCTTTACGCCGTGAAGAAGGACGGCTTGGGCTCGTTTCTCTTCCTGGTCGAATGCAAGCGTTATGCGCCGGACAGGTCGGTCGGCGTCGGGGTGGTGCGCAGCGTTCACGGCGTCGCTCAGCATGAGCGCGCCAACGGCGCGGTCGTGCTGACAACGTCGTTCTTTTCGGAGCCTGCCACGCGCTTTGCGCACGATCTTAGGGGACAGATGTCCCTAAAGGACTTTGTTGACTTGCAGGTTTGGCTGCACCACGCGCAACAACCGAAGCGCCCATGATAACTTCAGGACGCCGCGAACAAGCGCGCGGACAAGGCCACACTAGCCTGGAGCGACTGATGGTTTCGATCTCTGCAGGAACAGGAACGCAAGTCCAGATCGTTGGCCACGGCCTAACCTTGGGCGAGGAGTTCTCGCTCGCGCCCGGCATTACCGTCTCTCCAGCAACACCGAAGCATCCGCCGTCTTTCGGCTCAACGATGGGGCAGCTGCGCTCCGCCGTCACCATCCTGGGCATGGAGCCGCTCGCCAGCTTTTTCCCTGCGCATCGAGCATGTCGATGGTGGGAAGGCACTGGCCGCCAAGTCTTGGAACGCGCTCTGGGACTTCAGCCTGCTCGCGCTGGCATGCCGATCGCCGATGATGTCGCTCTACAGCGTCGCCGACGGTCAGTTCACTCTCGCCAACCGAAATCTCGTCATCAACGCGCTTCCGAAGGTTCCTCGGGCCACGGAAGCCGAGTTGCAATGGGCCGCGGACAACTATGGACGGTTTAACGCGATGCTCGGCAATGGCCGGTTTCAGGCGGCGCAACGTTATTATAACAACGCCCATTACCTCTTCGACGACGACGCCAAGATCATGCTCCTCTGGGCCGGGATTGAGGGTCTTCTTGGGATCGAAGCGGAGCTAAGCCGGCGCATCGCCCTTCATGCGGCCATTCTGTTCGATGGTGACCGATCGGAAAAGGCCGCGCACCTCGCGCAGATCAAGAAGGCCTATGTGATCCGCTCCAAAGTCGTCCACGGCACGGGTGTGGACCGGGCCAGCTTGCCGGAGGCATACTTCTTCGCGAGCCGCCTCCTTGTCGGTCTTCTGCGCAAGATGGTCGAGCTTGGTCGTGTACCGGAAGCATCGGAGCTCGACCAACTGGCGGCCAGCGTCGAAGTGCGCTGAGTCCTTTGCTCGGGGCCGACCGGGTGTTTCGGGGTTCGCCCCCGCTATTGTCCTTATTGCTCTGACCTGTTGATCCTCGACGCGTTCGTCCTGGTTACGGAACGTCCTGATTTGGGTGCACCAAGCGGCGCCCGCTCGCTGCACCAGGATTCATCCGATCCCCGTCTTGGGATTCGTGCGGGGGCGTCCCCACATGCACCCCCAGAACAGACCGCACCCATTGAAGTGGGAGCTGCACAGGCGGATATTCGCCTCAACAGAACACGGGTTTCCACCATGACCAATACCGCGATCAAGCCCGCCGAGGCTGAAGCGCTCCGCAAGAACGAAGCGAAGTGGACGAAGCCGCTGATGGCGGCCGGCTGGAACGCCATTCCGAGCATCATCATCGAGAAGCAGGAAGCCCTGGGCCTCGATGCGATCGATATGAACATTGTCCTGCACCTGTCGAACTACTGGTGGCATGCCGACAACCTGCCTTGCCCGTCCGTCGCCACGATCGCCAAGGCGATCGGCGTGAAGCCGCGGACGGTCCAGAAGCGTGTCGCCGCCCTGCAGGCCCTCGGGCTCCTGACCCGAACCGAGCGTCGCAACACCCGGTACGGAAGCGACACCAATCTCTACAGCTTCGAGGGCCTCATCGCCGCGGCGGCGCCCTTTGCCGAGGAGAAGCTGGCAGAACGCGAAAAGCGGGACGCCGACGAGAGGGACCGCATCGCCCGGAAGAAGCCTAGGCTGCAGCTCGTGAAAACCACCGAGTAAAGGGGCCCCGTGGCGGCGTAGCTCAGCCGGCTGGAGCCCCCGTTTTCTACAATCTAGGTGGGTCGCTCCCCTAGTATGGGCGGGGAGGTCGCGGGTTCAAGTCCCGCCGCCGCCAGCCACCTTCAGCGCTATCAGCCCCCGAGGCCTCCCGGAATTCCCATGTTGCTCGCGGACTTCGCTGCATACGCCGCCGCGGTCGAGGCGTTCTGGATCGAGGCTCCGGCCGCTGACGAGGATTGAGGCCTAGCTAAGAAGGCAATCGTGCCATTTGCCTGGATCGGCGCGGCAGGCACTGAAATCAGCGTCTCGTTCTCCTAGAGCTACGCGCCTTCCTTTGACCTGCCATTCTCTGCAATGAGCAGGAGCTCGCCTTCGCAGGGCAGCTCCGCCAAGTTGCTACGAAGCGGACGTTGCGAACTTCTCCTAAGAGTCATGAGCGGACTCACGTGCGGGACCGCAACCGAACGGCGGCTACTGACTCAAAGCGGCGATGTCTGACATCCGCTTCTGGGGATGTCAGACATCGTCCGTTAGATCGGGGCAAGAGGCGGATCAGGTCGAATACATCTTCCTCTTGCCGCTACGCCGCTGGCTCTTGCCAGGCCCGCAGAGAAGGACGTAACGAACCCATGATGTGCGCGGCCGAAGGATTGTGGAATCCGTTGGAAGAGGTGGGGATTATCGCGTCTCTGGCCGACGGATGACCAAGGTCGCAACGCCCGAGGGTTGGCTACGCACAAGCTTGGGTGCGGTTACGCGGCTTAGACGTGATCGAGTTGACCCGCGGTCGGCGCGGGGGCTGACTTTTGTTGGCTTGGGGGATGTCGAGAAAGACACGGGCCAGCTGCTCTCGTCCTCGGGCGCTGACGTCAAAAGTCAGACGACCGCATTCAGCAGCGGTGACGTGCTTTACGCACGGTTGCGACCAAACTTGAATAAGGTTTGGCGAGCGACATTCGACGGGGTCTGCTCAACCGAGTTCTTGGTTTTTCGCAACCTGCGGAACATAGATCCGGATTGGCTCGCCTTCCGACTCCTGGCCGATGACGTGGTGGCGTTTGCTTCAGTTGCCGCGAGCTCTTCGCTGTATCCGCGCATCTCCCACGCGCAGCTCGCCGCATTTAAACTTGCAGTACCTCCCTTGGGTGAACAGACCCGCATCGCGCGCCGGGCGCGGCTGATGCTCGGCCGAATCCGAGAGGCCACGGAAGATGTTCAACAAGTCGGCGCTAGGACCCAAGCTTATCGTCGCTCAATCCTGCAGCGCGCTTTCGCAGGCGAACTGACGGCCGACTGGCGAGCCGAGCATCCTGCGGCGTCCAGTCGGACCGAGCAATTGGCCCGGGTTCATCAGGAGCTGGAACGCCGCCAGTTGCAAAGGCGGGTTGTTGGCAGGCCGGGGAGCATGGACGCCAGGCAGCCACCGAGGGGGCTTCTTAACGACGCCGTCGTGGACGGCACACACGAGGATTGGCTGCACGTGCCGTGGGCGGCCGTCGGGTTCGAGCAGTCCGGACGCGCTTTCCCCAGCAAACACTACGTCGAGACAGGCACCCGCCTGCTCCGCCCCGGGAATCTGGCTGCGGACGGCTCGATCGTATGGCCGCCACGCGCGACTCGGCGGCTGCCAGACGCCTTAGCGGCGGGTAGCCCCGACCTCGCGGTAGGACCGGGCGAGGTGATCATGAATCTCACGGCCCAGTCGCTGAACGACGACTTCCTTGGCAGGGTCTGCATCACAAGCTCAGACGACACCTGTATTCTAAACCAACGGCTAGCGCGGCTTGAGGTGGCAGGACTGTCCAACAGGTTCCTCTATCACCTTCTTCGGTCGCCGCAGTTCCGTCGTTATTTGGAAGGCCAGAATACCGGCAGCCTAATCCAGCACATTTCCATCCGCCAGCTCGGAAGGTTCATCACGCCCATTCCGAGCGAGGCAGAACAGGCGATCATTGTGGAGCGCTTGGACACTGCCTTGGCACGGATTGCCGACGCGGAGCTCGCCGCCACCGAGGCGTTAGAGCGCCTCGGTTCACTGAGACGCGCAATCATCGCCAATGCGGCAATCGGAGGTTTAGTGAGTCAAGACCGCAAGGACGTGACGGTCGGAGGCCTCCTCCGCGATATCGAGGTGGAACTGCGGGCGATCGAAGACGCCGAGACCGAAACCAAGCTGAACCGACCCAGAGGTAGGACCAACACGATGGCGCCACCCAAACATTCAACCATCGCGGAGACGCTCACGCGGCTCGGCTCTCAGGCGGACGCTACGGCGCTTCTCGACGGCTCCGACTATGGCGCTGAGGATGTGGGACGGTTTTACGAGCAAATCCTAGCGGATCCGGCTCTCCTCGAACATTTTAAGACGTTGAGAGGGCCGCTCATCGAGGCTCCCAAGGTGTTTTTGGCTCCTGCGGAACAATCCTCCCGCGCGCCCGGTCACCGGTTTCGACTTCTCAGCCTTTGGATCGGCGCCTTCAAGAATCTGCGTGACTATCGGGTGGATTTCGATCCCGAATATGCCATTGATATCATGCTGGGCTGGAACGGAACTGGTAAGTCCAACCTCTTCGAGGCTCTCGTAATCATCTTCCGCGACCTATCGATGGCGCGAGGAAAGCTGCCCACAACAGACTTCGCCTACTCCGTTCGGTACGAGATCGGTGGACGAACGGTTGAGGTCTCTTGGTCACCGGAAGGGAAGCGAAGCCTCAAGGCCAAGGCCAGCGGGGTGGGAGAGAATGACCCCCGTTTAGTGCCGATCCAGCGCTCTGCGATCCCGCTTCCGCGCTTCGTATTTGGATACTATTCGGGTCCGACAAACCGGTTGGCCGAACATTTCCTGCCCCTCGACCGCGAGCATTACCATCGTCTGGTCGACAGTGCGTCAGATGATCCCGCCGAGATGCTGCGGCTATTGGAGGAACGACGGTTTTTCTGCGCCGAAACCCACCACGCGAAATATGTCATGCTCGGCTTCTTCCATAAGGAAGATGAGCTCATCAGCAAATTCCTAAGGGAGCGTCTCCGGATTCTCGGCTTCGGCGCGGCCGTTTTCGTAATCCGCAAGCCCAACTGGGCACGGCCCGGTGAGGACGCGACGACCTTTTGGGGTGCGACCGGTGTAGTGCGCCATTTCTTAGAGCGGCTTCGACGCATTGCGATCGCGCCTTTGCGCATCCAAGCCGTTATCGACGAAGGCTTCCGCCAGACCCGAGAAGAGCAGCTTCACTTCCTCATTCCTGACGCGGCCCACCTGCGTCTCCTCGCGGAAGAATATCCGAATGCCCGCACCTTCTTTTTGGCTCTTGAAAGCGCCGATTTCTCCCGAATGGTTCGGGAAGTGAAAGTGAGCGTCCTTGTAGAGGGCGAAAACCATGTCGAGACGCCGATCACTTTCCGGGAGATGAGCGAAGGTGAGCAGCAACTGCTAACCGTACTTGGATTATTGAGGTTCACGCGGTCTCATGACTCCTTGGTGCTTTTGGATGAACCCGACACCCACCTCAATCCGCACTGGTCTATCGACTATCTGGAACTTCTCCGCTCAATCATGGAGGAAGAGACGGAGGATCTTGCGACTAGCCAGATCCTCATGTCCACGCACGATCCTCTGGTAATCGTCGCCCAAGACAAGGAACAGATTCATCTGCTGAAGCGGTCCCAGACGGAGGGCCGCTGTGAGTGGCGGCCTGCCTCGGAAAACCCGCGTGGACTAGGGTTCACAGGGATTCTCACAAGTGAGATGTTCGGGTTTGGCTCCGACTTAGATCGCCCGACGCTCGACCTACTGCACACTCAGGCAGTGCTGGCTGGCAAGGATATGTTGGAGCCCGGCGAGCAGGAAGCCCTGGACCAAGTCACCAAGCAGATTGATGCTTTGGGATTCCGGACCGCGAGTTCGGACCCCTATTTCCGGGCCTTCCTGCAAGGCGTCGCACGCAGCGGAAAGGCGGCGACACTTCTCCAAGAAGAATTTCTGGAGCCGGCGGATATGGCGGCGCTTGCCGCCGAAACCGATGAAATTCTTGCCAAGATTGATGCGGAAGAGGTGGGCTCCGCGTGAGATACATTCTGTGTGAAGACGTCGAGGTGGAACTACCGCCCGACTGGGACACGATCGTCGGAGAGGCGCGACAACACGTGATCGATAAGACCACGGCTGCGAGGGATGCCGCTGCGGCTGAGGGAGCCACGCCGGAGGCCGCCGAGGTCGTCGCGATGAAAGCTCTCCACAAGGCGGTCGCCCAGAAAGCGTCCGTATGGGGCAAGGCTGCGCCGGCGCTGATGCGGGCCAGTGACGAGAAATGCTGGTACTGCGAGAAGCGTCAGGTCCGGTCCGACAATCCGATCGACCATTTTCGCCCTAAGGGTCGGGTGCACGGCGCGCCGGATCATCCCGGATATTGGTGGCGGGCTTTCGACTGGAAGAACTTTCGGCTGTCATGCACCTACTGCAACTCCCGTCGGCGAGACGTTGAAACCGGCCGCGTCGGCGGCAAGCAGGATTTTTTCCCGGTGCTCGAACCACCTCCACGTCAAGGGGCCGAGGGTGACCCCGACGACCGGCCGCGGCTGTTGGACCCGCTTGTGGATGCCGACACCAAAATGATCACCTATCTCGCCAATGGCTATCCGGCACCGGTGGACGAAAACCCCGCAAGTGAAGCGCGAGCGCGGGTGCTATGCAGCATCGATCTCTACCACCTCGATCAAGCCGCCTTGGTCCGCGAACGAAAACAGTTGGCTATCGATATTCGCTCGTTCGTCGAGGCCGGTCAGCAAGCTGACCAGGCAGGCGACGCCGTGGGTAGGCAAAACGCAAAAACGGAACTGATAAAGCGGGTCAGACGCAAGGCTGAGCTGTCGAGCGCTGCCCGGATCTTTCTCGGTGCATACAAGCAATTTCCGTGGGTTCAGGAGATTTTCGACCGTGACCTCTGACCCATCAGCTCCGGCAGATGTACGCGCGATCGTCCAGCGGCTGTGGAGTTATTGCCACGTCCTGAAGGACGACGGCGTGAGCTATGGCGATTATGTCGAGCAGCTCACGTTTCTTCTGTTTCTCAAGATGGAAGATGAAACGGTCCGGGACGCCAACCGAATTTCGAAACTCCCCAAGGGAGCTCGGTGGAACGATCTCCTAGGACTTTCGGGCCTGGATTTGGAGGCCAAATATATCGACGTGCTGCAGATTTTGGCCCACCAGCCGGGAGTTGTCGGAAGGATCTTCGCTCGTGCTCAGAATAAGATCCAGGATTCTGCGAAACTGAAGCGCCTCGTCACCCTGATTGACTCCGAACGATGGTCGAACATGACTGTCGACGTAAAAGGCGCGATCTATGAAGGCCTTCTTGAACGGAACGCCGAGGACGTAAAAAGCGGCGCCGGCCAGTACTTCACCCCACGACCCCTGCTCCGCGCCATCACGGCGGCTGTCGAACCCAGAATGGGTGAGAGAATATGCGACCCCGCGTGCGGGACGGGGGGCTTCTTGCTCGAATCTCGCCGGTTCATTGCGGAACGCACCGATCGGAAGACGCCCTCCGGGTCAGGTCGCTCAGTGTACGCTGGCGTTGAGATTGTCCCGGACACCGCACGCCTCTGTCTGATGAGCCTACATCTTCGTGGCATCACGGATGAGGAGATCGATATACGGGTCGGGGACGCGCTAATGAGTTCTCCCGAGCCGATCTTCGATGTGGTGCTCACAAATCCACCATTCGGTCGGCGCAGCTCAATGACCTTCACGAATGAATCTCGGTCCGATAGCGACCGCCTCGTCTATCGTCGCGACGACTTCGTCGCGACGACCAGCAACAAACAGCTCAACTTCCTTCAGCATGTAATGTCGATTCTTGCACCGACCGGTCGTGCCGCCGTCGTTGTGCCAGACGGCACTCTCTCTGAAGGCGGCGCAGGTGAAGCGATCCGGCGCGTTCTTCTTGAGCGATTTGACGTTCACACCCTACTCCGCCTCCCCGCGGGTATCTTCTATGCGGGATCGGTGAAATCCAGTGTCCTGTTCTTTGATCGCAAGCCCGCCAAATCCCGTCGTGAGGCCGGCAGCATTTGGACTTACGATCTTCGAAGTGGTCACCGCTTCAGTTTGCGATCTGACCCTCTCACAGATGAGGCCCTGACGGACTTCGTGGAGCGATACGGCGGAAAGGGCAGACGGGCGCGTAAGGAGTCGGAGCGCTTCAAACGGTTCGCTGTCACTGAGGTGCTCGCCTCCGAGCGCTGCAGTCTGGATATCGGCATAATCGGCCAAGGCGCGCATGCCGCGCAGGATGAGCCCCCCGCATCGATCGCGACCGACATCATCGACCGACTTGAGGCGGCTGCGGATGCCATTCGGGCTGTGGAGCAGCAGCTCGACGAACGCCCTTAAGAGCGTGATCAGATGCTTCCGGTTTTGCCATTGGCGACCATAAGAAAGGTCAAATCTCGTACCTCCACGGTGGGGGGGCGGTTAGCGTCGGGTACTTGGAACCAAACCAGGGTCCGCTCCTAGCGCAATGGCGCGGACACAGCGGTCCGCTAGGACTGCAGGAGCACGTCGTTGAGGTTTACGTAGGGTGCGAACAACTCGTGGAGAGCCACCCTCGCAGACAGCAGACGCGCAGAGCGATCGGGATCTCTGCTGATCAGTTGCTGCTGACCAAGATCAAACAGTTCGGATAGCCGGTCGTAGACTTCAGGGCCAAAGAGGAACTTAGCCCGATCGACATTCTGGCGCGTAGCCTCGATGATTGGCTGCAGCTGTTGCGCCCCATCTGCCGCGGTGTCGAGAAACACTCCGAACTCCACAAACACGCGATAACGAAGATCGAACAGGTCGGTTTTCGCTTTGAGCTTTTCGACCCGGTGTTGAGATTCTTGGATGCTAGTTTGCCTCCAAGCGATAGTGACCGCGCCGGCGACGGCGAGCAGGCCGGTTACAAGCGTAGCCGCCGCTTCCCAGCTCATGTAGTCGAACTTCATCGGGGGAAACATGTTGGCCTCCTAGACGCCTTGGAATGTCGGCTTCCTGAACAGCGGTCAATGTCTGCTGTTGGCGCGAAGGCGACAACGTGGCTTCATTTCCATGTGACTGTTGCGGACGCTCGGTGAGGAGGGCAGAACGCCATCGTGCGCGGACCGGGCGGGCTTGATGGTTGCTATCACTGCAAATTACGATCGTCGTCGCGTCGTCGCTGCGGTGCCGCCGGATACGCCCTAGCGCGCTTTCCATGAAGAAGTCCGCGCTGTGATTGCCCAAGCGCCCGCGTTGACGGACTACGACTGGGTCATCGACGACCAAGGACCGATGGACGATGTCGACGTGGATGCCATGACGACGACGGGCGAAATGTTCAGAACACTCAGTTCGAAGGCGGACCGAGCGACCTTCACGATCGTGGTTTCAACGGACCGCTTCCCCCCCCTAGACGCGGCTCCCGCGTTGTCGATGCGTGCGTCAAACTAGGCAACTCCCTAGGTCAGCTTCCCGGTGCGATCCCGATGTCCGCTTGTGGCGCGGAGCCGCCCTCCCCTGTTCCCGGCCGTTCGCGAAATGCGCCTAATGTGCAATCCCGGAAGCGGTCGCTGCGACAGTCCGCTATGGGGTGGAAATCGGACATTAGCTTGCGTGCTCCAGCCATCTAGTGATGATGAGCGGATGACCATCTCTCTCGTCCGCCTCGATCCCGGTTGTTCGCTAGAGTTTGGTGTTGCCGACATTGAGCGTGTGCGAGCAGCAATCGAGCGGCACTACGGCAAACCTGACACCGACAGATCGAGCCCGATCCTCACGGTTTACACATTCGCCAACACCAAGCTCATCTTTCAGAACGAGTGGGATGACCCTTGCCTGCTAGCTAGTGATGCGGTGGGAACTGCGATGCTAGAGCAACTGGCGGGGGAACTAGCCTGGTAGCTTTAGTGCGTCGAAGAGCGGAACCACCCAAAATCCCCAACGGGTCGGAAGCCAACAGTCGGCTATTTACGTGAAGCGGCCCCTCGTTCCCGCGCTGCCATGATGGCGGTGGCTAGCAAAGCAGCGGATATCTCAACGCCGAAGGTATTGACGGTCATTTCGCCAATCACAGGACCACTGACGTCGAACATCACATCGTCATCGGCGGTCAGCACCTCAAGTCGGATGCCGTCGAAATCGACTTCGCTCGCATACTGATACTTATACTCGCCGGACGTCGTGCTGAGCCTTGCCATAGCGTAGGATAGCGCTCCACAGAGGTCGCCTATGGGTCGGAAGCGGGTATCGGCATTCGCCCGCTGGAGCGGCATCGACTAGCGGGAGGCGGGATTTCCACCCGCAACTGCGGTTGTAACCGGCGTTTTACTTAAACTACTCCCGACGCCAATCTAACCAGACCCGGCATACTCGCAAGTCCGCAATGGGTCAGGGGCGACGCGAGAATGGAGTCAGAATGGAGACGCCTCAATGAGATGTCCGACCATCCCTCGGGAAGGAAAGACACTGAGGTTTCTCGCCGGTCCACCTCTCGAGCGCTGACGCTGTTCCAAAACGATTGGTCGAATACCAGTGGCGGCATCTACACAAAGAGGGATCCAGCGGGACAGGTCGCGGGAACAAACAGCCGATTGTTACACACCACCCCAAGGCGTCACATTAATGCTCGACCGCAACTGAGCGGCACGTATTGAATCTGTTCGAACTAAATCAAGCGCCTCGAGAACCAGCGTTTTATCGCGAGGCGCTTGATGAAATCGAAGGTCGGCTAGCTCAAGGGCCGCCTCACTATCCCCCATTCTCGCCGCGCTTAAAAGGAGCTGCTCCTTTTGCTCACCCGACCAATTGGGAAAAAAGCGGTCAAAAGCATGAGCCCTTAAAAGCTCCACGCCAGCGAGCGTCGAACCATTTGACGCCCGCCTGTAGAGTTCCATCAGAGCATCTTCTCGCTCAGCCACACATCGAGGTTGCCAAATCGCCTGTACAGTCTTCGATATAGCTCTTCGCTGTATAGCGAACCTCACGCGGTTATAGAAACGCTTAATCACCGCTGCGCCCCGGTCTCATACGTCTCCAAACATCACGAAGTACTTGAGGAAGGTCGCGCGCATTAGCTCTTCCCTCCGACGTAAGCGGAGCTGAACGCTGTGCGCGGTACTCCATTCGTTCCCAAACCACCCGAGGCAACCGATCTTGGAGATGTGCCGCCGTTCCGCGGTGAAACACTTCCCGCGTGGCATCTCGGATAAACCTTTGCTCCGGTGGCGTAAGCTTCTCAAGCCATTCATGTTGGGCCCGGGTCATCCGCTGAGCATCTGTTGGCGTTAAAGGTTCAAAAGTATAGGCGTTCACTCGGACATCAGGGCCATTTGGACCTCGCGTGAGGTGAAAGTGGTACTCCGCGCCCGGCCCCGAGCGAGCATGCTCAATCCCTCCTGCTTGCGGCCCAGCATAAGCTTTTAAGATGTAGCCCTGATCGTAATATATTCGTTCTCGGCCATCTGGGTCCTTCGAGTTCACCGGATCGTTCCCGACATAGGCATACAGGTTGACTTGGTCCTCGTACCCGATGGGATCGGTCTGCAGGAACCGGCCGAGTGTCGGCGAGTAGATGCGAGCCTTGTAGTGGTACATGCCCAGCTCGGGCAGCCAAGCCTGGCCGGTGTACTGGAAGCGACCGGCGTTGTTGGCGTTCGGGATGCCGTATTCGTCGTAGGCGTTTACGTTGGTGACCGCGCCGTTGGTGTCCGTGATCGCCACGACCGAGCCTTGGTGGTCGGCGTAGAGATGCTTGGGCGCCGACGTCCCGGCTCCGTCGTACCAGATCAGCGGATCGTCGTTGCCGTCGCCATGGGCGTAGCGGCGCAGCATGTTGCCCGAGGCATCATACTCCGCGGTCAGCTGGTCGCCGTCATAGACGTAGCGCGTGGCCGCATGGCTGTTGCTGGAGCTCTGGAACAGACGGCCCAGCGGATCCCAGACCAGAGTCGCCCCGTTCGGGCCGCCAATCAGCCGGTTCTCCACGTCATATGTGTAACTGCCGCCCTGACCGTCCGAGGTCAGGTTGCCGTTGGCGTCATGGGTAAAGCCGAAGCCGCCGACGGTCGTGTACTGGTTCAGGCCGTTGACGGCGTAATAGCGGTCCACCGTCGCATGGCCGGTGAAGGCGTAGGCCGCGTTCGGCTGGGTGCGGCTGATGACCTGACTGGCCGGGTTGTAGGCGAACACCGTCTGGGCGTCGTAGGCCGGGGTGTTGAAGTTGTGCGTCAGGGTCGCGAGCCGCGAGACGCCATCGTAGGTGTAGCTGGTCGGGGCGAACCAGCTCCACGATCCGTTGGCGCTGCGGTAGAGCGCCGACGGCCGGCCAAGGGCGTCGTACTGCGGGTGGATCACCGGCGTGCCGTTATCCAGCGCCGTGTAGTAGAGCCGATCCAGCCCATCGCGGGCGTAGTTCATGTACCGGCCGTCCGGCCAAGTCATGACAGTCCGCACGCCGTTGATGTTGTACTGGCTGCCGATCGTGCGGCTCATGCCGCCCATGTTGATGTTCGACGAGGTCAGCCGGCCAAGGCCGTCAAACACATTGGTGATCCCCTCGCCGGACGCGCTGTCGAAGCGGGCGAAGGTCTGCAGGCCCCTAAGGTCATAGCCGAAGTAGACGTCCCGCGTCGCCCAGGCCGACAGGCCCGAGCCGTCCGGGACGATCTTGGAGGTCATTCGGTTCAGGGCGTCATAGGCATAGGTGATCGTGCGGCCGTCGCGCTTGCGCAGGCTCGTGCGGTTGCCGTTCGCGTCGTAGGTGTAGGCCTCGTAGTCCGACGAATTGGCCGAATGTGCGCCGACAGAGTTGGACGGAAAATTCAGCTGAATCAGCCGATCAAATCCGTCGTAGGTATAGTCGGACCGGTTGCCATTGCCGTCCTCGATCCAGTCTACTTTGCCGTTGGCGGTATAAGCTTGGAGGATTTCGAGCCGGACGTTTGGAGTACCGTAGCCAGTGCGCTGCTCTGTCGGTCGGTCCGCGGCGTCGTAGGTGGTGTGAGTAATCCGGTCCGGACCGACGGCGCCTTCTGGCGCGAGTGAGCAGGCTCCGGGCAACGCGCTGTAGGTCGCCGGGTTCATCCTAACCGTCTCGCAGAGAAGCCGTCCCGCCGAGTCGTAGGCGTACTGCTTGATCGACGCGGTTGATGAACCTGATCCCGTGATATCCTGCGCCTTCAGACCTTGGGGATTGTAGGTGCTGGTATCCGTTTCGATGGCGGTGAACGCCGACCAAGCGGCGTCGGTCTGGCCGGTCGTTGTCCCCCGCGAAACAGATGCAGGCTGACCATCGGCGTTCCAGACCGTTTTGGTCGCGGGATGAGGCAGAGCCCCAGAGCCGTCAGGGTCCGGGCTGATCACCCCGGTCAGCTGTCGCATGGCATCCCGCACATAACGGGTCGTATCAGCACTGCCGGTCAGCGGTCCGTCCACGAAGAGGGGATCGCCGACGGCGTCAAAAGTCGTTGCGGTTGTCGCAGCGAGACCACCATCGCCCGACCCCACCGTAACGACGGTCGGAAGGAGGTTCGACCCGGTCGAAGCCGAGCCCGCCTGATAGACGATGCTCGTCTGCGCTTCTTCGGGCAGGCCGTCGCAACTCGCCGACGTGGCGCAGGTCGAGGTCTCCACCGGTACAGAGATTGAAGTCGCCGCTTGGGTGATGGACGCGGCGCCGCCCTGTTTGAACCAGGCATTCCGCGCCGCGTAGGTCGTGCGCGTTTGCGGTCGAACAGCGCCGGGGGTCGGTGCGGGTCCCGTCGTAGTCAGCACCTGGCCCGAGGCGTTGTAGGTCATGTCCGTGACATTGCCGCGTGCGTCGGTGATCGACGTCGGGCGGCGACAGCGAATCGGCGTCGAGCAGTCGCCATAGGTCGCCGAAACCGTCGTGGTGACTCCGGGCGGCGCGGAACGCCGGACGATCTCGACCAGGTTGCCCTGGGCGTTACGGAGGAACAGGTACCCATCTCCGGCCGGATAGCTGACGGACTGCAGACCGCCGGCATCCTGGTTGATATAGGTGGTCTGGTTCAGGGCGTTCGTGATGGAGGCCAGATTGGCCTTCGGCCGGCCAAGCCCTTGGTCGTCAGTCCAACTGAACAGGTAGCGGGTTGCGTGGCCAAGCGGATCGGTGACGGTGGTGGTCGTTGTGTACGGCGCGCCTGTTCCAGGGGGAAGCTCGTAGGCGTAGGTCCACGTCCCCGCACCATCCGAGAAGCTCCGCACGCGGCGCCGGCCGTAGTTGTCGGGCACGCTATCGTAGGCGATGGTGTCGTTTTGACCCGACGGGGTGGTAGGTCGTGCAATGCCCGTGATGTTGGGCAGACCGATCAGTCGCAGGGTGCGTCCAAGACTGTCGGTCACGAGGCCGACCCCCAGCGACAGGGACGGCCATGTGCGGGAAAAGGTGCAAGATGCGGCCGTGGGTGCACAGGTGTCGACGGCGTTGTTGAGGGCCGTCACCTCGACCGGGCTGGTGTCCGTGGCTGACGCATACCGGAAAAGCAGTTGATAGCCGCGCGATGTCGTGACCGAGGTCAGTCTTCGCTTCGCCGGAGACGCATTATAAACATAGGCGTAGGTCCAGCGTTCGCCGTCTGGCCTGGTGATGGAAACGACCGGACCCCGACTCGCAAGGCCCGTCATACCGGGGGCGAGTGTTTCATCGAATGTGGCTACAGTCCCGTCGGGCGAGGTGAACGTCCAGAGGCTGCCTGATTTTGTGAGCTGGCCGTAGCCGTCGATCGCTGTGTAGACGCCTCCGCTCTGCGAGAAGACCACCGCACGGTCCATGAGGGTGACCGTGTAATAGCCGTACTGATGATAGGGATAGGGGTAAGCTGTGTAATGGACGCCGCCGGCTACGCTGCTCCGCCAAGCTCCGTTGCGGGTGTCATAGGTCGCTGTGTATGACAGGCCGCCGTCACTCGGCCCCACAGATATCGTCGGGCTGGAGACGCTGAGCATGCCATCCGTCAGGCTGACGCCGTTCCGGTCGATGGGACTATAAGGCGGCGGAGGCGCGATATCCGACTGCGCTGAACAAGGCGCAGACGCGAGGAGCGCCGCCGAGGCCGCCACAGCCATGCAGCCGGCTCGGGTGAACAGTCCGGCGATGGTCATGATATGAAGATCCGAACGGTGACGGTCGCTGAATAGGCGACGGTGCTTGCAGCATCCGTGACCCGGCATCGCCACGTCGAAACCTTCGTGGTGCCGGTGTACGGGCCAGAATAATTCCAGTCCGTCGTCCATGAGGTCGGGTCGGCTGCGGTCGTCGCAGTGTTTCCTGACAGGCGTTCCCACAGGTAGATGAATGGCGCGACCCCGCCGGTCACCGTGGTCGATACCGGCAGGTCACCGTGTGTCCCGCCTTCCCACGACGTCTTGTCGACGGACACCGCCAATGGGCCTGGTGGAGGAGGTGGTGGCGGGGGCGGTGGTGGTGGTGGAGGATTCGAACCGCCATAGGATCGAGACGTTCGATTGTTCGCGTTGTCATACCCGTAGCGAGAGACCGATCCGTCCGGGTACGTCACAGCTGTGAGCCGGCCAAATACGTCGTACGTATAGGTCAGGCTTTGTCCTCGGGCCGGCGCTCGAAGCGCCAAGGTCGCCAACCCACCCATAATCGCCGTCAGGGCGAACCGCCGCGCTTTGATCACCGCCAAGCCCTCGGTTTAGAGATCGAGAGCCCGCGAAGGTCCGCACGCGGTTGACGCCGGTCAGCAAATCCGCCGCGCCTGCGCTGCACTGGTACTTTGGTCATGCTCGCCTCCCCGGCGAGAGGCTAACGGCTTTCAAGGAAGGCAGCGTCCGTCTTGCGACGGATTTTCGATAAACCGTAAGGCCCGTCATGAGACGGGCATCCTCCAGACACTACAGGGATCGAACCGACAGCATCTAACAGCCTCCCCGGAAGCGGTCGTTGTGGGCGTCCGACAAGGGTGGAAAGCGGACCTACCTTACTGGCTCGGCGACCTCGACCTTCAACGCCAAGGTCACGTCACCCGTCGGAGTGCGCACCGTGGTGCTTTGAGCAGCCTTGAAGACCCGCGCACGGCGCGCACTGATCGTGAGTTCGTCGCCTGTCCAGTGCAACTGGAGCGGCCCGTCCAACTTATCCGCGACGAACAGAGGATCACCCTTCGGCTCACTTTCGGCAGGGACCACATAAACCCATTCTGCAAACCCGACGGTCGCGTCTGTTCTGGGCTGAACGTGGACAGCCTCGACGGCCCTTGTCGGGCTTCTGACCCGTGATACTTCGTCGGCTTCCTGAGAGCATCCTGCGCACGCGACGAGAACGAGAGTGAGCAGAGTTCGACGGGTCATCCGTGCAGCTATAAGCCCTTCATGTGCAGACTGGATGCAGACGCAATAAAGTTCTGCAACGGGTCGAGAGCCGACGGTCTCTTATGTGCCTGAATCGGTCCTTCGTTTCCGCGCTGCGTTGACGGCGGTGGCTATTAACTCAGCGGGTATCTCAAGGCCGAAAGTGTTGACGGTCATATCGCCGACCTCAGGAACACTGACGTCGAACATCACGTCGCGATCGGCGGTCAACACCTCAAGTCGGATGCCGTCGAAATCGACGTCGCTCGCCCATTGATACTCAAACTCGCCGGACGTCGCGCTGAGCTTTGCCATGGCGAAGGATAACCCGCTCCGCCGAGGTCGGCTATGGGTCGGATTGCGAAGTCAGAACGGCGCCCGAAAGCAGACCTTCTGGCCGCCCGCCGAAGGTCGCGTTTGCGGCCTGGTGCGCACGACCACTTCTGGCGCGGAGCCGCCCTTTCCGTTCCGGTCCCGTTCGCGAAATGCGCATAAGGCGCCATCCCCGAAGCGATCCGAACCTCACCCGCCCAACAGGTGATCACGTCTCATTCCGCGCAACGCGCGATCCTTGGAACCTAGCCGCGATGTCCGCATGTCTGGGAAGCACACCTTGCGCATACGGCTCTTCGATCGGCAGCCCTGTTCGCAGCTCGATCAAGGACCGATCGACAGTATCCGCAAAGCCCGGGGGCCGGGACTTGGCGCGAAAGAGATAACACCGTGACCCCGTTCACGTTGTCCGAGCGGGACAGCAAAGCGGCCGCCCCCGAAGAAGCGGCCGCAACACTTACGGTTTGAAGCTTGATCAGGTGCCGAAGCCGCCCGATCCGCCGGCACCCGCGGCACCTTCACCACCGGTTGCCGGGTCTTGGCGCTGTTCGCCTGGCTTGTTCGTTCCGCCTTGGTCTGGGCGGTTGACGCCGACGTTGCTCTCGCCGTCTCGATCGGTGTCGGGGGTCTGTCGAGTTGTGTCGGTCATGGCTGGTCTCCGTTCTACCGAAGCGAACAGGTGGTGCCCAATCACGTTCCGGCCCTGACGCGTTCGTGACAGCGCCGTGGCGCCCTTTTATATTGCGACCTTGAGACCAAGCGAGTCGCACGCCCGTGAGTCTTCCACGCCGGACCGGGGCGACCTGCAGGTCGCCGGGCTTGTCAGGGACAGCCCAGGTCGCCCGGCGGGCGTGGCGACAGCTTAATCAAACGTCGCCGGTCGAAACCGCATGTCTATCCAGACCCGGCGATTCAGGGGTTCCGACGCCTCGTCGGGCGAGGGGCGGGCCAACTGTGTTTCGCCATGGTAGTTAATCTCAATGTCCTCCCATCGGACACCCCGCCTGACCAGTTGCTCCGCGACGGCGATAGCGCGCCGCCGGCTGAGCTCGAGATTCCCATCGACAGTCCCCAACGTGTCCGTGTGACCATTCAGCACGTAAATCGCACCGGGGCGGTTGAGCGCGGCCGCGATATCGATCCAGTACAAACCGGCCTCACCCGGCGTCGTACTTCCGGAGTCGAAGTAAGCCCCGCGGAGATGCCAGAGCCGCGGTGGAGGCGGAATTTCGGGCGGAGGAGTCACCGTCACTTCGAGCAGAAGGCAGCCAGGTTCGACCTCGCGATCGGAGACTGTTCCTGTTTCAAGCAAGCTTGGCGACAGTCCCGCCCTCAGTGCTTCCAGATAGGCCTGCGATAGCCGGGCTCTCTGCAACCGGTCCAGCTCTGGCCCGTCCCTCTTGATGCTTATGCGGGAGCGGGCGCGAAATCGCTCTGTCGTAGCGACAATGTGAGACGCCTCACGAAATGCGACATAGGTCGCCGGCAAGGGGTTAGTCTCGCCTTGGAAACAGAGTGGCCACGTTTGGGCGAAGGCCGGTACTCCGCCGCCGAGAGCCAGCACGAACGATAACGCCATCCGTTTCAGTGCGCGCATCCCATTACGATACCCGCACAACCGTCGCGCGTCACTCCTCCTTGTCGGCCGAGACGACTGGATGCATCACGCGGCTTGAGCTGCACGCACTCTCAGGCAATCTGTCGATATGTTCTGGCTGGTTCTCATTCCGCTCATGGTCGCATGGGGCGTAGCGCTGATGCAGGACCGCGCCGAACGGCGTCGAAGGCGCGAGGCTCTACGCGAACCTGATGCTGGTCCACCGGGACCGAGGCCGCTCGGACAGATCGTCGAGGCCCAAGATTCTGAGGGCGGATGGGGGCGAAGCCCTATCTGGTGGGCCTTCAATGCGATTATTTGCGCAGTTCTATTCGGTGACGCTATCCTCAGGTGGATGGCCGAGAGATCCTGATTAAGACGTGGATGCATCACGCGGCCTAACCGACCGGCAGCCGCTTACAGCTTAGGCCTTGATCATGCTCTCGAGCATCGACCGGGCGAGTGCCTGCTGCTCGGATGTCAGTTGTCGATAATGGTTGACGAGCTGCTGTTCTCCCGGTGCCAGATCGGAGGCCGCGCCTCCGCCGAGCAGCAGCGCAGCTTCGACGCCCAGAGCCTTGGCGATCAGAGCCAGACGGGAGGCCGCCACGCGGTTTGTGCCGCGCTCGTACTTCTGGATTTGCTGGAACGTGACTCCGGCAGCCGTCGCCAGCTCCGTCTGCGTCATGCCGGCCTGTTTGCGGAAGTCACGGATTCGCGCTCCGACCTCATTGTCGAAAATCACGTCGTCTGCGTCTCGGGAGGCTTTCATCCGCCTTCGATATCACAGAGCATTTCTGGTCGCACCGAGCGCACGTGAAGAAGGGAACCGAACCTCACGCTCGCTGTTTTCGACCTGAGGCTCACGCCCCCGTGCCTTACTCTTGAGCGCCCGTCGTCATTTCGTTGGCGGCGGGCGTTCGCGTTTGGGCCGGGCCGTTTCGGGTTGTTGCCGGCAGCTAACTCCTATCACTCCCAAGGCCTCACACCGGCGCGATGCCACTGTCTGGGTGCTCCCAGAACTTCATCCTGAACCTGACGGTTTGCGGCGGCTGGGCCTCGAGCACAACTTTCCCCTTCATCGCCGCTCGAACAGCAGCGTCTGCAAACCCCGGATCGGCTGAGGTTGAGCTGAGTGCCCGGCAATCCGTGAGAGAGCCGTCGGCTTGTGCGGTGCACTCAACGTCGACGACGACTTCGTATTTCGGCGTGGCCGCACATCCGGCTGCTGCGAGACTAGCTGCAAACCAGAGCACCCGGATCATCTGTCCCTCCACTCCTAAGGCGCTTCTAGCGCGGCTGGCTGGAGCGAACGTGGATGGTGAACCTGACCCTCTCCGGCCAAGTCCCTTCAGCGAGCCGAGCGTGGCGCGCTGAGGTCAAGACGGCACGGGCAATGCCGAGGTCACCTGCCTCATAAGCTACTCGGCAATCCGAGAAGCGGCGATCCGGACGAACCGCGCAGTCAAGCCCAACTTGGCCCTCACCTTCGTAACTGCGCGGTATTTCGGGCATCGGCCGCCGATCCCATCGAACCAGACTTGGCTCGAAGTCGGCCAGCGCAAGGTTCGGCGGCGGCGCCAGCGGCGCGGCTTGAAACAGAAGCAAGACGGCACCAATCGCGATCATCTATTCCTCCATGCCAGAGGCATCCTCAGACCGCTCCGGCAGAGGCACCCAACCCCTATAGGTGTATCGGCGGCCCGTTCGCCAGTATGAAAGCGCTCGGCCAATCCGGTGAGCCTCCTGCACTGCAAACTCGCCGTCTCCCGGGTCATCGTTGTCGATCGTGACCAGTTGGCAATCCTTCACGGTGTGGTCGGGATTGGCGAAGCAGTTGAGGAGGACGTAGGCCGACCGGCCGGGGATAAACGGGTCGTCCATCCAGACCCCCTCACCAAACACCAAGGGAACCGCCACAAACACGGGGACCTCGGCCGCCGCTTCCTCAGAACGTGGGTCGGGTGCGCCCGGGTCGTATGGCAGGGGCGGCCCATCCGGATCGCCCGGCAGAGGAAACCGCATAGCGTAGGTGTAACGCCGTCCGACTTTGAGCCCTGCCTGACTTAGCCCTCGTTCCGAAATCGCTTGCGCGACCTCCGCCCCGTACAGAATCGGAGTTGCGTAAACGACCTTGCAGTCAGAGACCCGTCGATCGGCCATCTGGAGGCAATCAGCCTGGATGTACCCGATATAGCCTGACCCACCGTGGACCTGTGTTTGAAGATACGGACGGCCGTCGAGCGCGACGACGGGAAGATCCTGACGCATACGCGCTTGCAGTTCGGCGAACTCGTTCGGCGGCGTTTGGATGGACAGTTCGATCACCTCGCTCTCCACTCCCAAGGCATCTGGAACTCGCCGGCCCACATGCCTGCTCGGCCCGCGCGCGCTGTAGCCTGATGCTGCGCATAGGCTCGCCGACTGTAGCGCGGATAATCAACCGCAAGGCCAGCAGTGACCATGCCACCCGCAAGGTCGTAAGCGATCCGGCGCCCGGCATCGTCAAAGGTCACGCATTTGGCGACAATGCGACCGTACCGGTCTGGCCTGCCCTCTGGCATGCAGATGACGACGCGGTCGCGGACGTCCTCAGCCAAAGCGGTCGCCGCCTCCTGACCACAGCGGTACGTCTCTCCACCGCGGCTACAGGTCTGGCCGGCCTCAGGCGCGTCTATGCCCCAAAGCCTGATCCGCTTCCCGTGGATCTCGATCGTGTCACCGTCGATCACCGAGGCGCGTCCGATGATGGCGGGAGGGTCGGGGGGAAGAGCGATCACTTCAGTCCTGCTTTATGCTGCGTAGTCTTTGTGCGCCGACGACCGAGCCCAGCCTCCCGGTTTAGTCTCACACAGATGAAGATGACCGACAGCCCTGTCAGGTTAATTGGACCGCTCACGACTCGCCCTGCCCTGCCCTGCCGTCTCACGCGGTCGCCGCCGCCCATGCCACATCGGCTCCGGCGCGGAACTGGCGCAGGGTTGCTCGGCTGATCAGATGTCGCTGTGTGTAGAAGGTGTTGTAGACGCCGGCATGAGTGGTGAGAAAGCGCTGGGCTGAGGCTTGGCTCTTGAAGAGCTGCATCTTCCACTCCCGCCTTCGGATCGGCAGGTGCGAGTTCTCCGCCCTGTTGTTCTCTCGAAGTCGGCCCGGCCGGTGGATGGCGTCCAGACCGAGCTCCCGAAGCGCGGATCCATACGACGGCAGACCGTCCGTCACGATCGTTTCCGGCTCGACGGGCTGGTTGCGCAACAAGCGCTTAAGCAAGGTCAACGCTGAGTCGTGATCGCGGCGTTTCTGGACCACCACGTCCAGAACTTCCCCTTCGTCGTCTACAGCGCGCCAGAGGTACATGCGCTTGCCGCCGATGTTGCAGACCACCTCGTCGAGATGCCACCGCGGCGAAGGCGCAGGACGCTTGCGTTTCAGGTTTCTGGCGATCTGGCGACCGAACTTGATCGTCCAGCAGCGGATGGTTTCGTAGCTCACATCAATGCCGCGCCGGGCAAGCATCTCCTCGACATCGCGGAAGCTGAGGGTGAAGCGGAAATATAGCCAGACCGCCTGACGGATGACCTCTGGCGGGAACCTGTGCCGCTTGAACGAAAGTGGCCGCATGCCCGTCGCCTCACCACGCGCGAGCCACGCCGGGCCCAAGGTGGAGACTTTTTAGCGTTAGACTGACAGCACCGCCACGGCGGCTCGAGCCTTACCCGCGCGGGGCGATCCTCCAGATCGTGTTGGACAGGTCGTCCGCAACGAAAAGGATGCGTCGTCCGGCGTCGAAGGTGACGCCCACCGGGCGGCCTCTCGCCCTGCCATCCGAGGTCAGGAAACCGGTCGCGAAATCGACGGGCTGGCCCGAGGGGCGGCCGTTGGCGAAGGGCACCCAGACGACCTTGTAGCCGGACAGGTCCTGACGGTTCCAGCTGCCGTGCTGGCCGACGAAGGCGCCTTGGCTGAAAGCGCCGCCGAAGCCGCCGTTGACGGCGAAGGACAGACCCAGCGCCGCGACGTGTGAGCCGAGGGCGTAGTCCGGCACGACGGCCTTCGCGACCATCTCGGGCTTTTGCGGATGGACGCGGGGGTCCACATGCTGGCCCCAGTAGCTGTAAGGCCAGCCGTAGAAGGCGCCCTCGCGGACCGAGGTCAGATAATCCGGCGAAGCCTGCGGGCCGATTTCGTCCCGCTCATTGACCACGGCCCAGACCGCGCCTGTGGTCGGTTCGATCGCGAGCGCGGTCGGGTTGCGGATGCCGGTCGCCATGGTCCGACGCGCGCCGGTGGTCCGATCAATCGCCCAGACCACCGCCCGTTCCTCCTCGACCGCCATGCCGCGCTCGCCGGCGTTGCTGTTCGAGCCGATGCCGACATAGAGCGTCTGGCCGTCCGCGCTGGCTGTTAGCGACTTGGTCCAGTGGTGGTTGATCTGTGAAGGGAGTTTGGTGACCTCCTGGCCCGCGCCCGTTACCCGGGTCTGGCCCTCGGTGTAGGGGAAGCGCAGCAGGGCGTCCTGATTGGCGACGTAGATCGAGCCGTCGACGAAGGCAAGCCCGTAGGGGGCGTCCAGATTGTCGATGAAGACGGTGCGGACCTCGGCCCGTCCGTCACCGTCGGCGTCGCGCAGCAGAGTGATGCGGTCGCCGCTTTCGACCTTGGTGTTGCCCTGCTTCTTGATCACGCCCGCGATGATGTCCTTCGGCCGCAAGGCTGGCGCATTACCACCCCGGCCCTCGGCTACGAGGATGTCCCCGTTGGGCAGGACCAGCATCTGTCGCGGGATCTGAAGGCTGGTGGCGAGGGCGGTGACGGTGAAGCCCGCGGGCACCGTCGGCAACTGGTCTCCCCAACCGGTCGGCTTGGCGATCTTCATCGGCGGAACGAGCGACTCGCGAATGGCCGGCACGTCGGGGTCGGCGCCGGTCTGCCTCAGTCCCGGATCGCTACGGCCGCAGGCGGACAGGACGAGCAGCATGGCGCTGGCGGTCATCAGGGCGCGGATCATCGGACGACCTCCCGGTGGGCGAAGCCGGTGAAGGCGATAAAGGCGGCGATCAGGGCCAGAACGGCGGTGATGATGGACAGGGTCAGCCCGAAGGCGCCTACGGAACTCCAGCCGTCCTGACTGTGCTTGAACGCGTTCACCAGACCGACGACCCACATGGCCGCGACGACGGCGAGGTAGATCAGGCGGCTGGTCCGCGATGGCGAACGCAGATGCAGGATCAGGGCGACGAGCGCCCAGGCCAGCACAGCGCCGCCGAACACAAGGCCGCCGCTGATCAGCCAGGCCGAAAAGTTGGTCCACTGGATCTCGGAGCTGCGCAGATAGGCGATGTCGCTGACGACCGCGGAGGTGAAAAGCGCAACCGGAAAGCCCAGCAGGATTCCGTGAAGGGGGTGCGCCCCCCGTCTCGTCTCGATACGATCAACACTCATCCAGCCGTCTCCCTGCGCCTCAACCGTGAGACCAATCCGCAGCGCTTCATTTGGTTCACGGGGCCAGAGGACGCAGGATCGGCGAGGCTCATCGGTTCGCCCCGGGCGCGATCGCCCTCACATCCAAGCCGGAACTGGAGACGGCCTAGCGGGGTTGAACCGTGACGCTTGGCAGGAGGGCTAACTTTTGAAGGGTTGCTATCCCGTTCGTTCGCCGGTCCCGGCATGACGGTCTGGATTCCCTATTGTGGTCCGGGATCGACGCCCCTCGATGCGTTGGAGCGGTGGAATTTCGACCCAATTGTGCTGCTGTGCCTCGCAGGGATGACGGTGCTCGCCTGCTCGAGGCTGCGCGGGTCTTCGAGGGTGTCGGGTCTGGCGAGCGTCGCGGTTCTGACGCTCTCCTTCGTGTCCCCGCTTTGCGCACTGTCCTCCGCCCTGTTCGCGGCGCGCACCGTCCATCATGTCCTCCTTTTCGCCGTAGCGGCTCCGTTGATCGCCTTCGCCCTGCCGCGTCGACACGTCGGTTCGCTCGCTCTCGCGACCCTGATCCAGAGCGTGGCGTTCTGGGTCTGGCACGCGCCGGGCATGTATGAAGCTGCCCTGTCCAGCACCGCGATCTACTGGGTGATGCAGGTATCCGTGCTGGGTACGGCGACATGGTTCTGGATCGCGGTGCGGCATTCGGGCGTCGCCTCGGCGGTGATCGCCCTGCTCGCCGCCATGGTCGCCATGGGTCTGCTTGGCGCCTTGCTGACCTTCAGCCCCGAGGCGCTCTATGCGCCGCACCTTTCCACGACGCAGGCGTGGGGCCTGACTCCGCTGGAGGATCAGCAGACCGCCGGCCTGATCATGTGGGCGCCCGCCGCAGCCGTTTATCTGGCCGCCGCCTTGCTGGTGCTGGGAAGGTGGATCGGACCGGACCGCGCCGGACCGCACGCCGCATGATCGATCGCCTGATCATGACCACCCTCGAGTGGGCCGCCGGGCACCACGACGAGGGGCGCTATTCGCCAGTGGCGATCATCTTCCACTGGACCATGGCTGCGCTTGTCAGCTTCCAGCTCGGCTGGGGCTGGTGGATGGGGCGTCTGCCTGTGGGCGGGGACAAGGTCGCGGCGCACGATGTTCACTACGCCGTCGGCGTTCTGATGCTCGTGCTGGTCATCGGCCGTTTCGGATGGCGGCTTCTCGCGCCCGGCCCGATCAACGACGCCGACAAGCCGGGATGGGAGAGCGTCGCGTCCAGCCTCACTCACTGGCTGTTCTACATCTGCCTGTTCGGCCTGCCGCTGACGGGCTGGGTCATGGTTTCCGCAACGGCGCGCGAACAGTCCTTGTCTATCGCCGGACTGATCCCTTGGCCGTTGTTCCCGCTACAGGCGCTGGACTCGATGACCGCGTGGCGTGTTGAAGCGGTGTCGGAGTGGATGCACTGGGGCCTGATCCTGACGCTGCTTCTGCTCATCCCCATCCATGTGGGCGCCGCGCTCAAGCATCAGATCATCGATCGGGATGACGTATTCCACGGGATGCTGCCGGTTCTGCCGCAGCCGTCGCCGAAACGGACCCGCTGGCAGCGCCGTTATCGGGCGATCGAGATGGCGATCGGGTCTGCAGCCAGACGGCTATTTCGTCGATCTCCGCCGAAGTCAGCGGCGCGACCGCGGCGGTCATGACTCCGCGCGGGTCGTTGCGCCGGTCGGTCTGTTTCCATCGCAACAATTGCTCACGCGTATAGGCGGCCGGCTGTCCCGCCAGCGCCGGATTGCCCGGGCCCAGCCCCTGTCCCTGATCCCCGTGGCAGGCCGCGCAGGCGACAACGCCGCGACCGGGATCTCCTACGGCGTAGATCGCGGGCGCCGGGGAGGAAACCGATGGGCGATCCCGGACTGGCATGGCGGCATACCACGCGACGACAGAGCGGCGCTCGTCCTGCCTCAGACGGCGGGCGATCCCGCCCATGACATCGTCAGGCCGTCGTCCGTCGGCGTAGTCCTGCATCTGCTTCTGCAGATATCCGACGTCCATTCCGGCCAGACGGGGGACCGCGTCTCCATCGCCCATCCCGTCCAGTCCGTGGCAGCTGAAGCAGGCGTTGCGGGCGCCCGCCCCGCCACCGCTCAGCGCGACAAGCTCGCCTGTGGCCGTGAGCGCGGCTTCGGTCTCGTTCGTCGCCGGATGGCACGCGGCCATGGCGAGAAGCGTCAGAAGTGTCGGGAGCGCGCGCACCCTTCGCCAACACCAACAAAGCGTAGCGGTTCCGGGGAACCCCCAGCTTGGCGGTGGGTTAGCTGATCGAGTGCGGCGGGGAGCGTATGGCGCGGACGAAACAGACACCTGCGGCGGTGAGAGCCGCGATACTGGCGACGATCGCGATCACCGCGGCCGGTCCGGCGGCGTGCAGCGACAAGACCAGCCAGCCCCGCACCCTCGCCGGCGCTGATCCCGACCGGGGTCTGGAGATCATCCGCCGCACCGGCTGCGCCGCCTGCCACGCCGTCCCCGGCGTCGACTGGCCTACAGGCGCGGCCGCTGCGTCGCTTGACGGCTTTGGCGACAGCCCCCTGATTTCCGGGCGTCTGCCCAATCAGCCAGACACGCTGGTGCGGTTCCTGCGCGACGCACCGTCGCTCGATCCGCAAACGGCGATGCCGCCCATGCCGCTGACCGAGCCGGAAGCCCGCGACGTCGCGGCCTATCTCTACACGCTCCGATGAGTGCCGCGGTTGAGGGAACGGCGGGCTGGCCTCCGCCCGTGCTCGATCCGGCGGGGCCCTTCGCCGGGCCGGTGAACATCGTCTCATGGGTCCTGTTCGGCATGGGCGCCGTGGTGCTCGTGATCGTGCTGATCACCCTTGGCGTCGCCCTGTTCGGTCCCCGTCGCTGGCGCACGCGGCTGGGCGGAGCGAAGTTGATCTGGATCGGCGGACTGGCTTTCCCCGTCGTCGTCCTCAGCGCCCTGCTGATCTATGGCCTCGGCCTGACCAGTCATCTGTCCGACGAGGGCGCGCCCGGCGAGATGCGGGTCCGGGTCACCGGCGAGATGTGGTGGTGGCGGGTCGCCTATCTGGACGACCAGGGCCGCGAAGCCTTTAAGGACGCCAACGAGATACACATCCCGACGGGTCGCCCGGTGGTGTTCGAACTCGAATCCGCCGACGTCATTCACAGCTTCTGGGTCCCCCGTCTGGGCGGCAAGCGCGACATGATCCCGGGGCGTCGCACCTTCCTGCGACTGCAGGCTGACGAACCCGGCGCCTACGGTGGACAGTGCGCCGAATACTGTGGCGGTCCTCATGCGCTCATGGGGCTAGTCGTCGTCGCCCACGCGCCAGCCGAGTTCGAAGCCTGGCGGCAAAGGCAGGCTGCCCCGTCGCCGGCCGCGGCGATCCCCGCCCGGGGCGCGGAGGTCTTTCGCACCGCCGGATGTGGCGCCTGCCACTCCGTAAATGGGACCGGCTTCAACGGCGTCGCCGGGCCTGACCTCAGCCATGTCGGCTCGCGCCGGACCCTGGGCGCCGGCATCCTGCCGAACAATCAGGGCACGCTCGGCGGCTGGATATCCGACAGCCAGTCGCTGAAGCCGGGTAATCGCATGCCCGCCTATCCCGTCCTGTCCGGACAGGACCTGCGCGCCGTCTCGGCTTGGCTGGACAGTCTGGAATGAGTTCGGAAACGGGCTTCGACCCCGAACTTTACAAGCGCTTCCCGACCACGGAACCCCGGCCGGACGGCGAGCTGGAAGAGCTTGAACGCCTCTGGTGCGCACCGAGGGGCTGGCAGTGGATCAGCGCGATCAACAACAACTATGTCGGCGTCTATTACATCGGCGCGGCCATGCTGTTCTTCGTGCTGGCGGGCATCCTCGCCGTTTTGATGCGCACCCAGCTGGCGTTGCCGATGCAGGGCTTCCTCGCGCAGGAGACCTACAACCAGCTCTTCACCGTGCACGGGACCATGATGATGTTCCTTTTCGCGGTGCCGGCGGTGGAGGCGCTGGGCGTCCTGCTGCTGCCCCAGATGCTGGGGGCGCGGGATCTGCCGTTTCCGAGGCTGAGCGCCTACGCCTTCTGGGCCTATCTGATCGGCGGTCTGGCCTTCTTCTGTTCGCTGTTCTTCGGTCTGGCGCCAAACGGCGGCTGGTTCATGTACCCGCCGCTGACCTCGATGACCTATTCGCCGGGCATCAACGCCGACTTCTGGCTGGTCGGGATCGGCTTCATCGAGATTTCGGCCATCGCCGGCGCCATCGAGATCATCGTCGGCGTGCTGCGTAACCGCGCTCCGGGCATGAGCCTGGACAAGATGCCGATCTTTGCCTGGGCCATGCTGATCTTCGCGGTGATGATCATCATCGCCTTCCCGTCGGTGATCCTCGCCACCACCCTGATGGAGCTGGAGCGGGCGCTGAACTGGCCGTTTTTTGATCCGGTTCGCGGCGGCGACCCGATGCTGTGGCAGCACCTGTTCTGGTTCTTCGGCCACCCCGAGGTCTACATCATCTTCCTGCCGGCGGCGGGCGCCACCTCGACCATCATCCCGGCGATCACGGGGACGAAGCTGGTCGGATACCGACTGGTGGTGCTGGCCCTGCTGGCTACGGGCTTCATCAGTTTCGGCGTGTGGGCGCACCACATGTTCACCACCGGCATGCCGACGATCTCGACCAGCTATTTCTCGGCCGCCTCGATGGCGGTCAGCATTCCGGCCGGCGTTCAGGTCTTCGCCTGGATCGCAACTATCGCCGCCGGAAAGATGCGCTTCAACACGCCCGGTCTGTTCGCCGTCGGGGGTCTCGTGACCTTCGTCATGGGCGGGCTGACTGGGGTCATGGTCGCCATGGTGCCGTTCGACTGGCAGGCCCACGACAGCTACTTCATCGTCGCACACCTGCACTACGTGCTGATCGGCGGGATGGTCTTCCCCTTCTTCGCGGCCATCTACTACTGGCTGCCCATGTCCTCCAGCCGGCCGCTGAGCGAGCGCTGGGGCAAGTGGGTATTCTGGCTGATGTTCGCCGGCGTTCACATCACCTTCCTGCCCATGCACCTGACCGGGCTGATGGGGATGCCACGCAGGGTCTACACCTACCTGCCGGACCGGGGCTGGGACCTGCCCAACATGATCTCGACCGCCGGCGCCTTCCTGACCGCATTTGCGGTGCTGCTGTGGGTCATCGACATGGCTCGTAACTTCCGCCCGTTTGGATCGAGGGATGCGGGAAACATCTACGGCGGCCCGGGTCTGGAGTGGCTGCCTACGGGCCTCTACTCCGCGCGATCGGTCCCGGTAATTACGAGCCTCTACCCCCTGTGGGAACAGAAGGGGCTGGCGCGCGACGTTGAGGCCGGCCGCTACTTTCTGCCCAACAGCGCGACCGGCCGGCGCGAGACCCTCGTCACCTCCACCCTGAACGCCGAGCCCCAGTATCTGCAGCGGATGCCGGTCCCATCGCCGTGGCCGATCTGGGCGGCGGTGTTCACGGCGGCCGCCTTCCTGCTGCTGACGGTGCAAGCCTACTGGCCCAGTCTCATCGCGGCGGTGCTCGCCATCTATTGCGTTTTCAGCTGGTGCTGGCTGCTGGACCGGCCCGTCGATCAGCTGACGGCCGACATCGGCGCCGGCATCCGCGTTCCGACCTACGTCAGCGGGCCCGGCAGTCACGGCTGGTGGGCAATGATCATCACGCTGGTCGTCGGCGGAATGGTGCTCCTGCTGGCGGGCTTCAGCTACGTGTTCCTGTGGAGCCGCAATCCGGCGACCTGGACGCCGCCGCCCGACCTCGTGACCCTTCCGGCGACGCTTGGCCCTTATGTCGCGGCGGCTCTGCTGGCGTGGGGCGCGTGCATCGCCTTGCGTCTGGGCCGCTCGCGCAGCCGCATGATTGGAACCGCCATGATGGTTCTCGCCAGCCTTCTCGTCGCGACAGGCTGGGGCTTCGACTGGCAGGCGTGGCATGCGATCGGCGCAGATCCAACAACCAGCGCCCAGTTCGCCATGGTCTACGCCTTCATCGCCTGGGATGGCTTCTTCGCCTTCGTCTCGGTCCTGATGGGACTGTTCGTGGCCCTTCGGCAGGCTGCCGGCCTGGTTTCGCCTGATCGCCCGTCGACCTTCGATCTGGTCGCCCTGTTCCTTATCTACACGGGCATGCAGGGCGTGGCGTCCAGCCTGCTCATCCGCCTGTTCCCGGGCGCCTGACGTGAGACGCTGGCTCTGGATGACGGGCGGTCTGGTCGTATGGGCGATCCAATTCTCGGCGCTGTATGCATTATCGAGCCTCGCCGATGTGACAGCAGACGCCGCTGGCCCGCACTGGCGGCTTGCCGGCCTTCTGCTCAGCGTCGCCTGCGCACTTGTGTGCATCGCTCTGCTCTGGAGGGCAGCGAGGAAGCGCCAGCGAACCTTCATCGACGACATCGCCGCCCTGTCCGCACTGATTGGCGTTATCGCGACGCTGTGGCAGGGCCTGCCGACCGTGATCGGCTTTTAAAGCCGAAACCGGAGTGTTCTTTTGAAGGTGACAGAGACGCGCTTTCCAGACTGAAAGCACCGCCTCAGTCCAACGCTTTTAACCTCTAGGGTTTCGCCGGCGGCATCCGTCCTACTACACCTTCGACATGCGCTTTAAGTAGGTCGTTGATCTGCCGATCGGCGAGACCGAACTGTTCCTCAATGTGTTCAAAACCGCCGGCCTTCTTGCTGGTGGCCGGGGCCGCCCCTTTTGTCGTCAGGCCCGACCATCGTGGCTAGAACCCAATGTCGCGTATCAACGTGCAATCCGCCGGATACGGCCAATCGGTCGACACACTTCCCGATGCCGGTCGTTAACTTCTTCGGGAACGGAATGCAGGGCGCGATCTTATCATGTCAGGAGGGACATCATGATCGCCCTGACAATCGCCGCCGCCCTGCTTCTCGATCCATCTTTCGCTCCTGACGCCGTCAGCAAGCCTGTCCGCAATGAGACGCTCGTGCGCGTTCAGGCGGCTGAGCCTCCTGCGCTCAATCTCGTCGCCGTGACGCTGGAATGCACGGCGCGGGCCGACGGTCACGTGGAGCGCTGCAAGGTGCTGGAAGAAACCCATCCGGGTCGCGGCTTCGGCGAGGCGGCGATCGCGTTGATGCAGGGCGCAGAGGTCGAACCGGGGCCCCGGGACATGCAGTTCGCACGCACGATCCAGTTCACGCCCTGACGAGGAGTCCTACTCCGCCGGAGGCGCGAAGCTCACGGGCTCGCCCACAAACAGCGCCTCAAGGTTCCTGAGCGGGCGGTGCGGCTTTCGCATGCGGATCACCGTATGCAGCAGATCCGCAAGGTCCAGCGCTTGACGGCAGGACATCTGTGACGACGCCTTCAGCAGGCTGTCCCGCAAATCCAGATAGTCCTTGTCGGGCATGATGCGATCCAGACCAGCCAAACGCCCTCTCCTTTCCTCGTTTTGAAGGCGACGGGAAGCCGGACGCGGCGCCGGTTTTCGGGGGTCCGGTGGTTTTCGCCATCGGCCTCCCGTCGCGCAGGAAGCGGCGTGCCCCTTCCCCTCCAGCATTTGGCCGTAGGGCGAAAACGGAATCTACCGGCCTGACCCTGAGTAGAAACCCGGTTCGCGGGTTAAGTCCTTGTTTACCGTACTGCTCGCGCAGACTCGTCCTTGGCGACGATACCGGCTTCCGACGCCAGCCGGATCAGGTCCGCGAGCGTCGACACGCCCAGACGATCCATCAGATGCGATCTGTGGGTTTCAACCGTACGCGGACTCAACGACAGACGAATCGCGATGGTCTTGTTCGTACCGCCGGCGATCAAGCCCTCAAGGACCTCGCGCTCACGTCGGGTCAGTTGCCCGATCCTTTGCCTCGCGTCGCCGCCCCCGGTTACGCGCTCTCCCGTCTCGGGCTTCACCAGCGCCAGCGCCGCCCGGCTTGCCGCCGCCACCGCATCCGGGGTCGGATCGGACAACGCGTCCGAGGCGCCCAGCTTCATCAGCTTGACCACATCGCCGAGGCGGGACTCAAACTTGCCGATTGCGATCCACGGCAGGCGCGGCGTGAGCTTGAGCCCCGCCGCCGCGTTCAACGCCGGTTCCACATCGCCCCACACCCCCAGAACGACACATCCCGGGAGAAGGTCGTCGGAAACACGCTCCAGCTCCGCACTCGAGTCAAAGGCACGCACCCGGAACCCGCGACGACCGAGGGCATGAGCGAGGGCGTTCTGTCGGCCTTGGTCAGACTCGACCAGATAAATGCGGGAATCGATATCCTGACCGACCTCCACAACCAGACCGCCGATCCGTCTGCCTTCGCCGTCCTCGGAGGCGACCGGAAAGGCCGTCAACTGGAACCGGCGCACGACCCCCATTTCGGTGAGGCGGCGGAATTTGACCTGCGCGGTGGCGCCGCCGGTCGCCCGGTCGAACGCAGCGCGGAACTGAACGCGGTCGTCCGGATGGACGGTGTCGGCCCACGCCTCCCACGAGATCGATTCGCCGTCTGCCGGCAGGGCCCAGCAAGTGCGGGTTTCGGGATTAATGGGCGTCACTTGCCGGGTCGCAGTATCCGCGACCCACAACAGGGTGGCGTCGGCGCCATAGAAGTCGCGCAGCAGTTCCTCGCGCTGGCTCAGTCCGTCCGCAGCCACGCGCCAGTCATCGATGTCGGTGGCGGAACCGCACCACCCGGTGACATCGCCTTCCGTATTGAAGGTCTGTTCGCACCGGACCATGAACCAGCGCTCAACGCCCTTCGCGTCGCGAAGTCGCTGCTGGCATTCAAATGGCCGGCCTTCGGACATACAGACCGTGTGTACCGCCTGGGCGGTTGAAACATCATCGGGATGCACATGGTCGTCCCAGAATGTCTCGCCCATCCCGGTCAGTCCAAAGTAGGTCTGAAGACGTTGATTGACCCAGGTCAGCCGCCCATCGGCGTCGCATCGCCACAGCAGGCTGGGCGCCATGTCAGTCACGGCCTGCAGCGCCGCTTCACTGGATCGCAGCGCCTCGTCGGAAAGGAACCGACGCGTCGTCTCGTAGACGACCCCAAGAACGCCCGCGACGTTTCCGTCCTGTTTCCGAACAGGCGAGTACGAAAACGACCACCACGTCGAAGACAGGACCGAGTTTCGAATCAACGGGAGATGAAAGTCCTCAAAATAGCTGGACTCGCCGGCCAGCGCTCTCGCCATGACAGGCCCTACCTCGCCCCAGGCTTCCGGGAAGACATCTTCAAACGGCCTCGCGAGGCAGTCGCTTTTCCCCACCAGGGCCGGCTCGTAGGCGTCGTTGTAAAACAGCAGGTTCTCGTCGCCCCATGTCAGGAACATGGGAAAACGGGTTTCGAGCATGATGTTCAGGGCCGCGGTCAGACCTGGGTCCCATTCGTCCGGCGGGCCGAGGGGCGTCTCCTGCCAGGAAAAAGTGCGGATGCGTTCCGCCGAGCGACCTTCAGCCCTGATCAGAGAGACTTCACGTGCGTAATCGTGGCGGCCGAAGGACCGGGATTCAGACATTTCGGGCCGCTTGCCCCCCACAGAGTTCTCCCGCTCAGGTGGCGTCATGCGTAGCACGTTGTAACCGACCAGTGGTTGTCAAGAAAACTTGATCGATGAGGAGAGCGACGACGCGGCTCAAGACAAACGGGCTTTCAGAAGCGGACGCAGAAGATAGTTCAGAACGCTGCGCCGGCCTGACCTGACGTCTACCTCTGCAACCATTCCCGGCCTGATAGGAAGGCTTTGGCCGCCCTTTTGAAGGAAGGCTCGGTCCGTGCGAACAAGTACACTGTAATACGAGACTTTTCCCCGAGGCGTGTCCTCCTCGAGGGTGTCTTCGCTGATCTGCACGACCCGCGCAGGCAGGTCGCCGTACACGGTATAGTCGTACGCTGTAATTTTTACCCGGGCAGGCATCCCCGGGCGAAGGAAGGCGACGTCGCGAGGCAGGACGCGGGCCTCGACCAGCAGCTGATCATCCAGCGGGGTGAGCTGCATGATCGGCTCACCGGGCTGCACCACCCCACCCCGCGTGGTGATCAGCACGTCGTTGACCCGCGCGCGAACCGGCGCGATCAGCTTCGTGCGATTCAACTGGTCCTGACGTTGGTTGTGGATCTGGGTCTGCGCCGCCAGTTCGGCCTTCTTGGCGGCCAGCTCCGCATAGGCCTCCTGCATGTAGGTGTTGCGGACCTCGGTCTGGCGACCGGTCAGGGCGGCGATGTCCTTGCCGAGTCGCAGCGCCTCGACCTCGCTGACTGCGCCCCGCGCCGCGAGGGGTTCGACCATGGCCAGCTGGCGGCGGGCGTAGGCCGTCTCCTGCGTCAGGGCCTGCACGGTGGCGTTCAGATTGCGTCGCCGGGCCTCGAACAGGGCCCGCTCCGACGCGATCACGGGATCGCCGGCGGGTATGTTCGCCGGAAAGACCACGCCCGGCCGCCCCAGCACCTCGGCCTCCAGCCTGGCGATGGCGGCGGTCAGCGCCTTCACCTGCGCACCGGCCTCCAACGCGGAGGATTCGAAGCGGGTGCTGTCCAGCTGCGCAAGCGGCTGACCCGCCTGAACGATGTCGCCTTCCTTGACCAGCAGGTCGCGGAGGATGCCGCCTTCCAGACTCTGGATCACCTGCACCCGGCTGTTGGGCACCACCCTGCCCTCGCCGCGCACGACCTCATCCACCTGCGCCCACGACGCCCAGGCGACGAAAACGACGACAATGCCGACGGAGACCCACAAGACGGGCCTGGCTGCGGGATGGCTTTCGGCGATGCGGCCGCCGGACAGGGCGCGGCGCAGGTCGCGCTCGATACGAGCGGCGTCAGCCATGGACGGGCCTCATCTTCGTGACTCCAGCCACAGCGGGCTCCCGCGGACCGTCACCGACGATCCGGCCGCCGGACAGCGCCAGCACCCGATCCGCCACCGCCAGAACGGCGCGCTTGTGGGTCGCGACAACCACCGTCCGTCCCCTCGACCAATCCTGCAGAAATTCCACCACCCGCCGCTCGTTCGTCTGGTCATAGGCGGAGGTCGGCTCGTCCATCAGCACCACGCGGGGGTCCTGAAGGAACAGGCGCGCCAGCGCGATCGCCTGCCGCTGTCCGCCCGACACGCTCTGCGATCCGGCGATCGGCAGATCCAGCCCTGACGGATGGCCTCGCACGAAAGGCCCAAGCCCGACCGAATCCAGAGCTTCCAGCAACTCGGCGTCCGACCGCCGCGCGCCGTCCAACGTCAGGTTCTCACGCAGGCTGCCGTGGAACAGGGCGTTGTCCTGCGGCAGGTATCCGATGGCCCTTCGCCGGTCCGCCGGTTCGATCTGGGCCAGGCTGACATCGTCCAGCAGGAGACGGCCCGACGACGGATCACCCAACCCCGACAGCATGCGCAACAGGGTCGACTTGCCCGCGCCATTGCCGCCGATGATCGCCAGCCGCTCTCCGGCCGCGATCTCCAGTTGGGGAATGACGAGGGTCGGCGCGCCTTCGGGGTCCGGCCGGACCTCCAGCCCCTCGATCGTATAGCGACCTCTGGCGTCCGGCATGCGGGTGAACTCACGCCCCGCAGGTCTTTCGACCGGAGACGCCATGAGTTGGTCCAGCCCCTCCAACGCCACCTTTACATGCTGCCAGCGGGCGAGGATGGCGGTGAACTGCGCGGTGGGGGATACGGCCCGGGACACCAGCAGCGAACAGGCGACCAGCGCACCGGTGGTCATCCGGCCCGCGGCGATCTCGTAAACCCCGATGACGACGACGCCCATGTAGGCCAGTTGCTGAGCCGCCGCCGCGGCATAGGTCAGGGTGGAGGAAATGTTCCGCCCCTTCGCTCCCGCATCCGCCAGCTGGTCCGACAGCATCTCCCAGAGACGCAGATTCCGGCCCTCGGCCCGTGTGGCCTTCACCGTTTCGAGGTGCTCCACCGTCTCCAGCAGCAGGCCCTGTTTGACCGCCCCCTCGCGCAGATTATCGCGGGACAATTGCGCCAGACGGCGTTGCAGGAAGAAGGCGGGCGCCAGCATCAGGGCCACGGCCGCCAGCGGCGCAAGCGCCACAGGGCCGCCCAGCAGGGCGATGATGCCGATGAAGACCAGAATGAACGGCGCGTCGGTCAGGGCCGCGAGGGTCGAGGAGGTGAAAAACTCCCGCACCGTCTCGAATTCCCGCACCTGACTGGAGAAGGCGCCGGTCGAACCGGGGCGAGCGGACAACCGGATCTGCATCACCTGCTCGAACAAAACCGACGACAGTCGCAGGTCCAGCCGCCGGCCCGCCACGTCCAGCAGATGCGACCGCAGCAGGCGCAGCAGCAGCTCGGCGCCGATGGCGAGGAAGACCCCGCTGGCCAGCACCCACAGGGTGCCGAAGTTCGAGGTGGGCACGACGCGGTCATAGACCTGCATCGAGAACAGCGACGTTGCGATGGCCAGCAGATTGGCGAACACCGCCGCCACGCCGATCTCGATCAGCGAGGGCCACGCCTGTTTCAACGGCCCCCGCAGCCAGTGGCCGGGCGCCGCCTTGGCGTAGCCGCCGGCGCGTGCGTCGCCGGTGTAGAGCGGTCGTGCGAAGACGATCAGACCGGCATGGGCCGCCTTGAGGTCCGCCAGCGGCAGCCGGCCCTCTCCGCCGCCCGTCTCGGGGCTCAGCACGACGGCCTCGCCCCCTGCCTTCGACATCAACACCCGGACGCCGCCGTCCCGCATCAAGAGCAAGGCAGGCAACAGAGACTCGGGGGCCTCCTCAACGCCCAGAGGCGTCGCGCGCGCGGACAGGCCGGCGCGGCGCATGGCCTTCTCGACCTGATCCAGCGGCAGGCGGCCGTCGTCCAACGCCATCCCGTCCCCGAGCTGGGCCGGAGTGGTCGGCCGACCGAGCTCGGCCGCGAGCAGGCTCAGGCCTTCCCGGAGCGGATCCTCGACGGCCCTCGCCGCGCCGTGGGGCCAGGCCAGACTCATGAGGGCGCCCCCGTGGTGTTCATGGCATCGCTTTCCATGGTGGAAGCCAGCAGTCCCAGCTGCGCGGCCGCCCGGTACTGCAGCCGCAGCCGCTCGATGATCAGCTCCAGCACCTGACGCTGGGCCTCGAAGCTCTCGGTTTCCATGATCACGAGATCCTGGATATCGCGACGGCCGACGAGGAACTGCTCGCGGTACAGGTCGCGCACAGCCTCGGCCTGCTCGGCCTGGGTCTCCAGAGCGGTGATGCGCAGGGCCAGCGACGCATCATTCTGGATCAAGGATCCGACCAGACGTCTGAGATCGCGCGCCACGACCTGCGCCTCCCATCGCGCCGCCTCGCGACGTTGCGCTTCCAGCTGAGGGCGCTGGAAGGCTGACAATCCCTGCTGGCTGGACAGGCGCAGGCGTACGCCCACGAAACTGTCGTCGACCATGCGGCCGCCGATCTCCCGGCGTTGCAGTGAGCCCTCGACATTGAGGCGGGGAAAGCGTGCGGCCTGCGCTTCACGGAAGCCGGCGTCGGCGGCCTGCACCGCCATGTTCGCCTTCCGGAAGAGCGGCGCCGCGACGACGGCGGCCTCCAGCGCCCCAGGCTCCCTGAAGGCGTCGAGGAAACCCGGTGAAGCCGGCGCACGAACGCTCTCCGGCGGCGATCCGACGATCAGTTCGTAGCGGTCCCTCGCCTGAGCCAGATCGCCCTGAATCCGCGCCCGCGACCCTGCTACCGTCGAGAGCGCCAGCTCGACGCGTCCCGTCTCGCTGAGGTCCGAGTATCGCGCCTCCACCCGCGTGCGGGCGATCTCGGCCAGAGACTCCAGCTGAACCCTTTGATCATCCAGCAGCGACAGCTGCGCGCGGGCGCTGGCGATATCGAGATAGACCTCGACGATCTCGAGCGCGGCGTCGTCCTTCACCACCTGCAGATTGGCCTGCTGGAGCATCAGCAAGGCGCGCCGCTGATCCACAGCCCTGCCCGTCGCGCCCCAGTCGTAAACCGTCTGGGCCAGATTGACGTCGTACGACACGCCGCCCGCGTCCGGTCCCACCGAGCTCGTCAGGGTCGGCAGATAGCCGTTCCGGGCCATATCCACCTCGGTCGAGGCCTGACTGATCCGGGCCTCCGCCAGCCGGACTTCCGGGTGACGCGACAAGCCGCGCTGCACCGCCTCGTTGATCGTCTCCGCCGAAGCCGGAGACGCGGCAAGGGGTGCGGCGGCCAGGGCGACCGCCGCCATTTGTCCGAGTTGCGACCGGATGAGGCTGATCATGGATGGCCGATCGGGGGCTCCTCGGGAATGACCAGATGAGGGATCCAGCCGGCGTGAACATCGGCGACAGGCGACAGCGGCCGGGCCAGTTCGTTATCGAAGGCGAGCGCTCCGGGGACATCCGGGGTCGTTTCGGTGAACCGCTCGATCATCTCGCCGGTCAGGGCAGGAACGATGATGTCCTCGCGCACGGACACCGCCTCTTCGAACCCGAAATCGACCTGGATGTCATCGTCAGCCGAGAAGGCGGCGAACAGGCCGGCCGGGTCGGGGCCGTCCAGACTGTTCAGCGCGTTGACATTCACCACCGACCCGATGACCGCAGAGCTGCTGAGCCCCTCGGCATCCGTAGCCGTGATGGTCAGGGCGTTGAGCAGATTGAGGCTCAGCACCGAGCTGGACAGCAGACCGCCGCCGGTGTCAGTCAGATGCACGCTCTCGAGGAAGCGGTTGATCTCGACGTTGTCGAGCACGCCTCCGTCCGCCGCCGTGATCGTAATCCGCGCGCTAGGGGCCACGATGCCAAGCAGCCCGTCCGAGTCGGTGACCTGAACATTGATCCCGTACTGGGCCGCAAGCGCCGTCGACCAGGCGAAGGTCAGCGGCGACAGGTTCAGTGCGACGAGAGGCGCGTACTCAACTTCGACCCTGCTGAGGTTGCCGTTCGCGTCGGCTGCGAGCAGGTCCTGACCGTTCAGATTCAGACCCAGCGCGCCCAGACCGATCAGACCCAGCAGGTTCTGCGCCGACAGTTCAACGACCGGCGCCACATTGCCCGGGACGGGCGGCAGGGGATCGACGTTCGAGCTGTCGATACCGATCGAGGTTGATCCGGTATCGCCATCTCCGTCGACCGCCGAACCGCCGATGGTCAGCAGGTCGGGTGCGGTCGTGCCGTCCACCGACAGCGTGTCCACCACCAGCTTCCCGCGCAGCAGCAGGTCGCTCAGGATCGCCTGATCCGACCCCAGCCCGGAAACCAGATCGACGCCGGACAGAAGGATGGTCTGATCCGCCGCGCCCGCCGTCGCCGAGCCGAAGCCGCCGGTGAAGGCGCCGGTCGTGCTGATGTGCACCAGCGTGCCGGAGGCCGTCAGCTCGAAGTGGATGTAGTTGGCGAGGTTGCCCGGATTGTTTCCTATCCGCCCCTCGCCAACCAGCAGGCTGGACAGATCCAGCACGTCGCCGCCCAATCGCACGCTGGCGACATTGAAGTCCTGAATGACATCGGCCGCAGGCTGGGCGGTCGTGCCCTGATCGCCGCGCTCCCACCGGAAGACGTCGACACCGGCGCCGCCGTTCAGGGTGTCGTTACCCGTCCCGCCGATCAGCAGATCGTTGCCTGCGCCGCCGTTCAGCGTGTCGGTTCCGGCCCCGCCGCGCAGGATATCGTTGCCGAGGCCCGCGTTGAGCGTGTCGTTGCCGGCATAGCCGTACATCCGGTTGTCCAGCGCCGCACCGGTCCCGACGTCGGACGCCGTCAGCACATTATTGGTCCCGCTGCCGGTGACGATCTGCGCTGGCTGCGTCCCGCCCAGCAGACCGGCCAGCACGCCCAGATCGGCAAGCGAGCTCTCGGAATCCAGCGTCACATGGCCGGCGAGGTCGGTCGCCTGAATGCTCAGCGTCTGGGCGACATTCAGGTCCAGCAGCCCGGACAGGCCGCCGCTGATTGTGATCGAGGCGAGGAACTCGTTGAGCTTCAGATTGTCGACCGCGCCGCCGTCCGCCGCACGGATGGTCAGTTGCGACGAACCCGGCAGCAGGAAGGTGTTCACCTGTGTGACCACCAGCCCAAGCTCGGCCGCCAGGGCTGCATTGTACCCGAATGTCTTCAGGCCCAGCCCGATCGCGGCCGAGTAGCGGACCACGACCGTACCGATGTCATTGTTGGCGTCCGACGCGGTGAAGAACTGTTGCCGGTCCAGCTGGATCAGACCCAGCACATCCGCATCGATCAGACCAAGCAGACCTTCGCCGCCGCCCAGCGCCACATCGGGCCTGACCGAGGGCGCAGGCGCCGAGTCCTGCCCCGTAACCTGCACCCGATACTCGCCGGTCTCGAAGTCGACGGTGATGGACTCGCCGCGCACGGTGGTGACCGACAGGACGCCGTCGTCCACGCCGTAAGCCAGCAGGGTCGTGGACGAGCCGCTGACGCCCACAGTGTCCGTCGCCGGGTTGTAGGTGAAGGTCCGCCCGTCGATCGTCACCGACACCAGCCGCCCGCCGTCAGGGCCGAAATCGTTCACCAGATCACCCACGATCACACCGGGCGCCGTCGGCGTCAGGGTGATGGGCGCCGCCAGCTGGGGAACGCCGTCGACGATGCCCACGGAGATGGCGCCGCTCGCCGTGCCGTCCGCATCGGTGACCCTGACGCCGATCTGGGTCTGAAGCACGTCCGCTCCGGCGCCGGGATGATCCAGCGCGTCCAGCAGCACGATCCGGTACTGACCGCCGGCGCTGATCGAGGCGCGGATGACTTCCCGTCCACCGGCCGAGCCGATCAGCACGCCGTTCGCGTCGAGCGCCCATGTCACGGTCTGGCCGTGCGAGGTCAGCACGCCGGCCGGAGCCTGCAAGGCATATGTCACCGTGCCGGTCGCGCCGGTGATCGGGATCGTCCCGATGGTCTCCACGCCGATGGCCGCTTCGGTGACGCTGGCCGTCGTCGCGCCGATGTCGATCGGCACCGTGTCCACCTCGAAGCTCAGCACGGTCGATGGCGGCGTGGTGTTGCCTGCGCCGTCCGTGATCACCGCACGAGCCGTGAACTGCCCGTCGCTGAGAGCGGCGCCGATCGGGATGGAGATCTGGCCGGCCAGAATGTTCGCGGCGCTCAGCACGATCGGGAAGGTCTGCACCGTGCCGCCCGTCGTCAGCGTCAGGGTCACCGTATCCCCGGCCTGCGCCGAGGGGGTCAGGGTGACGACGGCCGCGACGCCGCCGGTCAGTTCGCTGGAGCTGATGATGCCGTCGGCGGCGGCCGCGATGCTCAGACCCGGGGTCTGGGTCCCGCCCGGTCCCCCCGGCCCGATCAGGTCGACGGTGTAGGGCCGGCTCCCGGTGATCGTGCCGACATTGCCCGCCGCATCGCTGGCCAGAACCGTGGCCTGAAGCTGGCCGCCGACAAGCGCCGCGCCGGTCACCGTAATCGAGAACACCCCGTTCGCACCGACGACGCCGCTGAAGGTCGTCGCGCCCGCCGTCAGGGTGACAGAGTCGCCCACCCGGTATTCGCCCGTGACCTGACCGGTCACCACGACGCCGCCCTGCGACTCCGCCAGATTGACCACATCGTCGCCGGCGATGACGTTGATCGAGACCGTCGTGGTCGTGCCGTCAGGCGGCGTGACGTCGATCGGCGGCACCGTGGTAAAGGCCGAGACATTGCCGGCGGCGTCCACGGCGGCGAGTTGGCCCGTGAAGTTGGGCGGCGTGGCTCCGCCGACGAAGGCCGTCGCCGGGATGGTCCAGCTGCCGTTGGCCGCCACCGTGACGGTGATCGGTTGGCCGGAAGCGCCGATGATCGGCGAGCCAGAGCCGTCCAGCAACTGGATCGTGGCTCCGGCCTCTCCCGAGCCCGACAGGCCCGTGACGCCGGCAGAGGACAGGACGGGGGCGCCGGGCGCCGCGACGTCGACCCCATAGGGCCGGTCGGCTGTCACGGTCGCGGTATTCCCTGCCGCGTCCGTTACGGTCACGGCGACGCTCACGTCCGTCGAGGCCGCCAGATTCGCGCCGGGGAAGTTGACCGTCCAGCTGCCGTTGGCCGCGACAGTCGTTGTCCGGACCGTCCCGTCGGTCAGGGTCACCGTCACGGTATCGCCGGCGGTAAACTCACCCGCCACCGTACCCGACACGGCGATCGCGGCGGCGGCCGACTCGGCGATGTTGACGACGTTGTCGGCGGTCACTGCTCCGACTGTGATCGAAAGATTGATCGCGCCGTCGACAGGGCCGACCGGCGACGCCGCTGTGTTGCCCGCCGGGTCTGTAGCCTGCACCGAACCGCTGAAGCCGTTCAGGCCGGTCTGGATCTGGGCCGCCGGCAGCGTCCAGGCTCCGGTCGAGTCCGCGACCGTGGAGCCGACCGTCTGCCCCGCGCCGTTGCGCAGGGTGATGGTGGCCCCCGCTTCAGCCGTACCCGACAGGCCGGCGCCATTCGCCAGGGCGATTACCGGCGCCGGGGTCGACAGATCGACCGCATAGGTCTGGACGTCGCTCACCGTCACCGTGTTGCCGGAGGCGTCAACGGCCGTGGTCGTGGCCGTGACCGAGGCAGCGCCCGAAAGGGCCGCGCCGGGCACGCTGACGCTGAAGACGCCGTTGGCTCCGATGACAGCCGTGAAGGCCGCCCCGGAGGACAGGACGACATTCACCGTCTGTCCGACCGTGAACTCGCCGACCGCGCGGCCGGTGACCGTCACCGAGGCTTGGGCCTCCGCGCCGTTCAGCACATTGTCGGCGGTGACCGCGTCAACAACCAGCGTCAGGCTGATGTCGCCGTCGACCGGCCCCACCGTCGCCGAAGCCGTGTTGCCGACCGCGTCCGTGGCGGTGACCGAGCCGGTGAACCCGTCCAGCCCGCCGGGAACCTGCACCGCCGGCACGGTCCAGACGCCGCTGGCGTTGGCTGTGACGACAATCGGGTTGCCCGAGGCGTCGAGCACCGGATCGCCGTCAGCATCCAGCAACGCAACGCTGGCTCCGGCCTCGGCCGTGCCGCTCAGGCCCGCGCCGTTGGCGGCGGTGATGATCGGGATCGGGGTTGATCCATCGACGGGTCCGACAGTCGCGTTGGCGGTGTTCCCCGCAGCGTCGACCGCCCGCAACGATCCGGTGAAACCGTCCAGCCCGCCGGGAACCTGCGCCGCCGGCAGCGTCCAGCTGCCGTCGGGAGCCACCGTGACCGTGACGGGATTTCCGGCGCCGTTTAGCACCGGCGATCCGTTCGCGCCCAGGAGGGTCAGGGTGGCGCCCGCTTCGGCCACGCCCGTCAGCCCCAGTCCGTTGGCGGTCGCAACCACCGGAGCTGCGATCACGCCATCCACCGGCCCGATCGGCGCAGCGCCGATGTTGCCGGCGGCGTCCACCGCCTGCACTGAACCGGTGAAGCCGTTCAGACCACCAGCCACCTGAGCGGCCGGCACACTCCAGCTGCCGTCGGCCGCCACGGTCGTCCGGGCGATGAGGGCGCCGTTTGTGTCCCGCAAGATCAAGGTGGCGCCCGCCTCGGCCGTGCCTGACAGGCCCAGACCATTGGCGGTCGTGATCACAGGCGCTCCCGGCGGCGTCACGTCGACCGTGAAGGCCTGCACGTCGGTGACCGTCACCGTATTCCCGAAAGAGTCCGTCGTCGTCGTCGTCACTGTAACGGCCGTCGACGCCGCCAGCGCAGAGCCGGGGAAAGTCGCCGTCCATGATCCATCGGCCGCGAGCGTCGCCGTCGTGCTGGCGCCATTCGACAGGGTCACCGTGACGGTCTGGCCGACCGTGAAGTCTCCGATCACCCGGCCGCTGACGGCCACCGCCGCCTGGGCCGACTCCGCCAGGTTGACGACATTGTCGCCCGCCACGACGTCGACGTTCAGCGACAGGGTCACCGACCCATCGATGGGCCCGACGGCCGCGCTGGCCGAGTTGCCTGCGGGGTCGACCGCGCGCACCGAGCCCGTAAAGCCGTCCAGCCCGCCCGGAATCGCACCGGCCGGGATGCTCCACTGACCGTTCGCGTCGACCGTGGCCGTGACCTGCTGGCCATTGGCGCCGATCACCGGGGCGCCGTTCTCGTCCAGCAGAATAACCGCGCCCGGTTCAGCCGTGCCCGAAATGCCGGCGCCGTTCTGGGCGATCACGACGGGCGCTGGCGTCGAGCCGTCGACCGGGCCCACAGCCGCCGCGGCTGAGTTGCCGGCGTCGTCCTCGGCCCGCACCGATCCGGTGAAGCCGTCCAGTCCGCCGGGAACGGTTCCCGCCGGGATCGTCCAGGTTCCGCCCGCGCCTACCGTCGCCGTAACGGGGCGGCCGTTGACGTCCAGTACGGGAGTGCCGTTTCCGCTGATCAGGGTGACCGTCGCGCCGATTTCCGCCGTACCTTCAAGTCCTGCGCCATTCGCCGTCGTGATCACCGGCGCAGGTGTGGACCCATCCACCGGGCCCACGGCGGTCGTGGCCGGGTTGCCGGCCGCGTCGACGGTGCGCACCGTTCCGGTGAAGCCGTCCAGCCCGCCGGCCACCGCCGAGGCCGGAACGCTCCACAGACCGTCGAAGCCGACCGTCAGGGTGATGATCGTCGCTCCATTTGCATCAATCAGGGACAGGGTCGCGCCCGGTTCGGCGGTTCCGGAAATCTCCTGTCCATTGGCTTCGGTGATGACCGCCGCCGTCCCGGCGAGGTCAACCGCGTAGGTGCGGTCGTCGGTGACCTCGACGGCGTTCCCGGATGTATCGACAGCATCCATCGACACAGTCACCGAGGTCGCCGCAGCGACCGCCGCGCCGGGCACAGAGATGCTGAAGGTCCCGTCCGCGCCGAGCGTTCCTGCGAAGGTGACGCCCGGGGACAACTCGATCTCCACGGCCTGACCCGGCGTGAACTCGCCCGTGGCGCGCCCGGTGATGACGACCTGACCCTGGGACTCTGCAAGGTTCAGTACGTCGTCCGTTGCGATGACATCAAGCGACAGTGAGACGCGGATCGATCCGTCGACAGGCCCCACCGACGTCGCCGAGGCGTTGCCCGCCGGATCCACCGCCTGCACCGACCCGACGAAGCCATCCAGACCTCCGGGAATGGCCGTTGCGGGGATCGACCATGTGCCGTCGGCAGCCACCGTTACAGTCACAGGCTCGCCGTTTGTGCCGATGACCGGTTGGCCGTTCTGGTCCAGCAGGATCAGGGCGCCCGGTTCGGCCGTACCCGTCAGACCTGCGCCATTCGCGCCGGTTATCACCGGCGCGGGGGTCGAACCGTCGACAGGCCCAACAGCCGCCGAAGCGGTGTTTCCTGCGCCGTCGGTGGCGCGTACCGAGCCCGTAAAGCCGTCCACGCCGCCCGGAACGGCCGTCGCTGGAATGGTCCAGCTTCCATCGGCGGCCACCGTCGCCGTCACCGGTTGACCACCACCGCCCAGCACCGGATCGCCGTCGCCGTCCAGAAGGGTGACGGTCGCGCCGGCTTCCGCCGTGCCCTGTAGCCCGACTCCGTTGGCAGACGTCACCACCGGCGTCGTCGTGACCGTATCCACCACAAAGGCGACGGCGGCCGACGGCGCCGACGCATTACCCGCGCCGTCCGCGATGACCGCCACGCCGCTGTATGAACCATCAACCAGGGTGGCCGGCAGGGTTACAGTCGCCTCGCCTGCCGCGATGTCCTGCGCCGTCAGCACATGGTCGACGGCGATCGTCGCGCCGCCCGAAGTCACAGTGACCGTCACGATGTCGCCCGCCTGGGCTCCGGGCGTCAGGATCACGCGCGCCTGCACGCCGTCCGACAGCTCCGACGCGCCTACACCGCCAGCCGCCTCTGCGATGACCAGCACCGGCGCATCGGTTCCATCCACGCCGCCCGGGAAGGTCAGATCCGGCGCGATTGCACTGGCGGGGGGCGAGACATTGCCCGCGCCATCGGCCTGAACCACCGACACGGTCTCACTGGCGATCAGCGGTGGGTTCAGGGTGATCGTGAAGGCGCCGTTCGCGCCCACCACCGCCGTGCCCAGCACCTGTCCGTCCGGGCCGCGAGCGGTCACGATCGCGCCGACCTCGCCCTGTCCCGTGATCGACGCGCCGTCGTCCGACACGTCCACTCCCGTCGGAGCTGCGGGCGCCGTGACGTCAGGGGCAACCGCCGTGACCGGCGTCGAACCGTTTCCGGCCCGGTCAGTCAGAACCACGCTCACCGTCTCGCCATTCGTCAGCGGGGGTTGCAGGGTGACGGTGAAGGCGCCGTTCGCTCCGACCGTGCCGGTTCCGATCACCTGACCGCCCGGCCCTCTGACTGTCACGGTCGCGCCCGCTTCGCCCGTCCCCGTGACGGCGCCGCCGTCGTCGGAGACATCCACGGCGCCCGGAGCCGCCGGCCCCGTGGTGTCCGGCGCGGTCGCCGACGCGCCCGGCGACACATTGCCGGCCGCGTCCGTCAGGGTGACGGTCACGCCCTCCCCGTTCGTCAGCGCCGGAGCGACTGCGACGGTGAAGGTCCCGTTCGCAGCCACTGTACCCGTGCCGACCACCACGCCCGCGGCGTTGCGGATCGTGACGGTCGCGCCCGCCTCGCCCGTGCCGCTTAGCTGATTGCCGCCGGTGTTGAATGCCAGATTGACCGGCGCGCCGGGGGCCGTGGTGTCCGGGGTTGGTCCTGGTGGGGGTGTAGAATCGCCGCCTCCACCGCCCCCGCCGCCGCCCGCCGCGGCGGCGAGCCCGGCCGCCGCGGCCAGCCCGCCCAGCACTCCGGCCGCGCCAAAGCCCTCGCCGCCACCCTCGGTCATGCTGACGAACGGGGACATTTCTCCCTGCGGTATGAATGTCAGGCGTACGGGACCGTCGGTCAGCATGCCGCCGGTGTCGACCAGAACGGTTCGATCATCGGTATTCTCAAGGAAGAGGCGACGAGGCGTGGCGCCGTCGAAGAAGCCGTTCAGCCTCAGAACATTGCCGGCCTCGTCGACCAGAACCAGATCCGCGCCGTCGCGCCGGATAGAAGCGACGTCGGCCGCGTCGAGATTGAGATAGACGTCATGTGCGCCGTGCACATCGAGCTCACCACTGACCTCAACCGTCGGAACATCGGCGACCCGCGCCTCTGACGACGCCAGTTTCGCCTCGGTGCGAAGCGGATCGACGACAACGTCCTGCATCTCTGAACTCCCTGAGCGTTAGCCCGGCTTCTGCAGCGCGACGAGCCCGAACCCCGCCTTGAAGCGGCAGCCCGCGATTCGCCTATCGCGCGAGTTCGGTTCTTTCAGAGGAGAAGATGACAGTCGTCCGTAATTCTACTCAGGAGCGATACCACCCAAGAATTAAGCATTATCAATGCATTAAGAATTTGGCCCTGATGCCGATCGTACCTTTGGCATGGTCGGGACAACCCCGCGTCGATCCGGAAAATTCTTGTAGCGACATACTGATTGCGGACGTCGCACGGGATTTGACGCCGATGTCACTCCCCATCACGGTGTCGCACGCCCCTGACGATGGCTCGCAACCCGAGTAGGTGTTGCGGCGCCTCGTCTGCGGCTGACCTGCCACTCTGCGTCGGCCTGTCTCGGGCTCGCAATCCAGGCGACGACCAAGCTCACCCACCCTTCAGGGTCGCTGAAGTTCGTCTCGACCGCCGCAACAGATTACGCAGCTTCATCACAATCCGGAATCGCAGACGAAATCAACCTTTAACACAACCCTAGGTGACCACATGGGGCCTAGGGACGTTGTCTCGCCAAGATTTCGCCCGCTTCCAGATCGTGCCGTCCACCCACTCTTGCGTCGCTAAACGTACATAAATGCTGGATTTCATCCCCAGACCGCGCGCCATTGTGGCGCACTATTCGCCTATGAGGCGAGAGAAAGCCGCATTTCCTCCCAGATTGGCAATTCGCAGTTGCGCTACCGCTGGTCACTCCTTAACACCCCGTTAACGGTTGGGAGGAGTAGGTATGCGTCGGGGGATTACGGTTTTATTCGCGGGGGTGATTTGCGCCCTGACAGCGGGCGCGGCGACCGCGCAGGAACTGAGCTTCAAGTTCACGAATCCATCATTCGGCGGCAATCCGTTCTACGCGGATCACCTGCTGGCCGTGGCCACGGCTCAACGCCCTGAGAAGCCGTCCGAGGACGATGGTTTGAGCGAAGGCGAACAATTCGCCCGCCAGATCCAGAGCCGCATTCTCTCCGCCCTGTCGTCCAGCATCGTCGAGGCCATCACCGGCTCGGCGCCGGGCACCTCGGGCGAGTTCACGGTCGGCGACCAGACGATCTTCTTCGAGCGGACGCTCACCGAGATCCGCCTGACGATCACCGACAACGTCACAGGCGAAGTCACGACGATCGTCGTGCCGGTGTTCAACTTCGACAACACGGGCACGAGCAACGCCCAGTCGGCTCAACGGAACTCCGAGTCGATCGGCCTCTCGCCGATGATGCCTAGCAACAACAGCGGCCAGAGCGGCAGCCTGTTCTCCTCCTCCCCGCTGGAAGGCAGCTCGCTGCTTCCCAACACACCCCTCGTCCAGGGCACGGGGCTGATCCCGTGAACATCGCTCTATTGAAAAAGGCGGCCGTGGCCGCCCTCGGCGTGCTGATGCTCGCCGGTTGCGCCTCGCTCGAAACGGTGGCCGAGCCTCCGACGCACGCGCCCACCCTGCAGCCCTCGACGGCTGCGCGCCGCGAGCTGCTGTACATGCCGCCTCCCCCGGCCCCAATCGCGGTCGCGGTCTACAACTACCCCGACCAGACCGGTCAGCTGCGCGCCTCCGACACCGTGCAGAGCCTGTCCCGCGCCGTGTCGCAGGGCGGCACCAGCATTCTGGTCAAGGCTCTTCAGGACGCCGGCAACGGCAACTGGTTCACCGTCGTCGAGCGCGAGAATCTGGATAACCTGCTGAAGGAACGGCAGATCATCCGCGAGATGCGCCAGCGCTATCTGGGCGAGGCCGAAACTCCGGCCAACGTCCTGCCTTCGCTGCTGTTCGCCGGCGTGCTGCTGGAAGGCGGCATCATCGGTTACGACAACAACGTCGAGACCGGCGGCATCGGGGCCCGTTATCTGGCCATAGGCGCGGCGCGCGAATACCGCCGCAGCACCGTCACCGTCCACCTGCGCGCCGTCAGCGTCCGCACCGGCGAGGTGCTGAGCTCGGTCGTGACGTCCAAGACCGTCGCCTCGGTCGCGCTTCAGTCCAGCGTCTTCAAATTCGTCGCCTACGACGAGCTGATGGAATTCGAGGCGGGCGTGACCGCCAACGAACCGGCCCAGATCGCTCTGCAGCAGGCGATCGAGAAGGCCGTCTACGCCCTGATCCTCGACGGCGCGAACAACGGCCTGTGGGAGTTCGCAGACCGCACGGCCGGCCAGGTCTGGCTGGACCGCTACGCCGAGGAACAGCGCCGCGCGCTCGACGCGGCCTGGGACTTCAAGGGGGGCGAGCAACTGCCTCCCGCCACCCATGCATCGACCAACGCACCGGCGACGCCGGCTGGCGGTCGATGACCTGAATCCCCGGCGACGGGGAAGGAGTTGGAGCGCCGTCGCCAGCGGGCGCTCCTCAGTATTCGGGCCGAGTAGCTGGCCATCACTACCAACCGCCGGAATTCGCCCGGCATCTGCTTGGAGGCAGGACCAATGATTAAGAGTCTTATGATCGGGGTTTCGGCCCTGGCGTTGAGCGCAGGGGCTTCGCTCGCGCAATCCGTACCCGTCGGGCCTGGAAACCCCACAGCCGGCACGATCATCGGTTCGCCGGTGTCGGGCATCTATTCGGACATTCTGCAGGTCGGCGACGGCAACCTCGCCGAAGTCACCCAGACGGCTGCTGACAACTCGTATGCGGTGATCGATCAATCCGCGCCGACCACAACCAAGAACCGCGGCAACGTCGCTGACGTGACCCAGGCTGGCGTTGGCCAGAACAGCGCCCTGATCGTTCAGGAATCGACCGCCTCGACCTCGGCCTTCCCGGACGCCGCCGGCCTGCCGATGGCCTCGGCCGATAACCGCCAGATCGCCATCATCGATCAGGTCAACACGGGCGGGACGAACGCCCAGGCGAACAACGCCGTGATTCTGCAAGGCGTCATCGGTTCGGACGGCTTCCGCAACTACGCTCGGATCGGTCAGACCGGCCGCGGCAACGAAGCGCTGATCCAGCAAGGCGGCGGTACGGACGGCGAAGACGGCCGCATGTACTCGGTCATCGAGCAGAACGGCCGCAACAACATGGCCGAGAACCGTCAGGGCGAATCCGACGCCTCGCGCATCTATCAGGACGGCAACAACAACGAAGCCTACGTCGATCAGGAAGCCCTTAGCGGCGTCACCAACCGCACCAGCTACGTCGATCAAGGCTTCGCGGGCGGCAACGGCAACTTCGCCATCGTTGGTCAGCGCGCTGACAATAACGAAAGCGTCATCGTCCAGTCGGCCTACCTCGGCGGCGACAACAACCTCGCCAGCGTCGACCAGCAAGTCGGCTCGGACCGTTCGATCAGCTACATCGACCAAGACTTCAACCGCAACGAAGCATACGTCGTGCAGTCGGGCATGGACAACGAAAGCTCCATCTCGCAGGGCTATTTCGGCGGCCGTAACCTCGCCACCGTCGACCAGTCCGGCGAAGGCAACTTCAGCGGCGTGGTCCAGTACGACCGCGACGACGCCGACATTAACCAGTCGGGCGACAACAACTTCAGCGGCGTCCGTCAGACGGGCACGTTCGAGTTCGCTCTGGTCGGTCAGGCCGGCGACAACAACAGCGCCGACGTGCTGCAGTCCGGCATCGAGAACCGCGCCTACACCTGGCAGGACGGCGACCGCAACGAAGCGGTGGTCGATCAGTCCGGCTCCGACTGGTCGTACATCGACCAGACCGGCAACGCCAACTACGCCGAAACGACCCAGGCCGGCTTCGACAACCTGTCGGACGTCTGGCAGGACGGCAACCGCAACAGCGCGATCGTCGAGCAGTCCGGCGAGTCCAGCGATGTCACGATCGTTCAAACTGGCAACGGCAACAGCGCCGACGCCTGGCAGGGTTCGTCGGCCTTCCTCGAGAACGCCGAGATCAACCAGTCGGGCAACCGCAACGACGCGGTGACCGAACAGCTCGGCTTCCGCGATCTGGCCATGATCGACCAGAGCGGCAACGGCAACTCGGCCTACGTTGGTCAGGACGGCGTCTTCGAAGGCGGCACGATCAACCAGTCGGGCAACCGCAACACAGCGGAAACCTTCCAGCTCGGCGACTTCAACAGCGCCCTGACGGACCAGAGCGGCAACAACAACTACGCTCTCGTTCAGCAGTTCGGTTCGGAAGACATGGTTGACATCAACCAGTCGGGCAACCGCAACGACGCGGATGTCTGGACGAACGGCTGGATGGAAGTCTCCAACCTCGACCAGCTCGGCAACGGCAACTCGGCGTTCACCACCCACGTGGGTATCGGCGAGTACAGCTGGATCGATCAGATCGGCAACCGCAACTCGGCCGAAGTCACCCAGGCTGGCCTCTTCAACGAGAGCTACGTCCATCAGACGGGCAACGAAGGCTCGGCCATCGCCGCTCAATACGGCGTGGGTCAAGTCGGCCTGATCGTGCAGGGCCCGTACCTGCAGTTCTCGGGCTCGGTCGGAAACGCCGCTGACGTGTGGCAGGGTTCGGGCGCGGACAACGCCTATAGCGAAGTGCTTCAGGACGGCGACCGTAACTCGGCCTTCGTCACGCAAGCCGGCGCTGACGCCTACAGCAACATCCAGCAGGGCCGTTTCCTGTTCTCGGATGACAGCTCGGCCGACGTTCTGCAGACGGGCGCTCGCGCCAACAGCTTCATCGCGCAGGAAGGCATCGCCAACACGGCGGAAGTCGTCCAGTCGGGTGACGACAACATCAGCAACGTGGACCAGTTCGGCATTCTGCTGAACGCTGAAGTCGAGCAATCCGGCTCCAACGGTGGCAGCAACATCACGCAGTCGGGCTTCGACAACACCGCTTCGGTCACCCAAACGGGCGACTGGAACGGCAGCGATGTGGTTCAGGAAGGCGACTTTGGTTCGGTGACGGTCGAACAGACCGACATGTCGAACAACAGCTTCGTCAACCAGGGCACCTTCTACGCCTCGACCGGCAACGTGGCGCAGATCCAGCAGATCGCTGGCGCTCGCCTCGCCTACAGCCTGCTGGAGCAAGACGGTGACTTCAACTTCGCCTCGGTCACCCAGGCGGCCGAAGGTGCAAGCAGCACCGCCTATCAGGGCTACAACATCGCCACGAGCGGTTCGAACAGCGCTTACATCGAGCAAGCTGTTGGCGCCGACGGCGCTGAAAGCTTCCTGATCCAGGACGGCAACGGCAACCGCGCCTCGGTCTACCAGACCGCGACCGCTGAAAGCGTCATCCTGCAGGGCTTCTACTTCGGCGCCACGAACAGCAGCGCCCAGGTGATCCAGTCGGGCGACAACGCCTACAGCTACGTTGACCAGGACGGTGACAACAACCAGGCCACGATCGAACAGTCGGCTGCTGACGCCTACAGCTACGTCAGCCAGACCGGTGAATCGAACCAGGCCTTCGTCACCCAGGCGGCCAATGCCGGCGCGGTCAGCTTCGTCACCCAGTCGGGCGTCGGCAACACCGCGATCGTCAACCAGTAAGCGTCTTGCCGGGAGCGCCCTCGTGGTGCTCCCGGTTCCGGACTGGCCGGGCCCTTCGGGGTCCGGTCGGCTTCGTCTTGTTCAGGAGGGATGGAAGATGATCAAAGCTTCACTCGGTCTTTCGGCAGGCTTCGCGCTCGCCGCACTGATGACGGCCTCGCCCTCCAGCGCGCAGGTCGCGATCGAGCAGATCTCGCCAACCCTGAATATCAGCCAGACCGGCTCTGCGAACCGTAGTGTTGTGGAAGTCTCGGGCGGCGCCCACACCGGCGACATCACCCAGACCGGCGACGGCAACCAGGCGCTGATGATTAGTCGCGGATCGGGTTCGCGCCAGAGCATCGCCCAGTACGGTTCCGACAACATCGGCGTTCAGATGAGCGTCGGCTTCGACAACACCGCCAGCCTGACGCAGGGAAACGCCCTGACCCCGGGTTCCGGCAACCTCGCCATTCAGGCCCAGGTCGGCGCCCGCAACACGGCGCGCATCGTCCAGAACGGCTCCAACAACGCGGCCGCCCAGATCCAGACCGGCGCCCTCACCTTCGGTCAGGCGCGCGCCGTGGCGTCCGCGCTGACGTCCGACCTGCGCGACGGCCGGGTCAACTCACGCATTCAGGAACTGGCCGGCCTCAGCGGCGGCGTCGGGAACACCGCCGAGCTGACGCAGGACGGGGACGACAATCTGGCCGTCATGATCCAGGCCGGCGACCACAACCAGATGGACATCCATCAAATCGGCGGCGCCGCCAACGTCTATGTCCAGCTGGGCGACGGCCTGCGCCGTTCCGCCACCGTCGAGCAACAGGCCGGCGTCAACGGCGTTACCCCGATCACGATCATCCAGTCGCGTTAAGCGTTCGCCTGAAAGGCCTGTCATGCCCATCCGCCTGCCGCTCGTCGTCGGCACGATCTGCGCCTCGCTGGCCAGCGCGGCCGTTGGACAGGACGCCGGCCGCGCCAGTGTTGAGCAACTGAGCCAGCCCGCGGCGGGCCGTGTGATGGCGCCGGTCGCCGCCACGCCCGCCAACCCCGACGTCGCCCAGTTGGCCGCCGATGCGCCGCGCCGCGTCGTCACGACCGCACGCCCGACCACCGAGGCGCGGCGTCCGACGACTGTCGCGCCCGGAGAAGCAACCCGGAACATCCGCATGGCCGCTCCGCCCGCCGAGGCCGTGGACCGCTGCGAGGCGGTATCCGCCGGCCGCGCCGAACCGCTTGAAGGCGTTGACTGCTCGGCCGTGCTCGAGGCCGCGGCTTTCGCACGTCGCTCGCCCGAAGAACGGTTGCTTGCGGCTGAAGACACGCTGGCGTCCAACGACCAGCGACAGACGACCGTCGGCCAGACCATCCCCAACGCCGCGCTGGTGGCCGAGCGTCTCGCGACCGGCAACGTCATGGGCTCGGCCGCAGCGCAGGCCATCGCATCCCAGCCGGGCGCCGCGTCCCAGCAGGCCGCGCCGACGGTCATCAGCATCACCAATCCCGACGGCTCGACCGGCACGATCGTCGTGCCGCCCAGCCAGCCCTGACCAAGTCCATGCCTGTCGTCTGGATCGAACCGACTTGGAGTGACGGCGTCGTCGACCTCGCGGCGTGGGCGAAATCAGAATTCGACCTGTCCGGCGACTTCTCTCTTGAGGTGACGCGAAAGTCCGCCGCCGGCTCGGCGAGAACCCGGCAAGGCGGTCGCGTGACGTTGACGGCCGGGGAGGCCAGACGCCTGTCGGTCGTGGCTATCGGTCCCGTGGCGACTGATCAGGACTGGACCGCTCACCTGAGCCTGTCTTCTGACGGGCGGGTCATCGCCGAAGCGGACGCGCCCGCCGCCTGAACAATGTCGGTCAGGGCCTCGCTTCGGCCGTTTCGCCCGCCAGCCGGACCGGGCTGTTGTACTCACGTGCGGTCTTGATGACGTAGTCCTGAAACGCCTGCCGGGTGTTCAGAACGGCGCCTTCGCTCCACGCCGCGGCGATCAGGTATTCGAAGCTGTGGTCAGGTGTCACAGGAATGCGGAAGGCGTGGTTGCCCTGATAGTCGGGCACGAAGACGTACTCCGGCCGATAGACATCCTTCACCACCAAGGCCGACCCGGCGAAGTCCACGGTCAGGGCGTTCTGGGCGGAGTCGCGATCGTCCGGGTTCCGGATGGCCTCGGCCCCGCCGGTAATGACCACGCCGCCCTGCTGGTAGGCGATCTGCTCATTGCCGTGCCGACGGATCGCCGCCGCGAACGCCGTGCCCGGGTCCTCGGGCTGGAAGGTGCTGTAGGTCACCCGCGCCGTGGAATAGTTCTGGTGGGCGTAGGCGGTGTAGACCTGCTCCATCTCGTAAAGGCCCTCGCCCGTGCGCCAGTTCATCGTGCGCACCTTGATCATGCTGCGCACCGGCCCGTTCACCACCACCTCGAAGGCGTACCGTGTGTCGTCGATCTGGTTGAGATTGAAGTTGGTCTCCGCGACCTCGGTGTTCTGCGGGGTGAACCGGGGCTTGGAGACGCGGGTCGGCTCGGTCGGATGCTCGAACAGGCCGATGCCGCCGCCGCCGAATGAGTTGTCGACGGACATGATGTCCGATCCCAGCGCGGGATCGATGTAGGACACCGCGTAGCCGTCGAGGTTCTCCATATAGAGCCGGTTGGACATCAGCAGCGGCTGACGCTTGCCGTAGACGTCCACGTCGGTCGGAAACCACAGCTTCCAACCGACATTTTCCGACTCCCAGAACGGGATCTGGTGCCGCGCATAGCTGCCGATCGCGGCGTGGCTGCCATGGGGATTCCAGCCGCGCTGGTTGAAGCCGATGTAGGCGTAGACCGTCTTCGTCTCGTGCGGTTGCAGGTCGATCTGGAAGAACAGCTCGTCCCAGATGCCGTCCTTGTCGAGGTCATCCATCTGGAAGAACACGGCCCGGCCGTTGGTCTCCTTCAGGAAGCCGTGGGGCCCCTCCTGCGCCCGCTGGCGGGCGTCGGGTTCCGGGCGGGGCTCGCCCGCCGGGTCGACCACGGTGACGTACATTTCCTGCAGGCCCCGCAGCTCGGGAACCTGATCCGGCAGGATGGTGACCGGCGCGTTCGTGCGCGGCTCATCCAGATCGTTGGTCAGGGTCAGCGCGACCCGCCGTAGAGGCTTGAACCCGCCCTGCTCATACCACCCAGCGTCTTGCGCCATCGCGGCTGACGAGACGATCAGACTGCCTGCGAGCATCGTCGCCCACGCTGCCGCTGTTCGGCCAAACCGATGCTGACGCGCCATTTTCGTTCTCCCGTGCGAGGTTTTTACCGATTGCCACCGGTTACCTTCTCCAATCTGGGCACATTTTCACGGGTTGCTGGGAGCCGAAAGACGCAATCGGGACGCGGGTTGGAAAAGCTCGGGGTGGCTAGAAGACCTCGCCAACGTCGGGCTGCAGACGGGGCGCGACGACCTCTTCCCGATCCAGTCGAGGGTTGGGCGCGGCGGTCTCCTGCTGGCGCAGGCGGTCGTAGTTGCGCTGGGCGTCGAGGCGTACATCCTCCGCACTGCGCAGGATCGTTGGCCGCAGGAAGATGAAGAGCGTCCGGCGCGTCTGGGTGTCCCGCCGCGAGCGGAACAGGGCGCCGAGGCCGGGGATGTCGCCCAGACCCGGCACCTTGCCATCGCTCGCCTGCCGGTCGTCGGTGATCAGGCCGCCCAGGGTGATGACCTGCCCGTTGTCCGCCAGAACCGTCGTGTCGACGCTGCGGCGATTGGTGATCAGGTCGGCCGCGCCCGACACATTGGTGGTCACCAGAGAGGACACCTCCTGACTGACTTCCAGCCGGACGACATCGCCGTCATGGACGCGTGGCGTGACGCGCAGGGTGACGCCCACGTCCTCGCGGGAGATGGTGGTGAAGGGGTTCACCGTATTCCCGTCCGTAGCGAAGGCGCCGGTGCGGAAGGGCACGTTCTGGCCGACGACGATTTCGGCTTCCTCGTTATCCAGCACGGTGATGCTGGGGGTGGAGAGCAGGTTCGCGCTGCTGACGCTCGACAGGGCCTGCAGCAGAACGCCGAACTCGCCCTCGCGGCCGGCGGCGAGGTTCAGCCCCTCGGACAGGGCGGCAGCGCCGGGCACGCCAAGCGTCTGCAGGATCGTGCCGAGCGACGTGCCGGCCTGGGTGAAGGAAGATCCGCCGACCACGCCTGTCCCCGGCACAGCCCCGCCGGCCGCAAGCTGGACGCCCAGCCGCTCGCCAAGCTCGCCGGTGATTTCGACGATGGCGGCTTCAATCACGACCTGCGGACGGCGCACGTCCAGTTCGACGATCAGGTCTTGGATCATCTGAACGGTCGCGGGCGAACCGCGCATGACCACGGCGTTGAGTTCGCTGGCGGACTGAACGGTGACGTCGTCCAGAGCGAAACCGGTGGATCGTGGCGTGCGGTCTTCAGCGGCCGCGGGCGCGGGCGCAGCGTCGTTCGTGGCGGCGGGCGTCAAGGGGGAGGGTCGACGCGAGGCGCTGAGGCTGGCGAGCCCCGATCCGCTGCGCAGACTGCGGCTGACAGCGTTGGTGGCGGTCGGCTCGGCGCCCATGAGGCCCCGGATGATGTCGACCACGCCTTCTGCATCAGCGTTGCGAAGGCGGACTACGCGAGTGATCGGCGAGGCGCCGCCGGGCTGGTCGAGCGCACTGACCACACTCCGCGCCTGGGCGATGTCCTCGGCGGTGCCGCGCACCAGCACGGTGTTGCTGCGCGGATCGGCGGATACCCGGGGGCCGCCGGCTTCCTCGCCGAACAACTGGCGCATGGCCTCGGCGACTTCCTCGGCGCTGGCGTGCTGCAGGGTCAGGCTTTCGAACGCCTCGCCGCCACCGCTGTCGAGCGCTTGCGCGACCTGCTGGATGCGACGGACGTTATCGGCGTAGTCAGTGACGACGACGGCGTTCGGATTGGTCACGGCTTCCAGCGACCCGAACTGGGCGACCAGCGGGCGCAGGGCGCGCGCGGCCTGATCGGAGGGCAGGTTGCGCAGGCGGATCAGCCGGGTGATCACCTGCTGGCCGGAGTCGCCAGACGCCGAGGCGCTGTTCTGAATCACGGTCGCCTGCGGCACCACGCGCCATACCGCGCCATTGCGAACCGCCGCGAAGCCGTAAGTGCGCAGCACCGTCTGATACAGCTCCCACACCCCGTTGGCCGACAGCGGCTCCGCCGAGACCACGGTCACGACACCGCTGACATTGGGGTCGAGCACAATGGTGCGGCCGGTGATGCGGGCGATCTGTTCGGTGACGTCGCGGATGTCGACGCCGCGCATATTGACGACGACCTCGCCCTGAACGGCGGCGGGCGCGGTCTGGGCGACGCCGGCGGCGGGCGGCGCGGCCATCATCAGGGCCATCAGGCAGATCATGCCGTTGCGAGACTGTCTGTACACGGATCGTCGCCTATCTGAGCGGAACGGTGAGGGTCATGGAGCGACCGTCGCGGAGGATTTCAACACGGGCGCGGCCGGCGCCGGCCGCGCTTTCGAACACCTGTCGGTCGCGCGTCGGATCGCCGAGCGTCTGGCCATTCAGGCTGCGGATCACATCGCCGGCCTTGAGGCCTGCGCGCAGGATCTGAGGCGGGGAGTCGGCGCTGACGACATAGCCTTGCGGGGATGACGCCACGCCCATAGTCGTCATCGCCGCAGCGGGAGAGGTCGCGGATCCCGGGGTCCGGGTCGCAGTTGTGGGGCTGCTACCTACCGGGGATGAGGCTGTCGGCGCTGGCTGGGCGTCCGGAGCCGCAGCGGGCGTCGCGGCGGGCCCCGAAACCACGGGAGTTGCCGCCGACGTCGATCCCGGCGCACCTGCGGCCTGGGGCAGCAGAAGCGCCTCACGACGGCCGCCTGTATTGAGAATGACCCGATCGCTCTCGATGGCTTCGATGATCGCCGACCCGATCGGCGTATCTCCCACCGAGAAAATCTGAACCGGGCCCTCGCCCGCCGAGATCAGGGCTGTCGAGCCGCCAGCCGGCGCATAGACCACGCCCTTCAGAACCAGACCCAGATTGGAGATTGGCAACCCGTCCGAACCGCCCCCGCCGCCAAAGGGCGCCCAGCCGAGGATGGACGCCAGCTCGCCGCCGCCCTGACCACCCATCGGCGCCAGCGCCGCCGGGGTCCAGACCGTCTCGCGACCATCATCCCAGCCGACCAGCCGCCACGTCAGGCGCGCGACGCCGAGCGCCACGCTGACCACAACGACCAGACTGACCAGCCGGAACCAGAAGGTCGGGGATCGCAGCAGGCCGTTCACGACACCGCCCCCGTATCGATGAAGCCGCTCAGACGGGCCGCGGGCGACGCTGCCCCGCGACGGCTGACCAGAATATCGACGGCCTGCAGGTCCGGATCGTCCGTCGCGCCGCGGTCGACCTGCACGGCCCAGTCCACCTCCATCATGCGGACATCGTCGGCGGGCGCGTCGCCGATCGACAGTTCCGCAAGACGGTTCTCCGCGATCCACTGCGCCACCACACGGTCCTCAAGACCTCGCACGCCATCGACATGCGCCTGGGTCGCGACCAGCAGGCCGGCCGAGGCGATCGCCAGAATGAACAGGGCGACGATCGCCTCCATCAGGGAATAGCCAGTGCGGCGGGTACGTTGCGAGCGCATCAGCCCCGCCCTTCCGCAACCGGGCGCGCCACCGCGTTCAGCCCATCGAAGTCCACAGTCCAGAGGTGATCGCGATCGCGCACGTTGATGCGACTGGGCGGCGTCGCTCCATCCGGATCGACGACCACCGTGTCTGACTCTCCGGACAGGCGGACGCCGCGCGGCAGGTCGTACCGGCCGTCATCGGACGCTGCACCGGCCAGCTCATAGCTCGTACCCGTCATCCGCAGCGTGACCGGCTGGCCGTCCACCAGTACGTCGTCCGCCGCCAACCTGAGGCGCTCGGCCAGACGGTTCGCCTCGACCTGCGCCGAGGCCTCGCTGCGCCCACCGATGCTCAGCACCACCATGCCCGCGCAGACGCCAACGATGACGAGGACGATCAGCATCTCGACCAGCGTCATGCCGGCGCGCGCGCCGGACCGATGTTCGATTGTCCCGCCCCCGCGCATCGACACTATCGCGATCGATCTGTCAGATCGGCGTCCAGACCCTCGCCGCCCGGCTCGCCGTCCTTGCCGTAGGACATCAGATCAAAACCGGCCGTCTGGCCTGGGCTGCGGTAAACGTAGTCGCGACCCCAAGGGTCCTTCGGCGGCTCCGGCAGATAGCCTTCGCTGTTCCAGTTCGCTGGCTGCGGATCGCTCGCCGGCCGCTCGACCAGCGCCTTCAGACCCTGTTCGGTCGTGGGGTAATCGCCGTTGTCGAGACGGTACATCCGCAGCGCCGCCGCGATCGCTTTCAGATCGGTCTTGGCCACGGTGACGCGCGCCTGATCGGGACGACCGATGACGTTCGGCACGATCATGACCGCAACCAGAGCGATAATGGCGAGCACGACGATCATCTCGACAAGGGTCAGCCCCTGCCGCCGACGCCGCCGACTGCGTGGTAGCGTAAACATCACATCTCTCAGCTAGCGATCACCCGCCCGTCGCTGCTATAGACCGCCCCCAGTCGGGGAACCAAGCCCAATGCAGACTGCTGCCGAGCGCACCCATTCGGGGCGAACAACGATCGTCAAATCCGGCCTCTGGCGAATCCAGTCAGGCGGGGCGGTTCCGCTGAATCAGGCGTGGGACGGGCCTTTGATTGTCTTGGTTCCGTCAGAAAAATTTCTGACAGTTGTAATCGATCTACCCCTCGCATCGCGCCGTAAACGGATCGAAGCCGCCCCCTTCGCGGTCGAAGGCATGATCTCGGAGCCGCTGGACCGGGTGCATGTTGCTCTGGGCATGGAGGTGTCGGCGCACCGCCATCTGTGCGCCGTCGTCGGGCATTCCGACATGCAGCTCTGGATTGCAGAGCTGGCGAAATCGGGACTGGAGCAATGCGTCCTGCTGCCCGACGCGTTGGCGCTGCCGTTGCCGCCCGTCAGCGCATGGAGGGTCGCCGTCGATAGCGGGCGGGCGGTGGTGCGTACGGATGACGGCGCGGGCTTTGCGCTGGACGTCGACGCCCTTCCGATGGCGTGGGAAGCCGCGGGCCGTCCGGGGCTGATCGCAGAGGGCGACCCCCTGCCGGATCTCATGCGGGACGGGCTTGACGAGCTCAGCCTGCAGGCGCCCGGCGTGTCGCATCCCACGCTCTTCATCCCGCCGATCGATCTCAGACAGGGCCGCTACGCCGCCGCCCGGGCCAAGGGCTCGCCGTGGCGTGCGGTCGCCCTTGTCGCCGCCGCCGGGTTCGCCGCCCATCTGGCCCTCGCCGTCGTCGACGTCGCAGCGCTTAGCGGCATGGCCGACCGGCGCGAGGCGGAGACCCGGCGGCTGCTTTCGGAGCGTCAGCCGGGTCTTGCCGAGGCGCCGGATCTGACCGCCGCAGTGGATCAGATCGCACCCGCAGCCGCTGCCGGCGACGGCCCCGCGACGCGCCTGCTCGGGCGCACAGGTCGCGCCCTGACACGTCAGGCCCTCGACTATCGCACCGTCAGCTACGACGACGGCAACCTTACGCTGGCCGTCACCGCGCCGGACGCGGCCGCGCTGGACGGCGCCGTCTCGACCCTGAACCGGGCCGCCCTGCCTGCCCGCGCCGCCGCCGAGCCGACGACCGTCGGCGGAGCGAACGCTGTCATCACCATAGCCGGAGCGGCCCGATGATCGCCGCGGTCACCGCCCGCACCGCCCCCGTACTGGAACAGGGCAAGGCCTGGATCGAGGGCCGCTCTGCGCGCGAGCGGCTGTTGCTCGGCGTCCTGGCCTTGGTCGGTCTCGCCGCCGTCGGATGGTACGGCGTGATACAGCCGCTCGCTGCCGCCCGACGAGACGCCGTCGAGCGGATCGCCCTCTACGAAAGCCTGCAGGCCCGCCTCCGCTCCGCGCCCTCAGGCGCGGTTCAGCCGGCTTCGCCCCCCGTCTCCGGTCCGCTCATCGACGCCGTGCGGCAGGGCGCCAGCCAGCAATCCCTGACGGTCGAGATCGCCGGAGACGGCGCCCGGGTGACCGCAACGGCCACCGACACCCGTTTCGATTCAGCCGCCGCTTTTGTGGATGCGCTTGAACGCGGAGGGATCACCGTCTCCAGCCTGCAGCTGACCGCAACCGGGCAACCCGGCGTTGTGGACCTGACATTGATGGCGACCCGCCCATGACCGCCGAACCTCTGACCACTGATCGGGAGCCGCTCCGCGTCGGCTACGGCTTCGCCAGCCGGAATGGCGTCATGATCGACGAGCGGGACGACGGTCCCGTCTGCCTGCATCGCCGGTCGGCGCCGCTCGCCGCCCTGCTGGAAGTCCGCCGCCTGCACGACGGGCCGGTCCGGTTCGAGGTCCTCGACGACGCCGCCTTCGACGCCCTGCTGCGGAACCGGGCGGGAGACGCCGCCGACGCCGCCGCAGATATCGCTGTGGACGAAAGCGATCTGCATGCCCTTGCGGAGGACGCCGCCGCCATCGACGACCTGCTGGACAGCCGCGACGACGCTCCGGTCGTCCGGCTGATCAACGCCATCCTGCTGCAGGCCGTCCGCGAGGGCGTGTCGGACGTGCATATCGAGACAGAGGAACGCCGGTTGGTCGTGCGCTTCCGCATCGACGGCGTCCTTCGTGAAGTGATCAGCCCGCCCCGATCGCTCGCGCCCCTGCTGGTCAGCCGCATCAAGGTCATGGCGCGGCTGGACATCGCCGAGAAGCGCACGCCTCACGACGGCCGGGTGACGCTGCGGATCGGCGGCATGGACGTCGATGTGCGGGTGTCGACCATCCCGACCCAGCATGGCGAACGCGTGGTGATGCGTCTGCTGGACCGCAACACCTCGGGGCTGGACCTCAGCCACCTCGGACTGGACGAACGCGACCTGTCGGCCCTGCGCCGCATGGTGCACCGGCCGCACGGCATCGTTCTGGTCACCGGCCCTACCGGTTCCGGCAAGACGACGACCCTCTACGCCGCCCTGACCGAGCTGAACGATCGCAAGCGGAACATCATGACGGTCGAGGACCCGGTCGAATACGCGCTGGATGGCGTCGGCCAGATGCAGGTCAACGCCAAGATCGACCTGACCTTCGCACGCGGCCTGCGCGCCATCCTGCGTCAGGACCCCGACGTGATCATGGTCGGGGAGATCCGCGATCAGGAGACGGCCGAGGTGGCTGTGCGCTCCAGCATGACCGGGCACCTGGTGCTGTCGACCCTGCACACCAACTCCGCCGTCGGCAGCGTAACCCGCCTGATCGATATGGGCGTGGAGCCCTATCTGCTGGCTCCCATGCTGACCGGCCTGATCGCCCAGCGCCTGGTGCGCCGGCTATGTCCCGACTGTCGGCGCGAGGATGTGGCTGACGCCGCCGATGCCGAGCTGACGGCGGGTGCGGTTCCGGTCGGCTCTCGCGTCTTCCGGCCGGTCGGCTGCCCAAACTGCCGCGGCGACGGCTATCGCGGCCGGACAGCCCTCTACGAAGTGATCGAGATCGATGCGGCCTTCCAGGCTCTTGTCCACGACGGCGCCTCCGAGGCCGATCTGGTCCGCCACGCCCGCAAGTCCAGCCGCTCGATCCTCGACGACGGCGCGGCCAAGGTCGCGGCGGGCATGACCTCCGTCGCCGAGGTCGTCCGCGTCGTGCGCGAGGACGGCTGAGTTGGCCGGCTGGCGCTATCAGGCGGTCGACGCGTCCGGCCGCGCCTTGACCGGCATGGTCGAGGCGACCAGCGAAACCGCCGCGCGCGCCATGGTCCGGGACCTCGGTCTGCTGCCGACACAGGTCAGCGCCCAGCCTCGCGCGGGAACCAAGGCTCCGGGCCTGTCCCTGCCCGGCTTTGGTGGCCGTGTTTCCGCCCGCAGCCTCGCCGCCGCCACACGCCAGCTGTCCACCATGATCGGCAGCGACATCCGCATCGAGGAAGCGGTCCGCATCGTCGGCCAGGAACACGAGAACCAGCCGATCGGGCCGATCCTGATGGAGGTCGCCTCGTCCATCGTCGAGGGTCAGAGCTTCGCCGCCGCGCTCGAACGCCATCCACGCGTCTTCCCCGAATACTTCCGCGCCTCGATCGCGGCGGGCGAGCAGTCGGGCCGCCTTTCCGAGGTCCTCGCCCACCTGACCGACTTCGTGGCCGCCCGTGAGAAGGCCGGCCGCAAGATCCAGCTGGCCCTGCTTTACCCGGCGCTGCTGGCCGGGGTGTCGCTGCTGATGATCACCCTGTTGCTGGTCTATGTCGTGCCGGACATCGTGAAGGTTTTCGTCTCGCGCGGCGCGGCCCTCCCCCTCCTGACGCGGGCCCTCATCGGGCTGAGCGGCGCGGTGCAGAGCTTCGGGCTGCCGCTACTGGTGTTCATGGCTCTACTCGGCTTCGGCTGGAACCGCTGGCTGGCCGTTCCCGCCAACGCCCGCGCTTTCGCCCGCTTCCGCCTGAACACCCCGCCGTTCCGGGGCTTCACACGCCAGCTCAACGCTGCCCGGTTCGCGGGCAGTCTGGCGACGCTGGTGCGCAGCGACGTGCCGCTGGTAGACGCCCTGCGCGCCGCCGCAGCCGTCACGCCCAACGCCTATGTGCGCGAGCGCGCCCTCTACGCCACCCAGCGCGTTCGCGAAGGCGCCAGCCTGAGGCGCGCCCTGTCAGAGGCGGAGGTCTTCCCGCGCATGCTTCTGGCCGTCGTCGCCTCGGGCGAGCAGAGCGGCCGTCTCGGACCGGGGCTCGAGCGCGCGGCGGCCGATCTGGAGCAGGATCTGGAGCAGCTGGTCACCGCGCTGGTTGCTCTCGTCGAGCCGGCGGTTCTGCTGGTGATGGGCGGCGTCGTGCTTCTGATGGTGCTGGCGATCCTGATGCCCATCATCAACCTGAACAATCTGGCGGGCCTGTGAGCCCCCGGCGTCAGCGGATCCCGACGGTCGAGGCCGCCATGCCGGGAAGGACCGCCGCACCCGCCGGCGTGACCGTCAGGCTCACCGTCCTGTCGCGGGCCATGCGGGCGCGCACCAGCTCGGCATTGTCCGGTCCGCGCAGCGACAGACCCGAACCCTCCGCATCCGACGTCAGATCGCCGGTCAAGGCGGCAGGCGTGGTCGTCACGCCACCGCCGACGCAGCGAGCCGGGCTCGTCCGCAGCCTGCCCTCGCCGGTCCCGCCGCCGCCGATCGCCAGATCCGTCGCGTCCAGCGTCATCTCGCCATCGCAGGTAAATGGCAGGGCCGAGGTCATGGCGTTGATCAGCCGCAACGATCCGGCGCCCTCCGCCCGGCGCAGCACCAGCGCATGGGATCGCCACAGGGCGTCCGCGAGGATTTCCGTCTCCGGCCCGTGCAGCCGAAGATCGGCCGCCGGCGCCAGCGCGACGACGGAGCGCACCGGCCTCGTCGTCCAGCCGAGGGCGAAACCGGGCTCCAGCGCCGTCTCCCCTCGCCAGACCGTACCGACCGTATCGCCCTTCGTCCCCACCGCGGCCTCGGCCGGCAGGTACACCAGCAGGCCCAGCAGATACGCACCGACAGCGGTGGCGCCGAGCACGATCTTCCACGGGGTGACCCGCACGTACAGGCGCTCGAACTGAAATGCCCCCGCGCCGTGCAACTGATCGCCGTCCCGGGTCCGCCAAACGCCGAACATGGTCTCTCTCCGCGCCGTCGGGGGCCCTGATCGCCGACAGAACGCGCCGCCGCAAGCCCAGATCCGCTCGCGCCGGCTTCACCCTCGTGGAAGTGATCGTCGCACTCGGCCTTTTCGCCCTGATCGCGCTCGCGGGCTTCAGTCTGGCGCGCACCGTTCTGGACACCCAGGCCCGCACCGACGACCGCCTGTCGCGCATGTCAGAAATCCAGCGGGCGATGTTCGTCATCGCCTCGGACCTCGATCAGGTTAGCGGCACGATCGAAGGCGGGGGCGAGAATCTCGTCTTCCAGAAGACCGACGCATCCGGCAGGCCGCTGATCGTCCGCTACGCCCGCGCAGGCGACGCCCTGACGCGAACGGTCTCCGGGCCGATGGGAGAGCGGGTCCAGCCATTGTTGCGAGGCGTCGGTTCAGCCCAATGGTCGTTTCGCCTTGCCGGGCTGGGCTGGGCGCCCGCGACCGCTCCTGCCTTGCCTGTGACGGACCCGGCCGCTCCGGCCCTGCCGGCTGTCCGCGCCGTCGCGCTGAACCTCGGCTTGATGGGACCGGACGGTCGCCCCACCACCCTTCGCCGCGTCGTGGCGACGCCGGAGATCGCGCCGTGATCCCGCGTTCGCGTCGCGACGATCGCAGGGGCATGATCCTGCTCAACGTGCTGATCGTGGTCGCCATCGCCGCGGCGGCGGTCACCGTGATGATCGTCGCGCAGGACATGCAGGTCCGCCGCGCGATCCGTCTGCACGACGCCGCCCAGGCCCAGGCCTATGGCCGGGCGGGCGAGCTGTCCGCCGTGGTCGCCCTGCGCCGCGATGCACTGACCGCGCCGACCATCGACACCCTTGACGAACCGTGGGCCGCCATCGGCCAGCAGGCGATCAGCATCCCCGGCGGCGAGTTCGCCCTGACGATCGCCGACGAGCAGGCGCGGTTCAACATCAACTCGGTGGCCAGAGGCGACGCCGTCTCGGCTTATGCCCTGCTGAACATCGCAGAAGCGGCCGGTGTGCCGCGTCCGACCATCGAACTGATCGCCCTGACCATCTCCACCCTCGGCCCGCTTCGCGATGACGGCCCCCTGCGCACCGCCGGCGTCGACCCGGCCGAGCTTCAACGGCTCGCGCCCTATGTGACCTTCCTGCCGGCGGATGCTCGGGTGAACCTGAACACGGCGGATCGGGCTCTGCTGGAGATCCTGCTGCAGGATCCCGCAGCGGTGAGGCGCGTCATCGACGCCCGCTCGCGCGGCGGTCTGAGACAGGAAGAGGCTATGGCCTTCAGCGCCGGTGGTCTTCTAGGCGTCACCTCCGATCACTTCAGGGTCGACACCACCGTCAGGGTCGGAGACGTCGTGCGCCGCACGTCTAGCGTGATCGAGCGCAAGCCCGGTCTCGAAGGGCCCGCCGTCACGGTCATATCCCGCCGTCGTCTGCCGACCGCCTGAGCGCAAAAAAAGACCGGGCCGCGAAGGGCCCGGTCAGACGGCTCAGGGGAGAGAAGCGACCGTCAGAAGGTGTAGCGGAGGCCCACGACGAACTGCCGGCCGGTGTGGGTGTAGGCGTTCAGGCGATTGTCCCGATCGACGTACAGATCGGCGTACTCGTCCGTCAGGTTCAGACCTTCGACGCTGAGCCGGACGTTTTCGGTCAGGTTGTAGGACATCTGGGCGTCGATGTTGGTCGTCGCATTGGTGCCCTGCCAGCTGTTGAAATCGGCGCCCGGAACCGCGGTCAGGTACGGGTCGCGATAGGCGGCGGAGACGCGGGCGCTGAAGGTGTCGTTCTCGTAGTAGACCGTGACGTTCCACGCCGTCTTCGACAACCCGATCAGCGACGCGTCGATCACCGGCCCCGTCCCGTTCGTGGAGGTCAGATACTCGATGTCAGATGACACATAGGTGTAGTTCGCCAGCAGGCCGAAGTCGGACCAGAAGCCGGGCAGGAAGGTGAAAGGCTGCTGGTAGTTGACCTCGAAGCCCTTCAGCTCGCCGCCGGGCGAGTTGATCGGCTGGGTCACCTGGAACACCATGTCAGGCGTCGCGACTGTTCCGTCCAGCAGGGAATCCGGCAGACCGAGGGTGTTGTAGACCGCCGACCGCTGGAGCGATTGAACGAAGGTGTCGATGTCCTTGTAGAACAGGCCCAGCGCGAGAACGGCTCCACTCTGCGGGTACCATTCCAGCGAGACGTCGACGTTCTTGGACTGCGTCGGATCAAGGAAGGGGTTGCCGGAGGAGTAGTTCCGGTTGGCGCCCTGCACCGTCACATTGCCGCCGGGAGACAGCGAGCCCAGCCCGGGGCGAGCGATCGTCTTGGCCACGCTGACCCGGCCGATCAGGTCCTCGCGGAAGTCGACCGCGAGGTTCCACGACGGCAGCCACATGTCGTAGCTGTTCTCGACCGTCACATACTCCCGCCCCGTGCCGCGGATGACATTGCCGCTCGAGGCCTGATCGGTCTTGAAGTAGCGGACGCCGACGTCACCGCGCCACGGCAGACCGAACAGGTCGAACTCGAAGTCCGCCTGAACATAGGCGCCGCTCGTTTCCTCGGTCACATCGGCCCGTGAGCCGGTGTTCTCCTGCAGGGCCCAGATGCCTGTGCCGCTGTAGATGTCGTAAGTGTCGTCGTACGCTTGCAGATCGGGCGCCAGCCAGACCCGCAATGCGCTATCGGGCAGACCCAGTCCCTTGTCGAACTCGAAGATTCTCGACAGGGCGGCGATCCCCGCCCCGCCTGGAATAGCCGGCACGTCAGAGGTGTTCACCCGCTGCAGCGCGCGAGACCCGTACTCGAACTTGCGATAGTCCACCCCGCCCTTCAGCGTGACGCCGCCGTCCAGATCGTACTCGCCGTTCAGCTTGTAGGTGGTGAAGCTGTTGTCGACCCACTCCGGCGTCAGGCGCACTTCCGACTGCCCGGGCACCGCGGCCCAGGCGGCGGGATCGGTGGCGTCGAAACCGAGGTTCATCCCCATCATCCGGGGACGGAAATCGTAGGTGAAATTGTCGGAGTCGATGCGCTCGAAGGTCACGGTCGTCGCGATTGGATCACTGTAGGCGGACTCGGAGTGACCGGCGACGAACTTCACGCGAGCCCGATCGCTGAACTCGTGATCGACCACCGCCGTGAACTGCTGGAATTCGGTGTTGACCTGATTGTTGCTCGACTGTGTGCGCAGATCGACGTTGTCGATGTTGGCCTGCACCAGGTTGTTGCCCTCGACGATGCCGCTGCGGATGATCGACTGCGGTTTGCCCACGCCCGGGCGGCTCAGACCGATCGCCTGAAGCTGGGATTCCAGCCGCTCACCTTCGAAGTTGGAGTACAGCGCCTCAAGGGTGATGAGCGTCGCGTCCGTCGGACGAAACTGCAGCGCGCCCGACAGGCCCAGTCGTTTGGAGGAGGTGTCGTAGCTCGCATAGGCGGGAATACGCGGATGGTAGATGGCCGTCTCTGAAACGGCCGGATCCCAGGCGCTCGGGCTCGTAAGGTTCTGATTGAGCTGGGCCAGAGTGACGCCCGCCACCGTCGACGCCGGGTTCCAGCCGCCGTTGGCGCCGCCGTAGACCCAGCGCGTGATGTTGGCGCCTTCCTCGATCAGGTGGCGCTCGTCGTAGGACGCCGAGAACAGCAGGCCGAGCTTGTCGTCCATGAACCGGTCGCTGGCGAGCAGCGAAAAGCCCGGCGTCACATCACCGGCGAGGTCGTTGTAGCTGCCCTGTGCTGACAGAACGAGGCGGCGGCCGCTGGAGTCGAACGGCTTCGACGCGTTCAGATCGACGGTAGCGCCCAGCGAGCCTTCATCGACGTCCGCCGACGCCGTCTTGCGGACGATCAGGTTCGAGAACAGGTCGGATGAGAAGATATTGAAGTCGAAGCCGCGACCGCGATTGGTGCCGCCCGAGTTGGAGGTCCCCGACGACGTCGCGATGGCTTCCATGCCGTTCACCCGAACGCGGGTGTAGTCGGAACCGAGGCCGCGCACCGAAATCTGGCGGCCTTCGCCCGAGCGGCGCGTGATGGCGACGCCGGGGATTCGTTGCAGGGATTCCGCGAGGTTCAGATCGGGGAAGTCGGCGATGTCCTCGGCGCTGATCGCGTCGACCACGCCGCTCTCGTTGCGCTTGATGTTCAGCGCGTTCTGAAGCGAGGCGCGAAAGCCGGTGACGATGACGTCGTCGACCTGGGTGGTGTCTTCCTGCACCGGGGTCGCCTCCTGCGCCTGCGCGACGCCGGCGATCAGTGCGACCGAAAGGGCGAGGGCCGAAACGCCGACGGAACGAGACTTACGGAATCCATGCGTGGTGCGCATCGTCATATAACCTCCCCATGCCCGCGTATCGCGGATCATTATTGGATCGCCGAACCAGTTTCAGGCCCGACTGTCGCCGTCCGCCGAACGGTGGAAGGCTTCGAGCGAAACATGCGCGGGGCCGCCCTGACAGGCCAATCCCAATCGGGCATGGACCAATGCAGGATGTGAACCGATCTGTACGGCGCCGCGACGAGCGCGTCAGTGAAGCTGTGCGGCACGCCGTCGCGGACGCATCGGGCGACCCAGGCCGTGGCTGATTGATGCCGCATCTGGATCGATCCATAGTCGTTTTGGCTTAGACGCCGCCTATCCCCGGTCCCTATCGTGCCGCCAGACGTCCGAAGAGGCGTGAGAGGAAACGCGATCCGCGACGGCCCCGCGCCGCCGGTTCGCCCATCGGGAGGCCGCGAATGACCCAGCCGCAGACAGAGGCCAAGCCCGCCCCCCGATCCCGGATGCGCTACTGGATCCTGTTGCTGATCTTTGTGATCACCACGATCAACTACGCCGACCGCGCCACCTTCTCGATCGCCGGCGATGCGGCGTCCGGAGATCTGGGGCTCAGCCCGATCCAGATGGGCTACATCCTCTCGGCCTTCGCATGGGCCTATGTGCTGGGCCAGATCCCGGGCGGTGCCCTGCTCGACAAGTTCGGCACCAAACTCATCTACACACTGGCGATCGCCTTCTGGTCGCTCTTCACCCTGTTTCAGGGCTTCTCCGGCTTCATCACAGGCGGCGCGGTCGTTGCGACCCTGTTCGCCCTGCGCTTCGCCGTCGGTCTGGCGGAATCGCCCTCCTTCCCCGGCAACGCCAGACTGGTCGCCGCGTGGTTCCCCGGATCGGAGCGCGGCACGGCCTCGGCTATTTTCAACTCGGCCCAGTATTTCTCGCTGGTGGCGTTCGCGCCGCTGATGGGGTGGCTGGTCCACACCTTCGATTGGCACTCGGTCTTCTTTGTCATGGGCGGCCTCGGCATTCTGGCGGCCATCATCTTCTGGAAGGTGATCAGCAGCCCCGCCGACCATCCCGGCGTGAACAAGGCCGAGCTGGACCACATCGAGGCCGGCGGCGGCCTGATCAACATGGAGACCAGCGCCGCGACGAAGTCCGCCTCGTTCAACTGGCACAACGTCAAACAGGTGCTGGGCAGTCGCATGCTGATCGGCGTCTTCATCGGCCAGTACGGCATCAATGTGCTGACCTATTTCTTCGTCACATGGTTTCCGATCTATCTGGTCAAGGAGCGTGGCCTGTCGATCCTGGACGCCGGCTTCGCCGCAGCCGCCCCGGCCCTGTGCGGTTTCGTGGGCGGCGTTCTTGGCGGCGTCATTTCGGACCAGTTGCTGAAGAAGACCGGCTCGCTCACCATCGCCCGCAAGACGCCGCTCCTGATCGGCATGGTCCTGTCGGCCGCCATCATCGCCTGCGCGTACATCCAGGAATCGTGGCTGGTCATCGTGGTCATGGCCATCGCCTTCTTCGGCAAGGGCATCGCCTCGCTGGGCTGGGCGGTCGTATCCGATACCTCGCCGCGAGAGTTCATCGGCGTGACCGGCGGCATCTTCAACACCTTCGGCAATACGGCCGGCATCGTGACGCCCATCGTCATCGGCTACATCGTCTCGGCGACCGGGTCGTTCGACGGGGGTCTGTGGTTCGTGGGCCTGCACTGCATTCTGGTGATCGCCGCCTACTTCCTGATCACGGGCAAGATCGAGCGTCTGACGCTCAAGTCTTCGGAGGGCTGAGCCGATGAAATCCAGCCGTCGCGCATTTCTGGCGGGCGCTTCCGCCGTCGCACTCGGCGCGGCCGCCGCACCGGTTCGCGCCGCTGAAACCGTGCGTATCGTTTCGCCGATGGCGGCGCCCGACTGGGCCCTGTTGCAGCGCGAGCTGCTACGCGTCTCGGCCGAAGCCTGCGCCGTCTATTACGCGCGCTATTTCGACGAGCGCGGCTACTTCCTGCACTTCGAACGCTGGGGGGCCAACGACGGCCCCGACGACACGATCGAGAACGTCAACGACTGGCCCCAGCTGCATGCGCTGGGTGCGCCCGACAGCATCAAGGCCATGTACACCCAGGCGTGGGAAGGCCACCTCCGCCAGTTTACGGCGGCGAAGACGGTCGATGTCGAGATCGGCCGTCAGGGCATGTTCTACAAGGAGTTCCACGTTCAGAACGACTGGCAGCATCACTCCGAAGAGATGACGCTGTTCAACGTTCAGGGCCTGTCTGATCCCTACAACCCCCGCTTCCGTGACCGCGCGCGACGCTTCGCCGGCCTGTACATGGGCGAGGATCCGGACGCGCCGAACTATGATCCCGAACACAAGATCATACGCAGCCTGATGAATGGCAGCCGGGGTCCCCTTCTGCGCAAGGCGACCGCGCTGGATTGGGCCGGCGATCCGTTCGACACGCGGGGCTTCCATCTGGGCCACGGCGAGGATTCCTACGCCCAGTTTCTGGAGCACTACGAAGAGTACACCGACGTCGTCGGCGACCATCCGCTGAACCTGTTCTCCACGACCCTGGCGCTGAACGCCTACATGCTGGAGCACGAGCCCAAATATCGCGACTGGTTGCTGGGCTATGTCGATGCGTGGGCGCAAAGGGCGCGGGCCAACGACGACATCCTGCCCTCGAATGTCGGACTGGACGGCGCGACGGGTTCGGCTGCCGACGGCAGGTGGTGGGGCGGGGCCTATGGCTGGGGCTTCTCGCCGATCAATCCGTCAAACGGTCAGCGCGAAGACAGAAACCGCGTCCAACGCACGATCCTCGGCTTCTTCAACGCCTATCTGCTGACCGGCGACGACAAGTATCTGGACACCTGGCGACGCCAGACGGACCGGATCAACGCCCAGCGCCGCACGGTCGACGGCAAGGTCCAGACACCGGGCATGTATGGCCCCGAAGGCTGGTACGGCTGGCGCAACGGCCTGAACCAGGCGAACACGCTGGATATCTGGTGGTTCTCGATGAAGGAGAGCGACCGCCGTCGCGCGCCCGATCATCCGTGGGTCAGCTACCTCGAAGGTCGCAACGCCGACTACCCGGCGACCGCGCTGCGCGAGGATCTGGCCGAGGTCTACAAGCGCGCCGACGCGCAGCGTAAGGACACGACGGCGCCGGACACCCGATTGGCCGACGCGGTCATGGACCAGAACCCGGCGCAGGTGACGGCGCTGATGCAGACCATGATGGGGGCGCTGCACATTGCGCGGCCCGCGTGGTCGTCGACCTCATCCGGATCGGGCGGCTCGCCCCTCTACGCCCGCCTGCGCTACTTCGACCCCGCCCGTGGCCGCGCCGGCGTGCCCGAAGATGTGGCGGCGCTGGTGGACAGCATGACCGCCGATGAGACCGCCGTCACCCTGATCAATCTCAGCCCCACCCAACCCCGCACCGTCGTGGTTCAGGGCGGGGGCTACGGCGAGCACCGCATCCGATCGGTCGCGATCGGGGACACCCGCCATCCGGTCGACGGCGATCACTTCACCCTGCGGCTGGAGCCCGGCGCCGGCGCGAGACTGGTGCTCGCCATGGACCGCTACGTGAACCAGCCCTCTCTCGCCTTCCCGTGGGACCGTTGATCAGGTCCCCTGCTTGAGGAAGGGCGCCGTCTGGAACAGGCGGCGCTCATCGGCGCGGGGATCGTTCTCCACCCGACTGTCGACGTCGAAGATCATCGTCGCCCGTTCCGGCAGGGTATAGCGACCCCAAGCCGGGATCGCCCGGTTGTTCGGATCGCCCGTCCGCGCAAAGGCGATGAAGGTCTCGCTCATGGCCTCGGCCACGCGCAGCGCCTCCGGGCCTGTCCCTGTCTTCGACGTCGGCTTGTCGCAGTTGTCGAACGCTAGGGCGATGTCGAAGCTGTGGTAGGCGCGCAGTCGCGGATCGACCGGCGAGCCGAAGTTCAGCTGGTACATCCACGTCGGCCCGTTCAGCTTCGCCCGCTCTTCGGCCTGTATCAGATGCCCCGGCCGCGATCGCCCGCAGGTGACGGCGGCAAAGAAGACGTCGCTGGGCGACATCTCGGGAAACTGGCGACGGTACCAGTCGACGACGAACTGCGCGTTCATGTCGACGACCAGCTCTGGAGCCAGCTTCGCCGCCACCGTGTCCCACGTCAGGCTGAAGTTGGAGGCGTCGCCCGCGGTGAAGGCCCTGCCCTCGTCGTGCGTATTGCCGATGATCATCGGGATATGGGCCGACTCCCTCGGCGCGTCCGGCACGAAGGGGTGTCGCGGCAGGGTGTCGTGGTCCATCACCGACCAGAAGTAGATGTCCCCTTTCTCGATGGGATCATCCATCTGCAGGACCTCGACCAGCCGCGCCGTCGGCAGGGTCGTGAGCTCCGCCGCGCGCTCGGGTGTCAGGCCGACATGATCCAGCACCCGCCGGATGCGCAGCTCGGCATGCCGGGGGCCCATGGCCGTGACGTGCTGGCCGCTCATGGTGATCAGCTTGTGATACAGGCCCGCCGCCGACGGCATGGCCATCAGGGTCACCAGCTTTCCCCCGCCGCCGGACTGGCCGAAGACCATCACATTGCCCGGGTCGCCGCCGAACTCGGCGATGTTGTCCCGCACCCACTCCAGGGCCAGCAGCAGGTCCAGATTTCCCACGCTGCCAGACCTCGCGAACTCCCCGCCCAGCAGCTGGCCCAAGCCGTTGTAGCCGAACACGTTCAGGCGATGGTTCAGCGTCACGACCACGACATCGCCGCGCCGGCACAGGGCGACGCCGTCGTACAGCGGGCTGGACCCCGAACCGTTCGCATGCGCCCCGCCGTGGACATAGACCATGACCGGCCGACTGCCGCCGTCGCGCAGCTCGGGCGTCCAGACGTTGAGGAACAGGCAGTCCTCGCTCTGGTTCGGCTCGCTGCTCTTCTGCGGAGACGCCGCGCCGTATTCGGTCGCGTCGAGGATTTCGCTCCACGCCTCCGGCTTTACCGCCGGGCGGAAGCGCCGCGTGCTGGTGTCGGCGCCATAGCGCACGCCCTTGAAGACCTTGATGTCCCGATCGAGGTAGCCGCGCACCCGCCCATGCCGGGTCGTCGCGACGGGCGCCGCCGGCTGCGCATGGACCGCCGGGGCAAGGACCGAAATCGCCGCCGCGCCGCCAAGGGCGCAAACCGTTCTGCGGGAAGGCGTCGACTGGTCCATGGCTCGTCCTCGTCTAGGTGGGCGTTTCCCCGACCTCAGCCTCGATGAGGTCGAGCAAGGGTTTCAGGCTGGGATTGTCGTTGTCGCGGCGCCAGGCGACGAAAAGCTCGACCGGTTCGACCGGCACGGTGTTCAGCGGACGGAATTCGACCCCGTCGAAGTGCAGGCGCATCGCCGCCTGCGGCACCACAGCCGCTCCAATCCGCGCGTGGACGAGAGCAAGGATCGAATGGATCTGGCTCATGTGCTGGACATAGAGCGGGGACACATCCACCGCGTCGAACATGCCGATCAGCATGTCATGGAAGTAGCCGGCGCCCTCGGGCGAATACATCACCATCGGCAGGGCGTCGAAGTCGGTCAGCTCGATCGTCGCCTTCTCCAGCCGGGGATCGCCGGACGGCAGCGCCGCCACCAAGGGCTCTGACAGCACACGCACCTTGTCGAACTCGGGCCGGGTCAGCGGCGGCCGCACCAGACCCAGATCGATCCGCCCGGTCACCAGCGCCTCGATCTGCTCGCCCGACACCAGCTCTCTCAGCGTCAGATCGACATTGGGCAGCCGCGTCCGCGCCAGATCGACCAGTCTTGGCAGGAAGCTGTAGCCCGAGGCCGCCGTGAAGCCGACGGCCACCCTGCCCGCGTCCCCACTCGCGATCCGCCGCGTCGCCAGCGCCGCGCTGTCGGCCAGCCGCAGGATGCGCCGCGCCTCGATCAGGAAGGCTCGCCCGGCCGCGGTCAGCCGCACCGAGCGGCTGGTCCGGTCCAGAAGCTGTACCCCCAGAATACGCTCCAGCAATTGCACCTGCCGGCTCAGCGGCGGCTGGGTCATGTTCAGGCGTTGGGCGGCGCGCCCGAAGTGGAGCTCCTCCGCCACGGCGACGAAGCAACGAAGTTGGCTGAGTTCGAACATGGTCACGCCCATTCTTGGTCGGGACCGTCAGCTTTAGGCCGTCCGGCGCTCACCGGACAGGCCTTCTCAGGCGTTCGCCGCGAGCTTGGGCGCGTCCGGCTGAACGCGGGCGATCAGCGCCTTTAGCTCCGCCAGTTCGCCATCGCTCAGATCGACCAGCGGCGTGCGCACCGGCCCGGCCGTCCGGCCGATCGCGGTCATGCCCGCCTTGACGATGGACACGGCGTAGCCCCGGCCACGGTTCCGCAGGGCGATGTAGGGCAGCACGAACTCGCGAAGGCCGCTCATGATCGTGGCGTGATCGCGGGCGCGGACGGCGCGATAGAAGTTCAGCGCGAAGTCCGGCACGAAGTTGAAGATGGCCGAAGAATAGGTCGTCACGCCCATCTCCAGATACGCGGGTGCAAAGGTCTCGGCCGTCGGCAGGCCGCCGATGTAGGTCAGCCGGTCGCCCATGCGCGCATAGACCCGCATCATCAGCTCAATGTCGCCCACGCCGTCCTTGAACCCGACGAGGTTCGGATTGCGGTCGCACAGCTTCGCCAGCGTGTCTTCGTTGAGGATCGCGTTGTCGCGGTTGTAGACGATGACGCCCAGCTTCGTGGACTTGCACACCGCTTCGATGTGGGCCGCCAGACCCTCCTGCCCCGGGACCATCAGATAGGGCGGCAGCAGCAGGATGCCGTCAGCGCCGGCCGCCTCGGCCGACCTGGCCAGATCGACGGCGATCGCCGTCCCATAGCCGCAGCCCGCCACCACCGGCGTGCGCCCGGCCGTTTCGGCCACGGCGGCTCTCACCACCTGCTCGACCTCGGTCGGCTGCAGTGAGAAGAACTCACCGGTGCCCCCGGCGGCGAACAGGCCGGCGAGCTCATACTCCAGCATCCACGCGCAATGCTCGCGATAGTCCTTTTCAACGAAGCGCTGCTCGCGGTCGAAGTGGGTGACCGGAAAGGACAGCAGGCCGCCGCCGATCGTGGCGGCCATCTCCGCAGGCGTCATTCTGGACATCGACTTCCTCGCTCAATGACGGCCCTCGCCGCCCGGCGCTGTAGTCGCGCCCTGAGCCAGAACGGTATCGACCGCCCTCGCGCGGGTCTAAGCCAAAGCCGCTATCGACCGATGCGGCTTTTGGCTTGATGCGCGATCACGTCGCCGGACAGACCGTGTCGTTGTTGTTCGGCGCCAGCCGGATGTCCTCGACCGTGATGGTCAGGGCCCCTGTCGCGGCGAGCACGAAGGGCACGTCGGCCGACGCCACATTGGCCCCCGCATCCCGGAAACAGGACAGCCGCACCTTCATCGTCCGCCACTCGCCCGTCGGAGCCGCAGCCAGCAGGTCGGTGATCGGCACAGCCGCTGATCCCACACCGAGATGCACCGGTCCCTGAGCCGGCGCATCGACGCGATAGCGGAAGGACAGGGCCAGTTCGCCGTTCGCCTGCCGGGTCAGATCAACGGGCGCGCCCGCAACCACCGCCTGGCTCGGCCCTGTAAAGGTCAGGGTGCGGGCGGACTCCTGCGCAGACCCGTCACTGACCGCCAGCCGCAGCAGGCCGCGCGGCGACTGGGCCGTACGCTCGGAGTTCATGCGGAACTCGCCCCCGCCATCGCGCAGCATGAACGACCACGGCGACACCATGCGGCCGTCGACCAGATAGCGATCGACCGTCGAGGTCTCGCCGCCCACACCCGACTCCTCGGAAAGGGCGCCCACCGATGCGGGCGCGGCATAGGTCAGACCGTAGCCATAGGCGAACTGCGGGTCATAACCCGGCTGGCCGACATTCAGCGGCTGGCCGGCCGCCGTCTTCGGCCAGCTGAAGGACAACGTTCCCTTGAAGTCGTTGCGTGCCTTGCCCTCACGGTCGCCGATCAGGACGTCGGCCACGCCGCCGCCCTCGGTTCCCGGCAGCCAGGCGGCGACGAAAGCGTCGGACTGGTTGATTTCCGGATTGGTCCAGAGCGGTCGGCCGGACAGGAAGACCGACACCGTCGGAATACCCGCAGCCTTGAGCTTGCGAAGGGTTTCCAGCGGCCCTTCCGGCGCGAAGTCCAGATTGTCCAGATCTCCCTGGAATTCGGCGTAGGGCGTCTCGCCGAACACGACGATGGCCACGTCCGGCTTGTCGGTGAAGGCGCCGTCTGCGCTCAGCGAGGCCTGACCGCCCGCGGCTTTCACCGCCTCCTCGATCCCGGCCCAGATCGACTGGCCCTGCGGGAAGTCGGCGTTGGTGTTCCCCGTTCCCTGCCAGCTCAGGGTCCAGCCGCCCGCCGCCTGACCGATGTCGTCCGCCGCGGTCCCGGCCACCAGTACCCGCGCGCCGGCGCGGATCGGCAGGACCGAGCCTTCGTTCTTCAGCAGCACCAGCGATTCCCGCACGGCCCTGCGGGCCAGCGCCCGGTGCTCGGCCGAGCCGATCACCTCCAGACGACCCTCGACCGGACGCTCTTCGCGGAACACGCCGGCCTTGACCTTGGCGCGCAGGATCCGCGTCACCGCCTCGTCCAGCCGCGCCATCGGAATCTCGCCCGACTTCACCTGCGCGAGCGTGCTGTCGTACAGCGCCTTCCAGCTGTCCGGCGCCATCAGCATGTCGATGCCGGCGATGATCGCCTGCGGGCAGCTTTCGTTCGAACAGCCCGGCAGCTGGCCGTGGGCGTTCCAGTCCGACACCACGAAGCCGTCGAAGCCCAGTGGGCCATGCAGCACGTCACGCAGGATGCCGGCGTTGCCCGAGTGCTTGACCCCGTTCCAGCTCGAGAAGCTGGCCATCACCGACAGCACCCCGGCGTCGATCGCCGCCGGATAGCCGCCCAGATGGATGTCGATCAGCTCCTGTTCGGTCCCCTGAAAGTCGCCCTGATCCTTGCCGCCGGCTGTGCCGCCGTCCGCCAGATAGTGTTTGGCCGACCCGGCGATGCGCCCCGGCGCCAGCGAACCGTCTGCCGACAGCTCGCCCTGCAAGCCCAGCGTCATAGGCCCGGCATAGGCGCGCTGCACTTCGGGATTCTCGGAATAGCCCTCATAGGTGCGGCCCCAGCGATCGTCCTGCGGCACGGCGAGCGTCGGCCCGAAGGTCCAGTCCGCGCCCGTCGCGGCGACTTCCAGCGCGGTAGCCACGCCGATGTCATGGATCAGTTGCGGATCACGCGCCGCGCCCAGTCCGATGTTGTGCGGAAAGATGGTCGCGCCGGGCACATTGTTGTGCCCGTGCACGGCGTCGATGCCGTAGATCAGCGGCACCTTGGCCCCCGGACGTGCCGCCGCCGCCGCGCGGAAGGCCTGCGCCAGCTCCACCCATTTCGCCGCCGGCGCCTTGTCGTCGCCCCACGGCCCGGAGCTGCCGCCCGCGAGGATCGAGCCGAGCGGATACTGCGCCAGATCGGCGGGCGTCACCGACGAGATGTCGCCCTGGATGATCTGGCCCACCTTCTCCTCGACCGTCAGCCGCGAAAGCAGATCGGCGACGAAGGCCTCGGTGCGCGGGTCGCTCATGGCGTCCGGCGATGCGGCTCGGGGCCAGCGGTCCGGATGGGTGAGAACGTTCTCAGAAGCCGGCGTCGAAACCTGCGCAAAGGCGACGGCGGGCGTGGCCAGTGCAAGTGTCAGGGCAAGTAGGGAGGCGGCGGTGCGCATGGGATCTGTCCGTTTCCTCTGGCCGCGATTCGAGCCGCCGCCGTTATGGCTCCGCGATTGACGGACGCCGTTCTTGGTCGATGACAGGACTATCGAGGCAACCGTCGCGGTTTGGCAAACGCCCATGTCGCCGCACAGGCGGTACGGAAACCGAATGTGAAGGCTTCGGAACTGTCGAAAACGGCGTTCTCGCCGCTCGACTTCCGGATTTCCAGCGGGCATCGTTCCACCCGCATGGGGCGCAAGGTGCAGGTCATTAACGCGGCGGACGCGAGCGGTTCCGCCGCGGGCAGCGGTGATTTCGCCGCGGCTCACGCGGCCGTTTCCGCCGACAAGTCCCTGCAGTTCGAGATCGCGGCCATCCCCCCGCCCCCGCCCCCGCCGGGCTGGCTGAAGGGACTGCTTGAATTCTTCGGCGCCATGGCGCCGGTGTTCGAGATCCTGTTCTGGCTCGGGGTCGCCGCCATCGTAGGCGCGCTGCTCTGGCTGATCGTGCGGGAAGTGCTGCGCATCCGCCTGCCGGATTCGAAGAAGGCGAAAGCGAAGGCAGCCGAACCGGAGTGGCGTCCGACATCTGCGGCCGCTCTGGCCTTGCTGTCCGACGCGGACGCACTGGCCGAGCAGGGGCGTTTCGCCGAAGCGGTTCACCTGATCCTGTTGCGCAGCATCGGCGACATCGATGCGCGAGTGCCGAACCTCGTTCGCCCCGCCTTCACCTCTCGCGACATCGGCGGGCTGAGCCGCCTTCCGGAAGCCGCCCGCCCGGCGTTCCACCGCATCGCACAGGTGGTGGAGGCCAGTCTGTTCGGCGGGCGCGACGTCGACCGCGAGACCTTCACCGCCTGCCGGCAGGCCTACGAGGCTTTCGCCTTCCCCGACGTGTGGAGGCGCGCGTGACGGAGGCCGTCTCGTCAAAAGCCCAGGCGGTGTTCCGGCCCGTCGTCGTGATCGCGCTGGTTCTGGCTGCGGTTTTCGCCCTGTCGGGCATCGGCGTCCTCGGCGCCTTCGCCCCGGAACTGGACAAGGGCGACGACGGCCGGGCCCACGCCCTGTCGAAGTCCGCGATCGGATATGCCGGCGTCGTTCGCCTGCTGAAGGATACAGGCAAGACGGTCGTCCTCAGCCGGGGCTTTCGCACGGGCTACTCGGACACGCTGGTGATCCTGGCGCCCCCGCCCGAAGCCGACAGAAAGATGCTCGACGCCGCCCGGCAGGGGCCGGACGCCACCCTGATCATCCTGCCCAAATGGCAGGCGATGGGCGATCCCCGGCATCGGGGATGGGTCGGCCCCGTGGCGCAGATCGGTTCAAAAGATGTGCTGACGGCCCTGCCCGAGGACCTTCGCAAGGACCTGACGCTCACCACGACGCCCGGTCGAAGCGTACCCCAGCTTCAACGGAACGGCGGGTTCACCCCCGGCGCGCCCGTGGAGGGTCTGCGCACCCTTTCCGGCCCGGGCTGGAATCCGGTCATCGAGGACGGAAGCCGGCGTGCCATCCTCGCCTATCATGAAGACACTGGCATCTATGTCCTCTCAGACCCGGACCTGCTCAATACCCGCGGGTTGAACGACGCCGCCAAGGCGCGAACCGCCCTTGCAGTGATCGACGCGATCGTGCCGGGCGACAGCGTGGTGTTCGACCTCTCGCTGAACGGCTTCGGCCGGCCGCGCAGCGTCCTGCGCCTGCTGCTTGAGCCGCCCCTGCTCGGCTTCACCCTGTGTCTGCTGGCCGCCGTGGCGCTGGTGGGCTGGCAGGCGGCGGTCCGGTTCGCACCGCACCGGCATACGCGCCGGGCCGTGGCGCTGGGCAAGAAGGCGCTGGCTGACAACACGGCGGCGCTCGTCCGGCTGGCCCGCCGCGAAAAAAGCATGGCCGCGCCCTATGCGGAACTGATGCGGGGTCAGGCGGCCAAGGCCGTGTCCGCCCCGCCCAATCTGTCGCGCGAGGCTCTGACCGCCCTGCTCGACCGCCTCGCCGCCCGACAGGGCGCAACCACCTCTTACGACGCCCTCGCCGCCGAGGCGGACAAGGCGTCCAACGCGAACGACCTGATGACGGTCGCCCGCGCCCTGAACACCTGGAAATCGGAGATGACGCGTGGACGTGGCTGAAGTCGGGGCGATCGCCGCCCGTATACGCGCAGAGGTCTCCAAGGCCGTGGTCGGCCAGACCGGGACGGTGGACCTGATGCTGACCGCCCTGTTCTGTGGCGGGCATATCCTGCTGGAGGGACCGCCCGGGACCGCCAAGACCCTGCTGGCCCAGAGCTTCTCCCGCGCGCTCGATCTTCAATTCGGCCGCATCCAGTTCACGCCAGACCTGATGCCCGGCGACATCCTCGGGTCCAACATCTTCAACTTCCAGACCTCGACCTTCACCCTCACCCGCGGCCCGGTCTTCTGCGACCTGCTGCTGGCCGACGAGATCAACCGCACCCCGCCCAAGACACAGGCGGCCCTGTTGGAGGCGATGCAGGAGCGGTCGGTCACCGTCGATGGCGACACCCACCCGCTCAGCGATCGCTTCACCGTCATCGCCACCCAGAACCCCATCGAACAGCAGGGCGTCTATCCCCTGCCTGAGGCCCAACTGGATCGCTTTCTTTTCAAACAGGTGCTCGACTATCCGTCGCGCGAGGATGAGCTGCGGATCGTCGAATCCCACGGCTCGCACGCCGGCATGCCGGACCCGGTCGCGCTCGGCGTTCAGCCCGTCGCGGACGCCGCCGCCCTGTCGGCGGCCATCGCCACCGTCGGTCAGGTGCGGCTGTCGCCAGAGATCGGCGGGTATGTCGTGGACCTGATCCGCGCCACCCGCGAGAGCGCCGACCTGCAGACCGGCGCCTCGCCGCGTTCCGGCGCCATGTTGTCGCTGGCGGCCCGGGCGCGTGCGGTGCTGGAAGGTCGGGACTTCGTGATCCCGGATGACGTGAAGGGCCTCGCCCTGCCCGCCCTGCGCCACAAGGTCGTCCTGTCACCCGCCGCGGAGATCGAGGGCCGCCGCGCCGAGAACGTGATCGCCGCCCTGATCGATACGGTCCCCGCCCCGCGATGATCTACCCCACGCGCCCCTGCGTGCTGGCCGCCCTGATCGGCGCCCCCCTGGCCCTGGTCGCTGCACTCATGCAGCCGAACCTGTGGCTGGCGGCGCCCGGCTGGCTGCTGGGTCTGGGGTTGCTGATGGTGGTCGATGCGGTGCTGGCCGCGCCGGCGCGCTCAGCCGACGTAAGACTGGACGTCCCCGGCTATCTCGCCGTCGCCGCGCCGTCGGAAGCGCGGCTGATCGTCGACTTCGGTAACGGTCGGGCGGTCCACCAGAAGCTGGAGGCGGCGCTCGATGCCGAGGCCCGTGTCGGTCTGGAGCAGTCGCGTGGCAGACGGGTATCCGAGACTGAGTTCGCCTTCCCGCTGAAACCTGAGCGCCGCGGGACCGCGATATTCAACGAGGCCATCGTGCGCTGGCGCGGGCCGCTGGGCCTGATCTGGCGTCAGACGCGCCGCCCTCTCCCCGTGCAAACCCCGGTCGGCAGCGACATTCGCCGCATCGAGGACGAAGCCTTGCGGATGTTCAGCCGCGACGACCAGCATGGCGCTAAGGTCCAACTCGATGTGGGCGAAGGCGCCGAGTTCCACGCCCTGCGCGACTTCCATTCCGGCATGGACCGGCGGACCGTCGACTGGAAGCAGTCCGCCCGTCACCACACCCTGCTGGCCAAGGAGTTCCGCATCGAGCGCAATCACCAGGTGGTCATGGCGCTGGACTGCGGGCGCACGATGAGCGAGCCGGTCGACGGCGCGCCCCGCATCGACCGCGCCATCCACGGCGCCCTGATCCTCGCCTACGCCTCCCTGCGCGGGGGCGACCGGGCGGGTCTGTTCGCCTTCGACGGACGCCCACGGCTGTCGACCGGTGCGGTGACCGGAGTGGGCGCCTTCCCCCTGCTGGTGCGGCAGGCGGCGAACATCGACTACGGAACCGAAGAGACCAACTACGCCTTCGGCCTGACCAGTCTGTCGGCTACTCTGAAGCGCCGTTCGCTGATCGTCATCTTCACCGAGTTCGCGGATTCGACGTCCGCCGAACTGATGATCGAGAGCGTCGGCCGCCTGATCCGCAAACATCTGGTCCTGTTCGTGGTGATGCGGGATGACGAGCTGGAAGGACTGGTCTCCGCTGTTCCCGAGACGCCCGAGGACGTCTCCCGCGCCGTGGTCGCCGCCACCCTGTTGAGAGAACGCGACGTCGTCCTCGGCCGCCTGCGCCGACTGGGCGCGCACATCGTCGAGGCCCCGGCGGATCGCCTCGGACCGGAGGCGCTGAACGTCTATCTCGACCTTAAGCGACGGGATCTGCTGTGATCGACATCGAGCTGAAAAGTCAGCGCTTTCGGAGCGAGCGGCAGGCCGACTGGAAGCGGCTGGAGGGGCTGGTCGACAAGGCTGAAACCCGGTCGCCTTCAGCCCTGTCCGACGGCGAAATCCTCGCCATGCCGGTGCTCTACCGGTCGACCCTGTCGTCCCTGTCCGTCGCCCGCGCCACCTCTCTGGACGCCGGCCTGATCGCCTATCTCGAGAGCCTCTCCGCCCGCGCCTATTTCTTCGTCTACGGCGCCCGCTCAACGCCGCAGGAACAGCTGGGCCGCTTCTTCGCCCGCGACTGGCCCGAGAGCGTCAGGACGATCTGGCGCGAGACGCTGATCGCGCTGGCCCTCACCCTGCTGGGCGTCGCCGTCGCCTGGTGGCTGGTCGGTCAGGACAGCGACTGGTTCTACGCCTTCGTCGATCATGATCTGGCGGGCGGACGCGATCCGACCGCCTCCCGAGCCGCCCTGCGCGAGACGCTCTATGACGGCGGCGGCGAGGGTCTGTCGGTGTTCGCGACCTTCCTGTTCACCCACAATGCGCAGGTCGCCCTGATGGCGTTCGCCCTCGGCTTCGCTTTCGGCGCTCCGACCATTGTGCTCCTGCTGATGAACGGAGCCATGCTGGGCGCCATGCTGCAGGTCTTCTTCGCCAGGGACCTCGGCTTCGAGTTCGTGGGCTGGCTGATGATCCACGGCGTGACCGAGTTGTTCGCCATCATCCTCGCCGGCGCGGCCGGATTACGCATCGGCTGGGCCGCCGCCTTCCCGGGCGCCAGCAGCCGTCTCGAGGCCTTGAGCGCCGCGGGCAGGATTGCAGGACCCGCGATGGTCGGCGTCGTCATCATGCTGCTGATCGCCGGGGTGCTTGAAGGCGTCGGCCGCCAGCTGATCACCAGCGACATCAACCGCTATTCGATCGCAGGCGGAACCGGCCTGCTCTGGCTCACCTACTTCTATGGCCCGCGCCGGAGCCGCGCATGACGGCGACCCACATGCATCGCGATGTCAGGGTCCAGCGCAGTCTGATCACCCCGGAAGGCGTCAACCTGAACCTCGAACTCGCCTCGATCGGCCAGAGGTTCGGCGCCCTTGTCATCGACATGGCGATCATCATCGGGGCCGTCATCATCCTGACCATCGTCGCCCTGCTGGCCGCCGCGAACGGGGCGACCACGCACGGGACCGAGATCGTCGCCATCATCTGGCTGCTGGGCCTGTTCTTCCTCCGCAACGGCTATTTCCTGTTCTTCGAGATGTCAGGTCGGGCCGCGACCTGGGGCAAGCGGGCCGTGGGCATACGCGTCGCCTCGCGCGACGGCGGCCGCCTCGGGTTCAGCGCCGTCTTCACCCGCAACGCGTTGCGTGAGCTGGAGCTGTTCCTGCCGCTGACCGTGCTGATCGGCGCGCCCATCGCCGGACAGGGCGAAGGCTGGACGGTCCTGCTCAGCCTCATCTGGTGCGGGGTCTTCGTGCTGCTGCCCATGTTCAACCGGGACAAGCTGCGGGCCGGCGACCTTGTCGCGGGCACTTGGGTGGTCAAGGCGCCGCGCCAGAAGCTGCTGCGTGACATGGCCGATGATGGCGCCGCGCACCGCAACGCCTTCGACTTCACGGTGGCCCAACTGGACGCCTACGGGGTCAAGGAGCTGCAGGTTCTGGAGCAGGTTCTGCGCACGCCCGAGCGGGCCACCGTGCGCGCGGTGGCCGACCGGATCGCCAACCGCATCGGCTACAATCGCGGCTCGGCCAGCGACATGGACTTCCTGCGCGCCTACTACCACGCCATGCGCGGACGGCTGGAAACGCGGCTGCTGATGGGCAAGCGGCGGCAAGACAAGTTCGACACGACGCACTGACCGGGTTTTGCGCCGGAAATGCGAAACTGGCGCTCCAGAGCAATATTTTTGCGAAAGCTCTTGTGCGGTGCGGTCGCCCGTGTTTTCCTGAGCGCTGAACCCAAGGAGCCGACGTGGCCCATCGCGCCCGCACTGCTGACCGTCGCATCGCCGCCAAGGCGAGCGCTGTCGCGCGTGCGTCCAGCGCTGAACTGGCCCTGAACACCCTTATTCTCGGCGTATCGCTTGTGCTGCTCTTCGGAGCGGTGTGGACGCACGCAACCTGACCTAAGCAAACTCAGGATCGCACGCAGCCACCCGCTCCCGAAAGGAAGCGGGTTTTTTGTTGCGCGCGGTCCGGACCCTCTCCGGAACGACCTCTCGCCATGACGCAATATTTCACCCCGAAGGACCGGCCAGCGCCCAACGCGCGGAGCCGCGCCGTCACGGCCGGTCCGAACCGCGCCGCGGCCCGCAGCTATCTGCGCGCGGCCGGGATGCAGGACGCCGATTTCGACAAGCCGATGATCGCGATCGTCAACACCTGGTCGTCGGTCACGCCCTGCAACATGCATCTGGACCGGCTGGCCGATGACGTCCGCGCCGGGATCATCGCGGCGGGTGGCTATCCGGTCGATTTCAACACCATCGTCGTCACCGACGGCATCTCGATGGGCACGCCCGGCATGAAGGCGTCGCTGATCAGCCGCGAGGTCGTCGCCGACTCCATCGAACTGGCCGTCGAGGGCCACCAGCTGGACGGCGTCATCTGCATCGTGGGCTGCGACAAGACTATTCCGGCGGCCGCCATGGTGCTGGCCCGAATGGATATCCCGGGTCTGGTCTACTACGGCGGCACCATCCTGCCCGGAACCATCGGCCAGAAGGAGATCTCGGTTCAGGAGATCTTCGAGGCGATCGGCGCCCACTCCGCCGGCGCGCTGGATGATGCGGGCCTGAAGGCGGTCGAGATGGCGGCCTGTCCCGGCGCCGGCGCCTGCGGCGGTCAGTTCACGGCCAACACCATGGCCATGGCCCTGTCGATCATGGGCCTGTCGCCGATGGGCGCCAACGACGTCCCCGCCGTCGATCCGGGCAAGGCGGCGGAGGGCGAGCGCTGCGGCCGCCTGATCGTCGAGCGCGTCTTCGCCGGCGACACGGCCCGCAAATACATCACCCGCGCCAGCCTGAAGAACGCCGCCGTCGCGGTCTCGGCCTCGGGCGGATCGACCAACGCCGTCATGCACCTGACCGCCATCGCGGCCGAGGCGGGCGTCCCGTTCGGCGTCGAGGACTGCCATCAGGCCTGCGTCGAGGCGCCGGTCATCTGCGACCTGAAGCCCGGCGGCCGTTTCCTGGCCTCGCACCTGTTTGCCGCCGGCGGCACCCGTCTGGTCGCCCAGCGGCTGGCCGAGGCCGGCAAGATCGTGAACGCGCCCACCGTCTCGGGCGAGACCCTGTTCGCCGAGGCGGGCAAGGCCGAGGAGACCCCGGGCCAGCAGGTCGTCACCGATTTCCGCAACCCGGTCATGGATCGCGGCAGCTACGCCGTCATCTACGGCGACGTCGCCCCGGACGGCGCGGTCATCAAGCTGACCGGCCACAAGGTCGATCGCTTCGAGGGGCCGGCCTGCGTCTTCGACAGCGAGGAAGACGCCTTCCACGCAGTGCAGGACGGCTCGGTAGGCGAAGGCGACGTCATCATCATCCGCTACGAGGGACCCAAAGGCGGCCCCGGCATGCGCGAAATGCTGCAGGTCACCGCCGCCCTGAAGGGCCGCGGCGTGCACAACGTCGCCCTCATCACCGACGGCCGCTTCTCGGGCGCCAGCTACGGCTTCGTCGCCGGCCATGTGTCGCCGGAAGCGGCGGTCGGCGGCCCAATCGCTCTCATTCGCGACGGCGACCGTGTCGCCATCGACGTCGCCAATCGCCGGATCGACGTGGACGCCGATCTCGCGAAGCGCCGGGCGGACTTCGTCCCCCGATCGATCCGCCCGGCGCACGGCGTCTTCGCCAAATACCGCGCCGCCGTCGCCTCTGCTGCTCAGGGCGCCGTGACCATCCCCGATCCGCCGCCGGTCCAGCGACCCGCTGACGCCGAAACCCGATCCGCCCGAGAGAACGCCTGATGCCCATCACCATCTACATTAACGACGACATCCGCCCCGGCGCCATCGCTGGCCAGCGCATCGCCATCATCGGCTACGGCTCGCAGGGCCGGGCCCACGCCCAGAACCTGAAGGATTCCGGCCACGACGTGATCGTCGGCGTCCGCCATGGCGGCAAGGGCTGGCGCAACGCCACCGCCGACGGCGTCCCGACGGCCGAGCCGGCGGATGCCGTGAAGGATGCGGACATCATCGCCATCCTGACCCCGGACATGATCCAGGCCGAGGTCTATCGCGACATCATCGAGCCCAACGCCAAACAGGGCGCGGCCATCCTGTTCGCCCACGGCTTCTCGATCATCTACGGCCGGATTACGCCGCGCGAGGACATGGACGTCATTCTGGTGGCGCCCAAGGGTCCGGGCGATCTGGTCCGTCGCGAATACCAGCGCGGACGCGGCGTCCCCTCCCTGTTCGCCATCGAAAAGGACGCGACCGGTAAGGCCCGCGACCGCGCCATGGGCTACGCCAAGGGCAACGGCGGCGCGACGGGAGGCCTGCTGGAGACCACGTTCCGGGAAGAGACCGAGACCGACCTGTTCGGCGAACAGGCCGTCCTGTGCGGCGGCGCCAAGGAGTTGGTCATGTCCGGGTTCAACACCCTGGTCGAGGCCGGCTACCAGCCCGAGATCGCCTACTTCGAGTGCATGCACGAGCTGAAGCTGATCGTGGACCTGTTCTACGAGGGCGGCATCACGAAGATGAACGAGTTCATCTCCGAGACAGCCAAGTGGGGCTCGGTCAAGTCCGGGCCGCGCGTCATCACCGACGAAACCCGCGCCCGCATGAAGACCATTCTGGACGAGATCCAGTCGGGTCAGTTCGCCAGCGAATGGATCGCGGAGAACGAGGCCGGCAAGCCCCGCTACGACGCATGGGTCAAGGCCGATGGCGAACAGCCGATCGAGAAGACCGGCGCGAAACTGCGCGAGCGGATGGCGTGGCTGCACGCGCCCAAGTCTGAAGCCGCCTGAAATCAAAGCCCAGTGATCATGACCTCCGCCGCCGCCTTCAAGTCAGCTCCCGACGCCGCTCCCAAAAGCGGCGCCCGCCTGCTGGTCTCCACCCTGGAGCGGCTGGGGGTAGAGGTCGTGTTCGGCTACCCCGGCGGCGCGATCATGCCGGTCTATGACGCCCTGACCGGCTCGTCCCTGCGCCACATTCTGGTTCGCCACGAACAGGCCGCCGCCTTCGCCGCCGATGCATACGCGCGCCGCAGCGGCAAGGTGGGGGTCTGTATGGCGACCTCCGGTCCGGGGGCCACCAACCTGATCACCGGCATCGCCAACGCGATGATGGATTCCATCCCGATGGTCTGCATCACCGGCAACGTCGCCCAAGGCGTCATGGGCACCGACGCCTTTCAGGAGATAGACATCCTGGGCGTCACCCTGCCGATCGTGAAGCACTCCATTCTGGTCCGCGATCCGGCCGATGTTCCGGCGGCGGTCGAGGAGGCCTTCCACATCGCCGCCTCGGGTCGCCCCGGTCCGGTCCTGATCGACCTGCCCAAGGACGTTCAGGTCGGTCAGACCACCGAGGACTTCGGCTTCCACTATTCCAACGCCGTCCAGTCGATCGACCACGAAGCCATCGCCCGCGCGGCCGACATGATCCGCAGCGCCAGGAAGCCGCTGATCTACATCGGCGGCGGGGTGAAGATCGGGCGCGCAACGAAGCAACTGCGCGCCTTCACCGAACAGACCGGCATCCCGTCCATCTCGACCCTGAACGCGCTGGGCACAGTTCCGACCGACGCGCCGGGCTTTCAGGGCATGCTGGGCATGCACGGTACGCGCGCGGCCAATGAGGCGGTTCAGGAAGCCGATCTGCTGATCGTCTTCGGCGCCCGCTTCGACGACCGCGCTACGGGCAAGCTGGCCGAGTTCGCGCCGCACGCCCGCGTTGTTCACTTTGACATCGACGCCTCGGAAATCGGCAAGCTGCGTGAGACCCACGTCGCCGTCGCGGGCGAGATCGCGCCCGGCATCGAAACACTGACCGCGCATCTGGCCGACACGCCCCTGTCCATCGATCCGTGGATGATCCGCTGCGCCAGCCGGGTCCAGCGCACCGCCTTCCGCTATGACGCGCCCGGCGAAGGCGTCTACGCCCCCGCCCTGCTGAAGGCCGTGTCGGAAGCCGCCGGTGACGACTTCGTCGCCGCCTGCGACGTCGGCCAGCACCAGATGTGGGCCGCCCAGCACTGTCGCTTCGCCAGACCCGAGGCGCATCTGACCTCGGGCGGTCTGGGCGCCATGGGCTTCGGCCTGCCCGCCGGCATCGGCGCCAAGCTGGCGGATCCAGAGGCGACGGTCGTGGTCATCGCCGGCGACGGCGGCTTCATGATGAACGTTCAGGAGCTGGCCACCGCCCGCCGCTACGGCGTCGCGGTCAAGATACTGCTGCTGGACAACAGCTCGCTGGGTCTGGTCCGCCAGTGGCAGGAGCTGTTCTTCGCGGAGAACTATTCCGAGATCGACCTGTCCGACAATCCTGACTTCGTGAAGGTCGCCGAGGCCTTCGGCGTCGAGGCTTTCCGAATTAGCCGGCGCGAGGAGGTCGAGGCCGGGATCGCCCGCCTGCTGGCCGCCGACGGCCCCTGCCTCGCGCACGTGATCATCGATCCCCGGGAAAACGTGTGGCCGCTGGTCCCGCCCGGAAAGAACAACGCCGAAATGATGGAAGGCGCCTGAGCCATGACCACCAACACCCTGCACCTGAACATTGACCGCGCCGACGGTTCGCTCCAGCGCCTGATCGGGCTTGTCGAGCGCCGCGGCTTTCACATCGACGGCCTGGCCCTGCGCGACGAGGGCCATGCCCGCCGCGTTGAGATGACCGTGCGCGGCCGCGACGCCAATCGCTGCTCCGAGACTCTGGGACGCCAGATCGACAAGCTGTTCGGCGTTACCCGCGTCGCCGTTCCGGCCGCCGTCTTCCATCCCGAGGTAGCGGCATGACGAAGGTACAGACAGCCGTCGCCGCCGACCCCGACAAGGTCGTCGTGTTCGACACCACCCTGCGTGACGGCGAACAGGCGCCGGGCTTCTCCATGTCGCCCGACGACAAGGTCCGCATGGCCCATGTGCTGGCCGCCATGAACGTGGACGTGGTCGAGGCCGGCTTCGCCGCTGCATCCCCCGGTGACGAGGAAGGCGTTCGTCGCGTGGTCGGCGAGGTGGAAGGCCCGGTCTTCTGCTCGCTGGCCCGTTCGACCGAGGCCGACATCGACGCAGCATGGCGCGGCCTGCGCGCCACGGAGGAGCGGCGTTGCCACATCTTCCTGGGCACCAGCCCGATCCACCGGTCGGCCAAGCTGAAGATGACGACGGACGAGGTCTTGGCGGCCACGGCCCGCTCCGTCGCTTATGCCCGCACCCGGTTCGAGGACGTCGAATTCAGCCCCGAAGACGCCATCCGAACCGAGCCGGCGTTTCTGGCAGAGGTCTGTGAAGCTGCCGCGGAAGCCGGCGCCACGACCCTGAACATCCCCGACACCGTGGGCTATTCTACGCCCGGCGAGATCGGCGACATCTTCGGCAACCTGATAGCATGGGTGCGGACACGCTTTCCGGACGTCGTCTTCTCGGCCCACTGCCACGACGATCTGGGCATGGCCGTCGCCAACTCGCTGGCCGCCGTCGAGGCCGGCGCGCGTCAGGTCGAGGGCGCCGTCAACGGCATCGGCGAGCGCGCGGGCAACGCCTCGATCGAGGAGATGATCATGGCGATCCGCACCCGGTCGGACCGCTACGGCCTGCACACCTCCGTCGACGCCACCCATCTGGTCCGCGCCAGCCGTCTGCTGAGCGAGATCACCCACACGCCGGTGGTCCGCAACAAGGCCATCGTCGGCCTGAACGCCTTCGCCCACGAGGCCGGCATCCACCAGCACGGCATGATGGCCGACCCTTCGACCTACGAGATCATGCGCCCTCAGGACGTCGGCTTCGAGGGCACATGGTTCGTGCTGGGCAAGCACTCCGGCCGCCACGCCGTCGCCAAGCGCGCCGCCGCTCTGGGCCAACCGGTCGGTGGCCAGCACCTGCAGGACGCATTCATCGGCTTCAAGCGCCGCGCCGACGAGATCGGCGAGATCAACGATCACGAACTGCTGGCCATCATCGAAGCCGCCCGCCCCTGCCCCGTCGAGGAACGCGCCCATGTCGCGGCCTGAAACCCTCTACGACAAGGTCTGGAGCCGCCACGTCGTTACCTCCGAGACGGAGGCGGCGCCGGCGGTCCTCTATGTCGACCTGCATCTGGTCCATGAGGTCACCAGCCCGCAGGCCTTCTCCGAGATCGAGAGTCGGGGCCTGAAGGTGCGCCGGCCCGACAGGACGTTCGCAACTCTCGACCACTCCACCCCGACCCTGCCGGCGGACGCCAGCGGCGAGCGGCCCTATTACACCACCGCCTCGCGGACGCAGGTCGAGACACTGGAGGCCAACTGCGCCCGGCATAATGTCTCACTGGCGGGCTGGGAGAGCGAGCACCGCGGCGTAGTGCACGTCATGGGCCCGGAGCTGGGCCTGACCCAACCGGGCATGACCGTGGTCTGCGGCGACAGTCACACCGCCACTCACGGCGCCTTTGGAGCCCTCGCCTTCGGCATCGGCACGTCGGAGGTCGGCCATGTGCTGGCGACCCAGTGCCTGCTGCAGCGCAAGGCGAAGGCCATGCGCGTGACGGTGTCGGGTCAGCTGCAGCCCGGCGTTTCCGGCAAGGACGTGGCTCTTGCCATCATCGCCCGCCTCGGCTTCGGCGGGGGCACCGGCTACGTCGTCGAATACGCCGGCGAGGCCATCCGTGCGCTGGACATCGAAGGGCGGATGACCGTCTGCAACATGTCTATCGAGGCGGGCGCCCGCGCCGGGATGATCGCCCCGGACGACAAGACTGTCGCATGGTTGCAGGGTCGCAGGCACGCACCGCAGGGCGCCGCCTTCGCGACGGCGGCCGCCGACTGGCTGACCCTGCGGTCGGACCCCGACGCTGTCTTCGATGCCGAGATCCACATCGACGGTTCATTCATCCGCCCCATGGCGACATGGGGAACGACGCCGGACGCCGGCTCCGCCATCGGCGAGGCCGTGCCTCAGCCGAAGGACGCCTCCGCCGAAAAGGCGCTGGCCTATATGGGCTTCGCGGCTGGAGAGGCCACGACCGCCCACGCCGTCGATGTCGTTTTTATTGGCAGTTGCACCAACGGCCGCCTGCCCGACCTGCGCGCCGCCGCCGAGGTGCTGCGCGGTCGCAAGGTGAAACCGGGCCTGCGCATGCTGGTGGTGCCGGGTTCGGAGGCCGTGCGTCGCGACGCGGAGGCCGAAGGGCTGGATCGTGTGTTTCTCGACGCAGGCGCGGAATGGCGCATTCCGGGCTGCTCCATGTGTCTGGCCATGAACGGCGACATGGTCGCGCCCGGACAGCTGGCGGTCTCGACCTCCAACCGCAACTTCGAAGGCCGTCAGGGCCCGGGCTCGCGCACCATCCTCGCCAGCCCCGCCACCGCCGCGGCGACAGCGGTCACGGGCGTGCTGACGGACCCGCGCGCCTTCCTGATGGAGGCGATCGATGCCTGAACCCTTCAAGACACTCACCTCAAAGGCCGTGGTCCTGTCGCAGTCGAACATCGACACCGACCAGATCATTCCCGGCCGCTTCCTGTCGACCACGACCCGCGAGGGTCTGGGCGCCTGGGCCTTCCATGACTGGCGCTACGAGGCCGACGGTTCGCCGAAGCCCGAGGCGATCCTGAACCGGATCGATCCCACGGAGCACCGCATCCTGCTGGCCGGACGCAACTTCGCCTGCGGGTCGTCGCGCGAGCATGCCCCTTGGGCCCTGCTGGACTACGGCTTCCGGGCCGTGGTCTCGACGGAGATCGCGGACATCTTCACCTCCAACGCCCTGAAGAACGGCCTCCTGCCCGTCGTTGTCGATCAGACGACGTGGGACGACCTCGCCGCCCATGCCGACCAGCCGGTCACCATCGACCTTGAAGCCTCCACCATCCAGCGCGGCAACGCTGAGCCCGTTGCCTTCACGGTCGAGTCCTTCGCCCGCCAGTGTCTGCTCGATGGAGTCGACACCCTGGGCTGGCTTCAAGCCCGTCTCCCCGCCATCGAAGCCTTCGAACGCCAGAAAGAGTCCGCATGACGCCCTCTCCCAAAACCTATGACATCGTCGTCCTGCCCGGCGACGGCGTCGGCCCCGAAGTCACCCATGCGGCCCGGAGCGTGCTGGCGGTGATCGGCGACTTCTTCGGCCACAAGTTCCGCTTTCATGAGCATCTGATCGGCGGCGCCGCTATCGATGCCACCGGCGATCCCCTGCCGAAGGCGACAATCGACGCCTGTCTGGCTTCGGACGCTGTGCTGCTGGGCGCGGTCGGCGGACCGCAGTGGGACGGCGGCAAGCGGCGGCCCGAAGAAGGCCTGCTGGGTCTGCGCAAGGCAATGGGTCTGTTCGCCAACCTGCGGCCCTTGCAGGTCTCGCCGGTGCTGGCTCATCGTTCTCCCCTGAAGCGCGAGATCGTCGAAGGCGTCGACCTGATCGTCTTCCGCGAGCTGACCGGCGGCGTCTATTTCGGCGAGAAGACCCGCACCGACACCATGGCCTCGGACCTGTGCATCTACACTGTGCCGGAGATCGAGCGCGTCGCCCGCGCCGCCTTCCAGACCGCCCAGCAACGGCGCGGCAAGGTCACCTCGGTCGACAAGGCCAACGTCATGGAGACCAGCCGCCTGTGGCGTGAGGTGGTGACACGCATCCACGCCGACGAATTCCCGCGCATCGAGCTGGAGCACGCGCTCGTAGACTCCATGGCCATGCACCTGATCCGCAAGCCGCGCGAGTACGACGTCATCCTGACCGAGAACATGTTCGGCGACATCCTGTCGGACGAGATCTCCGTGCTGGGGGGCTCCATCGGTCTGCTGCCCTCGGCCTCGCTGGGGTCGGGAGGTCCGGGCCTGTTCGAGCCGATCCATGGCTCGGCGCCCGACATCGCCGATCAGGACAAGGCCAATCCGGTCGGGACCATCCTGTCCGCCGCCCTGCTGCTGCGTCACAGCCTCGGACTGGAGGATGAGGCCGGCTCTATCGAGGCCGCCTGCGCCGCCGTGCTGTCGGCAGGTGCGGTGACCGAGGATCTGGGTGGGAACCTCGGCACGCGCGCAGCTGCAAACGCCGTGATCGACGGCATTCGCGCCATCCACTGGGCCGCCGCCCACCGCGTCCAGATGCACTGGGCGTGATCCGAACACGCGGTGCGGGGTTGACGGACCCTCGGTTTGTCCGTCAGCCTGCATCCGAACCTGAACTGGATTTGGTCCCTTGGTCCGCTCTGACACCCGCATCGCCATCGCTTCGACCGCCTCGCGCGGCGCGATGGCGCGCGTCATTGGCATGACCGGTATGACCACCACCACGCCCATGGCGGGGACAGGTTAGCGCGCACCACTCTCAGGAACGCAAGCAACCCACCCCCGCCGGATCACCCGGCGGGGTTTTTCGTATTTCACCCCCCTCGCGATTGACCCCTTTCAAGGCCCCCGTCATGTCAGACCTCGACCTCCTCCCCCGTCCCCGCCTCAAACAGAGTCAGCCCATGCCCGCCAAACCCGCTCCCGTGGTCGTGATGAAGTTCGGCAGTTCGGTGCTGGTCTCGCCCGCCGACGCACCGAAGGTGGCGTCCGACATCTACGCCGAGGTCCGGCGCGGGCGTCGTGTCGTCGCCGTCGTCTCGGCCTTCGCCGGCGAGACGGATCGCCTGCTGTCCGAAGCCCGCGCCTTGGGCCTGTTGCACGACAACTCCATCCTGCCGTCCTACGTCGTGCAGGGCGAGGAGCGGTCGGCCGCCATGGTCGCCCTCGCCTGCGATCGGGTCGGTCTCGGCGCCTGCACCCTGACGGTCCGCGAACTGGGCCTGATCGCCGAGGGCGACAGCGAGCACGCCAAGCCCATCGGCTTCGATCCCGCCGCCCTCGAGCGCGCGCTGGATCAGCATGAAGTCGTGGTGGTGCCGGGCTACGGCGCCCTGTCGCCGGAGGGGAAGGTCGTGCTTCTGGGCCGGGGCGGCTCCGATCTGACCGCCCTTTTCCTCGCCGCCGAACTGGGCCTGCCCAGCGTCCAGCTGGTGAAGGATGTCGACGGCCTCTACGACCGCGACCCCAACACCGACATCGACGCCCGCCGCTACGATCAGGCCAGCTGGTCCGAGGCCAAGGCGCTGGGCGGCGGGCTGGTTCAGCCCGATGCGCTCGATCTCGCCGAAACCCGCAAGCTGAACGTCGAGGTGCGCAACTATCTCGACGGTCACCGCACCGTCGTCGGCGCGGTCACCACCCCGCCTCGCCTCGCCGAGCCGCACCGTCCGCTGCGGGTCGCGGTCGCCGGTTGTGGCGTGGTGGGCGGCGGCGCTCTGGCCCGACTGCTGGAAGACCCGCGTATCGATGTCGTTGGCGTGCTGGTGCGCAACCCGGCCAAGCCCCGCGACGTTCCCGGCGCCTCGCCCCGTCAGATCCGCCCGCTGCTGGTGTCGGAGCCCGAGGCCCTGATGGCGCGTGACCCGGACATCGTCCTCGAAGCCCTCTCCGAAGCCGACGCCGGCCACGCCGTGATCCGCGCCGCTCTGGAGCGCGGTATCGATGTCGCCAGCGCCAACAAGCAGGCCGTCAGCCGTGACCCGGCCGGCCTTCTCGCGCTGGCCGAGACCAGCGGCGCGAAACTGCTCTGGTCCGCCTCGGTCGGAGGCGGCGTCCCCATGGTCGAGACGCTGCGGGCGGCCCGCACCGAGGGCCCCGTCGCCGCGTTCGAGGCGGTGCTGAACGGCACCGTCAACTTCATGCTGGCCCGTCTTGGCTCTGGCGCATCTTTCGATCAGGCTCTGGCCGAGGCCCGCACCGCCGGCTTCGCCGAGGAAGATCCTTCCGCCGATCTTGAGGGCCTCGACGCCCTCGCCAAGGTTCGTTTGCTGGCCTTCGAGGCGTTTGGCGTCATGCCTGAGGACGCGGAAATCCCCCGCGACGTCCTGCGCGCCGACGCCCTGCCGCCGGCCGGAACGCGCCAGATCTGTCGCTGTGAGCTGAAGGACGGCAAGCTTGTCGCCAGCGTCCGGCTCGTCTCGAACGATCTGGACCCGTTGTTCGCCGGTCTGAAGGGCGAGGAAAACGCCTTGAAAGTCATTGCCGAGGACGGATCAGTCTACCGCTGCCGCGGTCGCGGCGCCGGCCGCTGGGCCACGGCGGAAAGCCTGCTGGCCGACCTGTCCGATCTCGCCGCCCGCCGCCTCGCGCTTCAGGCCGCCTGACGATGGCCGTCTTCACCCCTGTCGAGGAGGCCGAGGCCGAGCCTTTCATTAGACGCTATGGCCTCGGCGACCTGCACGCCCTGACGCCCATCGCCGAGGGGGTGGAGAACACCAACTACCGGATCGACACTGACAGGGGCCGGTTCGTCCTGACCCTGTTCGAGGGCCGGACGGACGCGGCCTCACTGCCCTTCTGCCTCGGCCTGACCGAGCAGGCTGCCGATCGCGGCCTGCCCTGCGCACGGCCGCTCAGGGACGAGACCGGACAGACCGTGGGCGTGCTCAACGCCCGCCCCGCGGCGATCCTCGAATGGCTGCCCGGTGCCTGGAAGCGCGCGCCGTCTCTGGAGAACCAGCACGCCGCCGGCGCCCTGCTGGGACGCCTGCATCTCGCGGGTCGCGACTTCGCGCTCGAGCGCCCGAACCCGGTGGGGCCCGAGGCGCGCCGGGCCCTCTTCGCCCGTTGCGAAACCCGGGCCGAGGGCGCCGATCTTGCCCTGTTGCGTCGAATGGCGCCGTGGGTCGACGGGGCCCCGGGCGTCGATCCGGACCTGCCGCGCGGCGCCATCCATGCCGACTACTTCCCGGACAATCTGCTGTTCGACACGGACGCGCCCAGCGGCCTGATCGATTTCTATTTCGCCTGCACCGACGTGTGGGCCTACGACCTGGCCATCGCCCTCTCCGCCTGGGGCTTCGACGATGAGGGCGCGCCGTCGCCGGACGCTCTTGAGGCCTTTCAGTACGGCTACGAATCCACCCGCCCGCTCGACCCCGCCGAGCGCGCCGCCCTGCCCCAACTCGGCGCCGTCGCCGCCGTCCGCTTTTCCCTGACGCGCCTGCACGACCGGCTGTTCCACGACCCCAGGAATCTGGTGACGCCCAAGGACCCGACGCCTTTCCTGCGCCGCCTCGACTACTGGACCGCGGACGCACTGGCGGCCTGAGAAGGGAATTTATTCCTTCTTCTCTCTTGCCGTCGCGCGAAGGCGTCCTACCTCCCTTCAGTCAAGTGCGGGCGGGACGACAGCGCAATGTGCACAATGTGCACTCCGTTTTTTTTGAGTGCACCTTTGCGGCCGGGTCAGCCGATCGCGGCCTTCACCGCATCCAGCTTCGGATCCACGGTCTCGAAGCGCTCCACCCGTCCTTCGAGACCTGCGAGCTGGTGCGGCTGTTCCGGCTCGAACCCCAGCGCGGCCTCTACGCTCTCCGGAAACTTCGCGGCATGGGCGGTCGACAACGCCACCACCGGACCCGACGACCGATCCAGCCGCCGCGCCGCGTGCAGCGCCACCGCCGTATGCGGGCAGATCACACGCCCGCTCCCCGCATGGGTCCGCCGGATCTCCTCAACCGTCTCCGCCTCGCTGACGGCGACAGCCGACACCTCGCGGCGAAGCGCCGCCAGCAGGTCGCCCGGCAACGCCATACGCCCGGTGCGCGCGAAGTCCTCGAACAGTCCCCGCGTCAGGTCCGCATCCCGGCCAGACGCCTCGAACACCAGTCGTTCGAAGTTCGACGGCGCCTGCACATCCATGCTGACGCTCGCCGTCGGCTCCGCCTGCGTCCGCTCATAGACGCCGGTGTCGAGACCCCGCACCAGCGCGTCGTTGCGATTGGTCGCCGCGACCAGCCCGCCCATCGGCAGCCCCATCCGCCGCGCCGCCCAGCCCGCGAAGGCGTCGCCGAAATTGCCGGTCGGAACCACGTAGGTCGCCCGCCCCGCCGCCTCGCCCAGCGCCTTCGCCGCCCCGACATAGTAGGGGATCTGCCCCGCCAGCCGCGCCCAGTTGATCGAGTTGACCGAGCTCAGCCGCCGGCCTGCCCGCAGCCCGTCGTCGGTCAGCAGGGCCTTCACCAGCCGCTGGCAATCGTCAAAGTCGCCCCGCACTGCGAGGTTCAGCACGTTCGACGCGCCCGTCGTGGTCATCTGCAGCCGCTGCACCGGCGACACCCGCCCGAGGGGATGCAGCACGACCAGATCGACCCCCTCAATGCCGCCGAACGCCCGCACCGCCGCCGCGCCCGTGTCCCCGCTGGTGGCCGTGATCAGCAGCAACCGTTCCCCGCTGGCCGCCAGCGCCGCCTCGGCCAGCACCGCCGCCATCTGCATGGCGTAGTCCTTGAACGCCGCCGTCGGCCCGTGGAACAGCTCCAGCACGAACAGACCCGGCGCAACCTCGACCAGCGGCGTCAGCTCCTCCGTATCGAAGGTCTCGACCAGCCGCCGCGCCGCCCGGTCCAGCGCACCCTCCGGCAGCGACGCCCCCACGAACGGCTCCAGCACCGCCCGGGCGCGCTCGGCAGGATCATCTGCCATGGCCCCGGCGCCCAGCTGCGGCCAGCGGCTCGGCGCATACAAGCCGCCATCAGGGGCCACGCCTGTCAGCAGGGCCTCGGCGAAGTCCGCGGCGGGCGCACGGCCGCGCGTGCTAACGTATGAGATCGGGGAGGACATCAAATCTATCTGACCGCTCTCGCTGGACAGACGCAACCTCAACCTTGGCCTTTGAGCTATCCAAAGATCGCCATAGGCATCGCCCCGACGACACAGGCGGTCATCAGGGTCGCAAGGAAGCCGGCGAACAGACCCTTCCAGACGAGTCCAAGCACCTCTTCGCGACGCTCGGGCATCAAGACGCTGAGGCCCGTCACCGTGATCCCGACCGAGCCGATGTTGGCGAAGCCGCACAGCGCATAGGTCATCAGCATCCGCGTCCGCTCGCTCATCTCGGCGACGGGCACCTTGCCCAGTTCGATGAAGGCGACGAACTCCGTCAGGGTCAGCTTGACCCCCAGCAGCCAGCCCGCCTTGCCCGCTTCGGCCCCGTCGACGCCCGTCAGCCAGGCCACCGGCGTGAAAACCCAGCCCAGCATCCGCTCCAGAGTCAGCACGTCGCCGCCGACCCAGGTCCAGCCCAGCATCACATTGACCAGCGCCACCAGCGCCACGAACACGATCAGCACCGCCGAGATGTTCAGCACAACCATCAGGCCGTCGGAGGTTCCCTTCACGATGGCGTCGATGGCGCTGTCGTACTTCAGCGCGGAGTCATAGTCCGCGACCGCCCCGCCCTCGCCCGGCTTCTCCGGGATCATGATCCGGGCCAGCAGCACGCCCGCCGGCGCCGAGACGATCGAGGCGACCAGCACATGCCCCGCCGCGTTCGGCAGCACCGGCGCCAGAATGGCGGCGTAGGCGACCATGGTCGATCCGGCCACCGTCGCCAGACCCACGACCATCATCAGGAACAGCTCGGACCGGGTCAGCTTGTCCAGATAGGCGCGGATCACGATCGGGCTCTCGATCATGCCGAGGAAGATATTGGCCGCCACCGCCAGCGCCGACGCGCCGCCCAGCCCCATGGTCCGCTGGAACAGGAAGCCGAAGCCGTGGGTGATCCACTTCAGAATCTTCCAGTGCCACAGCAGCGCCGACAAGGCGGAGATCACGAGGATCAGCGGCAGCACCTGAAACGCGAAGGTGAACAACGCCGGCTGGCTGGTCACGGGATAGGGCTGATCACCGCCAGCCAGATAGCCGAACACGAACCGGGTGCCCCGGTTGGTGGCCAGCGCCAGACCATCGACCGCGCCGGTGATGGCATGCAGCACGACCTGCGACCCCGGGATGGCGAACAGCGCGAGGACCAGCCCCGCCTGCACCGCCACCGCCCCCAGCGTCAGCCGCCACGGGAAGGCCTTGCGGTTCTCCGACATCGCCCAGCAGGCCGCGACGATCACGACCAGACCCAGCAGGCTCTGGAGATTCAATACGCTGAACATCTACGCGTCCCCCGTCGACGATCAGCCGACCCCTCGCGCCGTTGAACGCCGCCGCGGGCCATCTGGCAAGAGGCCAGCCTCGGGATCAGCCCTGTCGGCGCACCAGCCTGCCGTAGTCTTCCATCAGGCCGAGGCTCAGGTCGCCGGGGGTGAAGCGGTATTCGCCGATCTCGCTCACCGGCGTCACCTCGGCGGCCGTGCCCGTCAGGAAGCATTCGGTGAAAGTAGACAGCTCTTCCGGCCGGATGTGGCGCACAACCACCTCGATGCCCTTGGCCTTGGCCAATTCGATCACCGTCTGGCGGGTGATGCCGTCAAGGATGGCGTCGATGGGCGGGGTGTGCAGCGCGCCGTCCTGAACGAAGAAGACGTTGGCGCCGGTCGCCTCGGCGACGTATCCGCGCCAGTCCAGCATCATGGCGTCCGAGTATCCGCGCTGCTCGGCGGCGGTCTTGGACATGGTGCAGATCATGTAGAGACCGGCCGCCTTGGAGGCTGAAGGCGCGGTCGCCGGATCCGGGCGACGCCACTTGGCCCATTCCAGTCGGATGCCCTTCTTCTTGGTCTCGGGGTCGAAATAGCTGGGCCAGTCCCAGACGGCGATGGCGACGCGGGTCTTGTTATGGATGGCCGAAACGCTGACGGCTTCGGGCCCGCGGAAGGCCACTGGCCGCACATAACAGTCGTCCAGACCCATGCGCGCGCAGGTTTCCTTGCAGGCGGCGTCGATCTCGGCCACGCTGTAGGGAATCTCGAAGTCCAGCAGTGCGGCGGAGCGATGAAGACGTTCCGAATGCGGCGTGAGCTTGAAGATTTCGCCGCTGTACATACGCTCACCCTCGAATACCGACGAGCCGTAGTGAAGGGCATGGGTCAAAACGTGCGTTTTCGCTTCCCGCCAGGGCACGAAATCACCGTCCATCCAGATCCAGCCGTCACGATCGTCGAAAGGAACGAAGGCCATTGAAGAACGTCTCCCGCAAAGCTGACCGGGTTAGACCTCCCGCAATCGCTCAGGTCAACGCCTGTGGCCCCTGTCGGGTCGCATTCGCATGAGCGACGTGCGTTCCCATGGGCGCTCAGGCCCCATCGCAGGCCCGGGGTCCGGCCGCCATCTGCTGGTCGTCGACGACGACGACCGCATCCGCGAGCTGCTGAAGGAGTTCCTGACCCGCGAGGGCTACCGCGTCACCGGCGCCGCCCACGCCGCCGCCGCCAAGCGCCTGGTCGAGATCATCGAGTTCGACCTTATTGTGCTCGACGTCATGATGCCGGGCGAGAGCGGCTTCGACCTGACGACGTGGGTGCGTGAAAAGGCGCTGGCGTCCAAGACCCCGATCCTGTTGCTGACGGCGCGGGGCGACGCCGAGGACCGGATCGAGGGTCTGTCGCGCGGCGCCGACGACTATATGGGCAAGCCGTTCGAGCCGAGGGAGCTGGCTCTTCGCATCGACGCCATCCTGCGTCGCACGGGCGGCAAGCCCCTCACCCCGCGCGAGATCAAACTCGGACCGGCGATCTTCGATATGGAGCGGCTGGAGCTGTCGCGAGACGGCAAGCCCCAACGCCTCACCGAGGCCGAGGCCCAGTTGCTGAAGACGCTGGCGATCCACGCCCACGCTCCGGTCGAGCGCATGAGCCTGTCGCCGGACACCGCCGACATCACCGGCCGCGCCGTCGACGTGCAGGTCACCCGTCTGCGCCGCAAGCTGGAAGCCGATCCGAAGAACCCGCGCTATCTCCAGACCGTGCGCGGCATCGGCTACATGCTGGCTCCGGACTGACGACGCCATGAGGCTGTTGCCGCCCAGCCTCTGGCCGCGCTTTCTGAAGCGGCGTCTGCCCACCAGCCTGTGGGGGCGGTCGCTCCTGATCATCGTCCTGCCTGTGCTGGTCATGCAGGTGGCGGTCACCTGGGCCTTCTTCGACATGCACTGGCAGACGGTGACGGCCCGCCTTTCGGATGGCCTCGCCGGCGACGTCTCGTGGGTCGCCACCGCCTATGCGGACGAGCCGACGCCTGAGAACCTCGCCGTCATCTCCGACCGCGCCCAGCGCGCCATGTCGCTGTCTGTCGCCCTGCAGGACGGAGCAACCCTGCCCCAAGAAACCCGACGGGGGACGATCGGGGTCGTCGACCGGGCGCTGGGTGACGCCTTGGCCGCCCGGATCGACCAGCCCTTCTGGTACGACACCACCCGCTATCCGGCCTATGTCGATATCCGCGTGCAACAGCCCCAAGGCGTGTTGCGCATCATCGCGCCGCGCGAACGGGCGGTGGCGACACAGGCCCATATCTTCGTCCTGTGGCTGCTGATTGCGACCGTGCTGCTGATGGGCGTGGCCATCCTGTTCATCCGCAATCAGGTCCGCGCCATCGAGCGGCTAGCCGAGGCGGCCGAGGCGTTTGGCCGGGGCGAAACGCAGGAGCGGTTCAAGCCCTCCGGCGCCAAGGAGGTCCGGGCCGCCGCCAACGCCTTCATGGACATGCGCGCCCGCATCCAGCGCCATATCGAGCAGCGCACAGCGCTGCTGGCCTCCGTCAGCCATGATCTTCGCACCCCGCTGACGCGCCTCCGACTCGAACTCGCCCTCGCTCCGGCGTTCAAGCGTCAGGCCGCCATGCGCGGCGATCTGGACGAGATGGAGCACATGATCGACGAGTATCTGGCCTTCGCCCGTGGTGAAGCCGGAGAGGCCGCGCAGGAGGTGGCGATCGGACAACTGCTGGCCGATGTGGCGGCCGACGCGCGACGGGCGGGGGCCGAGGTCCAGATCGTGTCGCCCGAAGGTCTCATCGCCGCGGTTCGTCCGATGGGTTTCAAGAGGGCGCTGGTGAACTTGGCCGGCAACGCTGCTGCCCACGGCGACCATGTGCGTCTGTCCGCCCGGCCCCTGCCCTCGGGCGGACTTGAGGTCGCCATCGACGACGACGGTCCAGGCATTCCGGAGGACATGCGGGAGGAAGCCTTCCGGCCCTTCTCGCGCCTCGACGCCTCGCGCAATCAGAACCGCAAGGGCGTGGGTTTGGGCCTCGCCATCGCCCGGGACGTGGCGCGCGGACACGGCGGCGACATCACGCTGGATCGAAGCGATCTCGGCGGGCTGCGCGCGATCATCCGCATCCCCGGTCGATCACAAATGGCCGCACCCACTGGCGAAGCGGAGCCGCAGGGCGCATCTTCCTCCTGACAGGGCTTGTTTGGAGAGCATCATGCGTAAGTTCGCCTTCGTCGCCCCTCTCGGCGCCGTCCTAGCCATCGCCGCAACGCCGGCTCTGGCCCAACCCGTCGTCAACGTCACTCTTGGTCCCGACGTGCAGGAAAAGGTCGATGAACTCGGCGCGCGCGACGTCGCTCAGCAGACCGATCGTCTCGCCACTGTCGTCCAGCGCGCACTGGAGCGCGAAGGCGCACTCGACGGCGCAACGATCAATCTGGTTCTGACGGATCTGAAGCCCAACAAGCCGACGTTCCAGCAGATGGCCGATCGTCCCGGCCTCGACTATTTCCGCAGCCTGTCGATCGGGGGCGCGACGATCGAGGGTCAGGTCACGCTCGCTGACGGCACGACCCATCCGGTCAAGTACGACTGGTACACCAGCAACATCGCCGATGTGCGCGGCTATAGCACCTGGCAAGACGCGGACCGGGCCTACAGCCGTCTGGCCGAGAACCTGATCCGCGGCCGTTACGTCACGCGCTGAGTTCCTTCGCCCGCCTGATGGCGGCGGACACGGCGGCCCCGGCCAGACGGTCAGGGCCGCCGTCTTGCGTCATGGCCTCCAGTCCGGCGCGGGTGGTGCCGCCCGGCGAGGCGATCCGGCCGATGAGCTCGGTCAGCCCGGCGTCGGTATCCACGCCCGCGCCCGCCGACCGCAGCGCCCCGCGCGCCAGTCGGGCGGCGGCCTCGCCGGACAGCCCCGCCTCCTCGCCAGCCCGGGCCAGGGCTTCGACGAAGGCGTAGATGAAGGCCGGCGCCGATCCGGCCACCGCGGTCGCCGCGTCGATCAGCGCCTCGTCCTCGAGATCGACCACATCCGCAACGGCCGAAAACAGGGTCCGCGCCATCTCGCGCGCTAACGCATCATCGGACCACAAAGCCGCGACGCCACGCGCCTGCGCCACCGCCGTCGTTGGCATCGCCCGTGCGACTGGCACTTGAAGAACGGCCTCAATGTCTCCCGCCCGAATCCCGGCCATCACCGACACTACAACGGCGCCGTTCAGGACAGCTGTCAGGGACGCGGTCGCTTCTCTCCACACGGCAGGCTTCACCGCCAGCAAGACCGCATCAACAGGGCCGATGGCGTTCAGATCGGGATTGATGCGCGCGCCTCTGCCCTGAGCAACGTCGGCAGCAGGCTTCGAGGACGGCGTCAGGACGACCAGCCGCTCGGGCGCAATGGCGCCCGTCGCCAGCCAGCCTTCCAGAATGGCGGAGCCCAGCCGCCCGCAGCCCACAAGGACCACGGCGCCGGGGGTGGTGTCCGGGCTCATGGCCTCAGGCGGTGCCGACGGTCTCGAACAGGCAGGCGTCGATCGCCTCCTGCGGCTTCTTGGCGCCCCGGATCATGAAGTCGAAGGCGGGGTAGTAGCGGTCGGCCGCCTCGATCGCCGCGTCGATCATCGACGCCGCCTGACCCAGGGTCGGGCGCTCGCCCATCGGCAGGGCCAGCGAGTGACGGAAGACGATCTCGCCGTCTTCGGCCCAGACCTCGAAGTGACCCATCCATGTCCGCTGGTTGATCAGGCCGGCCAGCTCATACGCGGCCGCGCGACGCGACTTCGACGCCTGCAGATCCAGCGCGCAGCACAGCTGAAGGCAGTCGCCCTCCGGCCGCCAGGCGAACCACAGCTCATAGTCCTTCCAGTCGCCGGCGAGGGCGAAGGCCAGATCGCCGTCGTCAGTGCGGTCGAACGGAAGGTTTTCCGCCACCAGGACATGCTCGACCACGTCCAGCGGATCGTGGGGCACGTCAATCTCTTCGGGGCGAACTGCGTCCATCAAACACTCTCCGGGCGCGACTCACACCCTGCTTCACGACGGTATGCGGGTTCGCAGATTCGGCTCAACCGGCTGCGTCCTTGGGGGGAACCGACGCTGTGGACGTTCCCTTGCGAGGCGTCTTTGAAGCGGTTTCCGCCGTCTTCAGCGTCGCCAGCTCGGCCCGCAACGCGGCGATCTCGGCTTTCAACGCGTCGAACTCGTCGCGGCGAACCAGGTCCATATCGGCGACGAAACGATCGGCCTGTGCGCGGAAGGCGGTCTTCGCCTCTTCGCCCGCCGCCTGCGCCAGACCCATGGCGCCGGTCGTCAGCTTGGCGAACTCGTCCATGATGGGATTGCGCGTCTGCATTCTGAAACTCCGACTCGACGAACCGAACTCGTTAACGAGGGTTGACCGATATGGTGAACGAAACCTTTCCGTCCGCTGCTCCTATGGCCTGATTTGGGCGAAGTCTTCCTCTCAAATTTCGGGGACGCCGCCCGCGACGCTTGCTAAACCGGCGACCTGACCTCGGCAGGAGCGCCCGTGCAGTTTCCCGACTTCAATCCGATCTGGTTCAGCATCGGGCCCATCGACATTCGCTGGTACGCCCTCGCCTATGTGGCTGGCATCGCGCTTGGCTGGTGGTACGCCGCCCGCCTGCTGAAGACCGAGCGCATCTGGGCGCCGGGCAAGCCGCCGATTTCGACGATCCAGCTGGACGATCTCGTGCTGTGGATCGTGCTCGGCATCATTCTGGGCGGCCGGTTCGGCTATGCCCTCTTCTACCAGCCGCACCTCTACGGCGACCTGTTCACGGGCGGGACTTGGGGCGACCGGCTGGCGCTGTTCCGGCTGTGGGACGGCGGCATGTCGTTCCACGGCGGCCTGCTGGGCTGCACCATCGCCGTCGTCGGCTACGCCTGGCGGCAGAAGGTCAATACGCTAAGCCTCGGCGACATGGCGCTGGCCGCCGCGCCATTCGGTCTGTTCTTCGGCCGTATGGCCAACTTCGTGAACGGCGAGTTGTGGGGACGCGCAAGCGACGTGCCGTGGGCCATGAACTTCTGCAACGCCCACGCCCGCTCGATCTACGGCGCCTTCTGCGACTATCCGGGCGGCCCCGGCATGATCACCCGCCATCCCAGCCAGCTGTACGAGGCGCTGCTGGAAGGCGTCGTCCTGTTCGCCATTCTCGCCTTCGCGATCTGGAAGGCGCGCCTGCTGGCCAAGCCCGGCTATGTCACCGGCCTGTTTCTGCTGGGATACGGCGCGGTCCGCGCCTCGCTGGAGAATGTCCGTCAGCCCGACTTCGGCATGGATCAGTTCCCCTTCGGCCTGACCATGGGGATGATGCTGTCGATCCCGATGATGCTGGCCGGCGCCTGGCTGATCTGGCGCGCATGGAGCCGTCCGCCGGTGGCGGCCGCCGACTGACGTCATGTCGCTGAAGGACCGACTGGCGCGCGAGATCGCCCTGACCGGCCCGATGACCGTGGCCGACTATGTCACGCGCTGCCTGCACGATCCCGAGGCGGGCTACTACGCAACCCGTCCCGCCCTCGGCGCGACCGGCGACTTCATCACCGCGCCGATGATCAGCCAGATGTTCGGCGAGTTGATCGGCCTGTGGGCGGTCGAGGCGTGGCGGCGACTGGGCGCGCCGGAGCGGGTGAGACTGGTCGAGGTCGGCCCCGGCGACGGTACGCTCATGGCCGACGCCCTCCGCGCTGCCCGGCTGGACCCCGACTTCCTGAGCGCGGCCGAGCTGATCTTGATCGAGCCCAGTGCCCCGCTGCGTCAAGCGCAGGCGCGTATGCTTGCCGACAGCGACCTTGACCTGCGTTGGGTGCGTGGTCTCGACCGGATAGAGACCGACGCCCCGGTGATCCTGATCGCCAACGAAGTGCTGGACTGTCTCCCTGCCCGCCAGTTCGTCAGAACCGAAGACGGCTGGGCCGAGCGGCGCATCGGCGTATCCGATGAGGGCGCACTGGAGTTCGGGCTGGTCCGGATCACCGGCGGCTTCCAGCGCCCTGCCTTCCAGGTCGAGCCGGGTCAGATCGTGGAGGTTTCCGAGCATCAGGCCGCTTTCGGGCGTGATCTCGGGCGTCTGGTCAGCGAGACGGGCGGTGCGGCCCTGCTGATCGACTATGGCCGGGCGCGAGCCGAGGCCGGGGATACTCTCCAGGCCCTGACTCGCCACCGCAAGGTCGATCCGCTGGAGACGCCCGGTGAAGCAGATCTGACTCAATGGGCTGACTTCCCCACGGTGCTTGAGGCCGCCGTCCACGCCGGCGCCGATGTCACCGGCTGTCGGAGTCAGGGCGAGTTTCTCCGCCTTCTGGGCATAGAGGCTCGCGCCGCTCGCCTGCGTGACCTGCGCCCCGACGCCGCCGATGTCATCGATCGCCAACTGGCCCGTCTGGTCGACGACGACCAGATGGGGACCTTGTTCAAGGCGTGCGCCGTCTTCGCACCATCGACGCTGATCGTGCCGGGCTTCGAGACCTGAGATGCTGACCCCGATCACCCATCCCCTGCTCGACAAGACCGGCCTCCGCCATGGCTTCTTCACGCGTCAGGGCGGCGTCTCTACGGGCATCTACGAAGGGCTGAACACCGGGGTCGGGTCGAAGGACGATCCCTCCGCGGTGGCCGAGAACCGCCGCCGGGTCGCCGCGCACTTCGACGGCCAGCCTGACGATCTCGCCGCCTGCTACCAGATTCACTCCGCCATCACCCGTACGGCCGAGGCTGGCTGGAAGGGCGAGCGGCCGGAGGGCGACGCCGCCGTCACCGCCGCGCCGGGCGTCATCTGCGGCGTCCTGACCGCAGATTGCGCACCCATACTACTGGCCGATCCTGAGGCCGGGGTGGTTGGCGCGGCGCACGCCGGATGGAAGGGAGCCTTGGGCGGCATCATTCACTCTACAGTGTTCGCCATGCAGGCTCTCGGCGCTGAACCCGCGCGCATGGTCGCCGTCGTCGGCCCTTGCATCGCCCAGGCCAGTTACGAGGTCGGCGCGGACTTCGAGGAACGGTTCGAGCATCACGATCCCGGCAGCAGCCGCTTCTTCGTCGAGGGCGAACGCCTCGACCGTCGCCTGTTCGACCTACCCGCCTTCGTTCTCTGGCGTCTCGAGCAGGCCGGCGTGGGTCACGCCGCATGGACGGGCCACGACACACGAGCGGATAAGACGCAGTTTTACTCAAACCGCCGGGCGTTCCTGAACGGAGAGCCGGACTTCGGACGCCTGATGAGCGCGATCAGCCTCGGCTGATCAGCCCGCCATCGCCAGTTCGGGCACGCGGGTCACCTCGCGCCACGCCTGCGGATTAGCCAGCAGTTCGCGGACCAGCAGGTTGTTGATCGCGTGACCCGCCTTCACGCCCTCATAGCGGCCCAGCAGAGGCGCGCCGAGCACGTACAGGTCGCCGATGGCGTCCAGCGCCTTGTGCTTCACGAACTCGCGTTCCATCCGCAGGCCGCCGGGGTTCAGTATCTGGTCGCCGTCGATGACCACGGCGTTCTCCAGCGAGCCGCCGCGGGCCAGACCGGCGCGACGCAGGGCCTCTACCTCATGGGCGAAGCCGAAGGTGCGGGCAGCCATGATCTCGTTGCGGAAGGTATCCTCGTCGACGACGAAGTCCACGACCTGGTTGCCAATGACCGGCGTCGGAAAGTCGATCTCGAACCGCATCTCGTAGCGATCGCAGGGCAGCAGGGCGGCGGACTTGTCGCCGTCCTGAACCCGGACCGGCTCGAGGATCTCGATGTAGCGGACCGGCGCTTCCTGACGACGGAAGCCGGCGCGATCCAGCAGCTGGACGAATTGCAGCGCAGACCCGTCCAGGATGGGCAGTTCGGGGCCGTCCACCTCAACTACGGCGTTCGACACGCCCAGCGCGGCGAAGGCGGCCATCAGGTGCTCGATGGTCGACAGGCGAACGCCGGCGGCGTTCTCGATCATGGTGTTCAGGCGGGCGTCGATCACCGCCTCGCCCGACACGGGGATGCGGTTATCGCGGTCGGTGATGTCGGTACGGACGAAAACGATGCCGGTCCCGACCGGCGCCGGACGCACGGCCAGCCGTACACGGTCGCCCGTGTGCACGCCGACGCCCGCGATGATCGCGGGGGCGACGGTGGTGCGCTGGTTATGGTCGTGACGGACCGGCAATCGGCATCTCACTCTGGTTTCGCGCTCCGCCTCTCCGTGCGGATTTCGCCTTGCAGGTTAGGTAAACGGTCTCTCGCAAGCGCGAAATGAAAGTCGGGTTTCGGATTGTTTCGGAATTGCTACGGCGTTCCGCAAACGAGAAAGCCGCCCCGGATCGCTCCGGAGCGGCTCGCGCTTCAGGTGTGACGTGGATCAGTTCGCGAGGCGGCGGAGAAACGAGGGAATCTCCAGATCGTCCTCCGCCTGACCGACTTGCGGTTCCGGCTGGGGCTGAACTTGCTGCGTCGGGCGCATTTGGGTCGTTTGCGATCCGCGCGTCGGATAGTTGGGCTGCGGCTGCTGGCGCTTGCCGCGACCAAACAGGCTCCAGCCCGACTTGCGGTGGTCACGCTCCTCATAGTGGTCGTAGGCCGGCTCTTCCTGAACCGACTCGGGCTCGGGACGATCCGCATAGAGATCGCCCTGCGCGACCTGGGCGGCCGTACGCGGGGCGGATTCATATTGCTCCACCCACGGATCGACGATCGGCTCGAGCGTGCGCTCTTCGGCGACGTGGATCACCGGCTCGGGCTTGGGCTCGGGCGAAGGCGCAGCGGCGTAGGTCGGCTGATACGCCGGGGCCGGTTCCGGTTGCGGGGCGACTTCGGCGCGGACGGGCTCGCGGATCGGCTCCTGACGAACCGGCTCCGAGGCGCGCGGCGCGAAGGTCGGGGCGGCCGGGCGGCGATCGAAGATCGAGCTGGAGGTCGACGGCGGCGCCTTGACGGCGGCCAGGTCTTCCATGCCCGTCGCCACGACCGAGACGCGGATCTTGCCGTCCAGCGCCGGATCGAAGGCTGCGCCGAAGATGATGTTGGCGTCGGCGTCCACTTCGCCGGCGATGGCGTTGGCGGCCTCGTCGACTTCCAGCAGGGTCATGTCCATGCCGCCGGTGATGTTCACCAGCACGGCCTTGGCGCCCTTCAGCGAGGTCTCGTCCAGCAGCGGGTTGGCGATGGCGTTCTGGGCCGCCATCAGGGCGCGGTCGTCGCCCGAGGCCTCGCCCGTGCCCATCATCGCCTTGCCCATCTCGGACATGACGGCGCGGACGTCGGCGAAGTCGAGATTGATCAGGCCCGGCAGGATCATCAGGTCGGTGATCGAGCGGACGCCCGAGTGAAGAACCTGGTCAGCCATGCCGAAGGCGTCGGCGAAGGTCGTGCGCTCGTTGGCGACGCGGAACAGGTTCTGGTTCGGAATGACAATCAGGGTGTCGACGTAGCGCTGCAGCTCGGCGATGCCCGCATCGGCCAGACGCATGCGGTGGCGGCCTTCGAAAGTGAACGGCTTGGTCACGACGCCGACGGTCAGGATGCCGCGGTCGCGCGCGCATTTCGCAATGACCGGAGCAGCGCCGGTGCCGGTGCCGCCGCCCATGCCGGCGGTGATGAACACCATGTGCGCGCCTTCGAGGTGCGTATGGATTTCGTCGGCGGATTCTTCAGCGGCGTTCATGCCGACCTCAGGGTGGGCGCCGGCGCCCAACCCTTGCGTGATCGTCTCACCAAGCTGAACACGACGGTCCGTCTTGGCGAATGACAGGTGCTGTGCGTCGGTGTTGGCGACCACAAACTCGACGCCTTCAAGACCTGCGTCGATCATGTTGTTGACGGCGTTGCCGCCCGCCCCGCCCACGCCGAAGACGACGATACGAGGCTTCAGATCCGTAGCTTGCGGACGCACCAGCGAGAGAGACATTTTCGTTCGACCTTATCCGACCCAGCTCGACAGTCCCAATGCGAGATTCCCCGCCGATTCGCATTGGTTATGAGCGCGTTAAGGAAGCGCCCGAACTGCTTAAGAGAAGGTTACCGGATAGCCCGAGTCGGGCGTCTTGGGCCAATTTTCGTTAACGGCAAAAGAAAAAGGGCGGCTCCCGAGAGCCGCCCTTTCCTGTTTTTGAGCCGGCTCGACCTTAGAAGGTCTTACCGATCCGGATCGAAGCCCGACGGCCACGCATGTCGTAGCCGTTGAGAGCCGAGGTGCCGAGACGGAACTGGCCGGCGGCGGCGGTCGGCGGATGCTCGTCCCACAGGTTCTGGATGCCGAGCGATACGGACCAACCGTCCTCGTTGCGGTAGCGCACCGAGGCCGAGTGGGTTGAGTAGAAGTCGGCGTAGTACTTGTAGACCGAGCAATAGCTGGTCGCCGGCAAGGCGCAGTTGGTCGAGTTGATGCCGTTAGCGAGGTCGGCGTACTTCGCGTTGGCGAAGATCCGGCCGCCAGCTTCGGCGACATCCGAGCCACGGCCAATCATGTCGACCCCGTAGAAGTACGAGAAGTCGCCGCGCTGCAGGGTCACATACAGGTTCCCGGCATAGCCCGGACCAGTATAGTTGAAGGTCGAGTTCAGGTAGGAACTCGTGTCACCTTCGAACGTCTCGGTGTCTTCCAGCTTGAAGTTATGCTGCGACTCGATGGTCAGACGGCCAAGCGGGGTGTCTTCCGAGAAACGGATCTGCAGGTCGATGCCGCGGTTGTTGATCTCGTTCACGTTGACGTAGGCGTTGTTGACCGTGGCCAGCTTGCCGTTGTCTGCGCCGGGGACGCGGATACGGCTGTAGAGACCGCAATACCCTGTCTGACCTTGGTAGCACTTGGTCAGGATGTCGAAGCCACCGAGTTGGCTGACCGCGTCCTCGATCGAGATCTCATAATAATCGATCGCGACGCTCAGAGGCATGAACGAAGGCGTCCAGACGAAGCCCAGGTTCAGGTTATCAGCCGTTTCAGCGTTCAGGAGTGCACGACCCCCCACTGACGAGATGGCGACCGAAGAACCGCCAAGCGTAGTGGAGGCGCCATCCGCGACGCAGCCTGCCAGGATGACCGGATCAATCGTCGCGTTGTTGGTGTAGTCGTAGCAGGGGTCATTCGCCGATTGTCCGCCGTAGCCGACCTGGGCGCCAAGGAACTGTTCGTACAGCGACGGAGCACGGAACGAGGTGCCGTAGCTGGCGCGGAGGCGATACTCAGGCGTCACCGCCCAGTTCAGGCCCGCCTTGTAGGTGTCGCTCTGACCATAGGAGTCGTAGCGCGACAGGCGACCCGAAACGTTCAGGGTCAGCGAGTCGGCAAACGGCATGTCGCGGAGCAGCGGCAGCTCCAGTTCGGCGAACGATTCCAGGATCGTGTCCGAGCCCGCCGTACGACCAGCTGTCGTGTAGAGGGCGACGTTGCGGCCAAGCGCCTGGGCGCCGGGGGTGTCGTCGATCTCTTCGCGACGGATTTGGGCGCCGAAGGCGGCCCCGACGTCGCCAGCCGGAAGGCTGAACAGGCTGTTCGTTGAGATCACACCTTCCAGATACATGTGATCGTAGGTGGTGGTGTTGTCTTCGGTGAAGAACAGGAAGTCGCGTTCCGCATCCGTGAACTGGCCCGCCAGAACACGCTCCGAGGTCCACGGAATGCCGCCCGGCAGAGCCGAGCAGTCAAAGCCGGAGAAGTTGCCGCCGGCCGGAGTGTTCGTACAGGCGACGTTCGGGCTGTTAAGCGCGAGCAGACGATCCAGATAGATGCGCGGACCGTTGTTGTAGCTGGCGTCCGACAGCGAATACTGACCGTACACATCCCAGTCCCAATCGCCGGCGGTACCGCGCAGACCGATCACGCCGCGGTAATAGTTGACCTCCTGGAACGAGCTGGACTCGTAGGGAGCCACCGTCTGAACGGGCTGACCGAACGGGTTGTTCGGGTTCGAAGCCGGCAGGGCGTTGGCCGCACCGTTGACGATGTTGCGCTGAGCGAAGCTCTGGAACACCTGAGCCATGCCGATCTGGCTGGACTCGCGCTGGCTGAAAAGGAACTCACCGTACAGCTCGACGTCGTCAGTGATCTGGTAGCCCATGTTGGAGCTGACCGAGATACGCTCCAGCGGGCTGATAATCGACGAGTTGCCCCACAGCGGGTCGTCCGTCGTGGCGTACAGATAGGTCAGCGGATAGCCGGCGCGGTTTTGACGCGCCCAGCCCTGATAGGCCGCCGCGAATGCCGGGAAGGCCAGCGCCGGCGCACCCGTGCCGGTCAGCACGTTGTTGCCTTGAGCCGCCGTCGGATAAGTATAGCCCGGGATGTTGGCGCGGGTGATGCTGAAGCCCGAAGTCAGCAGCGACACCTGTTTGATCGCGGTGTTGTAGCACTTGTATTCGCCGGTGAACGGATCGATGTAATCCTGGCGTGCGCCGGTTTCCGGGTCGAACAGGTAATCTTCGGTACAGCTGGTGTAATCACGCTGGTTACGGCGCTGGATGAAGGTCTTGGCGTAGTCGACACCCAAGTTGATGAAGCCGCGGTCAAAGGTGCGGCCAAACGCGGCGTCAGCGCGGAATTGCTCGCCGCCCTCTTCGAAGGGCTGGCTATAGAAGACGTTCATCGCACCGCCGTCGAGGTCGCGACGGGTGATGATGTTGATCACGCCGGCCACGGCGTCAGAGCCGTAGATCGACGAAGCGCCGTCTTTCAGGATGTCGGAGCGCTCAACAATCGAACCCGGGATGACGCCGAGGTCGAAGGCTTGAACCTGGCCGCGCGTACCGGCCGGACCGGCGCGACGGCCGTTCAGCAAGGTCAGGGTACGCTGTGTGCCGATACCGCGAAGGCCGACCGACTGGGTGCCGCCGCCGCCGTTGGTGACATAGCCGGTCAGTTGATCGTTCAGCTGGAAGGAGCTGACGGCGAGCGTCGAACTCAGCAGAGCTTGAGCGGCGTCCGGAATACCGCGCAGGTCGGTTTGCTCGGTGGTGATGGTCTGCACCGGCGAGGCGCTGGTGAACTCCGAGTTACCGCGGATCCGGGTGCCGGTGACGATGACTTCTTCCAGCTGCTCTTGCGTAGCAGGCACGGGCGCCGGCTGCTGGGCAGCGCGCGGGTTGGCAGGTTGCGGCTGGGCTGTTTGAGCCAGGGCAGGAGCGGCGGCGGCGATTACGCCCGCCAGAACCGTCGTGCCGAAAAGGTACTTGCGCCGAAGAAGCATTCTCTAGGTCCCCGTCTTGCTACTCGATCCACGGCAAATGCCGCGGCGATGCCACGTCGGCGGCGACACTAGGGGCCGACTTCTTGGTGAACAAGGGAATGTGGCCGCTTGGCGACCATAACCAAGCCAATCTGTAACAATCCGGACACAGTTACCGGTGGCTTTTGTAATAATTCTCACCCCGACAGCGTGGGTCGAAGGTTCTTCTGCGCTGATAAATTTGAGAATTACAGGTTTTCGCGGAGCCAGCCCGCCGCTCGCGCGACCAGACCGCCGCTTACAGCCCGTGGCGCATCTGCGGCCGTAATCTGGCGAGACATCAGCTTGCGGGCCGATACAGCTTCACGCGGACCGTAGGCAGCCCGTAGTAAAACGCCCGCCGCGGAACAGAATGCGGGGCCGGAGGCGGCGTCGGCCAAGTGAGGCGCGCGTTGAGGTTTGCCGAGACGAACGGGACGGTCGAAGACGCGCACAGCGAGTTCGCGCACGCCGTTCAGCTGGCTGGCCCCACCGGTCAGGACGAGACCGGCGCCCGGCTCCAGACCGACACCGGCGTTGCGCAGGCGGTCGCGGAGGAGCTCCAGCGTCTCTTCCACCCGCGGCGCAATGACCGTCTTCAGCATGGCGCGCTGGACATAGATCGGGCCGGCCGACGCGTCCTCGCCACGCGGCGGCGCCTCCAGCATCTCGCGATCCTCATGCGCGCTGGCCATGGCCGAGCCGTGCAGGGTTTTCAGACGCTCGGCGCCGGCCTTCGAGGTCGACAGGCCTCGCGCGATGTCGGCGGTCACATGATCGCCGCCGACGTTCAGGCTCTCGATGTGCAGCAGCGAGCGTCCGCCCCAGACGGCCGCGGTCGTCGCGCCCCCGCCCAGATCGAGGCAGACGCAGCCCAGATCCATCTCGTCCTCTTCCAGCGCGGCCAGCGAGCTGGCGACCGGCGCGGCGACCACGCCTTGCAAGTCCAGATGCGCGAGTTCGAGGCAGTGGCTCAGGGTGTTGAACACGCTCTCCGCCATGGACACGACAAGCAGGTCGAGACCCAGCGAATGGCCCTTCATCGCCCGGGGGTCGTGCACGCCCCGCGCGCCATCGACCGACCAGGTGATCGGCAGGACGTGTATCGGCCGGCGATTGGGCAGGCGGATCTGGGCCAGCGCCATGCCGATGGCACGGGCCAGATCGGCGTCGCTGACCGGGTTTGCGCCCAGCGAGACGCGGGCCTGCACCCGGTGGCTGGCCATCTGGCCGATCGCGGTGGTGACAACCACACCCGAGACCGGGCTGCCGGCCGCACGCTCGGCGCGCTCGACGGCATGGCCGATGGCTTGAGCCGCCTCGTCCATATTGATGATGCCGCCGCCACGAATGCCGCGCGACTGGACGTGGCCGGCGCCGGCGACACGGATGGTGCGGTCGGCGTGGCGTACGCCGTCGGGCTTCATGATGAAGCAGCCGACCTTGGACTGGCCCAGATCGAGCGCGGCCACCACCGGCGCGCGGTTCGCCGCCGTCTTGGCGTTGTCGTTGGCCTTGTCCCTCAAACGTCCAGCCATCCTGCCTCGTGGTCCCTATGCTTCGCCCGCGGACGGGCGCACCGCCACCGCGTCAGGTGTTCTCAGATCGATCCGGGCGAAGCCCAGCTCCAGCAGCCGTTCGCGCTGGTCCATGGCGTCCAGCTGGATCAGCGCCTGTTCCTGCTGCGTCGCAGGCAACTGGATCAGTCCGCCGTCTTTCAGGCGCAGATCCCAGCGGCGTTCATCCACCCGCACCAGCGCCTCAACCCGCCCGGCCAGACGCGGCCGCTCGGCGATCAGGGGCAGAACATCCGAGGCAGCCTGCTCGGCGCCTTTGCCCACGATCAACGGCAGGTTCGGGTAGCGGCCGGGATCGGCGCCGGCGATGACCTGACCGTGGCCGTCGATCACATAGTTGCGGCCGCCGGTCTGCCAGACGGCCAGACGGTCGTGCTCGGTCACATGGACGATCAGGGTGTTCGGCAACAGGCGCACGACCTGCGCGCCCTTGACCCAGCTGACGCCCTCGACCCGCTTGCGAACGGCGTTCAGGTCGATGGCAGTCATGGGCTGATCGTCATAGACCTGCAGCGCCCGTTGGATGGTCGCCGTCGCCTCAGGGCTTTCGCCTTGGATATAAACCTTCTCGAGCTTCAGCCCCGCCCCGGCCGCAAGCCCGTCGACGCCCTGACTGAAAGACGCGCTGATACGCTCGGCCCGCGCGCCCGTGGCCAGCACGCCGCCCAGCACCAGTACGCCCGCGGCGATGGAGACGATGACGGCGCGCGGCGACAGATCCAGTCGGCCGATCGCCGCCAGCTTGCCCGGCGTCGCCGGTGCGTTGCGGGGAGCGCGACCGCGCCCTCCGTTTTTGGGGGCCGCGGATCGCTTCTGCGGGCTCGAACTCTGTCGCCGACCGCCGCGAACTACCGCGGGCATGAGGCGTCCTCCACCATCCACCGGACCAGGTCTTCGTATCCCATCCCGACGAACGCGGCCTGCTCCGGCACGAGCGAGGTCGGCGTCATGCCGGGCTGGGTGTTGACCTCCAAAAGAACGAGAACGTCCTTAACATCGTCATAACGAAAGTCGGATCGGGAAACGCCCCGGCAACCAAGGGCGACATGCGCCTGTTCGGAAAGCCTGAGTGCGCGGTCGAATATCGCCGGCGGCAGGTCGGCCGGAAGCTTGTGGATCGATCCGCCCGGCGCGTATTTGGCTTCATAGTCGTAGAAGCCCTTCACCGGTGTGATGTCGGTTACGGTCAGGGCGCGCGGGCCACTCGCCTCGCCCAGCACGGTCACGCAGAGCTCGCGTCCGGCGATGTAGGGCTCGACCATGACCTGCTCGCCGTAGGTCCAGTCATCAGCGCCGACCGCGGCCTGAGGGCCGTTCGCGCCCTCCGGCACCAGGTAGACGCCGACCGACGATCCCTCAGCGTTTGGCTTGACTACATAAGGCGGCTCTATGACGTGACGGCGGGCGACCTCACGGCGGTCGAACAGGCCGCCGCCCGGAACCGGGACCCCCGCGGCGCGCAGAACGGCCTTGGTCTTGTCCTTGTCCATTGTCAGGGCGGAAGCCAGCAGTCCCGAGTGGGTATAGGGTATTTGCAGCGTCTCGAGGATGCCCTGGACGCAACCGTCCTCGCCCCATTCGCCATGAAGGGCGTTCAGCGCCACATCGGGCTTCAGCTTCGCCAGGACCTGCGCCAGATCGCGACCGGCGTCGACACGCGTGACCTTGCGCACCCGGCCTTCCAACGCATCGGCGCAGCCCTGGCCTGAACTCAGCGACACCGCCCGTTCGGACGACAGACCACCCATCAGGACGGCGACGTGCAGATCGGAAAAGGGGCGGCTCATGACGGACTCCGGAACACTCAACGCAATGCGCCGAACGTCCTTAACAGCCTGTCAACGATTGGAGTCCAGGTCGCCGAATGACAAGGCGGTGAGTGCTTTCAGGCGGATCTCCCGACCCGCTTGATCTCCCAGTCCAGCTGCACGCCCGTCTTCGCCAGAACATCGGCGCGAACCGCCTCGCCCAGCCCCTCTATGTCCGCCGCAGTCGCCTCGCCGGGGTTGATCATAAAGTTGGAATGCAGCTCGCTGAACTTCGCCCCGCCGCCGGTGACGGCATGCAGCTTGCCGCGCCAGCCGGCCTCGTCGACCAGTTTCCATGAGGAATGGCCTTCGGGGTTCTTGAAGGTCGAGCCGCCGGTTTTCTCCCGGATCGGCTGGGTCTGTTCGCGGCGGCTTGTGATCTCGTCGATGCGGGTCTGAACGGCTTCGGGCGCATCGGGCGTCCCGCGATAGGTCGCCTCAATCCAGATGATGTCAGCGGGCGCCTCGGAATGGCGATAGGTGTAGCCGAAGTCCGCCAGCGAATACTCCACCCGCTCCCCTGCTCGGTTCACGCCCCGGGCCGACACCAGCACATCTTTCGTTTCGGCGCCGTAGCAGCCGGCGTTCATGGTCAGGGCGCCGCCGATCGTACCCGGGATGCCGGCATAGAACTCCAGCCCCGCCAGCCCGGCTTTCGCCGAGGCTCTGGCCACCATCGAGTCCAGTGCTCCAGCCCCGGCGGTGATCGTGTCGCCATCTGTCGCGATAGTCGCCCACGAACGCCCCGCCAGACGGATCACCACGCCCTCGACCCCGCCATCGCGCACGATGACATTGGAGCCGACGCCCAGCACCGTCACGGGCACGCCAGATTCCAGCGACTTGAGGAAGTCCGCCAGATCTTCGGCGTCCGCCGGGATGAACAGGCCGTCCGCCGCTCCGCCCACCCGGAACCATGTGTAAGGCCCCAGCGGCTCATCGCGCAGCAGCTTGCCGCGGACTTCCGGCAGGTCGATCACGACAGCGCCTCCAGCTGTCCCGGCAAGGCATAGGCCCACTGGGTGATGTCGCCGGCCCCCAGAAGGACGACCAGATCGCCCGGCCTGGCCTCGGCGCGGATCACCGCCGGCAGCGCCTCGACACCGTCCAGCGCATGAACCGAACGATGGCCGAAACGGCGCACGCCGTCGACCAGCGCATGCTTGTCGACGCCCTCGATCGGCGCCTCGCCGGCCGGATAGACATCGGCCACGATCACGCTGTCGGCGTCCGAGAAGCAGGTCGAGAACTCTTCCATCAGATCGCGCAGGCGGGTGTAGCGGTGCGGCTGGACCACAGCGATGACGCGTCCCTCGGCCACCTGTCGCGCGGCCTTGAGGACGGCGGCGATCTCCACCGGGTGGTGGCCATAGTCGTCGATGATGCGAACGCCGTCAGCAACGCCGGTGGTGGTGAACCGACGACGTACACCGCCAAACGCTGCAAGCCCGGCCTTGATCGCCTCATGCGAGACGTCCAACTCTCGCGCCACAGACACGGCGGCCAGCGCATTGGAGACATTGTGCCAGCCGGGCATGGGCAGATGCAGGCCGTCGATGCGGGTCTGCTCGCCCCCCTCAACCGGCGTGTCGATGACCACGTCGAACCGGCAGCCGTCTGTCGCCATCTCGACGTTCTCGGCCCGGACCTGCGCCTGCGGGTTCAGGCCGTAGGTGACCAGTCGCCGGTTATCGATCTGCGCGACCAGGCGCTGCACCTCGGGGTGATCCAGACAGACGGCGGCGAAGCCGTAGAAGGGGATGTTCTCGACGAAATCCACGAACGCCTTCCGGACGCCGTCGAAGTCGCCGTAGTGATCCAGATGTTCCGGGTCGATGTTGGTGACGATGGCGACCGTGGACTTCAGGCGCAGGAAGCTGCCGTCGCTCTCGTCGGCCTCGACCACGATCCAGTCGCCGTCGCCGACCTTGGCGTTGGTGCCGTAGGCGTTGATGATGCCGCCGTTGACGATGGTCGGGTCCAGCCCGCCGGCGTCGAGGATCGCAGCCACCATCGACGTCGTGGTCGTCTTGCCGTGGGTGCCCCCTACCGCGATCGAGAACTGCAGCCGCATCAGCTCGGCCAGCATCTCGGCGCGACGAACGACCGGGATGCGGCGCTCGCGGGCGGCCATCATTTCGGGATTGGTCGGCTTGACGGCGGTGGAATAGACCAGCGCCGATACGCCCTCGGTCACATGTTCGGCCTCATGGCCGATGAAGATGCGGGCGCCCAGCTTCTCCAGCCGCTCGGTGTTGGCGCTGGCCTTGGCGTCCGAGCCCTGCACAGAGTAGCCGATCTTGAGCATGATCTCGGCGATCCCGCTCATGCCGATGCCGCCGATGCCCACGAAGTGGACGGGGCCGATGTCGAACGGAACGGGGCGAAGGCGAGCGATCATCCCAGCGGATTAGCAAACGGGGGCTGCGGCGCAAGGCGCCTAGTCCTCGCTGACGAAGTCCTGCGCAAACTCGGGACCATCATCGTCGCCCGGCAGCAGGGGCGTCTCGTCCTCGTCGGACACGCGGGTGGGATCAGGCACCTCGAAGCCCACAGGAATGGACAGGTCGAGCAGGCCCGCCGCCTTCATCTCCTGCACACCGGGCAGGTCGTAGAGGCTGGCGAGGCTGAAGTGTTCGAGGAACCTGTCTGCCGTAGCGTAGGTCACGGGACGGCCGGGCGTGCGACGCCGGCCCTTCAGCTTCACGAAGCCCATCTCCAGCAGCAGATCCAGCGTGCCCTTGGACAGGGACACGCCCCGTACGCTCTCGATCTCGGCGCGGGTGCAGGGCTGGTGGTAGGCGATGATGGCGAGCGTCTCGAGCGCGGCCCTGGATAGGCGGCGCGGCTCCTCGCGCTCTTCCGTCATCATGAACGACAGGTCGGCGGCGGTGCGGAAGCGCCAGCTGTCGGCGACGCACTCCAGCTCAACCCCCCTGCCCTGATAGCGCTCGCGCAGGGCCGAGATGGCGCCGCCCACATCCGCGCCCTCGGGCAGGCGGCGTGCGATCTCTGCGGCCGACAGCGGACCGGCGGCGGCGAACAGCAGGGCTTCGACGCGGCGTTCGATCTCGGCGTGGTCGGGGGCGAACTGGATGCTCATGGGCGGACTACGGAGTCAGCTCCAGCGGCTGGCCCTGCCCGCGCCGCTTGAGGAAGACGTCGGCGAACGCCTCGGCCTGTTTCACATCCATCGCCCCCTCCTTGACCAGCTCCAGACTGGCCGAAAGCGTGGACGCCGTATAGCTGGCCTGGGTCGGACCCTCGTCGCCGTCACGCTCGGGCGCGATGCGGTCCAGGGAAGTCCACTGCTCCAGCCGGGGCAAGACATCGCGCAGCCAGTCGCGGGCGGCCTCGAGCTGGAAGGCCTCGACCCGCTGGGTGGGGTTGTAGCGCCGCAACTCTTCGCGCCGTCGCTGGGTCACATAGGCGGCCATTAGCTCGTACAGGCTGGCGTCGATGCGGTCGGAGGGGATGATCACCGTCGCCTCGGGATCGCCGCGGGTGAAGACATCGCGTTTCAGCTGGGGCCGGGCCTGAATGGCCTCGACCGCCTTGCGCATGGCTTCCAGCTTCTGCAGGCGGAAGGCGAGCGCCGCAGCCATCTCTTCGGCCGGCAGTTCGTCGCCCTTGCCCTTCTCGTTGCGCGGCAGCAGCAGACGCGACTTCAGATAGGCCAGCCAAGACGCCATCACGAGATAGTCCGCCGCCAGCGCGAAGTTTCGCCGCCGGGCCTCGTGGACGAAAGCCAGATACTGTTCCGCCAGCCGGGTGATCGACAGCTTCAGCAGGTCGACCTTCTGGGTCCGGGCGAGCGCCAGCAGGACGTGCAGCGGGCCCTCGTACCCTTCCAGATCGACGACGAAGGCCTCGCGGTCATCGACCTGTTCGGCGGCGCTGAAGTCGAGATTAGGCTGGAAGGCGTCGGTCATGCCTGCGCCTCCCCTACGTCAGGGCCCTTGGCGGCATTCAGGCGACCGGACATCATGGCGTCGAAGCGGTCGCGGGCCTCGCGGACGTCCAGCGGTTCAGGCGTATGCACGATGCGGGCAAGCGCCGCGTCGGCCCGGCGCAGGGCTCCGCCCTTCAGACGGCCCACGCCCTCGGCTACCTGACGCATCTCCGCCATGTCGCCGTTCCAGTGGATGACAAGGTCGCAGCCGGCCTTCAGCGCCTTCTGCGCCCGCTCGGTCAGCGTGCCGGACAGGGCGTTCATGACCAGATCGTCGGACAGCAGCAGACCGCCGAAGCCCAGCTGTTCGCGGATCAAGCGGATGGCCTTCTTCGACTGGGTCGCCGGACGCCTTGGATCGATGGCGGTGAAGACGATGTGGGCGGTCATGCCTATGGGCATGTCGGAAAGGGCCCTGAACGGCGCGAAGTCCCAGGCGTCGAGCGTGGCGAGGTCGGCGTGGACCGTCGGCAGCTCCTTGTGCGTGTCGCCGAACGCTCGGCCGTGACCGGGCATGTGCTTGATGACCGGCAGGACGCCGCCTGCCAGCAGCCCCTCGGCCGCCGCACGACCCAGCTGGGCGACCGTCGCCGGATCATGAGCGTAGGCGCGGTCGCCGATGATGTCGTGGGCCCCGGGGACCGGCACGTCCAGCACCGGAAGGCAGTCGACGTTGATCCCGACATCATGGAGATCATGCGCCATGAGCCGCGCACCCAACCGGGCCAGTTCGCGGGCGGTCAGCGGATCATTGGCGGCCTTCAGATAGGCCTCGCCCGGCGGATACTTCGGCCAGTGGGGCGGGCCCATGCGCTGGACCCGTCCGCCCTCCTGATCGATCAGGAGCGGCGCATGGCGGCCGACGCAGGCGCGCAGCTCTGCGGTCAGGTCTCGTACCTGTTCGGGGCTGTCCACATTCCGGCGAAACAGGATGAAGCCCCACGGGTCGGCGTCGGCGAAGAAGACCTTCTCCTCCGCTGTCAGCCGATGCCCGGCGCAGCCATAGATCGCCGCAGTCGCCAGCTTACCGCACCAGACAGTCGCCGCCCGCGTCGCGGATGGCGGCGCAAAGGCCGGTAGCCTGCTCGCGGCTGAGGTTGCCGACGGTGGTGCGATAAACGGTGGCGCCGCTGGCGGTCTGGACCTCCTGCACCCGGCGGGTCGCGCCCTGGGTCAAGCGGGAGTAGCGGCCGACGACGGCGTTGTATTCGCGCTCGGCCAGCGAAGGCGTGGAGAAGGCGCCGATCTGGACGCCGGAGCTTCCACCCGAGGGAACGGCGCTGGGCTGGGTCTTCGCAGGCGGCGGAGCAGTCGGGGTCGGCGCGGGGGCCGGAGTCGCCGGACGCGTGGCGGCCGGCGGCAGCGGGGTCGCGGCCTCGATCGGCTGGGCGGCCGGACGCGGACCAACCTCTTCCGGGGGCGGGGCGTAGGTCGGGTCAGTCGTCGGCGGGGTGGCGCCGGAATAGACGTCGATGCCGGCTTCCGGATCGACCGGCTGGGCGTCGACGGGCGCCTCGGCCGTCATCTCCCTGACCGGCGTGCCCACGGCAGGCGGAGCGTCGCCCGAGGCACGCGGACCCGCGCGGTAGTAGACGACCACCGCGATGATGAGGGCCAGCAGCACGACCGCCGAGATGATCAGGGTCACCGGCGGTCCGCCGCGCCCTCCACCACCGCCGCCACGGCCGGGTCCGCCGCCTCCGCCAGTCCGGCGGGGGTCGTAGGACTGCCGGTCGAAGGGCAGATCGTCATCCGTCGGGGGCGTATAGGCGCCCCGGTCACGGCCGTAGTCGCGGCCGGGGTTGGGACGGTAGGGATCATCGTTCGACATGGTCGCGCCTTCCGGGTCACGCGAATCGAACGCGTGGTCGCCTGATCTTGCCGCCCCCGTCCTTGGAATCACAGATCGAGTGCGAGGTCGAGGCTGAACAGTTTCCTGTGCTCCTCGATGGCGTAGCGATCGGTCATGCCGGCGATATAGTCGCAGACCGCCCGGGCGCGCTTCGCCTCGTCTCCGCTCAGGGCCTTGCCGGACCATTCGGGCGGCATCGTCTCGGGTTCGGCCATGAACAGCTGGAACATCTCGGCGAGGATCCGGCGGGCCTGACTGCGGGTGCGGTTGACGCGGTAGTGGCGATACATCCGCTCGAACAGGAAGCGGCGCAGCACGCCCAGATCGGCCAGCATGGCGGGAGAGAAGGCCACCAGCGTGCGATCGGCGGTGCGCACGTCCTCGGTGGAGCGGATGCTGGCGGCCTCGATACGACGCTCGGTCTCGGCCAGCACGTCCTCGACCATGACGCCGATCATGCGGCGCACGGCCTCGAGCCGGAGCATGCGGGCGTCGATGGCGGGCCAGTCCCTGCGCACATCATCCAGCACGGGGCCGATCAGAGGGACGTCGGCGAGGTCCTCAAGCGTAAACAGGCCCGCCTGCACCCCGTCGTCGACGTCGTGATTGTTGTAGGCGATGTCGTCGGCGATGGCGGCGGCCTGGGCTTCCAGCGAGGCGAAGGTGTCGAGGCGCAGGTCCCAGCCGGGGGCGTAGTCGGCGATGGCCTTCCACGACGGCTCTTCCAGCTTATGCGTCACCGGGCCGTTGTGCTTGATGACGCCCTCGACGGTCTCCCAGCTCAGGTTCAGGCCGTCGAAGCGGGGATAGCGCTCCTCCAGCTTCGTCACGACGCGGAAGGTCTGCACATTGTGATCGAAGCCGCCCCACGGCTGCATCTGCGCCTGCAGCTCGTCCTCGCCCGCATGGCCGAAGGGCGGGTGGCCGAGGTCGTGGGCCAGAGCGACGGTCTCGGCCAGATCGGTGTCCAGCCGCAGGGCGTGGGCCAGCGACCGGGCGATCTGGGACACTTCGAGCGAGTGGGTCAGGCGGGTGCGGTAGTGATCGCCCTCGTGGGCCACGAAGACCTGGGTCTTCTCCTTCAGGCGGCGGAAGGCGGTGCAGTGGATGATGCGGTCGCGGTCGCGGGCGAAGGCGTTGCGCGTGCGGCTGATCGGCTCGGGCTCCAGCCGCCCCCGGCTGTGCTCGGGATATTCGGCGTAGGGGGCGCGTTCGGGGTTCACGGGCGGCTCATCACAGGGCAGGCCCTTTGCGAAAGCCCGTCAGCGCCTCATATAGGCCCCTGTGAGCAGCGTCCAATCCACCCCCTTCGCCCTGTCGCCCTCCTCCGCCGGAGGGCACGGCCTGTCGCTGGCCGACAGCGCGGCGCGGCGGCTGGCCCGGCTGGGCGAGGCCGAGGGGCGTGCCTTGATGCTGCGTGTCGCCGTGGACGGCGGCGGCTGCTCGGGCTTCCAGTACCGGTTCGAGCTGGTCGAGACGGCGGATGCCGAGGATCTGCGCATCGAGACCGAGGGTCAGGCGGCGCTGGTGGACCCCGTGTCCCTGCCCTTCCTCCGCGGGTCGGAGATCGCCTTCGTGGACGATCTGGCCGGCGCACAATTCGTGGTTCGCAACCCCAACGCCGCCTCCAGCTGCGGCTGCGGCGTCAGCTTCTCGATCTAGCGCCGGGCGACCTTCGCCGCGTCGAGCGCCTTGCGCACGCGGGCGACCAGCTCAGGCCCCTCGAAGGGCTTCAGCAGATAGCCGTTGCCGCCCAGCGCCAGCACGTCGCGGATGACGTCGGCGCGGTTGTCGTGGGTCATCATCACCACCGGCATGGCGTGCCCGGCCTTGCGCAGGCGACGCAGGGCCTCGACCCCGTCCATGCCGGGCATGCGGATATCCATGAGCACCAGATCCGACGGCTGCTCCGTCAGGTCCAGCAGGGCCGCCGCGCCGCCCTGAACCACCCGAGCCGAGTAGCCGGCCTGGGTCAGGTAGAAGGCCGCCATCCGGGCCAGCAGGTCGTCATCGTCGACGATCAGTACGCTTTCACTCACACTCATTCCTCACGCTCAGGGCAGGGTCTCCTGGAACCGCGCGGGCCGGCCATGGGCGGAACCCTGCAGCTCACCGTCCCGCATAACCACACGACCGCGCACGATTGTGGCCATCGCTTTGCCGGTGGCCTCAAAGCCGTCGAAAGGCGTCCAGCCTGAGCGGGTGGCCATGTCCGCGTGCGTCAGGACATGCTTCGCCTTCAGGTCCACGATGGTCAGGTCGGCGTCATAGCCTTCGGCCATACGGCCCTTGCCGGCGATGCTGAAGACCCGCTGCGCCCCGGCGGAGGTCAGGTCGATGAAGCGCTCCAGCGACAGGCGGCCGTTGGCGACATGGGTCAGCATGATCGGCACCAGCGTCTGCACCCCCGGCATGCCTGAGGGTGAGGCCGGATAAGGCTTGGCCTTTTCTTCCAGTGTATGCGGGGCGTGGTCGGAGCCGAGCACGTCGACGACGCCATGTTCGATCCCTCGCCACAGACCGGCGATATGCGGGGCGTGGCGGATGGGCGGGTTCATCTGGGCGAGGCCCTTCAGCCGCGCATAGGCCTCGTCGCCGTCCAGCGTCAGGTGCTGGGGCGTAACCTCGACGGTGGCAACATCCTTGTGGTCGGCGAGGAAGGCGATCTCCTCGGCGGTCGAGACGTGCAGCACGTGGATGCGGGCGCCGGTCTCCTTCGCCAGCCGGACCAGACGGCGGGTGGAGCCGATGGCGCTCTCGGCGTCGCGGACCTCCGGGTGGCTGGTCCAGTCGCCGGGGCGGGCCAGCGGGCGGCGCTCGACCAGACGGTACTCGTCCTCGGAGTGGAAGGTGGCGCGGCGGCGAACGTTGGACAGCACCTTGCGGACCCCGTCGTCGTCGGCGACCAGCAGGGTGCCGGTCGAGGCGCCCATGAAGACCTTGACCCCGCAGCAGCCCGGCAGGCGTTCCAGCTCGGCCAGATGGTCGGCGTTCTCGTGGGTGCCGCCGATGTAGAAGGCGTGGTCGGTCCACATACGGTCGCGGGCACGGGCGAGCTTGTCTTCCAGCGTGGCCGGGTCGGTGGTGTTGGGCTCGGTGTTCGGCATCTCGAACACAGCCACGACCCCGCCGAGCGCGGCGGCGCGGGAGCCGGTCTCCAGATCCTCTTTCCACTCCAGCCCCGGTTCGCGGAAGTGGACCTGGGTGTCGATGACGCCCGGCAGGACCGTCAGGCCCGCAGCGTCGAAGGTCTCGCCCGCCGAGGCCTGCGACAGATCGCCGACGAAGACGATGCGGCCATCGGTGATCCCGACATCGGCCATGCCCCGCCCGGCGTGGTTGGCCACTTCGCCGCCGCGAACGATCAGGTCATAGGTCTGGGGCATGGCGAGCGGTCCGGGGAAAGGAAGACTGATTATTGCGAACCGGGCGGCGGGGGCCAGTCGGGTGATCGAAAAAATACCGTCCGAAGCGTCCGATGCGTCCGGATCGTCCGGAAGGCCGCCCGCGAACCGGCGAGCAGAAGCGTACCTTACACGCTCGCTACGTCAGAAACGGTCGCCCGTTCAGCCAGCAGCTTCTTCGCCGCCCGGATCACGCGATCGGCGGGCAGGTCGTTCATGTGCTGGAAGGCCTGATTGAGCTTCGGGTCGATCTTGCGGAAGTCATCGACGGTGCGAGGACCGCGGACAGAAACGCCGCCCCACGGGCCGCGCACGCGATCGTCGGACGGTCCGAACAGTCCCAGAGCGGGCGTGCCCGACGCCGCCGCCAGCTGGGTCCACAGGGTGTCGGCGCCGACGTAGAGGTCGGCCTTTTCAAGCGCGGCCACGGTTTGGAGCGGGGTCAGCCGTCTGCCCTGCAGCTCGATCACCCGGTTGCGCTTCAGCGACAGGCGGATCAGGTGCGCCGCCTCGCGGGCGTTCTCTTCGCCCACCACGATCACACGCCCGCCGGCCAGCGGGCCGTCATCGCCGACCAGCGCGGCGGCGACGAGGGCGTAGCGCTCGGGCGGCCAGACCTTGCCCATCCACTCCGCGCCCGGGCCAACAGCGAGGATCGGCGTGGTCTCGGTCGGGATCAGGGCGTCGACCGCGGCGCGGGTCTGATCGCCGACGTAGAGGCGCGGCGCGGGGATATCGTCCAGATGCAGCACCCGGGCGGCCAGTTCGACGGCGTGCACGCCCGGCTCGTCCTGCCCGCGCACAGCCCGCTTCTGGCGCTTCAGCTTGCCGGAGAAGGTGGTGCCGCGCATGTCGACGATCAGGCCCCAGCGCACCGACTGCACCTGACTCCAGAGGTTCAGCCACTCAAGATGGCCTTCCTTCTCCAGCACGATCAGTTTGCGCAGGCGCGGAGTGTCGGCGAACAGCGGCGCGCTTTCGGGCGAGCCGACGACAGTGAAGGTCGCGTTCGGCAGGCTTTCGACCAGATAGGCCAGCACGCCGGACGACATCACGGCCGCGTCGGCCTCGGCCTCGGCCAGATACAGAATTGGGAACCGCCCCGTCATCGGCAGCACCGTACACGGATTCTCGGCGCGAGCAGCGTCTCTCGCCTTTGGCGCGAGGGGAAAGCGCCCTATCTAGCGGCCATGCAGATCACCCGCATCGCCCGTCTGGACAGCCGCGCCCTGATCCGCGTCTCGGGGCCCGACGCCCGGCCCTTCCTGCACAACCTGCTGACACAGGACGTCGAGACCTTGGCACCCGGCGAGCTGAGGTTTGGCGCCCTGCTGTCGCCCCCGGGGCGGCTGCTGTTCGACCTGTTCCTGTGGGGCGAGGACGGGGCGGTGGTTCTGGACGTCGCAGCGGACCGGCGCGAGGCGCTGATGCAGCGACTGGGCATGTACCGGCTGCGGGCGCAGGCGGAGGTCGCGGCGCTGGATGAGCCGGTGTTCGCCTGCTGGGACGGCGAGGCGGCGGGGTTCGCGGCGGATCCGCGTCTGCCGGAGCTGGGCGGACGGCGATACGGTGGCGAACCTGTCGCCAACATGACCGAGGCCGACTGGCGGGCGCATGAGCTGGCGATGGGCGTGCCGGGGACGGCGGACTGGCCGGACGACAAGACCTATCCGATCGAGGCCAACTTCGACCTGCTAAACGGCATCGACTTCCAGAAAGGCTGTTTCGTCGGGCAGGAGACGACGTCGCGGATGAAGCGGCGTGGAGCGATCAAGAGCCGGATGCTGCCGGTGCGGTTTGACGGACCGGCTCCGGCTGTAGGGACCGAAGTGCTGAATGGCGAGCTGCGCGCCGGCGAGGTGCTGGGCGGCGGCGACGGGGCCGCGATGGCGCTGCTGCGGCTGGACCGGATAGACGGGGTGCTGACAACGGATGGGCGGGTGGTCGAGATCGTTCAGACCTACGTCTGAGCCCTATGCCCCCGATCACTCCGCTCATCCCCGCGAAAGCGGGGACCCAGTACTTTGGGTGACAGAGCGAGGCTGTTCTGGATGCGGCGCGCTGTCCCGAAATGCCGCCGTCAAGCTGGAAAGAACTGGGTCCCCGCTTTCGCGGGGATGAGCGGAGAGTGAGAGCCTACCCCGCGATCTGGCCGAAATCCGCCACCCGGCCCATGACATCCCGGACCTGACCCAGCAACCGCAGGCGGTTGTCGCGTTCGCTGGGGACGTCAGAGTTGACCAGCACGGCCTCGAAGAAGGCGTCGACCGGGGCGCGCAGGCCAGCCAAAGCGCGCATGGCGGCCGCGAAGTCCTCGGCGTCCAGCGCGGCGTCGACGGCGGTCGCGGCGGCGGCGGCGGCGAAGGCGAGCGCGGTTTCCTCGGCGGGCTGGTTCGGCAGGCCGGTCTCGACCATGCCGGTCGGCAGAGGCCCCTTCTTCTCCTCGGCGCGCAGGATGTTGGACGCGCGACGATAGCCGGCCAGCAGGTTCGCCCCGTCATCGGTGGCGAGGAAGGCCGCAAGCGCCTCGACCCGACGCACGATGCGTACGAGGTCGTCGTCGCCGAGCGCGAAGACGGCGTCGACGAGGTCGTGGCGTTGGCCTTGATCGCGGAGGAGGACTTTCAGGCGGTCGGCGAAGAAGGCGAGGAGTTCATGGTCCTGCTCCGCTGGGGCATAGCCTTTCCCAAGCGCCCAAGTGTCTCGGAGCAGCTTGTTAATAGCGTCGACCGCCTCCGCCATCAGGGGCCCGGTTTCAAGCGCATGCTCCACGCCGAGCTTTTTGATCTCAGCGAAGGTTTCGGCGTCCAGCCGCTCGGTGTTTAGGGGAAGTTTGGATGCGATGACTCTCGCCCTCTGGCGAGACAGAGGGCGGAGAAGATTTTCTCGGATTCCGCTCTGAAGCGCCAGCCGAATCACACCCAATGCCGCCCGTCGCAGCGCATAGGGATCCTTTGACCCGGTGGGCTTCTCATCGATCGCAAAGAAGCCGACCAGCGTGTCCAGCTTGTCGGCCAGCGCCACGGCCACCGTCAGCGGCGCGGTCGGCACTGTGTCCGCGGGCCCCTGCGGCTTGTAGTGATCGCGCACGGCGTCGGCGATGGCGTCAGGCTGGCCGGCGGCGCGGGCGTAGTAGCCGCCCATGACGCCCTGCAATTCGGGGAACTCGCCGACCATGCCCGAGGCGAGGTCGGCCTTGGCGAGGCGGGCGGCCTGTTCGGCCTGATCCGGGTCGGCGCCGACCAGGGGGGCGATCTCGCGGGCCAGCGCGGCGATGCGATCGACGCGTTCGGCCAGCGTGCCCAGCTTGGCGTGGAAGGTGACGCCCTTCAGCTTGTCCAGCCAGGCGTCGAAGCCGACCTTCAGGTCCTCGTCCCAGAAGAAGCGGGCGTCGTTCAGGCGGGCGGACAGGACGCGGCTGTTGCCGGCGGCCAGCGCGCGGCCGCTGTCGGAGGCCTCGACGTTGGCGACGACGACGAAGTGCGGCGCGAGGCCGTGTCTGGCCGGATCGCGGACGGCGAAGTATTTCTGGTGCACCTTCATCGACAGGCGCACCACTTCCGGCGGCAGGTCGAGGAACTGCGGGTCCATGTCGCCGAGGATCGGCGTCGGCCATTCGGCCAGACCGGCGACCTCGTCCAGCAGGCCGTCGTCGTCGACGAGGGCGAGGCCCTTGTCCGAACAGACCTTTTGCGCGGCTTCGAGGATGCGCAGCTTGCGGTCGGCGACGTCGAGCAGGACGTGCTCGCGCTCCAGCTTCTGGCGGTAGTCGGCGAAGTCTTTCACCGTGAAAGGCTTGCCGGAGCCGAGGAAGCGGTGGCCCTCGGTGGTGTCGCCCGAGGCGATGCCGTCGATATCGAACGTGACCACAGCGCCGTCGAACAGGGTGACGATCCGCTTCAACGGCCGCACCCAGCGCAGCGTGCCGGAGCCCCAGCGCATCGACTTGGGCCACGGGAAGTTGCGGACGATCTGGTCGACCATCTCGGGGATCAGATCGGCGGTCGCCCTGCCCTTCTGGCTGATCACGGCGAACAGGACGCCATCCCGCTCGACCAAATCGTCGCGGGTCAGGCCGGTCTTGCGCAGGAAGCCTTCCAGCGCCTGTTCGGGCGCCGAGGTCTTGGGTCCCTTCAGCTCTTCCTCGCGGTCAGGCGTGGCGGCGGGCAGGCCGTCGATGACCAGCGTCAGGCGGCGGGGGCCTGCGTAGGTGGTGAGCGCCTCATAGTTGAGGCCGGCCGCCTTCAGCCGCTCAGCCGCCATCCGCTCCAGATCACGCGCGGCGCCCTGCTGCATGCGGGCGGGGATTTCTTCGGAGAAGAGTTCGAGGAGAAGTTGGGGCATCAGGCGGTTTTCCGCTCTTGTTCGACGTAGGCGAGCGCACACGCCTTACAGAGTTCCCGGATCCGCCCGATGTAGCTCTGGCGTTCGGCGACGGCGATGGCACCGCGGGCGTCCATCAGATTGAACAGGTGGGACGCCTTCAGGACCTGATCGTAGGCGGGCAGGACCAGCGGCTGGCCCTGCGGCCCGGTCATGGCGAGCAGGCGGGAGACCTCGGCGACCATGTCCTCGAACCGGCGCTTCAGGCCGTCGACGTCATAGCCGTGGAAGTTGGCTTCCGACTGCTGCCGCTCGTTCTCGAGGAAGACCTCGCCGTAGGTCGTACCTTCCTTGGTGAACTTCAGATCGTAAACGTTATCAACGCCCTGCACATACATTGCCAGACGTTCCAGCCCGTAGGTCAGCTCGCCCGAGACGACGTCGACCTCGATGCCGCCGACGCCTTGGAAGTAGGTGAACTGGGTCACCTCCATGCCGTCGCACCAGACCTCCCAGCCCAGCCCCCAGGCGCCGACGGTCGGGTTTTCCCAGTCGTCCTCGACGAAGCGGATGTCGTGCAGTTTGGGATCGATGCCGATGGCCTCAAGGCTCTTGAGATAGAGCTCCTGAAGGTTGTCGGGGTTGGGCTTCAGGATGACCTGGAACTGGTAATAGTGCTGGAGCCGGTTGGGGTTCTCGCCATAGCGGCCGTCTCCGGGGCGGCGGCTGGGCTGGACGTAGGCGGCCTTCCACGGCTTCGGACCCAGCGCGCGCAGGACGGTTGCGGGGTGGAGCGTGCCGGCGCCGACCTCGATGTCATAGGGCTGCATCAGGGCGCAGCCCTGTTCGCCCCAGTATTTCTGGAGGGTCAGGATCAGGTCCTGGAAGGCGAGCGGTTCGGTCGTCACGGCGGGCTTTTACAATCCGGGGAGAATGGCGGCGGACCCTAGACGGGGCCGTATCGGCGGGCAAGGCGAGGCCATACGGTTCCTTAAGCGCGACCCGCTATCACGCCCCCATGAAGCAGATCGACCAGATGCGTCGGCGGGCGGCGCGCTATCTCGACGTCGAGGCGGTGGAGATCGCGCCGGCGACGGGCGTGTTCTCGCTGAGCTTCGACGACATACCGGCGACGGCGTGGACCGAGGCGGGTCCGATCCTCGCGGAGCATGGGGTCAAGGCGACCTACTATGTCTGCGGCGGTCTGGCGGGACGGCGGAACATGGACCGCGACCAGTTCGTCGAGCGGCACCTGCAGGAGCTGCACGCGGCCGGGCACGAGATCGGCTGCCATACCTTCGGCCACACCAGCGTGCTGCGGATGAGCGGTGACGCGCTGAAGCTGAGCCTCGACTTGAACGCCGCGTGGGTGGCCGAGCGGCTGGGCGGGTACCGGATGGAGACGTTCGCCTACCCGTTCGGGGACTGCACGCTGGGGGCCAAGCGATATGTGCGTAGCCGGTTCGTGCTGGGGCGCGGCGTGCGCGACGGGGTCAATGCAGGCCGCGAGGACCGGGGGCTGATCAAGTCCGTCGGGCTGGAGAGCCGGCGACTGCCGCACTACGACCTTGAGGCGCTGATGGCGGAGACGGCGGCGTCGAAGGGCTGGCTGACGGCCTATGGGCACGATGTATCGGACCAGCCGACGGACTACGGCTGCACGCCGGAGGATCTGAACCGGGTGCTGCGGCTGGCGAAGGCTGCGGGACTGGAGATCAGGCCGGTGGGCGAGGCCTGGGGTGCAATAGCGGCCTAGGCCGCTTCCGCCTGAGGCTCAGCCTTCCGCGCATCGGCCCATTTGATCAGCGCCGCTCTCGGCCAAGCGACGATCCACGAGCGGGCGGTGTACTTGCCCTCCTCAATCAGCGCGGCGCGGGTGGGGGAACTGGTGGCGGCGCGCTGGGTGTGGATGTCACCGGGTCCCTGATGGATCAGGAAGGCGCCGTTGTTCAGCGGGTTGACGCGGAGGTAGGCCAGCCGCGGGCTGATCTCTTCCAGCGGGGGATCGTAGAACCACGAGGAGCCGAGCATGCCGGCCATCTCGGGGCGGCGTTTGCAAATTTCGGCGGCGGCAGCCCAGGCGCGGTCCCAGCCGGCCTCGTTGAAATCGCGCAGGCAGCGGCTCTCGGTGTGAACCTCCAGCCACGGCTTCCAGGCCTGTGCGGCGGCGTAGGCCGGGATGACCGACCAGCCCCAGCCCTCGCGGGCGTGACGCAGGATCTGGCCCGGCCCCATGGGCGAGGACAGGTCGATCATCTGGGTGCGGGCGCCGGGGACGCTGAGCACCAGCGAGATGCGCACGTCCTTGGCCCAGAAGTCGCGGTCGTAGGGATCGTCGGCCTTCGTCAGGAAGTCGGCGAGGCGCTGGATCCACTCGGGATAGAGCTCCATTACTGCCGGGGGCATGTTCGCGGCGGGCACGCGGGCCGGCATTTCCAGCGCCCAGATGGCGACGAGCGCGCGGCGGTGGTCATCGGTCAGAGCAGCGCCGAAAGCTTCGGCCAGATGCTCCTGGGCGCGATGGCCGGGCTGGTCGAAATCCCAGTGGGGGGCAGACGCCTCGGCGGCGGCGGCGGCGGCGTCCTTGAGCGCGTGCAGCTTCGCGCGGTCGTCGGGCGAGACCCTTGCGACGACAGCTTCGAACGCGACGATCTGATCAGGCGTGAGCGTTTCCATGACCTCAGGATAACGAACCTGAGTTTGCCGACCGTTAAGCGGACAAGCGAAAGGCGGCGGACCTTTCGATCCGCCGCCTTCGATGCCTTCAAAGCCGTGAACTTACGACTGAGGCTGGGCCGGGGGTTCCGAACCGTCCTCGTCGCCGTCAGCCGGATCCGGCGTCTCGACGGGAGGGGTGGTGCGGGCCGGGTTGTCGACCTGGCCGTCCGTCGGGTTCGGGACCGGAGGAGCGGCGGTGGTAGTAGTCGTTGCGGCCGGTTGGCCGTTCGGCGCGGTCGTGCCGGGCTGGGCGGGCGCCGTCGTGGTCGTCGCCGACGGGGTCGCCGGAGCGGCCGGGGCGGCGGCGGCCGGAGCCGGGGTCGTGGTCGCCGGGGCGGCGGCGTCGGCAGCCGGAGCGGCGGCGTCCTCGTCACCCATGGCCGCCTGCGACTGGGCCGGGTTCAGCACGCGATCGATCGGGAAGACTCCGCCGTTCGAGGCGTCCAGCTCAGCCTGCGTCACCGTCGCGGCGTCGGCCTTGATGGATTCGCCGGTGCCGTCGATCTGGATCTTGGCGCCGCCAGCGGTCTCGACCGGACCGGCCGCGCCCTTGATCTGGCCTTCTTCAACGTCGGCCACCAGCACGTGGTAGAGCAGCAGGCTGCGCAGCTCCTGGGCGTTGGCGGGGTCCATCAGGCGGGTCCGCTCGGCTTCCGGAAGGGCCGCGAAGGCCTCGTCGGTCGGCGCGAAGATCGTGATGGCGGGACGCGACGCGAGCGTCTCGGTCAGCTGGGCCTGATCAAGCGCCGACAGCAGGGTCGAGAACTTGCCCTGGGCTTTCAGCACATCGATGACCGAGTTGGTCTGGGCGGCCGGAGCGGCGGCCTGGGTCGTCGCGACGGCTGGAGCCGTCGTCGCGGCCGGCGGCGTCACAGGAGCCGGAGTGGTCGCCGGCGCCGGCATGGTGGCCGGGGGCGTCTGGGGCGCCGGGGTCTGCTCCGGGGTTTGGGCGAAGGCGGCCGGGGCGACGAGCATCGCGGTCGCGGCGGCGGCGGTCAGAAGACGGGTTCTCAGCATGGGTGTATCCCTTCCGTGGAATGATCAGCCGCTTGGGAGACAAGCGCGGCCATTAGGCGGTGGAGACAGAGAAAGCCTCTACGTCGCCTTGAGTTCCATATTGGTCACAGGAGAAAGAAATTCACCCCATAGAACGGGGTCATCTCAAGGCCATTCAGGGTCAGCTTCACAATATCGCCGATATACCGCCTTAAAGCTTTGCGGCGACGACCATCATCTCAGAATGGTGGAGCTTACCCACCAGTCAGGCTTCTCGTTGCTGAGCTTTTTCGCAGCGTTGCTAGCGTCGACAGCCGACTCGAACAGGGCAAAAGCCGTTGCGCCCGAACCGGACATCCGGACCAGCCGGACGGCGGGCAGGTCGCGGGCGGCCGACAGCGCCTCGCCGATCGCAGGCTGGTTTCGAACGGCGGGCGCCTCCAGATCGTTCCGTCCTTCCGCCAGCCAGGCGATGACCATCGGAACATCCCAGATCACCGGCGGGGCCGGACGGTCAGCGCCTGCTGCGACACCCTCATCATAGGCGCGATAGACGGCGCCGGTTGGCGACGGGACCCCGGGGTTGATCAGTACCGCGGGAAGCGGCGGCAGACGGGGCTCGAACTCCAGATGATCTCCCCTGCCCCCGGCCCATGCGGCGCGGGCGTGAACGCACATGGCGCCGTCCGCGCCCAAGGTCCCGGCGATATCGGCCAGTGCAGTCTCATCGAAGGGAAGGCCCAGCAGGTCGCGCGCCAGACGCAGCGCGGCGCCGGCGTCCGATGATCCGCCGCCGAGGCCGGCCGCGATCGGCAGGACCTTGTCCAGCGTCACGCGAAGGGGCGGTTCGCCGATTCCCGCCGCCTGTCCCAGCGCCCGTAGCGCGCGCAGGACCAGATTGTCCGGCTCACCGGCGAGCGCGGAGCCGAAGCGTCCCTGAACCGTCAGCGACAGCCGATCGCCGCGTTCGACGGTGAGGCGGTCGCCGACGTCCGCAAACGCCACGAGGCTGGCGAGCGGATGGTAGCCGTCCGGCTGTACCGGCCCGACGTGAAGGAACAGATTGACCTTGGCGGGCGCCAGGCCCGTCAGCGTCGTCATGCGTCAGGGTTCGCCGGCGGTGGCGGCCTGTTGCGTCGGGGCTGCCGAAGGCTCCAGACCCGAAGCGATCTTGCGCTCGACCTCGGCGCGGCGTTCGGCGTCCGGATCCAGCGTCAGGACACGGGTCCACTGCCAGCCGGCTTCCCGGCGACGGCCGACCTGCCAGTAGGCGTCGCCCAGATGGTCGACGATCTCGGCGTTGGCGGGCTGTTTGGCCACGGCCTGTTCGAGGGTCTCGACGGCGGCTTCATAGTTGCCCTGCTTGAACTGGGCCCAGCCGAGCGAGTCCTGGATGTTGCCGTTCTCGGGTTCGGCTGCATGGGCGCGGGACAGCATCTCGGCGCCCTGATCCACCCGGCGGCCGGTATCGACCCACATGTAGCCGAGCTGGTTCAGAATGGTCGGATTGTCCGGGGCCGCTTGCAGGGCGGTCCACAGTTCGGCCTCGGCCTCGTCGATCCGGCCCAGCTGGTTCAGGGCGTAGCCGCGCAGGAACCGGATATCGAGGCTCTGGCCCTCGGTGTTGATCGACGGGCGGTTCAGCACGACGAGCGCGTCGTCGAAACGCTTCAGGTCCAGCAGGCCGGCGGCCAGACGGCGCGCCACGGCCGGCTGGTCCGGAGCGACGGCGTCGGCGCGCTGGAGAACGACCAGGGCCTCGTCCTGACGCTCTTCGCCGGAAAGGATTTCGGCGATGCCGACCTGGGCGGCGGCGTATTGGATGGGATTGGTCTGGCCGACACGGCCAAAGGTCTCGATCGCCAGCTGGCCATGGTCGGCCCGGGCGAGGGTCTGGCCGAGGCGCAGGGTCACGCTGTCGTCCGGTCGCAGCGCCAGCGAGAGCTGGAGGTAGATGACCGCGAGGTCCTGTCCGCCCAGCTCCGACGCCTCAAGAGCGGCGAAATTCATGGCTTCGGCGCCGATCTCGGCGATGGTCGGCAAGGCCGGCGCGCGGCCACGATGGTTCACGCGGTTCAGCTCGACCAGCGCGCGCGGGTCCGGCGATGGCCCGGCCAGAGCGGCCAGGTAGGCGTCGCGCGCGTCGTCCCGGCGGCCGCGTCGCTCGAGGAAGGCACCGTAGTTGATGCCGTACAGACGCCGTCCCTGCGGCATGGCCATCAGGGTTTCATACTCGGCCTGAGCGTCGTCATGGCGGCGGCGGAGCTCAAGCAAGCCGGCGCGCTGCTGGCGCTGGATCAGGGCCGTGGTCGGTTCGGTCGGATCGGGGACCACCTCGGCCAGCGCTGCGTCCCAGTCGCCGTCCTGCGCGGCGATGGCCTGGGACAGATAGCCGACGGCACGGTCAAACGGAGGGGTGAACGGCTGACCGGTGATGTCTGCCCGGGCGGCGCGACCGTCGCCGCGACGCAGAGCGTCGACCGCCGTGGCAAGACGCCCGGCCTCGCCCAGCGGCAGGGTGCGGGCCTCGGCGGACAGGCGGGTGACGCTGTCCAGATCGCCGGCCAGCAAGGCCGCGAGGAAGGTCTCATTTGCCAGCGTCGGCTGTTCGGGGGCCAGTTCCTGACTGGCGGCCAGATATTCGGCGCTGGTCTCGCGGTCTCCGCGCATGCCGGCAAGGCGGCCGGACAGATAGAGACCATAGGCGGAACGGCCCTCGGCGTCCGTCGGCGCCGGCGACCAGATCGCGGGGATCGGCGGGGGCGGCGGCGGGACGGGCGGGCGATCGATCTCCTCGGTCCGGATCACGATCGGCTCCGCGCCCGACGTCGGCGCATCCTGCGGCGCGACCACGACAGCGGGCGCGGATGGCGGCGGCGAGGCCTGAAGCTCGTTCAGCGCGGGCGAAGACGCAGGCGTCTCCTGCGCGGCGACGGTCGAGGCGGCGAGGGCCGCACCGGCGAGCAGGACGAGACGAAGACGGATCATGCGCATGGCCCGAACCTTTCCCGAATATGCGGCGACGACAAGGCCTGACGTGTCTGTCCCGTTACATGTTCGGATAGTTGGGCCCGCCGCCGCCCTCGGGCGTGGTCCAGACGATGTTCTGAGACGGGTCCTTGATGTCGCAGGTTTTGCAGTGGACGCAGTTCTGGGCGTTGATCTGGAAGCGCGGGTCGGCGCCCTTCTCGTCGTACAGGACTTCGTACACGCCGGCCGGGCAGTAGAGACGGGCCGGCTCGCCATAAAGCGGCAGGTTGACCCGGATCGGCACCGACGGATCGAGCAGGCGCAGGTGGGCGGGCTGTTCCTCGGCGTGATTGGTGTTGGAGATGAACACCGATGACAGCTTGTCGAACGACAGCTTCCCGTCGGGCTTGGGATAGGCGATCGGCTTGTGGTCCGCAGCCTTGCCGGTCGAGGCGGCGTCTGTTTTGCCGTGCTTCAGGGTCCACGGGACGTTCAGACCGGTGAGCGACGAGAACCACATGTCCATCACGCCCAGCGCGCCGCCGATCGTGGTGCCGAACTTCGACAGATAGGGTTTGGCGTTCCGGACCTGCTTGAGCTCCTTGTAGACCCAGCTCTTCTCATAGGCTGTCTGATAAGCGTCCAGCACATCGCCTTCGCGGCCGGCGACGACGGCGTCATAGGCGGCGTCGGCGGCCAGCATGCCGGTCTTCATGGCGTTGTGGCTGCCCTTGATGCGGGGCACGTTCACGAAGCCGGCCGAGCAGCCGATCAGGGCGCCGCCCGGGAAGGCCAGCTTCGGCACGGACTGGAAGCCGCCCTCGGTGATCGCACGGGCGCCGTAGGAGATGCGGGTTCCGCCTTCCAGATGCTCGGCGATCGCCGGGTGGTGCTTGAAGCGTTGGAACTCGTCGAACGGCGACAGGAACGGGTTTTTGTAGTTGAGGTGCACGACGTAGCCGATGGCCACGTAGCGATCGCCGAAGTGATACAGGAAGCTGCCGCCGCCGGTGTTCTCGTCCAGCGGCCAGCCGGTGGAATGCTGGACCAGACCGGGGCGATGCTTGTCCGCCGGGATCTGCCACAGCTCTTTCAGGCCGATGCCGAACTTCTGTGGGTCGGCCGAGTCACACAGGTTGTGGCGGGCCATGATGGTCTTGGCCAGCGAGCCGCGCACGCCCTCGGCGATGAAGACGTATTTGCCGTGCAGCTCGATGCCGGGCTGGAACTCACCGGTCGGCTTGCCCTCGCGGTCGATGCCGAAGACGCCGGCGACGACGCCCTTCACCCGGCCCGTGGCGTCATCCCAGACCACATGGCTGGCGGCCATGCCGGGATAGACCTCGACGCCCAGAGCCTCGGCCTGTTCGCCCAGCCAGCGGGCGAGGTTGGCCAATGAGGCGATGTAGCAGCCGTCGTTGTGCATCAGCGGCGGCATGGCGAACATGGGCAGCGACGCCTGCCCCGCCGGGCCCAGCAGCAGGAAGCGGTCCTCGGTGACCGGCGTCTCCAGCGGCGCACCGCGGGCCTTCCAGTCGGGGAAGAGTTCGTTCAGCGCCTTGGGATCGATGACGGCTCCCGACAGGATGTGGCCGCCGATCTCGGCGGATTTCTCCAGCACGGCGACGGAGATCTCCTTGCCGTCCTTTTCCGCGCGCTGCTTCAGGCGGATGGCGGCCGACAGGCCGGCGGGACCGCCACCGACGATGACGACGTCGTATTCCATCACCTCGCGCTCGACGCCCGTCAGAGCCTCGGCCGCCGGCAGCTTGTCGATCACGGCTTCCTGCCAGGCGTTGGTCGCCCCGCCCTCGATCTCGGCCATGCCCGGTCTTCCTCGTCGTCAGTGTCGTCTTGTTACATGCGGTTATCGGGAGGTGACGCGGGGGCGGTCAAGGCTTATCCCTGCGCCTCAGACGCATGAACACACAGCCCCTCGATACGGCCGCCGCCGAAAGCCTGCTCGCCTTCTGGCGCGATGCGGGGGTCGACGCCTGTTTCGAGGATGCGCCGGTCGATCGGACGCATGTGGCGCCGACGCCCTCCGTGAAGGCGGTGGCCAAGGCGACCGCCTCGATCGGGGCGGCGCCGGTGCAGGCGTCCGGCGACGCGATCGCCGAGGCGCGCAGGCTGGCGGCGGGGGCGGAGACGCTGGAGGCGCTGGGACTGGCGATCGCCGGGTTCACAGGCTGTCCGCTCAGCGGCATGGGCGCGACCCAGTCGGTCTTCTCGCGCGGCAATCCGGAGGGCGACCTGCTGGTGATCGGCGAGGGCCCGGGCGCGGACGAGGATGCTCAAGGCAAGCCGTTCGTCGGCAAGGCGGGGCAACTTCTGGACCGGATGCTGGACGCGGCGGGGCTGGGCGAGCGAGCCTTCATCACCAACACCGTCTTCTGGCGGCCGCCGGGCAACCGGACGCCGACGCCGGTCGAACAGACCATCTGCGCCCCCTTCGTCGAGCGCGCCTTCGCCCTGCTGCAGCCCAAGGCCGTGCTGCTGCTGGGCGCGGCGGCGTCGAAATCGGTGCTGTCGACGGATGAGGGAATCATGCGGCTGAGGGGCCAGTGGAAGGAATGGCGGTTGCCGGAGGGCGCTGTGTCCGCCCCGGTCATGCCGACGCTGCACCCCGCCTTCCTGCTGCGCACGCCGATGGCGAAGAAGGCGGCCTGGGCCGACCTGCTGGCGCTGGCGGCGCGGCTGGACGAGGCCTGATCACTCCCGCGTGAGGCGACTCAAAAGCGCCTCAAATCCCCCGGAAACTTGACACGGACCCCGATTGCACGGGCATACAGGGTCTGACGACCAAACGAACAGCGACGAAGCGGACCGTGTCGAGACGGCTGATTTCGCGCTCTCAGGGGGGCCGCCGTAGTGGTGTCTTGTTTCCGCCGCGCGTTTTTCGCGCCGACGTTGGCTATCGCGTTGTGCGCATTTGCGGCCGCCTCTCATGCCGAGGAAGGCAGCCGGCGCGCGCCGTCCGCGCTGAGCGCCGCGGATCGCCTGAGCTACACCACCGCCTTCGACGCCCTTCGCCGCGGCGATCTCGAGACCGCCCGCACGGCGGCGCGTCAGGCGCAGGATCGCGTCCTGCTGGGTCAGGTCGAGTTCGAACGCCTGTTCCACCGCGACTACACCGCTACCTATGAGGAGCTGTCGGCCTGGCTTGACGAATACGCCGACCTGCCGTGCGCCCGCCGGGTCTACGATCTGGCGGTCAGCCGCCGCCCCGACGGCGCGCCGGACCCTCGCCGTCCGTCGGGTGTGATCATCAGCAGCCGCACTTGGGCCGCCGTGGCGCAGGCGGGCGGCAACAGCACGGGCGACCCGGCCAAGGCCGCGCGCGTCGCCTACAACGACAACGACATGTTCACCGCGGCCACTGTCGGCGAACAGCTGGGCGACTGGTGGACCGTGGGTCTGGCTCAGTACCGGCTGGGCGAGTTCGGCAAGGCGAAGACCGCATTCCAGCGCGTGCTGGACGATCCGACCGAGGACGGCTGGGTTCGCGCCGGCGCGGCCTTCTGGGCGGCGCGGGCGGCGGGCCAGTCGGGCCAGCTGGATCAGGTCCAGCCGCTGCTGCACCGCTCGGCCAGTTGGCCGGCCAGCTTCTACGGCCAGATCGCCATGCGTCAGCTGGGCATAGAGCCGACCATCGAGAACCTCGGCCCCACGGCCTATGGCGAGGCCCGCCCCTACCAGACAGCCGCCTATGACGAGCCGGTCGGGGTCGGGGCGGACGAGCTGGACGCGTTTGTACGCGAAGACGCACAGGCGCGCCGCACCGTCGCCTTCTATGAAGTGGGCCGCCGGTCGGACGCCCGCGACGAGCTGCGCGTCGGCATCCGGGCCGCCGTCACGGACAAGGGCCGCCAGATGTGGGCCGCGCTCGGCCGCGCGCTGGGCCGGGGCGTGGTCGGCGCGGACGGCGACGCCCGCCGGATCGACGCGACCCTGTATCCCCAGCCGGTGATCGACCCGCAGGGCGGCTTCACCATCGAGCGCTCGCTGGTCTATGCGATCGCCCGCAAGGAAACCAACTTCAACGCCCGTGCCCGCTCGGGCGCCGGCGCCTACGGCCTGATGCAGGTGATGCCGACGACGGCGTCCGAGCTGACCAACGACCGGACCTTCGCCCGCAACCCGACCCAGCTGTTCGATCCGGCGGTCAATGCGCGCCTGGGTCAGGCCTATGTGACCCGCGTGCTGGCCATGCCGGCGATCAACGGGGACCTGCTTCGAGCGGCCTCGTCCTACAACGCCGGGCCGGGTCCGATGGTGAAAGCCGTCAGCCAGTTGGGCCAGAACGCCGACCCGCTGCTGCTGATCGAGACGATCGAGGTGCCGCAGGCGCGCGAGTATGTGGAGAAGGTCGTCGCCGCCTACTGGATCTATCAGCGTATGAACGGCCGGCCGTTGAACACGCTGGACGCCGTGGCCTCGGGCGCGACGCTGGTTCCGCTGGCGCTGGACTATGTCGCCCCGCCGCCGCAGCCGGTGGAGACCGCACCGGTTCAACTCGCCTCGGTCGCGACGACGAGCGGCGGGCAATAAGTCCTAGATACGCACCAGAAGCAGCGCCGGCAGACAGCAGGCGACAATGATCATCACCCCGTAAACCATCAGGCTGGGGCGTTTGGCGGCGGGCTGTTGGGCTTGGGTCTGCATCACATCCCCTGAACGCCACGGGCGTCATCAGGCTCCCACGATAGCGGTCGTATCTTAAGTTCGGATTGGAGTGTGCGGTTAACGCAACGCTGCCGCCGACCACTCAAGGAAGTCCGGCTGGGCCAGCAGGGCGTCGCGATAGGCCGCCGCCGTCCCATCCTCATCGCCGTACGCCGCAAGATCGACCTGGAAGTGCCGGAAGCGGGTGGCCACGGGAGTGAAGAAGGCGTCCGGCACCGACCACTCGCCGAACAGATAGGGGCCGCCCTGACCGAACCGGGCGCGCATGTCGCGCCACAGGCCGACGATCCGGCGAATATCCCGCTCCAGCCCCTCGCCGGTCGGGGTCGGCGAGCGATCCGGCCCGACCATGGTGTGGTCCGGACCCATGCCGCAATAGGTGCGCAGGGCCATAAAGCCGCCGTGCATCTCGCAGGCGGCCGAGCGGGCCAGCCAGCGCGCGTGGGCGTCCGACGGCCATAACTTCGCTTCGGGGTACCGCTCTGCCGCCCAGACGGAGATGGCCATGGAATCCCAGACCGTCTCGCCATCGACCTTGAGCAGGGGCACGAGCCGCGACGGCGAAATCCGCTCCAGCTCGGCCTGACCGGCGGGGGAGTAGATGTCGAGTTCGGTCACCGTGAACTCAGCGCCGCAGCGTTTCAGCACCAGCCACGGGCGCAGCGACCAGGTCGAATACAGACGCGGTCCGATGATCAGTTCCATACGACCCTCCCGAGGTTCACGGACGGCATACGGCGACAGCGCCGGATTCGCCACGGCGGGTAGCCTGAGTTTGATCGCCCGAAACACAAGCGGCGCTTGACTCGGAACGCCCCTGCCCCGACACGGCGCGTCCATGATCACGCGCTATTCCCGCCCCGACGCCGTCGCCATCTGGTCGCAGGAGACCAAGTACCGGATCTGGTTCGAGATCGAGGCCCACGCCGCCACCAAGATGGCCGAGCTGGGCGTCATTCCGGCTGAAGCCGCCGAGGCGATCTGGGCCAAGGGCAAGGACGCGGTGTTCGACGCCGACCGTATTGACGAGATCGAGCGCACCACCAAGCACGACGTCATCGCCTTCCTGACCCATGTTTCAGAGATCGTCGGCGACGAGGCGCGCTTCCTGCACCAGGGCATGACGTCGTCGGACGTGCTGGACACCTGTTTTGCGGTGCAGCTGGCCCGGGCCTCGGACCTGCTGATCGGCGGCGTCGACCGGGTGCTGGCGGCGCTGGAGACGCGGGCCAAGGAGCACAAGTTCACGCCGGAAGTCGGCCGCAGCCACGGCATCCACGCCGAGCCGATCACCTTCGGCCTGAAGCTGGCCGGCTATCACGCCGAGTTCCAGCGGGCGAAACGTCGCCTGATCACCGCCAAGGAAGAGATCGCCACCTGCGCCATCTCGGGCGCCGTGGGCACCTTCGCCAACGTCGATCCGGCGGTGGAGCAATACGTCGCCGACAAGATGGGTCTGCAGGTCGAGCCGGTCTCGACGCAGGTGATCCCGCGCGACCGTCACGCCGCCTTCTTCGCGGCCCTGGGTGTCGTCGCCTCGTCGATCGAGCGGCTGGCGACCGAGATCCGCCACCTGCAGCGCACGGAAGTCCTCGAGGCCGAGGAGTTCTTCGACAAGGGCCAGAAGGGCTCGTCGGCCATGCCGCACAAGCGCAACCCGATCCTGACGGAGAACCTGACGGGTCTGGCCCGGCTGGTCCGTTCGGCGGTCGTCCCGGCGATGGAGAACGTCGCCCTGTGGCACGAACGGGACATCAGCCACTCTTCGGTCGAGCGCGGCATCGGCCCGGACGCCACCATCCATCTGGACTTCGCCCTCCACCGGTTGGCGAACGTGGTCGAGCGGCTGAACGTCTATCCGGAGAACATGCAGAAGAACATCGACCTGCTGGGCGGACTGGTGCACTCGCAGCGGGTGATGCTGGCCCTGACGCAGGCGGGCGTGTCGCGCGAGAGCGCCTATGCCGCCGTTCAGGAGAACGCGATGAGGGTCTGGCGCGGCGAAGGCAAGTTTATCGACTTCCTGAAGGCGGACGAGCGGGTGACGCTGCCGCATGACCAGCTCGAGGCTCTGTTCGACCTCGGCTACCACACCAAGCACGTCGACACCGTCTTCACGCGGGTTTTCGGAGCAGCGTGAGCCTGAAACGCGCCTTCGACCCGGTCGTCGACGCGAGGACGCGGCTGCTGATCCTCGGCAGCCTACCGGGCGACGCTTCGCTCGAAGCAGCCCAGTATTACGCTCACCCGCGTAATGCCTTCTGGCGGCTTCTGGGCGGCGTCATCGAGCGCGATCTGGCCGGTCTGGCTTATCCGGATCGGCTTGAGGCCCTCAGAGCGGCGCATCTGGGCCTGTGGGACGTCATCGCCCGGGCGGAACGAAGGGGCAGCCTCGACCAGGCGATCCGAAATGCCGAGGCATCTGATCTCCGTCAACTCGTGGCCAACCTGCCTGAGCTGCGCGCCGTCGCCTTCAACGGCGCGACGGCCGCGCGTATCGGACGTCGCTCTCTCGGCGCGGCGCCGGGCCTGCGCCTGATCGATCTGCCGTCGTCCAGTCCCGCACATACGCAGTCGTACGCCGACAAAGCGACAGCCTGGGCGGTCTTGCGGGCGGCTGTTTCAGGCTAGCCGATGTCTCGGTGACACCGCATGCGATCACGTGTCACGCCGGGAAACGTGATCACAAACGCATCCTTTGGGCGGCTGAACCGTCTCTTACACGACGCCGCCGTACGCGCGGCCGTTCTCAGGAGAAGTCACCATGAATTCCCGCATTCTCGCCATGACTGCCGCCTCGATCGCCGTTCTGGGCCTCGCGGCCTGTAATAAGGCCGAAGAAACGCCCGCCGCCGCGCCCGCCGCCACCGACGCCTCCGCCATGGCCCCCGCCAGCACCGATCCCATGGTCGGCGGCGTCGCCATGAGCCCTAACGACACCATCGTCGCCAACGCCGCCAAGGCTCCGAACCTGACCACGCTGGTCAGCGCGGTTCAGGCCGCAGGCTTGGCCGAGACGCTCGGCGGCGCCGGACCGTTCACCGTCTTCGCGCCGGACAACGCCGCCTTTGAAAAGATTCCGGCCGCCACCCGTGACAGCCTGATGGCGCCCGCCGGCAAGGCCGACCTGACCAAGATCCTGACCTATCACGTCGTCCCCGGTCGCCTGACCGCTGCCGACCTGCAAACACAGGCGCAGGCTGGTGGCGGGACTGCAACCCTGACCACCGTGCAGGGCGAACAGCTGAAGGTCTCCGCCGGCCCGAATGGCTCGTGGGTCGTCACCGACGCCAAGGGCGGCACCTCGACCATCACCCAGGCTGACGTCGGCCAGTCGAACGGTGTGGTGCACATCGTCGACACGGTCCTGATGCCGAACTAACTCTCGGCCAGACAGCGAAAGGGCCGCTCCAGCGATGGAGCGGCCCTTTTTTGTGGCTGACAGATCCTGTCCTAGCCGTCGTTTCGGATTTGCTCGCGGGCAACGGACGACAGCTCGTCCATCTTGCGGCGGATTTCGCCTTCGGACACCACGAGACCGGCGCCTTCCAGATCCTGCTGGATCTTGCGGTAGACGTCTTCCTCGCCCGGCTGTTCGAAATCAGCCTTGACCACGGCCGAGGCGTACTGGTCGGCACTGTCGGCGTTCAGTCCCATTTTCTCGGCAGCCCACAGGCCCAGCAGCTTGTTGCGGCGGGCCACGGCCTTGAATTCCTGAGCCTGATCGAGCGCGAACTTGGATTCGAAGCCCTTTTCCCGATCGTCGAAGGTGGTCATGGGCGTACTTGAGGCTCCGCTTGGGCCGCGGAGCGGCCAGGTCGAGGTGATCTATAGCCGCCCCACGCCGGACGCAATCGAAACCCGACACCGTCCGGAAGCCGACTTTTCCCACGTGGCGTTTGTGTCGCGCACGCCGTTCCGCTAGGTTGCGCCGCGTCAAATTCCCCTGCCCGCCCGATTCACCGTCGCGCCGCCTGGACTGGCTCCAGCCGCGCGATTTTCGTTTCCGGCGGGGCGAGACCGAGCATGAACGTCAAGCGCAAGAAGCTCTACGAGGGCAAGGCCAAGATCCTGTACGAAGGACCGGAGCCCGGCACCCTGATCCAGTACTTCAAGGACGACGCCACCGCCTTCAACGGCGAAAAGAAGGCCCAGCTAGAGGGCAAGGGCGTCATCAACAACCAGATCAGCGAGTTCGTCATGTCGCGCCTGAACGGCATTGGCGTGACCAACCACTTCATCAAACGCCTGAACCTGCGCGAGCAACTGATCCGGGAAGTCGAGATCATTCCGCTGGAAGTCGTCTGCCGCAACGTGGTGGCCGGATCGATGAGCAAGCGCCTCGGCATCGAGGAAGGCACGCCCCTGCCGCGGTCGATCATCGAGTTCTACCTGAAGAAAGACGAGCTCAACGATCCGATGGTGACCGAAGAGCACATCACCGCCTTCAACTGGGCCTCGACGCAGGAACTGGATGACATCCTGGCGATGACGGTGCGGGTGAACGACTATCTGTCGGGCATGTTCGGCGCCGTCGGCATCCAGCTGATCGACTTCAAGATCGAGTTCGGCCGCGTCTGGGAGAACGAGTTCGCCCGCGTGATCCTGGCCGACGAGATCAGCCCGGACAGCTGCCGTCTGTGGGACATGACGACCGGCGAGAAGCTGGACAAGGACCGCTTCCGCCGCGATCTGGGCAATGTGATCGAGAGCTACACCGAAGTCGCGCGCCGCCTGGGGATCATGAAGGGCATGCCGACCGTGATTCAGGGGGGACTGCACTGATGGCCAAGGTGAAGGTGCATGTGTTCCTGAAACCCGGCGTGCTGGACGTTCAGGGCAAGGCCGTCGAGGGCGCCCTGAAGGGTCTGGGCTGGGGCGGGGTGTCCGACGCCCGCGTCGGCAAGCTGATCGAGTTCGACTTCGCCGGCGACGATCCGCAGGGCGAGGCGAAGAAGATGTGCGAGACCTTGCTGGCCAACACGGTCATCGAATCCTACCGGATCGAGGTGGCGTGAGCCGCATCGCCAAGCTTCTGATCGCCCTGTTCGTGCTGGCCTGCTGCCTGATCTTCGCGGGCGCGCTGGCGGGCGGGCTGATGGACGACAGCGCCTTTACGCAACAGGCCAAGGACGCGGCCCACTGACGGTGACGATCCGCGCTGTCGCGCGTTAGGCTGGCTCAACTCGAAAGCGGAAGCCGCCCATGACCTTCACCCTGACCTCGAATGACATTACCGACGGTGGCGTGCTGCCGGACGCGCAGGTGCAGGCGAAGGGCAACACCTCGCCGCATCTGAAATGGTCAGGCGCGCCTGAGGGGACGAAGAGCTACGCCATCACCGTCTATGATCCGGACGCGCCGACCGGCTCGGGCTTCTGGCACTGGACCGTGGCGAACATTCCCGCGGACGTGGGCGAGATCGCGACGGGCGGCCCGGTCCCGGCAGGCGCGGTCGAAGGCCGCACCGACTATGGTGAGCCCGGCTTCGGCGGCGCCGCGCCGCCTCCGGGCCATGGGCCGCACCGGTATATCTTCACCGTCTTCGCGGTGGACGTGGACAGCCTGCCGGTCACGCCGGAGGACTCGGGCGCCAAATACGGCTTCAACCTGCACTTCCACACGCTCGCCAAAGCAACGATCACGGCGACCTACGAGAACAAGGGCTGAGCGCCTGACAGACGCGATGAAGCCTGCTACATGGCCGCGCCATGAGCGCAGCCGTCATCGTCTTCCCCGGTTCCAACTGCGATCGCGACTGCAAGGTCGCCGTCGAACGCTCCACCGGCGAACCGGTGCAGATGGTCTGGCATCAGGAGAGTGAGCTCCCGTCAGGGCTGGACCTGATCGTCCTGCCGGGCGGCTTCTCCTACGGCGACTACCTGCGTTGCGGCGCCATGGCGGCCCAAGCGCCGATCATGCAGGCGGTGAAAAAGGCGGCGGACGACGGGGTCGCGGTGGTCGGCATCTGCAACGGCTTCCAGATCCTGTGCGAGGCCGGAATGCTGCCGGGAGCGCTGCTGCGCAACTCAGGGCTCAAATACGTCTGCAAACCGATCAGCCTGACCGTCGCCAACGGCCAGACCCGCTTCACCTCGGGCTATCAGGGCCAGCGCGAGGTCGTCATGACCCAGGGCAACGGCGACGGGAACTACTTCGCCGACTCGGAGACCCTGAAGCGGATCGAGGGCGAGGGGCAGGTGGTGTTCCGCTACGTCGACAATCCGAACGGTTCGGTCGCCGACATCGCCGGGCTTCAGAATGCGCGCGGCAATGTGCTGGGCATGATGCCCCACCCGGATCGAGCCTTCGAGGCCGAGTTGGGTTCGGCCGACGGCGCGACGCTGTTCCAGAGCATCTACAACGCGGCGTGACCGCGCTCACGGAAAAGCAGAAGATGCTGGCCGGGGCGCCTTACGACCCCGGCGATCCCGAACTGGTCGGCGACCAGGCCGCCGCCAAGCGCTGGATGGTTCGCTACAACGCTGCTCTCGCCGCCAGCCCGGCGGACAGGCTTGCCTTGTTGCGGGAACGGCTGTCGTCCGTCGGCGATGGCGCGGTGATACGACCGCCGTTTCACTGCGACTATGGCTTCAACATCCACCTCGCCGAGGGCGCCTTTTTGAACTTCAACTGCGTCATCCTCGACGTGTGCGAGGTCCGGATCGGTGCGAGAACGCAGATCGGGCCGGGGGTGCAGATTCTGACGCCGGATCATCCGCGCGATCCGGCCGAACGGGCCAAGGGGGTCGAATGGGCCCGGCCCATCAGCATCGGTGCGGACGTCTGGATCGGCGGAGGCGCGATCGTGTTGCCGGGCGTGACGATCGGGGATGGTGCGATCATCGGTGCAGGCGCAGTGGTCACGCGTGACGTGCCCGAAAGCGCGACCGCCTTGGGCAATCCGGCGCGGGTGCGCTGAGCCTCACAGCCCAGCGCACAGCTGTCGTCAGGGCGTGGCGTCGCCCCGAGTGTCGTCGGTGGAGCCCTGAACGCTGACCGACTCGTCGAGATCGTCCTCCTCGTCTCCAACGTCGACGTCAGGCGTCGAGACGCCGCCGGGATCGCGCTGGGCGGCGATCTCGCGGGCGCCGAGGCCCTGCCCGTTCTCGACGGCGCGATTAGCTTCGACGGTATCGGTTTCGAAGGTCGGATCTTCCGCGGGGGTGGGGCGATCGGCGTCGGTCATGGCGTTCTCCTTGTGAAGATTGAACCGACGCGAGGCTGAGCGGTTCCAGCATCATGTCGATCATCCGCCCCACTCCCGCCCAGACCACACGTCGCTTCATCGTCATGGCGAGCGTGCTGTTCGCCATTGTCGTCGCCTATGGCCAGATGGCCGGTGGATGGGGCCAGACCCCGTCCGAATTCGCCGCGGACAGCGACGCAAATCTGAGGGTGGCGAGTTACGCGTTCGCGATCTGGGGGGTCATTTATCTGGGTCTGGTCGTTTACGCCGTGCGGCAGGTTCTGCCCCAGACGGGTGAGAGCGACATGATCAACCGGTTCGGCTGGCCCTCGGTCGTGTCTTTCCTCGGGATCGGCCTCTGGATCGTGGCGTCCGCGGCCGATTGGGAGCTGGCGACGATCGTGATCATCTTCGGCTCCCTGCTGGCCGTGTTGGTCCCGCTGGTGACCTATTCGGGTCTGATCCGGTCACTCTCGCTGCGGGATCGCGATCGCTGGATGACGCTCTGGCCGCTGGCCTTGCTGGCAGGCTGGCTGACGGCGGCCGCGCCACTGAACCTGATCACGGTGCTGACCGGTAACGGCCAGATTCCGACGGGTGGGACCGGAACGCTGGTGGCGATGGGGGCTGTCGTCGCAATCACGATTATCGCTCTGGCGGTGACCCAGCGCATCCGGACCATGGCCTACGCCCTGCCCATCTCGTGGGCCCTGCTGGGCGCGTTCGTGGCGGAGCAGGAGCGCAACCCATCGCTCGGCTTCCTCGCGCTAGGAGCTGCGCTGGCGGTTGTCGTAGGCGCGGTGATCCTGACCTTCCGGCTAAAGCCGGGCGTGGAGCGCGCCTCAGCCTAGGCCAGCGCACGCACCTCCCGCAGGGCCCGCTCCAGATCTTCGGCGTTGTTGCGGATGCTGGGCGTCAGACGAACGTACTGCCGGGCGTAAGGCGCCAGCGACGCCATGATCCGGCGGGAACGCAGCTTCTCGACCGCCGCCGCCGGTGTGACGCCCGCGATCTCGAACGACACGATGCCGGCCGACAGCTCTGCGTCCTGAGGCGTGTGGACGGCCACGCCGCGAATGGCGGAAGCGAGGTCTTGAGTTCATCCGCCAATTCCGCCGTGCGAGCGGCGACGGCCGCACGACCGACGCGATTGTGCAGGTGGAACGCCTCGGGCAGAGCCCACAGATGTTCGAACGGTTTGAAGCCGCCGGGCGTCATCAGACTGCCGGTCGTGCGCGAAGCCGGGGCGCTGTTGATCCAGCCCGAGTAGGCGCCGGAATCTAGGAAGCTGGGAATTGTCGGATCCACCGCGCCCCAGCCCGCCGCCGTGCCGGCGATCATGCCGGTCCCGCGCGGTCCGAACAGCCACTTGTGGCAGCCGCTCATCAGGAAGTCGCAGCCCAGCGTGTCCAGCCCGGCGTCCTGATTTCCGAAGCCGTGGGCGCCGTCCAGACAGAAGATCACCTTCCGGTTCGCCGGACGGTCCGCGTTGATCGCCTTCAGGCGTTCGGAAATCCGGGCGGCGGGGATCTTGAGACCCGTGGACGACTGGACCCAGGTCAGACCGAGCACCCGCGTCTCGGGCCGGATGGCGGAGATGACCCGGTCGACCATCTCGTCCGCCCGCGCACTTCGCGACCCGCCTTCGTGGATCGAAACCCGCCGCACGGTCGCGCCGCGCTTGGCCGCGGCGTACCGGGCCGCTTCATGGGTCACATAGTAATCCTGCCGCACCGTCAGGATTTCGTCGCCGGGGTTCAGCTTCAGGCCGTTGTAGACGAGGGCCACCGCCGAGGTGGTGCTGTCGGTCAGGGCGATCTGGTCTCGGCCGCAACCGAGATAGCGGGCCACGGCGGAGCGGCCGGCGTTCTGGCGATCCTTGTTGTCCTTGAGGGCGACGACCGGCTGGCGGTCCAGCGCGCGGCGATAGCGGTCGATCGCCTCGCGCACCGCTCGGGGATGTGACGCCAGCAGCATGGCGCTGAGGTCGACATAGTCGGGATCGAGATCGAACTCGGCCCGGACGCTGTCCCAGATGTCAGACGACACGGGCGCGGCCGGTTCGGCCGGGTTCCCCGACCGCGGCGCGACGGAATAGTAGGGCACCTGCGCGGCCGCGGCGCTCGCCACCAGCCCCCCGCCTGCGCCCAGCAAGGCGCCCCTCAGCATCGTCCGTCTGTCCATTTTAGCCCCCGAAACCGGTCGGGGACGAGGTCATACATACTCAGGGCTGCATAAGGTCAAGCTTGCGACCAGGAGTCGACGGACGACCGCCTCTCTGGCGACCAACCGGCGACGAGGACGGCTTCAGTCTGGGGACGTCTGGCCGGGAGCTTTGTCTTCGCCCTCGATCTCGAACACGCCGTCCTCGTCAAAGCCTGTGCTGCCCACGCCTTCGGCCGAGCCGGTCAGGCGCTGACGGCGACTTTCGAGTGCGCGCTCAGGTGCAGTCTCGATCAGGCGCTTGGCTTCTTCCGGATCGTTGGAGAGGTCCATCTGCTGATGGTCAGGGGTGATGTCGTCGCGGCTGTGGCCCATCACACGCCCTCCCCGTCTTCGCCTTCGCGGTCATCGTTGGCGGCCTCTTTCGCCACGCGCTCTGCAATGGCCGAGGCGCCGGCGTCGTCCGCAGCGATCTCCGGAGCGTTCGGATCCTCGGGCGTTGCGGCGGGGTCGATGGGTCGGTCAGGCATGGCGGCCTCCTTTCCATCAACAATGGACAGGCGAGGACGCCGTTCCCGGTTACGTTTCGCGCCGAGTCCCGCTATGACGCCCGGCCATGAGCGCTCCTGAAAAGTCCATGGCCGAACTGGCCGCCGAATACGGCCTCGCCCCGAACGAATATCAGGTCGTCCTCGACCGGCTGGGCCGGGAGCCCAACCATGTCGAACTGGGCGTCTTCTCGGTGATGTGGTCCGAGCACTGCTCGTACAAGTCGTCGAAGATCCACCTCGGCAAGTTCCCGACCAAGGGATCACGCGTGATCTGCGGACCGGGCGAAAACGCCGGCGTCATCGACATCGACGACGGCGACGCCTGCATCTTCAAGATGGAGAGCCACAACCACCCCAGCTTCATCGAGCCCTATCAGGGCGCGGCGACGGGCGTGGGCGGCATCATGCGCGACGTGTTCACCATGGGCGCGAGGCCTGTTGCGCTACTGAACGCCCTGCGCTTCGGCGATATCAGCCATGAAAAGACGAAGCGGCTGGTGTCGGGCGTGGTCTCGGGCATCGGCGGCTATGGCAACTGCGTGGGCGTGCCGACGGTGGCGGGCGAGACCAACTTCCACGCCGGTTACAACGGCAACATCCTGGTCAATGCCATGTGCGTGGGTCTGGCGAAGGCGGACAGCATTTTCTACTCGGCCGCACCCTCGTCGGGGCTGTCGGTCGTCTATTTCGGGTCCAAGACGGGCCGCGACGGCATCCATGGCGCGACCATGTCCTCGGCGGAGTTCGACGACGAGTCCGAGAGCAAGCGCCCGACCGTACAGGTGGGCGACCCCTTCGCCGAGAAGCTGCTGATCGAGGCGACGCTGGAGCTGATGGCGTCGGGCGCGGTGGCCGCCATTCAGGACATGGGCGCCGCAGGCCTGACCTCATCGTCGGTCGAGATGGCCGGCAAGGGCGGCGTCGGCATCGAACTGAACATGGACGCCGTGCCGCAGCGCGAAGAGGGCATGTCCGCCTATGAGATGATGTTGTCGGAAAGCCAGGAGCGGATGCTGGCGGTGCTGAAGCCCGGCCGGGAGGAAGACGGCTATCGCATCTTCGAGAAGTGGGGTCTGGACGCCGCCGTGATCGGCAAGACCACAGACACCGGCCGTCTGGTGCTGAACCATCATGGCGAGGTCGTCTGCGACGTGCCGCTGGCCCCGCTGTTCGACGACGCGCCCCTGTACGACCGTCCGTGGGTCCAGCCGGAACTTCAGCCACGCCTGACGCCGGCCGAGGTTCCCGCCCCCGACAGCTGGGTCGATGCGGTGATCAAGGTGCTGACCTGCCCCGACATGGCGTCCAAGCGCTGGATCTGGGAGCAGTACGACCGGCACGTCATGGCCGACACCCTGCATGACTCCGCCACCGGCGCGGACGCGGGCGTGGTGCGGGTGCATGGGACGGACAAGGGTCTGGCGGTGACCAGCGACTGCACCCCCCGCTATGTGCTGAACGACCCTTATGAAGGCGGCAAGCAGTGCGTGGCCGAGGCTTGGCGCAACCTGACAGCCGTGGGTTCGCAGCCCATCGCCATCACCGACAACCTGAACTTCGGCAACCCGCAGCGGCCCGAGATCATGGGCCAGATCGTGCGCGCCATCGACGGCATGGCCGAGGCCTGCCGCGAGCTGGACTTCCCGGTCGTGAGCGGCAACGTCAGCCTCTATAACGAGACCAACGGCGCGGCCATTCCGCCGACCCCGACGGTCGGCGCTGTTGGCCTGCTGACCAACTACGACACCGTCACCGGCTTCGGCGGGATGGTCGAGGGCGACGTACTGGTGCTCATCGGCGAGACCCATGGCGAACTGGGCGCGTCCATCTATCTGCGCGAGGTACTGGGTCGTGAAGACGGCGCGCCGCCGCCGGTGGACCTGAAGCTGGAGCGCAAGACCGGCGACTTCGTGCGCGGCCTGATCGAGAGCGGCGACCTTACCTGCGTGCACGACCTGTCGGACGGCGGCCTGATCGGGGCGGCGGCGGACATCGCGCTGGCCTCGGACGTGGGGATCGAGCTGGACGCCACCTCGCCCACCCACGCCCACCTGTTCCTGTTCGGCGAGGATCAGGCCCGATATCTGGTCGGCGTGTCCGACCCGACCGACCTGATCGCGAAGGCGCAGGCCGCCGGTCTACACGCCTCGGTCGTCGGCCGGGCCAGGGGCCGCGACTTCATGTCCGGCGAGCTGTTCCGGCTTCCGCTGGATCATCTGCGCGAGATGCACGAGGGTTGGATGCCGGGCTGGATCGCCGGCTGATTGACCGGAGACCCGCGATGCGCACGCCGTTCCTGATGGCCGCCCTGCTTCTGCTGACCGCCTGCGACGGCGGCGGCGATCCGGTGCAACAGGCTCTGCGCGATACCTCGAGCGCCAACCACGCGGCCGCGACGAAGACGACGGAAGAAGCCGCCGTCGACCACGCCGCCATGGGACACGGCGCCGGAGCCACGCCGGGCGATCAGGCCTTCGCCGCGTCTGAAGCCGAGATGCACCGGCGCATGGGCGCGGCGTCCGGCGAGACCGTGGATCAGGCCTACATCGCCAAGATGATCGAGCACCACCGCGGCGCCGTCGCCATGGCCGAGGTGGCGCTGAAGGAGTCCCGCGACCCGGAGGTCCGACGCATGGCGCAGGTGGTCGTGGACAGCCAGACCCGCGAGATCGCCGAGATGCAGGCCTGGAAGCCGACCGCGGCGCAATGAGGCGCCGCCTTCCGGAGGCCGTGATCGGTACCTAGGTTCCTTCCATGGCCGACGGTTCTCCCGCGTTTCGCCCATGGACCCCGCCCCGGCGCGACAAGCCGCTGGGCCTGCTTCCATTTCTCTGGATCAGCTGGCGCGATCCGCTCGGCATGTGGTCGAACCGGCACTTCCGGGAGCCACAGCTGCACGGCACTTCGGCGCTGGGCGAGATCGTGGTGGTCAGCCATCCCGAAGGCGTCCGGCACGTGCTGTCGGCCAACGCCGCCAACTATGAAAAGGGCGCCCTGCAGCGCCGTGTGCTGGGCCCCATGCTGGCCGAGGGCCTGCTGCTGACAGAGGGCGACGCGTGGCGGCGCGTCCGGCGGATACTGGCGCCGCTGTTCACGCCAGCGCGGACCGCGACCATGACCGGGCGCATGGCGGCCAGTGCGGTCGCGCGAGTGGAGGGCTGGCGGCTGGATTTCGGCCCGCGCGTGCTGAACATGGACACGGAGATGTCCGGCCTGACGTTCGACATCCTGTCGGCGACCCTGTTCTCGGACCAACTGGATGGAGACGCCAAGGGCTTCGAGCAGGCTCTGAACAGCTATCTGTCGCTGGCCGCGCGGATCGATCCGCTGGACGTGCTGGGCGCGCCGGACTGGGCGCCGCGTCTGGGTCGGCTGACCGGAGCGGGCGCCGGCCGGTTCTTCGAGCGCAGGGTGTCCGCGCTGGTGACCCGACGACGGGCCCAGATCGAGGCTGGAGAGACCGTCGAGGACGATCTGCTGACCGCCCTGCTGACGGCGCGCGACGAGGATGGCGGCGACGGCCTGAGCGACCGCGAGGTGGCGTCGAACGTACTGACATTTATCCTCGCGGGGCACGAGACCACGGCGCGGACGCTGGGCTGGGCGCTGCATCTGATCTCGCGAGCGCCCGAGGTGGCGGCGCGGCTTCGGGATGAGGCGGACGGCTTTGACGTCAGCGCGCCCGACTGGGCCGAACGCCTGCCGTGGACGCGGGCGGTGATCGAGGAGTCGATGCGCCTGTTCCCGCCCGCCCCCACCCTTGCCCGCAAGGCTCTGGGGCCGGACGAGATCGGCGGCGAGGCGGTCGGGGCCGGCGCCACCGTGCTGATTTCGCCCTGGGTGCTGCACCGGCACGAGGCGTTGTGGGAAGCGCCCGACGAGTTCCGGCCCGAGCGCTTCCTGCCGGAAAACCGCAAGGCCATCGATCGCTGGACCTACATCCCGTTCAGCGCGGGACCACGCGTCTGCATCGGCGCCGCCTTCGCCATGAACGAAGCGATGATCGCGCTGGCGACCATTCTGAAAGGCGCGGAGGTCGAGGCGGTCTCATCCCTCGAGCCTCGCCCGGTTCACCAGATCACCCTGCGCAGTCGGCGACCGATCCTGCTGAAACTGCGTCAGCGGACACAGGATCAGTCGCCGCCGGATCAGTCTTCCGTCAGATAATCGTTCGGCTCGACCAGACGGAAGCCCGGCGTGCTGGAGGCGAAGTGGCGCAGCCAGTAGCTGTGTCCCGCGCCGAACATCAGAACGATGCGATCCCCGGGGCGGGCGACGCTCATCAGCTTGGCCCAGATGATGGCGTTGCGGGTGTACCACCGCCCGTTCAGCTCGGCGCCCGGCCATTGGTCGCCTCCGCCGAACTGGTTGAACCGGTTGTAGTAGAGGCCGTTGCCGGTCGAGAGCGGATTGCCCGGCCGGTTGACCTCGGCCAGAAGCGCGCCAAGCGTTTCGGTGCGCTGCCGCTCCTGGAGCTGGGCGAGGAAGCCCTTGACCTCGTCCCCCATGGCCGCGAGTTGATCGCCACGATCATGCGACTGGGCCCAGCCTACGACTTCGCCATAGGGGAAGTAGGACGGCTTGCCCTCGGCGTCCTTCTCATCGACGGCATAGACCCGCGTCACATCCGCCAGCCGGGCGAGGCGATAGCCGATCTGCACCCGCTCGTTGGCGTCGGTCGTCAGCGTCGCGGGATCGAAGCCTGCGAAGTCGCGGTCCACCATGGTCGTCTGATCGGCCGCGACCTTTTCCAGCGCCAGGGCGGTCGGCCGAAAACGGCTCAGGTCCTCCGCGATCCGCTGGAGCTGGGTCTGCTTCTCAGGCGTGGTGACCGGATCGATCCGGATGTTGTGAACGTCCCGGCCGGGATTGTTCAGGTGGGGGGCGCCCAGCACCATCACCTCGATCACGTCAGTCGACGGGGTTTGGGCCAAGGCGAGGGTCGGCGTGAGAAGGGCCAGAAGAACGGCCGCGATCTTGATCATGTGTCTAACCTCCATTGTCGCGGATAGAGGCCGCGTCTGGTCGACACGGATGCAGGAGCCGAGGTTAAACCGCATCTATGAAGCGGTAGTCAGACGGAAATTCGGGGCCTGCCTCGCCGTCAACGCTCCGTCAGATGAGCCGCAAGCGCCGCGCGATCCCCGCCGAACAGGCGATCGACCAGGGTCTGAACCTCGCCATCGACATAGGTCTGCCGGTCGATCTGCGGATGGTAGAGCTGTCGTCCGTCCGCCTTCTCCGACTTCACCGCACCCTTCTGCATCAAGCGATGCAGAAGGGTCTTGATCGTGGCGTCGCCCCACGGGTTCCCGGCCTTCACCTCTTCGATCAGCGACGCGGCGGAGAGAGGGCCCAGCCGCCAAAGGGCGGCCAGAACCGCACTTTCGGCCTCGGTTACGGCGATCCGGGCCATGATCAGGCCCTGAGAACCGTGCGGTCGATGCGCGCCTCGACGACCCAGTTGCAGATCACGGCGACCACGCCGGCGATCAGGCCGAGCACGAACAGGAAGGCGGCCTCGGCCACCCCGGGCGCGAGCACGGCGTAGGACACGTCGCCCACATTCGCGATGCCGATATTGATCATCAGTGTATTGAAGGCCGCGCCCAGCAGGCCGATCAGGGGGCCGCCGAGGCGGAGCGCCTGAAGAAAGGTGGAGCCGCCGGAAAGGCTCGGTCCCGACAGGACTTTCCGAACCGCCACGACAATCGCCGCCAGAGTCGCAATGATCAGCAGGAACATGACCAACTTCATGACCGGCGCCGCGTCGAAGAAGATCGTGGTCGGGGTCAGGCGTCCGGCAGCCAGGGCAACGCAGGGGACCGCGAGAGCACCGACGGTGACCGCAGTAAGTGAAGACACGCGCATGAAAGCCTCGAGGATTACGTTTGTAATCTGCTAAGATTACGTGTGTAATATCTCCTGTCAAGCCTCGGTGAAGGCCTGCTGTTGAGAGGAAACGTCCGATGGCTGATCAACGCATCCTGCGCAGACGGCATGGATCCAATGGCCGTCGCGCTTCGCGCTATGTTAGCGAGCGGATCGAGACCGTGATCGTCGTTGGTTTGGCCCTGCTGGTCCTGGTCTATGGCGGGAGCGCCATGGCGCAGGTTCTGCTTGGGATGGGCAGGATGACGCTCGCCGTCCTGCGCGGCTGACCATCAGTCGACGACGGGGATCGCCTGGCTGAGCCGCCCGCCGACGCGGATCGGCTCGACCCGCACAGCCAGTCCCGTGCGGTCGTCGGTCTCGACATAGACGCCGCAGACGGTCGCCGATCCGTGGGCCGGGGTATAGCGACCACCGGACAGGCGCGTCGTGAAGCGCCGCAGCGGCTCTTCCTTCTCGTTGCCGATCACCGAGTCATAGTCGCAGCAGCCGCCGGCGTCGGTCTGATAGGCCGTGCCGCCGGGCAGGATCTGGCAGTCGGCCGTGGGCACGTGGGTGTGGGTGCCGACGACAAGACTGGCTCGCCCGTCGCAGAAGTGGCCCATGGCCATCTTCTCCGAGGTCGCCTCGCAATGCATGTCGACGATGATGGCGTCCGCCGCCATGCCAAGTGGGCAGGCCGCAAGCTCCTTCTCGACGGCGCCGAACGGGTCGTCGACGGCGTCCATGTGGATGCGGCCGAGCGCGTTCATGACCAGCACAGTCTTGCCGGAGTGGGTCTCGAACAGGTTGGCCCCGGCCCCGGGCGCGTCCATCAGGCGCGGATAGTTCAACGGCCGGATCAGGCGCGGCTCACGGACGATGTAGGTCAGGGCCTCGCGCTGGTCCCAGCTGTGGTTGCCCAGCGTCAGGCAGTCCGCGCCAGCCATGAACAGCTCGCGCGCCGTGTTCTCCGTGATGCCGAAGCCGCCGGCCGCGTTCTCGGCGTTGATGACCACGAAGTCGAGCTTGAGGTCGCGCTTCAGGCCCGGCAGGTGATCGCTCAGTCCGTCCCGGCCGGACTTGCCAACCACATCGCCGAAAAACGCCAGTCTCATGGGAGGGCTCTATAGCCCTTCTCGGTCAGAACGCCATGCAGACGGATGTCGTGGGGCTCGACCTCCAGCCGTTCGACCTCCTGCCCGGCATAGGCGAAGCCGATGCGGATCGCATGCGGCACAACGGCGAAGGTCCGGTCGTAATACCCGCCCCCCTGCCCCAGCCGCGCGCCCGTCGCGTCGAAGGCCAGCAGCGGGGTCAGGATCAGATCGGGCGTGAGCGTCCCGGCCAGAGGCAGGGGCGCGGGGATGCCGGCGTCGTCCAGCTCAAGCGGTTCACCCGGCGACCATCGGCGGAACAGCATCGCCTCGTCCCGCTCGACTACCACGGGAAGGCAGAGGGTGCGGCCGGCGCGTTCGAGCGCCAACGACAGGGCGTCCATGTCCAGCTCCGACCCGATGGCGCGATAGACGGCGACCGTATCGCCGGCCGGCAGGGCGTCCGCTTGCTCCGCTGCCCGTGACGCCGCTTCGGGATCCAGCCCGGCCAGCCGCTTGCGCTCGGCCCGCATCGTCGCCCGAAGCTCGTGCTTGTCGGTCATGGGAAGCGCTCAAGCCGCGTGGAGCACGCTGCACAGCGGTAGCGCGAGCACACTCTTCGCTCAAGCAGCGAGAGACCGCGTCGCGAGCGATAGCGACAGAAAGGAAGAGGTTGGCGGCGCCGCAAGAACCGTGAAGGACGTTTAAATCCTCTCGACCTGGGTAGCCAGGTGGGCTCCGTGTGCCCGGGCCCTCGAGCCCAAACAGGGACAGATCCCTTCGAGTGAATTAAGGTCGCGAGGAAATGTTGCCTTCGACGAGGGCCGCAGCAGGACCCGCCATCGAGCAAGATAGTCCTTCCGCCGGGGCGGAACAATGGCGCGGGCTCAGAGACCCTGGACGATCTTCTCCAGCCGCGCGGCGACGGCGTTCAGCGCCTCGGCCACGCCGTCAGGAGCCGGCAACGACGGCGGGGTGTCGGGCGCGCCGTTCTGGCGAAGTTCATGCAGCTCGTCGGCCAGCAGCAAGGCGGCCATCAGGAAAAGCCGAAGGTCGCCGACATGGCCGACCTGACCCGCGACCGACTGGACGTGCTCGTTGAACTGGCGGGCGAGCATGCCGACCCGCTCTTCCTGGCCATCGGCGCAACCCACAGCGTAGGGGCGGCCGTTGATCTCGACCGTGACCGTGGCCATCAGCGCGCCTCCTGCTCGGCCAGCGTATCGCGGATGGCGTCGGCGGCGCGGGACAGGGCTTCGGCGGCGTCGCGGCCGGCGGACTCCAGATCGTGGATGCGGGCGCGGTCGGTCTCGCTTGAGGGCTGAGGCGCAAAGAGGTCGTCATCGGGCGTGCGCACCTGACCCGCGGCCTTGCTCTTCAGCTCAAGCAGCCGCCGTTCAAGAAGCGCCAGGGCGCGGTCCACGCGATCCTTTGCGGCCGATGCAGCGTCCATTCGGTCACTTACCTCCAGAATCCGTATAGAACCCGCCCGCGCGTCGGGGTAAAGCGGCGCGCCTCCCTTTTTCCGCCTCCCGACGAAAGGTCTCGTCCGTGACCGACGCCAAAGCCGTATCCGAAAAGGCCACACCGAAGCAGATGGCGGACGCGATCCGCGTACTGGCTATGGATGGCGTCGAAAAGGCGAAGAGCGGCCACCCCGGCATGCCGATGGGCATGGCCGATGTGGCGACGGTGCTGTTCTCGAAGTTCATGAAGTTCGACGCCAGCCGCCCCGACTGGGCGGACCGGGACCGGTTCATCCTGTCGGCGGGCCACGGGTCGATGCTGATCTACGCCCTGCTGCACCTGACCGGGTACAAGGCGGCGACCAAGGAAGAGCTGTCGAACTTCCGTCAGTGGGGCTCGAAGACCGCCGGCCACCCGGAGTACGGCCACATGCCGGGCGTCGAGGTCACCACCGGCCCGCTGGGTCAGGGTCTGGCCACCTCGGTGGGCTTCGCGCTGGCCGAGCGTCATCTGGCCGCGAAGTACGGCGACGACCTCGTGGATCACCGGACGTGGGTCGTGGCGGGCGACGGCTGTCTGATGGAGGGCGTGTCGCAGGAGGCGATCGCGCTGGCCGGCCGCCTGAAGCTGAACAAGCTGACTGTCCTGTGGGATGACAACGAGATCACGATCGACGGCAAGGTGTCGCTGTCGGACGCCACCGACCAGAAGGCGCGCTTCAAGGCCGCCGGTTGGGCCGTAAAGGCTGTCGACGGTCACGACATGAAGGCGATCAAGTCGGCGCTGCAGTGGGCGACGAAACAGGACAAGCCGGTCCTGCTGGCCTGCAAGACCAAGATCGGCAGGGGCGCCGCCACCATGGAAGGCAGCCACAAGACCCACGGCGCGGCGCTGGGGGCGGCCGAGGTCGCCGCGACCCGACTGGGTCTCGCCTGGGATCACGATCCGTTCGAACTGCCCGAGGCCATCGAGAAGGCCTGGCGCAAGGTCGGCCGTCGCGGCGCCAAGGACCGCAAGGCGTGGGAAGCCCGTCTGGCCGCCTCGAAACAGGCCGCCGACTTCACGCGCGCCATGAAGGGCGACCTGCCCGAGGGGGCCTTCGCCAAGCTGGACGCGAAGATCGCCGAGCTGGTCGAGACCCAGCCGGCGCAGGCCACCCGCCAGTCGTCGGGGGCCGCATTGGACGAGCTGTTCGCGGCCGTGCCCGAACTGGTCGGCGGCTCGGCCGATCTGACCGGCTCGAACAACACCTTCGTCAAGGACACGCCGATCCTCGACGCGCCGACCTACGAGGGCCGGTACGTCAACTATGGCATCCGCGAGTTCGGCATGGCCGCGGCCATGAATGGTCTGGCGCTGCACGGCGGCGTCATCCCCTACGGCGGCACCTTCATGGTCTTCGCCGACTACAGTCGTCCGGCGATCCGGCTCGGCGCGCTGATGGGCGTGCGGGTGATCCACGTCCTGACCCATGACTCCATAGGTCTGGGCGAGGATGGCCCGACCCACCAGCCGGTCGAGCATCTGGCGGCCCTGCGGGCCATCCCGAACCTGCTGGTCTTCCGCCCCGCGGACACCATCGAAGCGATGGAGTGCTGGAAGCTGGCGCTGGAGCACAAGGACAAGCCGTCGGCCCTGGCCCTGTCGCGCCAGAAAACCGCCGCCGTGCGAACGGTCGCTTCATCGGAAAACCTGTCCGGCAAGGGCGCCTATGAGCTGCGCGCCGCCAACGGCGAGGCGAAGGTCACCCTGTTCGCCACCGGCACCGAGGTCCCCTTGGCGCTCGCCGCCGCCGATCGACTGGAAGCCAACAACACTCCGACCCGCGTGGTCTCGGTTCCCTGCTTCGAGCTCTTCTTCCAGCAGCCGAAAGCCTATCAGGACAGCGTCATTGGCCGCGGGACGGTTCGCGTCGCCGTCGAGGCCGCGATCCAGCAGGGCTGGGAGCGGTTCATCGGCGAGGATGGCGCCTTCGTGGGCATGACCGGCTTCGGCGCCTCGGCGCCGGCCGAGGTGCTGTACGAGAAGTTCGGCATCACCACCGACGCGATCGTCGCGGCGGCGAAGGCCCGGCTCTAGGCGTCCATGCCTCACCTCGCCGCGCTCAGCCTGCTGGTCCGCGACTACGACGAGGCCATCGCCTTCTATGTCGGCAAGCTGGGCTTTGATCTCAGCGAGGACACTGACATGGGCGGTGGGAAGCGCTGGGTTCGTGTGACGCCCAAGGGAGGTCAGACCTCGCTGTTGCTCGCCCGCGCGACGGACGACGCCCAACAGGTCCGTGTCGGCGACCAGTCCGGCGGACGGGTGTGGCTGTTTCTCCAGACCGACGACTTCGCAAGGGACCATGCGGCTTTCGTCGCCGCAGGGGTGCATTTCCGGGAAGCGCCGCGGCATGAGCCGTACGGCGTGGTCGCGGTGTTCGAAGACCTGTACGGCAACGGCTGGGACCTGATCGAGCCCGCGGGAGTCTGACCGATGAAACTTGGCACGCCGCTTTCCGACTCCGCCGTCCGGGTGATGCTTCTGGGCGCCGGCGAACTGGGCAAGGAGGTGGCGATCGAGCTGCAGCGCCTCGGCGTCGAGGTCATCGCCGTCGATCGCTATCCCAACGCCCCGGCGATGCAGGTGGCGCACCGCAGCCACGTGATCCCGATGACCGACCCGCAGGTGCTGAACGGCGTCATCATGGCCGAAGCGCCGCACATCATCGTGCCCGAGATCGAGGCTATCGCGACGGATGTGCTGGCGCGGATCGAGGAGGCCGGGCTGGCCACAGTGATCCCGACGGCGCGCGCGACACAGCTGACCATGAACCGCGAAGGCATCCGGCGGCTGGCGGCCGAGGAGCTGGGTCTGCCGACCAGCCCGTACGCCTTCGCATCGTCGGCGGAAGACCTTGCCGAAGCCGCGGATCGGATCGGCCTGCCGGTCTTCGTAAAGCCTGTGATGTCGTCGTCCGGCAAGGGCCAGTCCTTCGTCGAGAATGCGGACGAGACAGCCGACGCCTGGGCCTACGCCCAGTCCGGCGGGCGCGTGGAGACCGCGGCCGTCATCGTCGAGGGCCGCATCGACTTCGAGTTCGAGATCACCCTGCTGACCGTCCGGTCAAAGGCGGCGGACGGCTCGATCCGCACCGATTTCTGCGCCCCGATCGGCCATCGGCAGGTCAAGGGAGACTATGTCGAGAGCTGGCAGCCGCAGGCCATGACCGCCACGGCGTTGGCGGCGGCTCAGGACATCGCCGGCAAGGTCACGGGTGCGCTCGGCGGTCTGGGCGTGTTCGGCGTCGAGCTGTTCGTGAAGGGCGACGAGGTCTGGTTCTCGGAAGTCTCGCCCCGTCCCCACGACACGGGACTGGTGACGCTGGCCACCCAGACCATGAGCGAGTTCGCCCTGCACACGCGCGCCATCCTCGGCCTGCCGGTCGACGTCAGCCAGCGCGACGTCGGCGCCAGCGCAGTCATCTACGGCGGAATGGAAGCTCAGGGGGTCGCCTTCGAGGGCGTGGCCGAGGCTCTGGCGGTTCCGACCGCGGACCTGCGCCTGTTCGGCAAGCCGGAAGCTTTCGAGCGCCGCCGTATGGGCGTGGCGACCGCACGGGGCGACACCACCGATCAGGCCCGGGAGCGGGCGCGCGAGGCGGCCGGCAGGATCAGGGTCGTCACCAGCTAGGGCGCCAGCAGTGCGGACGCCGCAGCCTCCAGCGCCGGATCACGGCCCGCCCGCTGATCCTCCAGCGCCGGCTCCACAACCAGATCGGGCGTGACCCCGACTCCCTCCAGCAGTCGCCGTTGCTGACCGGTCAGCACGGTCCGGATGCTCAGGTTCATCTCGCCGCCGTCGGGCAGGTTGATCGGGCGCGATCCGATCACCGCGCCGGCGCTCGTCTGGCCGACGACTGGCCCCCGACCGGTTTCCTGCAGCAGAGCTGCGAGGAGCTCGGATGCGCTGCCCGATCCCGGCCCGATCAGCGCCGCCACTGGCCCCTCCCAGATGCGTTCGGCCGGCGCCGTGTGCAGCATCAGGTTCACGAAGCGACCTTTGAGGAGCATGTAGTCCATGCGCTTGCGATAGAAGCGTGCGGACACATCGCCCAACACGGCGGCAAGCCCGCCCTGATTTTCCCGCAGGTCCAGTACGATCGCTTTCGGAGGATCGGCGATTGCGGCGTCCATCTGATCCTGCAACCAGCCAAGGCTCAGCCGGTCGAAGTTATTGAACCGAAGGACCAGCACGCCATCGTCGCGACGTACGGCTTCCTGTCGAGCGCGAGGCTCCAGAATCGCAGGCGTGATCGTCAGATGTTGCTCGGCGCCGTTCTCGTCCTCAAAGACGAAGGCGTCGGACCGATCGATCCGGGGCACGACAGGATGCATGGGGCCTTCGCCGTTCACCCTGACCAGACGCCAGCCGACCTGAACGCCCGCCGGGCTCGCAGGTCCGTCTGCCCGGACCCGTGTGACCAGGAACTCATCGCCCCGACGGACTGCGGTGAAACCGTAACTCACGCCGGACTGGCCTGTCCGGGCCGCCTCTTGCCTCGCCCGCGTCGTCGGAGAGGTTACCGAGGTGTGGCGGTCGTCCAGGTCATCGACCAGCGCCGAAAGAACTCCATAAAAGGACTCCTCCGTGGGCCGCGACACGGCGGCCGCCCGGGCGGCCGCCCGCATGGCGGGCCAGTCATGTCCGTTGAAGGCCGGGTCGTAGTAATGCCTCTCGATCCACCCGGTCGCAGCGTCGAACACACGGGCGTTCAGGACGGTCCGCTCGGGCGAGGCGTCGGCCACAACGACCGGCGGCGGCAGGATGCCTTCCTGTGCATATGGAAGAGTCTGGCAGGCGGCGAGAGCCCAGAGGAAGGCAAAGGAGAGAAGGCCCTTCAGAAGCCTCATGGCGCCTCGACGCGAACCGCGGCGGCAGCGGACAGGGCGGCGACGGCGGCGTCAAGCGCGGCATCGACGCCGCGACCGCGGTCTTCACGAGTGGCCATGGCGGTCACATCCGGCGTCACCCCGCGCTTCTCCAGCCGCACGCCGCCCGAGGTGACGAAGTCCGCCCGGCTGAGGGTCAGGCGGCCGCCGTCCGGCAGCCGCGTCTCCTGTGAGATAAGAACAGCGCCCGCGGTCGGCTGACCCACGACGACCGCGCGTCCGGCTTCCTGAAGCGCGGCGGGGGTCAGCTCCGCCGCGCTGCGGCTCTCCCTGTCGACGAGGACGGCGACCGGGTTGGCGACCGGACCGTTGAGGCTTCCGCAACCGCCGCCCGTTCGCAGGACGAAATGCCGCCCCGACCTTGCGGTGCGGGTGGCCCAGGCGCGGTTCGATGGCAGGAAGCAGCTCAGCACGGCGTCCGCTTCCGAAAGACGGCCGCCGGGGTTGCCGCGCAGATCCACTACGATGTCGGTCGCGGGGTCAAGTCCGGTCAGTTGCTGGCCCATCCAGCGCCCCAGCCCCGGCTCGAAGCCCTCGACCTTCAGCACCATGACGCCCGGACGCGACCGGTCGGCCGTAAATGCGGGCTGGGGTTCCATCATGCGGGGCGAAAGCGTGGTGGGGCGCGCGGCGCCGTCGGCGTCGACAAAGGCGAGGGTGACGGCTTCTCCCTCGACCACATCCATTTCAGGAACCCAGCTGCCTTCGGCGCTGACATCCAGTCGCCAGCCCTCCGTCACACCCGCCTCCTCCGCGGGTGAGTTGGGCCTTACGGCTTCAACCGTATAGCTGTCGCGGCCTTCGTCGCGTCGCAGCACGACCCCGATCGCCGCGCGTCTCTGACGCAGGGTGTCGCTGCGTCGCGCCATGGCGGGCGCGGCGACGGAGGCGTGATCGTCGTCGAGCAGGTCCAGCATCCGGCCGAGAACCCGGTACAGGGCCCGGTCGTCCGTCGCCGCGAGCGCCTCGGGGCGATAGGATCGACGCGCCTCTTCCCAGTCTACCCCATGCAAGCGGGCGTCGTAGTACTGGTTGCGGACCTCGTTCCAGACGGCGTCGAACACCCGGCGGTTGGTTTCACCACGATCGTTCGAAACCTCAGCTCTGGCGGGCGCACCCCTGTCGCCCGAAACCGCAGCTGAAGGCGGCGCAGCGAGCGCAAGGCACGCGACAAGCGTCGCCAAAAGACCTGACCGCCACTGACCTGTCCGCATTCGCCGAACGTAGGACAGCGGATCAGTGGCTGGCAATGTTCGATCTCCGGGCCGCGCCCTTCAGGATCCGACTGTATGGCTCGCGTCCGACCGTCGAGCTTCGTCGACTTGTGTCCGCCTTCCAGCCGGGCGAGATTTTGTTTCACCGCTGAAATGATGGCGGCGAATTTGTCGTTCAGGATGGGTCGATGAGCAATGACGACGCCGCCCGCATCCTCGTGGTCGATGACGATCCGGGCATCCGGGAGGTCCTGACCGACTATCTCTCACAGCACGGCTACGATGCTGTGGGAGCGGCCTCGGCCGCGGAAATGGATCGCGCCATGGCGGCGCGGACGCCCGACCTGATTGTGCTGGACCTGATGATGCCGGGCGAGGACGGGCTGTCCGTCATCCGCCGGCTGTCGGGCACGGGCGGGCCGCCGGTCGTGATGCTCAGCGCCATGGGCGAAGAAACGGACCGCATCATCGGGCTGGAACTGGGCGCAGACGACTATCTGGCAAAGCCCTGCAATCCGAGGGAGTTGCTGGCCCGGGTTCGCGCGGTCCTGCGTCGACCGCGGGAGGGTGCGGCAAAATCCGGCCCCGCCCTGACCTTCGCCGGCTGGCGGCTGGACCTTTTGCGCAGGGAGCTGTCGCGTCCGGACGGCCGGAATGTCGGCCTGTCGGCGGGCGAGTTCGCGCTGCTGAAGGCGTTCGCGGAGTCGGCGCGGCGTGTCCTGACCCGCGAACAGTTGCTGGATCGCGCCCGCAGCGCGGACAGCGAAGTCTTCGACCGCGCCGTCGACGTCCAGATCAGCCGCCTGCGGAAGAAGCTGGATGATGGCTCAGGTCTCGAGATGATCCAGACGCGGCGTGGCGAGGGCTATATCTTCGACGTGCGCGTCGACAAGGTCGGCGCGTGAAACGTCCCTCTGCCCTTCCAATCTGGGTTCAGGTGGCGACGTTGGCGGTGTTCGCCGTCGTCATGAGCCAGGCTGTGGCGTTTGGCGTTGTTGTGCTGTCGCCCGAGCCGAAACCGACCGGCTTCACTGTCGAACAGGCTGCCGCAGCTCTGAGGGGCGAGCCCGCCGAAACCAGCGATGGCCGGCCCTTGAAGCGCCGCCTTACAAGCGCGCTCCCCATGTTCGACAAGGGCCAATCTAACCCGCCAGAGCGCGAAGTCGGCGTGCTGTCCAACATGATCAGGGATGGGCTGGTGGAGCAACTTCAGGTCTCGAAGGACCGGGTTCAAGTGAGGTCGTCTCCTCCAGAGAGCCGCATAACACTCACTGGCAATGCATCGAACATGATGGTCCTCAGATCATCACCGGTCCGCCCGGGTCGTCCACAGACTCACACGATTCAATCCGCCGAGCGCCCGTCCGCGGCTTCACAGAACTTGCCCATCGTGTTGCAGGGCGCGTTGAACCGGGCACAAGGTCCTGATGCGCCTCGTCGGATCGAGCGTGTCACAATCCTCTCCAACAATCTGACCTTTCCGCCTTTCTCCGCCGCGCTGAAACTCGATGACGGGCGATGGGCGGTTGTGGAGCCACCTCGCGGCTGGCTGGCCCCCTGGCAAAAGCGGCTCTTGCTCGGGTTCGGCATTTCGATGCTGCTGCTGGCGCCGCTGGTCTGGTGGATGGGGCGTCGTCTGACGCGTCCCATCCGGGTGTTCGCCGATGCAGCCGCGCGGCTGGGAGCGGACCCCGAGGCGGCTCCCCTGCCGGCGACCGGTCCAAGCGAGGTCCGCACCGCGATCACGGCCTTCAACGACATGCAGGGGTCTCTTCGGGACCACGTCCGCAAACGGACCCAGACCGTCGCGGCGATCGCTCACGACCTCCGTACACCCCTGACCCGCCTGCGCTTCCGCGCAGAACAGGCGCCGGACCCTGTCCGCGACCGTATGGCCGCCGATATCGAGGAAATGGACGCCCTGATCGGTCAGGCCATGGCCTATGTGCGCGGTGAAACGCCATCCGAACGGCGCGAGCGGTTCGATCTGGCGGATCTGGCCGCCGATTGCGTTCAGGGCTTTTCGGAGACGGGCACGGATGTGACCTTCATCCGCGACGCCTACCTGCCCGTCGACGGCGATCCGGCGGCTCTGCGACGAGCGTTGACCAATCTGATCGGCAACGCCGTGAAGTTCGCCGGCGCTGCGCGTGTCACGGCCGAACGGGTCGAGCAGGCGCCCGTCATACGCATCGAGGACGACGGGCCCGGCCTCCCGGACGCGGAGCTCGAGGCTGTGTTCGACCCCTTCCACCGCGGCGAGGCGTCGCGCAACCGCGAGACGGGCGGCGCCGGTCTCGGCCTTACCGTGGCGCGTCAGGCCGCCCGGGCGCATGGCGGCGATGTGATTGTGCGCAACCGGTCCGGCGGCGGACTGGAAGCCCTACTCAGGCTGGATTCGACGGCGACAAACAACGCCTGAAGCTTGGCCGGAGGCCTGCGACGAGCGCCGACCTGGCTGCGACCAGGGTGGTCGAACGCGTCCGCCCTGGAGCGCATTGTCGGTACACGCCCCCTCCGCCCAACGACCTTTCAGGGACGTGTACAGTATGTTTCGGTTTGCCGTTGTTCTTGGTGTGGCCCTCACCTTGGCGGGGTGTGGCGGCGGTGGAGGTTCTGGCGGGGAGCAATCTCCACCGGAACCTCCGGCGCAACAGGTCCAGATCAACGTCACGCCGACGACGGCGACTATCGCTGCCTCAGCGACGCAACAGTTCACCTGCACGGTCACCGGATCAGCGAATACCCAATGCAACTGGAGCGTCGAGGGCGGCGCGGCCAATGGCGCGATCAGCGCGACCGGCCTTTACACCGCACCGACGGTCGCGGGGACCTATCAGATCAGAGCGGCCAGCGCCGCCGAGACAAGCCGCAGCGCAACCGCGGCCATCACGGTCACCGCCGCGCCCCAGACCACGACCAGACCTTGGGTAACCGGCTACTACGCCGGCTACGACTGGCACACCTATGAGCCGCATCTGGTCGACATGACCACGATGACTCACTTCGTCTTCGCCCGCGTGGCGCCGGGTGGCGGCACCTTGCAAGGCGCGCCCGGCACGGTTCAGTTGGGCGCGGTGTCGGCCCAACAACATGCCGGTTCTCCATATGGCTCCCAGACCGTTGAGCAGTACGCTGTGTCTCGCGCGCATGCCGCCGGGGCCAAGGCGCTCCTCATGCTTGGCGGCGTGGGTGACGGGGCAGGCTTCTATGCATCAACCGCCAACGGCATCCGGGCCACCTTCGTCCGTCGACTCGTCGACTACATGGTGGCGCAGGACTACGACGGCATCGACGTCGACTGGGAAGACTATCTGAGCTCCCCGAACGACCGGAACATTCCGGAAGCCGAAGCCCGCCGCCGATTGATGGCGCTGATCACTGATCTTCGGGCGGAAGCCAACTCCCGGCCGCGATATCAGGGCGCAGGACGTCAGGTGATCATCACCTTCCCGTGGTACCCCAAGAACATCAACTTCCTCGAGCCCGGGGGCCGGGTTGAGCAGTGGGAAGCCGACGTCGCCAATATGGTCGATCAGTTCAATCTGATGAGCTACGGCATCGGCACCGCGTACAATGCTCCCGGCTGGCAGTCGTGGCTGAGCGGCCCGATTTACGGCGCGAGCCCAACGACTCCGTATGATCTGGACACCAGCGTGAAAGCCTACGTCGCGACCGGCGTGCCCCGCAGCAAGATCGGCATCGGCATCGGCCTGTTCGGCATCTACTATACGCCGGACATCCAGAGGCCCCGCCAGAACCTGAGCGCTACTACCCAACTCATCCTGAACGATGGGCCTCTGGCCTATAACGAACTGCACAAGCTCGGCTTCCTGACTCAGGGAGACTATACCTTCGACCCTGACTTCCAGGTCGGATATCGTAGTTATCCCCTCGATGACTACCCCGGAGGATATAACCCCGCGGAATGGCCCGATGCCGTCGGCATGCTCTCTTACGAGAATGAAGATTCCATCCGCGCCAAGGGGGCATGGGTCCGCAATCCGGCGACGGCGGTGGGCGGGACCATTATCTGGACCATCAACTACGGCTGGCTCGCGAACCAGACCAATCCCCTGATGGCCGAGGTGAAGCGCAGCTTCCTGCAGTAGAAAGCTGCGCTTCACGTCGAAGCGTTACAGTTCATCACGCCATGTTACAGGCGCGGGGTTGAATCCGGCGGCGCGGAGTTCCATTGAAGCGCCAATCCCAACGCGCCTCCCAGGAGCTCTACCCATGACCGTCCGCGTCGCCATCAACGGCTTCGGCCGCATCGGCCGTCTTGTCCTTCGCTCGATCGTCGAACATGGCCGCAAGGACATCGAGGTCGTGGCGATCAACGATCTGGGTCCAGTGGAAACCAACGCCCACCTGTTTCGCTATGACAGCGTTCACGGCCGCTTCCCCGGCACGGTGACCTCGGGCGAGGACTGGATCGACGTGGGCACGGGCAAGATCCGCGTCACGGCCGAGCGGGATCCCTCGAAGCTGCCGCACGCCGATCTTGGCGTCGATATCGCGTTCGAATGCACCGGCATCTTCACCGCGAAGGACAAGGCCTCGGCCCACCTGACCGCCGGCGCCAAGCGCGTGCTGGTGTCGGCTCCTGCCGACGGCGCAGACAAGACCATCGTCTACAAGGTCAACCACGAGACCCTGACCACCGACGACATCGTCGTGTCCAATGGCTCTTGCACCACCAACGCTCTCGCCCCGGTCGCCAAGGTCCTGCACGACCTGTTCGGCATCGAGCGCGGTTACATGACCACGATCCACAGCTACACCGGCGACCAGCCGACGCTGGATACGATGCACAAGGACCTGTACCGCGCCCGCGCCGCCGGCCTGTCCATGATCCCGACCTCGACCGGCGCGGCCAAGGCGCTGGGTCTGGTTCTGCCGGAACTGAAGGGCAAGCTGGACGGCTCCTCGATCCGCGTCCCGACCCCGAACGTTTCGGTCGTTGACCTGAAGGTCGTCGCCGGTCGCGAGGTGACCGTCGAGGAAATCAACGCCGCGCTTCAGGCCGCCGCTGACGGACCCATGAAGGACGTGCTGGCCGTGACCACCGACCCGCTGGTCTCGCACGACATCAACCACATCGCCGCCTCCTCCACGGCCGCCCTGCCCCAGACCCAGGTCGTCGACGGCAAGCTGGCCCGCGTGCTGAGCTGGTACGACAACGAATGGGGCTTCGCGACGCGGATGGCGGACACGGCGCTGGTGATGGCGAAGTTCCTCTAGGATGCGATGGGCGCTGGCGACCCTTCTGGTACTATCAGCGCCCATCACTCTCTACGCGTTGTTGTTCCTGCCGAGCACCGTAGCGGGCGTTTTGACGACGGAGGGAAGAGCTCACGTCGATTGGAGAGGCGCATGGATCTGTTTCGTCGCCCCTGCAGTCTGGTTGTTCGGGCTCTATCGATGCTTCCGCGGTTCAGCGCTGTGTAACCGTGTGATCAGCATTCTGCTGTTGCTGACCTTGGCGGCAGGCGCCGTCGTTAGCCTCGTTCTGATATACGGCCTGTGGTCGTGGGGTAGACCTTGAACTGGATGCTTGGATGACCTTCCGAACCCTCGATGACGCAGGCCCCCTCGCGGGCAAGACCGCCCTCGTCCGCGTGGACTTCAATGTCCCGATGGAGGACGGCCGGATCACGGACGACACCCGCCTGCGCGTGGCCTTGCCGACGATCCAGAAGCTACGCGACGCCGGGGCCAAGGTCGCTCTCATGGCCCACTTCGACCGGCCCAAGGGTCAGCGCGTTCCGTCCATGAGTCTGCAGCCGCTGGTGCGGCCACTGTCCGATCTGCTCGGCGCGCCCGTACGTTTCGCTGAAGACTGCATCGGCGACGCCGCCAAGGCCGTGATTTCCGACCTCGACGCCGGCGGCGTGGCCCTGCTGGAGAACGTCCGCTTCCACCCAGGCGAAGAGAAGAACGACCCCGCCTTTGCCCGCCAACTGGCTGAGTTCGGCGACATCTACGTCAACGACGCCTTCTCCGCCGCCCACCGCGCCCACGCCTCGACCGAGGGCCTCGCCCGCCTGCTGCCTGCCTACGCCGGCGAGTCCATGCGCCGCGAGCTGGACGCTCTGGACGCCGCCCTCGGCAATCCGCAGAAGCCCGTCATCGGCATCGTCGGCGGCGCCAAGGTCTCGACCAAGCTGGACCTGCTGAAGAACCTCGTCGGCAAGCTGGACCGTCTCGCCATCGGCGGCGGCATGGCAAACACCTTCCTGTTCGCTCAGGGGATCGATATCGGCGGCTCGCTGGCCGAAAAGGACATGGCCGACACCGCTCGCGAGATCATGGCCGAGGCGAAGGTCAAGGGCTGCGAACTGCTGCTGCCCGTCGACCTCGTAGTCTCAACCGAGGTCAAGCCGGGCGCCGCTTCCCGTACCGTCAAGGCTGGCGACGCCCTGTCGGCCGACGACAAGATTCTGGATGCCGGTCCTGAAACGATCGCCCGCCTCACCGCCGCCATGGACGCCTCGAAAACGCTGATCTGGAACGGACCGCTGGGCGTTTTCGAAGTGCCGCCCTTCGACGCCGCTACCGTCGCGGCCGCGAAGCATGCCGCTGAGCTCGCCAAGGCCGGCAAGCTGGTCGCCGTCGCGGGCGGCGGCGACACGGTCTCCGCCCTGAACCATGCAAGGAAGGCCGACGACATGACCTTTGTGTCCACCGCAGGCGGCGCCTTCCTCGAATGGATGGAGGGCAAGCCTCTGCCCGGCGTCGAGGCGCTGAACGTCTGACGTGGCCGCGCGGCAACGCTGGCGGGGCTAGCGTCGCGCGTCTGTAACATTGCGTGACTTTCCGGCGACTCCGGACTAAAGCACCGCGCAACAAACAGTCGGCATCAGGAGGCTTCAATGGATCTGGCGGCGCTCAACGCGGTGGCCCAGCAGATGGTCACGCCCGGCAAGGGCATCCTCGCGGCCGACGAGTCCACCGGCACCATCAAGAAGCGCTTCGACGCCATCGGTGTGGAGAACACCGAGGAGAACCGCCGCGACTATCGCGAGCTGATGTTCCGCGCCGAACAGACGATGCGCGAGCACATCTCCGGCGTCATCCTGTTCGAGGAGACCCTGTATCAGGACGCCGCCGACGGCACGCCGCTGGTCGATCTGATCACCGCCGCGGGCTCGATCCCGGGCATCAAGGTCGACAAGGGCGCGTCCAAGATGGCCGGCTTCCCCGGCGAGACGGCGACCAAGGGCCTCGACGGGCTATCCAAGCGTCTGCGCGCCCACTACGAGCGCGGCGCGCGCTTCGCCAAATGGCGCGGCGTCATCGACATCGCCGACGGCATCCCGAGCTGGGGCGCCATCAAGACCAATGCTCACGCCTTGGCCCGCTACGCCCGCATCTGCCAGCAGGAGCAGATCGTTCCGATCGTCGAGCCCGAGGTGCTGATGGACGGCGCCCACGACATCGCCCGCTGTGACGAAGTCACCCGTCAGGTGCTGCAGGCCGTTTTCAACGAACTGTCGGAACAGCGCGTCGCGCTGGAAGGGATCGTGCTGAAGCCCAACATGGTCATATCGGGCAAGGGCAGCGTTCGTCAGGCTAGCATCGAAGAAGTCGCCGAACGCACCATCGCCGCGCTGAAGGCGACCGTCCCTTCAGCCGTTCCTGGCATCGCCTACCTCTCGGGCGGCCAGACGGATGAACAGGCCACCGCCCATCTCGACGCCATGAACCGCATTGGCGGCTTCCCGTGGAAGATGACCTTCTCGTACGGCCGCGCCCTTCAGGCCGCGCCGCAACGCGCCTGGTCGGGCAAGGCCGAGAATGTCGCCAAGGCCCAGGCCGCCTTCCACCACCGCGCCCGCATGAACGGCCTCGCCTCTCTGGGCCAGTGGGAATCAAAGCTGGAAAAGAAGGCGGCCTGAGACCGCCCTATTGCTCCCGGCGCGCGCGTACCGAGCGCGCGCCGTTGACACTCAGCATATAGCTGCCCATCGCAGCCTCGCGAATGCGCACAGATTGGCCAGCCCTCGGTGTGCCGGAAATCTGTTCGCTGTCGATCTGCCGCCAGACCGACCCGTCCGCCAGCGTGAAGACCCATGCTCCCCGCCCCTGCTGTCGCGCGGACGCCAAGGTCGTTTCCAGCGCCTCGACCTTCGCTTCGCCCGGACGGTCGAACAGGCTCAGTGAACCGACGTTGAACCCGAACAGCCTGTTGCGGGCTTCTCGCACCTGATCCCGGTCGACCACCGTCACTTCACCCGTGCGTTCGGCCGCGTCCAGCGCTTCCACGGCGCGGTCGTAACATGCCAGTCGCGCAACCGCCTCCGGGATCGTTTTGCACTCGATCACACCGGTCAAAGCGGGCGCCCGCTGCTGGGACTGAGCATGGGCGAAAGGCGAATACAGAACAACGCTGGTTGCTAATGCAACCGGTATCAAATGCCGCGACATAAAGGCTCGCCTCTTCTTGGGTTGGGCCAGTGTTATAATTCATGAGTGATGAAAGCGTAACAGTACGGAACCAAAATGTCGCAGAACTGCCATTATCATTGACCGGCGAACGATGATCCCTGACTCTCCGCCGCATCTCCACTGACTTCGGTGGGGGGGACAGGCCCTGCCTGTGTGCCGTTCTCAGGAGAACTCCACTTTGACCCGAACCCAGTTTCGCAACCGCCTGCTCGGCTCGACCATGATCGGCGGCCTGACGGTCGTCGCCGCCTCCTTGGCCATGACGTCGGCAGCCCAGGCGCAAAGCACCCCGCCGCAGGGTGAGCCGACGCAGGATCCCGCAACCCAGGTTGACGACATCGTCGTCACCGGTTCGCGCATCGCCCGTCAGGACTATGTGTCGACCAGCCCGATCGTGACGGTCGGTCAGGAAGACTTCCAGGACACCGGCTCGGTGACCATCGACACCCTGATCAACGACCTTCCGCAGTTCGTGCCGTCGATCAACTCGACCTCGAACAACCCGTCGAACGGCGGTCAGGCCAACATCAACCTTCGTGGTCTGGGCACCCAGCGTACGCTGGTTCTGATGAACGGCCGCCGCGTCGTTCCGTCGAACTCGGACGGTACGGTCGACGTCAACATCATCCCGACGCCGCTGATCCAGAACGTCGAAGTCATTTCGGGCGGCGCTTCAGCCGCCTACGGTTCGGACGCCCTCGCCGGCGTGGCCAACTTCATCCTCAACGAGCGCTTCGAAGGCGTCCAGTTTGACGCCCAGTACGGCGTCACCGATCGTGACGACGGCGCGACCGAGGCCTACTCCATCACGCTCGGCGGCAACCTCGCCGACGACCGGGGCAACATGGTCCTGTCGGTAGGCCGCTCGACTCGCGGCCTGATCTACAACCGCGACCGCGAGTTCTCGTCGATCTCGGGCGCCTCGGCCGCATCGCCGCTCGGCAACGCGGTGTTCGATGCCGGCAACCAGCCGTCGCAAGCCTTCCTGAACACGACCTTCGGCACGCCGACGGTCTGCCCGATCCCGAGCAATGCCAACGCGCCTTGCGTCGCGCCGGGCGGTTCCTTCGGCTTCAACCAGGACGGTTCGGTCTTCAGCTACACGCTGAACCGCAACTTCAAGAGCCCGGGCGGCATCGAGTACGACGGCTTCAACGTCGCCGGTCAGGGCAGCTTCGCCTACAACACCGGCCCACTGAACTATATGCAGCTGCCGCTCGATCGCTGGAACGCCTACGCTGGCGCCAGCTATCGACTGAGTGACGCCGCTGAAGTCTACGGCAACCTGCTCTTCACCCAGTATGAGTCGGCCAACGAACTGGCGGCCACGCCCGCCTCGGCCGCGACCGGCTTCCGCGTTCCGTCGACTAACCCATTCATCACCGCGGGTCTGCGCAGCCTGCTGAACGCCCGTCCGAACCCGGCCGGCTCGTTCCGCCTCGACAAGCGCTTCACCTCGCTGGGCGGCCGTCGCGCGACGGAAAACTACACCGTCTATCAAGGCACCGTCGGCGTTCGTGGCGATCTCGTCGGCCTGCGCGACTGGACCTACGACATCTACGCCCAGCAGGGCCGGATGGAGCGGGTCACCGTCCAGACGGGCAACGTCTCCCGTTCGGCGGTCCAACAACTGCTCGACGCGCCTGACGGCGGTCGCACCCTGTGCGCCGGCGGCTTCGACTTCGAAGGCGACAACGCCCTGTCCGCCGCTTGCGTGGCCTTCATTGGCCGCACCTCGCAGAACGTTACGACCTACGAGCAGAGTGTCGTCGAAGCCTCGCTGCAGGGCGGCCTGCTGACCCTGCCCGCCGGTGAAATGCGCTTCGCCGCTGGTATCCAGTACCGTCAGGACGACTACGACTTCCGTCCGGACGCCTCGCTGGCCCGCGTCAATCCGACGACCCCGCACCTCGGTGCGAACGGTCTGCCGGACGGCGGCAACGTCGGCGGTTCGGAAATCGCCGGCTTCAACCCCAGCCAACCGCTGTCGGGCGTGACCAACTCGGTCGAGTACTTCGTCGAAACCCTGGTGCCGCTGATCAGCGACGTTCCGTTCATCCAACAACTTGATCTGACGTTGGGTTACCGGATCTCGGACTACAACACGGTCGGCTTCCTCGACGCCTACCGCGCTGATCTGGAATGGCAGGTGTTCGACATGCTCCGCATCCGCGGCGGCATCCAGCACTCGGTCCGCGCTCCGTCGATCGGCGAACTCTATGCGCCGCTGAACACCAGCTTCCCGGCCATCGGCGCCGTGACCACCGCCAACGCCGGCGATCCCTGCGATACGCGCAGCAGCTACCGGAATGGCGCCAACGCCGCTGCGGTTCGCGCGCTGTGCCTCGCGCAAGGCGTGCCGGCTTCGGTCATCGACACCTACACCTACGGTAACAACCAGGTGGGCGGCGTCACCGGCGGTAACCCGAATCTCGAGGAAGAAACTTCCGACTCCTTCACGGTCGGCGCCGTCATCACCTCTCCGTGGAGCAATCCTTGGCTGTCGGGCATGTCGGCCTCGGTCGACTATTATGACATCACCATCGACAACGTGATCGCCGCCATCGGCGCCGCGACCCAGCTGCAAGGCTGCTTCAACGCGCAAGGCCAGAACCCGACCTACGATCCGAACAACGGCTACTGCCAGCTGTTCACGCGCGATCCTCTGTCGGGCAACGTGTTCGAGGCTCGCGAGCTGAACGCCAACCTGGCCCAGCTGAAGACCTCGGGCATCGACGCACAGCTCGACTGGCGTCTGGTCATGGGCGACATCGGCCTGCCGGATTGGGGACAGCTCGACATCAACGTTGTCGTCGGCTGGCTCGAAAACCGCGAACGTCAGGACGTGCCGAACGGTCTCTACACCGACCGCACCGGCACCATCGACAGCGTCTTCGGCAACACCTTCCCGGAATGGAAGGCGCTGACTTCGATCGGCTGGAGCAACGACGGCTTCGGCTTCGGCGTTCGCTGGCGCCGCATCGGCGAGATGACCCAGTTCAGCACCACGAACGAGATCCCGTCCAAGGACTACTTCGATCTCAACGCCAGCTGGGCCATCAACGACACGGTGTCGCTGCGCGCCACGGTCAACAACCTGACCGACGAAGAACCGGCGATCTACGCGCCGGGCGTTCAGGCCAACACCGATCCGTCGACCTACGACACCCTCGGCCGCCGTTACTCGGTCGGCCTGACGGCTCGCTTCTAGACGACAGTCAAAGCCCACAGACGAAAGCGGCCGATGGAAACATCGGCCGCTTTTTTCTTGTCAGGCCCCTGTCACCAGTAGCCGTAGATGTCGCGGAAACGGTAGCGGACATCTTCCGCCTGGCTCCGGGCGTATTCCAGATCGTTCTCCGCCGATCTCAGATCGCGGCGCGCATCGCGTATCTCCTCCCGAACTTCCCGGATGCGGTTGCGGATTTGCTCACGCTGCGCATCGGTCAAGCCGTCCTGCCCGAGCTCACGTTCCTTGTCCGCCAGCTTGTCCTGCCGATCGGACAGTCTGCCCTCGGCCGAGCTCACATTGCTTTCCGCCGTCGAGAGCGCGGACTCGGCGGTGTAGACGATCTGGCCATCCCGGTAGGCCGGCAAGAACGACCCTTCCAGCTCGGCCGGACAGACGCCGCGATATTCCGAGCCTCGCCGACCGAACTCGAACCCGCCCTCGACCGTGCAATACCGCCGAAGCCCGTCTTCACGCGCCGAGAAATAGGCCCGCTCATCCGGGACCACGCCCACCTTGGCGCAGGCCTTGGCGTGATCCTCCAGCCGGCTCATCAGCAAGCCTTCAGCGCCGTCCTTCAGACCTTGACCGCCCCAGTCGCCGGCCATGCACTGGTCTTCGCTCATCGTCGCGCAGCTGCTCAGCAGCACCGCCCCCAACCCGACCGCCGCCCCGGCGATCACCAGCCTCAACATCGTCTTTCCTCCCGTCGCCCGCATGGACCCTTGTCCCCACGGCTACGCTACGTGCTAGATCGACACGTGTCAGATGAACCGATCATGACTGACGAGGACGATGCAACGGTCCTCACCGCGCGCATCGACGAAGCTGGCGTTCGCGTCGACAAGGCGCTCACCAAGGCCTTCCCCGAGCTGTCACGCGCCCGACTTCAGGCTCTTATCGTCGAAGGCGCGGTGACCCGCGACGACCAGCCGGTCAGCTCCGGCTCATCGAAGGCCCTGCCCGGCCTCTATCAGGTCGCTATCCCGCCGGTTGCGCCCGCCGATCCGCAGCCTGAAAACATCTCGCTGACGGTTCTGTTCGAGGACACAGACCTGATTGTGCTCGACAAACCCGCCGGTATGGCCGCGCATCCCGCGCCGGGCAATGAGACCGGCACCCTCGTCAATGCCCTGCTGGCCCACTGCGGCGACAGTCTGTCCGGCATCGGCGGCGTCGCCCGTCCCGGCATCGTCCACCGTTTGGACAAGGATACATCCGGCGTCATGGTCGCCGCGAAGTCGGATCGCGCCCATGCCGGCCTGTCCGCGCTGTTTGCGACCCACGACATCGAACGCACCTACATCGCGCTGACCCGCGGTGCGCCCGATCCTGCGAAGGGTCGCATCGAAACCCTGATCGGCCGCTCATCCTCGGATCGCAAGAAAATGGCGGTCCTCCGCTCCGGCGGACGGCAGGCGATAACAGACTATGTCGTCCAGCAGACCTTCGGCCAGCCCGCGCGCGCCGGAGGTCCACCGCTGGCCGCACGCGTCGCCTGCACCCTGCATACGGGCCGGACCCACCAGATCCGCGTCCATCTGGCGTCCAGAGGCGCACCTATCCTCGGCGACCCGGTCTACGGCTCAGGCAGCCCGTCGATCCCGGTGCGCACCGCGATCGCCGAGGCCGGCCTGACACGTCAGGCCCTCCACGCCGCCGTGCTGGGCTTCGTTCATCCCGTCACCGGCCAGAGTCTGCGGTTTGAAACCGCGCCGCCAGCCGACATGCGCGACCTCGAACACCTGCTTGCTGAACTCTGAGAAACACCCATGACCGATTCCGACATTCGCAACGACACAGAGGCCCACCGCTACGAACTGGCCATCGGCGACCAGATGGCGATCGTGACCTACAACCTCTCCGACCCCAACCTGATGATCACCGAAACGCTCGTGCCGGAAGCGCTTGAGGGGAAGGGCATCGCCAGTCGACTGGCAAGGCACGTGATCGACGACGCGCGCGGCCGGGGCTTGCTCATCCTGCCGGTATGCCCCTTCTTCTCCGCATATCTGCAGAAGCACCCGGAGCACGCCGATGTGGTTCACCCGACCTACCGAACGATCCTCGGTCTCTAGGCTCCCGTTTGCGACTCTCGTCCTTATCGGCTTTCTCCTCGTCATGACTGGGCCGACCTCGGCCGCTGCGGAGCCCATCCGGGCGCTCTACCTTTCGCAGTCCGTGGGCTTCGTCCACGAGACGGTCCGTCGGCCAGAGGGCGGCTTGTCCCTGTCCGAGATCGCCTTGCAGGATATGGCGCGAGATAGCGGCGCCTTCACGCTCGAGCTGACGCAGGACGCCCGCGACATCACGCCTGCGCGACTTGCACAACTGGATGTCCTGATCTTCAGCACGACCGGCGCGCTGCCAATCGATCGGGCCACATGGGACGCCATCGTCGCCTGGATCGAGAGCGGGCGTGGCGGCTTCGTCGGCATCCACAGCGCAGCCGACACCTCGCTCGCGTTCGAGGGGGGAGAGGCCGCCTGGACTGCCTTCCTGGGTGGTCGCTTCGACGGTCATCCGTGGACCGAAGGGACGCCCATTCGCCTGTCGACGATGGGACCGCCAGTCGGGCTCGCCACAAGCTGGCCGAACGGGACGCGGTTCGCCGAGGAGATTTATCAATACGCGGGATTCGACCCGTCGCGCGTACGCGTGCTCCAGACGCTCGACATGGGTTACGGCCCGCTCCGTCGGCCCTACCCAGTTCCCGTCACATGGATCCGCCAGATCGGTCAGGGGCGGCTCTTCTACACCAACCTCGGCCATACACCGTCGACCTGGGCCGATCCCCGCTTTCACGACCAGATCGTCAACGCCATCCGTTGGGCCGGCGGTCGCGTCACCGTCGAAGCCGCACCCAATCCAGAGGCTCAGGACGCCTCGGCCGTCATGGCCTTCTCCGCTGCGGAAGGCCTGCCACCCTACGCCGGCAATCCTGCGGACATCGCCGAGGAAATCCGCGACCTGCAAGGTGTCCACCCCGAGAAGCGCGACGGCGACGCCCGGGCATGGGACGATGCGCGTGCCCGGCTGATCAGCCGTTTTCCACCCGCGTCACCCGGACAGCCATCCACTGTCGTGCGGGAAGGGCGATTGTGGGCCGCTCCGGGTCGCTGAAAAAGTACCGGGTATTCGGCTTCTGTCGCATGACGAACTCACCGGGAACCGGTTCGATCGTCATGTTCCATGTGTCGATCAAGTCGACCTTGAACCGCTCCCCGCCTGTCAGGTCGTCGCGCGGCAGGTCGACCGCCCATTCCGTCGGCGCCTCGTCCCCGAAATATCGCAGGTAATACCGGCCCGGGACGCCGCCCAGGTGCTGTTCCCACCATTTGTCGATCGGCTCGATTCCAGGCGTCGGCCCCGCCTCCATGATCGACTTCAGGAACGCCAGCCGGGGCGCGCTCTCGCCTCTCAGCTCGCCGCCCTCACCCAGCCAGAAGCCACCGCCGGGCTCGGTCGGCAGGCATTCGCTATGGCCGACATAGGTCCCGGCGATCAGCCCGTGCCAGAACGCCCTGACCATTTCCGGACCTGTCAGGTCGCCCCAACGCTCGTTCAGCGAGCCTTCGTAGCAAACCTCGTCAAAGATCACGGCCTTCTTCCAGACGCTGCGATAGGTCTCCGCCCGAGCGTCATCCAGCACCGCCGAGCCGTTCTGGATGCTGGAGTGCGTCACCCACGGCTTGCCGTTGTCGTACAGCGTCCGCCAGTTGTGGATCGACCTCGGCCGCCCATAGGGATCGGCCTCGCGCACGATCTGGAACAGCCGATCCCAGTCCGCCTCGGTCTTGGTTTTCAGAATATCGAATTCATTGGCCAGCGACCACCAGACGTTCCGGTACGCCGCCAGCCTCGCCACCACATAGCGCAGGTAGGCCTCGTCTACCGCCGCGCTCATCTCGTCGAAACCGTACTTGCCGTCATAGGGATGGAACAGGATCACATCCGCCTGAACCCCCAACGCGCCCAAGGCCGCCACCGACGCCTCCAGTCGCTGGAAGAAGGCGGGATCGAAGCGTGACGCATCCCAGTCCCTGTCCGCTTCTCCCGTTCGCGCGAAGGGCAGAGGTCCGACGTTGGTTTTCAGCGATGCGTTGGGAAACACCGCCATCCGCATCTTGTTGAACGGCGCCCGCCGCATCGTCTCCAGCGTCAGCCGGCGCATGGCCTCCGGCTGATGGGTCCAGCCATAGCTGGTTGTGCCGATCTGACGGAACGGCGTCCCGTCCGCATGGGCAAAGTGATAGCCGACCACCGAAACGGGGCCGTGGTTGCCGTTCGATGGCGCCGTAACCGTGAAACGGCCTTCACGCCCGTTCATCAGCGGGGCGTTGCTCTGCGTCGTCCATCTCCATTCTCCTGTATCCGGCGGGGAGAAACGGACGCGATACACGCCGTCGCCGTCGTAGAAGCCCGGCGTCTCGATCGCTGTTCGGCCCTGCGTGAACCGGGCGCTCACCTCGATATCGGCGAAGGGATTGCCTTCCTTGGGCCCCTCCAGAGCAATTTCGTGCAGGCCCCAGCGCTCAACGCTTTCCGCCGCTTTGGCCACGTCTCCGATCAACGCTGATCCCGCCAGTCCTCCGGCGACCGCTATCGCCTCCCGCCGTGAAATCCGCGCCATGCCCGCCTCCCGATTGTCTACCGGTGTCATAGCGCGCAGCAGGAGATGGTCAAAGCGAGTAAGTCTTGATTAAAGACCCACTCTGGACTATATGAGCTCTCGTTTGGTGCAAGTGGCGCCCGGGCAACGGTCACGCTTTCGTGTGACGATCCGCCTCTGACGAAGTCGGAAACCCGTTCCTATTTGCATCATTGAGGGGTGAGGCGTCGGCGCACATATCGTGGCCGTCTCCGTTGGACCCGCTCGTTTGATACGGTCGGAGGGACCAGACTAATGGCTAACAGCACGCTCGCGGTAATGTCGCCTGAACAGGGACTGTCGCGCTATCTTACTGAAATCCGCAAGTTTCCGATGCTGGCGAAGGACGAGGAGTTCATGCTCGCCAAGCGTTGGACCGAGCACCAGGACCCTGAGGCCGCGCACCGCCTCGTGACCTCTCACCTTCGTCTCGTGGCCAAGATCGCCATGGGGTATCGCGGCTACGGCCTGCCGATCGGCGAGGTGATCTCAGAGGGCAACGTCGGCCTGATGCAGGCGGTCAAGAAATTCGATCCGGACAAGGGCTTCCGCTTGGCGACCTACGCCATGTGGTGGATCCGCGCGTCCATCCAGGAATACATCCTGCGCAGCTGGTCGCTCGTGAAGATGGGCACGACCGCCGCGCAGAAGAAGCTGTTCTTCAACCTTCGCAAGGCCAAGAGCCAGATCTCGGCCTTCGAGGAAGGCGACCTGCATCCCGAACACCTCTCCGCCATCGCCACCAAGCTTGGCGTGTCGGAAGAGGAAGTGACCAACATGAACCGCCGTCTCGGCGGCGACGCCTCACTGAACGCGCCCCTCCGCGCTGACGGTGAAAGCGAATGGCAGGACTGGCTCGCCGACGACACGGCCGTCTCGCAAGAGACCCAGCTGGCCAACGACGAGGAAAAGTCGATCCGCATGAGCCTTCTGCAAGAGGCCATGGAGGAGCTGACTGACCGTGAGAAGCACATCCTGACCGAGCGCCGTCTCAAGGACGATCCGGTCACGCTTGAAGAGCTGGCCGGCCAGTACGGCGTCTCGCGCGAGCGCGTTCGTCAGATCGAGGTCCGGGCTTTCGAAAAGCTGCAAAAGGCGATGCGCGCCGCTGCCGAGGAACGCAATCTGGTCGACGCCTGACTTCGGTCAGGCGTCAGCCGGCGCGTTTCAGCTGTTCCACCGGATAGAGCGCCAGCAAACCCTGGATCGGGGCGGTCAGGATATCCCGCGTCACCGTCCCGGACGCCATCGACACCTCAAGAGCGCCAACGGCGACGGCCAGCTGGCTGTCGGCCGTCTTCATCGCCAGCGCCTTCAGCTGCGCGGCCTGCTCACGCACGGCCCGCACGGCCTGCGCCGGATCTGCGTCGAACTGGTCAAGCGCGGCGGTCAGAATGCGCATCGCCTGATCGCGCGTATTGGCGACCATCTCGCCCGCAGAGCTGTTCCGATCGTTCTTGCGCTTGGCCGGCCCGTTGTATTCGCCTGAGTTGAACCGTCGGCGATCCGGCCCGACATAGCCCACGCCCTCGATCCAGTCGCGCGGCTTCAGCGCCACGTTCTCGACACGCCTGAACAGGTCGGAGCTGGTGAAGGGCTTTCTCAGGAACTCGTGAACGCCCGCGTCGCGAGCGGCCTTGATCGTCGTCGCGGTCGCTTCCGCTGTGACCATGATGATCGGCGCCCGCCGACAGGCCAGCACCGAGCGGCGCAGCGACCGCGTCAGGCTCTCGCCATTCAGGTCCGGTCCCGAATACTCGGTGAACACCAGACTGGGCTCCAGCGAGGTCGCCATGCGCATAGCCCGCCCCTCGTCCGGCTCGATCGCGACATCGCGCGATCCCATGCCCTTCATGATGTCGAGCAGCAGCTTGGCCCCATGCGGATTCGGATCGACGATCAGCACACGGCGGATCGTCGGTTCGATCTTCGCGACAAGGCGGCGATCCATGGCGAACAAGGGTCGTTCTCCGGCGGCGTCCGGCTTTCCTCCGGGACCTGCCGAAATCATAGCCCGTGACCGTTAAAGGCCGGTTGACCCGTTAACCCTGGAAGGGATCCCGCATCAGGATGGTGTCGTCCCGTTCCGGGCTGGTCGACAGCAATGCGACAGGCGCGCCGATCAACTCCTCGATCCGGCGCACATATTTGATCGCATTGGCGTTGATGTCCTTGAAGCTGCGCGACCCGGCGGTGCTCTCGCTCCAGCCTTCCAGCTCCTCGAACACCGGCTCGGCGGCCGCCTGATCCTTAAGGCTCGAGGGCAGATAATCCAGCACCTCGCCGTTCACCCGATAGCCCACGCAAATCTTCAGCGTTTCCAGCCCGTCCAGCACGTCGAGCTTCGTCAGCGCGATCCCGTCGATGCCGTTGATCGCCACGGACTGCCGCACCAGCACCGCATCGAACCAGCCGCACCGACGCGCCCGCCCGGTGTTGACCCCGACCTCACGCCCCACGGTCGCCAGATGCTCTCCGACCGCGTCGTTCAGCTCGCAGGCGAAGGGCCCCTCGCCCACCCGCGTGGTGTAGGCCTTCACGATCCCCAGCACGTAGCCGACGCCCCGCGGCCCAAGCCCGGAGCCGGCCGCCGCCTGTCCAGCGACCGTGTTCGAGCTGGTCACATAGGGATAGGTGCCGTGGTCGACGTCCAGAAACGCGCCCTGCGCGCCCTCGAACAATACCCGCTTGCCCGCCTTCTGGGCCTGATCCAGCACCCGCCACGCCGGCTTCACGTAGGGCAGGATCTGCGGCGCGATCTCCAGCAGTTGCGCCAGCAGCGCCTCCGGATCGATCGGCTCCAACCCCAGCCCCGCCCGCAAAGGATCGTGATGCGACCGCAACCGATCGATCTTGATCTTCAGATCATCGGCATTGGCCAGATCGCAGACCCGGATCGCCCGGCGCCCCACCTTGTCCTCATAGGCCGGACCGATGCCCCGCCCGGTCGTGCCGATCCTGGCCCCCGGTGCGCTCGCCGCCGCCTCACGCGCCACATCCAGCGCCGGGTGGATCGGCAGGATCAAACAGGCGTTGTCCGCGATGGTCAGGATGTCCGGCGTGATCGCCACGCCCTGCGCCGTGATCTTCTCGATCTCGCCGATCAGGTGCCACGGATCGACCACCACGCCGTTGCCGATGATCGAAGGCTTGCCCTGCACCACGCCCGACGGCAGCAGCGCCAGCTTGTAGACCTTGCCGTCTACGACCAGCGTATGGCCCGCGTTGTGGCCGCCTTGGAACCGCACGATCACATCGGCGCGGTTCGACAGCCAGTCGACGATCTTGCCCTTGCCCTCGTCGCCCCACTGGGCGCCGACCACCGCCACGTTCGCCAAGGTTCGTCTCCGCTGCCCGGGATTTCGGAATGCGGGCGCAGCCTATAGCCGGGGAATCGGCGGATGTCCCGCCGTGGCCGGATTATTCCGCCATCGCCGTGGCGAACGCCCAGTCCAGCCATGGCGTCAGCGCTTCGACATCGGCGACATCCACGGTGCAGCCGCACCAGATGCGCAGCCCCGCAGGCGCATTCCGGTGCCCCTCGATGTCGAAGGCCGCGCCTTCGTCCTCGACCATAGCCTTCATCCGCGTCACCACCTCGCGACGCTCATCATCGTCCATCGCCTCGACGCGCGGATCGACGATTTTCAGGCATACCGACGTCGTCGACCGCACCGCTGGCTCGGCCAGATAATCGACCCAGTCCGTCCGCTGCACCCATGCGTCCAGCGTCGCAGCGTTCGCGTCCGTCCGCGCGATCAGCCCGTCCAGTCCGCCGACCGACAGCCCCCACTCAACCCCGTCGATCCAGTCTTCCAGCGTCCAAAGGCTGAAGGTGTTGATCATCGATCCGGTCGCCAGCGTCCGATCAAACCCCTTGCCGTCTCTCAGTCTCAGCACCTTCGGAACCGCCCGCGGCGGCTCATAATCATCCAAACGCTGGATCGCCCGCGGCGACAGCGCCGCCACGCCCAGCCCGGCCTCGCCGCCCAACGCCTTCTGGAAGCTGAAGGTCACGACATCCAGCTTGTCGAAAGGCAGGGCCATGGCGAAAGCGGCCGAGGTTGCGTCGCAGATCACCAGCCCCTCGCGATCCGCCGCGATCCAGTCCGACCCCGGCGCCCGTACGCCCGAGGTCGTGCCATTCCACGGAAAGACTACATCCTTCTTCGGGTCGACCCTGGACACGTCCGGGAACTGGCCCCACGGCGCCGTCAGCACCTCCGGCTCCAGCTTCAGGTGCTCGACCGCGTCGGTCGCCCACACCTTGCCGAAGTTCTCGAACGCCAGCACCTGCACGGGCCGCTCGCCGAGCATCGACCACATGGCCGCCTCGACCGCCCCCGTGTCCGAGCCCGGCACATAGACCAGCGCCCAGTCGTCCGGGACCTGCAGCAGTTCGCGCGTCAGCCTCAGCCCGTGGGCGAACCGCTCCACCACCTCCGGAGCACGGATGCCGCGCCCCAGAAGATCATGCGGGATCGTCTGGCTTGACCAGCCCGGGCGCTTGGCCGTCGGCCCAGACGAGAACCACGGCCGCGCGGGCTTCACATTCGGCTTGTTCGCCATTCTCGCCTCAGTCCCGGAAGGGCTTGATCGGCCCTTCGTCCCGCACAGTTTCCGCCAGCCGTGTCAGGCGGTCGTCGCCCTCCGGCAGCATGATCATAAGCTTCGCCAGCAGATCGCCACGTCGCCCGTTCTGGAACGCCCCGCGTCCCTTCAGTCGCATCACCTTGCCCGAGTTCGATCCCTTGGGAATGGTCAGGCTGACGGTACCTTCGGGCGTCCGCACCGGCACCTTGCCGCCCAGCACGGCGTCATACAGAGCCACTGGCTGATCCATGGTCAGGTCCGCGCCATCCCGCGTGAACACCGGATGCCTGGCGACCTTCAGCTCGATCAGCGCATCCCCCGCGGGCCCGCCGCGACCCGGTGCGCCCTGTCCCTTCAGGCGGATCGTCTGCCCGTCGCCCGCGCCCTTGGGGATGGCCACGTCCAGCGTCCGTCCGTCCGAGAACTGGATCCGCCGCGTCGCACCCGAGATCGAGTCTTCCAGACTGATCTCCAGCATTGCCTTGACGTCCTGACCCCGGCCGACGCTTCCGCCGCCAAAGCCGCCACGCCCGCCGCCGGGTCTCGCCCCACCGCCAAACATGCCGCCGAACAGTTCGTCCAGATCGATGTTCTCGAAGCCGGCCTGCCCGCCGCGCGATCCAAATCCGCCGCCCGCGCCCTGACCGAACGGATTGCCGCCCCGGAACTGCTCGCGCCCGTCGGCGTCGATCTCGCCCCGGTCAAACTTGGCCCGCTTCTCGGCGTCGCCCAGCAGGTCGAACGCCGCCGTTACCCGCTTGAACCGCTCGTCGGCCTCGCGATTGCCCGGGTTCTTGTCAGGATGCAGCTCCTTGGCGAGCTTGCGGAACGCCTTCTTGATCTCGTCCTGGCTCGCCCCGCGCGCAACGCCCAGTTCCTTGTAGGGATCGCCCGCCACGTTCCAGTTCGCTCCGTCAAAAAGTCCAGAGCGTCAGTTAGGCTATCCGGCCGGGTCCGCCAACCTTATCCCAGCGCCAGTCGCGTCTCGGAGCCCCAACCATAACCGTCGCCCCATTGTGCGACATCGACCATCGCCCCTGAAACACCGCCCGGGAAATCCGCCGAAAGTTGCTCCGCGGGATAGATCGCTCCCGTTCCCTCGACCTCCCATGCCTGCACCACGGCCTCCCCGGTCAAAACCCGTACCCGAAACCGTAGAGGATCGCGCCCGGCCGGCTCGCCGTCCCAGCGATCCCCGTCGATCCGCGAGCGCGCCACCCAGCTCAGGTCCAGCCCGCCGTCCAACCTTGCCTTCGCTCGCAGGTGCGCTGGCGCCCAAGGCCGCGCCTGCACTCCGGCCGCCGTAAACATCACCTCCGCCACGCCCGCTCCGCCCGCAGGCTCGCCCGCCGGAGCCGCGCGCCAGACCAGCGGCAGCCCGCGCTCACTTGTAGCCAGCTCCGCCCGCGTCACCTGCGCGTCCAGCAGTACGGCCAGCGCGCCTGCCTCGGCGCCGGCCTCGTGCGCCTCGTCTGTCCCTTGTTGAGCTCTCAACAGACCGGTCAGCCGCCATGTCCCCGCCGAGATCAGCGTCGCCGCCCGGTATTGCACCACCTCCCACCCCGCAGCCGTCTCAACGGCCACAGCATTTCCACCCGCGAACACCGCCGTATCCGCCCGGGTCTCCGGCGCCTCTCCTTCAACACGGATCATCAGCGCATTCGCCTCATCCCAGCGCCTGGTCACGCCGCGCGCCAACGGTTCGACCAGCGTCCCTACCGTTGCCGGTTCCCGCGCCTCGCCCCGGACGGTCAGCGCCTCCGCCGTGGGCCCGGCCCACAGCCGCACCGCCCGCCACGGCTCGCCCGCGACCACCGCGATGGGCCGTCCGTCATCCTCGCTCCCGATCAGAGGCGGCAGCTCGATGATCCGGAAAAGCGGCGTCCCGAACACCGAGGGTGTCTCCCCCGCGCCCGGCCCGCCCGGATCCTCGCCGACCACCACGGCCGACACCGGCTCCAGCATCGCCGTCGGCGTCTCGTCCAGATCGATCCGCGCCACGCGCCAGTCGCCCCCTTGCCCCTCAACCGTCACCACATCGCCCGGCTCCAGTCGCAGCGCCTCAAGCGGTCCCAGCGCAACAGTCAACCGCTCGCCGTCGTCCTCCAGCGCCCGCTCCGCCGCCGCGCGCGCGACCGCCCCGGAACAGACCGCCGGTACATCCAGATCGACCCCGCCGCCCTCGCCGTCTCCACGCACGACCACCGCGCCGGTCTGGTAGTCGTCATATCCGTCAATGAACCGCACCCGCGCCGAACCCGGCCGCGCTTCCAGCACCCGCTCCGCCTTTAGGCTCCCGCCCTCCTCCGGCAGCGCCATCGCCTTTTCGGCAAGCTCCAGCACCGCCGCTTCGTCACCCGACACCGCGACCCTGCCGGCCCGCTCCGCCGCTGTCAGACCCAACGCACCCAACAAGGGCTCCAGCGCATCCCGCGTCCGCATCGGTCGATCGATGACATAGCCCGCCACTTCGGCGCCCACGGCTCCAATCGCGAACTCATCGTCCTCCAGCCCGCCGCGCCGCAGGATTTCCGCAACCAGATCCCGCGCCTCACCTGACAGACGCCCGTTCAGCCAGTGCCCACACCGCCACGCACTGGCGTCAGCCCAGACCTCGGATCGCCCGGGAAACGCCGGCCAGGGCCTCGCATCCCAGCACCACGCGTCCGCCGCCTCCAGCATCGGCTCGCCATAGACCGCCGACACCGGATTGTTCACAGGCTCCGCGAAATGCCCCAGCACCGCCTCCAGCGCCCGCCTCTGCATGCGGTCGTCCCGCGCCCCGGTCGAGTGCGGCGGCAGCGCATTCTCCGAACTCTTCGGATCCTGAAACAGGTTCGGCGCATTGGCCCCGCGATCCACAGCCGCGCATCCGAACTCAGTCAGCCGGATCGGCTTCATGCCGGGGACCCACGCCGTCGGCGTGCCGCTGCGCACCCCGCCCGGCCGGTCATGGTGCGCGTTCGACCACCAGCCCTTCAGGTCTTTCGGCCGGAACACCCAGTCCTCGCCGTGCGCCCCGTCCGCGATCGGCGTCCGCACCTGCGCCGCCCGATCGGTATCCGAAGCATAGTACCAATCGAACCCCTCGCCGCCCGCGACCTGCGCCGCCAGATAGTCAGGATCGTCCGCGCCGGAATAAGTCTCAGCGTCGAGTCCGCCGTCTCCGCCACGCCAGTCCCCCAGCGGCGGATACCAGTCGATGCCCACGTAATCGACGTTCGCATCGGCCCACAGCGGATCGAGGTGAAACAACCGTTCCCCGTCCCGCTGGAACCCGAAATACTCCGACCAGTCCGCGGCATAGGACAGCTTCACATCCGGCCCGACGATCGCCCGGCACTCCGCCGCCAGCGCCCGGAACTGCGCCACCGCCGGAAACCCGCTGTCCGCCCCGCGCGTCCACGTCAGCTCGCGCATCTCCGACCCGATCAGCAGCCCATCCGCGCCCGTCTCCGCCGCCAGCACCGCATAGTGCCGCGCCATCCGCCGCAGACCCCAGCCGTCCGCCGCTCCGAACATCGCCGCCACATCAGCCGCCGCTTGCGGACCGTCCCGACCGCTTACTCGACCGCGCCACGGATAGCCCTCGCAGTCCATGAACACGAACGGGTACAGCGTCACCTCAAGCCCGCGCCGCTTCAGCTCCACCACGGCCTGCCGCACGCTTTCGTCCGAGGGCGTCCCGCCGTACGCCGGACCACCCCCGCTCTCGCTGATCAGATGCGCATCGCCGCGCCCCAGCCCGGCCGCCGACCAGACCAGCGGCTCTGTCGGCTTGTCTCTCCGCTCCACGCCCGGCCGCACCCGACAGTGCGCCGCCCGTACGTCGTCTCCGAACCAGCCGACCACCAGACTGACCCGCTTCAGGTTTGGCGCCTGCGCCTGCAACTGGTCCAGAGACACGACCAGATCCGTGGCCCCGCCCGCCGCGTGCACATTCTCCGCCGCCGATCGCGTCAGGCCCTCGCGCCGCATCACCGCCTCGGTCGCCAGCACGAACTCGCCGGCGCCGGGGATCAGGCACACGCCCTCCAGCCGATCCTCCAGCCGCCCCTCGCCCCGCGCCCGCCGGAAGACCTCGAAGCTCAACTGCGGAACCCGGTTGCCATAGGGCGCCAGCGGCAGGTCCTCGAACACCACATAGGCGACCCCGCGATACGCCGGCGCATCGCCCTCCACCGCCTCGATTGTCGCATCCGGCGCTTGATCCCCGCCGCCGCGATGCACCCGCATCGTCACCCCTGACAGGTCCATCGGCCGCCCGTCGGCCCACACCCGACCGACCCCATCGATCTCGCCTTCGCAAAGGGCCACGGCGAAGCTCAGCGAATAGCCGTACTCCACTGTCCTCGGCCCGCCCTTGCCGCCGCGCGAGGTCGTCCGGCTCTCCCGGAACCGCGCCGCCCAGATCACATGCCCGGTCACTCGCGCCCGCCCCGCGACCCAGGCCAGCGGCGCGCCTTCCGCCGTGCCCTGGATCTTCAACCCGTCCAGTCTCGGCCCCCGCTGCCGCGCCGGCTGCAGGCTGGAGATCACGCGCTGGTCGATCGCGCTGCCGATCATCGATCCGATGACCTGTCCGACCGGGCCGCCCACTGCGGCGCCGACCGCGCCCAGAACCACCTGCGCCATCTATCCTCCTGTCGGCCAGCGGAACGCGGCGACCATCCGCCCGCGCCACCACTCGCCCATCCAGCTCTCGACCACCGCCCGGCCCCAGTAGGCGTGGATCATTCGTCCTGCGCCGCCCGTCTCGCTGACGATGGCGCAATGCTTCGCCGGTGCGCCCGCCGCCATCCGGAACAGCACCACATCGCCCAGCCCGACGGCCTCCAGCGGGATCTCCACCAGCCACCGCCGCGCCGCCTCCAGCAGCGTCTCCTCGCCCCCGACCTCGGCCCAGTCCGGCGCGTACGGCGGCAGACTCTCGGGCTCCTCACCCATCACCGCCCGCCACACGCCGCGCACCAGCCCCAGACAGTCCGCCCCCACGCCCTGCAGGCTCGCCTGATGCCGATAGGGCGTCCCCAGCCAGCGCCGCGCCTCGTCGACCGCCGCGCTCACCTCCGGCTCCCGCCGTCGTTCCGCCCGCCCTCGACCGGAACAGCCGTCAGAAAATCGTCGCCCGGAATGTCCGGAAAGCCCTGAAAGTTCGCGCCGTTCGCAAAGGTCCCGATGCAGGTCGAAAACCGCTTGTCGCAAACCGTCCCCGGGAACGCCTCGACATCCACCCGACACCGCCCGTCGCCCAGCACCGCGTCGCAATCCCGCCCGAGGGTTCGTCCGACCACCCTCTCCAGCTTCGCAAGCGGTCCTTCCAGCTCGGCGCTGAATCCCGCGCCCTCTCGCCGGATCTTCGCCAGTCGCCCGACCCACAGCCGCACCCGAAGCTCCGGCCACCGCCAGTCCACGCGCCACAGCTCGACCCCGGCCCGGTCGTACTGCCCGGCCTCGACATCCGCGTCTGCGATCGCCGCATCGTCCAGCCCGCCCGCGACCGTCGCGCTCCCCGCGCCCAGCCCGACCGCACCTTCCGCCGCGCCAGCCGTCCACCCGCTCGCCGCGCGACATACGACCTCGCCCAGATCCAGATCGCGGTCGTGATCGGTGAAGCCCATCGCCACGCCGTCCGCCCGCCTCAGCACCCAGGCATGGCAAAGCGTCGCCGCCCCGCTCTCCATGCGGGCGGCCATCTCCTCCGGTATGTCGCGCACAGTTAGACCCTCACCTCGATCAGCGGCACGGCCGCCATCCGACCCGCCTCGAAGCTCTCCAGCGTCACCTCGATCCGGTCCGCGTCGAAGCGCACCGGCGTGTCGAACTCGAACCCCGCCGTCACCACCGCGCCCTCCGCCGGCGCCGTCGCCAGCGTCACTCGACCTGTCGCCGTCTCGACCGCAAAGGCCCCGATCGCCAGCTCGACGCCATCGATCGCCATCCGCACTGTCCCCGAAACCGGTTTGGCGATCGTCCGCTCGACCGCGTCCACGCCTTCGCCGTATCGCCTGATCAGCTGGAAAACCGTCCGCGCGCCGTCGCCGTCACCCACCACCTGATCCGTCGGCTCCACCGCCTGCCCCGGTCCGCCCGAGCGCCAGTCCGCGAAGTCCCGGAACCGGAACCCGTACAACCGCCCCCGGCGCGCCTCGAAGAAGTCCGTCAGCGCCGCCATGTCCGCCAGCGACCTCAGGTTCGCCCCGATCAGATAGCGCCTGCGCCCCATCGCCCACGGCGTCGACCGCCGCTCGAAGCCAGAGCCCAGCGTGACGATCTCCGTCCGCCGCTCGACCCCGCCCGTTGATCCGAACGCCAGCCGTGCGGGCAGGCGCACCTCGTGAAAGGCCATGGATTTCATCTCCTTGAATGCGTTCGCCCTGACGGGCATGGTCGCCCCGCGATCAGGGGGATCGCGCTGAAGGGGCTGGCGCGTGCGCGGCGAGATTCTCGAACTGACCGGCTATGGCGATGGTCTGATCAGTGGCGATGACGGCCGGCGTTACGCCTTCGACCGCGGGCAGACCCGCGTTTCGGATGCCCTCGTCCCTGGCATGCGCGTTGACTTCGTTCCCGTCGACGATCGCGCGACCGCCATTATCCATCTCGCTGCGACCTGGCATCGCCCGCCCGATCCGCCGCTTGGCCCTGACACCGACCGCACGACGCCGTGGGGCTATTTCGTCGGCTGCCTGCGCCGCTACGTCGACGGATACGGCCGCGCCCGGCGCAAGGAATACTGGTTCTTCGTCCTGTTTCAGGCCGTCATCCTGACTGGCCTCGTCTGCGTCAGCGTCGCCTTCGCCATGAGCAGCGGATCCAGCGACGGCTACGCCATCATGGCCGGCGTGGTCATGATCGCGACCGCTCTGGTCTACGTCGCTCTTTTCCTGCCCGGCCTCTCCGTCCTGATCCGCCGTTTCCACGACGTCGGCCTGTCCGGCTGGCTGGTGCTGTTGGGCCTCATCCCCTACGTCGGAGGCCTGATCACACTCGTCATCACCGTCCTGCCGTCCCAGCCCTATCCCAACAAGCACGGCCCCGTGCCCGGACGCACCACACGCTCGACCGCCGACATCTTCGCCTGACCTTCACAAACCGACGCTTGCCGACGCGCCCCGGCTCGGCCAAGCTCGCCGCCGCAACTCAGGGGAGCGGGTTATGAAGGGTGAAGTCATCAGCGTGGACGCGTCCACGGGCGGGGGTCTGATTTCGGGCGACGACGGTTCGCGGTACGCCTTCGACGGCGCCTCGTCCCGCGGACCGGTCCGCGTCGGCGATCGCGTCGATTTTCTCGGCCTCGACGGTCAGGCGCGCGACGTGATGGTCCTCGCCGGCGGCGCGGCGTCATCGTTCGGCGGCGCCCAGTCCTTCGGGTCAGGCGCCTACGGGTCGGCCCCGTCCTACGCGGCTTCCGGGCCGGTAGCGGGAGCGGGCTACGACTTCGCCACAGCCATGTTCAGCTTCAACGGTCGCCTGCGCCGATCCCACTTCTGGATCAGCTGGGCCATCCTGTTCGTCGGCGGCTTCGTACTCGGCCTGATCCCGTTCCTCGGCATACTCATCAGCCTCGTTCTGCTGTGGCCCCAGTTCGCCATCCAGGCCAAGCGCCTTCACGACATGGGCTATTCCGGCTGGCTTGTGCTCGCCCCCATCGCCGCCAACATCGTCCTCATGATCGTCGGCTTCGGCAGCGTCTTCGGCCAGATCGCCATGAATTCCAACGCTCTCGAGAACGAGGATCCGGCCGCCATCATGGGCCTGCTCAGCTCGATGGGTCTGCCGCTTCTGCTTGGCGTCATCCTCAACATCGGCTGGCTGCTGTGGATCGGCATCACCGACTCGAAACGCGGACCCAACCCGCACGGCCCGAACCCGAAATATCCGGACGACAACGCGTCCGTCTTCAACTGATCCCGACAAGACCCTGTAGCCCGACGGGCTGACTGAAACGGAGAATGCGCGTGCGTGGTGAAGTCCTGACCTATGACGACAGCCCCGGTACGGGTCTGATCAGTGGCGACGACGGCGCCCGCTACGCCTTCTCCCGCTCAGACCTGCAACAGCTCACGCCGATCCGGGCGGGAATGAAGGTCGACTTCGTCCCCGTCGACGGCGCCGCGACCCAGGTCTTCATCACGGCCCAGGCCAGCGCGGCGACCGGCTACACCCCCGGTGTCGCAGGGTCTGGCGCGAGCTTCGACTGGCGCACCCTGTTCCTCAATGCATCGGGCCGGATCGGACGCAAGGACTACTGGATCGGCATCGCCGCGCTGTTCGTCGCCAATGTGGTTCTGGGCTGGCTGCCCCTGATCGGCTTCGTTGTCTCGCTGGCCAGCATCTACGGCGGCGTCTGCGTCGCCTCCAAACGCCTGCACGACATGGGCAAGACCGGCTGGCTCGCCGCGGTGCCCTATGGCGTCTACGCCGTAGCCCTGGTCTTCAGCGCCATGGCCTTCATCGGCGGCATCGTCAGCACGGCGAGCTACGACAACGACTTCGGCGTACTCACCGGCCTGGGTGGCGCAATGGGCCTGTGGGGCCTCGCCCTCCTGATCAACTTCGCCTTTGTCATCTGGCTCGGCGTCACCGAGGGCGATCGCGCCGACAACGCCTACGGCCCGCCGCCCCAGCCGCTCGCCAACTTCTGATCATGGCGCTCAAGCAGCGAGCGACCGCGTCGTTCGCGATAGCGCACTTTTAAAGCCGCCGCGCACCCAGCGCGGCGGCTCTCGCCAGCATCTGCGCGATCTGCGCCTCCGACCGAAGCAGCGCCTGCGGCCCGCCGTCGACCCTCACATTGACTGTCACGGCGGAACCGGCGCCCGCCGCCTCGACCGTTCCCGACTGTGCCGGCCGAAACACCTCAGGTCCTCGTTCCCCGACCAGATAGGCGCCGCCCGCCAATACGGGCCCGCCCTCCGCCCGCGCGCCCGAGAATAGCGCCCCGGCCGCCTGTGCGATCGCCTGCCCGAGATTACCGCCGGGTCCGCCCGCCGCATTGGCCGCCCCGATCACCGCCCGCGCCAGCTCGGCCAGCGTCACCTCCCCGTCCGCCGCCGCCCGCGCCAGCGATCGCACCAGCCCCTCGCCCGCTCGCTCGAACGCCGCCTCGATCGCGCTCGCCGCTTCCTCCGCCGGCTGCTTCAGCGCCTCCAGCGCCGCCGCGGCCTCGGCGGCCCTTCGTGTAGTGTCATCCAGTCCAGTCATCCTGCCCTTTCTCCCTCCCCTTCAGGGGAGGGTGTCGGCGCTCAGCGACGACGGGTGGGGGCGGCCCGAGGAGGCCATTGCACTCACTTCGTCCCGCCGTTCCCACCCGGTCGCTGCGCGGCCACCCTCCCCGAAGCGGGGAGGGAGAAGTCTCAATCCGGCCACTCCCGCACCATCCGTTCCAGCGCCGCCCGCCCCAGCGGCTCTCCCTCGCCCGACGGCGCCGTCAGCATCCGCCATTCCTTCAGCGACAGCCGCCAGAACTCCGCCGGCCCCACACCCAGCGAGACCGCGACCCGAACCATTCCCGCCCAGTTCGTCACAGCGAGGCCGCGAACGCCTTGGCCACCGCCTCCGCCGCGGCCTTCGGCTCCACCGCCGCGTCCGCCAGCGTCGCCGCCAGCTCGCGCTCCCCGCCGCCCCGCAACAGCGCGGCCAGCACCAGCATCAGATCCTTGGCCGACAGCCGCCGCATCCGGTCCGCCAGCGCCTCCAACCCCTCGACGCCCAGCGCCGTCTCGATCTCCGCCAGCGCCCCCAGCGTCAGACACAGCGTCCGCTCCGCCCCCGCCAACCGAGCCGTGGCCTCGCCACGCGCCGCATTCATGCGATCGCTCCGAACGTCACCGGCCCCGCGCTGGCCAGGCTGATCGCGAACGTCGCCTCGCCCTCGTGCTCGCCGGCATACTCCAGCGCCGCCACCAGAAACGGCCCTTCCAGCTGCCCGAAGTCCGGCACGATGAGCCGCCAGGTTCGCGCGCTCTGGTCGAAGAACGCTTCCCGGATCAGCGCATCCGACGCCGCATCGCGAAAGATCCCCTGCCCGCTCACCGCCGCCGATTTCACGCCCGCGCCCGCCAAGAGCTCACGCCACCGCCCGGCTGAGTCCCCGTCCGTCGCATCCACCGTCCGGGCGTTCAGACTGATCGTCCGCGCCCTCAGGCCCGCCACGGTCACGAAGGCCCCGCCCTCGCCCGCGATCTTCAACAGCATGTCCTTGCCGCGTTGCGCACTCATGTTTCGATTTCCTCCGTCACCGCTCTCACCCGCATCACCGCGAAGGTCCGCACCTTGTCCGGCGCCGGATAGACGTCTGCGAACCGCACGCCCAGGCTGACCGTCCGGACGCCGTCGGCTTCCAGCCTCGCGTCCTCCAGCCGAGCCCGCGTCGCCGCGACGACCGCCTTCGCTTCCTCGGTCCCGCGAAACCGCGACACGCAGGTCAGGGTCAGCACATGCTCGACCCCGCCCCCGTCCGCTCTCACCGGCCGGCTCTCGCTGCGCCCCACCTTCAAATGCGGATAGCCGGGCGACTGCGGCCCCTCGTCCCACACACGCCCGTCCAGCAGCGCCGTCATTGACGCATCCGCCTTCAGATGCGCGATCAGCGCCTTCTGCAGCGCAAGGTCATGGCTCATCGCATCCGCTCCAGATTCAGGATCGCGCGACCGCCGACCGTCTCGTCCGAGGCGATCCGCCAGTCGCCGCCGCCAAAGCGCAGCACCCGCCCGGCCGTCAGCCGCGCATCCGCCCGCGCCTCGGCCGTCACCGTCTCGACGCCCCGCGAGCCGCCGGCCTCGCGAACGTCACGCCGTCTTCGCGCCCCCAGCTTCAGCCAGGTCGAGCCTACCGGTTCGAAGCTCACGCTCCTTCCCCCGTACGGCGTCTCATTCTCGACGGCCTCAAACAGCCCGGCCAAGGCCTTGAACCGCCCCGCCATCACAGACGCACCACACAGTAGGGCGCGATCCACGCCTGCACCGGCGCGATCGGCATCTCCGCCTCGCCCCGCTCGTAGGCGCGCAGGGCGAGCATCAGGATCGCCAGCCTCAGCGGCGCCGGCGAGGTCGAGGTCAGGCTCAGCCCCACCTCCCCCTCCACCCGCGCCCGGGCCGCCTCGATCAACGTCTGGATCAGCCCGTCTTCCGCGTCATGCTCCACGCGCAGAAACAGCTTCGCCTCGGTGAGGCTCACCGGTGCGGTCATCGTCCACCTCGATTGTCTGAAAGAGTTCTCCCTCCCCGTCATGGGGAGGGAGAGGTCGCATGGTCAGCTCACGGCGAACTTCATCACCTTGATCGCGTCGAAGTTCTGCACCCCGCCGCCAACCCGCTTCGTCGTGTAGAACAGCACATAGGGCTTGGCTGAGTACGGATCTCTCAGCACCCGCACACCCGCGCGATCGACGATCAGATACCCCCGCTGGAAGTCCCCGAAGGCGATCGACAGGCTGTTCGCGCCGATGTCCGGCATCGTCTCGATCTCGGTCACCGCATAGCCCAGCAGCGACGCCGTCTCGCCCGGCCGCGTCGCCGGCTGCCAGATGTAGTTGCCGTCCGCGTCCTTGAACTTGCGCACGGCCGACACCGTCTTGCGGTTCATCACGAAGCGCCCGTTAGGTCGGTATTGGGCCTTGGGCGCATAGACCAGGTCGATCAGCCTGTCCGCCGGACTGGTCCCCGCAAACGCGCCCGCCGCGCCCGACGCCACATAGCCGATCTGGCCCCATGCATGGCTCGCATCGGCGACCGTGGTGTAGTTCAGGAAACCCTTCGGCTTGTTCGTCCCGTCGCCGTTGACGAAAGCCTGGGTTTCCTGCGCCGCGAAGGCGTCTTCCACCTCGGCGGCCAACCACTCGTCCAGATCGATCATGGCGTCGTCCAGCAGCGACTGGGTCGCGGCCGGGCTGGCGTACAGATCAGCCGACGGGAACTCCAGCAGCGCCAGCGTCGCCGGATCCGTCTCCGGCCGCGCCGCCGTCTCGGCCACCCAGCCGGCCGCCACGCCCGCCGTCGACACCGGCTTGCGGAACACGCCGGCGCCGATGGTGCGCACCGTCGCGATCTCCCGCATCGGACTGCCGGCCATCAGCCGTCGCTCGATCGCCCGCTCGGTCTGCTCCGGCACGACATAACCGCCCGACGCAGCTCCAGAGTTCAGCCCCGCCTTCACCTCCAGCCCGAACCCGGTCTTCAGATAGCCGTCGAACGCGCTCTTCTCCTCCCCCTTCATGGGGGAGGCGGCCCGGCCGATGGCCGGGACAGGGGGCGCCAGCTCCGGCCTGCGCACCTCGCTCACCATCCGGTCCAGCCGCGCCTGCGCCCCGGCCACCGCCGCGTCGATCCGCGCCACCTTCTCCTCCAGCAGCACATCGGCCGCCGACTTGCGCTCGATCTCCTCCAGCCGGGCGTCGTTCGCCCCTTTGAACGCCTCGAACGCCGCCATCATCTCATGCATGGCGGCGCGCGCCTCGGGCGTGCCCGAGGCGGTCTTGGTCTCTTTCATATTTCCGCTTTCATTCTCCCTCCCCGTCCCGGAGAGGGTGGTCGCGCAGCGACCGGGTGGGAGCGGCCCGCGATTGGCCAGCCGCCCTTTCAATGCGCCGCCGTTCGCGGCAGTGTCCGGGGCGTGACCCGCCCTCTTCGATCCCTGTCTGCCGCGACCAGCGTCTACACCCGCCTCGAGCGCGTGGTCATGGAGGCGCTCGCCGCCGATCTTCGCGCAGTCGTCCCCGACCTCACGCAACAGTTCGCGGCCAGCCGGCCGACCCTTCGGCGCAACTCCGGCTTCGGCGTGTTCACGGAAATGTCCTCAGGCAACCGTTTGCCCGGCGGCAATGCCACCGGCGACCTCGGCACAGTTCATGCCATGGTCGGCTCTCTCCCCGATCCCATCGCCTTCACCGCCCGACTTCAGGACGGCCGTCTCATCGGCCTGATGGGCGACAGCTATGGTCAGGACACACGACTGATCGACTTCGCGACGGTCGCGTTCGGCCAGGTCTTCACCGTCGACGACTCCGGCCGCTCGGTGCCGTTCCGCTCAGCCTCGGCCCCACCTGATCCGGCGCCTCGGCCGGCTCCACGTCCTGCGCCTCTCACCGCCGAGGTCGAGTCCCTGCGTCGCGCGATCGCAACCACAAGCCCATCACTGGCCAACGTCGTTCAGCGGGTTCAGGACCAGGCCAAAGCCGATCATTCCGCGATGATGCTCGCGCGGCCGGACGCTCCCGCTCCCGACAGAGCCCCGGCGACGGATGCTACCAGTGTCCTGATCGGCGCCTGGGTCGTCATCGGCGCCATCGCCATCATCGTCGGCCTCCTGACCGACCTGCCGTGGCCCTTTATTCTGGTCATCGCGATCTGGGCCGGCTCCGCGCTTCGGAAACCAAAGACGCTGTCAGCGCTAAAGGCTGGCGTTGACCGCTGGGAAGCGGCGCGTCCTGCGGCCGAAGCGTGGAAGGTCATGGGCGAGCGGTATCCCAACCGACCGGACTAGGAGCGGCGGCTCCTAGAACAGCCCCACCGCCCCGTCGGCCCATACCACCAGCACGCCCGCCAGCACCGCGCCGATGACCAGCACGCGATACAGCGGCCTGCGCGTCACCCGCATCGCGATCTCCGCGCCGATCCCGACCAGCGCCAGCAGGATGCCCGCGAACACAAAGTCCGTCGCCGTCCAGTTCACCTCGCCGGTGAACTGCATCGCCGCCAGCGGAACCGCCAGCAACCCCGCCAGTCCGGCCCACATCACCGGCCGCCACAGTCCGCGTCCGCCCTTGCCGCTTTCGTCCGTCACGCTCATCGCCCCGCCTCTACCCTGATATCCGAGGCCCCGAGACTGCCTGATCACATTGCTATCGTCATGAGGAGTTGCAGCGGTCTTCGCGTGCAGAAGCGGTGCAGGCGAATCTCGCCCCCGGCAGCATCGGAAACGTCACCAGCGACACCTCCCACAGCTCCACCTCGACCAGCACCCGCAACCGCCCGTCGCGTCGCGCCTTGCGGCTGCGAAATCCGATCGACAGCCCGTCCAGCGCCCCGGCCCTTGCCAGCGCCCTCGCGAACCGCGCCTCGGCCGACCAGTCCATGATCTGCCCGCGCACGAACAACCCCCGTTCGTCCTCCACCGCCTCGTCCCAGACGCCCACCGGCGCCCGGCCTTCATGCTGATGCAGCATCTTCACCCCGCCGGCGCCGATCCGCGCCAGCGTCTCCGCGAACGCCCCGCGCGCGACCACATCCCCGTTCAGATCCGCCACGCCCCAAAGCGAGGCGTAACCCTCAATCTTCAAGCCGGCGTCCGCGATCACAGCCGTCATCACCGATCCTCCAGCTGCCATTCGATCCGGTCCATCGTCGCCCGCAGCGCCAGGCTCTGCTCTTCCAGCCGCGCCAGCCGCTCCGCCACCTGCCGCTGCTCGCCAACCTTGGCTTCCAGCGCCGTGATCCGCGCCGCCGCTGCGCCGGCCCACATCAGCCCCGCTATCGCCTGAACCGCCAGCGCGGCGATCACCGCCGCCGGAACCTTCCTCAGCGCCTCCATCACCCCTGCACCCCCGCCATTTTCCGCCGCTCGTCGTCGGTCAGGAAGCTCGCCGCCTCAAGTCGCGCCCACAGTGCATCGCGCTCGGGCTGCAGCGCGGGCACGGCCTCCAGATCGGCCTCGATCCTGGCCTCTCCGAACCGCTTCCCCAGCCACCCGGTCAGGGCGCTCGCCGTCTTCCTCACCAGCGGCACCACCGTCCCGCGCCAGAAGGCGACATTGGCCTCGCGATAGTTTGCATAGGTCGCGTCCCCCGGGATCCCCAGCAGCTGCGGCGGAACCCCGAAGGCCAGCGCGATCTCCCGCGCCGCCGCGTGCTTGCCGGCGATGAAGTCCATGTCCGCGGGCGTCCAGCTCATCGGCTTCCAATCCAGCCCGCCTTCCAGGATCATCGGCCGTCCGGCGTTCATCCGCCCGGCATGGCTCTCCTCGACCTGCGCCCGCAGCCCCTCGAACTGCTCAGCGGTCAACCGCTCGCCGTCCTTCGCGCCATAGACCAGCGCCCCGCTCGGTCGCGCGGCATTGTCCAGCAACGCCTTGTTCCAGGCCCCGCTGGCGTTGTGCACGTCCACCGCCGCCATCGCGGCCTCCAGAGGCGAAAAGCCGTAGTGATCGTCCGTCGGGTGGAACAGCTTCAGATGCATCACCGGCGCCCAGCCGTCCGGCCGACGCCCGATCTGCACCGAGCGCCCGTCGACCGAATACTCCCACGCCTCGGGCCATCCCGCCCGCCCCGGCACGACCTTCATCCGGTCAGGCCGCAGGGTCCACAGCTCCTCCGGCGTCTCATCGCCCACCGCTTCCGCATAGGCGTTCCCCGCCGTCTGCAGGGCGCCGTACAGCCCCTCCAGCCACTCCGCCCCCGACTGCTCCGGGTTCGGCCTCGCCAGCAGTCGCGCCAGCGGATGCGCATCGTCCCGCGTCCCGCCTGCGAACACGCCCAGCGGCACGCTGGCCGCCGCCTCCGCGATCATCCGCACGCAGCGATACGCCACCGGATTCCGCCCGAACCCCTGCTCGGCGAGGCTCGCATAATCGTTTGGCGTCCACCGCGCCCGACCGCCCGCGCTGAACGCGATCAACGGCCCGCTCCGGCTGTCCTTGATTTCAGGCGCGTGTATCTGCGCGCGACCAAAAGGTCTTCGCCAGTCAAACATCAGGTCCTCCATGATTTCTCCCTCCCCGCCCCGGGGAGGGTGTCGGCGCGAAGCGACGACGGGTGGGGACGGCCCCCCCGATATGAGCAGACCGCGTCAAAGGTCGCTCCCGCCCGGTCGCTGCGCGACCGCCTCCCCGGTGCGGGGAGGGAGAGGATCAAAGGATCCTGATCCTTGGCCCGGCCTTGGGCGTCGGCAGCAACCAGGTCACCGCCCACACCAGCGCATCCGCCCGGTCCGGACTGTGCCCTACGCCCTCGGCGCCCAGTCCCATCAACTCCTCCTCCAGCGCCGGGAAGTCGCCGCACTGGACCACGCGGCCCTGCTCATACAGCGCCGCCACCGGCGCGGCCCGCTCGACCTTGCCCCGGCTGGCGTGCACCAGTTTCACACCGACTGAACAGTTCGCTTGCGCCAACACCGTGCGCACCATGTCCCCGCCCTGATTTTTCTCGGCCACGATCTGACGTGCGCCGAACTCGGCCGCACAGGCCGCGACCTTCGCCGCCCAGCCGCCCGGCGACAGTCCCCGCTCCGACCGGTCCGCCAGCACGAAGGCCCGCCCTTCCCGTCGTCCCGCCACCACGATCCCGCAGGCGTCCCCGCCTGCGCTCGCCGGCGGATCGACCGCCACGACGACCATGTCGAAACTCTCGGGCCTCGCGCCTCGCGCCCGTTTCAGATCCTCGGCTCGGAACAGCGCGCCCTCGGTCTCGACCAGCAGCCCTTCCAGCTCCTGCGCCTCCAGCCGCGTCCCGCCGTACAGCGTCCGCAGATGCCCCAGAAAGCCGGGCGACAGGTGCGCGGCGTTGGCCGATGTCGGCGCGCGTTCGGCGAACAGTCCCGGCTCGGCCATCAGCCGTCTCAACGCCGGCGTCGGCCGGGGCGTCGTCGTCATCACCAGCCTCGGAGCGACGCCCAGCCTCAACCCCATCCTCAGCGTCTGCAACACCGTCTCCGGCTTGCGCCAGGCGCAGAACTCGTCGGCCCAAGCGTGATGAAACTGCGGTCCTCTCAGACTGTCCGGATCCTCGGCGGAGAAGGCGTAGGCCACGCTGCCGTTCGACCAGACCAGCCGCCTGCGACCGCCTTCCCAGCGCGGGCGTCCGCCCTTCGGCGTCAGGGCCTTCAGTCCAGACGGCCCCTCGACCATCACCTCGCGCACATCGTGCAGCGTCGGCCCGACCAGCGCGAAGCTCAGCACATGGTGGCAGGCCTGATCCGCCACCCAGAAGGCGCCGGCGAACGTTTTCCCCGACCCCCGGCCGCCCAGCAGCAGCCACGTCCGCCAGTCGGCGCGCGTGGGTGCGATCTGGTGGTCATGCAGCGATCGGCGGCCGCTCCAGATCTGGTGCAGCTGATCCGCCGTCATCTTGCCGACCTGCGTCCTTACGTTCGATCTGGATCCGCATGCGATCGAAGTGCTCCACGAGGTCGTCTCGCATACGCTGGAGGGTCTCGGGGCTGTCGTCACGATCCGCCTTGCTCACATCCTGCTCCGTTTGCATCGGCGCCGCCCGCGCGGGTCGCGGTGCGGCCGCCATCTTCTCGAGGGTCAGGCTCGCCTTCGCGACCAGTTCGACCCCGCGAATAACCTGGTGGATCTTGACCGGCGTCGTGGCGTCCTGAGCACACGCCAGCAGCGCGTCCTTCGCCCGATCCAGAAGATCCTGCATCTCATCATGGCGCGCCTCTGTGCGAGCTCTCGCCCGGGCCGCCCTGTCCTGATTTCCCGACATGCCTGCATCATAGTCGGGCAGCGTCCCATGGAGCGTATGACGCTCGACAAAACGCATCGCCCCTTGATCAGACTGGTGTTTCTGGCCCCAGGTGTGAGCGCAAGGTCCCCTCAGGGCCCGAAGATGACGCTCAGGCCGCCGCCTCGTCCCGGCTCCGGCGCTCCAGCACCTCGGTCATCGCGCCCAGCAATTCCTGCACCCGCACCGGCTTGCCGACATGCGCGTCCATGCCCGCCCGGCGGCATCGCTCCACCTGCTCGGGCAGGACGTTTGCAGTCAGGGCGATGATCGGCGTCCGACCCGGCGCGCCCTCCATGGAGCGGATCGCCTGCGTCGCCTCCAGCCCGTCCATCTCCGGCATGTGCACGTCCATCAGGATCAGGTCGAAGCCGCCGTCCCGCGCCGCGGCCACGGCCTCAACGCCGTTGGTCGCCGTCTCCAGCTGCACGCCCATCGCGCCCAGCATGATGCTGATCAGCTCGCGGTTCGCCGGCGCGTCGTCGGCCACCAGAACCCTCAGGTTCCAGTCCGCCGCCTCGACCTCGCCCGCCTGTTCCTCGACCCCGTCCGCGACCTCCAGAGGCAGCTCGAACCAGAAGGTCGAGCCTTCGCCCATCCGGCTCTCGGCCCCGATCTCGCCACCCATCAGGGTGATCAGCTTGCGGCTGATGGCGAGCCCCAGTCCCGTACCGCCGTAGACGCGGGTGGTCGACGTATCCGCCTGGGTGAACCGGTCGAACAGGGCCTCGATCTTCTCCGGCGACACGCCGATGCCGGTGTCCGACACCTCGACCTTCAGCCGGTCGTCGCGCCATCCCAGCTTCAGCCGGACCTCGCCCTCGCCGGTGAATTTCACCGCATTGGACAGGAAGTTCAGCGTCACCTGTCGGATCCGCCCTTCATCGCCCACCAGACACTCGGGCGTCGCCGGATCGACCTCGACCGCCAGCCGCAGCCCCTTGCCGCTCGCCAGCTGCTCGACGATCGACGCCGTCGCTTCCGCCAGCCTCCGCGGTTCGAACGCTACCGCCTCCAGCGAGACCGCCTCGGCCTCAAGCTTCGAGTAATCGAGAATATCGTTGATCACCGCGAACAGGCTCTCGCTCGCCGTGGCGATCCTGTCCGCATATTGCCGCTCCGTCGGCCCCAGCGAGGCGCTGTTCCGCAGCAGGTCCGAAAAGCCGATCACCCCCGTCAGCGGCGTCCGCAGCTCGTGGCTCATATTGGCCAGAAACTCCGACTTGGCCCGGGCGGCGGCTTCCGCCTTGCCCAGCGCCTGCATCAGCTCGCCCTCCAGCAGCTTGCGCTCCGAGATATCGCGGATCACCGCCACCATCTCGCGCCTGCCCTGCTCGTCAGTCACTGCCTGGAAGTGTCCCTCGACCCAGACCTCGTGCCCGTCCGAGTGCATCAGCCGGTACTCCAGCCGCTGCCCCCGGTCAGAGCCCAGACACCGCGCGATCGCCGCCTGCAGCCGGGTCTGGTCCTCCTGATGAATGAAGTCCCGCACCGGCCGCTCGGCCATGACCTCGCGCGTCTCACCGATCATAGCCTCGATGGCCGCCGAGATGTAACCGATCTCGCCGCCCGGCCGGATGCGGGCGATCACGTCGCCCATGTTGTCGGTCAGGAACCGGTACCGCTGCTCGTTCTGCTGCAGCTGGTCCAGCGCCTTCGCCTGCTCGGTCACGTCCTGGAATACACCGACGATCCAGCGAACCGCTCCGGTCTCGTCCCGTTGGGCCGAACCCCGCGCACTGACCGTCCGCTCCTCGCCGTCCGGTCGGATCAGCCTCAACCGGTAGGCCTGCGGCTCCCCGGTCTGGACGATGGCGGCCATGGTGGCCCTGACCGTTTCGGCGTCATCCGGATGGTAGAATCCGTAGCAATCTCCGACACCTGGATCGAACTCGTCCCGCGTCACCCCGTGGATGTCATAGATCACGTCCGACCAGAACGCCGTCCGGTTCAGCAGGTCGTAGCTCCAGTGGCCGATCCCGGCCATGGTCTCGGCCAGCCCCAGCATCTTCAGATGCTCGTCCTTGGCCTGCGCCGCCAGCTCCTGCGCCAGCACGGTTTCGGCCAGCTCCGCGAGGCCCTTCAGAGCCTCGATCTGCACCTCGGTCGGCGCCGGTCTCGTCGTGACGTCCATCACGCCAAACGCGCCCAAGGGTTTGCCGTCCGGTCCCCGCACCGCCACGCCCACGAACCAGCGGAAGCCGGGCCCGCCGGTGACCATCGGATGGGTCTTGAGAACCGGATGCGCCAGAGTATCCTCGACCACCAGCACGCCGCCCTGACCCAGCTTGACCACCAGATTGCTGGCGGTCGTCTCGCGCGGCATCACCGTCAGGCCCATGCCGATCTGGGCCCGCACGACAAGCTTGCTGTCGTCCATGACCGACACCATCGCGGCCGGCGCATCGAACACCGTGCACGCAAGCCGCGTCAGCCGGTCGAACGGCGACGCCAGGGCTCCGTTTGCTCGCGCGATGTTGTCGTCGGTCATGCGACCCGGCCCCTCGAAGAGGACAGAATGCCGCAGACTCCCCAACTATTGGTTAGCGCCGGGGTGGCTCTCCCAGCCCGCGTTCGGCCACCCATTCGGGCGCCTCGAAATCCAGCGCGTCCTCTGGCTCGACCAGCGTCTCCTCCGACACCGTCTGCCTTCGGATCGACACCCCGGCCTCATGCACCGTCCCGGCCCGGCCCGAAACCAGCGGATGCCACCAGGCAAGCCCCCGCCCCTCGTGGATCCGCCGATACCCGCAGGACTTCGGCATCCACTCCAGCGCCTCGATGTTCCACGGCGTCAGCTTGATGCAGTCCGGCACATGCTGCTTGCGATTGGCGTAGTCCGAACAGGTGCAGCGCTCGGAATCGAACAGCTTGCAGTGCACCTTCGTCGGGATCACCTCGCCGGTGTCCTCGTCCTCATAGCGCACCAGACAGCACAGCCCGCACCCATCGCACAGGCTCTCCCACTCCTCGCGGGTCAGCTGGTCCAGCCGCTTGGTTTCCCAGAAGGGCTTATCCATCAAATCCTCCCCCGTTCACGGGGGAGGGGGACCGCGCGAAGCGTGGTGGAGGGGGCGGAAGCGTGCACAATACTAACCATAAGAGCTCCGGTCCTTAGCCAAAAGCGCGCGCGAAGTCTTCGGCGCGTCATGACTCCACCCGAAGCCGCTCTGTGGAGCCGGTTGCGCGGCCGTGAGCCCGGCCGTCCTTCAATCCGCCGCCAGCATCCGATCGGCCCGTACATTCTTGATCTTTACTGCGCGACCCTCCGTCGGCCATCGAGATCGACGGCGAAGTTCACAGCACAGGCGATAATCCTGACCACGATGCCCGCCGAACCTCCTGGCTTGCGGATCAAGGCATAGAGGTCATGCGCATACCTGCCCGCGACGTTCTTCAAAACGCCGACGAAGTCGCGGAAGGCATATGGTCCTCGGTCCGATCTCGCCTCCGCTGATCTCCACCGCGAAGCGGAGGAGGGGGACCGCTCGAAGCGTGGTGGAGGGGGCAGCCGCATTCACAGACGCCTCCCTATGGAAACTGCGCCCCAAACCGCCTAGATCAGCGCCCGTTTCCGCCCCCTCCACCATCCTTCGGATGGTCCCCCTCCCCCGCTTCGCGGTGGAGGATCAAGGATGCTCATGGCCGCCCGTCCGCCTCTCGTCGCCCTCAAGGATGTCCGTCTGCAGGACGGACCGCGCCCCCTGTTCGACGGCGTCGATCTGGCCATCGAACCGCGCAGCCGCGCCGCCCTTGTCGGCCGGAACGGCGCCGGCAAGTCGACCCTGATGAAGCTGGTCATGGGCCTGATCGAGCCCGACGCCGGCGACCGGTCTGTGCAGGCCGGCGTCCGCTTCGCCTATGTCCCGCAGGAGCCGGACATCAAGGGCGAGACCCTGCTCGACTACGCCGCCTCCGGCGAAGCCGAGCGCTGGACTGCAGAGGCCTGGCTGACCACCTTCGGCCTCGACCCCGAAAAGCCGGCCGTGAACCTGTCCGGCGGCGAGACCCGCCGCGCTGCCTTGGCCAAGGCCTTCGCTGAAGAGCCGGACCTGCTCCTGCTCGACGAGCCCACCAACCACCTCGACATCCTCGCTATCGAGTTGCTCGAGAGCGAGCTGCTGCAGGCCCGCTTCTCCGTGCTGGTCGTCAGCCACGACCGCGCCTTCCTGAACCGCGTCACCCAGTCCGTGCATTGGCTGGAAGGCCGCCGCGTCCGCACCCTCGACAAGGGCTTCGCCGCCTTCGACGACTGGTCCGCCAAGGTCATGGAGGAGGAGGCTGAATCCCTCCGCCGCCTGACCAAGAAGATCGAGGCCGAGACCTACACCTTCTACCGCTCCATCACCGCCCAGCGCACCCGCAATGAGGGCCGCGCCCGCGCCCTTCAGGCCATGCGCGCCGACCGCGCCGAGCGGGTCCGCGACCTGCCCCGCGACCTGAACCTCGGCGTCGACAGCGGCGTCGCATCGGGCAAGCTGGTCGCTGAACTGAAAGGCGTCAGCAAGTCCTTCGGCGACCGCCCGGTGATCAAGCCCTTCACCACCCGCGTCATACGCGGCGACCGCCTGGCCATCGTCGGCCCGAACGGCGCGGGCAAGACGACGCTGGTCAAGATCCTGTTGGGCGAACTGGCCCCCGACGCCGGAACCGTCCGCCTCGGCGCCAACCTGGACCCGGTCTACCTCGACCAGTCCCGCGAGGGCCTGAAGTCCGACATGACCCTGTGGGACGCCCTGACCCCCGGCGGCGGGGACAGCATTCTGGTGCGCGGACTTTCCAAACACGTCGCCGCCTACGCCAAGGACTTCCTCTTCTCCGAGGCCCAGCTGCGCCAGCCCATCTCCACCCTGTCCGGCGGCGAGCGGAACCGCCTGCTGCTGGCCCGCGCCCTGGCCAGGCCCGCCAATATGCTGGTCCTCGACGAACCGACCAACGACCTCGACATGGACACCCTCGACAAGCTCGAGGAGCTGCTGGAGCAGTACGACGGCACACTGCTGCTGGTCAGCCACGACCGCGACTTCGTCGATCGCCTCGCCACCTCAACCATCGCCATGAATGGTCGCGGCGACATCGTCGAAACACCTGGCGGCTGGACCGACTTCATCCGACAGAACCCCGGCTTCCTCCAGCCCGGCGCCAATCCGCGCCCGCAGGACAAGGAGGCCGCCCGTCGCGCCGAAGCCGCCCCGCCGCCCGCCGTCACCCCGAAGAAGCCCGCCGCCAAACTCTCCTTCAAGGACGCTCACCGGCTCAAGGAGCTCGAAACCCTCCTCGAAGCCCTCCCCGGCCAGATCGCGGCCCATGACGCGACTCTTGCAGACCCCGACCTCTACGCTCGCGACCCCAAGGCCTTTGACCGCGCGATGACCGCCGCCGCCAAGGCCCGCGAACAGCTTGAAGCCGCCGAGCTGGAATGGCTGGAGCTGGAGGAGAAGAAGGCCGCGCTGGCCGGCTAAGCCGCCGAACCGGCTTGAAATCGCGCAATTCGGAGCTCACTCACGCTCCCTGTGCACAAGTCACAAGATCTTCACAATGCGAAGAATTTTGCCCTGCGCACACTGATGATCCGCTGACGGACAAGATTTATCCCCAGACCACTCCACAGACACGCGTTTCGGACCCATTGTGCAAAATCCGGATCGGAGCGAGCTTGATCAGGCCGAGGGACACGGCGGCGCGGAAAACCGGGGAGACCCGGGGATCAAGCGGACCGACCCGGCTCTCCGACCCGACACCACGGGCGGTCTTCGGACCAAACGGGTGGGAGGCGGGATCAAGGCCCAAAGGCTTGCTCAAAGGCTTCGGCCGGCGAGCGGCTCCGAGGGAACCGGATCGGGATCGATGGACGGCGCAAGGCTCAGGCCTCGCGGAACGCCGGAGACCAGGAGCGCGACAGGATACAGCCGATTTTCACCGGAGCTTGCTCCGCTGAAGCTGAGGCCAGGGTCTTGAACCTCAATGGCCAAGTCCAACCCGGACTTGGCGAGGGGACGAGGAAAACCGGTTCGCCGGGGCTCTTCGTCCCCTCGCTCAATTCCGGGCCCGGCTTCCCCTCCCTCAACCGCGCCGACCGGTCGCCTTCCCAAGCGGAACGGCGGGCCGTACACCGTGGCCATGAGTATGCGCGGGAATCGCCCCCCTCTGCCCCACCGCCGCGCCCTGATCGCTGGCGCCGGCGCGCTGGCGGCTACGGCGGCCCTGTTCGCCTGCACCCGCAACGAGGTCCAGCCAGACGAGACCGGCCGCGTGCGCCTGCGCTTCGCGCTCGGCGGTCTGGCCGACGCCGGACACGGCGGCTTCTATCAGGCCGTCGCCTCGGGCGCGTACGAGCGCCGAGGGCTGAACGTCGAGATCCTGCAGGGACCGGCCGGCGCCGACGTGCCCGGTCTGCTGGCGTCCGGCACGGCCGAACTCGGTCTCGGCGCCGACAGTTTCGCCGCCCTGAACCTCGTGGCCGCGGGTGCGCCGGTGAAGGCTGTGGCCGCCTGCTTCCAGAAGGACATCCACGTCCTGATCGCCCACCCGGGACCGGAGCTGGAGGACGCCTCCGATCTGGTCGGCCAGCCTGTCTATGTGCCCGACGACGCGACGGAGACCGCTTGGGCGTGGCTCAAGGCCCGCTACGGGTTCACCGACGCCAGCCTGCGTCGCTACACCGGCGATCCGGAGGCCTTCCTTGCTGACGAGCGGGCCGTGCTGCTGGGCACGTTGACCTCGACGCTCGGCGCGGTCCGGGTGGCCGCCGACATGACTCCGCGCGTGCTGGTCCTCGCCGATGAGGGCTATCCGCCCTACGGCGGTCTGGTGCTCGCTCCCAACGCTTTCGCCCGCGACAACGCCCGGGCCCTGCGCAGCTTCATCGTCGCCTCCGCCGAGGGCTGGCGCGACTATATCCAGGGCGACGCCCGCGCCGCCGACGCCCTGATCACCGCCGCCAATCCGGCCTCGACCGCGCGGCTCCTCACCCAAGGCCGCGACGCCCTGCGGCTGAACGGCGTGGTGGCCGGCGGCGACGCCGCCCTCTACGGCCTCGGCGCCATGACCGAGGACCGCTGGCGCGAGTTCTTCGTCATCGCCAGCCAGGCCGGCCTCTACGCCGAGGATCTGGACTGGCGTCAGGCCTTCACCGCCCAGTACCTGCCCGGACGCGGCTGAACCCGGCGCGGCCGTTAGGCTGAGCTTAAGGCGCACATGGTTGTGTAGGGGCTTCTCTCCTCCCGGAGCCTGCCTTGCGCCGCGCCCTAGCCCTGCTCACCGCCGTCTCCGCCCTGTCGCTGGCCGACGCCGCCTGCGCGCAATCGCGGGCGGGCGAGAACGCAGGCCTGCGCTACATGGGCTGGCCCAGCCGCCCCGCGCCGCAACCCGTCGCTCGACCGGCCGATGCGCCCGCAGCCCAGCCGCGCGACGCCCTGCGCCGTCCAAACATGGTCATCCCACACGGTGGTTTCGCCCAGGCCGAGGCGGCTCAGCCCGGCCTCACGCCCGCCCCCGGTCCCCGCTCGGTCGGCCTGACGCCCGCCAACGCCTGGCTGCGTCGAGGCGGAACGGTCCAGCCGCAGCCGCAGCCCCAGCCACAGCCGGCCCCGCCGCCCGCGGCGGCGTCTGCGCCGACCCAGCCGCGTGAGGCCGTGGCCTACAACACGCCTCCGGTCAGCCAGATGGAGGCGCCGCGCGAGCTGACGCCGCCGACCTACCCGGACCACGCCCCCAGCCGCGGCTATCGCCCCTATGTGCCGGGCGAGGTCATCATGCCGGTGACGCCCGAGGGCCAGCCCGTCTATCACGGCGAAGCCGACCGCCCCGTTCCGCCGCAATCCTCGACCGCCCCGCGCCTGCAGCCGCAGTCGATGACCACGCCGCAGGATCAGCCGGCCGCCGAACCCGCACCGTCCCCTGCTCCACTGGTCAACGCCGATCCGATGGCTCCGCGTCGCGACGCCCCGATTTTCCGCATCCAGCAAGCCCGCGCCGCCCAGCCCGCGCCCCAGCCGACGCAACCACAGCCGGCTGCTGCAGCACCGGCCGCGACCCGCGAACAGGCCGACTCGAACGCGCCTCGCCGTGTGGCGCTCGTGACGCCCAACAGCGCCGACCGCCCAACCCGCGACATGGGCGCCCGCTACTATTCGGTGCACCGTCAGAACGGCCAGCAACCCGACGCCATCGCCCTGCCAGACCCGACCTATGTCGACGCGCTGGCCGTAAATCTGGCCGAGACGCCGGCTTCTCAGGATCTGGCCGCTCCAGACCGTGGCCCGACCCTCATTCGCGACAATCAAGGCCGTCTGCGCGCTGCGCCCGCCGCCTCGGACGGAGACCACCAATGACCGACGTCGCGCCGTCGCGCCTGCCGGACCTGATCTCGCTCGCCCACGAGAAATCAAGCGAGAAGCGTCGCGCCCTGCTGCGTGAGCTGACCGACCACTTCTTCGGCACCCAGCCGCACGCGGACGCCGAGAGCGCCCTCTACGGCGACGTCATGTCCAGCCTCGCCAAGGACATGGAGACCGCCGTCCGCGCAGAGCTGTCGGCCCGCTTCGCCCAGGCGCTGGACGCTCCGCACACCCTCGTCCGCCGCCTCGCCAACGACGTCGCCTCGGTCGCCTCGGTCATGCTGACCCAGTCGCCGGTGCTGACCGAGCAGGACTTGCTGGACGTCGTCCGGGCGCATGGTCAGGAACACCTGCGCGCCGTCTCCTCGCGCGCCCTCGTTCCCGAGGCCGTGTCCGAGATCATCGTCGAACGCGGCGACGATCACACCCTCGACACCCTGCTGCGCAACGACGGCGCCAAGCTGTCGCGTCAAGCATCCGAGGCCGTTATCGAGCGCGCCAAGGCCAACCCGGAACTGCACGAAGCAACGGTCGGCCGGGCGGCCCTGCCGCCGGATCTCCTGAACGAGATGTATTTCGTGGTCGAGCAGCGCTTGCGCGCCCAGATTCTCGAGCACAACGCCCGCCTCGATCCGGCCCTGCTGGAAAGCGCCCTGGCCGCCGGCCGCGCCCGCGTGGCGACCGACGACGGCCTGTTCCCCGAGGACTACAGCGAGAGCCTTGCCTACGTCGAGGAACTCAAGGCCGCCGGCCAGCTGACGCCCCAGATGCTGGCCCGCTTCCTGCGCTCAGGCGGTCAGACCTCCTTCCTGATCGCCCTGTCGCAACTGGCCGATATCGACTTCCACACCGCCCGCCAGATCGTGGAGCGGCGCGAACTGGATGCGCTGGCCGTGGTCTGCAAGTCGGCGAACCTCGATAAGGCCCTGTTCCTGACCTATGCGGTCGTCCTGCTGAACGACGATGGCGACGCGATGGGCAAGGCCCATGCCTATGCCCGCATGTACGCCGAGCTGGAGAAGGACGCCGCGCTCCGCACGCTCCGCTTCTGGCGCATGCGCCGCAGCGCCGCCGCGGCCTGATCAGACGACCCGCCAAGTAAAAGCGCCCGCCTCCGATCCGGAGGCGGGCGTTTCTGTTTGGGCCATGGCCCGATTACTTCTTGGCGCGACCGGCGGCGCGGGCGGGCTTGCGACCGCCCTGGCCCAGACCCATTTGCTTGGCCAGATCCGAACGGGCCTTGGCGTAGTTCGGGGCGACCATCGGATAGTCTTTCGCGAGGCCCCACTTGGCGCGGTATTCCTCGGGGCTCATGTTGTATTTCGTGCGCAGGTGCCGCTTCAGCGACTTGAACTTGCGGCCGTCTTCCAGACAGATCAGATAGTCCGGCGTGATCGACTTGCGGACCGGAACGGCCGGATCCTTCACCTCGGGCTCGGGCTCGACCGCACCCGTCGAAACCTGCGTCAGCGCGGCGTGAATGCTGGCGATCAGGCCCGGGACTTCGGCCGCCTGAACACTGTTGTTGCCGACATACGCCGAGACGATGTCTGCGGTCATCTCAAGCAGTTGCGAGGTTTCTTCCATCAGCCAGCCCTTCTGTTCTGATTACTGTGCGCACCAGAATCACTGATGAGCGACGACGGATCAGGTCCATATTCTGGATCAGTGGAGCGCGCAATACTTGTGGCCAAAATCCGGCCAAGGTTCCGGTAAATCTATTCCAGACCGGTAATCAGCGACCGAAGTTTTCAGCCAGTGCGAGCATCGCCGCGCGTTCGGGAGCTGAATAGTCGTCCAGACCTTCTTCCTCGCCGTCACGGATAGCGCGAAGTAGTGCAGGCGTCAGGGCCGAGGACAGCGACCAGTTCCAGTAACGCAGAACCGTCTGCGCCCGGTCAACCGCCAGCATGTCATAGACGATCTGCACGCGTTCCCACGCCGCATGAACCTCGCCGTCCGCGTCCGTCTCGGGCCGCCGCATGGCGCGCCACAGGCAGGCGAGGTCGGACTTGGCCAGACCCGTCGCCTTGCAAAGGATAGCCAGCGGCTCTCCGCCGGCGTCGCCAATGATCTTGGCGCCGGTCACGGGCTTGATGCCCGACAGATAGGAGATCTCTGTGGCGATCTCGCGGTTCATGCCGACGTCGGCGGCGGCTGCGACAGCCTGCTCCAGCCCCGCGTATGGACTCTTCTCGATCGCGGCGCGATTGCGCTGGCGGCGCTCGATGAACTGGAGGGCCTTGCGAGACACCGGATCCTGCCAGTCCTCCTCGGCGGCCATGGCGAACACGTCCTCGGCCACCTCCTGCAAGACCTCGCGAGAGACGGCGAAACGCTGGAGAATGGTCCGCCGGTCGTCGCCGTCGCACCACCAGAACATGACATAGGCGCCCGACGGCCTGAGCTCGGGCCGGCGCAGCAGATGCTGGCGCAACAGTGAGTCCGTCCGGCTAAGCCCGACCACGCCCTCAATGGCCACCTGCCCGATACGGGCGGTGTTGTTCTTCAGGATCGTGTCGATGACCGCGCTTTCGCCGAAACTCATCAGGGTCTCGGTGACCACTTCCGACAGGCCACGGCGGCTGGCCATGATCAGGCGATGAGCCTCGGTCGTATCCCGCGCACAGGCGGCGAGGTCGGCGTCGGTCAGGGAGGCGCACTGTTCGATCAGCAGCCCCGCGATCGCCGGCTCGTCGCGCAGCAGCAGGCGGACCAGGGCGTTGGGCAGCTCGGCCAGCGGCGCCAGACGCGCCGCCACCTTCTTGCGGTCCTCGAACGCGGCCAGCCGCAGGGTCTCGACCAGCAGGTCCCCGGTCACCGCCCGCTCGAAGGCGTTGATGCGGCTGGTAGGCAGGGAGACCACATCGGCCAGCCGCTTCAGCAGCGCCCCGCGCGCGCGGAAATGCACAGCCGGTGCGGCGTCATCCTCAGGCAGGGCGGCGAGATCGGACATTCGGCGGCCAGACTAGCGCCGACGCGGTTAACCGGGCGTATCGGTCCCCGGCCCCTCCAGCATACGCACCAGATCCGCCTCCGGCAGGTTCGGATCGGCGAACGGATTGGCGCGGACCTGACCGTACCAGTCGCCGGCCCCCTGCACCCGGGGGCGAGCGAAGCGGATCCAGTCGGCCTCCAAAATCATGTCGACGGGCGCCGCCCGGTTGACCTCCCGGTTGTCGACCTCCGGGTTCTCCGGTCCCGGCGGCACGGCGTCGCTGGTGGTGTAGGCGATCAGACCGACCTGCATCACCGGGTTGTTCTCCATCCGGTAGTAGCGATCCCGAACCCGCCATTCCGTCTCGCCCTCGGGCCGGGCCAGCGCGACGATCGCCATGCCCACCCTGACCAGCCGCAGCTCGATCCAGCCGCTGGGCGCCGGCCGCAGTTTCAGGGACGAGTAGCTGTTGAAGGTCGACTTGGTCTCGATCATCGTCTCGCCGGCGACATGGCCGACGCCGGTGGTGATGAAGTGCCAGTTCTCGGCCCGCGGAGCCCGGCGGCTGGCGCTGAGTCCATTGGGCACCCGGGCCATCAGACCGCCGAGCGACCAGGTTCCACCGGGGACCGCGCCGCCCGCGCCCCGCACCCGAACACGCGCCGTCACGTCGAAGTCGCCGTTGACCTCCCGGAACAGGAAGGGCGCGTTCAGGTCGCGGACCCACGCGGAGTGATGGGGCTCAAGATGCAGGCTGCCGAGAACGGTCCGGCCGACGTCCAGCGCCTTGATCTTGTCCGGCCACCCAAAGGCCTGATCGAACCGCGTCCAGCCCTCCAGGTCGCCGTCGTTGAACTCGTCGGACAGGGCGGTGATGTCCGCCACCACGCCTGGGGGCGCTGTGGCAGGCTGCTCCTGCGCGGCGGCGGGAAGCGCCATCAGGGCGAGGGCGGAAAGGCGGAATGCGAGATGCATGCGAAGGTCCTGAAACTGACCTCCGCAATATGGCGACATATCCCGGTTCGCCGGGGCGCGTGCGGCGAAGATTCGACGAACCTCGCCCCACTCCTTGAGGTTCAAAGCCCCTCGAACAGCGCCGTCGACAGATAGCGTTCGGCGAAGCTGGGAATGATGGCGACGATGGTCTTGCCCTCGTTTTCCTGCAGGGCGGCCTGACGGAAGGCGGCGGTGATGGCCGCGCCGGACGAGATGCCGACCGGAATGCCCTCCACCCGCGCCACCTTGCGGGCCATGTCGAAGGCGTCCTCGTTGGAGACCTGTTCGACGCCGTCGATGACGGAGCGGTCGACGATGGAGGGAATGAAGCCCGCGCCGATGCCCTGAATCTTGTGCGGTCCCGGCTCCCCACCCGACAGGACCGGGCTGGCGGTGGGTTCGACGGCGATCATCTTCACCGACGGCTTCTTCTGCTTCAGCACCTGACCGACGCCTGTGATGGTGCCGCCCGTTCCGACGCCGGCGATGACAATGTCGACCTGACCGTGGGTGTCGGCCCAGATCTCTTCGGCCGTGGTGACGCGGTGGATGGCCGGGTTGGCGGGGTTGTCGAACTGGGCCGGGCTGATGGCGTTCGGCGTGCGGTCCAGCAGCTCCTGCGCCATGGCGATGGCGCCCTTCATGCCCTTCTCGGCCGGGGTCAGCACCAGTTCCGCGCCCAGCAGGGCCAGCATCTTGCGTCGTTCGATCGACATGCTCTCCGGCATGACAAGGATCAGGCGGTAGCCCTTGGCCGCCGCAACGAAGGCCAGCGCGATGCCGGTGTTGCCGCTGGTCGGCTCGATCAGGACGGTGTCGGGGCCGATCTTCCCGGCCTGCTCCAGCGCGTCGATCATGGCCACGCCGATCCGGTCCTTGACCGAGGCGATCGGGTTGAAGAACTCCAGCTTGGCCAGCACCCGGGCCTTGGGCTGATATTCCGCCGACAAACGCGGCAGGCCTACCAACGGCGTGTCGCCAATGGTGTTGAGGATGGAGTCATAGACCTTACCCCGCCCGGCTTTGGCGTGGCGGCTGGGGTCGTAAGCGGTGTCGGACATGGGGAGACCTCCGGCATGGATGAGAGTCCGTGAGAGTCGACTCTACTCTCTCTCACGTCCGTCGAAAGCAGACCCTTCGATCTAGGCACGGCGTGGCCGCGAAGCAACGGCGACGATAGCGTGACTTGACTGGTCGTCGGGCATGAAGCCTTTGCGCAGGATCCGCGTTCATCTGCGCGGAGCCGCAGCCAGGCGGCGCCGTGGGGGGAGCAAGCCACTGAAAGATCAGGCGGACAGTGCGTCTTCGGAGCCGTCGGCGGCCGGAGGGATCGGCGAGTCCTTTCTGAAGGGATCGGGCGAAATGGCGCGCCTGATCCGCACCCACGACTGGGCGTCGACGCCGCTCGGACCGATCGAGGGCTGGCCGCAGAGCCTGAAGACCGCCACCGGCCTGCTGATCGCCGCCCCCGTGCCGATCGTCATGCTGTGGGGTCCCGCCGGCGTGATGATCTACAACGACGCCTATTCGGTCTTCGCCGGCGGGCGGCACCCGACCCTGCTGGGCTCGAACGTCCTCGAAGGCTGGCCCGAGGTCGCGGACTTCAATGCCAACGTCATGAAGGTCGGTCTGGCCGGGGGCACCCTCGCCTACAAGGATCAGGAACTGACCCTGCACCGCCACGGCCAGCCCGAACAGGTCTGGATGAACCTCGACTACTGGCCCGTCCCCGGTGAGGACGGTCAGCCCGCGGGCGTGATCGCCACTGTGGTCGAGACAACCGCTCGCGTACTGGCCGATCGCCAGAAGGCGCTGGTCGGCGAGCGGCTGGAACTGGCGTTGTCCGCCGGCAGCGGCGTGGGCACCTGGGACTGGGATCTGGTCAACGACCGGGTCGTCGCGGATGAACGGTTCGCGCGCCTGTACGGCGTCGATCCCGAGATCGCGAAGGCGGGAGCGCCGATCGCGGAGTTCTTTGGGGCCATGCACCCGGATGACTCCGACCGGGTGGCCCGGCGGATCGCCGAGACGCTGGAGACGCACCAGCCGTTCCGCGCCGAATACCGGCTGGTCCAGCCGGACGGGTCGGTGCGCTGGGTGGCCGCCGAGGGCCGCATCGTCCCCGGGCCCGACGGCAAGGCCGCGCGGTTCCCGGGCGTCAGTTTCGACGTCACCGACAGACGCGAGGTCGATGCCGCCTACGCCGAGAGCGAGACCCGTTACCGGACCCTGTTCGAAACCGTCGGCTCGGGCTTCTGCATCATCCAGATGAAGTTCGACGAGGCGATGCGTCCGGTCGACTACATGATCGTCGAGGGCAATCCGGCCTTTGAGGAGATGACCGGTCTGCGCGACGCCAACGGCAAGTGGGTCTCCGAGATCGCGCCGGGACTGGAGCAGCACTGGTTCGATCTCTACGGCCGGGTCGCCCTGACCGGAGAGACGGCCCGCTTCGAGAACCCCGCCGACATCTTCGGCCGCTGGTACGACGTCGAGGCCCTGCGCATCGGCGATCCTGACGAGCACCGCGTCGCCATCCTGTTCAACAACATCACCGAACGGAAGCGGTTCGAGGCGCGCCAGGCCGCCCTGATCGAGCTGGACGACGCCATCGCTTCGGAAGGCGATGTCGCCGAAATCGGCTTCAGGGCGTCGCGCATCCTCGGTGCGGCGCTCGACGCATCCCGCGTCGGCTACGGCGTCATTGACGCGGACAGCGAGACCATCGTCATCGAGCGGGACTGGACCCGTGAGGGCCAGCCGAGCGTCGCGGGGACCCATAACTTCCGGAGCTACGGCAGCTATGTCACCGATATTCTCGCTGGCCTGCCCGCCGCGATCGCCGATGTCGAGACCGACCCGCGCACCCGCGACGCGCCGGAGGCTCTGCTTGCCTACGGCATCCGCGCCCTTCTGGACGTGCCCATCGCCGAAAACGGCAAGGTGGTCGCGCAGATCCTCGTGCACTCCGCCCGGCCGAGAGAATGGTCACCGGAGGATATCGCCTTCGTACGGAATTTCGCCGAACGCACCCGGGCCGCGCTGGCCCGGCGCGAGGCGGAGCAGGCCTCCAGCGAGAACGCCGAGGAACTGCAGCGTCTGGCCGACAGCCTGCCCCTGCTGGTCAGCTTCGTCGGCAAGGACCTGCGCTACGCCTTCGCCAACAAGGCCTACAATGATTGGTTTGGTCTGGTCTCCAGCGAGCTGAAGGGCCGGCTGGTGCCGGATGTAGTGGGGCCCGCCGCGTGGGACGTCATGGGCCCGATTGTCCAGCGGGCGCTGGCCGGAGAAAGCTTCGTCAGCGAACAGACCGTCACCTACAACCGGATCGGCCAGCGTCACGTCCGCTCGGAGTTCGTACCCCGGTACGACGCCGAGGGAGAGATCGACGGCTACTACGCCATGGTGCAGGACGTCTCGGATCAGCACCGCAACCGCGTCGCCTTGCAGCGAAACGCGGCCCGTCTGAGCTTCCTGAACGCGCTCGCCGTCGAGACCCAGCGTCTGTGGGACGCCGACGAAATGCTGGCGGTCACCACCCGCATGGTCGCGGACTATCTGGGCGTCACCAACTGCGCCTATGCCGACATGGACGCGGACGAGGACGGCTTCACCATCCGGGGTGACTGGGCGGCGCCGGGGTCGCCCAGCATTGTCGGCCACTACAGCCTCGCGGACTTCGGCAAGCTGGCGGTTCAGGAGCTTTCGGCCGGGCGGCCGCTGATCGTCAACGACAACCTCAAGGAGCTTGCTCCCGAAGAGGCCGCGACTTTCCAGGCCATTGGCATCTCGGCGACGATCTGCATGCCGCTGGTCCGGGAAGGCCGGCTGACGGCCTTGATGGCGATCCACGACAAGGCTCCCCGCGTCTGGACCGACGAAGAGCTGGACACGATCCGCGAGGTCACCGAACGGTCCTGGGCCCATATCGAGCGGGTCCGCGCCGAGGCCGACCTCCGCGACAGCGAGGCCCGCTACCGCACCCTGTTCGACACAATGGACGAGGGCTTCTGCATCATCGAGTTCATCGACGGCCCGCACGGTCCGATGAGCGACTACGTCCACGTCGAGGCCAACGCCGCCTATGCCGAGAACGCGGGCATTCCCGACGTCGTCGGCCAGAAGGTGCGCGAGATGGTGGGGGCCGAGGCGCAGAGCTGGATCGACCTGTACGGCGGCGTGCTGCGCACCGGTCAGCCAATCCGCTTCGAGAAGGAGCTGGAGGAGACGGGCCGCTGGCTGGAGCTGTCCGCCTTCCGCGTCGAACCCGCCAGCCGCAAGCAGGTCGCCGTCCTGTTCAAGGACCTGACCCAGAAGAAGCTGGCCGAGGTCGCACTGCAGACCATGAACACCACGCTGGAAGAGCGGGTGCAGGAACGCACCCACGAACTTCAGGCGGCCCACGAGGCCCTGCGCCAGAGCCAGAAGATGGAGGCCGTCGGCCAGCTGACCGGCGGCATCGCCCACGACTTTAACAACCTGCTGGCCGGGATTTCCGGCAGTCTTGAGCTGTTGGGCAAGCGGCTGTCCGAAGGACGGCTGAACGGGATGGAACGCTACATCGAGGCGGCGCAGGGATCGGCGCAGCGCGCGGCGTCCCTGACCCAGCGCCTGCTGGCCTTCTCGCGCCGCCAGACGCTCGATCCCAAGCCGACCGACGTGAACCGTCTGATCAACGGGATGGAGGACCTGATCCGGCGCAGCGTCGGGCCGGACGTTCAGGTCGAGGTGGTGGGCGCGGGCGGTCTGTGGCCGACGCGGATCGACCAGTCGCAGCTGGAAAACGCGCTGCTGAACCTGTGCATCAACGCGCGCGACGCCATGGCTCCCGGCGGCGGTCGCCTGACCATCGAGACGGCCAACAAGTGGCTGGACGAAAAGCCGGCTCGCGAGCGCGATCTGGAGCCGGGACAGTACGTCTCGTTGTGCGTCACGGACACCGGGACGGGGATGGACGCCGTCACGATCGAGAAGATCTTCGACCCCTTCTTCACCACCAAGCCGCTGGGTCAGGGCACGGGACTGGGCCTGTCGATGATCCACGGCTTCGTTCGTCAATCGGGCGGTCAGGTGCGGGTCTATTCCGAGGTAGGCAAGGGCACGACCATGTGCCTGTACCTGCCCCGGCATCTGGGCGCCCTGGAGGATGTCGATCCCGTTGATGCGGCCCTCGCGGTCATTCCCGGCCACGGCGAGTCGGTGCTGGTCATCGACGACGAGCCGACCGTGCGGATGCTGGTCGTCGAGGTCCTGCGGGAACAGGGCTACGTCGCCATCGAGGCCGCGGACGGTCCCGCCGGTCTGCGCATCCTTGAAAGCGAAGCCCGGATCGACCTGCTGATCTCGGACGTCGGCCTGCCTGGCGGGATGAACGGGCGACAGGTGGCCGACGCCGCGCGGATCAAGCGGCCCGACCTCAAGGTGCTGTTCATCACCGGCTATGCCGAGAACGCCGCCGTCGGAAACGGCCTTCTGGCCCCCGGCATGGAGGTCATGACCAAGCCCTTCGTCATGTCCGATCTGGCGGCCAAGGTGACCGAGATGATCGACGCCTAGGGGCGCTTGCGAAGCCCACAACCTCTGATAGCGTCCCGCTTGCAGAGGGGGACTGCATCATGACCGACATCGCTGCGCCCGTCGGGCAATCCGACCGCATCGGAGAGATCGACATCGTGCGGGGCTTCGCCCTGTTCGGCGTGCTCTGGATGAACGTGCTGGGGATGGGCGGCTTCGTCGTCCCCGAGGACAAGATCCACGGCCTGACGCAGTTCGAGACGCTGGAGAAGGTGGTCGGCTTCTGGTCGCACCTGCTGATGGCCGGCAAGGCGCAGGCGCTGTTCTCGCTGCTGTTCGGTTTCGGCTTCGCCATCATGATGGACCGCATCGGCCAGCGTGGCGGCGACGGGACCAAAATCTACCTGCGGCGGCTGACCATCCTGCTGGTCGTCGGCATCGCGCATACGTGCCTGCTCTGGACCGGCGACATCCTCAACGCCTACGCCGCTATGGGCTTCCTGTTGCTGCTGACGCGGCGTTGGTCGAGCGGCTGGCTGCTGGCGGCCGGTGTCGCACTGGCGACCCTGGTGCCGCTGGCGGTGCTGGTTTTCTACCAGATGACGACCCCTGCCGGTCAGCCCCCGGCCTTCGTCGCGCTGATGGAGGCGGGGGCGGAGTCGCGCTGGCCCATCGTCATGGGGCGCGACTACCCGGCCTTCGTGGTCGCGATGTTCAAGGCCCTGTTCATCGAGTTCTACAGCCAGCCGATGATGCTGAGCTATTTCGGCTGGATCCTCGGCCGGTTCATGATCGGCAGCTGGATCTTCCGTCAGGGGTGGGTGCAGGAGCCCCGGCGCTACCAGATGGGCTATGCGCTGACGGCGGCGACCTTCATCCCCGTCGGCCTGCTGCTTTCCGTGCGCCGCTTCATCATGCAGGGCATCGAGGTAGAGCCGATGGAATGGGCGACGTCGCTGTTCCGCAGCCTCGGCGCGGTGTCGGAGCTGGTGCTGGCCATCGGCTACGGCGCCCTGCTGATGCTGCTGTGCCAGATCCCGGCGGTGCGGCGCGCGCTGTCGGGACTGGGCACGGTCGGGCAGATGGCGCTGACCAACTATTTGACGCAGAGCCTGTTCTTCGTCTTCGTGCTGTACGGCTTCGGCCTCGGCCTGCTGCCGTGGATGGGGGCGACGCTGAGCCTCGTCTTCGCCGTCGTGGTCTTCGCCATCCAGATCGCCTTCAGCCGCTGGTGGCTGTCCCGCTACCGCTTCGGCCCGGCCGAGTGGCTGTGGCGCTGGGGCACCTACGGGACGAAGCCGGCGCTGAAGCGGACCTAGACGGTCGCCGTTCGGGAAGCCGCCGGCGCGTCATCCTCGTCGGACAGGGCTCCCAGCTCACCGCGTTCGCGGGCCTTGCGGCCGTAGACCAGCTCGAACAGGGGCGAGGCCATCAGGGTCGTGATGATGGCCATCAGCACCAGCATGGAGAACAGCGCCGGGCCGATGATGCCGCGCTGAAGGCCGATGTTGATAATGATCAGCTCCATCAGACCGCGGGCGTTCATCAGGGCGCCGATGCCCATGGCGGTGGCGTTGTCCTGCCCCGTCAGACGCGCGGCGCCCCAGCAGGCGACGCCCTTGGCCAGAACCGAGCCCACCAGAATGGCGACGGTGACGGCGACCAGACTGACGCTGTTGACCATGGTCAGCTGGGTGTTCAGGCCCGAGAAGGTGAAGAACATGGGCAGCAGGACGACGACGGCGAACGGCTCGAGCTGACGGCGCAGCTCGGTCGACAGCAGGCCTCGCGGCATGACGCAACCCAGAATGAAGCCGCCGAAGACGGCGTGGATGCCGACCCAGTCCATGACGAAGGCGCAGAGCATGAACAGGATCAGGACGATCCCAAGCGTCGAGGCCGTCAGCTTGCCCTCGCGCTCGACCCTGCGGCCAAGCGGGGCGAGAAGCCTCGGCCCCAGCGTCAGCATGAAGATCACGAAGGTCGCGCCGCCCAGAATGGCCTTGATCGCCACCGGCGCGCCGTCGCCGAAGGTGGCCAGCACGATGGCCAGCACGCACCATGCGCCGGCGTCGTCGATGGCCCCGGCCGACAGGGACAGGGCGCCCAGCGGCGTACCGCTCAATCCCCGCTCGTGAATGATGCGGGCCAGCATCGGGAAGGCGGTGATGGCGATGCAGGCGCCCGTGAACAGGATCGCCTGCGCGGTGGTGATGCCTTCGCCGAACAGGCCATGGCTCAGCAGCCACGGACCGATGGCGGCGGCGACAAGGAAGGGCGCGGCCATCCCGGCCAGCGAGACCGAGAAGGCGCTGGGCAGGTTCTGGCGGAAGTGCTCGGTTTTGAAGCCGAGCCCGACCAGGAACATGTACAGGCCGACGCCCATCTGGGCTCCGACGAACAGGATGGGCTTGGATTCCGGCGGGAACAGCGCGCCCTGTATCTGGGGCGCCAGCAGGCCGAGCAGCGAGGGCCCGAGGATGACGCCGGCGATCATCTCGCCCACCACCTGCGGCTGACCGAGGTATTTGCGCGCCAGCCAGCCCACGCCGCGACAGGCGGCGATGATCACCGCCATCTGCAGGAAGAAGGCCACGCTGAGTTCCGCCGGTGTCATGTCTTGTCTCCGCCCCGATATCCGCCCGCTCTTCGTCGGGTCGTTCGCCAGAACTATTGGCGGTGCGGCGAGACGACGCAACCGCATTGTGAACGCTCCCGCGATCACGAGCGGTTTCGGCCGGAGGCCCGATCTTCACCAGTGGTTAACCACGATCCCCGCATCCCTAGGCCCTGTTCAGGGGCCCGTTTTGCGCAATCTCGCCGCCGCCGTCGAAGCGATCGACCCGCTGGTCGTGACCGGCAAGGTCGCGGGCGTGAACGGCCTGCTGATCGAAAGCCGGGGCGGGCTGTCGCGACTGGCGGTCGGAGCCCGGGCCGAGATCGAGCGGGGACGCGGTCTGAAAGCCCTGCCGGCCGAGGTCGTCGGCTTCCGCGACGCCAAGGCTCTGCTTATGCCTTTCGGCCCGGTCGAGGGCGTGACGCCGGGCGCCGATATCCGCATCATCGACACCGCCGCTTCCGTGCGTCCGACCACCGCATGGCTGGGCCGCATCATCGACGCCTTCGGCCAGCCCATCGACGGCAAGGGCCCGCTGCCGCAGGGGCCGGCCCCCTACCCTCTCCGTGCGCCGCCGCCCCCGGCCCATTCGCGCGGCCGGGTTGGCGAGCGGCTGGACCTCGGCGTCCGCGCGATGGACGTCTTCACCACCACCTGCCGGGGCCAGCGTCTCGGCATTTTCGCCGGCTCGGGCGTCGGCAAGTCGGTGCTGCTGTCCATGCTTGCGAAAGAGGCGACCTGCGATGTCGTCGTCGTCGGCCTGATTGGCGAACGGGGCCGGGAGGTGCGCGAGTTCGTCGAGGAGACGCTGGGCGAGGAGGGCCTGCGCCGCGCGGTTGTCGTGGTGGCGACCTCGGACGAGCCGGCCCTGAAGCGGCGTCAGTCCGCCTACATGACCATGGCGATCGCCGAATATTTCCGGGATCAGGACCTCGAAGTCCTCTGCCTGATGGACTCGGTCACACGCTTCGCCATGGCCCAGCGCGAGATCGGTCTGGCCGCGGGGGAGCCCCCGACGACCAAGGGCTACACCCCCACCGTCTTCACCGAACTGCCCAAACTGCTGGAGCGGGCCGGGCCGGGTCCGATCCGGCCGGACGGCACCACGGCCGCGCCGATCACCGCCCTGTTCACCGTGCTGGTGGACGGCGGTGACCATGACGAGCCGATCGCCGACGCCGTGCGCGGTATTCTGGACGGCCACATCGTCATGGACCGCAAGATCGCCGAACGCGGCCGCTTCCCCGCCATCGACGTGCTGAAATCCGTCAGCCGGACCATGCCGGAGAACCAGACGCCTCCCGAGCGCGACCTGAACAAGCGCGCCCGCCAGTGCCTGTCGGCCTATGCGAACATGGAAGAGCTGATCAAGATCGGCGCCTATCGCGCGGGGGCCGATCCGATCGTCGACCGGGCCATCGCCCTGAACCCTGCGCTGGAAGCGTTCCTCGGTCAGGACAAGGAAGACGCCACGCGTCTTACCGATTCCTTTACCCGGCTGGAGCAAATCCTGAATCAGGGAATGATCTCGTGACTGGAGTGACGTTATGACCGCCTGGGCCCAGTCGCTGATCCGCATCTCCAACTACGAGGTCGAAACGCTGCAAAAGCGTCTGGCCGAGATCACCGCCCGCAAGGCCGACGCTGAAATGCGCGTGGTCATGCTGGAGGCCGAAGCCGAGGCTGAGCGCGATCGCGCCCGCGAAGACACGATGGCCGGCATGATGCTGGGCGCCTATCTCGACGGCTGGAAGCTGAAGAAGGCCGCCGCCGAGGCCAATGTCGCCGTCATCGGCTCGGAAGAAGACGGCGCTCGCGACGCCCTGACCGGGGCGTTCGAGGAACTGAAGAAGTTCGAACATGTCGCCGAAACCACCCGCCTGAACGCCATGCTCGCCGCCGCCAAGCGCGAGACGGCGGCGTTCGACGAGATGGGTCTGAGACGGCGTGCGGGCTGACCCCACGGCCCTGAACCGCCGCCTGTTCCTCGCCGCGCCCATCGCGCTGGCCGCCTGCAATCCTCTCTCCGCCGAAGCCTCCGACCCGCCTGCGCCCGAGGCCGCGCCGCTGAAGGACATCGTCCCGTGCCCGTTCGGGGCCACGGCGACGACCAGCCAGATCGGCGACTCCATCTTCGTCGACCAGATGCTGAAGCACGTCGATCAGGTGACCCCTGAGTGGGAGCTGAAGATGGAGCGGACGCTGGGCGCCGGCTTCACGCATGACTTCTCGGCCTCGGACCGCGTCGTCGACTGGGCACACGGGCACGGGCTGCGCAGCCACGGCCACACGCTGATCTGGTATTCCCAAGGCGGCGAGGTCTTCAACGACAGCGTCCCGCGCGACCGTTTCGTCGCCGAGTTCGACCGATACATCGCCGCCGCCGTCGGTCGCTATCGCGGACGGATGGCCGGCTGGGATGTGGTCAACGAGCCGGTGGCCGAGGACGGGAACGGCCTGCGCGACTGCCACTGGAGCCGGGTTCTGGGTCAGGACGGCTACATGATCCGCGCCTTCCAGCAGGCGAAGGCGGCCGATCCGGACGCGGTGCTGTTTCTCAACGAGTACAATCTCGAGAACAATCCGGTGAAGGGCGCGACCTTCCTGAGGCTGGTCGAACGCCTGCTCAAACTTGGCGCGCCCATCAGCGGGATCGGCACCCAGTCGCATCTGGACATCGAGATCCCGGCCGGGCGGATCACCGCCTTCATGCGCGACGCGGCCTCGCTGGGCCTGCCGATCCATGTGTCGGAGCTGGACGGGTCCCTGTTCCGCTGGGAGCGCGGTGTTGACCTGCGACCCCGCAGCGAGCGCCGCGCCCAGCAGGCGGCGCGCATGGGCGAGCTGGCCGAGGCTTTCTTCGCCCTGCCCGACGCCCAGCGCTACGCCTTCACGACCTGGGGTCTGCGGGATATCGACAGCTGGCTGCTACGCCCCGAAGGTCGCAACCTGCCGGACGACAGCCCTGTGTTGCTGAACGCCGAGGGGCGGGCCAACCCGGGCTATGCGGCGGTGGTGAGGGCGGCGAGATAGTCGGGTAAGGAGCGCCATGCTCTTCCCTCGCCCCCTTGAACGCGGAACCCTGATCCGACGCTACAAGCGCTTCCTCGCGGACGTCACGCTGGCGGACGGATCCGAGACGACTATCCACGTGCCCAACCCCGGCGCCATGCTGGGCCTGACGGAGCCGGGCCTGCAGGTCTGGATGTCCCGCTCGCCGGATCCAAAACGCAAGCTGCCCATGACGCTGGAGATGGTCGAGCTGCCGGGCGCGGGGCTGGTCGGAGTCAACACCATGAACCCCAACCGCATCGGCGAGACCGCCATTCCGCAGGGTCTCATCCCCGAACTGACCGGCTACCCCATCCTGCGGCGCGAGGTCCGGTACGACGAGAACAGCCGGATCGACATCCTGCTGCAGAGCGACCCGGACGCCCTGCAACGGCCGTCCTGCTGGGTCGAGATCAAGAATGTGCACTTCAGCCGGACGCCCGGTCTGGCCGAGTTTCCCGACTGCCGCACCGAGCGCGCGGTCAAGCATCTGAGGGCACTGGATCGGGTGGTTCAGGCGGGCGGCCGGGCGGTGATGCTGTTCATCGTCCAGCGTATGGACTGCACGGTCTTCACCACCGCCGACGACATCGACAGGGCCTATGGCCCCGCCCTGCGCGAGGCCGCCTCCCAGGGGGTTGAGGTTTTGTGCTACAGTTGCCACCTGACGCCCGAGGCGATCCGGCTGGATCGCGCCCTGCCATGGCGGCCCTGACCGCCTCTGAAAGACCGCATGTACGAGACCCAGGACATCGCCGAGGACGCCTTCGTCCGCACCCACGAAATCCGCGTCCATCAGGATGAGGAAGCCTGGGAGGGCATGCGCGCCGCCGGCAAGCTGGTGGCGCAGGCGCTGGACATGATCACGGAGTTCGCGGTTCCCGGCGTGACGACGCAGGAGATCGACGACCGCATCCGCGAGTTCACCCTCGACAACGGCGCCCTGCCCGCCTGCCTCGGCTACAAGGGCTATGAGAAGACGGTCTGCACCTCGATCAACCACGTCGTCTGTCACGGCATTCCGGGCGACCGGGTCCTGAAGGACGGCGACATCGTCAACATCGACCACACCGTCATCGTCGACGGGTGGCACGGCGACTCCAGCCGCATGTATGCGATCGGTGAGATCAACACCCGGGCGAAGAAGCTGATCGACGTGACCTATGACTCGCTCGCGGCGGGTCTGGCGGTCATCAAGCCCGGGAACACCTTCGGCGACATCGGCTATGCCATCCAGCAGGTGGTCGAGGCCAACCGCATGTCGGTGGTGCGCGACTTCTGCGGCCACGGCATCGGCCGTCTGTTCCACGACAGCCCCAACGTCCTGCACTACGGCCGTCGCGGCGAGGGCGCGGTCTTGCGCGAGGGCATGTTCTTTACCGTCGAGCCGATGGTGAACCTGGGCAAGCCGCACGTGAAGGTCCTGTCCGACGGCTGGACCGCCGTGACGCGGGACAAGTCCCTGTCGTCCCAGTGCGAACACACGATCGGCGTCACCGCCGACGGCGTGGAGCTGTTCAGCGCCAGCCCGGCGGGACTGTTCAGACCGAAATTCTAGGCTAGGTTGCCTCCCGCACGGGGAGGCGAATGCTGGATCAATCGAACGCAAAGCCACACCATGCCGGCCACCGCGAGCGGCTGCGCGACCGCGCCCGCTCTGCCGGTCTGCCCGCCCTGCCCGATTACGAGTTGCTGGAGCTCTTCCTGTTCCGCAGCCAGCCGCAGGGGGATGTTAAGCCGATCGCCAAGGCGCTGCTGCACCGGTTCGGGTCGTTGGCGGCGGTGCTGGCGGCCTCGGTGGAGGATCTGATGACGGTCAGGGCCGAGGACACCCGGGGGCGGACCAAGGGGATCGGGGCGGAGACGGCGCTGGATCTGGCGGCCCTGCACGAGGTGGCGCGGCGCATCGCGCGAGAGGAGGCGGGCAAGCGGCCGGTGATCTCATCGTGGTCGGCGCTGCTGGCCTATGTGCGGATGGCGCTGCAGCACGAGCCGAGGGAGCAGTTCCGGATCCTGTATCTGGATAACCGTAACCAGCTGATCCTCGATGAGATCCAGAACCGGGGCACGGTGGATCACGCGCCGGTCTATCCGCGCGAGGTCGTGCGTCGGGCGCTGGAGGTGTCGGCCAAGTCCATCATCATCGTGCACAACCACCCCTCCGGCGATCCGACGCCCAGCCGCGCGGATATCCAGATGACCAAGCAGGTGGTCGATGCGGCGCGAGCGCTGGCGCTGGACGTGCATGACCATTTGGTGGTCGGGCGGGACGGCGTGGCCAGCTTCAAGCAGCTGGGGTTGATGTAGAGCTTCAAACCAGCCGATACGAAGGTGCATGACCACCACGCTTCTAACCGACCGCCTGATCCTGACGCCTGTCGCGGAGGCCGACTTCGACGATCTGAAGCGGTTGTGGGGCGACGCGGACTTCATCCGCCCGCTGTTTCCCAATCCCATGAACGGCGAGGAGGTCTGGACCCGCCTGCTTCGCGACATCGGGCATTGGGAGGTGCGCGGGTACGGCAACTGGTCGATTCGACTGAAGGACAGCGGCGATCATGTCGGCAGCGTGGGGGTGCTGGACTACCAGCGCGAGATCGAGCCGCGGCTGGACGCGCCCGAGCTGGGCTGGGGCGTGGCGACGCGGTTTCAGGGCCAGGGTATGGCGTATGAGGCGGTGTCGGCGGCGCTGGCGTGGTGCGACGACGCGCTGAATGCGCGGCGCACGGTCTGCATCATCAGTCCGAGCAATACCGCCTCACTGAAGCTAGCGGCGCGTCTGGGCTATCAGCCCATGCACGACACGACCTTCCGCGGCGAGCCGATCACGGTGCTGGAACGGCGGTCCGCGTAGCCTGACGTTAAGGTTTATGCCCCACATTGGGACGGAGTTCCCGGAGCGTCTCCGCCCATGCCCATGCCCGTCGATGAGCTTCACGCCCATCTGGCCGACGCCTTTCCCGGCGCCGAGATCGCCATCGACGATCTGGCCGGCGATGGCGACCACTACCGAGCGCGCATCGTCTCGGAGGCCTTTCGCGGCTTGCCGCGGGTGAGGCAGCACCAGCTGGTCTATGCGGCGCTCAAGGGAAAGATGGGGGGCGAACTGCATGCCCTCGCCGTCGAAACGTCGACGCCGGAGGCCTGACGCATGCGATACCGCCCCTTCGGAAACTCCGGACAGTCCGTATCGGCCCTGACGCTGGGCCTGAGCTATCGCGACATCGCGCATGGGCCGGACGCCTGTTCCGCCATCATCTACGCGGCGCTGGAAGCCGGCATCAACAGCTACCGCCTGCGTGACGCCAGCCCGGTGCTGGCCGAGGTGCTGGGCAACGCCCTGAAGCATGTCGACCGCAAGCTGGTGCAGGTCTCGCTGACGCTGGGCGCGGGCGACGGTCGGCGGGGGACGGATCGCGACTTCTCGGCCCAAGGGATGACGGCCTGTATCGACAAGGCGCTGCACGCCTCGGCGCTGGGCTGGTTTGATCAGGTCTTCCTTGACCAGCCGGGCACCGACGAACTGCCGCAGTCCTCGCTGAACGCCCTGAAGGCCATGCGGGCGACCCAGCGGGTGCGCCTGTTGGGAATATCGGGCGATGGCGAGGTCATGGACACCTACGTCTCGACCGGCGCCTTCGACGTACTGGTCACGCCGGTGCATGTGAACTCCCCCTGGCAGGTCCGGTCGCGTCTCCGCGCCGCGCGCGAGCAGGACATGACCATCTTCGCCTACGGCTATTTCCCCGAGAGCCTCGACACGGCGAAGAAGGCCGAGCGGATCGCCGGAGAGGACGCCCCCGCCAAACGCGGCCTGTTCGGCTTCGGCAAGCCCGCCGGTCGTGCGAAAAACGATCCCCTGCGCGGCGCGGGCACCTTCGCCTTCCTGCACCGCACCCCGGGCTGGACCGCCGAGGACATTTGTCTGGCCTATGTGCTGACCGACCCGTCGATCGCCAGCGTGACCATCCACGCCGAGGATGTCGAGCGGCTGGAAATCCTGGCCCGCGTCCCCGATCGCGATCTGCCCCCCGGCCTCGCCGCCCAGATCGAAATGGCCCGCGTCGCGACCGCCAAGGCGGCCTGATCTCGCTTGTCTGACTGAGTTGGCGGCGGCGACGACCGTCAGGGTGACACTGGACGCCCTTGACCCCCGCCTCGCCTCTCCCTAGCTGACGGCGGGTATCGAAAGGCCTCCCCGTGACCGATCAAGCCATCGCCGACCCCGTCCACGCCTTCATCGATGAGACCGTGAAAGGTCATGACGTCGTGCTGTTCATGAAGGGCACGCCGGACCAGCCGCGCTGCGGCTTCTCTTCGGTCTCGGTGCAGATCCTCGACCAGATCGGCGCGCCCTTCGTCGGCGTCGACGTGCTGCAGCACGAAGCGCTGCGCGAGGGCATCAAGGCCTACACCGACTGGCCGACCATTCCCCAGCTCTATGTGAAGGGCGAATTCGTGGGCGGTTCGGACATCCTGCGCGAGATGTTCAGCGCCGGCGAGCTGCATGCCCTGATGGTCGAAAAGGGCGTGCCGCTGGGCGAACAGGACGCCTGATGGCGCGCGCCCGGCTGGAGCCCCGGACGGATCGCGAGATCTTCGTCCTGCCGCTCGAGGTCAGGCCCGAGCACATCGACGAGAATGGCCACGTGAACAATGTGGTCTACGTCGGCTGGCTGCAGGACGCGGGCACCGCCCACTGGAACGCCCGGTTCGACGCCGGCACCCGGGGGAAGTGGTCGTGGGTCGGGACGCGGCATGAGATCGACTACTTCCATCCGATCATGCCCGACGCGACCGGCGTCGTCGCTCGCACATGGGTGGGCGAGCCGCAGGGTCCTCGCTTCAACCGCTACGTCCGGATCGAGGACGGCGAGGGCCGGCTTTGCGCGCAGGGCGTGACGGAGTGGGTGCTGGTGGATGCGAAGACGATGCGGCCGCACCGGATCCCGGCGGACATCCTGCCCGCGTTCGAGCGGTAGTCAGCCCGTCTGGACCTGAGCCGGGTTCTCAACGGACAGGCGGGCGCCGGGGGCCAGACCCAGTTCCTCGAAGGTCCAGCGAACCTCGACCCCGTCGGGCTGGGGCCGTTCGCAGCGGTCTTCCTTCAGACGGCGGACGGTGATCACCGAGCCGCCATCCTTCGGCGCGATAACCGGCGTCAGGTCGGCCTTTGCCGTGCAGCCGTTGGACGTGACCCAGAAGATGGCCTGATCGCGGGCGATGACGGCCGCGTGGACCGGCTCGATCTGCCCGGGCAGAGCGGCCGCGAACCCGATCGACGCGGGCGCCGGCCTCAGTTCCGAGCGGTCCTGTATGGCGCAGGCGGCGGCTGACATCGTCAGCAGCGCGCAGCCCGCCAAGGCAGCCGTTTTCATCACAACCGGCCTCCCTGACCGGACCCTGAACATGGCCAGAATGCGCCCGATCTCCCGCGAATAAAACCCCGTTCAGGCGAGTTGATCGCAAGAATGACAGCGTTCGTCGAACTCGACAGGAACGTTCAACAGAAAAGGCCCCGGATCGCTCCGGGGCCTTCCAGTCTGTCCGTCTGATCGAAGGGATCAGGACGAGTAGTATTCGACGACCAGGTTCGGTTCCATCTTCACGGCGAACGGCACGTCGGCCAGTTCCGGCACGCGGACGTAGCGGACCGAGAAGCCGCGATCGCCGATTTCCAGGTAATCCGGGATATCGCGTTCCGACGACTGCTGGGCTTCGAGAACCAGAGCCATGGCGCGGCTCTTTTCCTTGACCTCGATCACCTGGCCAGGCTTCACGCGGTACGAGCCGATGTCGACCTTCTTGCCGTCGACGGTCACGTGGCCGTGGCTGACGAACTGGCGGGCCGCCCACACGGTCGGGACGAACTTGGCGCGGTAGACGATGGCGTCCAGACGCGACTCAAGCAGGCCGATCAGGTTTTCCGAGCTGTTGCCCTTGCGGCGCGTGGCTTCGGCGTAGGTGGCGGCGAATTGCTTCTCGGTGATGTTGCCGTAGTAGCCCTTCAGCTTCTGCTTGGCCTTCAGCTGCAGGCCGAAGTCGGAAACCTTGGACTTGCGGCGCTGACCGTGCTGGCCGGGGCCGTAGGAACGCTTGTTCACCGGGGACTTCGAACGGCCCCACAGGTTTTCACCCATGGCCCGGTCGATCTTGTACTTGGCGCTATGGCGCTTGGACATGTGTCACTCTTCTTCAGCGATGCGGCCCGGCCGCTCCATTATTGGAGAGGCTATCTCAACGGCGGTTCACGCATCATCCGTCATGCAACGCGCCCCGAAGCGAACTCCGGGGCGTGAAGGCGGGGCTTATGAGGGCCGAACCCTGATGAGTCAAGTTCAGGCGGCCTCGGTCTCGGCAATGACGTCCGAGGTGGCCGCGTTGCGGCTCGGGCGGCCCAGCAGATAGCCCTGCACCTCGTCGCAGCCCTGCTCGCGCAGGAAGGCGAGCTGGTCGGGCGTCTCAACCCCCTCGGCGAGGATGGGGATGTCCAGACTCTCGCCCAGCGCCAGCACGGCGCGGATGATGGCGCGCGACTGGGGGCCGCCGTCCAGCTCGGACATGAATGTGCGGTCCAGCTTGATCTTGTCGAACGGGAAGGCCCGCAGCGTCGACAGCGACGAATAGCCGGTGCCAAAGTCGTCCATCGCCACCGACACGCCCAGCAGTTTCAACTGGCGCAGAATGTGGGTGGTGCGCTCCATGTCCGAGATCATCGCCGTCTCGGTGATCTCAAGCTCCAGCCGGGAGGGCTGCAGGCCGGTCTCGACGAGGATCTGGTGCACCATCCGCGGGAGGTCGACGTGCGACAGCTGGACCGGCGACAGGTTGACGGCCACGCGGTGCGGCTGGGTCCAGCCGGCCGCCTCGGCGCAGGCCTGACGCAGCACCCATTCGCCGATCGGCAGGATCAGGCCGGTCTCCTCGGCCACAGGGATGAAGTCGGACGGCGGAATGAAGGAGCCGTCGGGCTGGCGCCAGCGCAGCAGAGCCTCATAGCCGGTGACCTTGCCGGTCTCGACCGAGGCCTGAAGCTGGTAGTGCAGTTCGAACCGCCCCTGATCCAGCGCCTCGCGCAGACCCAGCGTCACCCGCCGCCGCACGCGGACGGCCTCATCCATCGCGCCTTCGTAGAAGCAGATGTCGGTCGTCAGCGACGCCTTGGCCCGGTACATGGCGAGGTCGGCGTTGTTGATCAGGACAGACGGCTCGTTCGCGTCGCTCGGCCAGACGGCGACCCCGACCGCGGCCCCGCATTGAAGCTGGGCGTGCTCGGCCTCCATGGGCGTCAGGATGGCGGCGCGGAGACGTTCGGCGGCCTTTTGGGCGACAGCGCGGTTGCGCGCGGGGATGATGGCGACGAACTCGTCCCCGCCCAGACGGGCAAGGAACTCTCCCTCCCGCAGCGACTCCCTCAGCCGATCGGCGATGTGGATCAGCAGCTGGTCGCCAATGGCGTGGCCGTAGAGATCATTGACCTCCTTGAACCGGTCCAGATCGATGGCCAGCAGGGCGAAGCCGCCGTCATTCCCGGACAGGGCCGCCGAGCGGTCCAGCTTCTCGAGGAAGGAAGCGCGGTTCGGAAGGCCGGTCAGGCTGTCGTTGCGCGCCAGATGGGCGATGCGACGTTCCTGGGCCAGTCGCGAGCGCAGGTCGCGGACCGCGAGGATGCGGAAGGTCTTGTCGCCCGCTTGGGCCGGCTCGTCGCGCACGGCGATCTCGACCGGAACAGCGACGCCGTCTGCGGCGGACAGGCGGCTCTGGATCAGCTCGCCGGGACGCATGGCGTCGACATCCTCGATCCAGCGTGACACGGGCTGACCTGTGATCTCGCCGTCGGTCAGTCCGCACAGGTCGGCGAAGGCCCGGTTGGCGATGACGATCCGGCCATCGCTTTCGACGACCATGCCGTCCACGCTGCCCTCGATCAGGCTGGTCAGGCGGGTACGCGACAGTCGCTCGGTCTGCTCCTCCAGGGCATAGCTGGCGACGGCCGTGCCCAGCATCAGGAAGCCGACCAGGGTGACGCCCAGCGCCAGCAGGGCCTCCGCGTCCGACAGCGTCGCGGCGTCTACGGACGGGGCGATCGGCACGATCGCCAGCGCGCCCATGCCGGTGAAGTGCAGAGACACGATGGTCAGCACCATCAGCACCGGTGTGATGAAGGCGCGGTGTCGAACGCTCTCGTTCGCCCCGACATGGAAGGCCAGCGCCCCGCCGACCACGGCCGCGACGATCGAGGCGGTCACATACTCCGGCGCCCAGAAGACGAAGGCGTCGGCAGTGAAGGCCGCCATGCCGATGTAGTGCATGGCCGCGACGGCGAGCCCGAACACCACGCCGCCCACGATCGGCGCCCATCGTCCGCGCATCGAGCCGATCGACAGCGCCAGCCCGCAGCCGACAACAGCCGTGAACAGAGAGGCGCCGGTCAGACCCGGGACATAGGAGACCTCGACGCCCGGCCGGTAGGCGAGCATGGCCACGAAATGGGTGCACCAGATCGTGGCCCCGCCGGCGACGGAGCCGAGGAACAGCCACGGCAGCCGACCACGCGCCGGGGTGCGTCTGCTTTTGCCGAACAGGCGGCTTAGGACGAAGGAGCCGGCGACGCAGATCAGCGCCGCAACGGCGACCAGAAACAGGTTATGCTCCTGGGTCAGGCAGGTCAGAACGGGCATCAGGGACTCGGCTACTGCGATCGAGCCGGACGGTTAACCCTGAGATCCTGAGCGCTGCCTTTACAGTGAAGGTTAGCGAAAGCTGAACCCCCCGCGTCTAGCGGGTCGCGTCCGGCGCCCAGACGAAGGTTTCCTCGCGTTTCTGGAAGCGGCCGACGCCCGGCCACGGGAAGTGGACGCCATAGACGCGCAGCGACTGGGTCGCGCCGCGTTCGAGCAGGTTCTGGCGAGTGGCGATGGCGGCGTCGGAGTTGAAGTCCCACGCATTCACAGCCTCGGGTCGTTGCACGGAAATGACCGCGCTGTGCAGGGCGTCGCCGAAATAGAGCAGCCGATCCTCGCCTGAAACGATCTCGTAGCCCGTATGGCCGGGCGTGTGACCGTTGAGTGCGATGGCGGTGATCGACGGCGTCACCTGCGCGCCCGAGGCGAAGGTCTGGACCTTGGGCGCGATCACCGGGACGACGGCGGCGGCCTCGGGGTCGGCCCGCATGGCGGTCCATTCGTCGGCGCTCATGCGGATGGCGGCGTTCGGGAAGACCAGCGCGCCGTTGGCCACCAGTCCCCCGACGTGGTCGCCGTGGGCGTGCGAGATCAGGATGTCGGTGACCTGTCCCGGCTGGACGCCGGCGGCGGTGAGTGAGCCCTGAAGCTTGTTCTGCGTGCCCATCTGGCCGCCCGCACCGGTGTCGATCAGCACCACGTGCTCGCCGTCGCGAACCAGCAGGGGCTGAACTGACAGATGAATCCGGCCGTCAGCGGCGAGCGCGCCGGGGAGCTCGGAGACTTCGGCAGCATCCCACGGACTGGCGCCCGCCGCGTTTTCGAGCACGATCTCACCGTCGCGCAGGGCGACAGCCTGAAGCTCACCGATGCGGAAGGGATGGGTGTCGGCGGTGGCCACGACCGCAGGCGCGGCGGGCGCTTCGGGCTTGTCGGCCGGTTGCGAACAGCCAGCCAGAATGGCGGACAGCATAAGGCCCGCAGCGGCCATCCTGAATGTGGTCGTCATCAACGCCTCCCCTAAGTCATCGAACGATGACGTGGAGATAAGGCGAGAAAGCGGCGGCGCAAGAGGCGTCCTTCACCCTTTCGGAAGAAGGACGCCGCCGTGTGCGTATCAGCTCGCCGCGGCGAAAAGTTCGTTGGCCTTGTTCCAGTTCACCACCGACCAGAAGGCCTTCAGATAGTCGGCCCGGCGGTTCTGGTATTTCAGATAATAGGCGTGCTCCCAGACGTCCGCGCCGAGGACAACGGCGCCCTTTTCGTCGGCCACGTCCATCAGCGGATTGTCTTGGTTCGGCGTCGAGGTGATCTTCAGCTTGCCGTCCTGAACGATCAGCCAGGCCCAGCCCGAGCCGAACTGGCCGGCGCCGGCGGCGTTGAAATCTTCCTTGAACTTGTCGAACCCGCCGAGGTCACGGTCGATGGCGGCGGCCAGTTCGGCCGAGGGCTGACCGGCCTGATCGGCGGGGGCCAGCAGCTCCCAGAACAGGCTGTGGTTCCAGTGACCACCACCGTTGTTGCGCAAGGCCTTCGGGGCCTTCGAGATGTTGGCGAAGATCTCTTCCAGAGACTTGCCCTGCAGGTCGGCGTTCGCGTCGACGGCCTTGTTCAGATTGTCGACGTAGGTCTGGTGATGCTTGTCGTGGTGGAAGGTCATCGTCTCCTTGTCGATCGCCGGCTCCAGAGCGTCATAGGCGTACGGCAGGGGCGGAAGGGTGAAGGCCATGGGGAGGCTCCTTTTCGACATTGAGACTGGTCCGGATGTAGGCGTTCAGCGCCCGGACCCAAGGCGTGAAGCAGGAATTCGTCAGCAGGAACGCGCGACGACGGCGACCGGGTTCAGGCGGGCAGGTTCGCCTTCATGCAGTCGCGCACCGCGCGGCGATGGTCGCCCAGCGCCGCCATATAGTCGACTCCCGACGCCTCGAACACGACCTTGGTGGCCGCATCCAGACCCAGCGGCAGAGCCGCGATCACCCGTTTCTGCCCCTTGTCGTGCAGACAGAAGCCCAGTTCGTTGCACAGGGCGGAGAACATCGGGTCGTAGTCGGGTGCGCCTTCGGTCATGCGGGACCCCTTAGCCGTTCCGCGTGAAAGGCGACATGGTCATCCATGAAGCTGGCCATGAAGAAATAGGAATGGTCGTAGCCGGGCTGCATCCGCAGGGTCAGCGTCTGACCAGACGCCTTCGCGGCCTCCACCAACAGTTCGGGCTTAAGCTGTTCGGTCAGGAAGGGATCCGCGTCGCCCTGATCGATCAGGATGTCGTCATAGACGCCCTGCGCCGCGCCGTTCTCGATCAGCAGGGCCGCATCGTGCCGTGCCCAGCCGTCGCGATCCGGCCCCAGGTACGCCCCCAGCGCCTTCTCGCCCCACGCACAGCGGGTCGGCGAGCTGATCGGCGCGAAGGCCGAGACGGACTGGAACAGTTCCGGATGGTTCAGCGCCAACGTCAGCGCGCCGTGCCCGCCCATGGAGTGGCCGAAAATCGAGCGGGTCTTCGTCGTCGGGAACTCAGCGTCGATCAGATCGATCAGCTCGTCCGTGACATAGCTCTCCATGCGGAAGTTCGGGGTCCACGGCGCCTGCGTCGCGTCGACATAAAAGCCCGCTCCCTGCCCCAGATCGTAGGCCGGGTCGTCGGCCACGCCCTCGCCGCGCGGGCTGGTGTCAGGCGCGACGATGATCACGCCATGCTCGGCCGCCGCGCGATAGGCGCCGGCCTTGGTGGTGAAGTTGTCCTCGGTGCAGGTCAGACCGGACAGCCAGATCAGCACCGGGAACGGCTCCTCGCCGGGCGGGACGAAGACCGACAGGGTCATCGGCGTGCCGGTCGTCGTGCTGTCATGCTTCAGATAGCGGAGCACGCCGCCGTGGACGGCGTGGGTCTTCGTCGTGTCCATCAGCCGGGCCGGTGCAGGGCGCAGATCTTGTTGCCCGACGGGTCGCGCAGATAGGCCAGCACCAGCGGGCCGAACGGACCCTGACGCGGACCGGGCGGGTCCTCGATAGAGCGGCCGCCGGCGGCGACGCCGGCGTCGTGGAAGGCCTGAACCATCTCGGGCGTCTTCGCATGGAAGCCGATGGTGCCGCCGTTGGCGCAGCTGGCCACATCGCCGTCGAGCGGCTTGCCGATGGCGAAGGCGCCGCGGTCGGTGCGGTACCAGTAGCGGCCCTTGGGATCAGGCTGGCCCGGTCCCAGACCGAGCGCGCCGAGCGCGGCGTCATAGAAGGCGCGCGAGGCCTCGACGTCGTCTGCGCCGAGCGTGACGTGGGTGAACATGCGAAGGCTCCCTAGAAAACGACGACGCTGCGGATGCTCTTGCCCTCGTGCATCAGGTCGAAGGCCTCGTTGATGCGCTCAAGCGGCAGGGTGTGGGTGATCATCGGATCGATCTCGATCTTGCCGTCCATGTACCAGTCGACGATCTTCGGCGTATCGGTGCGGCCGCGCGCGCCGCCGAAGGCGGAACCGCGCCAGACGCGGCCGGTGACCAGCTGGAACGGACGGGTGGCGATCTCCTTGCCGGCCTCGGCCACACCGATGATGATGCTCTCGCCCCAGCCGCGGTGGCAGGCTTCCAGCGCCTGACGCATGACCACGGTGTTGCCGGTGCAGTCGAAGGTGTAGTCCGCGCCGCCGCCGGTCAGTTCGACCAGATGGGCGACGACATCGCTGACGTCCTTCGGATTGACGAAATGGGTCATGCCGAAGCGGCGACCCCACTCCTCCTTGTCGGGGTTCAGGTCCACGCCGACGATCATGTCGGCCCCGACCATCTTGAGCCCCTGAATGACGTTCAGGCCGATGCCGCCCAGACCGAAGACGACGCAGTTGGCGCCCGGCTCGACCTTGGCGGTGTTGACCACCGCGCCCACGCCCGTCGTCACGCCGCAGCCGACATAGCAGGCCTTGTCGAACGGCGCGTCCTTGCGGATCTTCGCCAGCGCGATCTCGGGCAGCACGGTGTAGTTCGAGAAGGTCGAGCAGCCCATGTAGTGGGCGATCGCCTGCCCCTTGTAGCTGAAGCGCGAGGAGCCGTCGGGCATCAGACCCTTGCCCTGAGTGGCGCGAATGGCGGTGCACAGGTTCGTCTTGCGGCTGAGGCAGCTTTTACACTGACGGCATTCCGGCGTGTACAGCGGGATCACGTGATCGCCGACCTCGACCGAGGTCACGCCCGGCCCCACCTCGACCACCACGCCCGCACCCTCGTGGCCGAGGATCGACGGGAAGATGCCCTCGGAGTCCAGCCCGTCCAGCGTGTAGGCGTCGGTGTGGCAGATGCCGGTCGCCTTGATCTCGACCAGCACCTCCCCGGCGCGTGGCCCCTCCAGATCGACCTCGACGATCTCCAGCGGACGTTTGGCCTCAAAGGCGACGGCGGCGCGGGTTTTCATCGGGCTCTCCTGTTGATCCGGGCTTGGCTACGCGGCCCGGCTCCGGTGATCAAGCACCCAGCCAGCCCATATGCTCGGCCAGGATCGACAGGCCGATCAGGATCAGCGCCACGCCGCCCAGAAACTCGGCCACCTTGCCGAAGCGCACGCCGACGGCGCGGCCGATCAGCATGCCGATGGTGGTCAGGACAAAGGTGGTGAAGCCGATGCAGGCGGCGATCAGCCAGATGTTGGCGCCGATGAAGGCCATGCCCACGCCCACCGCGGCCGCGTCGATCGAGGTGCCGACGGCGGTGGCGATCAGGGCGAGGATGGCGTTGCGGCCGGCGCGGGCCGGGCGGGCCTCCTCGTCGACCGGCTGGAAGGATTCCCACAGCATCTTGGCGCCGACCGCGCCCAGCAGGCCGAAGGCGATCCAGTGGTCGACCTGTTCGACGAAACCGGCGGCGATCAGGCCCATCGCCCAGCCGATCAGCGGCGTGATCCCCTCGATGATCCCGAACACCAGACCGTTGCGCACGGCGGTGGCGAAGCCCGGGCGATGGGCGGCGCCGCGACCGACAGCGGCGGCGAAGGCGTCCGTCGACATGCTCAGCGACAGGACGGCGATGGAAAGAGGGGTCAAGAACAGCGTCCGCCGGGCGTGTGAGACAGCGCGCTCACGCTCCCGCCGGATGGGATGCGCAAGGCACGCTGGTCTCGCCAGGCGGACCGAGGTCCGCTGATCGCGCCACGGGCCCGAAGACCACGAGTATGTTGACGCGAACCCGGCCTTTGAATGGGCGCCGGCGGCTACTCCCCAACGGGGCGGCGTCTACAGGAGTCGATTTGCCGGATCAACCGCGTGGCGCGAACAGGATAACGCCCGCGCCGATCAGGCACACCGCGCCGCCGATCAGGTCCCAGCGATCCGGCGCGCTCTTCTCGACCAGCGCCATCCAGATCAGAGAGGCGCAAATATAGACTCCGCCATAGGCCGCGAACGCCCGCCCCGCCGCCTCTGTCGGCACGAACGTGAGCAGCCAGGCGAACGCCACGAGCGCGAGGACGCCCGGGATCAACCACACAGGAGAGCGATCCAGTTTCAGCCATGCCCAGAAGGCGAAACAGCCGGCGATCTCGGCCAGCGCGGCGAGCGGGTAGACGAGTACCGCCTTCACTCGCCCGCCTTCTTCGCCGCCAGCTTGGCAAGCACCCGTCCGCGCCCCTTGGCCAGCGCATGGATCACGCCGCGGAACGTCGCCACCTCCTGCTCGGAGAAGGCCCCGCGGCCCAGCATGACGCGCAGGTTCTGGCTCATCGAGCGCTTCTTCTCGGGCGGATGGAAGAAGCCGCCGTCGTCGAGCTCTCTCTCCAGATGTTCGTACATGCCGACCAGCAGGTCGTTCGACGCGGGCGGATCGCCCTCGCGGAACTTCGGCGGCGGGGCGTCGAGGATCAGGGTGCGCCACTCATAGGCGTTGATCGCGACAGCCTGGGCGAGGTTCAACGAGTGGTGGCGCGGATCGATCGGGATGGTGACGATCCCCGCGCACAAGGCGATGTCCGTCGTCTCCAGCCCCGCGCGCTCGCCGCCGAACAGCAGGCCGGCTTTCAGGCCCGAGGCGGTGTCATCGTAGAGGGCCCGGGCCGCCTCGCGCGGGGTGCGCACGGGCTGGCGGGTCTCGCGCGGGCGGGCGGTGGTGGCGAAGACGGTGTTCAGGTCGGCGATGGCCGAAGCCACGTCCTCGAACACCCGCACGTCATCCAGCACCCAGTCCGCGCCCGAGGCCGTCGCCCAGGCGCGATCCTGCGGCCAGCCATCGCGGGGCGCGACCAGCCGCAGCTCGGACAAGCCGAAGTTGGCCATGACCCGGGCGACGGAGCCGATGTTGTCGGCCAGCTGGGACCGGTCGAGGATGACGACGGGGGGCGTCAGATCGGTCAAGACGAGATCAGTCCTCGCCGTACATCGCAAGCCACGGATCGGCCGTTCCGGCCTCGACCTCGGCGACCTTGACCGCGGGCCAGCCGATGCTGACCGAGGCGGAGCCGCGCCAGGCGAGGGTGATCAGATCGCGCAGTTCCGAGGCGCCGGCCGACAGGCGGGCGTTGACGAACCGGCCGCCCGGGGCCGCGGCGTCGGCGCTGTCGACCACGAAGGCGCCCGACTTTTCCAGCTCATAGAAGGGCCGGACCTGACCCAGCGTCGTGCGCAGATAGGCGGCGATGCGGGGCTTGATGTCGGCGTTGGGATCGAACGCGGTCATGCCGGCCTCGATCGTCTCCATCCGCGCAACGCGGCCGGTGAAGGCGCCCTCGAAATTGCCGTGGGTCTGGCGTGAGGTGGTGAAGGCGTCCGGATTCGGCGTGTTCCGGTCCCAACCGTTGTAGTGGATGGTGGTGTGGTGCGGCTGCGATCCGTCGCCGACGTAGTGGGCCAGCACGCCCGCGTCGCGCAGGATCAGGGCCTCGCGCCGCTGCAGATCCTGCAGGTACCAGGCGCGCTTCGCCGGATCGACCTCGCGTCCGGCCTGTGCGGTCAGTACGCGCCAGTAGGCGAAGTCGCGCACCAGCTGCTGCCAGCCGTCCAGCATGGCGTAGGGCAGATAGCCGGCGTCGTTGACGTCCAGCCCGGCGGCGATCAGGGCGGCGTCGTATTCGGACTTAAGGTTCGGCAGGGCGTCGATCGACGGGCCCGCCGCGCTCATGATGTGCCCGTTGTCATCCATGTCGACGAAGTGAGCGGTGTCGCGCTCGCGGTCGTGCGGCTGGCCGGCGCCCTTCCAGCGGTCGGGCTCGCGGGCCAGCTCGCCGATCTCTGCAGCCGCGGCGGGCGTGCGCAGGAAGGCGGGCACATCGTCAGGCAGGCCGCGCGCGGCGGCCATGCCGATCAGCCGGTGGCCGGTATTGCCCCAGGCCTCGACGGAGACGGGCGCGGCGACGGCGACCATGGCGCAGGCGGCGACGGCGGCGAGGATCAGGCGTTTCATGCAGGGCTCCGGACTGTCCGAAGCGCCTTAGCCTATCCCGAAGGCGTCCTCCACCCGTCCGATCCAGTCGACGATGGCGGGATAGCGTTCCAGCTGGAAATCCCCCTCCGGCGCGACCCGGGTATAGGCGACTAGGGCGAGGTCGGCGATCGTCGGGCCATCGCCGACCAGCCAGTCCCGGTCCGTCAATCCAGCCTCCAGCCGATCCAGCGCCGCGTAACCGCGCTCTATCAGCCGCGGCTCGATCTCGGCGGCCGGCTTGCCGGCGATGGCGCGCTGGAAGCGGACGACGGCGACATAGGGTTCATGGCTGTACTGCTCCCAGAACAGCCATTCGAACATCTTCGCCCGGTCGAACGGGTCGGTCGGCACGAATTGTGATCCTTCGGCGATCCACAGGAGGATGGCGTTGGACTGGGCCAGCGTGCGGCCATCCTCCAAGATCAGCAGGGGGACCTGCCCCGCCGGATTTTTCGCAAGAAACTCAGGGGTTCGCGTGACTCCTGTCGTGACGTCAGCATCGATCCACTGATAATCGATCCCGAGCCGGTTCAGCATCCACTTGACCTTCAAGCAGTTACCCGACCGATTATCACCATGAACAGTAAGCATCGCGCACCAGAACAGAGTTGATCATCTGCGAATACGGACTATCAGATCATACTGCGATGCCCAATGCGGTTCTGCATCAACATGAACAAGCTCCGCTTATCCACGGATAATCCGGACAGGTGGTCGCACCGAGGAGTGAATGTCCGGCTTTTGACACAATTGGAAACGAAATAGCCCTCGCCGGACGCGTCGGGGCCGGTGATTCCGCGAGCCTGTCTCATGCTCGGCACCGCTGCCGCGTTCGCCCTTTTGTGGGCGATGGCCTTCCCCGTTGAAGCCACGACGACCGGAGATCCGGTGACCTACCAGGCGGCGACAGCCCAAGCCTGGGGTTCCGATCAAACGGCGGCGGCTACGGAAGGTTCCGATGAGGACGACGGCAGCGCCGCGGGCATGACGCCCGAGCAACAGGCCCTGATGGACGAGGACGCCGACTGGAGCGCCCGCGCCAATCTGTACCATGCAGGCGGTGGTGGAGCGACGGGCAACGACAGCCTCGGTTGCCGCCCGATCGCCATGCGCACGGTCGCCACCGACCCCCGTTACATTCCCCGCCGCACCCGTCTGTTCATCCCCGAAACGGTGGGCATGCGGATGAGCGACGGCTCGACACACGACGGCTACTGGTACGCTTCGGACACCGGCGGCGCGATCCGCGGTCAGAAGATCGACCTCTATACGGGCCACGGCCGCGGCTCGATGCAGCCGGCCATGCGCTTCAACCAGCGCCGCCTGACCATCGTCGACGCCGGCCGTTTCGACGGCTGCCCGCCGTCATGGGACAGCAAGCCCAGCCAGGCCACGATGATGGCCTCGGCGAACACCAGCGTCGGAAGCCGCTAGAACTTCCGCTTGCCGGACACCGTCTCGAAGAACATCCGCCAGTCGCCCATCAGGCTCCACAGCGGATATTTGAACGTGGCCGGGCGATTCTTCTCGAAGAAGAAGTGGCCCACCCAGGCGAAGCCGTAGCCGACCAGAGGCATGCCCAGCAGCCACCACGGGTTCAGCGTCACGATCGCCAGCGCCAGCACGCCCAGCACCAGCGCCGATCCGACCACGTGGATCCGCCGGCAGGTCCGGTTGGAATGCTCGTGGATGTAATACGGGTAGAAGGCCTCGAAGCTCTGAAAGCGTTCGTTCGGAAGAGCGGGCTGGGTCATGGTCCGCAGAATGACCCCTGCCCGGCCCGCTGCGCAAGCGGGCGGCGTTCACCCTGTTCGTCCGCGACGCGTTAAGGCCGATCGCCGAAACTGGCCGCCTCGCAGAATGCGACGGGAGCCGAAGATGCAGGCCACGATCACCACCGCAGCCGCAGGCCTGAGCCAGGCCCTGAAGCGGTTCGAGGACAGCGCCATACGCACCGCACAGGCGCCGCTGGACAACCTCGCCGAGGAAACCGTCGAACGCCTGCAGGCGCGGACGGCCGTCGCCGCCAATGTCGCCGTGCTGAGAACGGCGCAGGACATGAGCCGCGCCCTGCTGGACATCAAGGTCTAGGCCGCATTCGCCTTGGGCGGCAGGTCGAACAGGCCGATGAAGCGCTGGAAACCCGCGACATCGCCGGCGATAGTCAGCATCGACAGCGGCGCGCCGCCATAGACGACGGCCGCAAGCGCCGCCGGCTCGCCCTCGACCCGCACATCCACATCGCCGATGGGTTCGCGCTCGATCGGCAGCTCGCCGTCCTTCAGCCGGGCCACGAACTCGTCGTCGCCGAAGCGGAAGCCGACGGTCAGGGCGAAGTCGCCAATCCGGTCGTGGGCCAGCATGGTCCGCAAGGACATCATGATCGAGATCGCGCTGATGGGCAGGGTCGGGTCGTGACGCGGCGAGCGGGCGGCCCAGCGGCCGAGGCTCTGGAAGATCGGCTCGGCCTCGGCGCCCCAGTCCGTCAGCTCATAGACCTGCACCGACGCCGGCGGCGGCAGCTTGCGCCGACGCACGATGCCTGACTCCTCCAGCCCTTCCAGCCGCTGGGTCAGGACATTGGCGCTGATCCCGACAAGCGCGGCGCGCAGATCGCCGAAGCGACGCGGGCCATACATCAGCTCACGCATCACCAGCAGCGCCCACCGCTCGCCTACGAGATCGAGGGCGTGCGCGGCCCCGCAGGCGTCGTGATAACGTCTGCCGCCTTCTCTGGTTATTTTTTCTAACTTCATAGTTGACTAATGTAACTCGATGGGTGAGGAGTCGCAAGCTGAACGAAGGAGAAGAGCCGTGGATCGCATGATCTTCATCAATATTCCCGTCGCTGACCTGCCCCGCGCCATCGCCTTCTACGAGAAGGTGGGCGCTGTGCAGAACACGCAGTTCTCGGACGACACCGCCGCCATGGTCAGCTTGTCCCCGACCATCGCGATCATGCTGGTCACCCACGCGCGCTGGGCGACGTTCACCGACCGGCCCCTCGCGCCGAAGGGCTCCAGCGAATACGGCCTCTGCCTGACCAGCGAGAGCCGCGAGGCCGTTGACGCATGGGTGGAGACGGCGGTGAAGGCCGGCGGCCGGGCCGATCCCAACCCCGTTCAGGATCACGGCTTCATGTACAGCCGAGGCTTCACCGATCCGGACGATCACGTCTGGGAAAGCGTGTGGATGGACCCCGCTGTCGTCGCCGGCGCCGATCCACAGGCCGCCTGACGCGTTATTGTGCCGCGACCTCAACCGGAGGACTTCTCATGAGCGACAAGATCATTCCCTGCATCTGGTACGACCTGGGTCAGGCGCGCGAAGCGGCCGAATTCTACGTCTCGCTGGGCCTGCCAGACAGTCGCATCGACTCCGTGCACAGCAGCCCGGTCGACAACCCGTCAATGCACGCCGGCGGCGAGCTGATGGTCCAGTTCACCCTGGCGGGCCGCGGCTACATGGGCCTGAACGGCGGGCCGAACTTCCCGCAGACCGAGGCCATCTCGTTCCAGATCCACACCGATGATCAGGCCGAGACGGACCGTCTGTGGAACGCCATCGTCGGCAACGGCGGCAAGGAGAGCCAGTGCGGCTGGTGCAAGGATCGCTGGGGCGTCAACTGGCAGATCACGCCGAAGCGACTGATGGCCTTCTATGACGACCCCGACCCGGCCCGGACAAAGGCCGCGTTCAACGCCATGCTGACCATGAAGGAGATCGACATCGCCGCACTGGAAGCCGCCGCCGACAAGGCCGGCTGACCCGGTCGCGGCCCTGTTTCACCAAAGCAAGAAAAGAGGAGACGACCCATGTCCTACATCACCGGCTTCCTGACCCCCGTGAAAACCGTCGACAAGGATCGCTACATCGCCTCGGCGAAGAAATCCTGGCCGTTGTTCCAGAAGTACGGCTGCCTCGAACAGGTCGAGACCTGGGGCGAGGACATCCCGCCCGGCAAGGTCACCGGCTTCGATCTGGCCGTGAAGCTTGAGGCCGACGAGGTGGTGGTCTTCTCGTGGCTGCGCTGGCCCGACCGCGCCACCGCCGACAAATGTTGGGAGCAGATGCAGACCGACCCCGACTTCTCCGACATGGACATGCCGTTCGACGGCAAGCGCATGATGTGGGGCGGGTTCGCGCCGATCTTCGAGAGCTGAGAGGACAAGCCATGCCCTTCGTCGATATCTCCGTCATCGCCGTGCCCGACGACCAGAAGGACGCCTACATCGAGCATTGTCGCGCGGCCGACGCCCTGCTGAAGGAAGCGGGCGCCCTGTCCGTCACCGAGAACTGGGGCGTCGACGTTCCTGACGGCAAGATCACCGACTTCAGGAAGGCCGTTCAGGCCGAAGCGGGTGAGACCGTCGCGGTCGGCTGGATCGTCTGGCCCGACAAGGCCAGGCGCGACGCCGGCTGGGAAAAGTTCATGCAGGATGACCGCATGACGAAGCTCAACCCGCCGTTCGACGGCAAGCGGATGATCTATGGCGGGTTCGAGACCATCCACGAACTCTGATCACGTCACCCGAAGTGATCGCCCGGAGGGGCGGAGGGATCGCATCTCTCCGCCCCTTTGCTATCGTCCCGCCATGCGCACCCTGCTGATCAGCCTGGCTTTCGCCGCCGTCGCCCCGGTCGCTCTGGCGCAGGAGATGCCCGGCCACAGTCTGGTGTGGGCCGACGAGTTCGATCGCGACGGCGCGCCCGACCCGGCGAAGTGGAGCTTCGACACCCACGCCAACAAGACCGGCTGGTACAACGAGGAGCGCCAGTATTACTCAGCCGACCGGGGTGAGAACGCCCGTGTAGAGGACGGCCATCTGATCATAGAGGCGCGCAAGGAGCGGCTCGAGCACGCCGCGGACTTCGGCGGCCAGGACTACACCTCCGCCCGCATGGTCAGCCGCGAGGGGTGGACCTATGGCGTGATCGAGGTGCGGGCGAAGCTGCCGTGCGGCGGCGGAACATGGCCGGCGATCTGGATGCTGCCGACCGCGCTGACCGACTGGCCGCTGGATGGCGAGATCGACATCATGGAGCACGTCGGCAACCGGCCGGGCGTGGTGTTGGGCACCGTGCACACCGGCGCCTACAACCACGTGGCCGGCACCCAACGCGGCGGCGAGGTCACGGTCGCCGACGCCTGCGACGCCTTCCATGTCTATCAGGCGAACTGGACAGAGACTGGCATCGGCTTCGCCATCGACGGGCGTGAGTTCTATCGCTTCGACAACGACGGCGGGGGCGACAAGGCGACTTGGCCATTCGACCAGCCATTCGAGCTGATCCTGAACATCGCCGTCGGCGGAGGTCTGGGCGGCGCCGTTGACGATGCGGCCTTCCCCCAGCGGATGGAGATCGACTGGGTCCGGGTCTGGCGGAAAGACTAGGCCGCCTTCCTGCTGTCCATGAAGGCGAACAGACCCACGCCGGCCGGGATCAGCCAGTAGGTGCAGCCGGGAAGCCACGGGGCGGCGCGCAGCAGGGGCGTCAAGGCGATCAGGGCCGAGAGGACGCCGGTGACGAGCGCGAGGGCCCAACTGCGCGTCCATTCATAAGCCGCCCGCTTGCGCTGTGGGTTGTCGACCGTGCGACGGGCCTGCGCGAACAGCAGGGTGAACAGCAGGGCCAGGATCGCGAAGCCGAGGCCGTAGACGAAATAGGTCCAGCGCAGGTCCGACAGGGTCGAGACCAGCCCCGCCCCCGGCAGTCGACCTCCCGAAATGAAATGGGCTGCCGTCTCGATCAGAAGGCGCAGCGGGAAGACGAAGATCAGCACCGCGAACACCACCGCCAGACTGAGCCACGTCGCCTGTCCGTCCCGCCGTGGCCCCAGCGTCGACCACGTCCGGTGCGCCAGCCAGAACAGAAGGATCAGCGCGAATCCGGCGAGGAAGGCCGGTATTCGCAGCAAGGCCTGCACCAGATCGTCGAACGACCGCAGCGGCTCGCCGCCGGCGATGATCAGCAGCGACACGGCGAACGCAAAGGCCGCGTCCACGAACGCATCCAGCCTCTGTCCCTCCGCCGGACGAAACTCCGCCTTGGCCATGATCACCCCTCCCCCTGCACGTACGATGCCGGGGAACGGCGACGCTGACAACGCAGGCCGGAATTGAGAAGGGCGACCCGAAGGCCGCCCTGTCAAAATCAGCTGTCGAGGAAGGACCGCAACTTCCGCGACCGGCTGGGGTGCTTCAGCTTGCGAAGCGCCTTGGCCTCGATCTGACGGATGCGTTCGCGGGTGACCGAGAACTGCTGGCCGACTTCTTCCAGCGTGTGGTCGGTGTTCATGCCGATGCCGAAGCGCATGCGCAGGACGCGCTCCTCGCGCGGCGTCAGGGACGCCAGAACGCGGGTGGTGGTCTCGCGCAGGTTCGACTGGATCGCCGCATCGATCGGCAGGATGGCGTTCTTGTCCTCGATGAAGTCGCCAAGGTGGCTGTCTTCCTCGTCGCCGATGGGCGTTTCGAGCGAAATCGGCTCCTTGGCGATCTTCAGAACCTTGCGGACCTTTTCCAGCGGCATGGCCAGCTTTTCGGCCAGTTCTTCCGGGGTCGGTTCGCGGCCGATCTCGTGCAGCATCTGGCGGCTGGTGCGGACGATCTTGTTGATCGTCTCGATCATGTGCACCGGAATACGGATGGTGCGCGCCTGATCGGCGATCGAGCGGGTGATCGCCTGACGGATCCACCAGGTGGCGTAGGTCGAGAACTTGTAGCCGCGGCGGTACTCGAACTTGTCGACCGCCTTCATCAGGCCGATGTTGCCTTCCTGAATAAGATCAAGGAACTGCAGACCGCGGTTGGTGTATTTCTTGGCGATGGAGATCACGAGGCGCAGGTTGGCCTCGACCATTTCCTTCTTGGCCTGACGGGCCTCGCGCTCGCCCTTCTGGACGGTCTGGACGATGCGACGGTAGTCGTCGATCGGCAGGCCGGCCTCGGTGGCCACGGCGGCGACGTCGGCGCGGATCTGGCCGATCTGGCCGGCTTCGTTCTCGCTGAACTTGGTCCAGCGCACGCCCATTTCCTTGACGCTCTCGGCCCAGTTCGGATCCAGCTCCTTGCCGAAGTAGGACTTCAGGAATTCCGGACGCGAAATGCCGTAGCTGTCGGCAAGACGCAGCAGGCGCCCTTCGAGGCCGATCAGGCGCTTGTTGATCGCGTACAGCTGCTCGACCAGCGCCTCGATGCGGTTGTTGTTCAACTTCATCGTCTTCAGGCGACCGGAGATTTCGGTCGTCAGGGCGTCATAGGCTTTCTGGTCCTTGGCGCTGAGAACCTCGCCCTTCAGGCGGGCCTCGACCAGCTTGTCCTGCAGCTTGCGGAAACCGGGGAAGTCGCCAGCGATGGCGTCCAGCACTTCCATGACGCCGTCACGCAGCTCGGCTTCCAGAGCCGAGATCGACATGCCGCCGCCGTCGTCGAAGTCTTCGTCGTCCTCGTCGCTCTCAGGCTTTTCCTCGCCGCCTTCGCCCTCTTCGCTGGCTTCCGGCTTGGGCACCGGCTGGCCGGGGATGGGCGGCTGGGGCTGGTTGTGCGGCAGCGACGACGGGTTCAGCACGCCGTAGGTCGCGTCAAGGTCGATGACCTCGCGAAGCAGGATGCGGTTGTTGGCCAGTTCGTCGCGCCAGACCATGATGGCCTCGAAGGTCAGGGCGCTTTCGCACAGACCCGAGATCATGGCGTCGCGGCCGGCCTCGATACGCTTGGCGATGGCGATTTCGCCCTCGCGGCTCAGCAGTTCGACCGAGCCCATCTCGCGCAGATACATGCGCACCGGGTCGTCGGTGCGGTCATAGGCGGACTTGGCCGGGGTTTCGGCGACCGCGGTCTCGGCGGCGGTCGTGACCTCACCGCCCTCGCCTTCCTTCTCGGCGGCCTCTTCCTCGTCCTGGACGACGTTGACGCCCATCTCGGACAGCATGGCCAGGGTGTCCTCGATGGCGTCGCCGGACACCTCTTCGGAACTCAGGACCTTGTTCAGCTCGTCCATGGTGACGTAGCCGCGGGCCTTCGCCTGCTTGATGAATTTCTTCACCGCGGCGTCGGTAAGGTCGAGCAGCGGACCGTCCGATTGGACTTCAGGTTCCTGCGTCTCGGTCTGGGCGCTCATACAGTCTCTTCTCCGGGGCGGCGGGGAGCCGTCCGCCCGATACAACGATTTGCCGGGTCGTTGGTTACGAACCCGGGCTGTCTTCCCAAATTTCTCCAGTCTTGATCGCGCGACGCAACGCATCCCGCTCGGCCTTCAGCCGGCGGAACGCCTCGTCCTGCCCCGGCACGCCACGCGCCGAAGACAGGGCGTCTTCCAGGGCGGCGACGCGGGTGAGCGCGTCGTACGCCTGCGACCATCGGATCCTCGTCTCGCCGAGGGGCTTGTCTGCAGCCAGGAAAGGCGCGCCGGACTTTGCCGCCGCCTTCTCGACCTCGCGCATTAGAACGTCATGACCCGATTGCGCCAGATGGCGACGGAGCGCGGCTGAGTCAAGGTCTTGCCCGCTGAACCGTAGCCGCACCATCTCCTGCGCCAGTCCGTCGAGCGACGGATCGCCGAAGCCATGCGAGGCGATAGCCTCCAGATGATCGTCCATGCGTTCGGGGTCATCGATCGCCGCGTGCGCCAAGGCGGCGGCCACGGGTTCGATGGCGCGGCTGAGCGACTGCATCGCCTGCGCGCCCTCGGCGGTCTGACCGAGCACCGGCGGCGGCCCCCAGCGGCGGCCGCCCTGAGCGGTTGGCCCCTGCGGCGCCCGGCGTTGGGGGAACAGGGCGTCGAAGCGGTCGAACAGCTCGCGCCGATACTGTTCGGCCAGATCCTTGTCCTGAATGGCGGAGGCCTGCTGGCGCAGCCGGCCCTTGAAGCCGGCCTTACGCTCCGGCGTGTCCAGAGGCTCGACCTCGGCTTCCTTCTGGAACAGCACCTCGGCGAACGGGCGGGTCGCGTTCAACGCCTGCCGCAGAGCCGGCGCGCCCTGATCGCGCAGGATGTCGTCGGGGTCCTTGCCGCCGTCCAGCAGGGCGAAGCGGAACGACCGGCCCGACTTCAGCTGCGGCAGGGCGCGATCGATGGCGCGATAGGCCGCCCGCCGCCCGGCCGGGTCCCCGTCGAAGCACAGCACCGGCTCGGACGACACGCGCCACAGCCGCTCCATCTGCTCCTCAGTCAGGGCCGTGCCCATGGGCGCCACGGCCGGCAGGCCTGCCCTCTGGCAGGCGATGACGTCCATATAGCCCTCGACCACGACGATCGACTGGTCGGACTTGCTCTCGGCGCCGAGGATGCGGCGGGCCTCGGGCAGGCCGTACAGGGTCGCGCCCTTATGGAAGAGCGGGCTCTCTGGGCCATTCAGATATTTGGCCCGATCGTCCGGGTTCATCGCCCGGCCGCCAAAGCTGACGATGCGGCCCCGCGCGTCGAGGATGGGAAACATCAGCCTGTCGCGAAACCGGTCGTAGGGCTGGCCGCCGCCTTCCGGCGATATCAGCATGCCGGCCTCGACCAGATCGCCGGGCCGCGCGCCGCGCTGGACCAGAGCCTGCTTCAGGCCCTCGCGGTCATTTGGCGCATAGCCGAGCCCGAACCGCTCCCACTGATCCTCCGGCAGGCCGCGCTTCTCCAGATACTCCCGCGCCGCCTTGCCCGGCGACCGGCGCAGGTTGGCCGCGAACCATTTCTGGGCGAGATCCATCCAGTCGTTCAGACCCTGACGCTTCTGCTCGCGCTCCTGCGCCTGCGGGTCCTCGGCCGGCAGGGTCATGCCCGCCTCGCCCGCCAGCCGCTGCACCGCCTCGACAAAGCTCAGGCGTTCGGTCTCCTGCAGGAAGGAGATGACGTCCCCATGCTTGCCGGACGAGAAGTCGTGGAAGAAGCCCTTGTCGTCATTGACAAAAAAGCTGGGCGACTTCTCCTTCGAGAAAGGCGACAGGCCGACGTATTCGCGTCCCTGACGCTTGAGCTTCACCGACCGCCCGATGATGTCGGACGGGCGAAGGCGGGCCTTCAGTTCCTCGATAAAACGGTCGTCGAAACGCACCCTGTCTGCATACGCGTCCAACGACAGGCGCGCCACCGGTGAAGCCAAACGCCGCCAGCCTTAACCTTTGATTAACCAAGATGACGAAATCGTGTTCATAACCGATTGATCTACATAACCTTTTTTTGGACACGAGCCGGAACTATCCACAGAATGCGTGGTTTGATCCACACCCTGACCGGCTGCAGAAGCGGCGCCCTGCTTATCCGAGACGCCCATGTTCATCGCCATCGCCCGCCCGGCGGTGGAGCCTGAAGGCCCCGACGCCGTCGCCGTCCCCGGTTCCCCCGCCATCCTCGAACTCACCCCGCGCGCCCTGCACGCCCGGCTTCTGGAGAATGCGGCGCTCAGGCGGATGCGCGGGCTGGAGCGGCTGAAGGCCGATCGGCTGGAGGATGCGGATTACTGGCTGCACGCCGCGCCCGTGGCGGTGCGCAAGGCGTCCGCGCTGAGGGAAGAGAAGAGCTTCGCGCCCCTGCCCTAGCCCTTCATCGAGTCCGCGAACCGCTGGAACAGGTACAGGCTGTCCGTCGGCCCGGGCGAAGCTTCCGGGTGGTGCTGGACGCTGAACACCGGGCGGTCCTTCAGGGCGATGCCGCAGTTGGTGCCGTCAAACAGGCTGACGTGGGTTTCCTCGACCGCATCCGGAAGGCTGTCGCGGTCGACGGTGAAGCCGTGGTTCATCGACACGATTTCGACCTTGCCGGTCGTCAGATCCTTCACCGGATGGTTCGCGCCGTGGTGGCCCTGATCCATCTTCACGGTCTTCGCGCCCAGCGCCAACGCCAGCATCTGGTGGCCCAGGCAGATGCCGAAGACGGGCTTGCCGCTGTCGACCAGCTTTCGGATCTCCGGGACAGCGTATTCGCCGGTCGCGGCCGGGTCGCCCGGTCCGTTGGACAGGACGACGCCGTCGGGATTGCGCGCCAGAACCTCTTCCGCCGTCGTCGTCGCCGGCACCACGGTTATCTTCGCCCCTGTCGAGGCCAGCGCCCGCAGGATGTTGCGCTTCACGCCATAGTCGATGACCACGACCGTCTTGTCGGCGGCGTCCACGCGGGGATGGCCTTCCGGCCAGTCCCACAGGCCCTCGTCCCACTCGAACGACTGAAGGGTCGAGGCGGGCTTGGCAAGGTCGAGACCGACCAGACCGGTCCAGGCCGCGGCCTCGGCGACCAGCGCGTCCACGTCGAAGTTTCCGTTCGGGTCGTGGGCGATCACCGCGTGGGGGGCGCCGCCGTCGCGGATCAGGGCAGTCAGGGCGCGGGTATCAACGCCGGCCAGACCGACCACGCCGCGGCGCGTCATCCAGTCGTCAAAGCTGCTTTCCGAACGCCAGTTCGCCGGGTCCGTGGGCACGTCGCGGAAGATGGCGCCGCGCGCCGAGGTGTCCGAGCCGCCGCCCATCTGCTCGACGTCTTCCACATTGACGCCGACGTTGCCGACGTGAGGGAAGGTGAAGGCCAGGATCTGGCTCATGTACGACGGGTCGGTCAGGATTTCCTGATAGCCGGTCATGGCGGTGTTGAAGACCACCTCGCCCAGCGCCTTGCCGGTCGCACCGCAGCCGACGCCTTGCAGGATCGTGCCATCGGCGAGCGCCAGGACGCCTGTAACGCCGGGGAGAAGCTTCTCGGTCATGGCGTCATCTCCTGAAGGGCGAACCCGGCAAACGGCGGCGTAGCTACGGGGCTGAGGGCGCGGGGTCAACCGGCGCCGCGCCCTTGCGCATGAAGGCGAACCAGACGGCGGTCAGTAGGGCGACGAACCCGAGGGTCGGCAGGATGTAGCCCTTGGCCGCGAACGACACGGCGGCGATGGCGAACACCAGTCCCGCGACGGCGATGGTGCGTGCGCCCGCTGTCTTCGTCAGACGAAACAGCGACAGCGAACAGACGCCGTAGATGCTGAGGGTCAGCACCGACGTCACGCCCACCAGCAGCCCGAACTGACCCCCCAGCGTGGGCTGGCCCGACAGGATGGCGACCACGCTCATCACCGCCGCGCCCAGCAGGGGCGTCACCACCGGCGTGCGGTCGCCGCCAAAGCCCGAGGGCAGATACCCCTGCCCGGCCGCAGCACGCGCGGTCTCGCCGCCCATCATGGTCCAGCCGCCGATGGTGCCCAGCGTCTTGGCAATGGCGCACAGGGCCACGAAGCCGGCAATGGAGGCGCCGAACACCCGCCCGGCCAGATCGGCATAAGGGCTGGTCGATTGCGCCAGTTCGTCCAGCGGAATGACGCCGAACACCGCAACGGTGGCGGCCACATAGACGACCGTGGCCAGCAGGGCGCCGGCGATCGAGGCCCGGCCGACGTCGCGGGCCGGATTCTTCACCCGGTGCGACAGGGCCGCCGCGCTCTCGACGCCCAGATAGGCCCAGAAGATAATGGCCAACGAGGCCGGCACCGACTGTGTCAAAGGTTCCCCGCCCGGGCTCCACGACGCGGCGAACAGGGCGGGATCGAAGGCGGTCGCGCCCGCCACCACGGCGATCACGATGGGGATCAGCCCGACCACCAGCGCCGTCGCCGCCAGCCACGAGGCCGTCCGCGCGCCGATGATGTAGGCGATGGTGGCGATCCAGATGAGCGCCAGATTGCAGAAGGTCGCCGCCACGGGCTCTTTCAGCACCGGCCAGAAGAAGCCGAGATAGCCGGTGGCCGCGACGGCGACCGCGACATTGCCGATCAGGCAGGCGGCCCAGAAGGCCAGCGACACCTGAAACCCGAAGAACCGCCCCAGACCGCGCTCCGCATAGCCCGACAGGCCGTCAGCGCCGGGCGCGACCCGTCCCAACGCGCCGAACACCAGCGCCAGCGTCGCCGCGCCGACGGCCGCCACCAGCCAGCCGATCAGGGACGAGGCCCCCATCGGCGCCAGGCTGACGGGCAGCAGATACAGGCCCGAGCCAATCATGTTGCCGGCCACGACCAGGGCGGCGAGGCCCCAACCCAGTTTGTGCTTGTCGATCATGCCGCATGACAGGCCCCAGCGAGGCCGCCGCGTCAACCGTTCAGACGGTGATCGGATGCATGCCGGCGAAGACCGCATGGGTCGCGCCCGCGCTCTGGGCCGCCAGTCCGCGATCCGGACGCAGGTTCAGCAGCAGGACCTGCGGGCAGGCGTCGCGCGCCGCGCCGATCAGCTGGGCCGCGGCCTGCCAGTCGCGGGCGTTCTCGTGAGCGACCCCGGCGAAGTCGAGCGACAGGCACTGGGCGTGGGCCAGCGCCATGCGACGGACCATGCCGACATCGGGCGCGACGTGCAGGATAACGCCCAGCGCAGAGGTCTCGAAATGCGAGATGGCGTCGTTGATCGCCTCGACCGGCGCCTGCTCCAGCCCGCCCATGACCTCGACCAGCAGCGTCCCGGGAGCAGCCTCATCCAGCATTTCGGCGCACAATAAGGCGAACCGGCCTCCACTGGACGCCACCGTACGCCAGAAGGACGGGACGATTCCGCTGTCCTCGGGCCCCAGTCTCAGCAGGTCGAGACCGTGCCTCAGGCTCTGCATGTCGATGCGCTTCAGATCGACCTGCTCGAGCGAGCGTCGGCCAAGCGCCTGAAGCGCCTCGACACCGCCGCCATGACGCACCGTGCGCCGGATGCGGCGGCTGACGGGCCGCGACAGGGACAGGTCGAAGATCGGCTGGGCCGCGAGGGTGATCACCAGCTCGCGCCGGGATCGGGTCACAAGAGGGAAGGTCACGCTCTCATAGGGCGCCGACAGGGCACGTCGTTCGCCCAGCACCCCGGATGCGGGGGCCAGCGGGTCCACGACCATGCCTTCTGGAATGGGGCCTCTGTCCTGGTACGGCACTTCAATCACTTTCGTCCGGACCCGGTACGCAGTCCTGTCCGATGAAGCTGCGCCCAACACGCTGACGAACGACTGATGAAGATGGTCAAGACAGCATTCACCGTGGGCCGTCCCGATCCGGGACGGCTTGCCCGAACGCCGGGTCTGCGGCACTCAGCGCCCCATGACGATCACGACTGTAGGCCTCGATGCCGACGACACCCTCTGGCACAACGAGACCATCTTCCGGCTGACCCACGCCCGGTTCGCCGCGCTGCTGGCGGACCACGCGGACGAGTCCGAACTCGGCACGCGGCTGGCAGAGGTCGAGAAGCGGAATCTGCGGCTTTATGGCTACGGCGTGAAGGGCTTCACCCTTTCGATGATCGAGACGGCGATGGAGCTGTGCGATGGCGAGGCGCCGCCCAGCGTGGTGCGGGAGATCCTCGCGGCCGGCCGCGAGATGCTGGCCCACCCGGTCGAGACCCTGCCCGGCGTCGACGAGGCGCTTGCGGCGCTGTCAGAGCGCTACCGACTGGTCCTGATCACCAAGGGCGACCTGCTGGATCAGGAGCGCAAGCTGGCGGCCTCGGGACTGGGCGACCTGTTCGCGGCGGTCGAGATTGTCTCGGAGAAGGATCGCGGCACCTACGACCGGGTCTTCTCACGCCATGGCACGGGAGCGACGGACGCCGTGATGGCCGGCAACTCGATGAAGTCGGACGTCCTGCCGGCGCTCGAGGCCGGGGCGTTCGGGGTGCACATCCCCTATCATGTCACTTGGGCGCACGAACTGGCCGATGCGCCGGAGGGCCACGCTCGCTATGGCGCGCTGGAAACGATAGCGGATCTGCCCGGCTGGATTGCTGAGCGGTGCGTCTGACAAGCGAAACGGCTGCAACGACCGCAGCCGCGAGCTCGTCGGCAGACGGCGACAGATCGCGTTAGCCGCCGCTGCTGGGCGGAGCGTCGCCCATCGACAGACCCTGCAGGCTTGCCGGCACGATTCCGCAGCGCTTTCGCTCCGAGATCCTGAGCAGATGGTCAAAGCGGCTGAACACCAGCTCCTTGCTCCGGGACTGTCCCTGAATGTGCTCACCCAGAACATTCATGGCCTGCTGCTCCCGGCCCTCCCGCGCCGCCATGACCGCCTGATGCGTTCCTGCTGCAACAATGATTGAGCCGCCCGGGATAACCGCGCCGCCGATGGAGTTGGCGACCGCCGCCTCTCGCTGTCCCGGCATGACCCGACTGCGCGGCCGCATGCCCGCGATTACGCGATCAGTTGCCGCCTGCATCTCAGCCAGTTCGCGTTCGACGAGAACAATCTCCGCCGCCAGCGCTTCGCAGCTCAGCTGCGTATCTCCCGGCCGGGCCACCTGATAGCCGGAGGGGTCGACGGTTGGCGCCGTCTCCTGCCCGAATTCGCCTGACATCGCCGGCGTCCCGCCGGTGGAAAGCGCGAGCGCCAGCATGGAAAATTTCATGACGCCGAGCATTTAGCACCCCTTGCTTATCGAGATGTCGGTGAGGTGATCGACCCGCCCCATAAGCGGCATCATCGCCTCGGTTCCCGCGGTCATCTCGGTCATCAACTCGCTCATCTGTCGCTCCTGCTTCGCTTGGTGGGCGACGATCGCGGCCTCCGTCGCCGCGTCAGCGACCCCCTGGACCGCGCCGAGCACAAGGCCGGCGCCGGGAACCAGCGCTCCGATAATCCCGCTTCCCACTGTAAGCGCCGTGGACGCCATCGACGGCCCTGCCGGACCCCGCATGCTCTCACGGGTCGAATCCATCGCCCGTCCCGTCATGGCGGTCTGGCCGCGGGCAAGTTCCCCGTTCAGCGTATTGATCTCATTGATCAGGGTCTCGCAGGTCATCCTACTGTCACCCAGCCGCGCGACCTGAAAGGCCTGATCAGCGGTCCCGGCGACCGGCGCGGCTGGCGTTGACTCCTGAGCGTTCGCCTGCCCCGCGGACAATGCGGCCATAGCGACCGAAACCAGAACCCGTCTCATCCGACGTTAAATCCCATCTCGCCACCGAAGGCCTCCGCTTGGCCCGAGCGATCGGCGCTATCCTGACCGCTCCCGATCAACTCGCGAGGGCCTTGCGACAAAGATTCGATCAGGCCCGGCGCGTTGGCGGCCGTATTTGACCTTGCCCCTGCCCCGCCCCGTCTTTAGACGGGCCGCTTAACCGACAACCCATCGAGTCCCCGCCGCCGCGAGGCGTGCGCGGGGTCTCGCGCGCGAGGGAGCCTGACGAACGTGTCCGCATCCGACGTCAGCCACGACGAGCGCGACGCCATGGTGCGGGCGGCGCTGGCCGAGCACGGCGACAGCGGCGTCACGCCCCGTCACACCCTGTTTTACTTCTACGGGGACGGGGACCACGACGACCTGAACGAAGTGGCCAAAAGGGCCGGCTTCGTCACGCGCGGGTCGGACGATGCGACCGTTCTTGAGACCACCATCGCCGTGGACGAGGCCTCGTTCGCGCCGGTGTCGTCCATGATGCAATCCTGGGCCGCGGCCTTCCAGCTGGACTATGACGGCTGGGAGTGCGCGGTCGTGACCAACTGAGGAGGCTGAGATGCCCAAACGCACGGACATCCGGTCAATTCTCATAATCGGCGCGGGGCCGATCGTGATCGGTCAGGCTTGCGAGTTCGACTACTCCGGCGTTCAGGCGTGCAAGGCGCTGAAGGCCGAGGGATATAGGGTCATCCTGGTCAACTCCAACCCGGCCACGATCATGACCGATCCGGAAGTGGCCGACGCGACCTATATCGAGCCGATCACGCCGGAGATTGTCGAGAAGATCATCGCGAAGGAGAAGCCGGACGCCCTGCTGCCGACCATGGGCGGGCAGACGGCGCTGAACACGGCGCTGGCGCTGGAGGCGTCGGGCGCGCTGACGCGGCATGGGGTGGAGATGATCGGGGCGCGCGCCGACGTCATCGACAAGGCCGAGGACCGTCAGAAATTCCGCGACGCCATGGACAAGCTCGGACTGGAAAGCCCCCGCTCCAAGGCCGTGCACCACATCGACGAGGCGGATGATGCGCTGGAGTTCGTGGGCCTGCCGGCGATCATCCGGCCGTCATTCACCCTCGCGGGCACCGGCGGCGGCATCGCCTACAATGTCGAGGAATTCAGGGAGATCGTGGAGCGCGGGCTGGACCTGAGCCCGACCACCGAGGTGCTGATCGAGGAGAGCGTGCTCGGCTGGAAGGAGTACGAGATGGAGGTCGTCCGCGACAAGGCGGACAACTGCATCATCATCTGCTCCATCGAGAACATCGACCCGATGGGCGTGCACACCGGCGACAGCATCACCGTCGCCCCGGCCCTGACCCTGACGGATAAAGAGTACCAGCGGATGCGCACGGGCTCGATCAACGTCCTGCGCGAGATCGGCGTCGAGACGGGCGGATCGAACGTCCAGTGGGCGATCAATCCAGCGGACGGCCGCATGGTCGTAATCGAGATGAACCCGCGGGTGTCGCGCTCGTCCGCGCTGGCGTCCAAGGCCACTGGCTTCCCGATCGCCAAGGTCGCGGCGCGTCTGGCCGTGGGCTACACGCTGGACGAACTGACCAACGACATCACCCAGGTCACGCCGGCCAGCTTCGAGCCGAGCATCGACTATGTCGTCACCAAGATCCCGCGCTTCGCCTTCGAGAAATACCCGGGGTCCGAGCCCTATCTGACCACCTCGATGAAGTCGGTCGGCGAGGTCATGGCCATCGGCCGGACGTTCCAGGAAAGCATGCAGAAGGCCCTGCGCGGGCTGGAGACCGGCCTGACCGGTTTCAACGAGATCGAGATCGAAGGCACCATCGACGCCGAGGACGACGCCTCGGCCCGCGCCGCCGTGGTGCGCGCGTTGGGTCAGCCGACGCCGGACCGCATCCGCGTCATCGCGCAGGCCTTCCGTCACGGCCTGTCGATCGAGGAGGTCAACGCCGCTTGTTCCTATGAGCCGTGGTTCCTGCGCCAGATCGCCGACATCGTGCGGACCGAGGGCCATGTCGTCGTGCAAGGCCTGCCGACCACGCCCACCGACTTCCGCAAGCTGAAGGCCAAGGGCTTTTCGGACGCGCGTCTGGGCGAGCTGACCGGCGCGAGCGAGGCCGACGTCCGCAAGGCCCGTCGCGCGCTGGACGTGCGTCCCGTCTTCAAGCGGATCGACACCTGCGCGGCCGAGTTCGCCAGCGCCACCGCCTATATGTATTCGACCTATGAGACCGGTGCTCTGGGCCAGATCCCGCAGTGCGAGTCGAAGCCGACCGACGCGAAGAAGGCCATCATTCTGGGCGGCGGACCGAACCGGATCGGGCAAGGGATCGAGTTCGATTACTGCTGCTGCCACGCGGCGTTCGCCTTCGCCGACATCGGTGTCGAAAGCATCATGGTCAACTGCAACCCCGAGACCGTGTCGACCGACTACGACACCTCGGACCGGCTGTATTTCGAGCCGTTGACGGCCGAGGACGTGCTGGAGCTGATCGACGTCGAGCGCGCGAAGGGCGAGCTGATCGGCGTGGTCGTCCAGTTCGGCGGCCAGACCCCGCTGAAGCTTGCCCATGCGCTTCAGGAAGACGGCGTGCCGATCCTTGGCACCAGCGTGGACTCCATCGATCTGGCCGAGGACCGCGAGCGGTTCCAGGTCATGCTGCACGACATCGGCCTGATGCAGCCGCCCAACGGTCTGGCGCGCAGCGCCGAGGAAGCCGCGCAGAAGGCGGACGAAGTCGGCTATCCGGTCGTCCTGCGTCCCTCCTACGTGCTGGGCGGACGCGGGATGATGATCGTCCACGACCGCGAGCAGCTGGACCGTTACGTCCATGAAGCGATGCGGGTGTCGGGCGACGATCCCGTGCTGATCGACCACTATCTGAACCGCGCGACCGAGGTGGACGTCGACGCCCTGTGCGACGACGAGACGGTCTTCGTCGCCGGCGTGCTGGAGCATATCGAGGAAGCCGGCGTCCACTCGGGCGACAGCGCCTGTTCGATGCCCCCCTACTCCCTGTCCGCCGAGGTGGTGGCGGAGCTGAAGCGCCAGACCGAGGCCATGGCCCGCGCGCTCAAGGTACGCGGCCTGATGAACGTCCAGTTCGCGATCGAGGAGCCGCACAGCGCCGAGCCGCGCATCTTCGTGCTGGAGGTCAATCCGCGCGCCAGCCGCACCGTGCCGTTCGTGGCCAAGACGATGGGCGCGCCGGTCGCCGCCATCGCCGCCAAGGTGATGGCCGGCGAGAAGCTGGCGTCGTTCGGCCTGACGGACCGCAGCTACGACCACATCGCGGTCAAGGAAGCCGTCTTCCCGTTCGCCCGCTTCCCCGGGGTGGACACCATCCTCGGTCCCGAGATGCGCTCGACCGGCGAAGTCATGGGACTGGACTGGAAGCGCGACGGCGAGACCGACATGGCGCCCGCCTTCGCCCGCGCCTTCGCCAAGGCGCAGCTGGGCGGCGGCGTGGTTCTGCCGACGAAGGGTTGCGCCTTTATCTCGGTCAAGGAGGCCGACAAGCCGTTCGTGGCCGAGGCCGCGCGCGCGCTTCTGGCCGAGGGCTTCACCGTCATTGCGACGGCCGGCACGCACAGCTATCTGACCGAACAGGGCCTGACGGTCGGGTTCGTGAAGAAGGTGCTGGAAGGTCGTCCGCACATCGTCGACGCGATGAAGAACGGCGAGGTCCAGATCGTCATCAACACCACCGAGGGCAAGCAGTCGCTGCAGGACAGCTTCAGCCTGCGCCGGACGGCCCTGATGATGAAGATCCCCTACTTCACGACCGTCCCGGCAGCCGTCGCGGCGGCGCAGGCCATCGCGGCCATCAAGGCCGGCGAGCTGGATGTGAGGGCGGTGCAGGAATACGCCTGACCGCCTGATGGACGGGTTCTCGACGATTGACCGGGCGCTGATCGTGCTGGGCCTGCTTCAGATCGCGACGTTCGGGCTGTTCTGGTTCGACAAGTCGCAGGCCCGCAACGGCGGCCGGCGTGTGCGCGAGCGGACCCTGTTGGTCGCCGCCCTGCTCGGCGGCTTCGGCGCATGGTTCGGACAGCATCTGCTGCGCCACAAGACCCGCAAGGAACCGTTCCGGACGCTGCTGGGCGCCGCGTTGGTGGTGCACGTGGCTGGCTCGGCGGGCGTGATGTGGCTGCTGTTACGATGAGGGATCCGACCGGTTAACTGCCGGTGATTTCGGATAGTGCACCGCCGTCCCGGGCGGTGAGTTTGACGACATCGGCCATGAAATTTTGCGAACTGCTCTTCCGTCATCCTCGGGCTTGACCCGAGGATCAGAGGTTCGGTTGGCAGGCTGCTGCACAGCGACCGCGGGTCAGGGATCGGGCAGTCCGGCGCGGATGGTCTGATCCTCGGGTCAAGCCCGAGGATAACGGTGGATGATGAGGCGGCGTACGACCGCTTCTGACGGAGCGGCGTGCCAGTCTTCGGCGATGGATCACCACCGTCTGCGCAAATACCGGGGACCCGAGACGTGGAAACGGGTGCGTGAGGCCTATGTCGCGGGTGAGTCCGCACCATCGGTGGCCCGCCGGTTCGACGTGGGACTGGCCAACCTGCGGCGGCGCGCCATGGCCGAGGGCTGGACGCGCAAGGTCATCGCGAAACGGCTGGACCTGAAACCCCTGCGCGGCGGCGCGGACGATCCCGCGCACGCGCTCATGAGCTTCGCCGACCTCGACGCCCTGCCCGATGCGCCCGTCGTCGATCCGCGCGCGGCCATGGCCAAGGCGGTGCGGAGGGCGGCATGGCTGATCAGCCGGGGACAGGCGGCGGAGGCGACGGCGCTGTTGCGGGCTGCGGATGCGCTGGAGCGGCTGAAGTGGATGACGGGGTAGGCGGGGAGCGGACGGCTTGGAGGTCCGGAATGGGTCGAAAGCCGCCTTTGCCCAGCGCCCCCAACCCGGACCCAAGGATCATCAGCGTTGCAGGTTGGCGGCCGGCGAGCTTTGGTGGAAACTTACGCTCACGACAACACGCCGGTTGAGCCGCTCCGGCGTGTTCCGCGGCGTGGGTCTGGCCAGTGCTTCCCCTCCCCGCGCGTGCTGTTCGATCAGTGCGGGGTCCACACCCATCAGAACAAGCTCGGTCGCCACGCTCTGCGCCCGTTTGCGCGCGAGTTCTTCGGAGAACGAGATTTCCTCAGCCGTATCGACAAACCCTGTGATCACGATCCGCGCGGGGCGGCCCGAGAGGGCGTAGCGGGCGACGGATCGCGTCATCACATAGCCGGCCGGCGAGAGCTCCGCACGGCCGTACTCGAAATAGTCCAGAAACTCGTGAGCGAAAGCGGGGACAGGGGCGAGCAGCATCATGGCGCATGCCACCAGGCGCCCGCACAGCCTCGTCTGTGATCGTTGTGCTCTCCGGCGGACCTTGCCAGACGACGGGGAGATGATCTCGATGACGCCTATTGAATGGCTTTGCATGACGGGGACCCTACCCCCGATGGCCCACGGCCGCCACGGGTCGCCGATCGATGTTCTGCTTGTCGGACAGGCGCAAAACCCTGCAAGCTGAGGTCGAAACGATCTGAGTCGCGAGGGTCTTCATGAAAGCCGTCCTGCTGTCCTCGATCACGGCGGTCGCCTCGCTGTTCGCGCTTGCCGGGGCGGCCCCTCAGGAAACGCCGGCGGAACGCGGGGCTCCTATGATCCCCATTCTGAGCGCCACGCAGGAGGTCGGGACCACGATCACGGCCTGCATGTATCCGGGCGCCCGGCCGGAGACGTATCGCGTGGGGGCGGCGTCCTGTCGCGGCGACGCCTCAGCCTGCACCGTCTGGGTAGTGATGAGAAGTCGGGACGAGCGGGAAATGCTGACGGGCGACTTCGACCTGCGCAATCCGCCGGTGGAAGCGACGGGACCGACCTGCCCCCGCCCCGAGTTCCGGCCGTCGGGCCGCCTGCCCAGGTAGCGCCCGTGAACCGAGAGCGGCGAGAGACACAGAATTTCGTGGAAGAGGTGAGATGATGATGGCGAGCTTTACCTCCGTGTTGGCGCTTTCCCTTCTGACGGCCACGGTCGAGCAGGACCCTGCGAACCTGATAGACGCCGGCACGTGGTCGGCCTTCTCTCTGGACGAAAAGGCGGCGTTGTCTCTGGTCCGAAGCCTTGGGGACTCCACTCGCCTTTGCCGCGACTATCTACCAGAAGGGTACGGGGCTGAGGTCGATTCAATGGTGGCCGCTACACGCGCCGCCGGTGCGGCCGCGCCGGTGCTGGATCTGGCGTTTGCATCCGGTTACGCGGATCCCAAACCCGCTGCGGGGCGAACGGACGAATCGACTTGCGCCGCCACGTTGGAAGACAACGGGGCGTTGGTGCAGGGCTCGATGGATGTGCTCAGTGCGATCGAGACGAAGTTTTCCAATCCGTCAGGCCGTATCTGGAGCCGCCATTTTACGCCGGGACTTGTGCGGAACCTGGCGGCGCTGAACCAGCCGCCGCTACCGGACGACTGGCGACGAACCTACGAACCGACGGTCTGGATCAGGTTTCCCCGGGCGCAGTTTCCGGCCGGCGCCTATAGCAAGGAGGCGAGCGTTTATGTCCGGTGCGTGGTCACCGTCTCATCGACGCTCAGGGCGTGCGAAATCCTGAACGAGAATCCGGCGGGACAGGGTTTCGGGCAAGCAGTCCTCGACGCTCTCCCGGAGGCGCGCCTTCGCCCCGGTTCGGTCAACGGCAGCCCTATCGAAAGCCACGCCAACTTCACGGTGCGCTTCCGTGTCCAGACGCCGGTCGACAGCGATGTCATTGCCAACATGGCCCGACGAACGCCCGCGCCGGGCCTTGCGACGGAAGGCGATGCCGTGGGTCAGCTTACGGCGGCGCTGGAACTCTGCAGAACTGCGGGTTACTCCGTCAATCTGAGCGTCGCCTCCCGAGCCATCTCCGAGTTCGAGACCAAGGCTCTGGCGACAGGCTGGACAGCAGAGGATGCGGGCGTTGTCGTGCTGGCGGGTCAGGAGCGGCAGCGCGCCGCCGTGGGTCTGACGCGCGGCCTGAACCGCCAGACCCCCATGCGGCAACGTCGTATCTGGAGGGAAGCTCACGAGCGCATCCGGGATCGGTGCCATGAGATCGCGGCTCAGCACCCCGGCTCGATCACCGGTCTGGAGGCGCGTGACGAAGACACCTCGCCCGCGCAGTGACTGAGGGCTGACCCCGCTGGCCCTCCAGAACGCCGTCATCCATAGTCTGCGGATGCGCACTCTCGTCCTGATCCTCGCCACATGGCTTCTGGCCCTGCCCGTCGGCGCGCAGGACTGGCGGGATCCGGATCTGGGCAACAGCTTGCGCGAGGGGCTGGCGACGCGGGAACATATCTGGCTGCTGGGGGCGAGCGGGAAGGTGGCGCGGTTCGACAGGCGCACCGGCGAGCGCGAGATCGTGGCGGAGAAGGTGCGGGACCTGCTGCCCGCAGGCGGCAAGCTGTGGGCGCTGATCGGGGCGGACGACGGGGCGACATGGCTGCTGCGCGACCTGCGGAATCCGGGGCCGCCTTCGGGGGAGGAGGCGGAGCGGTCGCGGCTGTACCTGCATCCGAGCGAGACGAGCGGAGGCGAGGCCATCGGTCTGGTGGACTGGCCCGGCCAGAACCGGCCCACGGTGCTGGCCCAACGCATGTTCCTGGCCCCGACGGCGGGGGGATGGGACCGGCGGTCGCTGGCCGCGACGCTGGGGACGGGCGGCCGCATCGCCGTGACCGGCGATGGGTTGCTCTACGTCGGCTACAACTTGGGCGAATGGGGCGGCGGTCTGCGGCGGATCGATACGCGCGAGGGCTCGGTCGCCTTTGCTCGCGAGACAAGCGCAGACCTTTGCGGCGGCGCGATCAATCCGGCCTGTACGCCGGTGATTGGTCTGTTCCGTGATCCCGACCAGCCCGGGTGCGTGGTGGTCGGCACGGGCATCGCGCATCTCAGCACCAGTCAGGGCGAAGTCTTTCGGGTCTGCGGGGACGCCATCACATCTGTGTTCAAGACACCGACGCCGACGGTGAAGGATCGCTGGATGATGAGCCCCCAGCCATGGCCGCTGCACGGGTTCGTCGAGACGCCGGACGGCTGGGTGGGCGCCAGCCGGGACCGGTATTTCCGCTCCCGCGGCGGGCATGTGGAGGAGCGGCCGATGCCCGCCTTCACCGACTGGTCGGGCCTGAGGATCAGCGAGGAGCAGGACGGCGTGCTGTTCCTGATCTCCTCCTGCTGCTGGGGGTCTACGGACAGCCCGACGCTGTACGGGGCGCTGGCGCTGCCGGTCGTGCCCTGAGGGTCGGAGCCGGCGCCTAGATGCCCGCGCCAGGCTCCGGATCGGCGACGGCGTCGCGGCCCTCGACGATCCGGGCGGCGGCCAGGTCGGCCGTGACGTTGCCGATGGTGCGGAAGATGTCGGGGATGACCTCGACCGCCAGCAGCAGGGGCAGGACCTGCAGCGGCACCCCCATCGCGATGCAGATCGGGGCGATGGAGACGAAGAAGCTGACCTGACCGGGCAGACCGACGGAACCGACCGACACCGCCAGCGCGGTCAGGCCGCCAGCCAGCCACGCGGCGGGTCCAAGCTCGACCCCGAACAGGTGGGCGCAGTAGATGACGACGGCGAGGTTGGCGACCGGGCTGGTGATGCGGAAGATGGCGACCGCCAGCGGCAACACGAGGCCGGAGGTGGCGTCGGACACGCCGAGGCCGCGCCGGGCCTGCTCGACCATGGCCGGCAGGCTGGCCAGAGAGGACTGGGTCGAAAACGCGACGACCTGGGCCGGGATGATCCCCTCGATAAAGCGCGGCAGGCCGATCCGGCCCCATAGTACGGCGACGGGGTAGATCAGGAGGATCAGGCCGATCTGGGCCAGAACGACGAGGGCGACGTAGTGGCTGAGCGTGCCCAGAGCGCCGACGCCGGCGTTCAGCCCGACGCCCATCGACAGGGCGAAGACGCCGATCGGCGCGGCCATCAGCACCCAGTGTACGATGACGATCATGGTGGCGGAGACCGCCTCGAAGAAGCCAACCAGCGGGGCGCGCATTCGCGATTCCAGCCGCGTCGTGGCGAAGCCGAAGGCGATGGCGAAGACGACGATGGCGAGTATGGCGTCGTCGGCCGCGGCGCGGACCGGGTTGGACGGGGCCAGTGAACTGAGGAAGCCGGACAGGCCGGCGCCCGAGGCGCTTTCCCTGACGGTTGAGGAATCGGGCGCGCTGGAGATCAGGGCCTGCCCCGCCGCCGGATCGATCGGCCAGAGCATGTGCAGGCTCTCCGACGCGATGAAGGCGTAGATCGTCGCCCCGACCAGCAGGACGGCGAACACCATCAGGGCCTTGAGCGCCAGTCGGCCGGTCGCGGCCGCGTCGGCGATGGAGGCGATGCCGGTGACCAGCAGGCCGAAGATCAGGGGGATGATCGTCATCTTCAGCGCGTTCAGCCACAGCTCGCCGATCGACTGGATCAGGGAGGCGGTCCCCGCCCCTCCGGGCAGCCCCCAGGTGTCGGCTGCCGCGCCCGCGAACAGGCCGGCCAGCAGGGCGACGAGCACCCACAGGGTCAGGGACTTCAGGGCGCGGAAGAGACGGGAGCGGGCCATTCCGCCACGCTAGGCGCCGTCGAGCCCCGGGTCGAGCGCGAAGTGCAGACGCGGGCTGGACGGACGCGACGTCAACGGGCGACAACGACCGGAGTGCAGCGGAGACCGGCCATGATCATCGTCCACCACCTGAACGACTCGCGCTCGCAGCGGGTGCTGTGGCTGCTGGAGGAGCTGGGGCTGGATTACGAGGTGCGCCGTTATGAGCGCGACCCGGACACCCGGCTGGCGCCGCCGGAACTGAGAGCCATCCATCCGCTGGGCAAGTCGCCGGTGATCGAGGACGGCGCGGTCAAGGTCGCCGAGACCGGGGCCATCGTCGAATATCTGCTGGAGACGTACGGCAAGGGCCGGTTCCGGCCGTCGGCGGGCACGGAAGACGCGCGGCGCTTCACCTACTGGCTGCACTACGCCGAAGGATCGGCGATGACGCCGCTGCTGCTGAAGCTGATCTTCTCGGAAATCCCGAAGCGGGCGCCGTTCTTCGCCCGGCCGGTGGCGAAGGGCATTTCGGCGGCGATGAACAAGCGGATGATCGACCCCTCGCTGGCCAGCCACATCCGTTACTGGGAGGCCGAGCTGAACCGGTCGGAGTGGTTCGCGGGCGACGACTTCACGGCCGCCGACATCATGATGAGCTTCCCCGCCGAGGCCGCGGCCAGCCGCGGCGGCATTCCCGGCCTGCCCAGACTGGACGCGTTTCTGGACCGCATTCACGCCCGACCGGCCTATCAGCGCGCGTTGGAGCGCGGCGGACCCTATGCCTACGCCTGACAGCGTTATGCGAGAAACCGTGACTGCGACTGCGCGTTAAGACATCCATGCGCGCCCAGACCACATTGATCATCGCGGCCCTCGTGGCCGCCGTCTGCTTCGTCTTCGCCTTTATCGCGGCAGGGGCGGTGCTGCTGTCCGGCCTGTTTATGGTCGCTGGCCTGCTGGTCGTGGCCTGGATGGCGTGGGTCATGATCCGGCGGGTCAAGTTCTGGGGCCATTTGCGGGGGCTGCGCGAGCGGCGGCGCACTCCTGTCGCCTGATCCAACCCGCCGCACTTGAACCTTTCGACGCGGCGCCCTACCCTCTTTGGCCGGTCGCGCGCGCCCAGCGACCCCAGTGCCAGTGAAGTCTCTCCAGTCGGGCGATAACCAAGAAATTCACGACATATGGAAAAAGTGCCGATGACGGCCGAGGGCTACCGCGCCCTCGACGATCAGCTAAAGCAATTGAAGTCGGTCGAAAGGCCGAGCGTCATCGCGGCCATCTCCGAGGCCCGCGAGCACGGCGACCTGTCCGAAAACGCCGAGTATCACGCGGCGAAGGAACGTCAGGGCTGGATCGAGGGCCAGATCGCCGAGATTGAGGACAAGATCAGCCGCGCACAGGTCATCGACGTGACCAAGCTGTCCGGCGATCAGGTCAAGTTCGGCGCCACGGTGACGGTCGTCGACGAGGACACCGAGGAAGAGGGCCGCTACCAGATCGTTGGCGAGCACGAAGCCGACGTGAAGGCGGGCCGTATCTCGGTGTCGTCGCCGATCGCCCGCTCGCTGATCTCCAAGGAAGTCGGCGATGTCGTCGAGGTCAACACGCCCGGCGGCGTGAAGGCCTATGAAATCCTCAAGGTCGAGTGGAAGTAGGCGTCAACCCGACGCCGCTTTCGGTTTGGGTCGTCTCGGACGGCCGGATCGGCATGGAAAACCAGGCGCTGGGGCTGGCCGAGGCCGTCCAGCGCCTTCTTCCGTCAGAGATCACCGTCAAGCGGGTGAAGTGGAAGCCCGCGTTCGACAAACTGCCCTCGGCGTTGAAGGCGTCGTGGATGCTGGACGCCACTTCGGACGCGGTGGAGCCGGCCGCGGGAGAGCGCTGGCCGGATCTCTGGATCGCCACCGGGCGCGCCACCCTGCCCCTGTCGATCGCCGCGAAACACCGGTCCGACGGCAAGACCTTCGTGGTCCAGACGCAGGACCCGAGATGGCGTACGAACGACTATGATCTGGTGGTCGCGCCGAAGCATGACAGCGTGACCGGCCGCAACGTGCTGGCGGTCACGGGATCGCCGCACCGGATCACCCCGCAGCGACTGGCCGGCGCCGCACCCGGATTTCCGGTGCTGGACGCGCTGCCCCGTCCGCGCGTGGCGGTGCTGATCGGCGGAAAATCCCGGACGCACGATCTGACCGTCGCGCATGCGGCGGTGCTGGCTGAGCAGATTGCAGAGGCGATCGAACGCGCGGGCGGTTCGTTGATGCTGACCTTCTCGCGGCGGACGCCCGAGGATGCGCGCCAGGTCATGACGGCGCGACTGAAAACCCTGCCCGGCCTGATCTGGGATGAAGCCGGCGCAAACCCCTATTTCGCCTTCCTGCACTATGCCGACCACATCCTCGTCACCGAGGACAGCGCCAACATGGCGGCGGAAGCGGCGTCGACCGGCAAGCCGGTGCACATCCTGCCGATGATCGCGACGAAGGCGGCGGACAAGTTCGCGCGCCTGCACGCCGATCTGGCCCAACGCGGCGCGGCGCGCCTGTTCGATGGGACGCTGGAGAACTGGAGCTATGAGCCTCTGGCGGAAACCGATCGCGCGGCGAGAGCCGTGCTGGACGCGCTGGCGGCGCACTAGTCGTCGGCCGACCAGCCGGGAAGGTCGCGGTCCTCGAAGCCTTCCGGCGTGTCACGCGTCCGCCATGCGCGGATGCCGACGCCGATGAAGACGCCAACCACGCCGCCGATCACCGCGCCTCCGAAGGCGTCGCCGGCGATAGCGCCGATTGCGAGCCCGGCCAGAGCCCCGATCAGGATGCCGATGGCGTAGTCGGTGATGCGTGTGAGCATGGTGGTTCCCCAGTCTGGACGCGCGGAGCCTATTTCCGGAAGGGAGGTCGCGCGTGGACTGGTCGACCGGGTTTCTGCGAATCCAGCAGCTTGCGACGAAAGGCTACTCTCCCTCCCCGCCCCGGGGAGGGTGGCCGCGAAGCGGCCGGGTGGGGGCGGCCGCCTCCAACACCGCCAGAATGCCCTCCAGAACCCCTTCGAGATTGTCCCGGATCGAGGCGTTGTCGAACCGCATCGTCCTGAATCCGGCGCTTGCCGTCACGGCGTCACGACGACGATCCCGTTCCTCATCATGGCCGGCGCCATCGACCTCGATGATCAGCCGACGGTCGAGGCAGACGAAGTCGAGGTAGTACCCAAACAACGGATGCTGACGGCGGAAATGATAGCCTTGCGTCCGTAGGCGACGAAGGACCACCCATAGTCGCGCTTCCGGGGGCGACATCGCCTTTCGCAGACGACGAGCGGTGGCGACGACGGGCATGAACGCGCTCCGGAAAACGCGCCATGGTTGCATTTTGCAGGAATGGACGCAAGGAGGGCCGTCCCCACCCGGCCGCCGCTAGGCGGCGGCCACCCTCCCCGGGGCGGGGAGGGAGAACGCTATTCGCTCTCGCCGCCGTCCCTGTCCTGCTTCTTCTTCGCGGCCGCATCCAGCGCGATCCCCATGCCCATGCCTATGGCGACGCCGATCCCGATGCCGAGGGCGATGTTCTGCAGCGCCACGCCGATGGCGACGCCCACGCCCATGCCGATGGCGAGGCCGATGCCGATGAAGCTGCGTCCTTCCACGGGACCCTCCTGAACAGAGCTGTGAATCCCGGCCAACCTAGCATCGCGCGAGAGGGAATCAGCGACTAAATAGGGGCATGACCTCGCCCCGCACCGTTCGTGTCGCCATTATCGGCTCCGGCCCCGCCGGATGGACCGCCGCCATCTACGCCGCCCGGGCGTTGCTGAACCCCGTGGTGATCGCAGGCCTCCAGCCGGGCGGGCAGCTGACCATCACCACCGACGTCGAAAACTATCCCGGCTTCGCGGATGTGATCCAGGGTCCGTGGCTGATGGATCAGATGCGGGCGCAGGCCGAGCATGTCGGCACCGAGATCATCGAGGACATCGTGGTCAAGGCCGACCTGTCGCAGCGGCCGTTCCGTCTGACGCTGGACTCGGGGACAGAGATGCTGGCCGAGACGGTCATCATCTCGACCGGCGCGCAGGCCAAGTGGCTGGGGCTGGAGAGCGAGGCGAAATATCAGGGCTTCGGCGTGTCCGCCTGCGCGACCTGCGACGGCTTCTTCTATCGCGGCAAGGACGTGATCGTGGTCGGCGGCGGCAACACCGCCGTTGAAGAGGCGCTGTTCCTGACCAACTTCGCGTCGAAGGTCACCGTGGTGCACCGCCGCGACGAGTTCCGGGCCGAGCGCATCCTGCAGGACCGGCTGTTCGCCCATCCCAAGGTCGAGGTGGTCTGGGATAACGCTATCGACGAGATTCTGGGCGAGACCAACAGCTTCGGCGGCGTCAACGTCACCGGCGCGCGTCTGATGAACGTGAAGACCGGCGAAACGCGCGAGATCGCGGCTGATGGCGTTTTCATCGCCATCGGCCATGCTCCGTCATCAGAGCTGTTCGCAGGTCAGCTGGAGACCAAGCAGGGCGGCTATCTGGTCGTGAAGCCGGGTACGGCGGCCACAGCTATCGAAGGCGTGTGGGCGGCGGGCGACGTGACGGACGACATCTATCGTCAGGCGGTCACCGCTGCCGGAATGGGCTGTATGGCGGCGCTGGAGGCGGTGCGGTTCCTCGCCGAAGAGGATCACGCCAAGGCCCACCACCCGATCACGCACAAGGAAGCCGAGAAAATCGGTGTCTGGTAGGCCCTAGCCGAAGACCTGAAGCTCAGGCGGGGCGTACTGGATGGGCTCGCCCTTGCGGCGGCGCAGGGCATAATCCACCGACATCTGCACGGCGCGTTCGTCCGTGGGCTTGGACAGCACGCCCAACGTGCCGGCGACGCCATTGCGCACCATGCCGGGGTTGGCGGTCATATACATAACGGTGACGCCGTCCTGCGCCAGATCCCGGCCCAGCTGAACGCCGGTCGGGCCGTCGGACAGGTGGATGTCCACCAGCGCCAGATCGATCTCGTTCTCGCGCACCAGATTGCGGGCGGTCACCGCATCCGACGCGACGCCGGTCACCACGTGGCCGAGATCCTCCAGAACGAACCGGAGCTCCATCGCCACGAGGGCTTCATCTTCAATGATAAGAATACGCGCAGTCATTGGATCAATCTTGGGTTCGCGACCCGAACGCGAGAGCCGCAAACGGGTTTCACGCCAGGCTTTCGGTTTTTTCCTTTAACGCCGCGCGTCGCCTGGAAAGCGCAGTGGCGGGAAGGTCGGCCACGACACTGAGGCCCGTCGGGGCCCAGTCGTGGGTCAGACGACCGCCGAGCTGGCCCTCGACCGACATCGCCGCGAGGGACGAGCCGAAGCCTGATTTCGTCGGTACGCCGGGGACAGGCGGCCCTCCCTGCTCCCGCCACTCCAGAATAAAGCGGTCGTCCGCGTGGCGGGTATGGAGATCGACGCGCCCCTCCTCGGTGGAGAGCGCGCCGTATTTGGCCGCGTTGGTCGCCAGTTCGTGGAACAGCAGGGCGACAGAGGTGGCGGCCTGGTCGTCGAAGACCGTGTCCTCGCCTGTCACCCGCAGGCGCGGCTCGCCGTCCGGTCCGGTGTAGGGACGGAACAGGGTCTCAAGAAAGGCGTGCAGCGTCATCGTGCCCACCGTCGGCGCAGATGTCTCCGTATGGGGGCGCACGAACTCATGGGCTCTCGCCAGCGCGTTGATGCGGGTCCGGAAGGAGGCGGCGAAGGCCTTGGCCTCAGGATACTGTCGCGCCGACAGGGCGATCAGGGCCGAAACGACGGCGAAGATGTTCTTGATCCGGTGGCTGAGCTCCTGGCTCAGCAGTTCGCGGGACTGTTCAACCCGTTTGAGGTCGTCGATATCCGTGCAGGTTCCGAACCAGCGGGTGATGCGGCCCTGCTCGTCCCGGATCGGCGCGGCGCGGCCCAAGGTCCACCTGTAGACGCCGGAATGGTGACGAAGCCGGTATTCGATCTCGTACAACTCGCCTGTCTCGAGCGAGCGCCGCCAGGCGGCCCAGGCGCGCTCGCGATCGTCCGGGTGGAACATGTCGTTCCAGCCTTCGCCGTCGGTCGAGCCTGAGGGCGCGCCCGTGAATTCGTACCAACGGGCGTTGTAATAGTCGTGGAAGCCGTTCGGCAGGGTCGACCAGACCATCTGGGGCATGGAGTCGGCCAGCACCCTGAACTTGGCCTCGCTCTCGGCGAGGGCCCCGGCCGCCTCGCCGAGACTGGCGGCGGTCTCGCGGTCAGTTTTCAGCACCCGGCGCAGGCGCATCAGGTTCATGACCTGACGGGACAGCACATCCAGCGCCTGGGTCTGGAGGTCGGTCAGGCCCTCCGGGCGGGGTTTGGTGTCGAGAATGCAGAGGGTGCCGAGGGGCAGGCCATCGTCATCCTTCAGCAGCACGCCGGCGTAGAAGCGCAGGCCCGGCGCCTCGGTGACGAGAGGGTTGCAGGCGAAGCGCAGGTCGAGGGCGGCGTCTGGCACCACCATCCGCTCCTGCTCCAGCAAGGCGTGGCGGCAGAAGGAGGTTTCGAGCGGGGTCTCGCGCACGCCCAGACCGACCTCGGCCTTGAACCACTGACGATCGGCGTCGATCAGGTTGATGACGCCGATGGGCGCGTCGCAGAGGCGCGCGATCAAGGCGGCGATGTCGTCGTAGGCCGGCTCTCGCTCGGTATCGAGAATATCGTAGCCATGAAGCGCCGAGAGGCGATCGGCTTCGTTCCAGGGCGCAGTCATCAGGAGTCCGTTCGGTCGCGTCAGGGGCGCGGGCCTTGGTAAATGCTCCGCCAGCGCGGCCGTTGCAAACGGCGGCCTAGTTGGCGGGTCGGCCGACTTCCTCGACGTCCATGGTCACGGCGCCGGGAACGGGCGCGCTGGCGGCCGGGGCCGGGGCCGGCGTCGGGTTCTCGAAGGCGGCGATGCGGGCGTTGATCTCGGCGATCTGGTCCTTGGTGGCGGAGCGGCGACCGCCCAGCGAGGCGACGCCGACGACGCGGGTCTGGCCGTCGATCTCGACCGTGCGCATGACGGTCTGGCCGTTGGCGGCGGCGTCGGCGATCGCGGCGGCCGCCTCTTCCGGCGTCGCGGGATCGACCTTGGCGAGCTGGACGCGGGGGCGGGCGAAGCGGGCTTCGTCGATCAGCGGCTCGCGGCCCGAATAGGCCTGCCGGAACGCCGTCGGCTCGCCGTAGACGCCCTTCCAGCGATAGAAGATGTGCGCGCCGATCTGGGTGAGCTTGCCCAGCGTCGGCGCCCACCACGGGTGGACGTAGTCGGCGTGGTAGTGGGTCGCGGTGCCGACGCGGGTGGCGACGTATCCGGTCAGCGCGCGCTCGGCCACCAGCCGGGCGCGGTCCCAGGCCCACTGCGGCGGCGCCATCGAAAGGGCTCCGTCGCAGGTGAAGCTGAACTGGCAGCCCGTGATCCGCTCGGCGCCTTCATAGACGACGCCGCAGACGCTGTTGGCGTAGTTGGGGTCGCGAACGCGGTTCAGGATGACCTGCGCCACGGCTTCCTGCCCGGCGGTCGGCTCCAGCGCGGCTTCATAATAGACAGCCTGCGTCAGGCAGCGGAGAGCGCGGCGGCGGTCCTCGGCGGTGGCGGGCAGGAATTTGAACGGGCTGGCGGGACGCAGCAGGCCCGTCGACGGCGCGGCGGCGTTCATCCGCTGGGCCTCGAGGCCGGTGGCGCCGAAGTCCAGCGACGGCTTGCCGGCTAGGGACAGGCTCTCCCAGCCTGGCGTGAGGCCGTAAAGGGCGGCGCGGCGCTCAGTCGGATCATGACGCATGGCCAGCGACAGCTGGGCCGGCGTCATCCGATCGGTGATCTTCTTCAGGCCCGCGTCGCTGAGGTCGCCGCCCGTCACCTGTCGCACCATGTCGGCGCGGCGGTCGATCTCCGGACGAGGCGTGGAACTGGCCGCGACCGCAACCCCGACAGCGGCCAGAGCGGCGGGCGCGGCGGCCAGAAGCCGTCGCGATCGCTTGCCCAGACCTTTGAAGTCGATAGCGGTCAAATCCAGATCCATGTGCCGGAGAACCGGCGGTGAAAGCCTGTGCCTGAAAAGCAGGGCGCCAATCAGGCCTTACATTACAGCGTTTTCAGCCTAGCGGCCGCCCAGCGTCGAACGGAGCATCCAGGCGAACTTCTCGTGCGCGGCCAGCCGTTGGGTCATCAGGTCGGCCGAGGCCTCGTCGCCGGCTTCCGACGCCGTCTCGAACGCCTTGCGGGCGGTGGCGATCAGGGTCTCGTGATCCTGCATCAGCTCCTTGAGCATGTCGGTCGCGTCCTTCTCGGGATCGCCGTCCTTGACCGAGGTCAAATTGCCGAAAGCGGAATAGCTTTGTGGGGCCAGCACGCCGAGGGCGCGGATGCGTTCGGCGATCTCATCCAGCGCGGCCCAGATATCGCGGTATTGCTGTTCCAGCAGGTTGTGGAAGCTGAAGAACTCGGGCCCACGGACATTCCAGTGATAGCCGTGCGTCTTCAGATAGACGGCGAAGCTGTCGGCCAGCACCTTGGTCAGCTCCTGCGCCACATCGGTGCGCTCGGTCTTGCTGAGGCCTGTGTCGATCGTCGCGGTCATGCTTGCTCCTGTCTTCGGAATGTCGAAATCTCAGCTCAGCAGTTAGGCGTCGCGCGACCGGAATCCAAGGCGGCGACAGGACGCGGAGTGGAAATGCGACCCTTGGGAACGCCTTCAGGGCGAAAGCGTTGCAGCTTTTCGCGCCTGAGCGCGAGCTGGGGGTTTTTGTTTGGGGTGGGCTGACGCGTTTTTCAGGTCAGTAGCGCTGTCGCAGCCCGGCAAGGCCTGGCAGGCGTTCGGGACCGGCCTGCTGTGCGCAGGGGGCGGCCTTCTGTTGCGTCTGGCGCTTTCGCCGGTCTACGGCGGAGCGACCGGCCTTACCCTGCTGATACCGGCCGTCCTTCTGGCGGCTTTGTGGGCTGGACAGATCGCCGGATACACGGCGACCGCGGCGTCGATCACAGGCGCGCTGATCGTTTCGCGCCTGTTCCCCGGCCTGATCGAATTCAACGTCACGACCAGCCTGATCGGAACCGTCACCTTCGCGGCCGTGGCGCTGTTCGGCACGATCCTGGGGGCCTCCCTTCGAACGACCCTGCGGAATCTGGACCAGACGGTTGTTCGCCTGCGAGAGTCGGACACCCGGGTGGGGGAGACGACATCCGAACTGCGGGCAATGCTGGATCAGGCCTCGGCCGGGATTGCGCGAGTCGACCTAAACGGGCGACTGGTCAGCGCCAACGCCCGCTTCGCCGAGCTGCTGGGCCGCACGCCGGAAAGCGTCATCGGCATCACCACTGCAGACGTTTCCCATCCCGACGATATCACGCCAACCCACGAGGTCCTGAAGCAGTCGCTCGCGGGCCATGAGGGCCATATCGAGAAGCGCTACATCCGCCCCGATGGCTCAATCGTCTGGGCCCAGACCAGCCTGCGGCCGCTGACCGACGCTGCCGGCGTCCTGATCGGCCATATCGCGGTGGCGATCGATATCACCGCCGCGAAGGTGGCCGAGGCGGCCCTGCGGGAGAGCGAGGCCCGCTTCCGCCTGATGGCCGACACCGCGCCTTCGCCGGTCTGGATGACCAACGCCGAGGCCGAGGTGGAGTTCGTGAACACCGCCCTCGTGGAGTTCTTCGGGCAGCCGCGAGAGGCCATTCTGGGCCACGTCTGGCGCCAGACCCTGCATCCCGATGATCAGGCCCAGGTCGCCGCCGCCATGGAGGCCGCCCGTCCCGACCGCCTGCCCTACGGCTTCGAGGCGCGGTTTCCACGCGCGGATGGCCGCTGGCGCTGGATGCGGGTGGGGGTGAAGCCCCGGTTCGACGCGGACGGGACCTTCATGGGCTACGTCGGCATGTCGTTCGACATCACCGAGACCCGCGAGGCGCTTGATGCGCTGGCGGCGCAGGAGAAGCGTCAGCGCTTCCTGCTGGGTCTGGCTGACAGCATCCGCGACCTGACGACGCCGGAAGACATCATGGCGACCGTCGAAAGCCTGCTGGGGGCCGAGCTGGGTGCGGATCGGGTAGGCTACGGCGAGGTCGATCAGGAGCGGGGCATGGTGTCCATGAGCCGCGACTGGACCACCGGCATCGTCAGCGCACAGGGGCAGTTCCCGCTATCTGACCTCGGCGCCGATCTGATCGCCGATCTGGCGGAAGGGCGGCTGATCCGCATACCCGACGTCGAGATCGATCCGCGTACGCAGGATGCACTGGACGTCTTCAAGCGACTGAAGACACGGGCCCTGATGCGGGCGCCGCTGATCCGCAACGGACGTCTGCGGGCGTTTCTATATGCGCACAACGCCGAGGTCCGGGAATGGACCGCCGAAGAGGTGACGCTGCTGCAGGACGTGGCCGACCGGACGTGGGGCGAGATCGAACGGACCCGCGCCGAGGCCGAGACCCGCGAGAGCGAACAGCGCTTCCGCGCCATCGCCGACACGGCGCCCGTGCTGATCTGGGTGACCCAGCAGGACCGCACCCGCGCCTTCGTCAATCAGGCGTACGTCGCCTACTATGGCGGCACGTATGAAGAGGCGCGGCTGGCCGACTGGCGCGCCGTGATCCATCCGGACGATCACGAGCGGATCATCTCGGACTCCCTTGCGGGCGAGTCGACGGGCGAGCCGTTCTCGATGGAAGCCCGTTACCTGCGCCACGACGGGGAGTATCGCTGGCTGAAGTCATTCTCTCGGCCCCGACTGGGCGCGGACGACGAGGTGCTGGGCTTTGTGGGTGTGGCCTTCGACGTCACCGACATCCGCGAGACGCAGGCCCGGCTGCTGGAGTCGGAGACCCGCTTCCGCACCATTGCGGACAGTGCTCCGGCGCAGGTCTGGATGACGGATGACAAGGGCGCGGTCATCTTCGCCAACCGCCGCTACAAGACCTTCTTCGGCGTGACCTCGGACAGCGAGCTGGAGGAGAACTGGCTCCAGTGGGTCGAGGGCCAAAGTCTGCAGGACTTCTACGCCGGTTTCCTGAACGCCGTTGAGCGGCACGACCGGTACGAAGGCCTGCTTGAGGTGGTGCACCCGCAGATGGGGCGGCGCTGGCTGCGCTGCGAGGGCGTGCCGCGTTTCGATGGGACCGGTCAGTTTCAGGGGTATGTCGGCGCCAACATCGATGTGACCGAGGCCAAGAAGGCCGAGGATGATCTGAAGCGGATCAACGAGCTGCTGGAAGATCGTGTGGGCGAGGCGCTGGCGGAGAAGGCCAAGGCCGAGGCTGACCTGATGCACGCCCAGCGGATGGAGGCGGTGGGTCGCCTGACCGGCGGTGTGGCGCACGACTTCAACAACCTGCTGACGGTCGTGATCGGCGCGCTGGACATGATGCTGAAGTCGCCGAGCGACGCGGGCCGACAGAAGAAGCTGGGCGAGGCGGCGCTGGCGGCGGCCCGTCGCGGCGAGGGCCTGACGCACCAGCTGCTGGCGTTCTCGCGTCGTCAGGCGCTGCGGCCCGAGGCGGTGGATCTGAACGCCCTGATCCGTCAGAGCGAGCCCCTGCTGACCCGGGCCGTCGGCGAGGCGGTGGAGTTCAGGCTGAAGCTCAAGCGCGGCGCAGCACGGGTCAACGTCGACCCCGCCCAGTTCGAGGCGGCGCTGCTGAACCTGGTCGTCAACGCCCGAGACGCGGTCGGCGACAAGGGACGGATCACGGTTCAGACCGCCAGCTGCGTGGCCGAGGCAGGCGATGTGCGCGAACTGCCGCCGGGCGAGTACGTCTGCGTAACCGTGTCGGACGACGGGGCCGGCATGGATCCGTCCGTCATCGGCCGGGTGTTCGAGCCCTTCTTCACCACCAAGGCGGTCGGCAAGGGCACGGGACTGGGCCTGAGTCAGGTCTATGGCTTCGCGCGCCAGAGCGGCGGCGGCGTCGGCATCGTCTCGAAGCTTGGCGAGGGGACGGAGATCCGTCTGTACCTGCCGCCCCTGGACGGTCCGCGCGTTATCGCCGCGCCCACGGCCACGCCCGAGCGGCGCAGTACGCTGGCCGGCCGCACCATGCTGCTGGTCGAGGACGATGCGGGGGTGCAGGCGATCGCGCTGGAGCTGCTGGAAGGTCTGGGCCTGAAGGTCCGGACAGCGGACACGGCGCCGCGTGCCCTCGAAATCCTGAAAGGCGAGCGGTTCGACATGATGCTGAGCGACGTAGTCATGCCCGGCGGCATGACGGGAATCGAACTGGCGCGCCTGTGCGCGCGGGACTACCCGGAGATGCGGATCGTGCTGACGTCCGGCTATGCGGGCGAGGATGTGGACGCGGCCCTGTCGGACGCGCCCTGGCCGTTCCTGCGCAAACCCTATTCAGGTCAGCAGCTCGCGGACATCCTTGGAGACAGGCCGGCGAGCAGGCCGGCCTGACGCGCTGATCAGCGCTGGCGAGCCTTGCGGGCGGCGTAGCGGGCGTCGCGGGCGGCCTTCTGTTCTTCCTTGGTCAGCTGCTTGCGCTCCTTGCGGGCGGCGCGCTTGGCGGCGTCGACCTCTTCCTGGGCAGCAAGCTCGGCCGCAATGCGGGCGGCGTCCTTCTCGGCCTTCTCGCGACGGATCTCGGCCTTGGCCAGTTCGTGCTGCTGGCGAAGGGCTTCCTTCTCGGCGGCGCGCTTGGCGGCGAGCTTTTCGAACTCGGGGTCCGGAGCGGCGGCCTTGGGCTTGAACTTGGCGAGCAGGGCCTTCTTGGCTTCCTGCTGGGCGGAGAGGCGGTCGGTGAAGCCGGTTTGTTTCAGATCTCTCATGCGAAGAGTCTAGGTGTCCTTCATGGATTGTCGGAGGCGCAATCGACCCGGCGCGCAAAGCGCGGTCGGGCCGGTCCGCTAACCCCATATGGGGTCGAAAATCAAGGTTTGCAGCCCCGGAAGGGCTTTTAGAGGCGGTTAGGCGTATCAGCGTGGCTTCTGGGCCTGCCCGACGGCGGTTCCGGCGGCCCCGCCCACGGCCGCGCCCACCGGTCCGGCCACGACAGCGCCGGCGACAGCTCCGGTCGCGGCCTTCTGTTCGATAGAGGCGCCGCATGCCGCGAGAGGCGTTGCGATCAGGATGGCGACGATGAGGGCGCGGGTCATGAGAATCTCCAGCTCAGCTTCGTGGCGAAAACACGTGGCGAACGCCGCGGTTCCCCGCTCTGGCCGATGAACAACCGCAGCGCGACATAGACAATAAAAGCGTGGCCTGAGTTCCGCATAGAGCATCGGCGAATACGCCTTATGGAAATGTGACAGTCATTCAATACAGTATTCGATCAACCGATTATCGCGTTCAGGAAACTTCGACATCAGAGACGCAAACTCGTAGCTATCCACAGCCGCGCTATGCTGCGACGCAACAGAATCTTGCGAATCAACCACATTGGCGCCACAAACCGCTGGCTTAAGGCGCGTCCCCGACGCCGGCCCGGATATGGCCGCCGTCGGTGCTACCCGCAGCCGGTTCCGCGACATCCCAGTCGCCCGGCTCGCGAGACTACCCGGGGGCGGCGCTGCGCCCTGCCGAACAGGACTGAGCCTTTGTCGAACCTCTCGCAGCTGCGTGCGATGGCGTCTGCCGACCGTGTCGCCCGGATCCGTCCGGTCACGGCCGCAAGCCTTGTCGCCGCGGTCATGGGCCTCGCGATCGGCGCGGCTTATCTGGGAGGAACGGCGGCCAAGGCGTCCATCGCGCGGGATCGTGCGGAGCGGATCGACGGCGCCACAGCTGCGGGATTCACGGAAGAAGCGCTGGCCGCTGCGGCCGGCGGACTGGACGAGAGCGCGCTGGCCATCGCCCGCCGCCACGACCCCTATACCGTCGCCGGCGGGGCCCAGCGGGACCGTCAGGCGGAACTGCTGACCGCCCGCCTTGAGCAACTGAAGTCGAATGGCGCCGCCGGCCTTCGCCGCGCAGGCCTGTCGTCAACCCCGGCCGCGCAGCCCTTCCGCCTCGGCGGCGCGCTGGACGCCTCGCGCGACCTCGATTGCCTGACCCAGGCCGTCTATTACGAAGCCCGTGGCGAAGGCCGCGGCGGCATGCGGGCTGTGGCCCAAGTGGTTTTGAATCGCGTTCGCCACCCCGCCTTCCCCAAGAGCGTCTGCGGCGTCGTGTTTCAGGGCGCGGGCCGCCGGGTCGGTTGCCAGTTCAGCTTCACCTGCAACGGCTCGATGCGCGCCACCGTCAATCGCGCCGCATGGAATCGCGCACGCGATATCGCCTCGACCGCCCTGTCGGGTTCGGTCTATTCGGATGTCGGCGTGGCCACCCACTTCCACACCACCGCCGTCGCGCCGCAATGGCGCTCGTCCCTGATCCGGGTGGGTCAGGTCGGCGATCACGTCTTCTATCGTTTCGGCGGCCGTTCGGGCTCCAGCGCGGCGTTCAGCTACGCCGCCCGCCGATCCAGCGCCTCGGATATCCAGCAGCCGCAACTTGTGCAGGCCAGCCTCGACCCGATCACGCCCGTGCGTGAAGCCGGAGCCGTCGCCTACAATATGCTCGTCCAGCAGGACGGTCGCGGAGCGACCGCCGAGCGTGCTGCGCCCGCCGCCGCCGCGCCCGGCGCCGCCGAACCGGCGGCTCCCGCGGTCACGGTCGCGGCGCCGATCGAGCGCGCACAGGCGGCCACGCCGGTCGCCTGATCCGGACTAGCGTTCCTGCGTCTTCCACTGCGTCGTCAGGTTCTGACGCAGGTTTCCGAAGCGGCCCTGTGTATCCAGATTCACATCGGAATCGCCCGGCGAGCCCGACTGGACGCCGGTCTCGAGGTCGCGACGGTCGGCCTTCATCGCGTCATCGACGGACTTGCCGCCACGATCGGCGAAGCTGCGCTGTTCCTTGGGAATTTTGGGCGCGTGGGTCATCAGCGATCTCCTTCTTCGTACCTCTGATTAACCCGTCCCGACCCGGCGCGTTCCGTCGGCCCGACGCTTGCACGCCGGCGGAACGCCGTCCCGCAAAGAGAACGGCGAAGGTCAGCAGTCATGTCCGCGTCCCCTGTTTCAGCCCCCAGACCCGCCCGAGGCGGCGCACTCGATGCGCTGCGGTTCGTGGCCGCCATGTTCGTGGTGGTGTTCCATTTCGGGGATGAGGCGCCGGTCGCGCTGCAGTCGATGCACGCGTTTCTGGGCCGCGGATATCTGGCCACCGACTTCTTCCTGATGCTGTCCGGCTTCGTGCTGGCCAAGGCCTATGGCGAGGCGACCTTGTCGGGGCGCGTGAGCCTTGGCCGGTTCTGGATGAAGCGGTTCGTGCGCTGCTATCCGACCCATCTGATCACGCTGGCGGCGCTGGTGCTCATGGTCTGCGTAGGGCTGGCGATGGGCGTGCACTTCAGCGAACCGCACCGCTACGACCTGTCCGGCCTGCCCGCGCAAATCCTGTTGCTGCACGCCTTCGGACTGGGCGCGGGGCAATGGAACATGCCCAGCTGGACGATCTCGGCCCTGCTGATCTGCTACGCCTTCTTCCCGATGCTGTGGCGCGGAATGCAGCGACTGGCGGGACCGGCGGCGGCCCTGACGCTGGGCCTGATCATCCTGCTGTCGACCGACCTGCTCAGCCTGCGGATGCTCGGCGTCGAGCAGTTCGCCATCGGCTTCCAGTGGACCTTCTTCCGCGCCGCGCCGCTGTTCCTTGTGGGGCTGACGCTGGCGCGGGCGGTGCAGACGGGAAATTGGTCAGGCGCGCAGGCGCGGACGCTGGGCCTTGCGGGCGGCGCCGTGCTGCTGGCCAATGCGGTTCTGGCCGGGCCGGACATGATCAGCATTCTGGCGATCTGCGCCATCATCATGGGCTGCGGCGCCTCGCCGGTGACCAAGGCCCTGCCCGGCGCGGCTTGGGGCGCCAAGGTCAGCTTCAGCCTCTTTATGGTCCACACCCTGACCGGAGCCGCCTGGTTCGACGGGGTCGAGCCGATGCTGGCGCGTATCCATCCGGCGGTCGAGACGACGTCGTGGGAGGCCTGGGTGATTTGGGCCGGCGCGCTGGGGTTCACCGTCGCCGTGGCGGCAGTCTACTGCCGGTTCGTGGACGAGCCGATCGTGGCCGCGCTGAACCGCCGCCTTTTCGCGCGCAAGCTGGCCGCCATCAGCGGGCGTCCAGACCCACGTCCAGCGCCGGAGCCGAGTGCGTAAGGGCGCCCACCGAGATCACGTCCACGCCTGTCTCCGCAATACTACGGACGGTGTCGAGATTCACGCCGCCTGACGCCTCCAGCACGACCCGTCCAGCTGTGCGCGCCACGGCTTCGCGCAATGCGTCGAGCCCGAAGTTGTCGAGCATGATCACGTCGGGGCCGACGCCCTCGTCGATCAGGGCCAGCGCCTGATCCAGCTGGTCCAGCCCGTCGACCTCGACCTCCACCTTCATCAGGTGACCCGCCGCCGCGCGGGCCGCGCGGATGGCCGGAGCGACGCCGCCGCAGACGGCGACGTGGTTGTCCTTGATCAGGATGGCGTCATCCAGCCCGAAGCGATGATTGACCCCGCCGCCGCACAAGACGGCATGCTTCTCGAGCGCGCGCAGGCCAGGGGTGGTCTTGCGGGTGTCCGCGATGCGCGCCTTCGTGCCCCTCACCGCCTCGACATAGGCCCGGGTCAGCGTTGCGACGCCGCACAGCCGGCCCAGCAGGTTCAGCGCCGTCCGCTCGGCCGACAGGAAGGCGCGGGCGTCGGCCTCGATCTCGGCCAGCTCGGCGCCGGCCGAGAAGGTTGAGCCGTCGGCCAGCTTCAGATCGATCGACGCCTTCGGATCCATCGCCAGCACCGCCAGCCGAACGCAGTCGATCCCCGCCAGCACGCCCGGTTTCCGCGCCGCGAAGACGGCTCGCATGCGCGCGCCTTCGGGAATGCAGGCCATGGCTGTCACGTCCCCTGCGCGACCGAGGTCCTCGGCCAGAGCCATGTCGACGATCGGCTGGATCAGCAGGTCTGGCAGGGTACGGACGTTGCTCATGGCGATCTCAGGCGGTGGCGATGATGGCGGCCATAACCGCTGTCGTCGCCGTGGTCGTGGCCATGACGGCGGCGGTGACGGCGCCCGAAGCTTTCAGCCGGGTGTGGCGCGCCCTCGCCGACGTTTCCGGATAGTCGGAGCGGTAGTGCCCGCCCCGGCTTTCCTTGCGGGCGAGGGCGGAACTGGCGATCAGTCGGGCGGCCGTCAGCGCCAGGGCGCCGGAGGCGTCCCTGTCGAGCCGGTCGATGATCTTCAGCGCGGCCCGCAGGCCCTCGGCGCTGCGCACAACGCCCACATCGTCGCTCATGGCGATACGCAGATCGATCAGGGCCTCGGACGACAGGACGGGCCCCGCTTTGGGCACTGACACCCTGCCCTCGCCGCCCGTTTCCGTCGCGGCCGCGCGGCCGGTGCGGCGGCCGAAGGCGGCGGCTTCGAGCAGGGAGTTGGAGGCAAGCCGGTTGGCGCCGTGGACTCCGGTGGCGGCGCACTCGCCGACCGCGAACAGGCCCTTCAAGGTCGTATGGCCGTCCACCCCGGCGACGATTCCGCCCATGCAGTAGTGGGCCGCGGGCGCGACGGGGATCGGCGTCTCGCGCGGGTCTAGCCCAGCCTGCATGCAGGCGGCGAAGACAGCGGGGAAGGCGTGGGGAAACTCGGCGCCCACGGCCGTCCGGCAATCGAGGAAGGCGCCCCGGCCGTCAGCGCGGGCGGCGTGCACGGCGCGGGCGACGATGTCGCGTGGCTTCAGGTCGGCGTCCGCCGCCTCGCCCAGCAGGAACCGGCCCTCGCGGTCGATCAGCCGCGCGCCCTCGCCACGCAGGGCCTCGGTGGCCAGCGGCATGGGGTCGAGGCCGACGTCGATGGCCGTCGGATGGAACTGGACGAACTCGGGATCGAGGGTTTCGGCGCCGGCAAGATACGCCGCGGCCATGCCCTCGCCCAGCAGGCTGGCGGGCGTGGTGGTGCGCGCGAACAGGCCGCCGGCGCCGCCGGTGGCCAGCACGGTCGCCGGGGCCAGCACTTCGACGAGCTTGCCCTGACGTTCGATCAGGGCGCCGCGCACGCGACCGGCGTCGTCCTTCAACAGACCGCGCAGGCGGCCGTCTTCCCAGACCTCGATATGCGGTGCGGCGCGGACAGCGACGACCAGCGCGGTCAGGATCGCCCTGCCCGCCCCGTCTCCGCCGACACGCGCCACCCGGGCCTGCGAATGGGCGGCTTCGAGGCTGACGGCGAATCCGCCGAACGAATCGCGATCGAACGGCGCGCCCAGTGCGGCCAGCCATTCGACCGTGGCCTTGCCGTCCTCCGTCAGGGCGCGAGCCGCTTCGGGTTCCACCAGACCGGCGCCGGCGGCGCGGGTGTCTGCGGCGTGAAGGGCCGGCGCGTCCGAGGCGGAGAGCGCCGCCGCCAAACCGCCCTGCGCCCATGCGGACGAGGCTTCCTGCAGCAGGGGGGCGGGCGTGATCACCAGCACCTTGGCCGGCGCGGCCTCCAGCGCAGCGGAAAGACCGGCCAGACCGCCGCCGATGATCAGCGGCCCCTCATGGACGATCCGGCTCAAGAGCGGAAACCGAGGTAGTAGGCGGCGATCTCCATGGCGCCCGTGAAGGAACCTTGGGCTAGTGGCATGAGGGCCGCTAGTCCGACGGCGACGCAGGCGGCGGCCGTGGCGAGGAACAGGCCCACGCTGGCGAAGCTCTCGCGCACGGTCAGTTCCCGACCGTCAGGCCGCCAGAAGCCGCGCTTGAGGTGACCGATCAGGGCGATGACGAGAAACGCCGCCAGAATCCAACGCCCGGTCGTGAAGCCCCAGTAGACCACGATGAGACCCATCGCGATCATCGCTCCGCGCTCCAGCCACGGATGGATGCGGGCCAGCACCGGGCCAACAGCTTTCGAACCGTCCAGCGGCGGGGCGGGGGCCAGGTTGACCAGATTGATCGCCGCAATCACGGCGGCCCCGATCAGCCAGGCGGCGCCGCCGAGCACGGCCCAGGCGGCAAAGAAGGGGATAGCCGCCAGCAGGCCGAAGAAGGGTCCGGCCAGTGACACCAGCACGCCGTGCCATTCGCTGGTCGGCGCCCGCTGTCCCCTGGCGAGACCGCCAAGGAACGGAATGATGTAGATGCGCGCCGGGCCCATGCCGACACGGTTCATGGCCAGCACATGTCCGTACTCGTGCACGAACAGGCCGAAGATGACGGCCAGCGCGACCACCCAGCTCTGGGTCATGAACCAGATGAAGCCGAAGAACAGAAGGGTGCCCGCGATGGCGACACCCGGGTGCTGCCCCTTGTCCAGCGGCGGCTCGGCGGCTGGAGCGTGAACCTCGGCGGGCGCGGCGACGGCCTCTTCGGGTCGGGCGTCCCATGGACCGGGGCGGCGGGGCGTGTCGGTGTCTGTCATGCGATGCAAGTGGCTCCCGACGCCTTCAGCCGCAACGAGACGACGGGTCGCATCAGATCAGTTCCACGGCGACGTGGTGGCGCGCCTTGATCAGGTCGTAGCGGGCCGGGATCGCCGGGGGCGGCAGGTCGACCATCCGTTGCACGGCCAGCCGCGCGCGCTCGATCATGTCTTCCGGCACGGTCACCTCGAACTGCATGTTCAGCAGGCAGTCGCGAATGTTCTGCAGGGTGATGCGCTTCATGTGCGGGCACATGTTGCAAGGGCCGATGAAGTCTACGCCGGGCACGTCGCCCTTGATGTTCGACGCCATCGAGCACTCGGTGATCAGGACCACCTGCCTAGGCTTCTTCGACGTGACCCAGTCCGTCATGGCGGCGGTCGACCCGGCGAAGTCGGCGGCTGACAGCACCTCTTCCGGGCATTCCGGGTGGGCGAGAATCTGGGCGCCCGGATAGGCCTCGCGCATGTCGCGGATGTCGTCTGCGGTGAAGCGCTCATGCACCTCGCAGCGACCCTTCCACGCGATGATGCCCACCGTCGTCTGGGCCGCCACGTTGCGGGCGAGGAACTCGTCGGGGATCAGGATGACGCGGTCGACGCCCCATTCCTTCGCCGCCCATTCGACCACCTGAACGGCATTGGCGCTGGTGCAGCAGATGTCGGTTTCGGCCTTCACGTCGGCCGTGGTGTTCACATAGGTGACCACCGGCAGACCCGGATAGCGCTGCTTGATCAGCCGCACGTCGGCGCCGGTGATCGACGCCGCCAGCGAACAGCCGGCGCGCAGATCAGGGATCAATACCGTCTTGTCCGGCGACAGGATTTTCGAGGTCTCGGCCATGAAGTGCACGCCGGCCTGAACGATGACCTTAGCATCCGATCGCGCCGCCTCCTTGGCGAGGCCGAGGCTGTCGCCCACATAGTCGCCCACGCCGTGGAAGATCTCGGGCGTCATGTAGTTGTGGGCCAGGATCACCGCGTCGCGCTCGCGCTTCAGCTGATTGATCTCGTGGATCAGGGCGGCCTGCGCCGGCCACTCCATCGGAGTGACGTGGTCCTTGACCTTGGCCCAGACCGGCGCGGTCTCCCGCTCCAGCTCTTTCGACAGTCCGAACATCCCGTCCGCCATCGTCCTCTCCAGACCTTATGCTCAAAGTTAGCATAAGTCGGTGTGAATGTAGGCGGGTGGACGGAAAACGCAAGCCGGTTCCTGATGCAAGCAGCCTTGTCCACCGGTGTCAGCGGCGGTACCGATAGCAAAACAGGAGACGCCGCCATGTCCGATCCGACCGCCCTGAACCGCCGATCCTTACTGGCCGCGGGGGCCACAGGCGTCCTGCTTCCGGGCTGCGCCAGCGTCGCCGGGCCTGCGACGGCGTCGGACCAGAAGGTCTGGACCTTCGATCGCCTGACCGACATCGGGGGCGTCGCGACGGCGGCCGAGGGCGGGCCTGCTCTGGTCGACAGTCCGTGGGGCAAGGCGGTGAAATTCGACGGCGTGGACGACGCCCTGTTCATCGAGGAGCATCCGCTGGCGGGCGCCACGGCATGGACGATCGAAGCGCTGTTCCGGCCCGACGGCGGAAATTTCGAGCAGCGGTTCATGCATCTGGCGGAGACCGAGACGCCGCCGGCCGGTCAGCCGCCCGTCGGCACGCGCTTTCTGTTCGAGATCCGGGTGGTGGAGACCGAATGGTACCTCGACGCCTTCACCAAGGGGCCGACCTACAATCACACCCTGATCTTCCCGGAGAAGCGCTTCCCGATCGGGCAGTGGTTCCACGTCGCCCAGACGTACGACGGCACGACCTACCGCAGCTTCGTGGACGGGGTGCTGCAGGGCGAGGCGCCGCTGGCGTTCACGCCACAGGGACCGGGGCGATCGTCGGTGGGCGTGCGGATGAACAAGGTCAGCTGGTTCAACGGCGCGATCCGCGAGGCGCGGTTCACGCCGCGGGGCCTGACTCCGGACCAGTTCACGCGACCGGGCTGACCGCCGCCTTGCGCTCATGGTCGAGCAGCCACTTCTTGCGCTCCAGCCCGCCCGCGTAGCCCGTCAGCGTTCCGTTGGCGCCGATGACGCGGTGGCAGGGTACGATGACGGCGACCGGGTTCTGGCCATTGGCGAGGCCGGCGGCGCGGACGGCGGCGGGCTTGCCGATGGCGGCGGCGAGCTGGCCATAGGTGCGGGTCTCGCCATGCGGAATGGCGCGCAGGGCGGCCCAGACCGAGCGCTGGAAATCCGTGCCGTTGGTGCGGACCTTCAGACCGTCGAGGGCGTGCAGGTCGCCCGCGAAGTACGCGTGCACCGCCTTGCGCACCGGTTCCGGAGCTTGTCCGTCCGCCAGTCGGGCGCCCGGCCAGTGGCGGGCCAGCAGGCGCATCATCCGGTCTTCGTAGCCGGCGAAGTCGAGCGCCCGGACGGCGCCGTCCGCGTCGGTAATCAGCAGGACCACCCCCGTAGGCGTCTCGATCCGGTCGAGGGTCAGGGTTTCAGGCTGCGCGTTGGGCATCGTCGGTCTCCATCAGATCGGCGGCGCTGATCCCGGCCATGGCCAGATGCAACGCGCCATAGGCTCGCCACGGGCGCCAGGCTTCGGCGCGGGCAGCGAGGGTTTCGTCGGTCAGTCGGTCGTTGGGCGGCTCGGCGCCGTCGTCGATCCAGCAGCCCGGCAGACGCAGGCCGGGGCGGGCCGCGGCCAGCGGCGCGAGCGTGACATCCTGGGACAGGTCGCGGGCGATGGCCTCCGGGTCCGCGGACAGGTCGAAGACGCGACGGACACGGGCGAGGACGCCGGGCAGGGCTTTCAGGTCCGAAGCCTCGACGCATACGGACACCCTGCCCTCCCCGGCGGGTTCGACGGTGACGACGCCGTCCGCACCGTCGACGGCCTGCACAAGCGGGCGTGACCAGCGTCGGCCCTCGATCGCGTCGCCCCGCTCAGCGAGGGCGGTCAGCATGGCGCCCCAGTCGTACGGCGGGCGGTAGGGCAGATTGAGTTGCACCGCCGCCTCACCCGCCTTTTCGCGGTGACGGCGCAGGGCCGAGGGCGCTCGATCGTAAAGCGCCTGAAAGGTCTCGTTGAAGCGGCGCACGCTGCCGAAGCCCGAAGCCAGCGCCACCTGCGCCATCGGCAGGTCGGTCTGGTGGATCAGGGCCTTGGCCAGCAGCACACGCCGGGTCTGGGCCACGCTGACGGGGGCGGCGCCGAGGTGCTGGCGGAACAGGCGGCGCAGGTGGCGCTCACCGACGCCGAGGCGACCGGCAAGGGCGTCGACGTCAGCCTCGTCGAGAGCGCCGGCCTCGATCAGGGCCAGCGCCCGGCTGACCGTATTGGAGGTGCCCCGCCATGCGCCCATGTCAGGCGCGGTCTCGGGGCGGCAGCGCAGGCACGCGCGGAAGCCGGCCTCTTCCGCCGCGGCGGGGGACACGACGAAAAACATGTTCTCGCGTTTTGGCGTCCGCGCCGGACAGACCGGGCGGCAGTAGATGCCCGTGGTCTTCACGCAGCCGAAGAACCGGCCGTCAAAGCGGGCGTCCCGCGTCAGGACGGCGCGATAGCAGGCTTCCTGGTCCAGTTCTGCGGCGTTTTCCATGACCGCAAGATGGGCTCAGGCGGGCGGAATGTCTCGCGGTTTTCGGACATGGGCGTGGACGCCGACCTTTCGACCGGCGCACCTATTCGCCTCAGGCCGGGCGGACGGCCAGACGCCACAGGTTGACGAGGATCTTGCAGACCAGACCGAAGGCCGAGAGGACAAGCACCCAGGTCATGATGCCCGACAGGTTGGTCGCCCAGATCGTCAGGTCGGCGTTTCCGCCTTCACCAAGGCGTTTCAGGGCCTCGAGGTTCAGGAAGCCCTCGTCGCGGATCACCCGGGCGGTCTCGCCGTCCATGGCGATGTTGAACCAGTGGCCGGCGTTCCAGATGGCCCAGGTCAGCCACAGGCCGGCGCAGGCGATCGCGACCTGAAAGGCGGCCCGCATCCGCACGGCGTAGGGGCGGGCGAGACTGATCAGATCGACCGCCATCTGGGCCAGCGCATAGAGCAGGATCGGCAGGTGCAGCATCGCCCAGACCGGCGCGCCGGTGACCACGGCCTCGCGTCGGCCGAAGGTCATGTCGGCGAACGGGAAGTAGATGGCGCCGATCCACCACAGAACGAACACGCCCACCGCGATGAAGGAGAACAGATAGTCCGCGCCCGGCCAGCGGTTGCCGATCGGCCGGTTGCGCCAGCCCATCCATGCAGGGGCGGCCGGAGCGGCTTCGCCCTTCGCCGGCGCCTTGCCGCTCATCGCCATACCCCACGCCGCGGGGTCGGACAGGTTGAAGGCCGTCAGGTCGCTGACCCGCCAGTTGGTCAGCCATTTCGGACGGATATCGTAGTGCTCCATGATCGCACCGGCGAGCGTCAGCGCGCCCAGCAGGGTCAGGGCCGAGCCGAAGAAGCCGTGGAAGGCCTGGGCGATGTCCTGACCGAAGTTGTTCGACCCGTTCGTCAGGTCGATCAGCAGGCCGATACCCGCGACGACAGCGAGGATCATCAGCCCGGCCTTCGCGCCGAACAGCCAGTAAGGGAACAACTGCGGCCCGATCAGGGCGTCCGGTCCCTTGCGGTAGCGGGCGGCGACGACCAGCGGATGGCCGACCTCGCGCAGGATGGCCTCGCGTTCGTCCTCGGTCAGACCGCGGCCCAGTTCCTCTTCCTTCGCCTCGAAGCGGCTGAGGATCAGGTCCTTCAGCTCGGCGATGATGTCGTCGCGCTGGTCGGTGGGCAGTTGGGCCGCCACTGCGGCCAGATATTTCTCGAGCATGTCCATCACGGTTCCCCTCAGAGCATCTTGTCGAGCGAGGCGTTGATGCCGCGCCATTCGTCGGTCAGGGCGGCCAGCGTGGCGACGCCCATGGGCGACAGGACGTAGAAGCGCTTCTTCCGCTTCTCCTCCTCACGCCATTCGCTATCCAGAAGACCTTGGCTCTCCAGTCGGCGGAGCAGCGGGTAGAGGGTCGATTCCTCCATCTCCAGCCCGTCGGCGGCCAGCGCCTGACGCAGGGTGTAGCCGTAGCGCTCGGTCCTGAGGCAGGCGAGCACCGCCAGCACCAGCGAGCCTCGCCTAAGCTCCAGCCGCATCGATTCAAAAAGATCGGGGTCGACCGCCATGGCCTCTCCTGTCCGCCACATAGTGTGTGACGCACAGTGTATGCCGCATACTGTGTGACGATGTCAACCGTTGGTCGGCGGTGGCGGACGATCATTCCGCGCGACGGCGAAAACGTAACGGGTCGTTAACCACGCTCCCGGCATTTTCTGCCGAGTTTCCCGGAGCGAGTAATGAACGGCGCCGAAGTACTGGACGTAGGGCGCGACGCCCTGTGGCTGACGATCCAGCTGTGCCTGCCCGTGCTCATCGTCGGCCTGGTGGTCGGCGTGGTCATTGGCCTGTTTCAGGCCCTGACGCAGATTCAGGAACAGACCCTGATCTACGCGCCCAAGATCATCGCCATCTTCGTGTCCCTGCTGCTGTTCCTGCCGCTGATGGGGGCCCTGCTGGGCGGCTTCATGCGCGAGATCGCCGCCCGCATCGCCGGCATGTGACGGCGGGCGGGTGGACCCTTACGCCACATCGGATCAGGTCTGGCAGGGCGCGCTGATCTTCGCGCGCATCGGCGCGGTGCTGCTGATGCTGCCGGGCGTGGGCGAAAGCTATGTGCCCCCGCGTATCCGCCTGTCGCTGGCGCTGGTCATCTCGCTGTGCCTGTGGCCCGTCATCGCCGGCGCCCTGCCCGCCCTGCCCGCGACGCTGGGCGGCATGGCCGGCTGGATCATCCGTGAGGTCGTGGTCGGCCTGATGATCGGCGCCCTGTTGCGCGCCTTCACCTCGGCCCTGTCGACGGCGGGCGAGATCGTCTCGCTGCAGACGACGCTCAGCTTTTCACAGACCGCCAATCCGCTTCAGGCCCAGCCCGGCACGACCATCTCGGCCTTCCTGATGCTGCTGGGCACGACCCTGATCTTTGCGACCGACACCCACCACCTGTTCATCGCCGGACTGGTCGGATCGTATGAGCTGATCGCGCCCGCCAAGCCCCTGTTGATGGGGGACTTCACCGCCCAAGCCGTGAAGACCGTCGGCGACGCCTTCCTGCTGGGCGTTCAGTTGTCGGCGCCGGTGCTGGTCTTCGCCCTGATCTTCAACCTCGCCTCCGGCCTCGTCGGCCGGGTGATGCCGCAGTTCCAGGTCTTCTTCGCCGCCGCCCCGCTCAGCATCATTCTGGGCCTGTCGGTTTTCGCCCTCAGCCTCGGCGTGCTGGGAACGGTCTTCATCGACCGCTACCGCGCTGTGGCCAATGTTTTCGTCGGAGGCGCCGGTGGCTGAGTCCGCCGATCCCGAGTCGAAAACAGAAGAGGCCACCCCACGAAAACTCGAGGAGGCCCGCAAGAAGGGCGACGTCGCCAAGTCGGCCGACGTCGCGTCCGCGCTCAGCCTCCTCGGCGCCGCGGCCGTGATCCTGATGGCCGGGGGGTGGTTCGCGACCTCGATGGCCGAGCAGCTGCTGCCCTTCATCGCCGCGCCGCACACCATGATGGGCGGACTGGACGCCGGGGCCGGAGTCGAGATCGGGGCTCACGCCGTATGGGCCATGCTCCCTTTCATGGGCGCGGTCATGCTGGCCACGATCATCGGCGGGGCGGGTGGAAACATCGCCCAGTCCGGCCTGATCTTCACGGGCGACAAGCTGAAGCCCAAGTGGAGCAAGGTGAACCCGCTGGAGGGCTTCAAGCGCATCTTCGGCGCGGACGGCTGGGTCCAGTTCATCAAGACCTTCCTCAAGCTGGTCGCCGTCATGGTGATCTGCTGGTGCGTGCTGAAGCCGCACACGCGTGAGTTCGAGAATCTGGCCGCCATGTCGCCGGCCATGATCCTGCCGTTCAGCCGCGATCTGGCGATGAGCCTGATGGTCTCCACGCTGGTATTCCTGGGCTTCACCTCGGGCGCGGACTTCCTGTGGCAGCGCTTCAGCTTCGCCAAGCGGATGCGGATGACCAAGGAAGAAACCAAGGAAGACTACAAGCAGGCGGAAGGCGACCCGCATGTAAAGGCCAAGCTCAAGCAGATCCGCAGCCAGCGCAGCCGCCAGCGGATGATGCAGAACGTGCCCAAGGCCACGGTCATCATCACCAACCCGACCCACTATTCGGTCGCCCTGCGCTACGAGCCGGATCAGGGCGATCCCGCCCCGGTCTGCGTGGCCAAGGGTGTCGACGCCGTAGCCATGCGCATCCGGGAGGTCGCGCGCGAGCATTCGGTCCCGATCGTCGAGAACGTACCGCTGGCCCGCGCCCTCTACGCCGCCGTCGATGTCGACGAGACCATCCCGCGCGAACATTTCGAAGCCGCCGCCAAGGTGATCGGCTTCGTCATGCAGGGACGCAAGAAGCGGTAGATGCTACTGCCCGCCCGCCTTCGGCAGCGGGATGATCTTCGCACCGCCCTCGACCACTGGCGCTCTCGCGCCTCGCATCACCGGAATGCGCACGGTTACGGCCGTGCCTTCGCCCAGCGTGGAGTCGAGGCTCATCGTCCCGCCGTGCAGTTCTGCGAACGCCCGTACCAGCGACAGGCCGAGACCGGTGCCTCGCGCCCGCTGCTCGGCGTCGCCGGCCTGTTCGAAGGGGCGGCCCAGACGGTCGATGTCTTCGCCGGCGATGCCGACGCCGGTGTCGGCGACGATGATTTCCAGCGTATCGCCGATCGCCTCGGCCGACAGGGTGACCGACCCGCCCGCGGGGGTGAACTTCACGGCGTTCGACAGGAGGTTCAGCGCGATCTGCTTCAGCGCCCGACGGTCGGCGGAGACGTCCAGCGGCTCGGTCGGGAGGACGGCCGACAGGATCACGCCCTTCTCGTCCGCGCCCACCCGCACCAGCGCCATCGCTCCGGACAGCACCTCGCGCGCATCCATCGTCTCGCGCGACAGGACGTAGCGTTCCGCCTCGATCTTGGACACGTCGAGCACGTCGTTGATCAGATCGAGCAGATGCCCGCCGGCCTGGTGGATGTTCTGAACGTACTCTGCATAGCGATCCGGCAGGGGGCCGAAGATGCGCTGGCGCATGATGTCGGCGAAGCCCAGCACGGCGTTCAACGGCGTCCGCAGCTCGTGGCTCATATTGGCGAGGAAGCGGGTCTTGCCCGCCTCGCGCGCCTCGGCCTCGGCGCGGGCGGTGTCCAGTTCCAGCTCTCGGACATACTGGGCGGTGAAGTCCTCGGCATGGGCGATCAGGCGCGGGCCGTTGCGGTCGTCCAGCCGCTTCAGGCCGATGCGAATGCGCCGGTCCATCGCGGTGCGGGGCGAGAAGACGACGGCGTTCTCCTGCCCGCTGGCCGCGCGGGTCAGGGCGCCCAGCACGGCCGGCCGGTCCTGCAGCAGCACTGCCCCGACGAGGCCTTCCTCGAACAGCGGGTCGATCGCCAGCGCGGGCGGCGGCGCGCCATAGGCGGCCAGCACCTTGCCCGAGGGCTCCATCACCAGCGTCAGACCCGGCTGGGTCGCCAGCAGCGCACCCAGCCGCCCGGCCGAGGCCTCGGCGCGGTCCAGTCGGCGGTCCCGCGCGCGCCACGAAAACTCCAGTCCGATCAGGGCCGCGCCGGCGGTCAGCACGGCCGAGGCCGCCGCCAGCAGGGGCGCGCCCGTGCCGGGACCGACCAGACCCGTGGAGGCCATACCGGCCAGCGCAGCCAGTCCTGCCCCCGCTGCGCCCATCTGGGCGGCCCTGCGCGACCCCAGCGCCAGCCCCGCGGCCAGAGGCATGAAGACGAAGCCCGCCAGCGGCCCTGTAAGCCCGCCCGCCAGCGCCGAGGCCGTGACCGCCGCCAGCACCCATGCGCCCAGCAGTCCGCCCCGCGTCGCCGCCGTATCCTTCGCCAGCAGCCAGGGTCCCAGCAGGCCCGGCGCGATCAGGGCCAGCAGCGCGTACATCGCCGGTCCGTTCAGCACCGACCCGCCGCCCGCGCCCATGGCCAGCAGGGCGACAGCCACAGCCCAGCCCGCATGCCACGCCGTCAGCGCCGCCCGGTCGGGCGCCGCCTTGGGGATCTTCGTCGATGTGGGAGGGCTGCGGTTCAAATGACGGCTTCGGATGAATTTCTTCAAGCGGAGCCTAGACCGTCGGGTGAGTCGCCCAAAGCGCGCACCCGTTACAGGCGACTGTGGGCTGGGGACAGGTTGGCGCCGCCCTCGCCGGGGCCTATCTGGCGGCCATGACGCAACCGCTCCCCATCGACGACGTGCTGGCCGAACTGGTCGAGGAGTTCGACCTGCTGGGCGACTGGGAGTCGCGGATCGAATACGTCATCGACCTCGGCAAATCGCTGGAGCCCTTGCCCGATGCGGACAGGGCGGAAGCGAACAAGGTGCCCGGCTGCGCCGCGCAGGTCTGGCTGGCGGTGCGTCGCGAGGGCGACCGCCTGCACTTCCTCGCCGACAGCGACAGCGCGCTGAGCAAGGGGAATATCGCGCTGCTGCTGCGCCTCTATTCCGACCGGACGCCGGCGGAGATCCTCGCCTTCGACGCCCGCGCCGCCCTCGACCGGCTTGGCCTCCCCTCCGCCCTCACCCGCCAGCGCGCCAACGGGTTGAACAGCATGGTGGGGCGTATCCGCGAGGCGGCGGCCGCCTAGGGCGTCATCCAATCCTGTAGTGCAGGGCCAGCGCGCGTAGCCCTCGCGCCAGCACCGCCTTGCCCTCCCGCCGTTTGAGACCCGCCTCGCGCTCCGCGATCTGCAGCGTGGTCGCATTGACGCATACGGCCTCGACCATCGCCCGATCCTGACCGCACGCCGCCAGCGCCGCCTCAACCCGTCTGGACGCGGTCATCGCAAGATCGCCCGGTTCGACCCGCGCGGCCGAGCCGCCGCCGGCGCGCGGCAGGGCGTCCCAGCGCATGGTCAGCGACGGCCCCCTCAGGGCGATCTCTGCCTCCGCTTCAAGCCGCCGCGCCGCCGCGATCTCGACCCGGCCCAGCCACGGCCGCCCATCGGCATCGCGACGGCTGGCCAGCCACAGGATCGGCGAGTGCGTCAGGTTCGCCCGCAGTCTTGAGAGCTGGCCGTCCGGCTGGATCACCGCCTGCTCGCCCTCTTCAACGCCAGGACGACCTGACGCGACGGCCGCATCCTCCACGGGCTCGCGCTTCAGGACCCAGCCTCCGCCGCGACGCCCCTTCAGGCCCGGGCTTTCGACCAGACTGCGGTAGGCCGCCTCGTCGATAGTTTGGGTCACGCCGTCGCCCCGACTGCCGGTCCGCACCACATAGCCGCCGCCTGACGCCTCGATCCATGCCCCGGGGCGGCGCAGCAGACGGCGCGCCTTCACCGCCGCGCTCACGCCGGAAGTCCCTTGCGGCCGTTGGTCAGCAGCGCCTGACGGGCGCAGCTCTCCAGCCGGTCCAGCATCTCGTCCAGAGCCGGCGCGTCCCGCGCATCCTCAACCCAGCGGCAGGCCTTGGCGGCGCTGGTCCGGTTCATGCCGAACGCATGCGCCACCCGCTCCATCGGCCATTCGAAGGTGATGTAGGCGAGATAGATCGCCAGCCGCCGCGACCGGCAGATCGCGCCGGTCAGGCGGCCCCGCTCGTCCATCCTTCGTGTCGGCACCCCGGTCGACGCCGCCACAAGGGTCAGGGCCAGTTCCGCCCGGATACGGTCTTCGGGCCGCACAGGCGGCCAGTACGCTTGCTCCACAACTCCACTCCCATCTCCCGGACGGCTTTCGCGTCGCCCGCTGAGATAGGAATATATACTCACGACACGTCTGAATCGGTCGCAGGTGAGTCCGATTGGCCGCAATCGTTAAAAAGTGCGCCGGATTGACTCGGGACTCTCGACGCCGATTCGCAAATCAGCCTACGATTCGTTAACTGGATCGCGTTAACCCTTCTTAAGGTTTTGAGAGGTTAACGTCGGAACAAGGTTACCCGTTAAGACGGGTGATGTGGATAATGCATAGCTTGGCCTGGAGGGGCTTTAATGCGCGTTCTGCTTATCGAAGACGATCACGCGACCGCGCAAAGCATCGAGCTGATGCTGAAGTCGGAAGGCTTTAACGTCTACACGACGGACCTCGGTGAAGAGGGCATCGATCTCGGCAAGATCTATGACTACGACCTGATCCTGCTGGACCTGAACCTGCCGGACATGAACGGCCTTGAGGTTCTGCGCCAATTGCGCGTTGGCAAGGTCAACACGCCGGTCATGATCCTGTCGGGCACCTCGGAGATCGAGACCAAGGTCAAGACCTTCGGCGGCGGCGCCGACGACTACATGACCAAGCCCTTCCACAAGGACGAACTGATCGCGCGCACCCACGCCGTGGTCCGTCGCTCCAAGGGGCACGCCCAGGCCATCATCCACACCGGCGAGATCGCCGTGAACCTGGACGGCAAGACGGTCGAGGTGAACGGTCACCGCGTCCACCTGACGGGCAAGGAATACCAGATGCTGGAGCTGCTCTCGCTCCGCAAGGGCACGACCCTGACCAAGGAAATGTTCCTGAACCACCTGTACGGCGGCATGGACGAGCCCGAGCTGAAGATCATCGACGTCTTCATCTGCAAGCTGCGCAAGAAGCTGGCCACGGCCGCCGGCGGCAAGCACTACATCGAAACCGTCTGGGGCCGCGGCTATGTGCTGCGCGACCCATCGGAAGGCGCCGCGCAAGTCGCCGCCTGATCCTTCAGGGAAGAAACGTCAGAAACTGCGACGCCCGCCGGAGACATCCGGCGGGCGTTTTGCTGTGTGGGGCGCCCGAGCGGACTGCTCGAAGGTCGTCTATGGGTGGGAAGCGGACATTGCTCAGCGACCGCCAAGCTCCTTGGGAAAGCCGGTTTCAGTCTCGCCAGCGTTCTGGATCATCTGAGATAACTTGGATCGCGTCAGCGTAGCCGTTGTATGCCGGTTGATTGTCACCAACTGGCTTCGAGCATTTCCGTCAGCGTCGAAAAGTTGGAATGCGACACGCTCTCCCTCCGCGGACTGGATATGCGGCTCGCAACTGGGGAAGTCATTTTTGAGCGTCCGCAACAATGCTGTGCGGAACTGCGGGGTCGCCACGCTCGGCTTGATCGATGCTGTCATTCGCCGATGATCTGCCACCGTTGAAACGTCCGCAACGGGTCGAAATCAGCCATTCATCGCCGGCTTCACGCACGACAACGCCCGCCGGATCACTCCGACGGGCGTATCAGTTTCAGACCTGCAGGACATCAGCCCTTGGCGGCGTAGCCCTTGCCGCCGTTTGACGGGCGGCGGCGGCGCGGGCGGCGGTTCATTTCGCCGACCGGCTTGGGCTCGTTGGCCGGGGCCGAGCTGTGGCGCGGGTCATTGTTGGTGTTGCGGGGCCGTTCGCGGGCCATCGGATCGAAGGCGCGCTCCGGAGTCGGGCGAGCGTCGGCCGCGCGCCCCTTGCGGACGCGGTGCGGCTGTCCGCCGCCCTCCAGCTTGACGCCGTCGCGGCGCGGATTGCGCGGACCGCGTTGCTGCTGGCGATCGCCCCGACCATCGTCGGGCATCGAGGCCTTGGACTTGACGCCCGAGGCCATGATCGACTGGTCCAGCAGGGCCAGTGACTTGTCGTTGCGGCGGTCGGTTGCCGGGATCTTCTGGCGGGTGACCTTCTCGATGTCCTTGAGCAGCTTCATCTCGTCGCCGGCGACGAAGCTGACGGCCGAGCCGTCCTTGCCCGCGCGGGCCGTCCGGCCGATGCGGTGGACATAGGATTCCGGGACGTGCGGCAGTTCGAAGTTCACGACGTGCGAGACGCCGTCCACGTCGATGCCGCGCGCGGCGATGTCTGTGGCGACCAGAACGCGCAGCTTGCCGGCCTTGAAGGCGGCCAGGGTGCGCTCACGCTGCGGCTGCGACTTGTTGCCGTGGATGGCGCCGGCTTCGACGCCGCCGGCTTCCAGATAGGCCGCGACCTTGTCGGCGCCGTGCTTGGTCTTGGTGAAGACCAGGCAGCGGGTATAGCCCGGATCGGCGAACATCTCGGTCAGCAGGGCGCGCTTGCGGCCTTGCTCGATGTGGATGACCGACTGGTTGATGCGCTCGACGGTGGTCGCCTGCGGCGTCACCTGAACCTTGACCGGGTCCTTCAGCAGCTCGCCGGCCAGCTTGCCGATCTCGGACGGCATGGTGGCCGAGAAGAACAGGTTCTGACGCTTGGCCGGGATGCGGCTGACGATCTGCCGGATCGGTTTGATGAAGCCGAGGTCCAGCATCTGGTCGGCCTCGTCGAGGACGAAGATCTCGGTCGCGGACAGGTCGAGGTTCTTCTGCTGGATATGGTCCAGCAGACGGCCCGGGGCGGCGACGAGGATGTCGAGGCCCTGATTCAGCGACCGCTCCTGACCGCCGTACTTCACGCCGCCGAAGATGACGGCGACGCGGAAGCCGAGGTGCTTGCCATAGGCCTTGAAGCTCTCGCCGATCTGGGTGGCCAGTTCGCGGGTCGGGCTCAGAACCAGACAGCGCGTGGTGCGCGGCACGGGCGCGACGCGGTTGGCCGCCAGACGGTGCAGGATCGGCAGCGCGAAGGCCGCCGTCTTGCCGGTGCCGGTCTGGGCGATGCCCAGCAAATCCTTTCCGGCCATGACGTCCGGAATCGCCTGGGCCTGAATGGGGGTAGGCGTGGTGTAACCCTCGGAAGTCAGCGCCTGTAGCAGCGCCGGATTCAGTCCGAAGGATTCAAAGGTCTTGTTGCTCATCGAGCGGTTCTTTCGCATGCGGCGACGCGCATCAGCCATGGCTCAAGAGCCGTCAGGGCCGCGCACCGCCAGTCCCGATGTGGCTTCGCAAGGAGGCCGTCGGGGTGGATCGGGCGCCGCCCCGCGTGTTCGGGCAGCGAATGAATCTTGAGGAGCCGGCCGCTTCTACAGACAGGTCCGAAGTGGACCTTCACGCGCTGGAGCGCGCCGGACATCGCGTGTTGCGATGCAGCAAAGGTAGGGGAAGATTGCGGCTGTGGCAAGGCGGCGGTGGGTCCGCCGCCCCGCCCGCAGGCCTCAGTGGCTGCCGTTGAGCATGGCGTAGACCTGCTCGTAGTTCCCGTTCACCTCGGAGAACCGTAGCGGTTTGACCCGCTCGACGAGGATTTCGCCACGCGGCGTGTCGCCCCGCTCGATCAGGCCGATCACCTCGGCGGTGTAGTCCGCCAGCGGCATGGAGTTCGGATTCTCCGCATGGCCCGGCATCAGGTCCGTCGCCACCGCCGGGGGCGCCAGTTCCAGAACTTCCACCGAAGTCCCGGCCAGCTGGGTGCGCAGCGACTGGGTCCAGGAGTGGATCGCCGCCTTGGTGGCGTTATAGGTCGGCGTGGCGACCAGTGGAATGAAGGCCAGCCCCGAAGTCACCGTCACCACCGTCGCGACGGTCTGCGCCCGCAGATGCGGCAACAGGGCGGTGGTCAGGCGGATCGGACCCAACAGATTGGTGGCGATCGTCGCCTCGGCCGTCTCAAGCGGGAACGGATCGGCCGTCAGGTCTTCCGCCACCATGATGCCCGCGTTGTTGATGACGACATTCAGGTCGGGATGATCCTGCGTGACCTGCGCCGCGAACGTCCGGATCGCGTCGGCGTCAGACACGTCCAGCGTCGCCCACGCCATGCCCGGGTTGGCCTCCGTGACCTCTTTTAGCGGTCCGTCGCGACGGCCGGTGATGATGACCCGGTTGCCGCGCGCGTGCAGCGCCTCGGCCAGCGCGCGGCCGATGCCCGTGCCGCCGCCGGTGATCAGGATGGTGTTGCCGGTGATCTTCATGATCGCATTCCTTCGACGCGTGCATTCGCGTTGAAAGCCAGATATGCCTTACACTCTCCATTGGAAAGCAGGCACCCGAAGTCGCCATACTTACCGCCGGGAAAGATTTGGACATGACAGCGCTTCCGCCCGCCAGAATTTCGTCTCCCTACCATGACGAACCGGCCGATCCTCGTGTCGAGGCGCTGGTGAACGAGGTCATCGGGCGCATCGCGGACAAATGGACCATGCTGATCCTCGAGGTCCTGACCGATCACGGCGAGCAGCGCTTCACCCGCATCGGCGATCTGGTCGGCGGCATCAGCCAGAAGATGCTGACCCGGACCCTGCGTCAGATGGAGCGCGACGGCCTGCTGGTGCGCACCGTCCACCCGGTCATCCCGCCCCGCGTCGAATACCGCCTCACCGATCTGGGCCTGACCCTGGCCGAGGCCTTCTGCGGCGTTTGGACGTGGGCGGAGAAGAACCTCGACCGCATCGAGACCGCCCGCGCCGCCTTCGACGCACGCAAGCCCGGCTAGCTCAGCAGCCCCACCGCCAGATTTACCGCCAGCGCCACGATCACGGTGTTGAACAGGAAGGCGGTCAGGCTGTGCAGCGTCGACAACCGCCGCATGCCCTTGTCCGAAATCTGGATATCGGCGGTCTGGGACGCGACCCCGATAATGATCGCGAAGTGCAGGAAATCCCAATAGTCCGGCGCCTCGTCGCCCGGGAACATCAGCCCCTCGCGATCGCCCCTGCCGTCCGCGCTGTAGTACCGATGGGCATAGTGCAGGCCGAAGATCACATGGACGAAGGTCCAGGACAGGGCGACGGTCGCCAGCGCGAGAACCGCCTCGCGCCCTCCCCCGGCCGCCGCCTCGCCCACCACCACGACCACGCTGGCGACGGCGGCGACAACCGCCAGCGGCAGAACGGCCGGTCCGGCTTCATCCAACGCGGCCGCCCGCGCCCGGATCTGCTCGACCGTGTTCCTTCGCCAGACGTGCGCCAGCGTACCCCCAAGGAACACCGCCGCGCCGGCGTCCCATCCCAATGCCAGTCGCGACGCCCAGCCGCCGCCCCATGGCCACAGGGCGCTGGACAGCACGATCAACGTCATCGCCCACAGCGGCCAATGCAGCCTCACAATGCCCGCGCGGTCGTTCATGGGGAGAGCATGGCGTGAGTCTCGCCAAGCGTGATCCCGACATTCACGCCCTTCTCCGGCCGTAGGAGAAGGATGTATGGGTGCCCCATGACCTCGAAGATTTCCCAAGCCGACGCCGAAGCCGCCGTACGCACCCTCATCGAATGGGCCGGCGACGATCCCGATCGCGAGGGTCTGCTGGACACGCCCGCCCGGGTCGCCCGCAGCTACCGCGAACTGTTCGCCGGCTATGAGGTCGAGCCCCGCGCCTATCTGGAGCGGACGTTCGAGGAGGTCGGCGGCTACGACCAGCTGGTCGTGCTCAAGGACATCCGCTTCGTCAGCTTCTGCGAGCACCACATGCTGCCGGTCGTCGGCGTGGCCCACGTCGGCTATCTGCCGACCGACCGCGTGGTCGGCATTTCCAAGCTGGCTCGCGTCGTGCGCGGCTATGCCCGCCGCCTGCAGATTCAGGAAAAGATGACGGCCGAGATCGCCTCAGCCATCGACGAGGTGCTGCGGCCCCAGGGCGTCGGTGTTGTCATCGAGGCCGAACACAGCTGCATGACCATGCGCGGCGTGGACGTCCCCGGCGCCAGCCTGACGACCAGCAGCCTGATGGGCGTGGTCCGGGACGACCCGCGAACCCGGGAAGAGTTCCTGCGGCTGGTGCGCGGCTAGGTCTTCGGCCCGCTCCTTGCGGGGATCGCCTCGAAGGAGGCCTTTCCGATGGCCTGGAGTGCGATTTCGACCCGGAATGAAACACCGCCCATCGTGCGTGGCGGGTGGCTCGACGCGCTACGTTTCATCGTGGCCAGCCTGATCATCCTGCACCACTTCGAGATCTCGACCCCGATCGCGCCGCTGGCGGAGACGCTGCACCCGGTGTTCCAGCGCGGCGGCTTCCTGCTGACCAACTTCTTCCTGATCGACAGCGGCTATGTGCTGATGCGGGTCTACGGCGCCTCCGTCGCCGGGGGCCGGATGTCGTCGACGGACTTCTTCCTGAAGCGGTTCCTGCGGGTCTGGCCCGCGCACATCATCATGGGCCTGAGCCTCATCGCCCTGATCGTAGGCGGCGCCGCCATGGGCTTCGCGCCCCGCGCGCCGGAGTGGTTCCGCTGGGATCAGCTGTGGGCCCAGCTCAGCCTGACGCAGGCCTATGGCGTGCCCGGCGGCTATGGCTGGAACGCGCCCAGCTGGTCGATTTCGGCGCTGCTGGGTTGCTACCTCGCCTTCCCGCTCCTGCTGCGCGGCATCACGAAACTGGGCCCGTGGAGCGTGCTGGCGCTGGGCGTCGGCGGCTATCTGTTGGTCAACCAGCTGACGTGGAGCCTGCTGGGCTATCCGGTCTATCAGATGCCGATGGGCTACGGCTTCGTCCGCGCCCTGCCGTTGTTCGCGCTGGGCATGGCGCTGGCCTGGTTCGCGCAGAAGGTCTGGATCGCGCCGCGTCTGGCCGGCTGGGCCGGGATCGGCGCCGCCCTGCTGCTGGCCTTTGTCCAGTATTTCGACAAGCATGCCCTGATCTCGCTGGCCTGCATCGGGACCATCATCCTGGCCGCCGGCGCGACCCCGACGCCGCGTCCGTCGAAGCTGGTCGAGAAGGCGGCGATGGTGTCCTTCTCGATGTTCATCACCAATGAGGTCGTGCGCATCGCCTGGTTCGGCGTGGCCAATGTGGCGACGGCGAAGTTCGGCCTGCCGCTGGGTGTGCAGTGGGCGCTGTGGTTTGGCGGTGTGGCGGCGGCCTTCGTCTTCGCCTTCCTGTTCCACACCCTCATCGACACCCCGATCCAGAACCGTATTCGCGCCTGGCTGAAGGGCCGTTCGCGCCGCCGGCTGGAGACGCGCGAGCCGGTGGTGTCGCTGGAAGGCTAGTCCGCGCTGTTCAGGTGCAGGATGTTGCCGTCCGGATCCTTGAACCACACCATGCGGAAGTCCCCCATCCGATGGACGCCGTCGGCATAAGTCGCGCCGTCCATGTCGTAGCGCTCGAACGTCACGCCCTTGTCCTTCAGATCGGCGGCGATGGCCTCGATGCGTTCGCCCACGCCCCAGACCACCGCATTGGCCCTGTTCGTGCCGGCGAACTCTGACGGATAGACAACGAGGTGCGTATCGCCGGTCCTGAACACCAGCGGCGCATCCCCGCCGCCCTCCACCACGTCGAGCCCCAGCGTCTGTTCATAGAACTGTCGGGCGCGCTCCATGTCGCTGACGGCGACGATGGCGGACGAGTTAAAGGCCTTGAGCATGGTCGATCTCCCTGTCGGGAGAGCGAGCGTTTGTGACGGCGCTGCGGTTCCGCCGTCAGATCGGCATGCGCATGATTTCCTGATACGCGGAAATGACCTGATCGCGGACGGCGATGACGGTCTCCAGCGAAGCCTCGGCGGAAGAAACGGCGGTGACGACGTCGATCAGGCTGTTCTGGCCCTGGATATTGCCGGCCATCTGGGTTTCGGCGCCTTTGGTGGCCTGGGTCATGTCGCCCATGACGTTGGTCAGCATCTGGGCGAAGCCGGACTGCTCCGGCGCCGGCGTCGGGCTTACGGGGGCGGCTCCGCCCTGGATCGCCGAATAGGCCTTGGCCGCCATCAGGGGGTTCATCGATCAGGCCCTATCGCTTCAGGATGTCGAGGGTGCGCATGTCCATGTTCCGCGCGGTCTCGATGACGTTCAGGTTGGCTTCGTAGGCGCGCTGGGCCTCGCGCATGTCCATGGCCTCGACGAGGGTGTCGACGTTGGGACGCAGGACGTAGCCCTCGGCGTTGGCGGCCGGGTGGGACGGATCGTATTCGCTGCGGAAGTCGGACTGGTCGGGCCGAACCTCGGCCAGGGTCACGCCAGTCGCGCCGTCGATCTCGCGCGCCTGAAAGACGGGGATCTGGCGGCGATATGGCTGACCGCCCGCGACCTCGGCGGTCGACTGGGCGTTGGCGATATTCTCGGCGATGACGCGCATGCGCGACTGCTGCGCCTTCAGGGCGCTGGCGGCGACGGCCATGGCGCTGTTGCGGGGCGGCGGGTTTACCGGATCGGGCATGAGTCAGTCTCCCTCAGCGCGCCGGCGTCTTGGCGGCCAGCCGCAGCATCGACATGGACTTCTGGTAGAAACTGATGGCGGCGTCGTAGGCCATGCGGCTCTCGGCCATCTTCAGCATCTGCTCCTCGACCACGACCGAGTTGCCGTCGAGCGTCGTCTCCGAATCCGGCGCGGCGGCGCTTTCGAAGCGCGAGACCTGCCCGGCGGGCGCGATGTGCATGGCGCTGGTGCGGACCATGGTGACGCCGCGTCCCTGCTGCATTGCCTTGGCGAAATCGGTGGGCGCGTTCAGGTCGCGCGCCGCATAGCCGGGCGTGTCCGAGTTGGCGACGTTCTGGGCGATGACGCGCTGACGCTCGTCCAGCCAGCCGAGGCGCCCCTTTATCTGGCTGAGCAGCGGAAGGTCGGTGAACCCCACGGCGACGGACTCCGGGCGCGGATCGCCCAACATTGGATGGGCAGAAAATGCCGTGTCCATGGTTAATCCGGGCTTAACCATGATCGCCGAAACCTCGGACGCCGGGACAGTCGCCGGCCGGGCTTTCAGAATGAACTTCCTCGACCTGCTGCGCGCCGTCTTCGCGCTGGCCTTCACCCTCGGGATCATCGGCCTGGCCGCCTGGGCCGCGCGACGCTATGCGCCGCAGCTGCTGGCGAAGCTGAGCGCCGAGCGCGGCGAAAAGCGTATGCAGGTGGTCGAGACGCTGGTCCTGGACCCCGCCCGCCGGCTGGTTCTGGTGAAGATCGACAACGAGGAACGGCTGCTGATCCTCGGCGAGGGCCGCGAGCTGATCGAGCCGCGCGGGCCGGAGGCGGGCAAGTGATCCTGAAGGCGATCTTCCAGATCCCGACAAAGGACGAGCTGAAGCGCGCAGCCAAGCTGTCGCTGCTCGCCACCTTGCTGTGCATGTGCTGGCCGTTGGCTGCCTTCGCGCAGGATGCGGCGCAGTCGGGCGCGGCGATCAATATCGATCTGGGCACCGGCTCGGGACTGACCGAACGGGTCGTCCAGCTGGTCGGTCTGATGACCGTGCTGTCGCTGGCGCCGTCGATCGTGATCATGACGACCAGCTTCGTGCGGATCGTCGTGGTGCTGTCCCTGCTGCGGACGGCGCTGGGCCTACAGCAGTCGCCGCCCAACGCCGTGATCGTCTCTCTGGCCCTCTTTCTGAGCGCCATCGTCATGGCTCCGACGTGGCAGGACGCCTATGATTCGGGGATCAGACCCCTGCTGGACCAGCAGATGGAGCTGCCGCAGGCCTTCGACGCGGCCTCGGAGCCGGTGAAAACATTCATGTTGTCGCAGGTGGACCAGGACGACCTCGCCCTGTTCACCCGACTGTCGCAGATCGAGGCCCCGACACAGGCTGCGGAACTGCCTCTGCGGGTGGTCACGCCGGCCTTCATGATCAGTGAATTGAAGCGGGCCTTCGAAATAGGATTTCTTCTTTTCGTTCCGTTCCTTGTGATAGACCTGGTGGTCGCCAGCGTGCTCATGTCGATGGGCATGATGATGCTTCCACCGGTGGTGGTTTCCCTCCCGTTCAAGCTGATCTTTTTCGTGCTCGTAGACGGGTGGAGACTCGTCTGCGGAAGCCTCGTCGAGAGCTTCCAGAGGGCCTCCGGAACGGGCTGAATCCCCAGCCTGATTGGCTTTGAACGCCGAAGGCGCTTGCAAAGCCCGAAAAAACCGTCGTCAATCCCCGCGTCATCGCCCTGGATTTGGGGGGCGAGCTAAATCGGGAAACGACCCACAATGACTACTCAAGCTGAACTGATCGCCGCCGTCGCCAAGGACGCGGGCGTTTCGCAAGCCGACGCCGGCAAGGTTCTGACCGCCATCGTCGAAAACATCCACTCGACCCTGAAGTCGGGCGGCGACGTTCGCATCTCGAACCTCGGCGTTTTCGACACCGCCGCCCGCGCCGCCCGTGAAGGCCGCAACCCGGCCACCGGCGCGACGATCAAGATCGCCGCCTCGAAGGCCGTGCGCTTCCGCGTGTCGAAGCCGCTCAAGGATGCGGTGAACAAGTAAGGGTCTTCCTTCCCGCACAGGGAAGGCTATCCGAACTCAGGAACGGGCGGGGGTCGCTGGGCGATCGCCGCCCGTTTTCTGTCTGAGGTCGGTCTTCATCTCCCCGACCCAGCCCGCGAAGGTGTCGGCCGAGGCCGCCAGCGCGCCGAAGCCACCCGGCGAGGCCGTGACATCGCCCTCGACATCCAGCGCGATGCGCAGGGCAGTCTTTGAGCGGGCCTGCCCGACGAACGGCGCATAGTTGCGGGACAGGCGCGTCAGGGCGGCCTTGTCCCGAGCCAGCGAATAACCGATCCCGGCGCGGACCAGACGCGCCTCCTCGTCAGGCGTCAGCGCGCCCGGATCTCGGTATCGGTCGCCCAGCGAGGCCTCGTAAAGTGCGCCCGCGTCGGCCCATTTCTGCTGCTTCCACGCGATCTCGCCACGCACATCGCGGGCAGCCGGCGACATGTCGCTGTCCAGCACCTCGAGCGCGTGATCATAACGGCCGAGCGCAGTGAGGGCCCGGGCCTCCAGCGCGCGACGCTCGGCGTTCAGGGCATTGGGCAGCAGCGTGGTGCGTGATGACCAGATGGCCTGCAGCGCCTGCTCGGGCTGGCGATCCATCAGATAGATGGTGGCCAGATCTGTCGCGACCTGCGCCTTGGCGACGCCTTCCAACCGCGAGTCGACCTGATGCTTCAGCAGTTCGGCGGCCTGATCCAGCAGATCGACGTCGACCAGTCGGCGGGCCAGGCGGCGGACCATCTCGTCGCCGTCGGCGCCGATCGGCGTCAGCTCGCGGAAATCGTAGAACAGGCCCAGCGCCTGAATGGGTTCCAGCCCGTCAGCGCCGCCTTCGAGGAACAGCGCGCGAAAGGCGTTGTTCAGATCGGTCTGGATGTCGGCGGCGCCGGGCAGCTGGGCCAGCTTCGGTCCGGCCGCCTTCAACGCCGTCAGGGCGTCACGGTACAGGCCCTGCGACAGGTAGAGCGCGCCGAGGTCGCGGATGACCGCCAACTCGGTGGCGTCGCCGCGCCAACGCCAGCGCAGGCTCTCCAGCTGCTTGGCGGCCTCGTCGGCTTTCATCGTCCCCTTGCCCATCGACAGGCGGACGACGCCAAGTTTCGCCGGTACGGAGATGTCGTCTCGGGGCGCGCGGGCGATGGCCTTGTAGACCGCCAGCGCCCGGTCGGTCTGGCCGTCGATCTCGAACAGCTTGGCCTGAACCAGACGGGCGGTCAGCTGGTCCGCAGCCGGGGCGTTCTGGCTGAAGGCGTAGGCCAGCAAGGCGCGCGCGGCCTCAAGGTCGCCGGTCTCGACTGCGGCCAGAGCATGGGCGGCGCCGAAGCGGGCGCGCCATTCCGGCGTGAAGGCGTCGATCGCCTGCGCTCCGCTGGCGAAGGCGGCGCGAGCGGCCGGGAAGTCGCCCTTCTTGACCGCCAGATAGCCGCGCCAAACCGAAGCGGAGGGATCGCCCGCCACGGCGGCGGCGGCGAAATCGGCCTCCGCTTCATCGTATCGGCCGATGCTGGCCCGGGCCGCGCCACGCAGGCCGCGCAGCTCGGGTTCGCCAGCCATGCCCGGAGACTTCTCCTGAATGGCGTTCAAGACTCCGATGGCTTCGTAGGCCAGGCCAGAGCCGACGAGGAAGCGGGCAAGGGCGAAGCGGGCGGCGACCGGCGCACGCGGGTCGTCCCCGGCGGCCTGGGCCTCCAACGCGGCGGCGTCCTGCAACTCGCGATAGCGGGCCGAAAAGCCCGCGTGGCCGGCGTCGGCCCATTCGGGCACGATCAGCGAGGGGAAGGCGGCCTTCTGTGGCGCGCCATGCTCTTCGACCGCCGACTCCAGCGTCGCGGACGGAGCCGAAAGGGTCAGGCCGTTCGGGCGGCTAAGCGTGACCAGATCGCCGTCGGCCTTGACCGCCAGATCCTCGGCGAGGGTTTCGATGGCCAGTCCGTGGGCCGTGGGCAGGACGGTCAGGTCGACCGTCTGGCGGCGGTCGCCATAGCCCTTGCCAGGCGCGAGTGCGGTGACGGCGGCGAAGCGGTCGCCGACGATGGGGTCGGTCAGCCACACGGCCTTGGTCGCGCCAGCCATGCGAGCGACCAGCGTCGGCTCGCCGGTTTCGTCCCGGTCCAGCGCAACACCCTCGACGCCGGAAGCCATGCCGCCGATGGTGACCACCCAACTCGTGCCGTCAGACCGGGCCGCAACTGGAAGGTTCTCCGGGGCGGCGATGCGGACAGCGACGTGCTCCGGGCCGGCGGTCCACCGGGCGTCGGTCGCGGGGCCGAGCGCCTTGGCGCCGGACATGTCCAGCCGCGCCGGGGTATCGAACACGACCCAGACCGCTCCGCCGCGCCGGAATACGGCCGCGCCGACAGCATTCGGCCAGTTGAAGCGCAGATCGACCTTCTGCACCCCGGCCTGCGCGATGACCGGCACGTTCGCGATAGCGACGGCCGGGGGCGCGGCCCCTTCGGGAGCGTGTTCATAGAGGTTCAGATAGACCGCGCCGTCGGCTCGCCCGGATCGGGCGTCCGCGCCCTCCGCCATGGTGATGACGATCTCTGACCCGCCGCGCACGGCGCGGGTTTCAACCTTATCGACCCCCTTCGGCGGATCGACCTTCAGGCGGGAGACGTCGGGGGCGGCGGTCGTGCCGATGCGAACCACGACCTGACGACCGTCCCGGCGCACCTGGGCGCGGGAGCCGATGACGCCGGCGAACTCAATACGGGTGAATACGTCGTTGGCGCCGATGCGGATAGAGACCGGATCGGCGGCGACCGAACCGGACTCCTGGGCCACGGCGACAGGCATGGGCGCGAGCACGACCGCGCTGGCCGCCGCGGCGGCCACGGTCGTGCGGAGGATGCGCTTTCTGTGGCTCGCCCCGGACATGCGCGCGCACACTGGCGCGCGGGCCCTTTCAACGCGGTTAACGGTTGGTGACCGATGACGCGGGCCACATGTCGGTGGTAAGCTTCGCCGGCCAGAGGGGACTGATCATGACCATCGCGCCGTTGCTTTTCGCGCTGACGCTTCAGAGCTCGGCGCCGCTGCCCGACTCGATGACCGGCGCCTGGGTCGTGGATTTGTCGGCTACGCCGGATCAGCCCTACTTCAAGCCGATGCATCTGGTGCTGACGCCGGACGGCGTCGTCACCGGAGATTTCTACGACAGCGAAATCGAAGCCGGACGCTGGAAGGCCCAGAATGGTCGTCTGTGCGTCTCGTTTCGGACGACCGACGGCGTAGGCCCCTATCACACAGCCGCCTGTCTGAATGGCGACCGCGTGGAGGGCCAGACGTGGGCCGAGCACCGGAACTTTGTCTTCGTCTGGAACGCCCGAAGGGGCTGAGCGCGACAATCCTGTCGCTTGCGTGTGCGCCGCGGAAGGCCGACATGCGGTCTGTCAGGAGCAGCCCGTGTCCGATCCCGTCTATCCGCCGCTGAACACACTCTCCACCGGCCTGCGTTGCCGGTGCCCGCGTTGCGGGAAGGGTCCGTTGCTGAAGGGCTTTTTGACCATTCGCGAAGCCTGCCCGGAGTGCGGTTTGGACTACAGCTTCGCCGAACCCGCCGACGGCCCGGCCTTCTTCGGCATGAGCATCGTCGGGGTCGTGGGCATGGCCCTGTTCATGTGGTTCGAGTTCACTGTCCACCCGCCGGTCTGGGTGCACATGGTCGTGACGATGCCGCTGTTGGTGATCGGCTGTCTGGCGGTGCTGAGGCCGCTCAAGGGCTGGCTGGTGTCCGAACAGTATGTGCACAAGGCCGCACCGCCGGAATGGGCCAGCATCGGCAAGCACGGCGACGGGTCGAAGTGGCGCTGACGCGCTAGGGTGTCAGGGTCGACGCCCAGCAGCGGTCCAGTTTCGGCAGGCTTTCGCCCCACCAGATCGCGGCCGGCGAGTTGACGTTGCCGGTGATCTCGACGTTGACCGATGCGTTTCCGGTCCCGGCTCGCGCGAACCGGGCCCACAACGTCTGGCTGACGCCGTCGAGGACGATCTCGGCCTCACCGGGCGCCTCGCGCCCGATCCCCGGCATGTCCATGATGGGCGGCGGAAGATCCTCGATCGCCGCCAGCACCTCGTTGACGGCGGGACAGTCGCGGGCGTCCGCGTATCGGGGACCGGCGTCGTCGCGGGTGATCCGGCGAATGACCCAGCGGCTGGATCGCTCAGTCCCTTGCCCGGTCCAGAGCCGATAGAAGCTGTTGACCGACCAATCGCGATTGCGGGCCGCAATCTGCTCCACACCCGCGATCGGCGGCTGATGCTCGATCTCGTGGCGACGAGCCGCCGCCTTCGCCTCCTCGAAGCTTTGCGCTTGCACGCCGCTTGCGGCCGCGATCGCGACGAGACCCGCGAGAAAGGGTCCAACGGGGCGTGGGGAAAACGAGGTCATGCCGGAGAGCATCGGCAAGTCTCGCACGAGGTCGACTGTTAGAACCTGATGGCGCTCAGGCGCGGGGCAAGCGAATTTCGAAATTCGCGCCCTTCCCTGACGGTGCGAAGTTCAACGAGGCCTTGTTCGCCGCCAGCAGCGCCTGAGCGATGGAGAGGCCCAACCCGGCTCCCCCCTGTTCCCGCCGCGTGGTGAAGAAGGGCTCGAAGACGCGTTCCACATCCGCAGACGCAACGCCCGGCCCGTCATCGGAGATCGACAGCACCACGGCCTCCTCCGTCAGATGCGCCCGCACGGTCGCGCCGCCGGCGCCGGCCTGCCGGCTGTTCTCGAGCAGCGTCGACACCACCATCTCGATACTGGCGCCCGGCACGGCCACGGTCGGCAGGTCGTCCGGCAGGTCGACCGTGATGGCCAGCTCGCCCGATCGGGCGTCGACCGCCTTCATCACCGCCGGGCGCAGGTCCACGGACAACCCCGCCTCGGGCCGGGCCATGTCGGCGCGGGCAAGGTCCATCAGCCGGGTGACGAGCGCCGACAGGCGGCGGCCGTCGGCGGCGATGTTGTCGAGGAAGCGCCGGCGCTGATCCGACTCCATGTCCTCATGGTCCTGCAGCAGTTCGACCGCGCCCTGAATGCCTGCGAGCGGCGTCTTGAACTCGTGGCTGACGGCGGCGGCGAAGTCGCGCAGATAACGGCTGCGTCGCTCCACGGCCTGCGCCATATGACCGAAATCCTCGTACAGGTCCCGGATCTCGATGGCGGCGGTCGCGGGCGGCGGGGGCACCTGCCCTCCCCCCGACGCCACCTCGCGGCTGACCCGGCTGAGCACCTCTATCGGCCGGGCGATGCCGCGCGAGACCAGAACCGCCAGCAGGGCCAGAAAGCCCAAGGTCCCGACGATGCCGAGGCCGATCTTGATCCGGTCCTGATACATGCCCCGGAACAGGGCGCGCGGGGAGCGTGAGGTCAGGACCACGCCCTCGACCCGGCCGTTCACGACAATCGGGCGAGCGTGGTGGATGCGCAGGGCGGACGCCCGGCTGACCCATTCCATGGAATAGCGGGGGCGATAGGAGGCGTTACGGCGCAGCACCGTCTCGGGCCGGCCTTCCAGCGCCGCCCGCACTTCCGGGAGACCGCTCCAGTCGCCGCCGCGCGCATAGCTGGTCAGGGCGATGCCGTGACGGTCCAGAACAATGATCGAGGCCAACGTCGTGCGGCTGGTCTCGGCGGCGACTGGGGCCAGACGTCCGGCGACCGCGACGGCCGTCGCATCGGGCGCCGTCGTTGTCGGGTGCGGCGACGGTCGCGGTGGCAAGATGGGGGTCGAGCCGAGGTCGATGGTCGCCGGTTCAGGCTGGTAGTATCCCGGCGTGGCCCGGACTTCCGGCGGCGGAGCGGTGGTCGGACCGCCGGGCCACAGGGCCTCGGCCGTGGCGGACAGGGCGGCGGTCTGGGCGACCAGCTCGGCCTCTGTCTGGCGGACGAGGGTGTTCTCGTAGACACGCAGGAAGATGGCGCTGAGCCCCGGCAGGACGCCCGCGAAGATCAGCACGGCGACAAGGATGGTCCGCAGCCTGAGCGCCGGCCAGTAGCGGCGCACGAACAGCCTGAACCGTCCCGGCTCGCCCTGGGTCAAGCCGGCGCGCCCACGCAGGGACCGAGCTGGTAGCCGAGGCCCGGTCGGGTCTCGATCACATCGCCGCCCCCCACCGCCGCGAACTTGCCGCGCAGGTTGCGGACGTGGCTGTCGATGGTGCGATCGGTCATGGCGAAGCCGGGGCCGTGGACCCGGTCGATGATGGCGTCCCGGGTGAAGACCATGCGAGGCTGCGCCGCCAGCACGCGGACGATGGCGAACTCGGTCACCGTCAGCGGCACCTCCCGCCCGGCCCAGGACGCTCGCCAGCCTTCCGCGTCCAGCGACAGACTGCCGTGTTCGACCCCGCCGGACGGCAGCGGCGGCGGCGTGCGAGCGGTGCGGCGCAGGATGGCGGCGACGCGGGCCACCACCTCACGCGGGCTGAACGGCTTGACCACATAGTCGTCCGCGCCCAGTTCGATGCCGAGAATGCGATCGATCTCGTCGTCGCGGGACGACAGGAACAAGACCGGCAGATCGCTGCGCGCGCGGATGCGGCGGCAGGTCTCCAGTCCGTCGAGGCGCGGCATGTTGATGTCCAGCACGACCAGATCGGACGGATGGGCGTCCAGATCGGCCAGCGCCGCCTCTCCGTCCGCCGCCTCGCGCACCGCCAGTCCGGCCTTGCGCAGGGCGAAGGCGAGCAGGTCGCGGATGTGCGGGTCGTCGTCGACCACCAGAACGGTTCTCTGCATGATCGCCATGTTCAGTGTCCTTGCGTCGGGGTCAACGGCTTCAGGACGGTTGTGGCGCGCGTCGGTTCAGGGCGGACGCGTGGCGCGAGGAGGTTCGGGGCAGGCCGTGTGCAGAAGGCGTGCAGACCGTCAGGCCCGGCCGCTGATCTCCATGAAGGCGATGAACCCGCAGGCGATCAGCATCGCCCCGGTCACGACCCACAGGGCGACGAACAGCCAGAACTGCTCCGGATCCTTCGGTCCGGGATCGTTCGGTTCGGTAATGTCATCGTCTTCGTTCACCGGCGTATCATGCGCTCGGTCAGGGCTCTCGACCAGAGGGGCCTCACCGCCAGCCGCGACGCCTTGGCGGCGGGGTCAGGGATGCGACGAAGGCGGCGTGAGAGGGCAGGTTTGCATCCGGCAGATCCGCCGCCAGCGCCTCCGCCTCATGCAGCACGGTCGCGGTCTCCGGATCGTCGACTCCACCCAGCCGAACCAGCGCCTCTGCTCGTGCGCGCAACAGAAGCAAGGCCGCCAGCGGGAAGCGACCCGCCAGCCGGGACGCCCACAGCGGCGTCTCCTCGACATTGCCGCGCAGATCCGACGGCCGGGCGATGACGGCCTCGGCCGCTTCTCGCAACGCGCCCTGGTCCATCAGGAAGGCCAGCCCCTTCATCAGGTCGAAGTAGCCGGCCGCAAAGGCCACCGCCCGGTCTGTCGCGACCACGTCCTCGAAGTCCGGAAGGTGCGAGATCAGTTCGCGAAGGTCCTCGACCGACACCGTGCGCTCGAAGCGCCGCCAGCGAGCGTCTAGGGCCTCGGCGTCACGACCTTCGGCGTCCAGAACCGCGATCTCGGCGGCGTGCCAGGCTTCGTCCGGAGTGGGCGGAGGGGTGGGCGCGATCCAGCGCCGGCCGCCCCTCTGCTCAGGCCGGCTGGCCGCGGCGTCGAGGGCGGCCCGCGCCTCGGCGACCCGGCCCGCGACGGCGAGGCGGCGTGCGATCTCGGCGGCCACGGCGGGTTGCCGCCGGTCCTCATCGCGCAGCGCGGCGAGCCATGCGTCCAGATCGCCTGTCCGATCGGCCAGCTTGCGCATCACCAGCGCGATGCGACCTGTTGCACCTTCCGTTGACGCAGAGAGATCCTTCAAAAGACGACGAGCCAGCGCGGGGCTGAGGTCGCTTACGCCACGACCCACGAACGAGGCCCACGGAGTCGACCGGGTCGTCAGGGCTTCGATGAGCACGGGCGAAGCGATGTCCGGGCCGGCGGCGGACGCAATGCGCGCCAGAGCCGGAGCAGCCTCGTCGAACACAAGCGCCAGTTCGCCCTTCGGATCCTTCGTCCGCGCGTTCAGCGGCGTCAGCAGGTCGAACCAGACGATCAGCCGATCGAAGGCCAGTCGCACATCCGCCTCCGCCAGCCGTCCGACGATCAGATCACGCAGGCTGCGCAGTTCGCGGATCAGGTCCGGCCGCTTGCGCCACGACACCCGGGCGCGGCTCTCGGCCAGCGTCTTCAGCCTCTTGTCCAGTTCCAGCGCCAGGTCCGGCGCGCCGATCTCGGCCGCCAGCTCCAGCCTGAGCCGTCGCTTGAACCCCGGATCGGCGGCCGCGGCCTCGACCAGCAGCGCCGCCAGCCGGTCCGCGCCGAGGCGGACGAGGTTGCCCTCGGCTACGACCTTGGTGAGCTTAGGGGCGGCTTTCGCCATGCGTGAGACGACCTTTCGAGACGTTCCGGACACCACTCCGGCCGTCATGTCACGAACCATCCGGGGCGTCAGCGGTTGCTTGGCCATGGCGCGACGAAACCAGCCTTACCCCGTGACGCCCGACGGCCGCTACTTCGTCGTGCGCGGCCGGCTGTGGCGGACGACGAATCCCGCACTGGCGGAAGACGTCAGGCAGTCGCTGGTTTTGGACCTGATGACCGCGCGACGCGCCGTTCGCGCCGCCCTGCATGATGGTGGCGCCGGCCTCGCCAGGGCGCGGGCGGCGGTCGACACAGCGAAGATCGCCTTGGGCGAACGCGGCTCGGTCTGGTGGTCGGACGGCGCACCCGACCTGAACCGCCACATGGCCCGGAACACACCCTATGCCGACTGGTTCGAACGGCTGGAGCGCTGATGCGGATCGCGACGTTCAACATCAACGGCGTCAACACCCGGCTGCCCAATCTGCTGGACTGGCTGGCGGAGACGCAGCCCGATGTGGCGTGCCTGCAGGAACTCAAGGCCGCCCACAGCCAGTTTCCCGAAAAGGCGCTGGCGGACGCGGGCTATTCCGCCGTTTGGCAAGGCGAGCACCGGTGGAATGGCGTCGCCATCCTGTCGCGCGTGGGCGAACCGGTGCTCACGCGCCGATCCCTGCCGGGCGACCCGAAGGACGTGCAAGGCCGCTACATCGAGGCGGCGGTGAACGGGGTGCTGATCGGCTGCCTTTACCTGCCAAACGGCAATCCGTGGCCGGGGCCGAAGTTCGACTACAAGCTGGCGTGGCTCGAGCGGTTGATCGCACATGCGAGGGGCCTGCTCGACGCGGGCGTGCCCGCCGCCCTGATTGGCGACTTCAACGTCGTGCCGACGGATCGCGACATCTACAACACCCGCTCGTGGCTCAAGAACGCCCTGCTGCAGCCCGAGAGCCGCGCCGCCTTCGCGCGGCTGGTCGAACAGGGCTGGACCGACGCCCTGCTGGAGCGGTTCCCGAACGATCCGCCCTGGACCTTCTGGCAGTATTTCCGCGAGGCCTGGGCGCGCGACGCCGGCTTGCGGATCGACCACCTGCTGCTCAGCCCGAAACTGGCGGCGCGGCTGGTGGATGCCGGCGTGGACAGCGCCGTCCGCGGACAGGACGGCGCCAGCGATCACGCCCCCGCGTGGATTGAACTCACCGACGCCTGAACCGGGCGAAAATCAGGTTTTGGCGACCCCGGCAGGACTCCAACCTGCGACCTCGGCTTTAGGAAAGCCTTGCTCTATGCAGCTGAGCTACGGGGCCACGCGGGGGCTGACCTAGCCGAGCATGGACCGCGAGGGAAGCGGTCCGGACGGCGGAATCGCATTACAGTCGGAACGTCGTCTGAAGAGCCGTCAAAGCTCGACGTTATCGGTTGTGGTTAATCGCCTTTAAGATACAATATCTTGTAGGGAACAAATCCCGAATCGGGACGAGTCAGTGATTCGGTCCTGATTCGTTTCGCGCCTGTTCCGCCGGAACAAGCTGCGCCGTTAACGGGTGGCGGCGACGCTTGAGGAACCTCCCGATAGACGCCACCTTCTGCACATCATGAGCGACCGTTCGACAGGTCAGGCGCCGTCGCGGGTCACCGCGGTTCTGGGCCCCACCAACACCGGCAAGACCCACCTCGCGGTCGAGCGGATGTTGGGTCACGCGTCTGGCATGATCGGCCTGCCGCTGAGACTTCTGGCGCGCGAGATCTACGACCGGATCGTCAAACGGCGCGGCGCCGCCTCGGTCGCCCTGATCACCGGCGAGGAGAAGATCGTCCCGGCGCGCGCGGTCTATTTCGTCTGCACCGTCGAGGCGATGCCGCTGGAGCGACAGGTCGAATTCTTGGCCGTCGACGAGATCCAGCTGGCCGCCGATCCGGAGCGCGGTCACGTCTTCACCCAGCGCCTGCTCCATGCGCGGGGTCGCTACGAGACCATGTTCCTCGGCGCCGGGACGATGGAGCGGCTGGTGCGGGCCCGCGTCCCCGATGTCGAGATTGTGGAACGGCCGCGGCTGTCTCAGCTGACCTATGCGGGGTCGAAGAAGCTGACCCGCCTGCCACGCCGCTCGGCCATCGTCGCCTTCTCGACCGAGCAGGTCTACGCCATCGCCGAGCTGATCCGGCGACAACGCGGCGGCGCAGCGGTGGTCATGGGCTCGCTGAGCCCCCGAACCCGCAACGCCCAGGTCGAGCTGTTCCAGTCCGGCGAGGTCGACTTTCTGGTCGCCACCGACGCGATCGGCATGGGGCTGAACATGGAGGTCGACCACGTCGCCTTCGCCGGCCTGAGAAAGTTCGACGGCCGCCGCACCCGCTGGCTGCATGCGCACGAGATCGGTCAAATCGCCGGACGCGCCGGGCGGCACCTGAAGGACGGGACCTTTGGCGTCACGGGCGAGACGCTGGAGCTGGATCCCGACGTGGTCGAGCAGGTGCTGGAGCATCGGTTCGATCCGGTCGAGGCGGCGGAGTGGCGCAATGCGCGGCTGGACTTCGACAGCCTGAATGACCTGCTGCGCTCCCTGACCCTGACGCCGGGCGTCCACGGCCTGCGGCTGACGCAGCCGGCGCTGGACGAGACCTTGCTGCGCCGTCTGATCAAGGACGAGGCCATCGCCCGCGTCGGCCGGTCGCGCGGCGCGATCATGCGGCTGTGGGAAGCCTGTCAGCTGCCGGACTTCCAGAAGACGACGCTGGACGAGCACGCCGGACTGGCCGCCGACATCTTCCGCGCCCTGACCGGACCGCGCGGTCGTCTGACGACGGACTGGATCGCCCCGCGCGTCGCCGAGCTGGATCGTGAGGACGGGCAAATAGACCAGTTGTCCGCACGGCTGAGCGGGGTCCGCACCCTTAGCTACATCGCCAACCGGCAAGACTGGTTGGATCAGCCGAAGGATTGGCGCGAGCAGACCAAGGCGCTGGAGGAGCGGCTGTCCGACGTGTTGCACGCCCGGCTGACCGCGCGCTTCGTCGACCGCCGGACGACCGCCCTGATGCAGGCGCTGAACGTGCGGGGCGATGCAACAGCGCGCGTCGGGGACGACGGCGAGGTCATCGTCGAGGGACACCCGGTGGGTCGCCTGTCCGGCATCGCCTTCACCCTCGACCGGGGGTCAAGCGCGCTGGAGGATCGCGCCCTGCGCCACGCGGCGCGACAGGCTGTGACGCCCGAGGTCGCCAGACGACTGGGCGCGCTGGCGGCGGATGAGGATCACGCGTTCACGGTGACGCCGGACGGCGCGGTGCTGTGGAACGGGATGCAGGCCGGCGCCATCACCGGGGGCGAGCCCTTCTCGCCACGCGTGCGGCTTCTGGGCGACCTCGGCGCTGTAGCGGCCCGGGAACGGGCGACGCGGCGGCTGGAAGCCTGGCTCGCGGCTGAGGCCGGCCGGGCGCTGCGGCCTATGCGGCGATTGAAGCAGGCGGTCGAAAGCGGCGGGCTGAAAGGATTGCCCCGGGGTATCGCCTTCCGCCTGATCGAGGCCGGCGGCGTGATCGATCGGCGCGAGGTCGAGCGCGACCTGCATGCCCTCAGTCAGGTCGAGCGGCGGACATTGAAGGAGTTCGGCATACGATTGGGCGCACATTCGGTGTGGCTGCCCGGACTGATGAAGGATCGCGCCCGCGCGCTGATGCAGGCCTTCGTCGCAACCGAGCCATGGCGGCCGAGGTCCGGGGGGCTGACGGTCCTGCCAGACCCTGCGCCCTCATCCCGCCTGCTGTCCGCCTTTGGCGTCCGCGCTGTTGGACGCGTTGCTGCGTCGGTCGATTTGCTGGAAGCCTTGGCCGAACGCATCGCCCGAAAGAAGGGCAGGCTGGATGAGGCTGACCTGACCGCGCTGGGCCTGAAGCGTGACGAGGCCGCGATGCTGACGTCGCGCCTCCGTCCGACGCGTGAGCAACGGGCGGACAAGACGCCAAAGCCGGTGGCCAATCCGGCCTCGCCCTTCGCCGCGCTGGCCGCCTTGACCGCGCCGGTTCAGCCGCGACGTCCGAAACGCTCTCGCCGAGCCAAGCCGTCTTGAGCGAATCCTGCCGCATAGACGTGTGGCTGTGGCGGGCGCGGTTCGCAAAAACCCGGACGCTGGCGGCCGCCATGGTCGGAGGCGGCCGGATCAGGCTGACGCACAACGGGGCGCAGGTCCGCCTCGACAAGCCCAGCCGCAGCGTACATGTCGGCGACGGCCTGACCTTTGCGACGGGCGGGCGGCTGATGGACCTTCGGGTCGAGGCGCTGGGGGAGCGGCGCGGACCTGCCGAAGAGGCCCGCGCCTTGTACTCGCTCGTCGCCGCCGATCAGGGCTGACGGACGAACTCGCCCTCGATGTGCAGCTTGACCTCGTCGCCCAGACCCATCTGCTGGCCGAAGGTGATGCCGAACTCGGACCGCTTGATCGTCGCCTCGCCATCGAAGCCCGCTCGATAGGTCCCGCCCATGCCCGGGCCGGCCTTGTTGAACTCGACGTCCATGGTGACGGGCTTCGTCACGCCGCGCAGGGTCAGATCGCCAACCACACTCGCCTCGTTCGCGTCGTCCGCGTCAACGGTGACTGATCGGGACACGAAGGTCGCGGTCGGATGATTGGCCGTGTCGAAGAAGTCCGGCGTCTGGAGGTGCTGGTCCAGACCGTCGGAGTTGGAGTCCACGTCCGTCAGCGGGATGGTCGCCGTCAGGCGGGAGTTGGCGGGGTTGGCGGCGTCCAGCGTCAGTTCTGCCTGTACGTTCACGAACTGGCCGACGTAGGTCGAGAAGCCGAGATGATCGACGGACCAGGTGATCTTGCCGTGGTCGGGATCCAGCTTGTAGGAGCCGGCCTGAACTTCGGACGGAACTTCAGTGGCCTGTGTGCGGGCGGTGACTGCGGCGGCCGAGGCGGCGAAGGCGAGCACGGCCGTGGCGACGGTCAGGGTGCGGGTGGACAGCTTCATGGAAAATCCTGATCAGTTATCTGTAATAGATACTGATGCAGATAGCGGATCGGGCGCATTGCGCAAGGTCCCGGATCGTCGCATCGGTTGACAGTCGGGTCGCGCAGGGTCATCTGCGCGTCCCGCGCCCTCACCGAACGCCAACCGCCCCGATCATGACCTACATCGTCACCGACGCCTGCGTGCGCTGCAAGTTCATGGACTGCGTCGAGGTGTGCCCGGTCGACTGCTTCTATGAGGGCGAGAACTTCCTGGTCATCGCGCCGGACGAATGCATCGACTGCGGCGTCTGCGAGCCCGAGTGCCCCGTTGACGCCATCGTGCCTGACACAGAGGACGAGCCGGACGGCAAGTGGCTGCAGATCAACGCCGAATACGCCAAGGTCTGGCCCAACATCACGGTCAAGGGCACGCCGCCGTCGGACAAGGAACAGTTCGAGCGCGAGACCGGCAAGTTCGAGAAATACTTCTCGACGAAGCCCGGCAAGGGTTCCTGACGTAGCGTCAGCCTCTTCCGGGGAGAAGATTTACGGTCCTCCGTCCACTGACGCTGTGGACATTTTGAAATTCCGCAGATTTGTGATAGGTTCCTGTCATTGGGTCGGGCGGATGCGAAAACCTCGCGCCGCCCGCGTTTGCGACAGAATCCCGCCCATGCAGGCGGGATCGGCCAGAGGTTGGGTGATCCGTTTCCGCATTTGACGACTGACTGACATAGCCTGCGGAGCCTGTCCGCCGGCATGGCCTTCTATTGTCGATGCGCCTGCGCCTCCCCTTTTCCCCTGCGCCGGGAAAGGAATGACATGACGAGCAAGACGGGTCTGGAATTCAAGGTTGGCGACGCGGTCGTCTATCCGGCGCACGGCGTCGGCAAGGTCGCGGCGGTCGAGACCCAGGAAGTCGCCGGCATGTCGCTGGAGGTCTATGTCGTGACCTTCGACCACGAGAAGATGACCCTGCGCGTCCCGACCAAGAAGGCCAAGACCGCCGGCCTGCGCACCCTGGCCGCCGACGACACCGTCACCAAGGCCCTGACCGTTCTCAAGGGCCGCGCCCGCATCAAGCGCACCATGTGGTCGCGTCGGGCGCAGGAATACGAAGCCAAGATCAACTCGGGCGACCTGATCTCGATCGCCGAGGTCGTCCGCGACCTGCACCGCGCCGAGACCCAGCCGGAACAGTCCTATTCGGAGCGCCAGCTCTATGAATCGGCGCTGGACCGCATGGCCCGCGAAGTCGCGGCCGCCAACAAGATCGACAAGGACGCGGCCGTCGAGCTGCTCGGCAAGTCGCTGAGCGCCAAGAAGGCCATCGTCCCCGCTGCCGAAGCCGCCTGATCAGACGCGCATCGCTGAAACGAAAAGGCCCGGGAGCGATCCCGGGCCTTTTTGCTGTGTGAATCTAGTCGGTGTCAGGCCGCCGGCTGGTCCAGCGAGCTCATGTCGATGACGAAGCGGTAGCGGACGTCGGACTTTTCCATCCGGTCGAAGGCGTGATTGATCTCGTCCATGCGGATCATCTCGACGTCGGGAAGGATGCCTTTCTCGGCGCAGAAATCGAGCATCTCCTGCGTCTCGCGGATGCCGCCGATGGGCGAGCCGGAGACCCGGCGACGGGCCAGCAGCAGCGGCAGGGTCGACATCTCCTCCATCGGACCCAGCTGGCCGACGATGACCAGGGTGCCGTCGATGTCGAGCAGCGGCATGTAGGGGTTGAGGTCGTGTTTCACCGGCACGGTGTCGATGATCAGGTCGAGGCTGTTCGTCGCCGCCTTCATCGCCGCCTTGTCCGACGAGACCAGCAGTTCATGCGCGCCCAACGCCTTCGCATCGGCTTCCTTGTCCGCCGTGCGGCTGAGCACCGTCACATGTGCGCCGAGGCCCGCGGCCAGCTTGACCGCCATGTGTCCCAGCCCACCCAGACCGATGACACCGACGCGGGTGCCTTCCTTGACGCCCCAGGTCTTCAGCGGCGACCAGGTCGTGATGCCCGCACACAGCAGGGGCGCGGCCTTGGCGATGTCCAGCGCATCCGGCACCGACAGGACGAACTCCTGACGCACCACAAGATGTTTGGAATAGCCGCCATAGGTCGGCTCGCCCGTGATCCTGTCCTTGCCGTTGTAGGTCTGGGTGTTGCCGTGGCGACAGAGTTGCTCCTCGCCCTTTTCGCACTGGTCGCAATGCTGGCAGCTGTCGACCATGCAGCCGACGGCGACGCGGTCGCCTTCCTTGAACCTCGTCACTTCCGGCCCGACGGCCGTGACGACGCCTACGATCTCATGGCCCGGCACCACCGGATACGACGACCAGCCCCAGTCGTTACGCGCCTGGTGCAGGTCCGAGTGGCAGACGCCGCAGTACTGGATCTCCATCTGCACGTCGTTGGCGCGGAGCTCACGGCGATCGAACTCCCACGGCGCCAGCGGGGCCGTGGTGGATTGGGCGGCGTAACCGATGGTCTTCATGGGGCGTCCTCGTGAGCAAGCGAACATACCGCCGGGCGCGGCGGACGGGCTACGGCATAGATAGGACGATGATCACTGGGCGGTAGGGCGAAATCGCCGGTGAGGCTCAGAAATACTCGGCGTTGGCCGGGCACTGGGCCGCAATACGGCGGGCGGTGATCGACGCCGGCAGATAGGGCGTGCCGCGGGCCAGCTGGGCGCCGCCGGTGAAGCGGAAGCTTTCCTGCTGGTAGGTCCCGTTGAGCCGCACGTTGACGCGACGGTTCTTGCGGTCCTGACAGGCGCCCTCGAACCGGGCGCGGCCGTTTCCGACCTCGCGCACCGGATAGGTGCACTGCCAGCGCCGCGTGGACAGGCCGCCGAAGAAGCGATTGATCTCGCTGGGGCGGACGCATTTCTGTTCGGTGTCCCGAACGCCGACCGCGCTGGTGGTGTATTCCCAGTAGCCGGGCAGCACGGGCGGCGGACTCTGGGCGGGTGCGGGAGCCGGCGAGCCGAGCATGAGGCCGCCGGCTACGACCGGCGCGGCGACGGCGAGAAGGCGGGTCAGGGAGGCGAGGTTCGGTCTCATGATCATGTCGTCTATATAGATGCGCCTGAACGGCGGTTGAACGGGTCTGGCGTCGTCGGGCCGCCTTGACGCGCGCGGGACTCTTCCTCTATACGCCCCCCTCTCGCGCGGGATGCCCTCCCGCGCGCACCTGTTTAATGCGTCTGCTCTCGCGGACCGCACCCGAAGGATAGTCAGATGTCGCGTCGTTGCGAACTCACCGGTATCGGCCCCATGGTCGGCAACAGCGTGAGCCACTCGAACATCAAGACCAAGCGTCGCTTCCTGCCGTCGCTGAAGGCGGTCAAGGTGACCTCGGAGGCCCTCGGCCAGACCTTCTCGCTGCGCATCTCGAACGCCGCGCTGCGCACGCTGGACTACAAGGGCGGCCTTGACGCCTTCATCGTCAAGGCGAAGGACGAGCAGCTATCGATCAGCGCCCAGCGCATCAAGCGTCAGGTCAAGGCCAAGCTGGCCGAGCAAGCCGCCGCCGCCTGATCGGCGACTGCACAAAGGTTTTGAAGAGGCCGGCGGACACGCCGGCCTTTTTCTTTGCCCGTGGCGACGGCACAGTCGGGCAATGACCCGCGACGAGATGTTCGCCTACGCCCTCGGTCAGCCCAGTGCAGAGGACTCAAACCTGCACGGTGGGCGATGCGTCCGGGTGTGCGGACACTGGATCGTCAACGATTCGCGAGAGCCGGATTCCCTCGCACTCGGGCTCGACAAGGGTACGGTCGAGTTCCTGATGGCGACTGAGCCTCAGACCTACTGGCAGACGCCGCATTTCGAGGGCTGGCCGGCCGTGCTGGTCCGCTACGAGGCGGCCGATGACGAGCGGCTGCGCGAGCAGATCGACAGGGCGTGGGCGCGGCGGGCGACGAAAGCCCAGCGCAAGGCCCGTGGGCTGGACCTCTGAACATTACAGGGAGTTCATTTGGCGCGACGACCATCCCGCCTAGGGTTCAGACCGCTGATCGATGGAGGGCTGAATGATCACCCGTGCACTCGCGCGAATCCTCATTCTGGGCGGGGCCGCCCTCGTCGCCAATGGCGCGCTGGCACAGGACAGGAACGCCCAGGGCGGCCCTGAATCCTCGGCCTTCACCCTTCAGACCGACCAGCCGCGCACGCCCGAGCAGGAGGCGGTGCGGTTCGACAAGGCCGACATCTCCCTGACCGTACTGCCCGACCAGAAGGCCATGCGCGGCGTGGGCGTGCTGGACTTCACGGCCCTGGCCCCTGTCGACCGGCTGGTGGTTGAGCTGGACGCCCTGTTCGATGTCTCGGACGTGCAGGTGGACGGTCAGACCATCGCCCGTGACGGATGGAGCAATCCCGAAGGCCGGATGACGATCCAGCTTCCGCGCACGCTGCAAGCTGGAGAGACGACCTCTCTGCGCATCGCCTATGGCGGTCAGCCCCGTACGGCCCGTCGCGCCCCGTGGAACGGCGGCTGGGTCTGGGCGACGGCGCCGACCGGCGAGCCGTGGATCGCCACGGCGGTGCAGCTGGACGGCTGCGACCTGATCTTCCCCTGCATCGACAACTCCAACGCCGAGCCGGGTCAGGTCGACATCCACATCACCGCGCCGTCGAACCTCAGCGCGCCCGCCAACGGGACCTTTCAGGGCAAGACCGACAACGGCGATGGCACGACGACTTGGAACTGGACCGTCCGTCACCCGAACATATACGCCGTCAACGTCACCGTCGGTCCGTATGAAGAGGTCTCGGCCGACTATCAGAGCCGGTTCGGCAACGTCATCCCGATGTATTTCTGGCACCTGAAGTCCGACAAGCCGGAGGACGTCCAGCGCCTGTTCGCCGAGTTTCCGCAGATGCTGGACTTCTTCGAACAGACCGTCGGGCCCTACCCCTTCGGCTACGAAAAGATGGGCGTGGTCGAGACGCCGCATCTGGGCATGGAGCACCAGACCATCAACGCCTACGGCAATGAGTTCAAACTGGATGAGCGGGGCTACGACTGGCTGTTGCAGCATGAGTTCAGTCACGAGTGGTTCGCCAACCAGCTGACCAACTGGAACGCCGACGACATGTGGCTGCACGAAGGGCTGGGCAGCTATATGCAGCCGCTCTACGCCCGCTGGCTGCGGGGCGAACGCTATATGCAGCGCGAGCTGGCAAACCAGCGCGAGGGCCTGCTGAACCGCGCGCCGATCGTGTCACGGACGCCGAAGACGGTGGATCAGGTCTATAACGACCCGACCGGGCCGGGCGGCGACATCTATTCCAAGGGCTCGCTGGTCACGCACACCCTGCGCATGACCCTGGGCGACGCGGACTTCTTCCGGGCGCTGCGTATCCTCGTCTACGGACGCCCAGATCCGGAACCCGGCAACTTCACGCCCCAGACCCGCTCGACGCCCGAATTCAACGAGATCGTCAACTCGGTGACGGGCCGAAACTACGACTGGTTCTTCAACGCCTACCTCTACGAAGCGTCGCTGCCCGTGCTGAACCAGACGCGCGACGGCGACAGGCTGAACCTGTCCTGGTCGACGCCGGCCGGCGTCTTCCCCATGCCGGTCGAGGTCGAGGTGGCCGGTCGGCTGCACACGGTGCCGATGCGTGATGGCCGCGGCTCGATCGACATTCCGCGTGGCGCGCCGGTGATCATCGATCCCGAGAACAAGATCCTGCGCCAGCTGGACGAGGTCGATCGGCTGGCCGCATACCGGGCCGCGCGTCGGTGAGGGCGATGCGCACCACGCTCGCCGCCGTCCTCTTGCTGATCGCCGGATCCGCGCTGGCGCAGGAGGCGGCAAGGGAGTCCACGCCCTTCACCCTGCAGACCGACCAGCCCCGCACAGCGGAGCAGCTGGCCATGCGGTTTGACAGGGCCGACCTGTCGATCAAGGTCATTCCCGACGACAAGGCCATCGACGCCGTCGCCGTGCTGGACTTCACCGCCACCGCGCCGATCAACCGGCTGGCGGTCGAGCTGGATACCCTGCTGGTCATTTCGATGGTGTCGGTTGACGGGCAGCCTGTTCCAGCGGACCGGTGGTCGAATCCGGAAGGCCGGCTGACGGTCGAACTGGGCCGCACGCTGGCGGCCGGCCAGACCGTTCAGCTCCGCATCGCTTATGCCGGCCAGCCCCGGGTCGCGCCGAACTCGCCCTGGAACGGCGGCTTCCAGTGGGAGACAGCGCCGACCGGCGAGCCGTGGATCGCCACGGCGGTGCAGGGCGAAGGCTGCGATATCTTCTGGCCCTGCATCGACCACCCGCTGGCTGAGCCCGGCCGGGTGGACCTGCACATCACCGTGCCGTCGAACCTGTCCGCGCCGTCCAATGGCCGCTTCATGGGCAAGGAAGATCATGGCGACGGCTGGACGACATGGAACTGGTCGGCGGCCAATCCGAACACCTACGCCATCGCCCTGACTGTCGGCCCCTACGAAGAGCGAACGGCAACCTATCACAGCCGGTTCGGCAACAGCTTCCCGACCACCTACTGGCATCTGAAGTCCGACGATCCGGCCAAGGTCGAAGCCCTGTTCGCCCAGTTCGCGCCCATGCTGGACTTCTACGAGGCGACCGTCGGCCCCTATCCCTTCGCCGACGAGAAGATGGGCGTGGTCGAGACGCCGCATCTGGGTATGGAGCACCAGACCATCAACGCCTACGGCAATCGCTACAAGCTGGACGGCCGGGGCTTCGACTGGCTGCTGCACCACGAGCTGTCGCATGAGTGGTTCGGAAATCAGCTGACCAACCGCAACGCCGACGACATGTGGCTGCACGAAGGGCTCGGCAGCTACATGCAGCCGCTCTATGACCGCTGGCTGCACGGCGACATGGCCATGCAGGCCTCGCTGCTGAAGTCGCGACAGGGGCTGGTGAACAAATTCCCGATCGTCTCTGGGCGCGAGATGACCGAGAGCCAGGTCTACGACGGCGATATCGGCCCGGGCGGGGACATCTACGGCAAGGGTTCGCTGATCGCCCACTCGCTGCGCCGGCTGATCGGCGACGAGGCCTTCTTCCGCTCAGTGACCCGGCTGGTTTACGGCACGGCCGATCCGCGCCCCGGCCAGTTCCGGCCGCGTAACGGCACGACCGACGAGTTCCTGTCCATCGTCAACCAGGAGACCGGACGCGACCTGACCTGGTTCTTCCGCGGCTATCTCTACAACGCCTCCCTGCCCGACCTGCGTCAGACGCGGGAGGCCGGCCGGTTGACGCTGGAATGGGTGACCGGCGACGGCGCGGTCTTCCCGATGCCGGTCGATGTGGAGGTGGATGGACGTCGTCAAATCCTGTCCATGCGCGATGGTAGGGGCGTCCTTCGCGTGCGTGACGGCGCGCATGTGCTGATCGATCCCGACAGCAAGGTGCTGCGCCGCCTCGACTTCATCGAGACGTGGAAGGCGTCTCAGACCGCCTCGGCCGTAACCGACTGACGGACCAGCTCGCAGGTCCCCTGCGTCGTCAGAAAGGCGATGTCCGCCGCATCGCGCCCACAGGCGATGCGCACCAGACCCTCGACCGGCGCCAGTCGCGTCGGATCTACCAACCACCAGCCGTTCGACAGCCAGACCTCGAAGATGGCGTGGAAGTCCGGCGGATTCAGCTGATGCGCAAAGGCGCTGACCGCGCGCGCCGGAATGCCCGACGCGCGACACAGGGTGATGCCCAGGTGGGTGAAGTCCCGGCACACGCCCGCCCGGTCGATGAAGGTGCGCGCGGCGGTGGTCTCGCTGTCGGACACACCGGGCTCGTAGTCCACATTCTCCGCGATCCAGTCGAGAATCCTGAGCACCCGGTCGCCGCCGATGGTGCCGCCGAACGTCCGCTCCACGAACCGGCCGAACTGGTCGGACGGGCAGTAGCGGCTGCCATTCAGATACGTCAGCACCTCTGAAGGTAGGTCGTTCCAGTCGTGTTGGACCGTCACCGGCGGCAGACCCTTCAGACTGCCGTTGTCGACCAAGGCCTCATAGGTCAGCGATACCTCGCCGGACAGGTGGGCGCGAAGGGTGCGGGCGCCGAACTCGTCGTCCTCGTCCTCGATGAACTGGACCTGCGGCGAGGTGGTCAGCCGCTCCTCGAGAATATTCTGGCCCGGCCACCGCGCGACCTGAATCTTGTAGATCGCGTCCGTCGGCGGCTCGAAGCGATAGACCAGTTCGGCGCGGACGCGGATTTTCATGCGGGGATTCCGGACAGGGAGCGGGGCCGTACGCGGCCCGACACAGGAACCCGCCATTCCCCCGTTCGTTTCCTCACCGCAAGGGGGACATCCGTCCTTTGAGGAATTCCACCATGAAATCGATGATTTATGTATCCGCCGCAGCCGCGACACTGCTCCTCGCGAGCTCTGCGTCAGCCCAGGTCGCTGGCGGTCTAACCGGTCAGGTCGGCGGCAATGTCGGCGTGACGACTCCGCCTGTCGGACAGGTTGTTCAGGGCGTTGGCTCCACCACCCGCGACACGGTTCAGGGCGCGGCCGGCATGACGCGGGAAACGGTGCGGGATGCGCGCAACGCAGCTCGCGACGCCCGCCCGAATGTCAACGCGAACGCTGACGTCCAGGCTCAGGCCCGTGCTGACCGCGACGGCGCCGCCGTGGACGCGGCTATCCAGAGCGGGGCCATGATCCACAGCTCGGACGGCGCGATGCTGGGAACCGTGACCGAGGTCGTCCGCAACACCGAAGGCCGCGCCACGTCGTTCGTCATGCGGACCGCCGATGGCGCGACGCGTACCGTGCCTGCCGGCAGCGTGAGCCTTGACGGTCAGGTGCTGGTCACCGGCTGGAGCGAAAGCCAGTTCAAGGCGCAGTAAACCGGCGGCGCCGCTGTCTTCGAAGCCCGCGTCGACAGGCGCGGGCTTTCGCACATCAGGGCTCCAGCTCGATGTCCCAGTAGAGATAATCCAGCCAGCTCTGGTGCAGGTAGTGCGGCGGAAAACGGCGGCCCAGTTCCTGAAGCTGCCAGGCGTTCGGCCGATGCGGCGCGCGGCGGATGGGCATGCCGGCCTGCTGGGGCGTGCGGCCGCCCTTGCGCAGGTTGCAGGGTCCACAGGCGGCGACGATGTTTTCCCACGTCGTGCGCCCGCCCCGGCTGCGCGGGATCACATGGTCGAAAGTCAGCTCGGCCGTGTCGCCGCAGTACTGGCAGGCGAAGCCGTCACGCAGGAAGACGTTGAAGCGGGTGAAGGCGGGCTGGCGGTCCTGATCGATATAGCTTTTCAGCGCGATCACGCTGGGCAGCTGGATCTCCATGGACGGGCTGCGCACGACCTTGTCGTAGACCGACACCACGTCGACGCGGTCCTGATAGACCGCCTTCACCGTCTCCTCCCACGACCATATCGACAGCGGGAAATAGGACAGCGGGCGGAAGTCGGCGTTCAGCACAAGGGCCGGCCAGCCGGACGGCGGGTTCTGGAGAACCTGCATCAGGTCCTCTCCCGCGGGCAGAGGGTCATTGAGGCGACAGGACTGAAGACACGTCTCCTTCCTTGTCTGAGCCTTCAGGCTAGTCCCGATTCGACGGCTTGGCGATGACTGTTCGGCGAAGGTTCGGCGACGGCGTCAGCGCTGCACCGTTCCCGGGAACGCCGGCAGGCTCCAGCCCCAATGAAGCGCCCCGGCCCGAAGCGCGAAGCCGATCGGCGCGGCGATAAAGGCCGCGGGCCAGGCCTCCAGCCCGAGGGAGCGGGCTACGACGAAAATCGTCGCGGCCAGCAGGGCCGCGGAGACGGTGATCTCGCGCCTCAGCAGGATCGACGGCTCGCCCGCGAGGATGTCCCGCACGATCCCGCCGAAGCAGGCCGTCAGCGCGCCCATGACGATGCAGATCAGCGGCGCGATCTGGAACGCCTCGGCCTTGGCCGCGCCCATCACGCCGTAGGCGGCCAGACCGATCGCATCGAGCCACAGCAGGGCCCGGAACCGCCACGGCCGGCTGCCGATCATCCAGACCGCCACCGAGGCCGCCAGACAGACGGCGATATAGCGCCAGTCATGCACCCAGAAGACCGGCGCGCCGATCAGCAGGTCGCGCAGGGTGCCGCCGCCCACACCGGTGATGGCGCCGAAAAAGGCGAAGGTGACGAGGTCGTGCTTCTGTCGCGCCGCCGCCAGCGCGCCGGTCGCCGCGAACACGGCCACGCCGGCGAAGTCGAGCGCGCCGAGCACGGTCTTCGGGTCGGCCAGGGCGGGATCGACGATGGGTGTCATGTCCTTTTCCTAGCGGGAGATGAGCGCATCCTCCAGAGTCGCCTCGCCCCGCTTCACCGCGCCATACCAGCCCCACAGCAGATGCGCCGCCACGCTGCGGTGCGGCTTCCATGCTTCCGACCGCAGATAGGCGTCCCGCTCCTTCGGCCGCGTCGGCGACCCGTCCGCCCAGCGCATGGCCTCCTGCAGGGCGATGTCTCCGGCGGGGAAGACATCCCGCCGCCCCTCGGCGAACATCAGGAAGGTCTCCGCCGTCCATCGACCGACGCCCTTGATGGCCACCAGCCGCGCGGTCGCCTCCTCGTCCGACAGCCGCTCAAGATGGTCGAAGTCGATACGGCCCTCAACATGGGCGCGGGCGATCTCATGGCCATATGTCGCCTTCTGGATCGACAGCCCCATGCTGCGCAACGCCTCGATCGGCGTCGCCAGCGTGCGCTCCGGCGTCACCTCGCCGCCCAGTCCCGCCTCCACCCGCGCCCAGATCGCCACGGCCGACGCCAGCGAGACCTGTTGATCGACGATCATGTGAAACAGTCCCTCGAACCCGCCGATCCGCCGCCGCCACTCGAAGGCGGGCGTCTGGGCGTGGGCGCGGGCGAGCCGAGGATCGATCCCGACCACCGTACGACGCGCGGCCTCGATGTCGTCGAACCAATAGGGTGTCTGCATCGCGCCAGGGTATCCGGTAATGCGCCCACCCAGAACCACCCAAACAGCGGCATTCGGCCGTTGTCATCCGGCCGATAACATCTATTATTATATCATGACCATGACCGTAGAACTTGGGGCTCTCGAGCCGATCGTCGCCGATCTTGTAGCTAATGGCCGTTACGGGTCGAAGAGCGAAGTCTTGCGCGCCGGGGTCCGGCTTGTTCAGGAGCGCGAAGCTCGACTGGCCGAACTCATGATGAAGCTGCAGGAAGGCATAGATGCAGCAGACCGCGGCGAACTACTTGATATCGACGACGTCTTCGACGAACTCGCTCAGCGGTATGGCTCGCCTCAGGAATGAGGGTTGTCCTGACGGCGCCGGCTCGGCTTGATCTGATCGCAATCGGCGACTGGATCGCACAGGACAGTCCGGGCGACGCGCTGAAGTTCATTTCGCGCCTGCGCAAGGCTTGCGCCGAACTGTCCACCCTCGCGCATCGATATGGCGAGAATCCACGGATCGGACTTAGAAAAAGACCGGTCGGCAACTACCTCATTTTCTATCGTATTTCCGCCGAGGTTCAGATCATTCGCATCATCCACACCGCTCGCGACTGGGAAGTCATTCTGGGCGAACCCTGACGATGTTCGCCACCCGCTTCGCCCCCTCCCCGACCGGCCGCCTGCACAGGGGTCACGCCTTCTCGGCCCTGACGGCATGGCATGCGGCCAAGGCGGCGGGCGGGCGATTCATTCTCCGCATCGAGGACATCGACCCGACGCGTTGCCGGCCCGGGTTCGACGCCCGCATTCTCGAAGATCTCGGCTGGCTCGGACTGGACTGGGAGACGCCGGTCCGGCGGCAGTCGGAGCATCTTCCCGACTATGCGACGGTGGTCGATACGCTGGAGCGCCGGGGGCTGATGTACCGATGCTTCCGGACCCGCAAGGAGATCATGGACGCCATCGGCGATGCGCCCCACGGACCGGTCGAGGCCGCCCGGCCGGGTCCCCATCCGGCCGACGAGGAGGCGCAACTGCTGGCCGAGGGACGACCCTTTGCGTGGCGGCTTTCACTGGACCGCGCGCGCGATCTGCTGGGCGAAAGGGCGTGGAATGCACTCGCCTTCGTCGAGGAGGGCGAAGGCCCTGACGGAGAACGCGGCCTGATCCCGGCGCGTCCGGAAACAGCCGGCGACGTGGTGCTGGCCCGCAAGGATGCGGGCACGGCCTACCATCTGGCGGTCGCCCACGACGACGCCCTGCAACGGATCACCCATGTCATCCGGGGACAGGATCTGTTCGAGGCCACGCATATTCAGGTGCTGCTGCAGGCGCTGATGGGCTGGCAGACGCCCGTCTATCGCCATCACCGCCTGCTGACCGGCGAGGATGGCCGGCGCTACGCCAAGCGCGACCGGTCGGTCACGCTCGCGGAGCTACGGCAAGGCGGACTGGACCCGAGGACCCTGCGGGCAGAGCTGGGCTTCTGATCAGCGGAACAGCCGGCCGCTCGCCTTTGACGCGGCGAAGACCACGTCGCCATCCGGCTTGTCGGCCCTCGCGCCGGGCCCGCCGATCGTGCGCAGGATGTGGCGCATGATGTTCAGCCGGGCCGTCTTCTTGTCGTCGGTAGCGACCACCATCCACGGCGCGGCCTTGTGGTCGGTCTCGTCCAGCATGCGGTCACGGGCGCCGGAATAGGCATCCCAGCGGGACTGGGCCTCGGAGTCCAGCGACGACACCTTGAACCGCTTCAGGGGATCCTCGACCCGCTCCTCCAGCCGCTTCGCCTGCTCCTTCTTGGAGATATCCAGCCACAGCTTGATGATGTTGACGCCGTTCTCGGCCAGCATCTGTTCGAAGCGCGGGGCGTCCCGGAGGAACTGCTCATGCTGCGCAGGGGTGCAGAACCCCATCACGGGCTCGACGCCGGCGCGATTGTACCAAGAGCGGTTGAAAATCACCGTCTCGCCGCCCGCCGGCAGATGCGGCGCATAACGCTGGAAATACCACTGGCTGGTCTCGCGCTCGGTCGGCTTGGGCAGGGCGACGACGCGGGTCTGGCGCGGCGAGGCGTATTCGGTGATGCGCTTGATCGCCCCATCCTTGCCCGCGCTGTCGCGACCCTCGAACACGATCAGGGTCTTGCGGCCTTCGTCGATGGTCCAGGCCTGGGTCTCGACCAGCAGGATCTGCAACTGTTCGAGCGCGTCGTCATAGGCGTCGGATTTCTTGCTCATCCGGCCATCGTGCTCGCGAGACGCCCGGACGGCAATGCTGCTGTGTTGCAGGACTGTTTCAGGCAAGACCAGATGCGGCCCTGATCCTGACCACGAACTCACGTGTTCGGATGGCGTGCTGCGGCTAGGACGATGAAGACAAACAGGGGATGTTCGATGCTGATCACCAACCGCCGCGCCCTGCTGGGCGGGCTCGCGCTCGCGCCTGTCGCCGCCGCCTTTCCCGCCCTCGCCCGGGAGGCGCCGTCGGATCAGGCGAATGCAGCGCTCGACGCCGAGTTCACGCAGCACGCACCGCCCGCCATGGTCGCCGCCGTCGTTGGGCGGGACGGCGTGATCTGGTCCGGCGTGCGGGGTGTCCGCCGCTCCGGCGGCAGCGAGCCGGCGACGCTGGATCATCTCTGGCACCTCGGGTCCAACGGCAAGGCGATGACGGCCGTGCTCTATGCCCGACTGGTCGAGCAGGGCCGGGGGAAGTGGGGCGCGACACTGGCCGAGGTTTTCCCGGATCTGACTATCGATCCCGCGCTCCAGCCCGTGACCATCGACGACCTGCTGTGCCATCGCTCGGGGATTTCGGATCGCGATGTGATGACGCGCGAGGTCCTGATCGCCGGGCATCAGGACCAGCGCCCGACGCGTCAGCAGCGCATCGACTTCACCGCAATGGTGCTGGACAAGACCCCGACGGGAACGCGGGGAACCTTCAGCTATTCCAACGCCAACTACGTTCTGGCCGGCGCCGTCATCGAGCGGCTGATCGATCGCCCTTGGGAAGACGCCATCAAGGCCGAGGTGTTCGATCCGCTGGGCATGGCGTCTGTCGGTCATGGGGCGCCGCAGGGGGATCAGCCGTGGGGCCACCGCCTGATGGGCGAGACCATGGGCGCGGTCGACCCGGCGCGCGGCGCCGATAACCCGCCGGTCTTCGGGCCGGCGGGACGCATGCATATGACCGTCGCCGACTATGCGAGGTTCCTGCACCTCTATCTGACCCAGGGCGGCGGCCTGATCCGGCCCGAAGCCTTGGCGTATCTGACGACGCCGCCCGAGGGCGCGCCGCCGCCGTACGCCTATGGCTGGGGAGTACGAGCCGATCCGGCGCTCGGGGCCACACTCGGGCACGAGGGCTCCAACACCATGTGGCACGCGATCGCTCAGGTCGCGCCCGACAAGGGACTGGCCGTGCTGTGCATCGCCAACGAGCGCAGCAAGGGCGGCCCGGCCAATCAGGCGCTGGCCCGGAGTCTGATGACGCTCTACGCCGCCTGAGGGAGCGGATCGCGGCTCCAGGCTTTACCGTATGAATGAGCCGCGAAATCGCTGATCTCTGGAGTGGCGGCGTCAGCGTGGCGCTGGGCGCCTGCGCCGTGTTCGCCCTGATCGACGGGCTGGCTCCGCCCCAGGACCTGCCGTGGACGCCGCTGGACATCCGTCATCCGATCGGCGCCGCGACCGAAGCGCGCATCAGCAAGTTCGAGCTCTCGCGCGCCGAGAGGCCCGAGGTTGTCGAGGTCAGGACCGATGACTGCATGCGTCGCCTGCGGGAGGCCGGGGTCGAGGTCCAGCGCGCCGAAGACCTGAATGACGGCGGCTTCTGCATCGTTCAGGGCGCGGTCCGCATCGCCGGAGGGGACGTTACGCCCATCGCACCGGCCGACAGCCCCATGCAATGCCCGCTCGCGTTGCGATATGTGATCTGGGACCGACAGGTGCTGCGACCGGCAGCCCAGGCCATGGGATCGGAGCTTGCGTCGGTGCAGAGCTACGGCACCTATTCCTGCCGGCGCATCTATGGCTCGACCGAGAGCGCGGACCGGCCCAGCGAGCATGCCCGGGCCAATGCGCTGGATGTCGGATCGGTCACCCTGAAGGACGGCAGAACCATATCCGTGCTGGACGATTGGGATGGTCAAGGGCCCGGCGGCGCCCCGGCCGCCATCTTCCTGCGACAGGTGCGGGACGGCGCCTGCCGGCTGTTCTCGACGGTGCTGACGCCGGACTACAACGCCGCCCACGCCAACCACCTGCATCTGGATGGCGCGCCCCACAGCCTCTGCGCCATGGGACCTTCGCCCGAGGAGCGCCGGAGGCTGGAGGCGAAAGCGGGTTGACCGGTCCGGCTTTGCGGTGGAGAACTTCGTCCCGCAGTCCGGATTTCGCGCGGTCTCCACCCCCGTGCTCGCTGGTTCGATGAACGAGCTTGTCCAGATGGGCTGACGGATGACCCCGTCGGGGCGTCCGCCTGGAAAGCGCGTTTACGGAGACGCATTATGGCGACCGGCACGGTCAAGTGGTTCAACCCGACCAAGGGTTTCGGCTTCATCCAGCCTGATGGCGGCGGTCAGGACGTTTTCGTCCACATCACCGCTGTTCAAAAGGCAGGCCTCCAAGGCCTCGATGAAAACGCCAAGGTCGAATACGAGCTGGAATCCCAGCGCGGCAAGACGTCGGCGGTCGACCTGAAGGTTCTCTGACCTAAAGGTCCGCCTTCGCGGATACGACGGGCGCGGCGGCTTCGGCTTCCGCGCCCGTTTTGCGTCTGGAGGACCACTGGGCCAGAACGACGGCGGCCAGCACCACCGCGCCGCCGGCCAACTGGATCGGCGTCAGCGTCTCGCCGAAGATGCGCCAGCCCAACAGGCCCGCCACGACTGGCTGAACGAGAATGGTCACGGCCGTCAGCGCGGCCGGCAGCCGGCCCAGCGCCCAGGCCACGCCGCCCTGTCCGGCCACATGCACCAGTCCCAGTCCGATGCAGGCAGCCCACCCTGCCGCGCCCAGCGGAACGATCTGCTCGCGCATGATCAGGGCGGCCAGCAGCATCAGCGGAATGCCGGCCGCCGTGGACCACAGCATCACCTTCTGCGCCGTCGCCGCCCGGCGGGCGCGCTGGATGGCGAGGAAATAGCTGGCGTACCAGACCGTCACCGAAAGGGAGAGCATATCCCCCAGCAGGGTCCGGTCCCGCGCCGCGCCCTCGCTCGACGCCCCTAACGCCATCGCGGCGGCGCCCGCCATCGCCAGCACGAGCGCCAGCAGGAACAGGTTGCGCGGCCGCTCTTTCAGCACCAACCACGCGAAACCGGTGACCACCACAGGCGTCAGATTGCACAGCACCGTAGCGTTGGCGACCGAGGTCAGGACCAGCCCGTAGTGCCAGAAGCTCATGTCGAGCGCGAAGAACAGACCCGCCAGCAGCATCCAGGGACTGGGATGGCCGAAACCGCCCTCCCCTGCGGCGCCCGAGCGAGCGGCGAGGATGGTGAGCAGCGGCAGGGCGAACATCAGCCGCCACAGCCCCGCCGCCGCCGGTCCCGTCTCGGTCAGGCGCACCAGTATGGGCGCGAGACCCAGCACACTGGCGGCGGCGACGAGAACAAGCAGTGCGGTCAGACGCGAGGTCGGCATGACGCCGGTATAGGCCGCATCACCCCGCGGCGTCATCGGCGCTTCTCGCCTACGCGCCGAGGGATTAGAGGAGCCGCATGAGCGATGTGACCACCGATCCCCTTGCCCTGAAGCAGGCTGAGACCCGGGCCTGGTTCGAGACCCTGCGCGACCGCATCCACGCCGGTTTCGAGGCGCTTGAGGACGCGGCCCCCGCCGACCTGTTTCCCGGCGAACCCGGCCGCTTCGTCCGCACGCCATGGACGCGGCCCGAGGGCGGCGGCGGGGTCATGGGCATGATGCACGGCCGGCTGTTCGAAAAGGTCGGGGTGCACGTCTCCACCGTCCACGGCGCCTTCCCGACCGACTACGCCAAGTCGGTGCCCGGCGCGGCAGAAGATCCGCGCTTCCACGCCACCGGCATCAGCCTGATCTGCCATCCGGTCAGTCCGCGCGTGCCGGCGGTGCATATGAACACCCGCTTCATCTCGACGACCCGCAGCTGGTTTGGCGGCGGCGGCGACCTGACGCCCGTGCTGGATGTCGACCGTCGGCAGGACGCCCCGGACACCGTCGATTTCCACGCCGCCATGAAGGCCGCCTGCGACGCCCACGATCCGGACTGGCACGCGAAGTTCAAGGCCTGGTGCGACGAGTATTTCTTCCTGCCCCACCGCAACGAGCCGCGCGGGACCGGCGGCATCTTCTACGACCACCACGACAGCGGCGACTACACCCGCGACTTCGCGTTCACCCGCGACGTAGGGGAGGCCTTCCTGCGCGTCTATTCCGACATCGTCGCTCGCCGGATGGCCGAGCCATGGACAGCGGAAGAGCGTGAGGAGCAACTGGTGCGGCGCGGCCGATATGTCGAGTTCAATCTGCTCTACGACCGGGGCACGATGTTCGGGCTGAAGACCGGCGGCAACGTCGACTCGATCCTCAGCTCCATGCCGCCGGTCGTGAAGTGGCCCTAGATGCCTGAGCCCGCGGCTTCATCCGGCGGCGGGATCAGCCCGAGGAAGCGGCGAATCCAGACGGCCATCAGATCGCGATCATTGGGCCGGCGCAGGCTGTCGATGGCCTGATCGGCCAGCGTGTCCGGAATGCGCTTTCCCCGCCGCCCCTCGACCAGCGCGGCGGCGTAGGCGGGCTGGAACTCCGGATGACATTGGAAGCTCATCGCGTCGTCGCCCCACGCCAGACCGGCATAGGGGGTGAAGGCGCTGCAGGCGATGACGCGGGCGTCCGAAGGAACGTCCAGCACCTGATCCTGATGGGAAACGGGGATCGAAACCGTCCGCGCGCGCGGATGCATCCACGTCTCTTCGGACACGACATCGTAGGTGTGCAGACCCACGCCCCAGCCCTTGTCGGACTTCTCGACCCGCGCGCCAAAGGCATGGGCCATGATCTGGTGGCCGAAGCAGATGCCGATCAGTCGCGTCCGCCCGCGCGCCGCCTTCAGCCAGTCCGTCAGAGGTCTGATCCACGGCAGGTCGTCATAGACCCCCGCCGCCGAGCCGGTCACGATCACGCCTGCGAAGGATGCGGCGTCGGCCGGCAGCTGGCCCTCCTGCACATCGAACCGGACCGTCGCCACGCCCTCGCCGAGCAGCGCCCGAAACCGCGCCGGATAGTCGTCGAAGGCGTCGCGCAACGCCTCTGGCGGGCGGCCGGTCTCAAGGATGGCGATGCGGGTCATGCGGTCTCCTCTCCCCGACATAGGGGTCAAGGCCACCATGGAAAAGCGTTCAGGCCGCCTCGAGGTCCGTGTCCGCAGACAGGACCCGGCCGATCGCCGCCATCAACGTCGCCAGTGTGATCGGCTTGGACAGGTGCCCGTCCGCCCCTGCGGCGCGCCCCTGCTCGACATGTTCGGTCAGGGCGTTGGCGGTCAGCATGATGATCGGCGTGCGGGCCAGATCATGCTCGGCCTCGTGCGCGCGGATCGAGTGGGTGGCGGTCAGGCCGTCCATCACCGGCATCTGCATGTCCATCAGCACGACGTCATAACCACCGCCCCTGAAGGCGTTCAGGGCCTGCAGACCGTCCTCGACGGCTTCCAGCTCCATGTCCGTAGCGCCAAGCATGATCTCGACCACCTTGCGGTTGGCGGGGTGGTCGTCGGCAAGCAGAATCCGCAGCGGCCGGTCCTCGACCTCGGCCACGTCCGCGCTCTCGATCTCCGCCACCGCCGCGTCCGTGCGCGGGAGTGGGATGTCGAAGAAGAAGACCGACCCGGTCCCCGGCGCGCTCTCGCAGTCCAGTTCACCGCCCATCAGGGTGACCAGCGCCTGGGAGATGGCGAGCCCCAGTCCGGTGCCGCCGTAGCGACGGGTGATCGAGCCGTCGGCCTGCTGGAAGCGCTGGAAGATGCGCTTGCGCTGATCCTCGTCGAAGCCGACGCCCGTATCGCGCACCTCGAAGCGAACGCGGTCGTCGCCGACCGCGCGCACGATCAGGCTGACCGAACCCTTACTGGTGAACTTCAGCGCATTGCTGATCAGATTGGCCAGCACCTGACGCAGGCGGATTGCGTCGCCTTCGACGGCGCCGTCCAGTGCGGCGTCCATGTCTACGACCAGATCGACGCCCTTGTCGTCGGCCCGGGCGCGCCACAGGGCGCCGATGTCGTTCACCGCCTGACGCAGCACAAAGACCGTCGGCTCCAGACTGACCTGCCCCGCCTCGATCTTGGCGCTGTCCAGAATGTCGGAAAGCAGCCGCTCCAGCGTCGCACTGGAGGACCGGATCAGCTCGATCATCTCATGCTCCTGCGGCGCCAGATCCCGGCGCGCCAATGCATCCGCCATCGACACCACGCCGTTCAGGGGCGTGCGGATTTCGTGACTCATATTGGCGAGGAACTCGCTCTTGGCCCGGTTCGCCTCCTCGGCCTTGCGCTGGGCGAGCTTCAGCCGCCGGCCCTGCCGCATCTGCCACCAGACGACGCTGCCGGCGCACAGCAGGAAAATCACCCCGATGCCCATGATCGCGCCCTGCAGGCGGGTGTTGGCGCGGGCGGTCTCCAGCTGGGCGCGGCGCTGGTCCAGCTGCTGCTGCATGTCGCCGGTGACCTGATGGATGCCCGAGCTGAACCCGCGGGCGTCCGCGATCTGCTCCTCACGCATGTGAGACCGCAGAAGGCGGTAAGCCTCGCTTGCGCGACCTTCGGCGAACAGAATTTCCGCCTCGACATGAGCCACGTCCGAAGCCTGACCGACATTTCCGGCCAAGGCGCGATAGGCGGTCAGATCGCGACGGGCGCCCGCGAGGTCGCCGGTCTGTGCCCGCGCGATCGCCCGCAGCGGCAGGATGTCCATGGCCAGAAACGCCGCGTCGCCAAAGTCCTCGCCGAACGGCGCAAGGCAAGCCAACACCGCGCCCGGCATGGACCGGGCGTCCGCCACCATGGCGCACAGGCTGCTGTCATAGACCTTGAGCGACGGTAGATCCGACCGCCTCGCCGATCGGTGGTGAGCGGTCCAGAACGCCTGGGCGTGTTCCAGATCGCCGACCCGCACGGACATCTTGGTCAGATTGTACAGACTGTCGAAGTCGGGGCGCGGATAGGCGGGGTTGGAATAGTCGATCTCGAACTTGCGGAAGGCGGCGGTCGCGCCCTCGATGTCGTCCAGATCCTTCAGTCCCATGCCGACGACTTCCCAGATGCCGGCGCGCGCCGTGGCGGCGTAGGGATCGACGGCGGGAATGTCGGCCTGCGCCCGGGTGAGCATCTGCAGACCCTCGCCGACACGGCCCTGATCCATCAGGGACAGGGCCACCAGACGGGCGGCGTGGGCGCGCACGAACCAGTCGTGGTCATCGCCCAGATAGGTACGCATGTCGCGGGCGACGGCGACCTCGCCCTGATCGTAGCGAATGGTCAGGGTGTTCAGGCGCGCGATATCGGCATAACGCTTGTCGCCCTGCCGTGCGGCGCCCTCCGCCAGCCGCTGGTTCCAGATGGCGGAGTCCGCGAAGTCGCCCTGGTTCAGGACGGTCCAGGTCACGTGATAGAGCCGGTTCAGCCCCTCGCGATCCTTGCGGACCATGGCGGCCTCACCGAAGGCGCGTAGGTCGGCGAAGCTGGTCGCGGCGGCGCGCTGCTCGACGAAGCGCGCCAATTGCACGGCTTCGGCCGACGAAGGCGCGGCGGCGGCGGGATTGTGAACCGGCGGGGCCGCACTCACCGGGGCGGCGATGAGCATCACAAGGGCCGCCAGACCCGTAAGGACGAAACGTAACAACGACATGCAAAGCCCAACTTGAGCATTCGTCGTTACCCCAGAGATGTTGAACAAGGCTTAGCACGCGCGAGACGGCGTCATACGGATGCGCTACAGGGCCGCGCATGTCCGAAGATCCCGTCGTCCTGATTAACGTCTATCGATGCGAACCAGAGCGGCAGGCGCTGCTGATGGAACATCTCGCGGTCATGGTCCGCGCCCAGAAAGATCTGGACGGCTTCATTTCGGCCACGCTGCACCGGGGCCTGAACGGCAAGGTCGCGGCAGTGCATGCCGTCTGGGGGTCGCGGGACGAGTGGAAGGCGATGGCCCGCCATCCGTCGGTGGTTGAGGCGATGGAGCCGATCATGGCCATCGCCACCTTCGAGCCGCACCTCTACGAGCCCGGCGAGGTTATCGACTAGGTCGTCCAGACCTCGGCCCGGGCGCCGGCGTCGCCCAGCGTGTTCGCGACCCAGCCGCAGATTTCACTCGCTGCGGCCTCCGCGCCCGCAGGCGGGTTCAGCACCACCATCGTGCAGCCGTTCATCTTCATCGGATTGGCCAACGGCCGCAGCCGCGCCTCGGCCACCAGTGCGCCGTTCACGCCCGATTGCGACAGGCGGCGCAGGAAGCCGTCGAACGTTTCCATGTCCTTCAACGGCGTCCAGATGGCGACCGTGGCGCGGGCGTCCTGACGCGCGACGGCGGCCCCGACGTCTGCGGCGCGGATGTAATCGTCCGGGCGTTCGAATGGCGGATCGATCAGCACCAGTGCGCCCGGCGTCTTCCTCGCCTCGACCGCCGCCTGATCGAAGCCGTCGCCGCCGCGCGCCGCTGCGCCGGCGAAGGGCGCCAGCGCTTCGGTCAGCAGGTCCAGCACCGGCGGGTTCAGTTCGTAGCCGACATAGCGGTCCTCAGCTCTCAACCGGCCCGCGGCCAGCAGCGGCGACCCCGGATAGAGGGTGGTTGCACCCCGCGGGTTCAAGGTCCCGACCTCTTCCGCCAGCGCCTCGATAAGCGGTGGCCGTTCCGCGGCGCTCATCAGCCGCGCGATGCCGGCCTCGGCTTCACGCGACCGCGTCGCATCGCCGGTCAGGTCATAAACGCCGGCGCCCGCGTGAGTGTCGATCACCGTCACCGGTCCGGCCGCCTGTCGTCGCTCCAGCAGCCACAGCAGAAGGGCGTGTTTGACCAGATCGGCGAAGTTTCCCGCGTGGAAGCTGTGGCGATAGTTCATGAGGGTCGTGTCGCGGTGCGCGACGCGTCGGTCAAGCCCGTGGAACCTGCGTGGCGGCGGCGCCGTTGCCCAATCCCGACAGGAGCGCCGAATTGGTCTTTCACGACAAATGGAACGAAAGGTTGCGGATGACCCTCCGCGACGCCGGCGCTTGAGCGACGCTTCACTCTCCGACATTCCCAAGGGCCTGACATGGTGCAGCGACGAGCGGCCGGGTCTGAAGCGAACGGCGGCCAGGTCTGGCTTCACCTATCACGACCAGCACGGCGACCTGATCTGCGATGAGAAGGTGCTGGACCGCATCCGCATGCTGGCCATCCCGCCGGCGTGGACCGACGTCTGGATCTGTCCGCGCGCCTCAGGCCATATCCAGGCCACCGGCCGCGATGTGAAGGGCCGCAAGCAGTACCGCTATCACAACGACTGGAGCAGCCACGCGTCGGAGACCAAGTTCGAACGCCTGCCCGCCTTCGCCCGTGCTTTGCCGAAGCTCCGTCGCAAGGTCGAGGCCGACCTCGCCAAAAGGGGAGCGTCGAAAGAGAAGGTGCTGGCGACGGCGGTGAGGTTGCTGGAGCTGACGCTGATCCGGGTCGGCAATGCCGAGTACGCAAAACAGAACCGCTCCTACGGCCTGACCACGCTGAACAAGCGGCACCTCGAAGTGGACGGGGCGGCCCTGACCTTCGCCTTTCGCGGCAAGAGCGGCAAGGATCATGAGGTCAAGGTGCGCGACCGCCGGCTGGCGACCCTTGTGCGCAGCCTTCGTGAGTTGCCCGGTCAGCAACTCTTCAAATACCGCACGGCCGACGGGGATCTGTGCCCCATCACCTCGGACGATGTGAACGCCTACATCCGCGAGGCGATGGGCGATCAGTTCTCGGCCAAGGATTTCCGCACCTGGGCCGGCACGGTCTCGGCGGCGCGGGCGCTGCGCGAAATGGACGAGCCGACCTCCGCCACCGATGCGAAGCGAAAGATCACCGTTTGCGTGAAGGCGGTCTCCGGCCTGCTCGGCAATACGCCGACGGTATGCCGCGCCTCCTACGTCCATCCGGCGGTGTTCGAACTGTTCGAGGCTGGCAAGCTGAGGGCGGCCCTGCCGGGCGCCGAAACGGCCGGCTTCGAGAAGGCGCTGATCCGGCAGCTGGCCTGAAACCTGACGCGAACCTGACCGCGTCCGCACACGGATCATTCAGATATCAGCGTGCACAGTGCGGGGATGGCGCACGTGCTTCCATTTCCGCGCGAAGCTTTCCGGCTGGATATCAGCCGCCGGACGCAGGCCGTCGTCGTGGGCGTTATCGCCGTCGTCGCCCTGATCGCCCTGCGTCTGACCCTTTCGCCTCCCGTCCCCGCCATGGCCGCACCTCTGCCGGCCGCCTCGGTGGAAACCGTCGCGCCAGACCTGATCGGCCCCGCACGCGTTGTCGATGGAGACCGGCTCTGGATTGAGGGCGTCGAGGTTCGCCTCTCCGGCGTCAACGCCTTCGACCTGACCCAGACCTGCGGAGACGTGGAGTGTGGGGTCGAAGCTCGCCGCGCCCTGCACCGTATGATCGCCGACCGCACCGTCACCTGCCTTGAGGCCGACGCAGGGACGTTCACCTGTTCCGTGGACGGCGTGGACATCGGCGGCGCCCTGATCCGGGGAGGTCACGCCATGGCGGATGGTCCGATGTACCACAACGCCGAGATCGCCGCCCGCGCCGACCAGACCGGCGCTTGGGCCAGCTGACCTCGACTTCCGACGGCATCTGAGAGATAACGCCGGTCGTTCACGCAATCGGGGGGATTGTCGATGGGTGTTTCAAACGCATTTTTGCGCCTTGGCGTCGTGGCTCTGATCGTCGGGGTCGGTCTGGGCATGTGGATGGGCGCGAACGAGGACTTCACGCTCCGGCCGATCCACGCGCACATCAATCTGGTCGGCTGGGCGTCGATGATGTTGATGGGCTTCTTCTACCGGCTGCTGCCACAGGCGGCGGGGCGGCTGGCGTGGATCCAGCTGGCCGTCTTCACGCTCGGCTTTATCCTGATGATGACCGGCCTGTCGGCCATGCTGCTGGGCAATGAGGCCCTGCTGCCCCTGCTTCTGGCCGGCGAGCTGCTGACCGGGCTGGGCATTCTGATGTTCGCGGTGATCCTGTTCCGGGCGACCGGCGGACGCGAAGTCGCGCCCGCCTGATCCCGGTCAGGCGGCCCAGTCCAGCACGACCTTGCCAGACTTGCCGGCCTTCATGACCTCGAAGCCCTTCTCGAAGTCCTGATACGGCAGCTGGTGGGTGATCAGCGGCTGCAGGTCCAGCCCGGCCTTCAGCAGACCCAGCATCTTGCGCCAGGTCGTGAACATCTCGCGCCCGTAGACGCCCTTGATAGTCAGGGCCTTGAGGATGATCGCACCCCAGTCCGTTTCCATCGGCTTCGATGGAATGCCCAGCAGCGCCATGCCGCCGCCCATGATCAGCGTGTCGACGCATTGTTTGAAAGCGATCGGCGAGCCCGACATCTCCAGCGCCACGTCGAAGCCGACCTTCAGGCCCAGCTCGTGCATGACGTCCTTGAGGTCTTCCTTCGTGGTGTTCACCGTCCGAACGCCCGGCGCGACCTTCTGGGCCAACTCCAGACGGAAGTCGTTGATGTCCGTCAGAACGACGGTGCGCGCGCCCGCGTGACGGGCCACGGCGGCGGCCATCATGCCGATCGGCCCTGCGCCGGTGACCAGCACGTCTTCGCCAAGCAGGTCGAACTGCTGGGCCGTGTGCACGGCGTTGCCGAACGGATCGAGGATCGAGCCGATCTCATAGGGTACGTCGTCCGGCAGCTCGATGACGTTGAAGGCCGGCGCCACGACGTATTCCGCGAAGGCGCCCTGACGGTTCACGCCGATGCCGCGGGTATCCGGGTCGAGGTGAAAGTGCCCGGCGCGGGCGGCTTCGGAGTTCAGGTCGATGACATGCCCCTCGGCCGAGACGCGCTGGCCGACCTTCAGGCGGCGATCCACATCCTTGCCGATCTGGACGATCTCGCCCGAGAACTCGTGGCCGGTGATCATCGGCACGGGGACGTTCTTCCGAGACCACTCGTCCCAGTTCCAGATGTGGATGTCGGTCCCGCAGACGGCGGTCTTGTGAACCTTGATCAGGACGTCCTCGTCGCCCGGCGTCGGGATCGGCGCGTCGATCAGCTCCAGCCCTTCGGCGGGTTTCGTCTTGGCCAGGGCCTTCATCGTGTCGGTCATCGTTCGCTCCCGTCGAGGCGGGTGTCCCGCCGTTCGTTGGCGCACGGCATAGCGCACTACGGCCAGACCTCAAGCGTCACCTTCCGTGATGGGGGTGAACCGGCACCGCCGTCGAGGGTTAACGCCCCATGGCGCAGCCCCCATCTCCTGACTTCCCACGGCCCCTCGCCCTGCTGTGCGTCGCCGTGCTTTTGGCGGCCTGCGAGAATAGCGGAGAGGCGAGCGAGACAGCGGAAGGTCGGCCGTCTGAGGAACATGTAGCGGCCACCGCCCCGACACCGCCCGCCGAGGCTGCTCCACCATTATCCAAACCCGCGCCATCACAGCCCGCATCGACGGACGGACTGCCGTTGATACCGGGGGTCTATGTACTGACCGGCTCATCATGCGCCAGCCCCGCCAATGCAGGCTTCCGCGTCTTCGACGGGCGCGGCATCAGCGGCTCGGCGACGCGCGCGTGTCGTTCGACGGTCCGCTCCAGCGATGGAGAGGCCTACCGCGTAGACCAGTCCTGCGAGGACACCTACAGCGGTCAGCGCACTACGGCGGCGCAGACGATCCGCATCCCCGACCCGCAGTCTTTCACGCTTGTGGAGCAGGGCGAGACGGCAATGAGTTTCCGCCGGTGCCCCACGGGCGAAGCGCCCGACTATCTTGAGGAGATGGTCGCGGCCGACTGACGTCGCGTGTCAGATAACGCCCAGCTCCTTGCCGGCGGTCGTGAACGCAGCGACCGCTTGATCGATCTGTTCAAAGGTGTGCGCCGCAGACATCTGGGTGCGGATGCGCGCCTGACCGCGCGGCACCACAGGGAAGCTGAAGCCAATGACGTAGACGCCCAGCTCCAGCGCCCGCGCCGCGAAGTCCTGCGCCAGCCTGGCGTCGCCCAGCATGACCGGAATGATCGGATGCTCGCCCGGCAGCAGGTTGAAGCCGGCCTCCGTCATGGCGGTGCGGAAGCGGCGGGCATTGGCGAACAGCTGCGTCCGCAGGGCGTCGCCCTCTTCGCCCGAGGCGATGCGGATGGCCTCCAGCGATGAGCCGCAGACGGCCGGCGACAGGGCGTTGGAGAACAGGTACGGCCGCGCCCGCTGCTTCAGCAGTTGCACAACGGGTCCGGTGGCGCAGATAAAGCCGCCCATAGCCCCGCCCAGCGCCTTGCCGAAGGTGCCGGTCACAAAATCGACCTTGACCCCGCAATGCGAGAAGGAGCCCCGGCCCCGCTCGCCCATGAAGCCGGTGACGTGGCAATCGTCGACCATGATCAGGGCGTCATACTGGTCCGCCAGCGCCCGCACCTGATCCAGTTTCGCGACATAGCCGTCCATCGAGAAGGCGCCGTCGGTGGCGATGATGATGTCGCGCGCGCCGTCGGCCCGGGCCTGCTTCAGCTGGGCTTCCAGATCGGCCATGTCCGAGTTTGCGAACCGGTACCGCTTCGCCTTGCACAGCCGCACGCCGTCGATGATCGACGCATGGTTCAGGCTGTCCGAGATGATCGCGTCCTCGGCCCCGAACAGCGGCTCAAAGAGGCCGCCGTTGGCGTCGAAGGCGGCGGCGAACAGGATGGCGTCCTCGAAGCCGAGATAGTCGGCGATCCCACGCTCCAGCTCCTTGTGGATTTCCAGCGTGCCGCAGATGAAGCGAACCGAGGCCGTGCCCGCGCCCCACGTCTGTTGCGCTCTGATCCCCGCCTGCACGACGCGCTCGTCTCCGGCGAGACCGAGGTAGTTGTTGGCGCAGAAGTTCAGCACCTCGCGCCCGCCGACCTTGATCACCGGGCCCTGCCGGGAGGCAATGACCCGTTCGGGCTTTGTCAGGCCCTGGGCGTCGATGTCGGCGAGTTCCGCGGAGACGCGGTCATGAAATGTCGCTGTCATGGGCGCTCCGCTACGCGGTTTTCGCCCGCGTTTGAACCCCCGTCATCGTGGCCCGATCCCGTCATCAAGCCACAGGTTCGGGCGCCGCGACCTTCGGCTCGGCCTCCGACCGGAACGGCGTCACGTCCATGCGACCGCCGCAGGGCGTCAGCGCCTGATCCAGTAACAGCGGAGCGGTATCTCCCGGCGCGATCACGCGGATGCGGGTCGCGGAAGGGCAGACGCGCTCGCCCTCGCCTTCATGCGGCACGACGGTCCAGGCTACATCGAAGAAGGCCTTGCCCTGCGGCGCAAGCTCGACGGGCTGGGGCGACTGACCGGAGCGCAGGTAGGACCAGAGGGCCTGATCGGCGCGGATGGCGGTCAGGTCGCGCCCCTGCCGGTCCTGCAGGGTCACCTTGGGATAGCCCGTGAGGCTGCACGCCTGCGCGCCGAGGTTCTGGACGCCGACGATGGCGATGCGGTGCCCCATTCCGGCGTCCCCGCCTTCGGCCGAAAGGCGCAGCTGGGGCCCCTTGCACGGCGGGTTGACGGCGTTAGCGGCGGCGGCCGGCAACGGAGCGGGCTCCGGTTTGGCGGGGGCGACGTCGGGCGCGGGGCGGCTGCAACGTTGCAGCACCACCGGGTCGGCCTCAAGATTCTCCGGCACGCGGGCCAGCACCGCCGTCTCTTCGCCATTCCGGACCGCCGTGCGCCATTCCAGCTCGGTCCCGGCGTAGCGCGCGCCGGACGCAGTGGTCAGGGCGTCGAGCCGCTGGGTGCGGCCCTTGTAGGCGACTTCCGCCGTAGTGGCGTTGGGATAGGCCACGGCGATAATCGCCCCGCTTTCGCACGTATAACTGGCCTGAACAGCCGGCGCCGGCGTTGGCTCAGGTTGGGGCGGCGCCTCCGCCGGCCGATTGCAGGCGGCGAGGGCCAGGGTGCTCGCAACGATGACCTGAAGACGACGGCTCATGACTCACTCCCGCGACATCCTTCCTCAACGCCGGGATACGGCGAAGGTTCGCGGTCAGGCCGTCAGGACGCGCGGCAGCTTGAAGGTCACGGTCTCGCGCGCGCCGTCGTCCTCCACCACCTCGGCGTCAAAGCGGGCGCGAACGGCGTCGACCAGATCCTCGATCAACTGCTCGGGCGCAGAGGCCCCGGCAGTGATGCCCAGCGTCGAAACGCCGTCGAACCAGCTCCAGTCCACCTGCCCGGCGTCGTCCACCAGACGGGCGTCGCGAGCTCCGGCGCGCAGGGCCACCTCGACCAGACGCACCGAGTTGGACGAGTTCTTGGACCCGACCACCAGCACCAGATCGCAGCCTTCGCCCAGCCGCTTGACCGCTTCCTGTCGGTTGGTCGTCGCGTAGCAGATGTCTTCCTTGTGCGGGTCCGGCAGCTCCGGAAATCGGCGCTTCAGGGCCGCCAGAATGCCGGCGGTGTCGTCGACCGACAGCGTCGTCTGGGTGGCGTAGGCGAGAGGCGTGTCGCCCGGCCGCTCGAACACCTCGGCGTCCTCGATCGTCTCGATCAGGCTGATCGCGCCTTGCGGCAGCTGGCCCATCGTGCCGACGACCTCGGGGTGGCCGGCGTGGCCGATCAGAAGGATGTGGCGGCCCGCCGCGTGATGACGCTCCGCCTCCACATGGACCTTGGACACCAGCGGGCAGGTGGCGTCGAGGAACAGCATCTCCCGCGCCCGTGCCGTCGCGGGCACCGACTTGGGCACGCCGTGGGCCGAAAACACCACCGGCCGGTCGTCCGGACAGTCGTCCAGTTCCTTGACGAAAACCGCGCCCGCGGCCCGCAAGCGTTCGACCACATGGCGATTGTGCACGATCTCGTGGCGCACATAGACGGGGGCGCCATACTTCTCCAGCGCACGCTCGACGATCTGGATGGCGCGGTCGACCCCGGCGCAGAAGCCGCGCGGCGTGGCGAGGCGCACTTTCAGGGGCCGGCGCGGCGCGATGGGCTGGTGGATCGTCATCGCGCGCAATCTAGTCGTTCCGGCCGTCCGCCGCCACACGTCCGCGCGCGGAATGCCGGTTTGCCGCGCCTCGCTTTAGCCGCTATCAGCGGCGAGCGTTCGCGCGGCGTCGGGCTGGCGTCGCGCACCCCTGTCTTCTGGAAGAGCCTCTCGATGCGTCGCGTCCTCACGGTTTCCCTGGCCTCGGCCCTCGCCGCCCTGTCGATGGCGGCCTTCGCCGGCGACGCCGAGGCGCAGTCACAGCAGCGACGTCAGGACCCGTCCGGCCGGGGCGAGAACGCCGACGGCAGTCAGGCGAACGAACGCGAGCGCGCGCCCCGTTTCGCGCCGCTGCGCCGTCGCGCCAACGCCGGCCCCTGCCCCTATGTGAAGATCCTGTACGACGCCGCGCGCTACGTCGAACTGACCGGCGACCGGGTCAACGCCCAGAACGTGGGCTTCACCGGCGAGATCGAAGGCCTGACCTCGGACTGCGCCTACCAGTCCGACGATCCCATCACCGTCCAGACCCGCGTCCTGTTCAACCTCGGCCGCGGCCCGCTGGCCCAGGGCGACCAGCGCACCTATCGCTACTGGATCGCCGTGACCGAGCGGAACAAGGCCGTGCTGGCCAAGGAATATTTCGACCTGCCGGTGACCTTCGACGGCGCCCGCACGACGATGGTGACGCAAGACCAGACCATCGTGATACCGCGCGCTGAAGCCACCACCAGCGGCGACAACTTCGAAATCCTGGTCGGCTTCGACGTGACGCCCGAGATGGCCGCGTTCAACACGTCCGGCAGCCGCTTCCGCGTCAACGCCGGCACCACCGCCCCGGCCGCTGCCCCGGCCCAGCCCCCCGCGCAGTAATGACCGATCTGAGGACCGAACTGGGCGAAGCGGCCGCCGCCGCCTTCGCCGCCGAAGGCGTGGACCCGTCGCTGGCGCGCGTAACCGCGTCCGACCGGCCCGATCTGGCCGATTTCCAGTCCAACGGCGCTCTTGCCGCCGCCAAGGCGCTGAAGGCCAATCCGCGCGAGCTGGCGGGCAAGGTCGCCGCGCGGCTTGAGGGCGACCCGCGTCTGTCGTCGGTCGAGATCGCCGGGCCCGGCTTCATCAATCTGAAGGTCTCCGACGCCGCGCTGGCGAAGCGGGCGGCCGAGGTCGCGGAGGACGCGGATCATGCGGGTGCTGCCGTCGTCGCCGACCCCCGTAAGGTCGTCATCGACTACGCCGGCCCGAACGTGGCCAAACCTATGCACGTCGGCCACCTGCGCTCGTCCATCATCGGCGAGAGCCTGAAGCGACTGTACCGATTCCGCGGCGATCAGGTCTGGGGCGACGCCCACTTCGGCGACTGGGGCTTCCAGATGGGCCTGCTCATCGTCGCGCTCGCCGACGAAGGAACCGCCGACGCCTTCATGGCCGACGGCGACGGCCCCTTCCCGACCGAAAGCCCGGTCACGCTCGAGGACCTTGAGCGGCTCTATCCGACCGCCGCCGCGCGCGCCAAGGAAGACCCCGCCTTCCGCGACCGCGCCCGCAAGGCGACCGCCGAACTGCAAGCCGGCCGCGCCGGCTTTCGCGCCCTGTGGGCCCACTTCGTCACCGTCAGCCGGGGCGCGCTGCAACGCGAGTTCGGCGCACTGGGCGTCACATTCGACCTGTGGAACGGGGAATCAGACGCCGATCCCCTGATCCCCGGCATGGTCGAGGAACTGCGTGAGAAGGGCCTGCTGGTCGAGGATGACGGCGCACAGGTGATCCACGTCGCCCGCCCCGGCGAGACCCGCAAGAAGAAGCTGCCCAACGGCTCGGTCATCGAGGCGCCCAGCCCGCCGCCGCTTCTGGTCGTCTCGTCCGAGGGCTCGGCCATGTACGGCACGACCGATCTGGCCACGATCAAGCAGCGCCGCCGCGATCAGGATTTCGACCTCGTCCTCTACGTCGTCGACGAACGGCAGGCCGAGCATTTCGAACAGGTGTTCCGGGGCGCGTACCTCGCCGGCTACGCCGCGGAGGGCCAGCTGGACCATCTCGGCTTCGGCACCATGAACGGGCCCGACGGCAAGCCTTTCAAGACCCGCGCGGGCGGCGTGCTGAAGCTGCACGACCTGATCACCCAGGCGACCGACAAGGCGCGCGAACGCCTGCATGAGGCGAAGCTGGGCGAGGACCTGTCGCCTGAGCAATTCGAGGACATCGCGCAGAAGGTCGCCGTCGCCGCCCTCAAGTTCGCCGACCTGTCGAACAGCCGGACTACCAGCTACATCTTCGACCTCGACCGCTTCATGAGCTTCGAGGGCAAGACCGGCCCCTACCTGCTGTATCAGGCCGTCCGCATCAAATCCCTGCTGCGCCGCGCCGCCGAACAGGGCGTGACGCCGGGCCCGATCCTCATCGCCGAACCGGCCGAACGCGATCTGGCCCTGACGCTGGACGCCTTCTCGCAGGCCGTGACCGAGGCCTACGACAAGAAGATGCCGCACGTCGTGGCGGAGCACGCCTACCGCCTCGCCCAGTCGTTCTCGAAATTCTACGCCGCCTGCCCCGTGCTGGTCGCGCCGGATGAGGCGACCAAGGGATCGCGTCTGGCCCTTTCGAAGGCGGCGCTGGATCAGCTGGAGACCGCCCTGACCCTGCTGGGCATCGACACGCCGGAGCGGATGTAGGCTAGACTGGCGGCTCTTCCCGGAGCGCCTCATGTCCCTCGACGCCTACATCGCCGGCTTGCCCAAGGCCGAATTGCACCTTCACATCGAGGGCTCGCTCGAGCCGGAGTTGATGTTCGAGCTGGCGCAACGCAACGGCGTCGCCATTCCGTTCGACAGCGTCGAGGCGGTCCGCGCCGCTTACGACTTTTCGAACCTGCAGGACTTCCTCGACATCTATTACGCGGGCGCCAACGTCCTGCTGACGCGGCAGGATTTCGAGGATCTGGCCTTCGCCTATTTCCAGCGCGCTGCAGCGGACAACGTGCGCCACGCTGAAATCTTCTTCGACCCACAGACCCACACCGATCGCGGCGTGCCCTTCGGCGTGGTCGTCGAGGGCCTGATCGCCGGCATGGACCGCGCGAAGGCCGAACTGGGCGTCACCAGCGGCCTGATCCTCAGCTTCCTGCGCCACCTGACCGAGGAGGAGGCCTTCGCCACCCTGGAGATGGCCAAACCGTATCTGCACCACTTCATCGGCGTCGGGCTGGACTCGTCCGAGGTCGGGCATCCCCCGTCGAAGTTCGTCCGCGTCTTCGGCGCCGCCCGAGAGCTGGGCCTGAAACTCTGCGCCCACGCTGGCGAAGAGGGACCGCCGGCCTATGTGCACGAGGCGCTGGACCTGCTGCATATCGACCGCGTGGACCACGGCAATCGCTCCATGGAAGACGAGAGCCTGATCGAGCGTCTGGCCGCCGAGCAGATGACCCTGACGGTCTGCCCTCTGTCGAACCTGAAGCTCTGCGTCGTCGACGACCTCAAGGACCACCCGGTCCCCGAGATGCTGCGCCGCGGCCTGCACGTCACCCTGAACTCGGACGATCCCGCCTATTTCGGCGGCTATGTGAACGCCAACTACGCAAAGCTGGCCGAGGCCGTGGGCCTGACCCGCGAGCAGGTGACCCAGATCGCGATCAACAGCTTCGAGGGCAGCTTCCTCGGCGACGCCGACAAGGCCGCCCGCATCGCTGAGGTTAAGGCGTACGCGACATAGAAAAGGGGCTCGCCCGAAGACGCGCCCCTTCCTTCGCTTCTAACCCGGACTCAGATCGGCAGGATCGCCGTCCCGAACGCGCGCTTCAGCTCATGCGCCGCAAAGGTCTGCGCCGCCGCGGCGTCTGGCACCACCAGACCCATGCCGAAGAACTCGTGCGTCGAGCCGTTGAAGGTCTTGTGCCGCACGTCCACGCCGGCGGCTTCCAGCCTCTCGGCCAGTTGCTCGCCCTCGGTGCGCAGCGGATCGATCTCGGCCAGAATGACCGTTGACGACGGCAGGCCCGCCAGATTGGCCGCGCCCACCACGTTCACGCGCGGGTCGGCCGTCTCGCTCTGGTCGTTGAAGGTGTGCTTCACGAACCATTCGATCATCGGCTTGTTCAACGGCTTGGCGTTGGCGTTCTCGATATAGCTTTCATTGTTCAGGTCATTGCCGACCAGCGGATAGACCAGCACCTGATGCATCGGCGCCTGCAGACCCTGATCGCGCGCCGCGATCGAGACGTTGATGGCCAGATTGCCGCCCGCGCTCTCGCCCATCACCGCCACCTTGCGGGGGTCGCCGCCGATCGACTGGGCGTTGGCCAAGGCCCACTTCCAGGCTGCGACCGCGTCATCGTGGGCGGCAGGGAATTTGTTCTCGGGCGCCTGACGGTAGTGAACTGACAGCACCACCACATTGGCGAAGCGCGATACGCCCCGCGGGCCGCCGTCATAGACGTCCAGATCGGCGATCACAAAGCCGCCCCCATGGAAGTAGACGACCAGCGGCTTCAGGTCGTCGCTGTCGAGGTTCGGGCTGTAGATGCGCGCCTGCAGCGGGCCAGCCGCGCCGTCGATGATGATGTCACGGGTCTGGATGCCCAGCGTCGGGTCTTCGTCCTTGACCGTGTCGCGCAGGATCTTCTGCACGGCGTCGGTCGGCGTCGGCTGGTGACGCGCTTCCTCTGGCGACAGCGTCTCGATCGGCTTGCCGCCTAGCCCGGCCAAGGTGTCCAGCACCTTCTGCATCATCATGTCGGGCTTGCCCGGCGTTGTGCGCGGCTGGTCGTCGTTGCCGAAGATCTTGTCGAGGATAGACATGGAAGAGGTCTTTCGTTTTCAGGGAGTTGTCACGAACTGCCCAAAGAACCGCATCGCCCGGCCCTTGTTCCGTACGCCACAGCTTGACTTGGAGAGGGAGTCGGGGCCTTTGGGCCTCGCTCTCGCGGGAGAGATCGGGCCGTTCCGGCGGTCCGGAGCCGAAGGCGCAACCGCCCCGGAAACGCTCAGGCAAAAGGACCGCGAAGCACTCGGACGCTGGAAAGCAGGCTTCGGCCTCGCCGACGGAGCAAGGCGCCTCGAAAGGGTCGCCGAAATCTCTCAGGCTTCAGGACAGCGGGGGCGCGAGGACGGCGGAGCTTTCCGCATCAACACGCGACTGCGAGAGTCTGAATGGCCGACGAACAACTGAAGACCACCCCGCTCAACGCCGCGCATCGCGCGCTGGGCGCCCGCATGGTCGGCTTCGGCGGCTATGACATGCCGGTCCAGTACGAGGGCGTGCTGGCAGAGCATCGCTGGACCCGCGAACACGCCGGCCTGTTTGACGTCTCCCACATGGGCCAGTGCAAGATCACCGGCAAGGACGCCATCGCCCAGTTCGAGCGCTTCGTGCCGGGCGACTATGCGATCCTGAAGGAGGGCAAGCAGAAGTATTCGCTGCTGCTGAACGCCGAGGGCGGCATCCTCGACGACCTGATGGCGGGCAAGCCCGACCACGACGGCCTGTTCGTCGTCGTCAACGCCGGCAACAAGGAGGCCGACTTCGCCTTCCTGCAGGCCAGCCTCGAAGGCGACGCGAAGCTGACCGTTCTGGACGACCGCGCCCTGATCGCCATTCAGGGGCCGGAAGCCGCCGAGGTCATCGCGACGCATGACGACATCCTGCTGGAACTCGGCTTCATGGACGTCGCCCGGGTGAGGCTGTTCGGCGTCGACTGCTACATCTCCCGCTCGGGCTACACCGGCGAAGACGGCTTTGAGATCTCGGTGCCGGCCGCCGACGCCGAGCGCATCTGGAACACCCTGCTGGAAGACGCCCGCGTCAAGCCGATCGGCCTCGGCGCCCGCGACAGCCTGCGCCTCGAGGCCGGTCTGCCGCTGCACGGCCACGACATTGATCCCGACACCAGCCCGGTAGAGGGGGCGCTCAACTTCGCCCTGTCGAAGTCGCGCAAGGAGCGTGCTGACTTCAACGGCGCCGACCGCATCCTGAAGGAACTGGCCGACGGCCCGTCGCGTGTTCGCATCGGCCTGCACGTCAAGGAAGGCGCCCCGGCCCGTGAAGGCGCCGAGATCGCCGACGCGGACGGAAACGTCATCGGCAAGGTCACCTCGGGCGGTCCGTCCCCCACGCTGGGCCACAACATCGCCATGGGCTACGTCCCGCCCGCATTCGCAGCGCTGGGCACGGATCTGAAGGTCATCGTGCGCGGCAAGCCCGCCGCCGCCGAGGTCGTCGCCATGCCCTTCGTCGCCCAACGCTATTACCGCAAACCCAAGGCCGCCTGACGGCTTCCCGGAGAACTGAGATGCGCTTCACCAAGGATCACGAGTGGGTAAAGGTCGACGGCGACATCGCCACCGTCGGCATCAGCAAGCACGCCGCCGATGCGCTGGGCGACGTGGTGTTCGTCGAGACGCCGGAAGCCGGCAAGACCGTCTCGAAGGGCGACAGCTTCGCCGTGGTTGAGAGCGTCAAGGCGGCCTCGGATGTCTACGCCCCGGTCGCCGGTGAGGTGGTTGAAGGCAACGCCGCCCTCGCCTCTGCTCCCGAAACCGTCAACGCCGATCCCCAAGGCGAAGGCTGGTTCGCGAAGATCAAGGTCAGCGACGCCAGCGAGATCGAGGCCCTGATGGATCAGGCCGCCTACGACCAGTACCTCACCACGCTCTGAGCCATGGCGCGCTTCGCCCTGTGGAAGTCGGACCTGTCTCCGCCTGCGGACCACTTCGAGGCCGCGGTGCGGGAGGTCGTGGCCGATTTCGGGGCAACCTGGCTGGAAGACGACGAGGACTTCGACCTGCGTCTTCGCGACGGCACGGGCATCGAGGTGTGGTTCCATGGAGATGACGATGGCGTCGACATCGTGCTGGCCGCGCCTCATGAGGGCGCCTTGGAGTTGATCCATGCCGTCGCGGATCGGACCTGCTGTTTCACGGTCGGAGATCGTAGTTCTTCCGCGCGTAGCCTGACGTCGACCGGCGGCGTTCGGCCCGAAGACCACGCGGACCTTACGGATATGGACCCGCCTGTGGACCGCAGGGCGTTCATCGAGTGGATGCGAGCTGAAATGACCGGGAAATCTCCGGCGCCGCAAGCTGGCGGCCGTAGCAAGAGTTCACCATGGCAGCGGCTGTCCGACGCCCTGTTCGGAAAAGAGATGTAAGATGCGCTACCTCCCCCTGACCCCTGACGACCGCGCGGCGATGCTCGCCGCCATCGGTGCGAAATCGATCGACGACCTGTTTGTGGACGTGCCGCAGGCGGCGCGCCGTGACGGCTTCGTCGACCTGCCTCGCGTGGCAGGCGAGCTGGAGGTCGAGCGCGCGCTCGGCGCCATGGCGACCAAGAACGCGGCCGCCGGTTCGGTGCCCTTCTTCTGCGGCGCGGGCGCCTACAAGCATCACGTCCCGGCAACGGTCGACCACATCATCCAGCGGTCCGAGTTCCTGACGAGCTACACGCCCTACCAGCCGGAAATCGCCCAAGGGACGCTGCAGTATCTCTACGAGTTCCAGACGCAGGTCGCGAACCTGACCGGCATGCCGGTGGCCAACGCCAGTCTCTATGACGGTTCGACCGCCATGGCCGAGGGCGTGCTGATGGCGACCCGCGTGACCCGCCGGAACAAGGCGGTCATCTCGGGCGGCGTACATCCCCACTACGTCCGCGCCACCGAGACCGTGGTCCATGCCGTCGGCGTCGAGACCGAAGCCCTGCCGGCTGCCGTGGACGCCGAGGCTGACGTGATCGCGAAGATCGGTCCGGACACCGCCTGCGTGGTCGTCCAGACCCCGAACGTCTTCGGAACAGCCACCGACGTGACGAAGATCGCCGAGGCGGCGCACGCCGCCGGCGCCCTGCTGATCGTCGTGGTGACCGAGGCCGTATCGATGGGCCTGCTGAAGTCGCCGGGCGAGATGGGCGCAGACATCGTCGCGGCGGAGGGCCAGTCGATCGGCAACGCGCTCAACTTCGGCGGTCCCTATGTCGGCCTGTTCGCCTGCCGCGAAAAGCTGATCCGCCAGATGCCGGGCCGCCTGACGGGCGAGACCGTGGACGCCGACGGCGAGCGGGGCTTCGTCCTGACCCTGTCGACGCGCGAGCAGCACATCCGGCGCGACAAGGCGACGTCGAACATCTGCACCAACTCGGGCCTCTGCACCCTGGCCTTCACCATCCACATGAGCCTGCTGGGCGAGACGGGGTTGCGCAAACTGGCCCTGCTGAACCACGAGAAGGCGCTGGCGACCCGCGACGCGCTCGCCGCCATTCCGGGCGTCGAGGTCCTGACCCCGCGCTTCTTCAACGAGTTCGCTGTGCGGCTGCCGAAGAACGCGGCCGAGGTCGTCGACACCCTCGCCGGCCATCACATCCTCGCGGGCGTGCCCTACAGCCGCCTCGCGCCGGAAGCCGGCATGGACGACGTCCTGCTGGTCGCGGCGACCGAGACCACACTGGATCACGACATCAAGTTCCTGGCGGCCGTGCTCGCCAAGGTTCTGGCGGCCTGAGCGGAGACGAGACCATGAGCACCATGAACACCGTCGGCCGTCCCACCGCCCCCAATGCCGTGGACCACGACTACAAACACCCGACCCTGACCGGCGGCCGCGGCCTGCTGCAGAACGAGCATCTGATCTTCGAGAGCGACGGCTGGGGCAAGACCGGCGTCGACCTGCCGGAGCCGAAGTCTGACGGCGGCGATCTGGGCGATCTGGTCCGCAAGGATCCGATTGGCCTGCCCGGCCTCAGCGAACCCGAGGCCATGCGCCACTATGTGCGGCTGTCGCAGAAGAACCACGCCATCGATCTGGCCATCTATCCGCTGGGATCGTGCACGATGAAGCACAACCCGCGCCTGAACGAGAAGATGGCCCGCCTACCGGGCTTCTCGGACATCCACCCGCTGCAGCCGATCTCGACCGTTCAGGGCGCGCTGGAGCTGATGGACACCCTGGCCCACTGGCTGAAGACCCTGACCGGCATGCCCGCCGTCGCCCTGTCGCCCAAGGCCGGCGCGCACGGCGAGCTGTGTGGCCTGATGGCCATCCGCGCCGCCCACGAAGCGTCGGGCCAGCATGAGAAGCGCCGCAAGGTGCTGGTGCCGACCAGCGCCCACGGCACCAACCCGGCCACCGCCGCCTTCGTCGGCTACACCGTCGTGGAAGTGGCCCAGACCGACGACGGCCGCGTGGACGTGGCCGATCTGGCCGCCAAGCTGGGCGACGACGTCGCCGCCATCATGGTGACCAACCCGAACACCTGCGGCCTGTTCGAGCGCGACATCCTCGAGATCAGCCGCCTGACCCACGAGGCGGGCGCCTATTTCTACTGCGACGGGGCCAACTTCAACGCCATCGTCGGCCGGGTCCGCCCCGGCGACCTCGGCGTCGACGCCATGCACATCAACCTGCACAAGACCTTCTCCACGCCCCACGGCGGCGGCGGTCCGGGCGCGGGTCCGGTGGTGCTGTCGGAAGCGCTCGCGCCCTTCGCCCCGGCTCCGTGGGTCGTGCATGACGACAACGGCTACCGGCTGGTCGAACGCGAGGAAGACGAGGCCGCCCAGGCCTTCGGCCGCCTGTGCGCCTTCCAGGGCCAGATGGGCATGTACGTCCGTGCGCTCAGCTACATGATGAGCCACGGCTCCGACGGCCTGCGTCAGGTCGCCGAGGACGCCGTCCTGAACGCCAACTACATCAAGGCCCGCCTGTCGGACCTGATGAGCCCCGCCTTCCCCGACGGCCCCTGCATGCACGAGGCCCTGTTCGACGACGAATGGCTGAAGGGCACGGACATCACCACGCTCGACTTCGCCAAGGCGATGATCGACGAGGGCTTCCACCCGATGACCATGTATTTCCCGCTGGTCGTCCACGGCGCCATGCTGATCGAGCCGACCGAGACGGAGTCGAAGCAGGAACTGGATCGCTTCATCGAGGCGATGCGGGCTCTGGCCGGCGCGGCCAAGGCTGGCGATGTCGACCGCTTCAAGGGCGCCCCGTTCCACGCTCCCCTGCGTCGTCTGGACGAGACCCGCGCCGCCCGGTCGCCCATCCTGCGCTGGACCGCGCCGGAAGGCTCGAACATCGCCGCGGAATAGGAAGGGTCAGGCCTTCTGACCCGCCACCTCGCGCAGGGTGGCGAAAGCCGCCCTGCCGAACACCTCCGGCGCCTCATCGCCGCTGGTCAACCAGGCCTCAGTGCTGAGCTTCAGAATGCCGATGGCGGCTGACGCGGCGACGCGGCAGGCCAGATCGGTCTCGGGCAAGCCCTTCCGGCGACACAGCGCGGCCGCCAGCACCCGCTCGACCTTTTCGTACTTGGCCTGATCGCCGGCGGCGAGCGCCGGCGTGTCCTTGATCAGCCGGGCCAGCGCCCTCGCCTGCGGATCGCGATGATCGCGCGCCATATCGAGGAAGGCGTTTTCCACCATCAGTAACAGCGGCTCGTCCGCAGGGCGGCCCTCGATCGCCGCAGCAACGAGATCCGGAAAGTCGGCCTTGGTGGAAAAGACGATCTCTTCTTTGGACTCGAAATAGTGGAACAGGCTGCGACGCGAGACACCGGCCGCCCCGGCGATCTCGTCCAGCGTTGTCGCCTCGAAGCCCTGCCTCAGGAACAGGCTGATCGCCTCGGACTGGATCCGCGCATGGGTCTCCGCGCGTTTGCGCTCACGCAGGCCCGCCGATCCGAAAGAAATCTTTTCTTGCACGTCTTGCATATTTGCATTGAGTGCAGATATTGCAACTCAAGCCCTCTCCACGCCGACGCCCGGCGATGACTCAGCAAAGGATACCGGACATGGCGAACTGGACCACAACAGATATTCCCGACCAGTCGGGCAAGCTGGCCGTCGTGACCGGGGCGACCGGCGGGCTGGGTCTGGAGACCGCGCTGGCGTTGGCGGGAGCCAGCGCCGAGGTGATCCTCGCGGCGCGGAATCCTGACAAGGGTCGCGACGCCCTTGCACTGATCCAGCGCCGCCACCCGCAAGCGAACGTCCGGTTCGAGGGTCTCGATCTGGCCAGCCTCGCCTCAATCCACGCCTTCGCTGAGCGGATGCTTGCGACGGGGCGGCCCATCGACATCCTGATCAACAACGCCGGCGTCATGGCCCTGCCGAAACGGCGGACGACGGCGGACGGGCACGAGATGCAGTTCGGGACCAACTACCTGTCGCACTTCGCCCTTACGGCGCGCCTTCTGCCGCTGCTGAGCGCCGCGAGAGCTCGCGTGGTGCAACTCTCCAGCATCGCCCACAAGGAGGGCCGCATCCGCCTCGACGACCTGAACTATGAGAATGGCTACCTTGCATGGCCGGTCTATGCCCAATCCAAGCTGGCCATGCTGATGTTCGCCCTTGAACTGCAAAGGCGCAGCGACGCCAATGGATGGGGCCTGACCAGTGTTGCCGCCCACCCGGGCGTTTCCCGCACGGACCTCGTCTCGAACGGCTATGTGCTGGATGGAGGCGGCCTTTCCGCATGGGCCAGCCGCACCCTGGTGAACCTGCTCGGCCAGTCGGCGGCCGACGGCGCCCTGCCCATCCTGATGGCGGCGACCCTGCCTGATGCGAAACCGGGCGAATACTACGGCCCGCAGGGCTGGCAGGACCTGAAGGGCCCGCCCGGACCGGCATCCATGCGGTCTCAGGCGCGGGACGCCGACGTTGCGGCCAGACTCTGGACCGCCTCGGAACGGCTCACGGGCGTCGCCTTCGCCTGACGGTCGTCAGGTCGGCGTGAACAGGAAGTTGTTGCTGTAGCCGGGTTCCTTCCAGAACCGCTCGCCCGTCGCGTTCTGGTGCACAGCGAGGTCGAACTCCGACACTGGTCTCAGCGTCTTGCCGACGATGAACTGGCCGGCGTAGCCCCGCGCCTCCAGATGCCGGAAGCAGTCGAACACCGAGCCGGTCCGCAGATGGCGCTGCTCGCATTCGAACAGGATCACCGGCCGATCTTGCGTCAGAATGCGCTCGGCCCCCTTGAACACATCCAGCTCCGCGCCCTCGACGTCGACCTTGAGCATTCTCAACCGGTCCGACGGAGCGAAATACTCATCCAGCGACACGACCGGGATCTCGACCGTCTGCGCGCCGTCGATGGGCCGCAGGCTGGCCTCGGGCGAGTTGGTGGACGGCAAGTAGAACTTCAGGACGCCCGTGTGGTCCGACACGCCCGTCTGTTCGATGATGACGTTCTTCATCGGCACGGCCGCGACCGCGGTGCGCAGATAGTCCGCCAACCCCGTCTGCGGCTCGAAGGCCACGACCCGGCGGGCCCAGCGCGACATCCAGTATAGATAGCTGCCCTTGTTGGCCCCCACGTCGCAGGCCAGATCATCGGGACGGGTGTGCCGCCGGATCAGGGCCAGCTCAGCGGCCTGATCGGCCAGACGCGCCCGGTGGGCCCGCCAGAGGAAACGCGCTTTCATCGGCCTTCTTATACAGGCCCCGACCCGGCTCGCCAGACGGCCCTTTTGGCGGCCTCCCAACGCCGCGCACGTCAATGTGAACCGCGGCTCGCGTAACAGGCGTATGCTCCTGCCTGCGTAATCAAGAACCGAAACAGGCGTTGGGAGGCGCTTTGGTCATGATGTCACGCGTACAAAAGGGCCTCGTCGCCGGGTTCGCCGCAACCGCGGTGGTCTCCGTCATCGAGGCGGTAAACATGATGGTCGGCCATTGGGCGGTCGCTTTTCCCCAACTGCTCGCCGTCATTCTTCAGAACCCCGACAACCTCGTCCTTGGCTGGGCCGCGCACATCGTCGCCGGCATGGGTCTGGGCGCCGCGTTCGGGGTGCTTTGTCCAAGACTGCCGACGGACACGCCTGAATCGAAGGGCATCCTGTTCGCCGTCGGGGCCTTCATCCTGATGGGCCTGATCGTCGCGCCGATTGGCGGGGCGGGCATGTTCTTCATGCGGGCCGGCTTCGGCACACTCGCCTGGATGATCGCCAGCCACGCGATCTTCGGAATCGTGCTGGGCAACGTCTATGGACGGCTTGTTCAACGGGACAAGCATCACCACCCGATCGGGGCGGCTCCGGCCCACTGATCGACCACGAAAAAGGGCCCCAGGCGAGATGCCGGGGCCCTGTTCGATTTCAATCTCACGCCTGATCAGTTCAGGCGCGTTCCCAACTGGCTGATCGCGGCGTCCAGAAGCGGATCGCTGGACTGACTGGCCGTACGGGCGGTCAGGATGGCCTGGGCGTGCTGCGCGGCCAGATCGGCGGCGGCGGCCTTCACCTCGGCGGCGGCTTGCGCCTCGGCCTGGGCGATGCGGCGTTCAGCCAGCGCCTGACGGCGAGCCAGCGACTCTTCCAGCTTGGCCTTGGACTCTTCCTCCATCCGGCGTGCATCGGCCTCGGCGGCCTTCAGCATCTCGGCGGCCTGAGCCTCGGCGTCGGCCTTCTCCTGACGGATCTGGGCCAGCAGCGCTTCGGCCTCGGCGCGCAGACGGGCGGCCTCATCCAGATCGCCCTGGATCTTGGCGGCCTTGGCGTCGAGCGCGCCGCCGACCATTTTCAGGGCGCCCGAGGCCACGACGATCACGAAGAAGGCGATCAGACCGACGGCGACCCAGAGCTCCGGGTTTGCCGCGTCATAGAGGTGGGGATTGAAGAATTCCATCAGGCGACGCCCTTCAGTTCAGCGGCGGTCGGGGCCTTGCCCGTCAGGCGCTCGACCATGGCGGATGCCGTGTCGGATGCGATGGAGGAGACGTTCGACATCGCCGCATCGCGGGTCTTGCCGATCGCTGCCTCAGCCTGTTCGATCCGGGCGTTGACGACGGCTTCCTCGGCCGCAGCGCGGGCGTTGGCCTGTTCGGTGACGCGCGCCTTGGCGGCCTCGGCGGTCGCGCGGGACGAAGCGCGGGCGTCCGCGACTTCCTTCTTGGCGGCCTCGGCCTGGTTCGCGGCTTCCGCCTGAACCTGACGCGCGGCCTCGACCGCGCCGGAGATGGTCTGCTCGCGCTCGTCGAACACCCGGCGCATGCGCGGAGCGAAGATCTTGGCGATCAGGAAGTACAGAACCGCGAACAGGAAGACCAGGTAGACGATCTGGCCCGCCCAGTGTTCGAACTGGAACTGCGGAAGACCGCCGGATTCGTGCTCGCCGCCGTGCGCGACTTCAGTCGTCGCGTGCGCGGCTTCAGCCGGGGTCTCCCCCAGCATGGGCTCGGTCGAGCCTGCAGGAATCGGAACGGAAGGCGTGTGGGTGGCCATGAGGTCGGTCGCTGTTCGTTGTGAGCTGCGAACGGCGGGCGGAACGTCCGGGGACGCCCGCGCCGCCGTCAGCGGATCGGGATTACGAGATCCAGATCAGGATGCCCATGACGAAGGCCAGGATGCCCAGGGCTTCGGCGAGGGCGGCGCCAACGAACAGGTTACCGACCTGCGAGGCGGCGGCCGACGGGTTGCGCAGGGCGCCCGCGACGAAGTTGCCGAAGATGTTGCCGACGCCGATGCCGGCGCCGATCATGCCGGTCATTGCGATGCCGGCGCCGATGAGCTTGGCGGCTTCTGCTTCCATGGTTCTAAGTCCTAGTTGGTGTGGGTTGGAAGGGTGATCAGGTCGGGCCTAGTGGCCATGACCCAGATTAACGACGTCGTTCAGGTAGATGCAGGTCAGAACGGCGAAGACGAAGGCCTGAAGGAAGGCCACAAGGAATTCCAGCGCCGTCAGGCCGACAGTCATGCCCATCGACAGCGGGAAGATCAGGACGCCGAACCAGCCGGCGCCGCCGATGACCGCCGTGGCCACGAAGCCGGCGAAGACCTTCAGCGCGATGTGTCCGCCCATCATGTTGCCGAACAGACGAAGCATCAGGGTGATGGGGCGCAGCAGGAACGAGAAGAACTCGATCAGGCCCACGACCGGGCGCATGACCAGCGGCGCGCCGGTCGGCCAGAACAGCGAGAAGAAGCCCAAACCGTTCTTCACGAAGCCGACGATCAGCACCAGACCGAAGGTCAGGACCGCGAACGTGGCGGTGACCGCCAGTTGCGAGGTCGCCGTGAAGCTCAGGAACATGCCGAGGATGTTCATTCCGAGAATGAACATGAAGATCGTGAAGACGAACGGGAAATACTTGCGACCGTCGTGACCGATGATCGAGTCCGTCATGTTGTCGATCATGCCGAACAGGGTCTCGCCGACGGCCTGCATACGACCCGGAACGACCTTGGCGCCCGAGGTGACCAGCGTCAGGAAGCCGACGACCAGCACGAAGCCGATCGTCATCGCCAGATGCGAATTGGTGAAGGCGAGATCGACCGGCCCGAGGCCCGGCAGGGTCACATCGGGAAGGTCCACGATCTTCTGGATCTGGAACTGATGAAGCGGATCGGCCATCGAACCCTTAGGTGTCTTCGTCTTCGTCGAAGGGCACAGCCTGCGGCTGGACCCCGGATTTTTGCGCCTCGGCCATGATGCGTTGCGCCGTGCGCCACGCCATCCAGACAGAGAGGGCGAAGCCCAGCAGGACGCCGCCGATAGTGCCCACCGGCGTGGTGCCGGCGAAATAGTCGATCCCGAAGCCGATCGCGAGGCCTACGAGAACACCGCCGAACAGGTCGGCGATGATCCTCCAGGCCTGACCGGCCGCCTTCTGTCCCGCCAGCTCCTGAGCCAGCTGGGACTGATTGCGCGCCTCCAGATCGGATGCACTGCGATTGAGACGAGTGATCGCCTCTTCGCGCGATTCCGGTGGCAGGGACATGGCGGCCTCAGCGCTCCGACACGAATGTCAGAGGGGGTCTGAATTCGGCGCGGAACCTATAGGCGCGACCCCCGAAGGTCAAGGCGCGCAGGACAACTCTCAGACCGTTGATTCAGAAGGAAAAATCAACGCATCCAGACAGATGCGGCAATACGGCCCCAAGTGAGTCGTCAGGAGCCCGGCGCAAGCGGCGCGGTCTGCACCGCCGGGGCGGGGGCCGCCGTAGCCGGAAGCGCCGCTTCCTGCGCGTCCTGACAGCGGTGTCCGGCGTAGAGGCCGTTCAGATAGTACCAGCGATTCTCCACCGCCTTGGCCTCCGCCTCCTTGCGCTCGCGCTCAGGCGCGGTCAGGGCGTCGCCGGCCGCGGTGGCCAGTCCGACGCCCGGAATGATCATCGCGGCGCCGGCGCGGGCGACACCGCCCAGACGGCCGAACACCGAGCCGGCGGGCTCCCGGCCCATGGTCTGGCTCAGCTGGGCCGCCTCGTCGGAAATCTGGACGCAGGTCAGGGCGGCGTCGGTGTCACGCATGACGCCGGCCGGCGAATTGGCTTCCTGCGAAAAGGCGGGAAGAGCCATGGCCGCAAGGGCCAGGGCGAGCGGGATTGAAGACTTCATAGATCTACCTCCTCCCCACCGTCGGGGTGGAAACGAGGATGGAGCGGATAGGGTTGCTTCAGGCCCTGACGGCGCGGCTCGCCTCGACTCCGAGCGCCTGCAGCGCGGCGGCGGCGATATGGTCGGCGTTCAGGCCGGCCGTGGCGTACATCTTCTCGGGGCTGTCCTGATCCTGGAAGATATCCGGCAGATGCAGGGTGCGGATCTTCAGGCCCGCATCCAGCGCGCCCTTTTCCGCCAGCATCTGAAGCACGAAGGCGCCGAAGCCGCCCATGGCGCCCTCCTCCACCGTGATCAGGCATTCGTGCTCGCGGGCCAGACGCAGGATCATGTCCTCGTCCAGCGGCTTGGCGAAGCGGGCGTCGGCGACGGTGGCCGAAACCCCGCGCGCGGCCAGCGTCTCGGCCGCCTTCAGCGATTCCTGCAGGCGCGTACCCAGCGACAGGATGGCGACCGCCGTCCCTTCGCGCACGATCCGGCCCTTGCCGATCTCCAGCGGGACGGCCAGTTCCGGGATCTCCACGCCCACGCCATCGCCGCGCGGATAGCGGAAGGCGCTGGGGCGGTCGTCGATCTCCAGCGAGGTCGCGATCATTGCGGCCAGATCCGCTTCATCTGCGGCGGCCATCAGCACCATGTGCGGCAGGGCGCCCATGTAGCCGATGTCGAACGACCCGGCGTGCGTGGCGCCGTCGGCCCCGACCAGACCGGCGCGGTCCATGGCGAAGCGCACCGGCAGCTTCTGGATCGCCACATCGTGGACGACCTGGTCGTAGCCGCGCTGAAGGAAGGTCGAATAGATGGCGCAGACCGGCTTCATCCCGTCCGCCGCCAGACCGGCGGCGAAGGTCACGGCATGCTGCTCGGCGATGCCGACGTCATAGGTGCGGTCCGGGAACGCCTGACCGAACAGGTCCAGCCCGGTGCCCGACGGCATGGCGGCGGTGATGGCGACGACCTTGGGGTCCAGCCCGGCCCGCTTGATCAGCTCTGTCCCGAACACCTTGGTGTAGCTGGGCGCGTTCGAGACGGCCTTGGACTGCTTGCCCGAGATGACATCGAACTTGGCGACCGCGTGAAGCTTGTCCGCGCTGGATTCGGCAGGCGCGTAGCCCTTGCCCTTCTGGGTCACGACGTGGACCAGCACCGGGCGATCGGTGATGGCGGCGGCGTTCTTCAGAATGGGGACCAGATTGTCCATGTCGTGCCCGTCGACCGGCCCGACGTAATAGAAGCCCAGCTCTTCGAAGAAGGTGCCACCGACGATCATGCCGCGGGCGTATTCCTCGGCCTTGCGCGCCGCGTTGCGGAACGGGCGGGGCATGTGTTCGGCGATGGTCTTGCCCAGCTTGCGTACGCTGCGATAAGCGCCGCCCGAGACCTGTTTGGCCAGATAGGCGCTCATGCCGCCCACCGGCGGGGCGATCGACATGTCGTTGTCGTTCAGGATCACGGTCAGCTGGCCATTGGTGGCCTCGACCGCATTGTTCATCGCCTCATAGGCCATGCCGGCCGACATCGAGCCGTCGCCGATCACGGCCACGACGCGGTTGGTCTCGCGCTTCTGGTCGCGCGCGGCGGCGAAGCCGAGGGCGGCGCTGATCGAGGTCGACGCGTGGGCCGCGCCGAACGGGTCGTATTCGCTTTCGGACCGCTTGGTGAAGCCTGACAGCCCCCCGCCCTGACGCAGGGTGCGGATGCGATCGCGCCGCCCGGTCAGGATCTTGTGCGGATAGCACTGGTGGCCGACGTCCCAGATCAGGATGTCCTTCGGCGTCTCGAACACATGATGCAGCGCCACAGTCAGCTCGACCACACCCAGACCCGCGCCGAGGTGGCCGCCCGTCTGGCTGACCGCGTCGATCGTCTCGGCCCGCAGTTCCTCGGCCAACTGCTTCAGCTGGGCGATGTCGAAGCCCCGCATGTCGGCGGGCAGCTTCACCTGATCGAGAAGAGGGGTCTGGGGCATACGGGGATTTAGAACCTAAGCCTTTGGTCTTCCAACACGCTCTAGACCATTTCGCTGCATCGCGGGTCGGCGGTCAGTGGAGGGGCGATCCAGTTTCGGTGCAGATCAGGAGCGGCGCTCTAGCACATAATCCACACTGGCCCGGAGGATTTCCGCATCCGGACCGAAGGGATCCAGATGCGCCCGGGCCTGATCGGCCAGATGCGCGACCCTCTGCCGCGCCTGATCGACCCCCAGCAGGGTGACCAAGGTCGTCTTGCCTTGGGCCGCGTCCTTCCCGGACGCCTTGCCAAGAACCTCCGCGTCGCCCTCGGCGTCCAGCAGGTCGTCGACGATCTGGTAGGCCAGACCGATATCGTGGGCGAAGCTGGTCAGGGCCTGACGATGGCTTTCGCGGGCGTCGGCGATGATCAGCGGGATCTCGAAGGCGTAGTTGAACAGCGCGCCGGTCTTCAGCCGCTGCATCCGCGCCACGCCGCCCAGATCGTCGCGCACGCCCAACAGGTCGATCATCTGGCCGCCCGCCATGCCCCGCGCGCCCGACGCCATCGACAGCCGCGCCGCCAGCTCGCAGCGCACCGCCGGATCGTCGTGGGTGTCCGGGTGCAGCACGATGTCGAAGGCCGCCGTCTGTAGCGCGTCTCCCGCCAGAATGGCCGTCGCCTCGTCATAGGCGCGATGCAGGGTCGGCCGGCCCCGCCGCATGTCGTCATTGTCCATCGCCGGCAGGTCGTCGTGCACCAGACTGTAGGCGTGCACGCACTCCAGCGCACAGGCGGCCCGCAGCACGGTGCGCTCGTCGATATCGAACAGATTGGCCGCTTCCAGCGCGAAGAACGGCCGCAGCCGCTTCCCCGGCCCCAGCGCGGCATAACGCATGGCCTCGGTCAGCCGCGATTCCGGCCCGTCCGCGCGCGGCAACAGTTCATCCAGCGCCACGGTGACCAGATCGGCCACCTCGGCCACCCGATCGATGACGCCCTGCTCAGGCGAGTTGGCGGCGAGCGGCTGGGTCAGAACAGCCTCCCGCCGATGGGCAGGTCGCGGTCCACGCCGACCAGCACGACCTCGCCGTTCTCGTCGGGAAAGCCAAGTGTCAGCACCTCGGACCTCACCGGCCCGATCTGGCGCGGCGGGAAGTTGACCACGGCCGCCACCTTACGTCCCACCAGCTCTTCCAGCGTGTAGTGGACGGTGATCTGGGCCGACGACTTCTTCACCCCGATCTCCGGGCCGAAGTCGATGGTCAGCTTGTAGGCGGGCTTGCGCGCCTCGGGGAACGGCTCGGCCTTGACCACCTGCCCGACCCGGATATCGACCTTCATGAAGTCGTCGAAGCCGATCTGGTCGGCGACGGTCATCAGGTGAATTCCGCCGGCTCGACGCCCCGCGCCGCGCCGTCGGGGCCGACGACAATCTTCTCGACCCGCAGCTGGGCGGCCTTCAGCCGCTCTTCGCAATGCGCCTTCAGCCGCGCGCCCTCTTCGTACAGGGCGATCGATTCCTCGAGCGGCGCCTGCCCGGATTCCAGCTTCTGGACGATCTGCTCCAGACGCTGCAGGGCGTCTTCAAAGCTCAGGTCGGCGGGGATTGTGGCGGTATCGGTCATGGCGCGCGACCCTAGAGGGGGTGCGAACTCGCTTCAACGGGGAACCGACGCCCGCCTCGCCGTCATCCTCGGACTTGATTCGACGATCAGAGGTTCCGACGCTCGGTCTTCATCGTTTCGCAGCCAGCTTCCGCTGCGTCTGATCCTCCGGTCAAGCCGGAGGATGACGAATGGAGGGCGCTACCGCTTCTCGTAGCGGCGCTGGCTCCAGTATCTGAAGCCCTGATTGTGAACCAGCTTCCAGCCGTCGGCCTTCAGACGCCGGCCGACCATGTGGTTGAAGTAGCCGTGCGCCAGAACCAGCACGTCCTGCCCGCTCTCGGCCCGGGCGATCAGCGACTGGGCGGCCTTTTCAGCGCGAGCCTCAGCCTGAATCCGGGTTTCCTGCCCTTCATGGTGGTTGAAGGCATGCCACCAGAAGCGGGCCACGGCGCCCCAGTATTTCGGCGGCAGCTTGAACCACGAGGGGAAGTGCGGCGGTGGCAGGGGCGCCTCGATGAACAGGGCGTCCGACACGACCTCGCGTCCGGCGGCGGCGGCGGCGGCCGTCTCCATCGCGCGGGGGCGGGTCGAGGAATAGATGGCCCCAGCGCCGGCGGCGGTGGCCAGCAACTCGGGCGGCGGGGTCTGGCCGGCGCGCAGACCCCCGACCTCATACTTCGCCCACCAGTCGCGATACTGGTCCGACGTCAGCACGCATTTGCGCGACAGGGCCGGCTCGCCATGGCGCGCCAGCACGATCGCGCCGGGACGCGTGGCGACAACCGCCGAAGCGCGCGAAATCGGCGCGGCGGCAGGCTCATCAGACAGGGATTCGCGGGCAGGCGACGACATCAGCGACGAGGCGGAAAAACCATTCTGGTCCAGCCTCTAGTCCTCCCCCAAAGCCTTCACGTGGGCGGCCGCCGAACGGCCGAGCCCCTCTAGGTCGTAGCCGCCCTCGAGCGACGACACAACCTTGCCGCCGCAGCACGATCGCGCGACCTCGATCACCGCCCGGGTGGCCCAGGCGAAATCCTCGGCCTCCAGCGACTGGTGCGCCAGCGGATCGCGACGGTGGGCGTCGAAGCCGGACGAGATCAGGATCAGGTCCGGATCGAAGGCCTGCAACGCCGGCATCAGGCCGCCGGAGAAGGTCGCCCTCCATGCTTCCCGCGCCGCGTGGGGTGGCACGGGCGCATTGACGATATTGCCCACGCCGATCTCCGACGCCGCGCCCGTGCCGGGATAGAGCGGCATCTGATGGATCGACCCGAGGAAAAGGCTGCCGTCGGCCTCGAACGCCGCCTGGGTGCCATTGCCGTGGTGCACGTCGAAGTCGATGACGGCGACCCGCGCCATGCCCTCCGCCTGCGCCACCCGGGCGGCCACGGCGACATTGGAGAACAGGCAGAAGCCCATCGCCTGATCCGGTTCGGCATGATGCCCCGGCGGACGCACCGCCGCGAACGCCCGCGCCGTCTCGCCCCGCGCCACCGCCCGCACCGAATCCACCACCGCTCCGGCCGCCAGCCTCGCCGCGCGGACGCTTCCGGGCGACAGGACGGTGTCGGCGTCCAGTTGGTTGAACCCGCTCGCCGGTGCGGCGGCGAGCAGTCGGGCCACATATTGTTGCGGGTGCAGCCGCTCCAGATCCTCGACCGTCGCCTCGGTCGCGGCGCGTCGGTCCAGATCCAGCCCGGCGTCCTCCAGCGCATCGAGCACGGCCTTCAGACGCTCGGGGCTTTCCGGATGGCCGAGACCGGGCTGGTGGGCCAGCATGTCGGGATGGGTGAACAGGGCGACGCTCATGCCCACAGACTAGGGCCCGTCCGGTCTCTTGTCGCGCCCCGACGCACGGCCTAGGTGCGGAGAATGACCGACGTGCTGATCCGCCCCGCGACCGCAGACGACGCCACCGCCCTGGGAGAGCTGGGCCGCCAGACCTTCGTCGATACCTTCGTGGCGGGGTTCGCCATCCCGTATCCGGCCGACGACCTCGCCGCCTTCCTCGACGCCAGCTTCAGCCCCGAAGCCACCGCCAAGAAGCTGAAGGAGCCGGGCGCCGCATGGTGGGTCGCCGAACGCGAGGGCCGCCTGCTGGCCTTCGCCAACGCCGGCCCCAACACCCTGCCCCACCCAGACGGCCGCGCCAGCCATGCCGAGTTGCGTCGGCTGTACGTGTCACAAGACGCTCAGGGGCTGGGTTTGGGCACGAAGCTGCTGGCCCTGTCTCTCGACTGGATGGAGGCCCACACCGACGGCCCACTGTGGATCGGCGTCTGGAGCGGCAATCACAAGGCGCAGAAACTCTACGCCGCCCACGGCTTCGAGAAGGCCGGAGAATACCAGTACCCGGTCGGCCGCTGGCTGGACGACGAATTCATCCTGCGGCGCGGATAGGATAGCCTCGGGCCATGCTCCTTCCCTTCTTCACCGCACTGCGCGACGCCCGGGTGCCGGTGTCGATGAAGGAATGGCTCCACCTGATGGAGGCCATGGACAAGGACGTCGCCGGCCGGCGGGTCGATGATTTCTACCACCTGTCCCGCGCGGTTCTGGTCAAGGACGAGAAGCACTACGACCGCTTCGATCAGGTGTTCGGCAAGGTATTCGCGGGCGTCGAGACCATAGGCGCGGGCGAGGACCTGACCACCGACCTGCCCGAAGACTGGCTCCGCCTGCTGACCGAGAAGTACCTGACCGACGAGGAGAAGGCCCAGATTGAGGCGCTGGGCGGGTTCGACAAGCTGATGGAGACGCTGAAACAGCGTCTGGAGGAGCAGGAGGGGCGGCACAGCGGCGGGAACAAGTGGATCGGCACCGGCGGGACCAGTCCCTTCGGTCACGGCGGCTACAATCCCGAAGGCGTTCGCATCGGCGGCCCCGGCAAGCATGGACGGGCGGTGAAGGTCTGGGAGAAGCGCGAATACCGGAACCTCGACGATCAGGTCGAGCTGGGCACCCGCAACATCAAGGTCGCCCTGCGCCGCCTGCGCCGGTTCGCGCGACAGGGTGCGGCCGACGAACTGGACATGGACGCCACCATCGACGGCACGGCGCGTCAGGGCTGGCTGGACATCCACATGCGGCCCGAGCGGCGCAATACGATCAAGGTGCTGCTGTTCCTCGACATCGGCGGCTCGATGGATGCCCATGTGAAGATGTGCGAGGAGCTGTTCTCGGCCGCCCGCACCGAGTTCAAACACCTTGAGTTCTTCTACTTCCACAACTGCCTCTACGAGGGCGTCTGGAAGGACAATCGCCGCCGTCACACCGAGCGCACCCCGACGTGGGAGGTGTTGAACAAATACCCGGCCGACTGGCGCGCGATCTTCGTGGGCGATGCGACCATGTCCCCCTATGAGGTGACCATGCCCGGCGGATCCGTCGAGCACTGGAACGAGGAAGCCGGCGCGGTCTGGCTGAAGCGAGCGACGCAGCAGTGGGACCGCGTGGCGTGGCTGAACCCCTCGCCGGAGCGGTACTGGAGCTATTCCGCGTCGGTGGGGCTGGTCCGCGAGCTGGTCGACGAGCGGATGTATCCGTTGACGCTCGAAGGACTTGAGAAGGCGATGCGGGCTCTGGCGAAGTAGGCTAGGGTCAACCCTGCCGAGGAGGGCCCCTCATGCTGACCGCCGTCTTGTTCTCAGTATTTCTCCAGCAGACGCCGCCGGCGATCGTCTGGAGCACGCCCGTGGAGCCGGTGGCTGAGGCGCCCGCCGCTCCGCCGCCGGTGATCCCGGAATGGGCGCGCAGCGATCCTTTCGGCTATGAGCGGTCCGAATGCAGCCCGCTGATCCGCAAGTCTGATGAAAGTCTGGAGGCCTGCCAGTCACGCGTGCGCGTCGCTCTGGCGGCCAATCTCGGCACGTCGACGCCCGATGGACTGAGGCCGCAGGATGCGTCCGATCAGTGTCGACAGGTGACGACGGATGGGCGTTTCGGGATGGACTGCGCCGCCGCCGTGCGTCGCGCGCCGTCTCCGAGCATGCCGCAAGAGCGGCGCTGCGAAAGTCGCCCCGTCGTTCTGCCCGGCGGTGGAACAGCCTTCAACGAAGTCTGCGAACGCCGCCCGACGGACGAACCGGAAGGCCTCCGCTTCCGGCTTGGGGGTCAGGATTGACATGCAAACGCCGCGCCCCTTGCAGGACGCGGCGCTCGGCAGTCACGTGATCGTCGACTAGTCGCGCTTGTCGCCGCGCAGGGTATCCTTGATGCCGCCGACGGTGTTTTGCACCTTGCCTTCGACCTGATCGGCGCGGCCTTCGGCTTTCAGTTTTTCATCGCCGGTGACCTTGCCGGCGGCTTCCTTGATCTTGCCGCCCATGTTTTTGGCGGCGCCTTCGATGCGATCGTTGTCGGGCATGAGATGCTCCTTCGATGGCGACGCCGGGACGGCGACGCTTCGGGAGAGAAGCGAACGGGCAAGGCCCCGCGTTCCGTATGGTGAAGCTACGGCGTGCGCCGGAGCCACGCCGCGACCGCCCAGGCGTGGGCGTCATGGCGAAGTTCGTTCAGCGCCGTGTGAGGATGCAGCCAGACCAGCTCATGATCCGCCTCGACCTTCGAACCGGGATCGATCGACAGCATCTCCGCGATCCAGAAGCCGCCGCGATTGTTGATCGCCTGACCGTCGGACTTGCGGAAAAACTGGGCCGCCTCGGCGATGCGGGTGAAGGGCCGCACCGTCATGCCCGTCTCCTCGACGAACTCGCGGGCGACCGCCTGCTCCTCGGTCTCGTCGCCGTCGATCGCCCCGCCGGGCAGGTCGTAATAGCTGGCGTCCCCACGATCGACGCGCACGCAGGCGATCTTGCCGTCATGGAACACCAGTCCGAACGCGGTCGGACGGTCCTTGTAGGTCAGGGTCGGATCGGGAAGGCCGAACTGCAGCATGGGGACGATAACGCGCAAGCGGCCTAGAGGTCGAAGGCCAGCCGGGCGCGCACGCCCTTGTGGCCCTGATCGAACTCGACGGCCGAGCGCAGGCCCGAAGCCATGGCCGAGATGATCTTGCCGCCCAGACCGGTGCCCTTGACGGAGCCGTCGCCCATGCCGGGCCCATCGTCCTCGACGGTCAGAAGCGCACGGCCGTTTTCGTCGGGCTGCAGGATCACGCGGATCTCTCCGCCCTGACCGGGGGCATAGGCGTATTTCACAGCATTGGTCACCAGCTCGGTCACCACCACGCCCAACGACACCGCCTGATCGGTCGAGACGAACATCGGCTGGACCTGCAGGTTGATGCGCGGCGATCCGGCGTCCGGACCGACGGACTTGCCCAGCTCGTCGATCAGACCTTCAAGATATTCGTCCATCGCGACGGTCGACATGTCGCTGGAGGTGTAGAGCCGGCGGTGCACATGGGCGACGGCCTCGATCCGGGCCTGCGCTTCTTTCAGGGCCGCGCGCGCGCCGTCGTCCGTCAGATGTCGCTGCTGCAACGACATGAAGCTGGACACCAGCTGCAGCGAATTGCCCACGCGGTGGTTGACCTCGCGCAGCATGGCCTCGGCCCGGTCACGGGCCAGACGGACCTGCTCCTGCGCTTCCGCATTCGCCTTCTCCAGCCGGCGGCGATGCAGGGCGTCTTCCAGCGCGTTGCGCAGCAGGGCGGTGAAGTCCTCGCTGACGTCCTTGATAACATAGTCGGCCGCGCCGGCTCTCAGCGCCGCCACCGCGATCCGGCCTTCCTGCGCGCCGGTCACATAGACGACGGGCGGGGCGTCCGGCAGGGCCTGAATGTCGGGCAGAACGTCCAGACCGTCCCGGCCCGGCATATAGTGGTCCAGCGCCACGACATCGAAATCGGCCGCGCGCTGGGTGAGAATCTCCAGCCCCGCGTCGCCGTCCGGCGCGCAGGTGACGGCGTAGCCGTGACGCCCCAGCTCCTTCTCGACCAGCCGCGACAGGCCGCGGTCATCGTCGACGTAGAGCAGGCGAATGCCGCCTCCGGTTTGGCTCACTCGATCTCCGGCGCCTGCATGACCGACAGGAAGAGACCCAGCTGGCGAATGGCGCCCGCGAAGCTCTCATAGTCGACCGGCTTGGTGATGTAGACGTTGCAGCCCAGATCGTAGCAGCGCTGGATCTCGACCTTGTCGTCCGTGGTGGTCAGCACCACCACCGGCGCGCGGCGCAGGCGCTCGTCGCCCTTCACCTTGGCCAGAATGTCGGTGCCCGACATGTCCGGCAGGTTCAGATCCAGCAGGATCAGCAAAGGCCCGTTGGCCTTGACCTCGTCGCTGAACAGATAGTCCAGCGCGCTGGATCCGTCGGCGAAATGGGCGATGTCGTTGGCGATGTTGGCGCGGCGGATGTTCTTCTCGATCAGGCGCGCATGGCCCAGATCATCCTCGACCATCACGATCTTTACGGCGCTACTCATTCAGACTCTCCGGCGACGGCCTCGACGCTGAGGCGTGTGGGGAATTCCAGTATGAATGTCGAGCCCTTGCCGAGTTCTGACTCGACCGAAATCTCTCCAGCCAGCCGGCGCACGCTGTTGCGCACGAACGCCAGACCCAGACCCTCGCCCGGCCGGTCCTGACGGCCCGAGCGGCGGAACAGCTCGAAGATGCGCTCATGGTCACGGTCGGAGATGCCGCGGCCGTTGTCGGCGATGCGATAGACGACCCGATCCTCGACCACCCTGCCGGACACCGTCACCCGGCCCGGCCGCGCGGGGTCCAGATATTTGACGGCGTTGTCGACCAGATTGCCGAAGATCTGCTCCATCGACAGGCGGTCGCTCTCCACCTCGGGCAGGCTCTCGACGACGATCTCCGCGCCCTGCGCGTCGGTCTGGTGGTGCACGCTGTCGGCGATGCCCTGAACCATGGCGGAGACGTCCAGCCTCTCGGCGACCAGATTGCGCCGGCCCTCCCGGGACAGCTTCAGGATGGCGTTGATCAGCCGGTCCATCTTCTCGGTCGAGGCGCGGATGAAGCCGATGGCCTCGGGCATGTCCTCGCGCACGGCGGTGATCACCTCGGCGTCGACTTCCCTGCTCTTCTCGGCATCCCGGATCGCGGCGTCCACCACCCGACCCGCGGCCTCCAGCTCGGAGGTGTAGCCCATGACGTTGACCAGCGGCGCGCGCAGGTCATGGCTGACGATGTAGGCGAAGCGCTGGATTTCCTCGTTCGCGCGCGACAACTGGGCCGTTCGGCCGCGGACCTCGTCCTCCAGCCCGGCGTTCATGCGATCCAGCGCCATCCGCGCCGTCTGGATCTCGCCGACGTAGCGCCGGACCACGATGATGCTGATGCCAGCGAGCACCAGAATCAGCAGCCCCGCGATGCCGTTGGACACGACGGTGATGGTTGCGGTTCGCTCCGACTCGCGCGTCCGGAACTCCAGTCGCTGGCCTTCCACGGCCTCGATCGCCGCGACTTCTTCCCGCACCGTGTCCATCAGGCCCTTGCCCCGGCCGGCGCGGACCAGTTGCACGGCCTCGCCGATGCGGCCCATCCGGGTCAGGTCGATCGTCCGCTGCAGCTCGGCGTTTTTCTCTCGCGCCGCCGCGGTCAGCCGGGCCACGTGAGGCGACAGCTCCGGATCCGCCGCCGCCAGCATCTCCAGCTCCCTGATGTGTTCCGGCGCCTCCGCCACGGCCTCGGTGTAAGGGCGCAGGAAGTCCAGACGGGACGACAGCAGGAAGCCCCGCTGTCCAGTCTCCGCGTCCAGCAGAGAGATCAGCACCGTCCGTGACGCCCGCCGAATGGCCTGCGAATGCTCCACCCGGTCGTTGAAGGCGGCCGTCCGCTGCATCATCACGAAGGTGGTCAGATTGATCGCCAGCAGCAGTGCGATCGCCACCGCCATGATCGCCACCACCGACCGCCCCAGCGTCGGCGTGCGCACGAAGTGCATGAAGGCCGAGAAAGAGGGTCTGAACACGCGAGGCATCGCGGCGAAGCTTTAGCGTGGCCCGCGCGCGTGTCCAGCGAACTCGCCGAACGTCGCGATCAGACCGAGCCGATCGTACTCTGCGCGAACGTTTTCGCCTCGACGCGCACACCCTTGTCGAATCTTCATCGCATCAGCGAACCCACCGGCCAAATCGCGAGTCAGGATGTCAGATCAGATATCGAGGGGGCTTCCTATGCGCATAGCTTTCGTATCGTTGGTCGCGGCCATGATGGCCGTTAGCGCGGCTTCAGCACAATCGCCGGGCGCGCCGCCGCAGCGGATGTCCCCGCCGCCCCTTACCAACCCTATGGGCAACATCAATACGGAGATGGCGCGACAGCAGTCCTTCCGGGAAGACCAGACTGGCGCCGACTTGCGGGCCCGCCGTCAGCAACAGGAACGCGACCGGGTCTCTATGGAGCGCGCCGAACGACTGGCGGCTCTGGTCAATGCTGGCCGATGTGACGAGGCTCACCGGACCGCCTTGGCTGAGCAGGACACGGCTATGGCCCGGCGCATCGCTACGGTTTGTAGTGGCGGCGAATAAGGGGCGAACCCTCGAGCGTTGGCCTACACCGAGCCGATCGTCCGCAGCCGCGCCTTCGGATGCACCTCGTTCTGGCTCATGACCACCGTCTGGCCGCGGAAGCGTTCGATGATCGAGCGGACATATGGCCGGATCTGCGGGCCGGTCAGCAGCACGGCCGTTTCGCCGGACATGGCCGCGCGTTCGAACACGTCGCGGACGGCGCGGATGAAGTCCTGCAGTCGCGACGGCGCCATGGCCAGCTGCTTGTCCTCGCCCTGCCCGACAAGGCTCTCGGCGAAGGCCGATTCCCACTCCGGGGACAGGGTGACGATCGGCAGGGCGCCGTCCTCGCCCTTGTGCTGCCAGCACAGCTGACGGGCCAGACGGGCGCGGACATGTTCGACCAGCGTGGTCACCGACGTCGTATGCGGGGCGGCCTCGGCCAGACCTTCCAGAATCGCGCCCAGATCGCGGATCGACACCTTCTCGCGCAGCAGGGTCTGCAGCACCCGTTGCAGGGTCGTGACGGTGACCACCGACGGCACCAGTTCGTCGACCAGCTTCTTCTCTTCCGGCCCCAGTTCCTTCAGCAGCTTCTGCACCTCGGCATAGGACAGCAGCTCGGCCATGTTCTCCTTAAGGATCTCGGTCAGGTGCGTGGTCAGCACCGTCGACGGATCCACCAGCGTGTAGCCGCGGAAGGTCGCCTCCTCGCGCAGGCCGTCGTCGATCCAGGTCGCCGGCAGGCCGAAGGCGGGCTCGCGCACATGTTCGCCCGGCAGCTCGACCTGACGGCCGGCCGGGTCCATGGCCATCAGCCCGCCCAGACGCACCTCGCCCTGCCCGGCCTCCATCTCCTTGATCCGGATGGCGTAGGACTGGGTGCCCAGACGCATGTTGTCGAGGATGCGCACCGACGGCATGACGAAGCCGTACTCCTGCGCCAGCGACCGGCGCAGCGCGCGCACCTGATCGGTCAGGCGACGGCCCTCCAGATCGTTGATCAGCGACAGCAGGGAATAGCCCAGCTCGATCTTGACCTCGTCGATGGTCAGAGCGGTCGAGATCGGCTCCTCGACATCTTCCTTCGGCCCGCTGGCCGTCTGCGCCAGTTCGGCCTCGGTCGGCTTGGGCCGCAGCCGCTCGCGACCCAGCTTCCACGCCATGAAGGCTGCCCCGACCGACAGGGCCGCGAACGGGATCAGCGGCATGCCCGGAATCAGGCCGATCAGGGCCGAGGCCGCCGCGACGACGCCCAGGCTGACCGGGTTGGTGGCCAGCTGCGCCACCAACGCCTTGTCCGCCGTGCCCTCGACGCCCGCCTTCGACACCAGGAAGCCCGCGGCGATCGACACGATCAGGGCCGGGACCTGCGTCACCAGACCGTCGCCGACGGTCAACAGCACATAGGTGTTGGCCGCCTCGCCGACCGGCAGACCGTGCTGGATCACGCCGATCAGGATGCCGCCGATCACGTTGATGAAGGTGATGATCAGGCCCGCCACGGCGTCGCCGCGCACGAATTTGGACGCACCGTCCATGGCCCCGAAGAAGGTGGATTCCTGCTCCAGCTCCTTGCGACGGAGCTTGGCGGTGTCCTCGTCGATCAGGCCGGCGGACAGGTCCGCGTCGATCGCCATCTGCTTGCCCGGCATGGAGTCCAGGGTGAAGCGGGCGCTGACCTCGGCGATCCGGGTCGAGCCCTTGGTAATGACGACGAAGTTCACCACCAGCAGGATGGCGAAGATGATGATGCCGATGATGAAGCTGCCGCTCATCATCAGGGTGCCGAAGGCCTGGATCACCTGACCAGCGGCGTCGTGTCCCTCGTGGCCATGGCTCAGAATCAGGCGCGTCGACGCCAGGTTCAGGCCCAGACGATACAGGGTCGCGACCAGCAGGACGGTCGGGAAGATGGCGAAGTCCAGCGGGCGCTTCATCATCAGCGCCGTCATCAGGATCAGCACGCTGCCGGTGATCGAGATCGCCAGCAGCATGTCCAGCAGGAACGACGGGACCGGCACGATCAGCAGCAGAACGATGCCGATCACGCCGATCGCCATGAAGACTTCGCCGCGCGCCAGCCAGCCGCGCATGTCCGACGCGGTCGGCCGCGCCATGCCGTCCTTCATCAGGATCGGGGCGTCAGTCATGGCCCAGCGCCTTCAGAGACGCGCGGGTCGCCTCGGCGATGACGGCGTCATTCGCCTCCTCGCTGGTCGCGCGGGTCGCATGATAATAGGCGGCGACGACCACGGGCTTGCCCGCGGGCGGGTACAGGATGCCGATGTCGTTGGTCGGGCCATAGCCGCCGGTGCCGGTCTTGTGCGCCACGCGCCAGCCGGCAGGCACGCCGGCCTTCAGGCGGTTCGCGCCGGTCGGCGAGGCGAACATCCAGCCCAGCACCTTGTCCTTCGACGCCGCCGTAAGGGGCGAGTCCGTGTTCAGGAACAGGCGCTGCAGGTTCTTCACGGACTGCGCGGGCAGGATGGTGTCCTTGTCCCCGTCCAGACGGTTCATCTCGGGCTCGAACCGGTCGACGCGCGTCGTGTCGTCGCCCAGCGAGCGGTAGAAGTCCTGCATCGCACCCAGCCCGCCGCCGGCTTTCAGCAGCAGGTTGGCGCCGGGGTTGTCGCTGACCTCGACGATGGCCTGCATCAGGCGATCGACGCTGAGGCTCGACCCCACCGCCGGCTCGGTCACCGGAGCATGGTTAATCATGTCGGCCCGGGTAATCGGGACCATCCGGTCCGCCTGTTCCTGTCCCGCCTGAATGCGGATCAGGGTGGCGGCGGCCAGATACATCTTGAAGGTCGAGCAGTAGACGAAACGCTCGCCACCGCGCCACTCGACGCTGCGTCCTGTCGCGGTGTTCAGCGCCACGAAGCCCAACCGCCCGCCGTTACGCGCCTCGATGCCCGAAAAGTCGATCGGATCGGCGGCCACCGTCGGGCGCGCCGGCTGTTCGGCCGGCTTCGGCGGCGTTTGCGGCGAGCAGCCCATGACGCCCAAGGCGCCGAGGCTGGTCAGGACGCTTCTGCGGTCCAGTCCGGATGTCATGTTCAGGCCGCATATCCCGAGGCGGCGACGCCGGACTGCGGGGCCGGGATGCTGGTTCCCTCGTCGGCGTATTCGTTCAGCTTGTTACGCAGGGTGCGGATCGAGATGCCCAGAATGTTCGCCGCATGGGTTCGATTGCCCAGGCAGTGGTTCAGGGTGTCGAGGATCAGTGTCTTTTCCATCTGCGCCACCGTCTGGCCTACGTGGGCGCGGGTGACGACATCCGCGACATGAGCCGCCCGGCCGGCGAAGCCGGTGTCCGCCGCCGCCACGCCGTGCGAGCCCGCGCCCAGCGGCTGACCATCCGGCAGGCGGATGGCCTCGACGTCGATCTCGGGTCCTATCGCCAGCAGCACCGCGCGGTGCATCGCGTTTTCCAGCTCGCGCACGTTGCCGTTCCAGCGATGCGAGACCAGCGCGCGGCGGGCCTCGGCCGAGATCGGCCGCACCGGCACGCCGTTGGCGGCGGCGTATTTCTTGACGAAATGCTCGGCCAGCACGGCGATGTCTCCCGGCCGCTCGCGCAGGCTGGGCAGGCGCAGGTTCACGACGTTCAGGCGGTACAGCAGGTCTTCGCGGAACGAGCCTTCGGCCACCGACTTGGCCAGATCGCGGTTGGAGGTGGCGATGATGCGGATGTTGACCGGCACCGGCTTGTTGCCGCCGACGCGATCGATCACCCGTTCCTGAATGGCGCGCAGCAGCTTGGCCTGCAGGCGGACGTCCATTTCGGAGATTTCATCCAGCAGCAGGGTGCCGCCGTCGGCCTCCTCGAACTTGCCGATGCGGCGCGCCATTGCGCCGGTGAAGGCGCCCTTCTCGTGACCGAACAGCTCGGATTCCAGCAGGTTGTCGGGAATGGCGGCGCAATTGACGCTGATGAACGGACGGTCCGCGCGCTTGGAGCCCGCGTGCAGATAGCGCGCCATGACTTCCTTGCCGACGCCGCTTTCGCCGGTGATCAGGATCGAGGCCTCCGAACGCGCGACCTGATCGGCCAGCTGGATCACCGCCTTCATCGACGGATCGGCCGAGATCATCGGACGCTCGTCATCGGCGACCGCCGACAGCACCGCCGCGATCAGGTCCGCCTCCGGCGGCAGGGGGATGAATTCCTTTGCCCCCGCCCGGATGGCGTTGGCGGCGTCCGTGGCGTCGGCGTCGACCCCGCAGGCCACCACCGGCACGTGGATATGCTCGTTCTCGTTCGAGGCGATCAGGGCGGCGATGTCGACGCGATAGTCGACCATCAGCAGGTCCGCGCCCTGTCCCCGGCGCAGTTGCTCCGTCGCCTGATCGCCGCGCTCGACGTGATGCACCTTGGCGCCGTGCGCCATGGCCATCTTCACCGCCGTCGCCAGCTGTCCGCTGAGCCTGCCAACCACCAGAAGCCGCATGGGTCTTCTCCTCTAATCTCTTACAGACGGTCGCCGGTCAGGCGCCCTTGTCCTCGGTCTTGATGATTTCCGTCATGGTCACGCCCAGCCGGTCCTCGACGACGACGACCTCGCCGCGGGCGACCAGCCGGTTGTTGACGAAGATGTCGATCGCCTCGCCCACCTTGCGGTCCAGCTCCAGCACGCTGCCGCTCTGCAGCTTCAGCAACTGGGCCACCGTCATGTGCGACTTGCCCAGAACGGCCGAGATATTGACCGGCACGTCGAACACCGTGGCCAGATCACCGGCCGACTTCTCCCCGCCCTCGTCGCCCGGACCCGTCGGGTTGGAGTCCTGAAATTCCTCCAGAGCCATGGTGTCGGACATCAGACGGTCCCTTCGTTAAGCGGTTCGGCGTGGCCGGCCTCGGACGCGAGGGCGGATCGCAGGGCGTCGTTCATGCGAGTGAAGGCCTCGTCCGCATCGAAGGCGGCGCGGCCATCGGCCCACTCCAGCTGGAAGGCGGACAGGGGACGGTTCGGCTCCTCGCGGAAGGCGACCACGCCGGAAAAGCCGGCGTCGGCGCACAGCCGTTCGAGGCGAGCGCGGCTTTCGTCGGTCAGGTCGCTGGTCCGGATGACGAGCCGAGGCGAGGCGTCGATCTCCTGCCCCAGCGCTTCCAGCGCCGTGCGCAGCGGTCCCTCGGGAAAGCGTTCCAGCGCGGCGCCGGCGACGACACGCGCGGCGGTCAGGGCCAGTTCGGCGGACTGTTCGCGATGCTGATGCGCCACCTGCGTCAGTGTCGGGATGGCCGAAGCCACCGCCTGACTGATGGATGACAGAGCCATCGCCTGCACGCTCTCGATCTCGGCCAGGGTCGCCGCGCGGGTCTCGACGCGGGCCTCGGCCACCATCGCCTCGACCTCTCCGGGCGAGTAGGCGCGCTTCATCGGACGGAATTCGACCGACCGCACCACCCCTCCGGCGGCGTCGAACTCGGTGTCGAAGGCGAAAGGACGACTGTTCATCAGTAGATCAACTCGTCATCGCCGCCCTGGCCGACCAGCATGATCTCGCCCTTGGCGGCGAGGTCCTTGGCGACCTGGACCATGGCCATCTGCGACTGGTCGACGTCCTTCAGACGGACCGGGCCCATGCCCTCCATGTCCTCGCGCATGATCTTGGCTGCGCGCTCGGACATGTTGGAGAAGAACATTTCGCGCAGGCTCTCCGAAGCTCCCTTCAACGCCAGACCCAGCTGGTCCTTCTCGACCGCGCGCAACAGGGTTTGCACCCCGCCCGGATCCAGCTTGGACAGGTCCTCGAAGACGAACATCAGCGCCCGGATGCGTTCGGCCGATTCGCGGTTGCGCTCTTCCAGCGCGCCGATGAAGCGGGCCTCGGTCTGGCGGTCGAAGCTGTTGAAGATGTCCGCCATCATCTCGTGGCTGTCGCGCTTGGACGTGCGCGCCAGATTGGACATGAATTCGTTGCGCAGGGTCTGCTCGATCTTGTCCAGAATCTCGCGCTGGACCGGCTCCATGCGCAGCATCCGCTGCACGCATTCCAGCGCGAAGTCCTCGGGCAGGCTGGTCAGCACGCGGGCGGCGTGGTCCGACTTGATCTTGGACAGCACCACCGCGACCGTCTGCGGGTATTCGTTCTTCAGATAGTTGGCGAGCACGGCCTCGTTCACGTTGCCGAGCTTGTCCCACATGGTGCGACCCGCCGGACCACGGATCTCCTCCATCATGCCTTCGACGCGGTCGGACGGCAGGAAGGCGGCCAGCAGTTTCTGGGTCTGTTCGAAGCTGCCCATGACCGAGCCCGAGCCGCTCATGCCCGAAACGAACTCGACCATCACGTCCTCGACGACCTGCGAGGTCACCGTGCCCAGCGCGGCCATGGCCTGCGAGACTTCCTTGATTTCTTCCTCGTCCAGCCCCTGCCAGAGCTTGGCGTGGTCCTCGCCGAGCGAAAGCAGAATAACGGCGGCCTTTTCAGGCCCCGTCAGCTTCTTGGCGTCCTCAACCGCCGCCTTCTTGTTCAGCAGCCTCGCCATCAGCCTTCATGCACCCAGCTGCGCAGGATGGCGGTCGACTCGTCCGGATGCTTCTCGACGAACTCTGCGACCTTGCGGACCGAGGAGGCCTTCACCTGTCCCTCGATGCGGGCGATGTCGAGCCGCTGGTCCATCTCCGAAGGCGGCAGCATCAGGTTCGAGCCGCCCATGGGATCGGCGCCGGCGACCATGCTGGTCTGCAGATGCGTCACCGGTACGCCGCCGGCGCCGGCCAGCTGCGGCGACCCGCCGCCCGACGCCGTCTTCAGCAGCGGACGCAGCACGAAGAAGATCAGCAGGATGCCCGTGATCAGAAGCACCAGCAGCTCGACGCCGCGCATGATGTCGTTCTTGGTGAAGTCGAACAGCGACGACTTGGCTTCCTCGCCGCCGACCACCGAGGCGTCGCGATTGAAGCGCATGGCCGTCACCTGCACCGTGTCGCCCCGATCCGCATTGAAGCCGATGGCCGCCTTGACCAGCGCGTCGATCTTGGCGCGATCCTCTTCCGAAACGGGCGCATAGGTCGGCTCGCCATTGCCGCTGGCGGGCGGGGTGTATTTGCCGTCGACCACCACCGCCACGGCCAGCTTCTTGATCTCTCCGGCTTCCTTCACCGTGGTCGTGGTGGTGTTCGAGATCTCGTAGTTGGTCGTCTCTGTATTCTGGGTATCGCGCGAGCCCTGCGGCGTGGCGTTGGGCGCCTGGCCGCCGGGGATGTTGTTCGTCGCGGTCGCCCCACCGTCCGGCACGCTGGTCGTGTCGGAGCTTTCCGAGCCGTTGGTCGAGGTCGAGCGGACGACTTGCCCGTCCGGATCGAACTGCTGCTGCTGGGTGGTCTGGCGGCTGTGGTCGATTTCGGCGGTGACCTGCACGCGGGCCGCGCCCACGCCGACCACGCCCTCGACGATGTCCTTGATGCGAGCCTGCAGCTGGGCCTCGGTCTGGCCGCGCGCTTCCTCCGCCGAGGCGGCGCTGAAGCCGTCGCCGTCGGTGCCGGCCGCCAGCGTGCGGTTCGAGGTATCGGTCAGGGTGACCTTCTCGGGTTTCATGCCCGGCACCGAAGAGGCGATGACGTTGCGGATGGCCTGAACCTGCGCGCCCGACAGCTGTCCACCCGTGACGCCCACCACGACGGCGGCCGTCGGTTCGGCCGAGGCCGTCTGGAACAGCTGACGCTCGGGCATGGCGATCATGACCCGCGCGGAGTTGATGCCGCGCATCGACTGGATGGTCCGCGCCAGCTCGCCCTCAAGCGCCCGCTTGGCGTTCATGTTCTGCTGGAACTCGGTCTGGCCCAGCACCGACTGGTTGTCGAAGATTTCGTAGCCGACGCCGCCCGAGGTCACGAGCCCCTTGCCGGCCACCAGCATGCGCGCCTCGCCGACCTGATCGCGGCTGACGAAGATGGTCGAGCCGTCGCCGCGCGAGGAATATTTGATGCCCGCCTGATCCAGCGCGGCGGTGACTTCACCGGCCTCGCGCAGATCGAGGTTGGAATAGAGCAGGGCGTCGGGCGCCTCGCCGATACGCAGCATGACGGCGACCAGCACCGCCGCGACGCCGGCGGCTACGCCCAGCACCACGGTCAGACGACCGATCCCGAACCTCTGCAACGCCGCCGTAAAGCCGCCCACGCGTTCCCGCCCCAAAGCACGCGGGAACACTGAACCGGCCCGCTAGGCAGAAACTGCCGCCTGCGTGGTAAACGGGTCGTTAAGGAGCATCTTAAGAAGCGGACTTCAGGGCTTTAAAGCATGCCCATCGCGAGGAAGGCCCGCCCGGCTGCGAAGTCTCCGGCCTCGAACCGGGCCGTGGCCACGGTGCCGTCGCGGAACAGGAACTCGACCGCGAACGCCTCGCGCGGGTCCAGATGCTCAAGCCGCGTCGCCGCCTCGACCGGGAACCGCCACGCCTCGCCGGCGCGCCGCCCTTCGGCCAGAAGGGACAGGTCGGCGGAACGCTGGCCCGTCGACCAGACGCTGGTCCGCAGGCTTTCCGGCGCCGTTGCGTCGCGCGACAGCCACGGCCGCGGCGACCGGGCGCGATCGCGCATCACCAGTCGAGCCGCATAGGGCCGGGGCCTGCCGACGAACGACACCACCGCCGTCAGCTCCGACGCGGCGCCCTGTCCGGCATATCCAAACGAGACCGGCGAAGCGCCGACCACCGTATTCTGCACCAGCCGCCAGCTGGCGTTCTCGCGACCGGCCCGGTCCGCCAGCCACGACTTGTCCTGCCCGGGGAAGGTCATGCGCGACGTGCGCGACCAGCCCGAGAACGCCTGTTCCACCCGACCGCGCACCACCTGCAGGTCCGCGCTGTCGCAGGCCACGGACCGCGCCCGCGCGCGGGCGCGCGCCGCAGTCTGGCTGAGCGTCGCCATGCTGGCGCCCCCGCGCAGCTGGGCGCCGCGCGCCTGCGCCGTCGCCGCGTTCAGCGCCGAGGCCAGCTCGGGCCGGAACAGGTTGCAGCGCTGGTTGGCCGCCACCACGAAGGCGCGCTCGTAATAGGCGTCGGCGTTCGCCCACGACAGCGTCGGCGCGGCCAGCAGGCCGATCGCCAGCAACATTGCCTGGGTCTTTCGAAGCGTTGCGCCTATCCTCATGCGCATCACTCATAGCCGCGACCCGTTCCGGTCCGGTTTCCGAGCAGGGTTACTGATTTGCTTCTCTCCAGCGACCTGTGGGTCTCGGCCCTGATCCGCCGGGCGGAGCTCGGCGGCGCCTTCGCCACCGTCTCGCGCAAGGGCGACGCCCGCGGCGGCACTGTCATCGTCAAGGCCTTCGACACCTCCACCCGGCAGGCCCGCATCTATACTGAGGCCTTCGGTCCGGACGGCGAGCGTCTGTGGCTGCAACCTGTCGAGAACGACATGGAGAGCGAGCTCGACGCCTATATACAGCGCCAGATCGGCTACGACCCCGACCTGTGGGTGGTCGAGATCGAGGATCGGCAGGGCCGACACTTCATCACCGAGAAGGTCGCCGGCCAATCTGCGTCATCGGAGGGTTAACGGCCGCGCCGCCGGTCGTGAATCCTTAACGACGTTCGGGAACGGAACCTCAAGCGCCTCGCGATAGTGTCCATGACAACGGGCCGACATGAGCCCGCGTGATGGTGGGTGTTCGTCGATGCTGTTTCTTCTCAACGACGTCGTGTTCGATCTGGCCGAGACCTGCCCGGTCCCGGCTCATGACGCACGCCGTTTCGAGAAGCTGGGCTTCGACTATGTGATGGAGCTGGGCTGCCAGCTCTTCTCCGAAGACCCGATGCTGCACCAGAACGATCCGGAACGCGCCCGCCGTCTGGCCTGGCTGATCCATGATCGCTCGCCGGACGTGAACGCCGCCCTGTTCGCCGCGCCGGAGCCCGGTTGCAATCCCGATCTGGTCGAGCCGCAGTTCTGCGCCCTGCCCGCGCCGATCATGAAACAGCTGAAAACCCGCGCCTCTCGCGGCAAGCTGGACGCCGTCGCCGCCGACAAGGCCGTATGGATGCGCATGGCGGCCTGACCGCTCGCAGACTCTTGCCCATCGAACGATGACCACTCTAGGCTGTCTCCTCTCAGGAGGGCGCAGCCATGATCCATCGATTCTTCAGAACGGCTGCGGCCGCGCTCGTGGCGGCTGTCGTCCTTCCGGCGACGCCCGTGCTCGCCGAGTGGAAGCGGGCCGAGAGCCAAAACTTCGTCGTCTATTTCCAGTCCAATGAGACCGAGCTGCGCCGCTATGTGCGCAATCTCGAGTTCTACGACTATTTCCTGCGCCGCCAGCTGGGCTTCTCGGACGGCGCCCAGCCTCGCCGCAAACTGCCGATCTATCTGGTCAGAAACCTCTCCGGCCTGAGACAGGTGCGCGACAGCGGCCCCTACGTCCGCGGCACCTACTTCCCCGCCGGCGAGGATATCTTCGCCACCGCTATCCAGACCCGCGAGCAGGACTTCCTGCTGCACGAGTATTTCCACCACTTCAGCTTCCAGTTCGGCGCCGGCGCCGCCTATCCGCCATGGCTGATCGAGGGCGTCGCCGAATATTATATGACGGCCGAGCTGGGCGACGACACCGTCGTCATCGGCGGCGCCAACGAGGACCGGGTCAGCACCCTGTTCAACATCGAATGGCTGCCGCTCGAGGACCTGATCACCAAGCGGTACAATGAGCTGCCGGACGTCCGGAAGGCCAGCTATTATCCCGTCGCGTGGTTGATGACCCACTGGTTCTTCAGCACCCCCGAGCGTCGCGCCCAGCTCAATCAGTACCTCACTGCGATCCAGTCCGGAGAACCGCCGGCCGCGGCCATGGAACGCGCGACCGGCATGACGCTGGGCCAGCTTCGCGCGCGGCTCGCCGACTATCGCACGCTCAACCGCATGACCTACACCGTGCCGTTCGAGGATCCGCAGATCACCATCACCACCCTGCCCCGGTCCGCGGACGACCTGCTGCTGCTCGGGCAGAGGCTTAAGGTCGGGGTCACGGCGGAGCAACGAGCTCCTCTGGCCGCACAGATCCGGCGGCTGGCCGCCCGCCATCCCGACGATCCCTTCGCCATGCTCCAGCTCGGCCACGCCGAACTGCATTTCGGGAACGCCGAGGCCGGCGAGGCCGCCCTGACCCGCCTGCTGGAAATCCAGCCGGACAACGTCGAAGCCCTGCAATATATGGCCGCACGATATGTGCAGCTGGCCGAGGAGCGGCCGGACGAGCAGATCGCCCTGCTGCGCCGTGCGCGCGAATATCTGACCCGCGCCTACGCCGTCGATGAAAACGCCTACCGGACGCTGGAACTGCTGGCCCAGTCGCGTCAGGCGGCGCCGAACTATCCGAGCGAGAACGATCTGGTCACCTGGGACCGCGCCTTCGTGCTGGCGCCGCAACTGGCGGCCATCCGCCTCGGCTATTCCAGCGCCCTGATGCGGGCGGGCGAGTTCGATGAGGCTGTGCTCAAGCTGACGCCGCTGGCCAATGCGCCCCACGGCGGACCGGCTGCCGAGGCGGCCCAGACGCTGCTGGAGCGGGCGCGCCAGAACCTGCCGCCCCTTTCGGATGCGGAACTGGAAGCGGCGGCCGAAGGCTCTGAGGCGCCGCCCGAGCCCGGGCCGGGCGAGGGCGAGGGCGAGGGGTCAGCCCCTCCGCCCCAGCCGGCGACCTAGACCAGGGTGTTGAACACCAGGTGCACGGCGATCGCCGCGGCAGTGATCACCCCGAAGCCGGCGATCAGATAGAGGCAGGGATGAAGACTGCCCTCTGTACGGGGGGCGTCGGACCGATGGGGGTCGAGAAGGGCCATGACCGTTCCTTGTGTTTCCAAGGCGGCGCCCGATTGCGTGACCGGTCGTCTCGCCTGAAAGGACGATGACTCCAAAACCCCTTCTTGGCGAGGGGATATTCGCACGGGTGACTTTCGCGGGCTGAACCGCTAATCGCCGCCGCCATGTCGAAGCTCACCGTCGAACAGGAGGCCCTGCGCCGCAGGACCTTCGCCATCATCGCCCACCCCGATGCGGGCAAGACCACCCTGACCGAGCACATCCTGCTGGCGGGCGGCGCCATTCGCGCGGCCGGCGCGGTTCGGGCGCGGGGCGAGAACCGCCGCACCCGCTCGGACTGGATGAAGATCGAGAAGGAGCGCGGCATCTCCGTTTCCGCGTCGGTCATGACGTTCGAGCACGACGGCAAGATGTTCAACCTGCTCGACACCCCGGGCCACGAGGACTTCTCGGAAGACACCTACCGCACCCTGACCGCCGCGGACTGCGCCATCATGGTGCTGGACGCCGCCAAGGGCATCGAGCCGCAGACACTGAAGCTGTTCGAGGTCTGCCGCCTTCGCGACATCCCGATCATCACCTTCATCAACAAGCTGGACCGCGAGGCACAGGACCCGATGGCCCTGCTGGACGACATCGCCTCCCGCCTGCAGCTGGATCCCTCGCCCGTCTGGTGGCCCGCCGAAAGCGGCAACCGCCTGCGCGGCATGGCCGAGATCGGCACCGGGCGCTTTCAGCCCTACACCCGCAAGGTCGCCGGCTCCGATGAAGACCCGGATCATCCCGCCCCCTTGCCCCTGTCCGACGCCGCCGCCTTCTTCGAGGGCGCCGAGCATGCCGACATGAGCGACGCGCTTGAATTGGTCGAGGGCGGCTACAAGCCGTTTGACCATCAGGCCTTCCTCGAAGGGCACATGACGCCCGTGCTGTGGGGCTCGGCCCTGCGCCACTTCGGCATCGACGAACTGCTGAAGGCCATCGGCGACTGGGCCCCGCCGCCCAAGGTCATGAAGGCCCAGAAGGCTGCGCCGCCCGAGACCCGCAACGCGCCCGAACCGGTCGATCAGGTGGTCGAGCCGGGCTCGAACGAGGTCACCGGCTTCGTCTTCAAGGTCCAGGCCAACATGGATCCCAACCACCGCGACCGCATCGCCATGTTCCGCATGGCCTCTGGCAGCTTCAAGCGCGGCATGAAGCTGAAGGTCCAGAACACCGGCAAGTCGCTGTCGGTGAATGCCCCGATCATGTTCTTCGCCTCCGACCGGGAACTGGCCGAGGACGCCTTCGCCGGTGACGTGATCGGCATTCCGAACCACGGCGTCCTGCGCGTCGGCGACAGCCTGTCGGAAAGCGGCATGATCCGCTTCGCCGGCCTGCCCAACTTCGCGCCGGAAATCCTGCAGCGGGTTCGGGTCAAGGATCCGCTCAAGGCCAAGCACCTGAAAAAGGCCCTGGACGGTCTGGCCGAGGAAGGCGTCACCCAGCTGTTCCGCCCCGAACTGGGCTCTGACTTCATTGTCGGCGCCGTCGGCCAGCTGCAGTTCGAGGTCATGGCCGACCGTCTGGGCGAGGAATACGGGCTCGAGGTCATCTTCGAGGCCTCGCCCTACGCCGAGGCCCGCTGGATCAGCGGCGACAAGGCCGACATCGAGGACTTCATGGGCAAATACCGCGGCCAGATGGCCTCGGACATCGACAGCGACCCGGTGTTCCTGGCCAAGTCCAGCTGGGAGACGGGCTACGTGGGTGAACGCTTCCCGAAGGTGCGCTTCCTGAAGACCAAGGAACGCGGCTGAATCAGGTTTGGACGGATTTCGCTCTGGCGAACCGTCACGGAAAGTCGCTACCAAAGGTCTGTTCAACCTGAGGGCTTTGCGTGTTGCGTACCGTTCTGCTTGCCGGCGTTCTGGCGTCGATGTTCGCAACCCCGGCGCTCGCCGACTGGCGCAAGGCCGAGACACAGCATCTCGTCGTTTACGGCGACGGGTTCGAACGGGATTTGCGCGACTACGCGGTCCGGCTTGAGCGGTTCGACCATCTGCTGCGGACGCAGCTCTCTGTCCCGAACACGCCGGGCGAGATGAAGCTGCCGGTCTATCTGGTGTCCAGCCGACGAGAGCTCGAGCAGGTGAATGGAGGCCTCCCGACAAACGCGGCAGGCTTTTACAGCGCAAATTTCCGCGACGTTCGCGCCGTCGCGATCGCCGGAGAGTGGGACGCGGCGCTGTTCCACGAGTACGCGCACCATTTCATGCTGCGGAATGCACCGGGCTGGTACCCGTCGTGGCTCGTCGAGGGCTTTGCTGACTTCTTTATGACCGCAAGCCTGGACGAGCGCGGGCAGGCCGAGATCGGCAAGCCTGAGCGAGCCCGCATCATGGCCCTCCACAATGTTCGCTGGCTGCCGATGGAACGTGTCCTGTCGCCATGGTCGCCGTCCAACATTGGTCCGGATGACCGGCACGCCGCCTACGGACAGGCATGGCTGTTCACCCACTGGCTCATCACCAGCCCCGAGCGGTTCGGCCGGTTGAACGGCTATCTGCGCGACACCAGCGCGGGAATGAATGTCGCCGAGGCCGTGCAGGCCAACTTCGGCATGTCGACCGACCAGTTGGAACGCGCCCTAAAGACCTATCTGAACGCCGGCATCCGGCACGCGGAGATCACCATTCCGGGCGTCGCGCCGGACGTGACCGTGTCGAGCCTGCCCGACAGCGCAGACGACGCCCTGCTGCTCTACGTCAACCTCAGGGACGGGGCGCCGCGCGCCGAAGGGGCGACGCTGCTGACCCGGGCGCGAGCGCTCTCCGCCCGCCGGCCGAATGACCCCTTCACCCGCCTGACGCTGGCCCGGGCCGAAATCCTCTTCGGCGATCCCTCCGCCGGCGAAGCGGCGCTGACGCCCGACCTCGAAGCGAACCCAAACGACGTCGAGCGCCTGCTTCTGATCTCGGACGCCCGGATCACGGCCGGGGAGAAGTTCGAGGACCCAGCCGAGCGCGAACGCCTGTATCGGCAGGCCCGCGGCTTCCTGCAACGCGCCTATGCCGCTGATCCCAACGATCATCGGGTCTATCAGACCATCGCCCACAGCCGCCGGTTCTCACCCGACTATCCGACGGAGAACGATGTCGAGCTCTGGCGCCGCGCGGTGGCCATTGCACCGCAGATCGCATCCAACCGTCCGGTGGCGGCCGAAGCCCTGCTGAAACACGGGCGCTACGAGGAAGCCGACGCCATCATCCGACCGCTGGCCAGCAACCCTCATGGCGTCGAGACGCCGGATCGGCTCCAGCGAATTCTCGACGACATCGCCGCCCAGCGCAACGCCGCTTCGACAGCCCCGCCCACCTCCTGACGCACGACGGTCTTTCCCCTGTCGCGCGAGCGTGGTTTGGTAGGGATCGAACGACGCGGGGGCGTGTCGTGGAGACTTCTATGCTGTGGATGGCCCTCATGGCCGTGATGCTTGGGGACGCGCAGACCGCGCGGCCCGAGCCGCTGCCCTATGAGGAAACCGTCCGGTGCGCCGGCCTGACCCAGGCGGCCTCCGAACTGGAGGGCGGCGAAAGCGCCGAAGGACGGGCCCTGTCCGACGCGGCTCTGTACTGGTCCCTGACCGCCGCGCAGGCCGGCGTATCGGTTGGCCGGACGGCGACGATGGCCGAGGCGGACCAGACCCGCGCCCGCATCCGGGCCGTCCGTGAACTGACGGCCAACGACGAAGCCGCCCGCGCCAACCTGCAACGCTGCCGCGCCCGCACGCCGCATCTCGGTTGATCCACAGCAAAGTCGAACCACCCGGGCGGCCCCGCGTTTGCTTCCTCGGGAGCAGGGACGCATCTTCGTCCCCAACCGGGACGGAGTCGGCGCCCATGTTCGAGTTTGGTCGTGATCTGAGAAAGCTGTTCGAGCGGGCGCGCGAAAGCGACGACCTCGGCTGGCTTGAACTCGTCGCCGCCAACCTCGTCGAAACCGAAGCCCGGAGCCTGTCGATCGACGCCGGGCGGGTGTCCTGCGCCAAACCCTTCGATGGCTGGATGCGCGCCTCGACCCTGTGGCGCGAACACGCCCGCCGCACAGGCTTTCGCACCAGTCTGGACCGCGCGGCGGGCTCGGCGTCCGACGCCGGTCGTCACGCCTCCACGCCCGATCAGAGAGCCGCCGCTGCGCTCGAGGCGCTGGAACTCCGGCTGCTGACTTTCGACCTGTTCGGCGGTCCGGAGCGGCTACGCACCGCCGAGATCGATCTGTCGGGAATCGAACCGCAGCGGCAGCCCACGCGGGCATGGGCGGGTTCGCTCAAGGGCCGGTTGACCGCGCGTCAGGCCCGCCTGAACGGCGACCCCGCCGCCCTACGCGACGCTGCGGCCGTCCTTGATGACGCTGTCGCCCATTCGCGCGGACTGTCCCGGACCATGGTCAGCGACCTGCGGCTGGAACGGGCGGCGCTGTCGCTCGAGATCGGCCTCATGCATCGGGACGTCGCCCTGCTCGATCGCGCCGGCCGCGACCTGCGCGCGATGGTCGAGGACGCCGCGCCTGAGCAACGTCCCCTGACCCGCGCCCGCGCCCTGACGCTGGCCGCCGCCGGTCTCAGCGCGCTCGCCACGCTCGCCGGAGACGATGGCGCCGTGCTGAACGGCCGCGCCCTGTTCGACGCCGCCGCAGACCAGTTCACCCCGGACCACAGCCCGCTCGACTGGGTCGCGATCCAGCTTGCCCGCGCCGAGGACGGCCACACGGCCCTGTCCGTCATGATCCAGAGCGAGGCCCTGACCCTCGAGTCCGGCCTGATCCTCGGCGCGCTCGCCCGCGAACGGCGCACCAGCATCGAGGTCGCGCTCGCCGAGGCGACCCGCGACATCCAGGGTCTGGCCACCCTCGCCGTCATGATCAAGGCGCGCCTGCTGCATCCGTCGATCGCACCGATCGACTGGGCCGGCGAGCAGATCGGCCTGATCCGCATCGCCCGCGCCCGCGCCCGCCTGACCGGCGTCGAGCCGGCCGCGATCGGACTGATGGCCGCCGAGGCCGCCCTGACCGCACGCGAGCAGGGCGCGATCCTGCTGGCGGAAAAAGCCGAGAGCGCCGTTCTGGAACAGCACGCCTCCGCTTGAGGCCCTAGCCGCCCAGAGCCACGAACGCGCCGTTGGCGAAGCACGACTTGCCATAGGCCAACGGCTTGCCGTCCTCGGCGAGGACGCGACCGCCTGCGGCCTCAAGCACCGCCTGCCCGGCCGCCGTGTCCCACTCCGAGGTCGGTCCCGAGCGCGGATAGGCGTCGAACCGCCCCTCGGCGATCAGGCAAAACTTCAGCGACGAGTCCGTCCCCTGCCACTGCACGCAGCCGTGCCGTGAGGCCAGTCGTCTGGCCTCCTCGTCGCTCATGCTGTGGCTCAGCAGGGCGGTGGGCGCATCCGGCCGCTGACGCACCCGGATCGTCTGCCAGCTCTCGCCAAACCGACGGCGCTCGGCGCCCTTGCCCGGCGCGACGCTCCGCCAGGTCGTCGCCGTCGCCGGGGCCACGACCACTCCCGCCACCGGCGCGCCGTCATGGATAAGGGCGATGTTGACGGTGTAGCTCTCGCGCCCCTCGACGAAGCCGCGCGTGCCGTCCAGCGGATCGATCAGCCAGAACCAGTCCGCCGCCTGGGCTGGCAACCCGTCCGCCGAGGCCGCCTCTTCCGCCACCGCCTGAATGTCGGGATACGCCGCCGCCAGTCGCTCGAGGATCAGCGCCTCCGCCTCGCGGTCCGCCTGCGTCACCGGACTGTCGTCGCCCTTGCGCTCGGCCACCACGCCCGAGCGCCAGTAGGGCAGGATCACCCGCGCCGCGTCCTCGGCGATGTCTGCCAGAGCTTCGGTCAGGGCGCCCGAGGCGAGGTCGGCGGTCAGTCTGTTGCTCATCCGGGTGCGGATAGACCATCCGCACGGTTTCACGAACCGGCAAATCAGGTCACCGTTAACCCGCGCATCGACTGTGACCCGCAAGGCCCAATGACCGACACCGTTCCTTCTTCCGACCTGCCCGACGGCCAGGCGCTGGCCGCCCTCGTCGCCGGCAAGCTGTGCCACGACTTCATCAGCCCGGCGGGCGCCATCTCGTCCGGTCTGGACCTGCTCAGGGACCCGACGGCGCAGGACATGCGCGATGACGCCATGGGCCTGATCGAGGCCAGTTCGAAGAAGATGATCGCCTTGGTCAGCTTCGCCCGCGTGGCCTTCGGCGCCGCGACTTCGGCCGAACGTTTCAGCGGCGCTGAGCTCAAGGTTCTGGTTGAAGGCATGACCGAGGGCGGCCGCGCCGTCGTTGACTGGCGCGTTGACGAGGCTGACTATTCCAAGCCGCAGGCCCGCGCCCTTGTGAACCTCGCCTATCTGACCGCCTCGGCCCTGCCGATGGGGGGAACCGCCGTCGTCTCCAGCCGCCGCGAGCACGACCATCTGGTTTTCGAAGGTCTGGCGGAAGGCGCCCGGGCGCGTCTCAAGGGCGAGGCGATCTCGGGCCTTTCCGGCAAGCCGCTGGAAGAGGGCCTGCCGGGCCAGTGGATCCAACCCTACTGGCTCTGGCTGACCGTCGACGATGCGGGCGGAACCCTGACCACCCAGGTCGAGGACGGACGGGTCTCCCTGACGGCGAGGATGCCTAACTAAAGTTAGGCCGGTTTCAAAAGGCCTCGTTAACCGGACTGCCGCCATTATTACAGAACGCGAATGCAAATGCCGATTGTGAACGCGCACTCGTGAGTGGAACCCAGAGTTGACCCCCAGAACCTGCCTGATCGTCGATGACAGCCGGATCATCCGGAAGGTCGCGCGCCGCATCGTCGAGGGCCTGGGCTTCGAGGTGGACGAGGCCGCCGACGGCGCCGAGGCCCTGTCGTTCTGCGCCGGCGTCATGCCCGAGGTCATTCTGCTGGACTGGTCGATGCCTGTCATGGACGGCATGACCTTCCTGCGGCGCCTGCGCGAGTTCCCCGGCGGCATGGCCCCCAAGGTTCTGTTCTGCACCATCGAGACCCGCGCCGATCGCATCGCCGAGGCGCTCGAGGCGGGCGCGGACGATTACGTCATGAAGCCGTTCGACGGCGAGATCCTGCAATCCAAATTCGCTGAAGTGGGGGCCGTCTGAGCCATGTCCCCGGACGATTTCGATCGCCTGCAGTCGCTGATGTCCTCCCGTACGGGGGTCCGGCTGACGCGCGACCGGATGAAGCTGGCTGAACATCGTCTCGGCCCCGTGGCGCGCCGTGAGGGTTTCACCTCCGTCGACGCCATGCTGACCGCCCTCTGGGCCAAGCCTGTCGCGTCGCTCGGCTGGGGCGTCATCGAGGCGCTGTTGAACCCGGACACCTGGTTCCGTCGCGATCGCGTCAGTTTCGACACCTTCAGCCGCGAGCTGCTTCCCGCCCTGTCGACCGCCCGCAAGGGCGCGCCGGTCGCGGTCTGGTCCGCCGGCTGTTCGACCGGTCAGGAGGCCTGGTCCCTCGCCATCGCCGCGCTGGAGGCCGGCGTCCCGGCAGAGGTCACCGGCACCGACCTGTCCCAGCGCGCGTTGGAGAAGGCCCGCTCCGCCACCTACACCGGCTTCGAGATCCAGCGTGGGCTGAAGGCCGAGACCATGCTCCGCTGGTTCGACCAGAGCGAGGACTCCTGGACCGCCAAGCCCGAGGTGCGCAGCGCTGTCCGCTTCGCCCGCGCCAACCTGCTGGACGCGCCGACCGACGATTTCCGCTTCGACGTCATCTTCTGCCGCCACGTCCTGCCGGACCTGGAGCCGGCCCGTCGGGCGTCGGTGCTGGAGAACCTCGAACGCCGGCTGCTCGACGACGGCTGCCTGTTCCTCGGTCCGGACGAAACGCTGGACGGCGACAGCATCGCCTTCCGGCCCGTCGCCGGCCGCAAGGGCCTGTTCGTCAAATCCCCATCGGCCATCCGCCGCGCGGCCTGACGGCCTTCGTCAGTCAGGTGACGGCCGCCCGCTGACGCGATAGCCTCCCGCCAGCATCAGGGGGCGCTTATGCGGTTGATCGGGCTGTTGGTCTCTCTGGCGATGGCTCTGGCCCTCGCCGCCCTCGCACTGCAGTCGCCGGCGCCGCGCCCGACTGACGCCCCGGCCACCGCCTTTTCGGCGCAGCGGGCCATGGCCGACATCCGTGCGATCGCCCAACGCCCCCACCCCGTCGGCTCGCCCGACCACGCGCGCGTCCAGAGCCATCTGCTCGAACGAATGCGGGCGCTGGGCCTGCAGGTCTCGACCCAGACCGGTCCCCTGTCGCCGGGCGCGGTCCAGCGCCTGACCGAGGCGGACGGAGACCCGCAGGCGGCGGCGTTCAGCGCGACCAATCTGATCGGCGTCCTGCCCGGCCGCAGGCCCCGGCTGCCTGCCGTCATGCTGACCGCCCATTACGACACCACCACCCGTTCGCCCGGCGCGGCGGACGACTCCACCGGCGTCGCGGCGGTGCTGGAGGCGGTCAGAGCCATCCGCGCTCGCGGCCCGGCCGACCGAACCCTCGTGGTCCTGCTCAGCGACGCCGAAGAGTTGAACCTCGACGGCGCCCGCATTTTCTGGAGCGACCATCCCCTGCGCGACCGCATCGGCGCCGTGGTCAATCTGGAGGCCCGGGGCGGTGGCGGGCGCGCCATGATGTTCGAGACCGGTCGCGGCAACAGCGAGACCGTCGCCCTGTTCGCCGATCGCGCCGGCCGCATGGACGGCGGCGTCACGTCCAATGCGCTGGCTGTTTTCGTCTATGAGCACATGCCCAACGGCACCGACTTCACCGTGCCCAAGGAACGCGGCGTTCAGGGCCTGAACTTCGCCTTCATCGGCCGACCGGATCAGTATCACAGCCCCGCCTCGACCGTGGCCGCCCTCGATATCGGCAGCGTCCAGCATATCGGGAGTCAGGCGCTGGAAAGCGCCGACGCCCTGCTGCGGGCCGATGCCCTCCCCGCCGCCGGCGCGGACACCGTCTATTCCGACCTCTTCGGCCGCGTGATCGTCAGCCATGCGCCGGCCGCCGGCTGGCTGATCCTGATCGCCGCGCTGGGGCTGCTGGCCGCCGCCGGCTGGCGCGCACGTCGCCTCGCCGGACTGACCTTCGCCGACGCCGGTCGCGGCATGATCGACGGCGTCTGGTTCCTGACCACCGGACTGGTCGCGGCGCTCGGCGTCCGCCTGCTGGGAGGTCCGCTCCCCGCCCGTAACGGCGCGGAATACTACGCCCTGCTCGGACGCCTGCCGTGGCTCGAGATCGCCGTCGGCCTCGCGGTGCTGGGCGTCCTTCTGGCGCTGCTGGCCGGACGCACGCGACCGCACCGGATCGTTCAGGCCGGAGCGATCGCCCTGCTGACGCTGACGACCCAGATCCTCGGCCCCATAGACGTCGTCATAATCGGCGCTGGCGTCATCGCTGCGGGCCTGTCGCTGTTCCCCGCCCTGTCGGCCCGCTCGACGTGGGGTGGATGGAGCGGCGCGATCCTGCTGATCCTTCTGTTCGGCCTGCTGGCCCAGACGTTCGCGCCCCAGACCGCCTTCCTCTTCTTGTGGCCGGCCCTGCTGGCGTCGCTCATCGCGGCCGTGGCCGCCTGGCTTGATCCGGGCCTGACCCGCCGCGGCGCGATCATCCCTATCGCGGTCGGGGTGCTGCTCGGCGTCGGCTGGCTGCTGACGCTGGCCCATCCGGTCTTCCTCGGCATCGGCATGGACATCCCGGGCGCGCTGGCCCTTCTGGGCCTGATCGGCCTCGGCTTCGTCCGCCCGCTCAGCCCGGAGCGCGCCTTTGCCCGCCCCGTGCTGATGGCGTCGCTGGCGCTTCTGGTTCTGGGCGGCGCGATCGCGATGTGGAGCCAGATGGCGGTTCCGGTCGTGACCCTGGGCTAGCGCCGCACGCTGGTGATCGCCTGCACGATGCCGGCGTTGTACCCCCGGTAAGCATCCCGGACGAGGCCTTCCCAGACCGGCAGATCGACCACGACCGCGTCCCCTCGCGCCCGCTGCACCGCCTGATAGTTGGCGTCGACCGTAGTGGAGAACGAAGGCCCCGCACGGACCGCCGCCCCGCCCTCGACCACCTGCGCGAACGGGGTGTTCGAGAACACGTCCGCCCGCGGCGCGAAGCTGCCGGGCGTTCCCAGCCCGACCCGCGTCGTCCTGTAGGCCATGACCGGCGAGGTGCTCAGGACGCCGAGCGCCACATTGCCGCTGGCCCGCGCCGCGCCCCCGAACATCCCGCCCCGCGCCGCCTCCATGCGCGCGAAGTCGATGGTCAACGAGGGCGCCAGCACGACGCCGTTGACCGTCTCGGGCCGCCGGTTGAACGGCTGGATCGCGGTGATCGCGCCGATCTGTCCGGATATCCCCATCGTCGACCGCAGGGTGCGGAAGGCGTTCAGCGCCGGCGCCGCCTGCGGCCCGACGGTGACCCAGCCCTTGCGAACGCTGGATCCGATGGTGATCCCCGGCCCGATGCCGCTGACTTCCATATTGCCCGGGATTTCCTCGAAGCCCGCCGCCTGCGTCATGGCGCGGGTCTCCTCGATCGACATCAGCGACAGGCCCGCCGCCTCCATCTGCCCGCGCAGATCGGCGTAGGCCTCGTCCGCCAGCCGCCGCAGCGTCGCCTCGTCCACCCCCTCCAGCACCATGGCCAGCCGCGTCCGCGCGCCGATACTGACGACCGAGGTCGCCTGCTGCGAGGTGATGAAGTTCACATGATAGGTCGGGATCGCGTACCGCTCGCCCACGACCACGCCACGATGCTGGCCCGTCATCTGGATGGTCAGCGGTTCAGCCAGCGCCGCGTTCAGCGGCGCGGCCGCCAGAAACAGGGCGAGCGCGGATGCGGCAAGCGCGCGGCGGGTCATCGTCATGTCAGGATCCTCCCCAGATCAGGAGAACAATGGTCGTTCAAGCCGCTGACACGCACTGACGGAAGCTGACGCGGCCCGCCTACGTCAAAAACGGTCGTATCGCGGACGAATGTTCTGTTTGGATGACGAGAACATATTGGCAACCGGAACAAACCGTGCACATATCCCGTCTCACAGGGAGCGGGTCCAGGCGGGTCTCTCCCGGAAGCTGATGGGAATCATGGCAAGGGAGAGTGGCAAGGTGGCAGCGCAGGCGGCATTGAAATTGGTAGGCAAGGAAGACGGCGACAAGCAACGCGCCCTCGAGGCGGCGATCGCCCAGATTGATCGCGCCTTCGGCAAGGGCTCGGTGATGAAGCTCGGCAAGGGCGGGGTCGCCGATGTGATCCCCTCGGTCTCGACCGGTTCGCTGGGCCTCGACATGGCCCTCGGCATCGGCGGCCTGCCGCGTGGTCGGGTGATCGAGGTCTTCGGGCCGGAAAGCTCCGGCAAGACGACCCTGGCCCTGCACACCGTGGCCGAGATCCAGAAGGCCGGCGGCACCGCCGCCTTCGTGGACGCCGAACACGCGCTTGACCCGGGCTACGCCCAGAAGCTGGGCGTCAATCTGGATGACCTGCTGGTCTCCCAGCCCGACACCGGCGAACAGGCGCTCGAGATCGTCGATACTCTGGTGCGCTCCGGCGCCGTGGACATCGTGGTGGTCGACTCCGTCGCGGCGCTGACGCCCCGCGCCGAAATCGAGGGCGAGATGGGCGACAGCCTTCCGGGCCTTCAGGCCCGCCTGATGTCGCAGGCCCTGCGCAAGCTGACCGGCTCGATCAACAAGTCGCAGTGCATCGTCCTGTTCATCAACCAGATCCGTCACAAGATCGGCGTCATGTACGGCTCGCCCGAAACGACGACGGGCGGCAATGCGCTCAAGTTCTACGCCTCGGTCCGTCTCGATATCCGCCGCACCGGCGCGATCAAGGATCGGGACGAAGTGGTCGGCAACACCACCCGCGTGAAGGTCGTCAAGAACAAGGTCGCCCCGCCGTTCCGCGAGGTCATCTTCGACATCATGTACGGCGAAGGCATCTCCAAGCTGGGCGAGATCATCGACCTCGGCGTCAAGGCCGGCATCGTCGAGAAGTCGGGCAGCTGGTTCTCCTACGACAGCCAGCGCATCGGTCAGGGCCGCGAGAACGTCCGCAACTTCCTCAAGGAAAACCCGGACATCGCCGCCTCGATCGAAAAGGCCGTCCGCGCCTCGACGACCAAGATCGCCGACGAACTTCTGGGCACGCCAGAGCCTGACGAAGGTCAGGACCTCGAAGGCTGATCCGGACGATCCGGACGCATCGGACGCTTCGGACGGTGTATTCGCCGTCCTGACCGTCGCCCCCTTCTCCGGCCGGGTCCGCGCGACCCGCCATCCGACCCCCGCGCGGGCCGGGCCGGAGCGGCCGCCTGACCTCCCCCGGTCAGGCGGCCCTTTTCGTTCTGACTTGCCCTCAGGGCTGCAAGGGACGAGCGTGATTTCCGGAGAATCTCATGACCCGACCACCGAACGGATTTCTGTCCACGGCCCTGCTGGCCGGTGTCGTCGCCGGCGCACTGGATATCGCCGCAGCGGTTATCCAGAATGGTCAGGTGACGGCCCAGGTCGTCTTCCAGTCCGTCGCTTCCGGCTGGCTCGGCGCCGAGGCCTATCGTGGCGGCTGGTCCACGGCCTGGCTCGGGCTCGCGTCCCACTTCGCCATGATGTTCGGCATCGCGGCCATTTACGTCTTGCTGGCCATGATGCTGCCCTTCCTCCGCCGCCACTGGCTGGTCTCGGCGGCGCTCTGGGGCGTGCTGGTCTGGGTCGTGATGACCTGGGTCGTGGTCCCGCTGTCCGCATCCCCCCTGCCCTCTCCGGATATCGCGGCGGCGATCAGGGGCGTCCTCACCCACGTCTTCGCCGTCGGCCTGCCCATGGCGGCGATCGTTCGCTGGCGCATGGGCGGCGGCCACGAGTCCGTGTGATCACGGCCGGGTGATGCATTGGGGTCAAAAGCCCTATATGACGCCGGGTCTCCCCCAAGCCTGAATGCGTCCGACCATGGCCAGCCTGAACGACATCCGCTCGACCTTCCTGAACTACTTCGCGGCCGACGGGCACGAGAAGGTCCACTCGGCTCCGCTGGTGCCGCAGAACGACCCGACCCTGCTGTTCGTCAACGCGGGCATGGTGCCGTTCAAGGACTACTTCACAGGCGCCTCGACCCCGCCCTACCCGCGCGCCACCAGTTCGCAGAAATGCGTCCGCGCCGGCGGCAAGCACAACGATCTCGACAACGTCGGCTACACGGCCCGCCACCTGACCTTCTTCGAGATGCTGGGCAACTTCTCGTTCGGGGACTACTTCAAGGAACACGCCATCGATCGCGCGTGGAACCTCGTGACGAAGGACTTCGGCCTCGACCCGAAACGCCTGCTGGTCACCGTCTACATCGACGACGACGAGGCCTTCGACATCTGGAAGAAGGTCACCGGCTTCAGCGACGACAAGATCATCCGCATCGCCGGCTCGGACAACTTCTGGGCCATGGGCGACAGCGGTCCCTGCGGCCCCTGCACCGAGATCTTCTGGGACTACGGCGACCACGTCCCCGGCGGCCCTCCCGGCTCGCCCGATGAAGACGGCGACCGCTATGTGGAGATCTGGAACAACGTCTTCATGCAGTTCGAGAAAGAGAACGACGAGATCGTTCGCAAGCTGCCCAAGCCCTCGGTCGACACCGGCATGGGTCTGGAGCGGATGACCTCGGTGCTACAGGGCAAGAACTCGGTCTTCGACACCGACCTGTTCCAGACCCTGATCGCCGCCTCCGAAGACGCCACCTCGACCAAGGCCGAGGGTGACCGCGCCCCCAGCCATCGCGTCATCGCCGACCACCTGCGCTCGTCCGCCTTCCTCATCGCCGACGGCGTCACCCCGTCCAACGAAGGCCGCGGCTACGTCCTGCGCCGCATCATGCGCCGCGCCATGCGCCACGCCCACCTGCTGGGCGCTACCGATCCCCTGATGCACCGCCTCGTGCCGACGCTCGTCAACGAGATGGGTCAGGCCTACCCCGAACTGAAGCGCGCCCAGGCCTTCGTCGAGGATACGCTGAAGCAGGAAGAGATCCGCTTCCGCACCACGCTGGGCCGCGGCATGAGCCTGTTCGATCAGGCGACCCAGGGTTTCGAGGCGGGCGCAATGCTGGACGGCCAGACCGCCTTCACCCTCTACGACACCTACGGCTTCCCGCTGGACCTGACGCAGGACGAGGCCCGCCGTCGCGGCTTTTCCGTCAACGTCGACGGCTTCGAGGACGCGATGTCCCAACAGCGCGAGCGGGGCAAGGCCAACTGGAAGGGCTCGGGCCAGACCGCCAACGCCGGCGAATGGCTGTCCCTGCGCGACCGCCTCGGCCCGACCGTCTTCACCGGCTATGACGCCATCGAAGGCTCGGGCGAGGTTTTGGCCATCGTGCGCGCCGGCGAGTCTGTCGACGCGCTTGAGCCGGGCGACACCGCAGAAGTCCTGTTCGACCAGACCCCCTTCTATGGCGAAGGCGGCGGCCAGACCGGCGATCGCGGCGAGGTCGAGTGGACTGACGCTTCCGGCCAGCAGGGCTTCGGTATTGTGCTGGACGTCCAGAAGCACGCCGGCGGCGACCTCTACGCCCACAAGATCGAGATCGAGTCGGGGACCCTGACCATCGGGGCCCGCACCCAATTGCGCGCCCACGCCGAACAGCGCCTGACAACCCGCGCCAACCACTCCGCCGCACACCTCGTGCACGCCGCGCTGAAGAATGTACTCGGCTCGCACGTCGCCCAGAAGGGCCAGCTGGTCGACGCCGATCGCATGCGCTTCGACTTCAGCCACAACGCCCCGGTGACTGAGGACGAACTGGCCGCCATCGAGGCCGAGGTGAACGCGATCATCCGCCAGAACGTCCCGGTGACGACCCAGCTGATGAAGCCGCAGGAAGCCATCGAGGCCGGCGCCGTCGCCCTGTTCGGCGAGAAGTACGGCGACGAGGTCCGCGTGGTCACGCTCGGCCGCGCGCTGACGGGCGACAACAACGCTCCTTACTCTGTCGAACTTTGCGGCGGCACTCATGTGGCTCGCACCGGCGACATCGCCCTGTTCAAGGTCACGGCCGAGACCGGCATCGCTGCCGGCGTTCGCCGCATCGAGGCCCTGACCGGCGAGGCCGCACGCCAGTATCTGCTGGGTCAGGCCAGCGTCGCGAAGACGCTGGCGCAGGCCTTCAAGGTCCAGCCGTTGGACGTCCCCGCCCGCGTCGAAGCCCTCACCGCCGAGCGCAAGGCGCTGGAGAAGCAAGTCGCCGATCTGAAGAAGCAGCTCGCCCTGGGCGGAACTTCGGGCGGCTCGGCGGCTCCGGAAGAGATCAACGGCGTCAAGCTGATCGCCCGCGTGCTTGACGGCGTCGACGGCAAGGGCCTGCGCGGCGTGGCGGAGGACTTCCGCAAGTCTGTGGGCTCCGGCGTGGTGGCCCTGATCGGCGTCACCGAAGGCAAGGCGGCGGTCACCGTCGCCGTGACCTCGGACATGACCGGCAAGGTCAATGCCGCCGACCTCGCCCGCGCCGCTGTTCTGGCGATGGGCGGTCAGGGCGCCGGCGGCAAGCCGGACTTCGCCCAGGGCGGAGCGCCGGATGGCTCGAAGGCGGAAGACGGCCTCGCCGCCATCCGCGCCGCGCTGGCGGGCTAGTCCGCCAGCGTCAGGTCCACCGCAGCCAGCTTCCAGGCGAACAGCCCGCGCCGTTCCAGAATAAGCGCCAGCCGCTGATCGGGCTGGTCGCGGTCCGTCAGGGTGACGGCGAAGGCGTTCAGGCTGCGATAGCCCCAGGCCTGATGGATGTCGCTGCTGTCGCGGGCGTCGTCGGGTTCCGGCGGATCGGGCCGCGTTGGATCGGGCGCCTCGGCGGTCGTGACCATCATGGCCACGCCCTGTGGAGTGACCACCGTGTCCACTGCGCCCTCCAGCAGGCTCGGCGCCAGCATCATCGCCAGTCCGCCCAGATTATTGTCCTGGATGCGCGGGTCGCGCCGCATGCGAGTGATCAGCTCGGCGTTCAACTCGTCCTTCATGCTGGCCCGCAGCGCCGGGAAGTCGACCAGTTGCTCGATCCTGGCCACGTCCCTCGCCTTCGCGGCCTTGATCAGGGCCTGCGCCGTCAGGATCGGGGCCGCGCCCCACGCCAACACGATACAAGCGGCGACGGCCATGGCCGCGCCGAGCACAAGTTTCTTCTTCATCCGTCCCTCTGGCGTCGTAACGCCTTCCCGGGAAGAACGTGCCTCAATCCCCACGCCTTGTCGCCAACGAAAAGGGCCCGCCGGACGACCGACGGGCCCTTCGATCGCACGGCGGGGCGCCTAGGCGGCGGCCATTTCCTTCGTCAGGTTCTCGGCCACCTTGTCGAGGAAGCCCTCGGTGGTCAGCCAGCCCTGCTTGTCGCCGACCAGCAGCGCCAGATCCTTCGTCATGTGACCGGCCTCGACAGTGTCGACAACGACTTTCTCCAGCGTCTCGGCGAAGGTGGCCAGCTCGGCGTTGCCGTCCAGCTTGGCGCGATGCTTGAAGCCCCGGGTCCAGGCGAAGATCGAGGCGATCGAGTTGGTCGAGGTGGCCTCGCCCTTCTGGTGCTGGCGATAGTGACGGGTCACGGTGCCGTGCGCGGCCTCGGTCTCCATCACCTTGCCGTCCGGCGTCATCAGAACCGAGGTCATCAGCCCCAGCGAGCCGAAGCCCTGCGCCACCACGTCTGACTGCACGTCGCCGTCGTAGTTCTTGCACGCCCAGACGAAGCCGCCCGACCACTTGATGGCCGCCGCCACCATGTCGTCGATCAGGCGGTGCTCATAGGTCAGGCCTGCGGCCTTGAACTTGTCGGCGTACTCGGCGTCGAACACCTCTTGGAAGATGTCCTTGAACCGGCCGTCATACGCCTTGAGGATCGTGTTCTTGGTCGACAGATAGACCGGATAGTTGCGGTTCAGGCCGTAGCTGAAGGAGGCGTGGGCGAAGTCGCGGATCGAGTCGTCCAGATTGTACATGCCCATGGCGACGCCGGCGCCCGGCGACTTGAACACCTCGTGCTCGATCACGGCGCCGTCGTCGCCGACGAACTTGATCGACAGCGTGCCCGCGCCCGGCATCAGGAAGTCGGTGGCCTTGTACTGGTCGCCGAAGGCGTGGCGACCGACAACGATAGGCTGGGTCCAGCCGGGAACAAGGCGCGGCACGTTCGAGCAGATGATCGGCTCGCGGAAGACCACGCCGCCAAGGATGTTGCGGATCGTGCCATTCGGCGACTTCCACATCTTCTTCAGGCCGAACTCCTTCACCCGGGCTTCGTCCGGCGTGATGGTGGCGCACTTCACGCCGACGCCATGCTTCTGGATCGCCTTGGCCGCGTCGATCGTCACCTGATCGTCGGTGGCGTCGCGGTGTTCCATGCCCAAGTCGTAGTAGTCGAGTTCCAGGTCGAGGAACGGGAAGACCAGCTTGTCCTTGATCATCTGCCAGATGATCCGGGTCATCTCGTCGCCGTCGATGTCCACGATGGGGTTGGCGACCTTGATCTTGGCCATGCGTTTGCAGCCTTCTGTCCGGAGTGGGGAGTTGCGCGGGGTATAGCCGCCGTGAGCGCGCCGGAAAACCCCGCCCCGCCGATCGTTCACCATGCCCCGAAAAAGTCACGCACGGTGAAGCTGAACGCCTCTGTGCGGGTGTCGTTGAGAACCAGCATGTCGGGGATCATCAAGAAGACTGAAACCGGGGACGAGGAGCTTTTGCACCTGACTGATCGCTGGATCCTCGCCTTCTGCGAGACGCCGGTTCTGCTCGACGCGGAACTGATGCGCCGCGTGCTCGCTGATGCCGAAAGGCGCAGCGAGAGAGACCGATGACGGACAAGACCTTCAGGGCCGGCGAAACGGTAAAATGGGACCACAGTCAGGGCACGACGACCGGCAAGGTGGTGCGCAAACTGACCAGTCCGACAAAGATCAAGTCTCACAAGGTGGCTGCGTCGAAGGAGAATCCGGAGTATCTGGTCGAGAGCAAGAAGACGGGTGCGAGGGCCGCGCACAAGCCGTCGGAGCTTCGAAAGGCCTGATCATGATTCCTGGATTCGCCCGGTTGCTCGCCGCAGCCCTGACCCTTGGCGCAAGCGACCCCGCCGGGGCGTCGACCGCCGCCTCCGTCTCTGCGCCAGAGGTGCGTGAGTTCGGCGAGTGGCGGGCGGCTTGCGATAACGGGGGCCGATGCTTCGCCTGGACGGGATCGGACGCCGGCGCCTGGCTGATGGTCCGCCGCGATGCGGGCCCCGGCGGTCGGCCGGAAGTCCTTGCCGGCTTCGGTCCGGCATTCGACGAAACTTCGCCCGACGACATCGCCCTGCTGATCGACGGCCGCGAACAGCGTCTGGAATCGAGTGGTGAGAGAGGAGCCGCCCGCATGCCCGCCGCCGACACCCTTTCCGCCCTCGTCAGCATCGCAGCGTCGCGGGGCATGTCCCTGTCCGTGATGGACGAGGGCCCGGCGCTGCCGACGCGCGGCGCAACGGCCGCCCTGGTCTGGATTGACGAACAGCAGGGGCGTCTCGGCTCGACCACCGCCCTGGTCCGTCGCGGCGACCGTGGGCCGTCGACCGTGCCCGCGGCCCCGGCGCTGCCCGCTGTGAGCCCGGCCCGGCCCGTCGATCAAGGCCCTCTGGCCCGAGCCGCCGATCCGATGAACGGCGACGAGGCTACGACCATCCGCCTGCCCGAGGCCCTGGAAGCGCTCGCGACCGTGAAGGCCTGCCGGGCGGAAACAGCCGACAACGGGTATCTGCAGAAGGCCGTGCTGGCCGCACGTCTGGGCGACGACGTCCAGCTGTGGGGCGTGCCCTGCTTCAGCGGAGCCTATAACGCGGGCTATGATCTCTATCTGACCGACGGGCAGGGTCGGTCGCCGCGTCTGGCCGTATTCCCCGACTCGCAGGGCCGGCCGCCCGAAAGCGATAATTTCGGCGGCGAGGGGCTGGTCAATCCGGCGTACGACGCCCGCACCAACACCATCAGCCACTTCCCGCGCGCCCGTGGCATCGGCGATTGCGGGACCCGCCAGACATGGGCGTGGACAGGGGCAGCCTTCGCGCTGGTGGAAGAAAAGATCATGGGCGATTGCTGGGGCATCAATTCGGACCTGTGGCCCACGCGATGGCGCACGAGATGACGGACCCGGAGATCCTGATCGTCGGCGCTGGCCCGGCCGGGTTAACCGCCGCCAGCTATCTGGCGCGGTTCCGGCGACGGGTGCTGGTGGCCGACGGCGGAGCGCCCCGCGCCTGCTGGATACCGGTCAGCCACAACATGCCCGGCTTTCCCACCGGCATCACCGGCGACGCGATCCTCAAGCGGATGACAGAGCAGGCGGAGGAATATGGCGCCGTCATCGAAGCGGGACGGGTCGAGGCGATCACGCCGGACGGTCACGGTTTCCGGGCGCGCCTGAACGGGCGTGACCTGCATGTCCGGGCCGTACTTCTGGCAGTCGGGGTCGAGGACAACCACCCGCCCCTGCCCGGCGTCGAACGCGCGATCGAGCATGCGATCGTGCGCATCTGTCCGATCTGCGATGGCTATGAGGCGACCGACCGGAAGGTCGCGGTGATCGGCAAGGATCATGTGGGCGTGCGCGAGGCCGCATTCCTGAAGACCTACACGGACGCGGTGACACTGATCCACGTAGGGCCGCCGGACGCACTTGATGAGGCGTCGAAGGCGGAGGCCGCGCGGCTGGCTATCCCGGTGGAAATGGCGGATATCGAGGATGTCCGTCTGGAGGAGAACCGCGTCGTCGCCCTGTGCTGGGGCGGAGAGGATCGCAGCTTCGATCTCGTCTATTCGGCGCTCGGTACGCGGCCCAACATCGAACTGGCTCACGCGCTCGGAGCAGAGCTTGCGCCCGAGGATGGCCGACTGACGGTGGACGATCATCAGGCGACCAGCGTGCCTGGCGTCTATGCGGCCGGCGACGTCGTGCGGGGTCTGAACCAGATCGCGGTAGCCACAGCCGAGGCGGCGGTGGCGGCGACGGCCATCCACAACGCCCTGCGCGAGGCGGACGGCCGCACCGTGCGTTGAACGCACGGAACCCGGACTCGCGGCAGGAGGCGCCGGGGATCCGGGTCGGCTGATCCCGCAAGGGGATCGGGACCGCCGATTGGGGTCAGGCGGTCCGGTCGTCGCAGGGGCGGGCGGCCCAGGCGGTCACAACAGGCGCGTCGGGACGCAAGCGGCGACGCGCACGGGTGCGCCGCCACTGATCGAGGGCGGCCACCCAACCCCACGCGGTTTCCTTATGCTGGTGATGCACTTCTTCCATCTCGATCTCCTTTCTTCGGGCTTGCCGACACTGGAGAAGATGGGCTTGATAGCGGGCGGTCTCAAATCAGATCGCCGCGCTGTATCATAAGGCTTGCTTATGTCCGATCCGCTGGCCGGAATTCCCTTGGCTTCAATCCGGGTGTTCGAGGCGGCCGCGCGTCTGCGCAGCTTCACCCGCGCGGCCGAAGAGCTGGGCATGACGCAGGCGGCGGTCAGCTGGCAGATCAAGGCGCTGGAGGGACGGATGGGTCAGAGCCTGTTTCGCCGCCTGCCTCGCGAGGTCGTGCCGACCGAGGCCGGTGAGCGGCTGTCCAGCGCGGCGACCGAGGCCATGACCTTGCTGCGCCGGGCCATCAACGATGTGCTGGAGGCTGATGAGGGCGTCTTGTCGATCACCACACTGGCGACGCTGGCGACCCAGTGGCTGGCGCCGAAACTGGGGGCCTTCCAGCTGGCCAATCCGGATCTGGCCGTGAGGCTGGATACGGCGCCGCATCTGGTCGATCTGGCGCGCGAGAACTTCGACGTCGGCCTGCGCTCCGGCTCGGGCGACTGGCCCGGATTGGAGAGCGTGCGGCTGATGCCGAGCCTGTTCACCCCGCTGTGCAGCCCGGAAATGGCCGAGCGGCTGAAGCTGAAGGCGCCCTGCGATCTGGTCGACGCGCCGCGCATCGGCATGGAGAAGGAATGGGCGGCGTGGTTCGCGGCGGCGGATGTCGCCTCCGCTTCGTCGCGCCCGGCGTCGCGACTGACCGCCGACTATCAGGCGCTGGAGGTGGCGGCGGCGCTGGGCGATCAGGGCGTGGCGCTGGCCTCGCCTATCCTTTTCGCGCGGGAGATCGCCAAGGGACTGCTGGTCCAGCCCTTCGCCCAGACTGTCGAACTGAGCGCCGGCTACTGGCTGGTCTGGCCGCACGACCGGCGGCGGTCCCGCAAGATCGTGCGCTTCCGCGACTGGCTGGTCGCCGCGGCCAACGACGACCCGGCGATACAGGCGGCGCTGGCCTAGTCGCGGCCCAGCCAGGCTTCGCGGAAGGTGCGCTGGGCCCGGGTCAGCGTACCGCCGGCAGCCTCCACGCGCACGATCTCCAGCGTCGGATCGGCGACGGGCTTGAGGGTCGCGCGGCGTTCCTGACCGTTCTGGATGAAGACCAGCTCGACCTCGTCGCCCGGCTTCTGACGCTGCAGGGCCTGTGTCCAGTCGCCCTCGCTGTTGATGGGCGTGCGGCCGAGGCTGACGATCTCGTCGCCCCGCTCCAGACCCGTGGCGTAGAGCGGCGTCTCGGGCGTGGGCACGCTGGTCAGGGTGACGACCGGGCCCGAGGCCTGCACGGACGTCTGCCCCACCCATGCCCGCGAAGGCGAGCGCGGGCGCAGGATCAGGCCGGCCTTGGCCAGCAGGGGCGCGAAGTCAGGCAGGTCGCTGCCATTGACCGAGCTGGCGAAGAAGGCCTGCGCGAAAGCCTCATCACCCGACACCTCGGCCAGGGCGGCCCGCAGGTCGTCCGGCGTATAGGGTTTCTCGGTGATCCCATGCACCTTCCATAGCTGGCGCATGTAGTCGTCCAGCGTGGCGTCGAACCGGTCCCTCAGGGTCAGGTCCAGTGCGAGGGCGAGGACCGCCCCGTAGGTGTAATACGAGACGAAGACATTCGGATTGGTCGGGTCGATCGAGGTCGCGGCGTCGACGAACGGCGCCCGCAGGCTCATCTCCTGAGGCGAGCCATAGCGGCGGGCCGGCGAGTTCACCACGCCGTTCACATTCCCTGCCAGTTGCGCGAGGAAGGCGTCCGTCGTGGACTCGCCCGCGCGACGGATGGCCAACGGGCCAAAGTACTGGGTGAAACCCTCGGCCAGCCACAGCGACGGCGTCGGGTTGGCGCGCGTGAAATCGAACGGCTCCAGCTCCGCCGGGCGGATACGCTCAACGTTCCAGGCGTGGAAGAACTCGTGGCTCAGGGTGTTCAGCTGGCTGAAGTCGGCGGCGTACAGCGAGCGCGAGCCGCTGATGATGGTGGAGTTGCGATGCTCCATGCCGTCGCCGCTGGACTGGGGCATGTAGTCGGCGATGAAGGTGTAGGTCCCGAAATCGAAGTCGGGCACGTCGCCGAAGATGGCGATCTGCTGGTCGACGATCTTCTTGGCCTTCTCGGTGAAGCGATCCATGTCTTCGGCCGTGCCGGGATGGTGGACAGCCAGGCGGATGGTACGGGCCTGACCGCTGTCATCGACCTGCCATTCGCGCACGTCGTGGGCGCTGAGTTCGGTCGGGCTGTCCATCAGATACTGGAAGTTGGGCGCCGAGAAACTCATGGCGTCAGCGCCGGGCTTCAGCTGGGTCGCGACCTTCCAGTCAGGCGAAAACGGCTTGAAGCGTAGCTCGACCGGGCGGTCATCCAGCCCCCTCGCCCACATCAGGGTGGCCGGCATGTTCAGGTGGGCATGGGTCTCGTCGATCTGGGCGTAGGTGCCGTCCGTACGATCGCCGAACAGGGTGTAGGAAACGGTCACCGTCCCATCGTGGCCGGGGATCGTCCAGCCGTAGGGATCGGTGCGATCGATCGCGAGCGGACGACCCGCGCCATCAGCGGCTGAGACCGAATAGACGTTCTTGGCGAACTCATGGATCGCATAGCGGCCGGGCGAGGAGCGCGACATCTCCACCCGCAGCGGCTCCGACCCGACGCCGGTCCAGGTCGCGGTGATGCGCGCCTCATGGTGCACGGCGTTGTCGAAGCTGAGCTCGTAGCGGACCGGCGCCGCCTCCTGCGCGAAGGCCGGAGACGCGAGGGCCGCCAGCGCAACGCCCGCCAGAACCAGATTCCTCTTACGCATACCCGCTCCCTTTCGCCGGACTTTCCCGCTGGATCGACCCTTATCGAAATCCGTGCGTCCGCGTGCGGGGAGCGAGATTAAAAATCGGACATCTATTCCGGGCGAAGCTGCTGCTTGACCCGTTCGGCGAGGGTCTTGATGTCCAGCGGCTTGGGCAAGAAGGACACGCCGACCTCGTCCTGAAGCAGGTCGGAGAAGTCGCTTTCGGCATAGCCCGAGATGAACATCACCGGCGCATCGCCAAGGAAGGGCCGGGCCTTCTTGAGCAGCGAAGGGCCGTCCAGACCGGGCATGATCACGTCCGAGATCATCATGTCGATCTGGCCGGCGTGAAGCTCGGCCAACTCCAGAGCCTGCTCGCCGTCCTCCGCCTCGATCACCTCATAGCCGCGCTGGCGCAGCAGCTTGGCCGCGATACCGCGTACGGCGGCCTCGTCCTCGACGAACAGGATGCGGCCGGCGCCGGACAGGTCGCGGGGCGCCTTGACCACCTTCTCGATCACCGGAGTCTCGGCCAGTTCCGCCTCGCCCGCCTCGGGCAGGAAGATGCGGAAGGCGGCGCCCGAGCCTTCAAGATTGGCGACATTGATGTGGCCGCCCGCCTGTTCGACGATACCGTAGACGGTGGCCAGCCCCATGCCGGTGCCCTCGTTCACCGCCTTGGTCGTGAAGAAGGGCTCGAAGATCTTGGCCAGCAGTTCGGGCGGCACGCCCGGGCCGGTGTCCGACACCTCGATCAGGGCGACCGCGTCGGTTGGTGAACTGGCCCAGCCCATCTGCCGCGCCTCGTCGGCGGACAGGCGTCGGGTCTTGATGGTGACCACGCCCGAGCCCGGCTCGACCACGCCGCGCATGGCGTCGCGGGCGTTGACGGCCAGGTTCATGACCGCGGTCTCGAGCTGGCTCTTGTCCGCCAGCACAACAGGCAGATCGCGGCCGTAGTCGGTCTCGAGCCGTACATCCTCGCGCAACAGGCGACGCAGCAGGATGGCGAACTCGCCCACCAGTTCGCCGAGATCCAGACGCTCGCGCCGCACCGTCGATTTGCGCGAGAAGGCCAGCAGCTTGCGCACCAGATCGGCGGCGCGGATGGCGGTCTGGCGGATCTCGTTGAGGCCCTCGTAGGAGGGATCCCCCACCGGATGACGCTCCAGCAGGCCCGAGAGCTGCAGCTGGATGGCCGTCAGCAGATTGTTGAAGTCGTGCGCCACGCCGCCGGCCAGCTGGCCCACGGCCTGCATCTTCTGGGCCTGCGAGAGCTGCAGCTCCATGGACTTCTGCGCCGAGACGTCGAACAGCCAGATGCGGCGGGCCTCGCCTTCCGGCGCGACGTAGAGGTGCAGCATCCGGTCCGGATAGGCCCGGGCGACCAGCTCGATCGGACCGGACGATCCGGCGGCCAGCGCCGTGCGCGCCTCGTTGACCCCGGACGGCTCGAACAGATGGCCGAAGGCGGCGTCCCGCGAAGCGCTGGGTCCGGTCAGGATGGCGAGCGCCGGGTTGGCGTCATCGACCTTGCCGGCGAACAGGTCCTCACTGGCGATGACGGCCGAGCCGAAGGGCGCTCCGGCGGCCATGGCCCGGCTCTCGGCGGGGTTGGACATCGACGCGGCCTGCCGGTCGCCGTTGACCGGGGCGGCGATCTCGACGTCCTGCACAGCGCGGACCAGGAAACGGGACTCGCCGGCCAGTGCGATCGTGACTTCCTGCTCACGCTCGCCGATCAGGACGATGGCCCGCCCCTGCTGGCCCGCGCGAGCCTGCGCGAAGGCCATGTAGAGGGCGGCGGCGGATTTGCCCTTGGGCAGGCTGGTGGCGGCCCCGTTGGCCTCGCGCCACGCGCCGTTGAAAGCCAGAACCTGACCGCTGGCCCAGACAAGGGCGGCGGGTTCCGTCAGGGCGTCGAGCATATCGATGGCGGCGTCCGTCGTCGGGCGGACGCGCTCGCCGCGCAGAAATGCAAACAGGCCGGTCAGGGCTATGGTCCCGACGGTGAAGATCAGCACCAGACTGGGCGCGCTGGTGGGATCTGCGCGGAAAGCCGGATACGCGAGGCCCCCCACGGCCGCCACGAAGCCGAGCGCCATGATCAGCAGCATCGGATCGAAGCCGGTCTTCCGGGGAGAAACCCTGGCGATGTCGGTCATGGCGCCTCGGCCCGAATCAAGACGGGGAACATGGCGCATGATGAGGCCTGAAGGCGGGCGGAGCGAATCCACCCGCATTCTGACATTCAGGCCGCTTTCAGCACCTCGCCACGGGCTTCGCGGGCGGCGTTTATGCGGGCTTCGGCGATGGCGTCAGCGATCTCGTGGGTCGGGCGCTTTTCAGCGACCGAGCGGTCGAGAACCTCCTCCAACGTCTCCATGAGGCGCGACAGCTTGGTCTCGACCCATGCCGAGTCATAGGCGCCGCCAGTCTGGCGGGCGCGCATCTCGGACGCGACGTTGATAATGCCGCCGCCGTTGACGACGTAGTCCGGCGCGTACAGCACGCCGCGTTCGAACAGGGCCTGACCGATATCGGCCGTGGCCAGCTGGTTGTTGGCGGCGCCGACGACGGCCTTGGCCGTGATGCGATCCAGCGTTTGCGGGTTCAGCGTCGCACCAAGCGCGCACGGGGCGTAGATGTCGGCCTTGACGTCATAGATGGCGTCCGGCGCCACGATCTCGGCATTGGTGCGGGCGGCGACCTCGGACAGCAGGGCGGTATTGACGTCCGTCATCACCAGCTTCGCGCCGGCGGCGTGCAGCTTGTCGGCCAGATAGCCGCCGACGTGACCGATGCCCTGCAGGGCGATGGTCAGGCCGGTCAGGTCGTCCTGCTTCCACAGGCGGCGGGCAACGGTCAGGGTGGAGCGGTAAACCCCCTCGGCAGTCACCGGCGACGGGTCGCCCGAAGCTTCAGGGCCGTCGTTCAGGCCAAGCACATAGGGGGTGACCTTGCGGGCTTCGGCGATGTCGGAAACCGACACCCCTACGTCCTCTGCGGCGTAGTAGACCCCGCCCAGCGTATCGACGGCGCGGCCGAAGGCGCGGAACAGTTCCGGCGTCTTCCCGGCGCGGCTGTCGCCGATGATGACCGACTTGCCCCCGCCCATTTCCAGGTCAGCGACGGCGTTCTTGTAGCTCATGCCCTTCGACAGGCGCAGCACGTCCTCCAGCGCTTCGGCGGCGGAGGCATAGTTCCACATACGCGTGCCGCCGCAGGCCGGGCCGCGGGCGGTCGAGTGAACAGCGATAATCGCACGCAGGCCGGTCTTTTCATCAAAGACGGCGTGAACGCCTTCGTGGTTCGCGAATGACGGCGAATCGAACAGCGTCATGCTCATGATCGTCTACTCCCGGGGTAATTTATTGTTGCCGGCCAGATACGCCCCGCGCCTTAGCATCGCAAGCATGGCGGTTTGATGATCGCTGACGGTTTTTCAGTCGCCGGCGGGCAGGCGTCAGGCGCGCGCCTTACGCTTGGCGCGGCACAGGTCGCACCATTCCCGGTTCTCATAGCGACGGTCCGGCCGCCAGCGATGGCGGCAGCGGATTTGTCGGACAATCCTGGCGAGCAGACTGAACACGGGCGGTCTCCTGCCCGGGGAAAAGCTGCGCGTCAATTTCAATCCGCAGCTTTTTCGTCGCCCAGCGCCGGCAGGACCGGTCCTGCCCCGGACGGCAGGGGCGCGGCGGAATCGCGCACCCAGGCGAGCGCGTCCCGATAGATGACCTCGGCCTGCAGGTCGCGGTTCAGGATGTGCCAGCCGTTCGGGTAATAGGCCGTGCGGAATCCGGGCCGATCGCCTGCCCGCTCCAGCGCCAGCCGCATCGGCCGCTTCTGCACCACATTGTCACGACCGCCATACATCAGGAGCGTCGGCGCGCGGACCTGACCCAGCTTGACCGTCGCGCTCTCCATCAGATCAACCAGTCCGTACAGGGCATCGAAGCGCGGCGCGATGATGCTCGCCGGGTCGCGGCCGGTCCGGTAGAGCTCGACCATGTTGTCCGAGGCCAGCCGTTCGCGGACGATCCACGACGGCGGCTCGATCGTCTTGTCCCCCATCAGCCCGGCGGCGAGACGCAGGCTGTAGCGGTTCAGCGGGTCCTGACTGGACCAGCCCCAGACCGCCGGCCCCATCAGGATCACACCATCAGCGTCGGGCGGATCGTCGGAGGCGAACGCCGAGATGGCGACGGCGCCGCCCATGCTTTCGCCGGCAACAAATAGCGGAACGCCCGGATGCGCCGCACGCGCCAGACGAACGGCGACGCGCAGATCCTGCGTCATGCGCGCCTCTCCGGGCCAGACGCCCTTGCCGGGCGCCTCGCCGAATCCGCGCTCGTCATAGGCCCAGGTCTCGACCCCCTGCTCGGCCCACCAGGCGCCGGCGAGGCGGAAGGAGGCGCGACTGTCGTTGACGCCGTGCAAGGCGAGGATGACGGCGGTCGGAGGCTGGCCTGAGGTCGGGGCCCAGCGCGCCAGAGGCAGGCGAGCCCCGTCGTCCATGATCAGGGCGTCGCCCTCGACAGCAGGACCTGCGAAGCCTGGTGGCGGCGTCATGGGCGACTGCACCAACGGCGTGGCGCAAGCGGCCAAGGCTGTGGCGGCGGCGAGCGCGGCTGTCCGGAGGGCGCTTCGGATCATGGGGCGAGAATGCCCGAGACCCGCTCGCGAAGATACGGGACGACGTCGGCCTCGAACCACGGATTCCTGCGAAGCCACGCGGTGTTGCGCCATGACGGATGCGGAAGGGGCAGGATGGCCGGGGCGTACTCACGCCATGCCCGGACGGTCTCGGTCATATTCGCCTTCGCCTGCTCGCCCAATGCCCAGACCTGCGCATAGCCGCCGACCAGCAGCGTCAGTTCGACATCGGGCAGCTCGGCTAAAAGCTGCGGACGCCAGAGCTCGGCGCACCTTCGGGGCGGCGGGTAGTCGCCTCCCTTGGGAGCTGTGCCCGGATAGCAGAAGGCCTGCGCGGCCACGCCGAGGCGGTGATCGGCGTAGAAGGTCTCATAGTCGACGCCGAGCCACTGGCGCAGACGATCGCCGGACGGATCGGTGAACGGCAACCCGCTTTCATGCACGCGACGGCCCGGCGCCTGTCCGCAGATCAGTAGCCGGGTCTCTGGAAAGACCCGCACGACTGGACGCGGCGTATGCGGCAGATGGCCAAGGCAGGCCCGGCAGGCGCGGATGTCGGCGAGGACCGCATCCAGACCGGTCGCGTCAGGCGAAGTCGCCATCGTCCTCAACAGCGGGCGGCAGCGCCGCCAGCGCGGCGGCAGTCTCGGCATCGGTCGGAAGCCTGAGACGGATCACGCCCTTGACCGCGTTGGGATCAACGGCCTTGCCCTTCTTGGTGATGGTCAGCCGACCCTGACGCATCAGCCCAACAGCCACGGCCTTCACCTTGGGCAACATGCGCTGCCATTGTTCGGGCTGCAGCTCCTTGGCCACGTCGGACGGTTCAATGCTCTTGCCGCCGACGTTCTTCGGGTCTGCCTTCGCCAGTTTTTCGAAAATGGCGGCTTCGATGGGATCGCTCATCGCGCCTATATGCTGCATTGCGAGAGCGATAAGAAGGCGCCCGGCTCAAGTCGCCTGGCGCGCAGTAGCCCACGAGGATGTCATGGTCGCCAAAATCACCGTCGCCGAGGGCGAGTTCGCCGGCTGGCAGACCTACGACCTGCACGGCACCTTCGATCAGGTGGTGGGCCCCTTCTATTTCAAACCCGACCCTGATGGCCGGATGCGCTGCGCCTTCCGCGCCGAGCCGAAGCATATGAACGCGGGCCATCGCATGCACGGCGGCTGCCTGATGACCTTCGCCGACATCGCCATGTTCCAGACGGCCTATCAGGAGATGGAGGGGGCGTCGGGCGTGACGGTCCAGCTGGATTCCACCTTCGTCGACGGCGCCTATGTGGGCGAACTGGTCGAGGCGACCGGTCAGGTGATCCGGGCGGGCAAGAGCCTGATCTTCGTGCGTGGCCAGATCCAGACCGGCGAGCGCATCCTGATGACCTTCTCGGGCGTCATCAGAAAGTTCGAGCCGCGCTGATCAGAGACGGTCGTCGATAATGCCCTGAAGCACGCCGCCCATACGCTCGGCCATGACTTCGCACTGGTCGTTCGAAAAGCCGAAGCCACCGGTTACCTCGCGGCTCACAGCCATACCCATGATGAAGGCGGCGGCCATCCGCGCGCTGACGGCGCCGTCAGCACCACCGACCCAGGCCGCGAAAGGGCCGTAGAACCTTTTACTGGCGCTGCGCTGGACGATTTCCATGGCTTTTGTGGAGGAGATCGATCGCAGCAGGATCAGCAGGCCCTTGAGCTTGGTTTCGCTCTTGCGCTCGAAGATCACTTCGCGGGCGACCCGTTGTCCGAAGGTCGATCGATCGCCCCCCATCAATGCGCCGCCGTTGTCGCAGCTTTCGAGAACGGTCTCGAACAGCTCTTCCTTCGAACCGAAATAGCGGGAGACCAGCGCCGCATCGACGCCGACATCGCGGGCGATGTCGCGCATGCCCACGTCGTCGTAGCTTTCGCGCGAAAACCGCTCAAGCGAAGCCGTCAGAATGGCCGCCCGGGTGGCTTCAGCGTTACGCGGTCGCGGCGCGACGGGACAAAACAATATGTGATCTCCGAATAATCCCTAAAATCCATATGGCTTTGTCAACGGTCGTTGACAAGCGGCTTGGCGATCACCATTAAGTCACCGGGCGTTGACTACCGGCTTCCTCCCCGTTCGCCATGGTCGACAGAGACAGGGATTTTCTCCCGATACGGAGACTGGTGGCCATGCGCACCGTTAAACTTGTGGCCGCGTCCGCGCTGATCGCGGCCGCGCTCTATGGCTGTTCCCCCAAGAGCGAGGCGCAAACGCCTCCGGCTCCGCAGGTGACGGTGGCGACCCCGCTGGTCCGGCAGGTGCAGGACTGGGATGAGTTCACCGGCCGGTTCGAGGCGGTCTCGACCGTCGACGTCCGGGCCCGTGTGGGCGGTTACGTCTCCGGCGTGCACTTCCGCGACGGCGACTATGTTCAGCGCGGCCAGCTGCTGTTCACCCTCGACCCGCGCCCGGCGCAGGCGGCGCTGGCCTCGGCCCGCGCCCAGCTGTCTCAGGCTCAGGCCCAGCTGACGCTCGCCCAGACAGAACTGGATCGGGCCCAGACGTTGCTGGCTTCGCAAGCTGTGTCGCAGGCCGAGTTCGACACGCGTCAGGGCGCGCTACGCACGGCGCAGGCCAATATCGCCGCCGCCAACGCCAACGTCCGCGCCCGTCAGCTGGACGTGGAGTTCACCCGCGTCGTCGCCCCCATCTCGGGCCGCGTGTCGGACCGCCGGGTCGATCCGGGCAATCTGGTGGGCGGCGGTTCGTCGGCTGCCGACGTGCTGACCACCATCGTCTCCAGCGCCCCGATCTACTTCGTCTTCGACGGCTCCGAAGCCGTGCTGCTGAAGTACCAGCGTCAGGCCCGTCAGGGCGCGGCGCCGATCCAGGTCCGCCTGCAGGACGAGTCGACCTACAGTCGCTCCGGCACGCTGAACTTCACCGACAACGCGGTCGACACGGCCTCGGGCGTCATCCGCCTTCGGGCAGCGATCCCCAACGCCGACGGCTTCCTGAAGCCCGGCATGTTCGGTCAGGCCCGTCTGGCCGGCGCCGGCAACTATCAGGCGATGCTGGTGCCCGACGCCGCGATCGCAACCGATCAGGCCCGCCGCGTGGTGCAGGTCGTCAACGCCGACGGCACGGTCACCTCCAAGCCGGTCCAGACCGGGCCTCTGGTCGACGGCCTGCGGGTCATCCGTTCCGGCCTCGCCGCGAACGACCGGGTCATCATCGCCGGCGGCCAGCGCATCCAGGCGCCCGGCATGAAGGTGCAGGCGCGCAACGGCCGCATCCAGCCGACAGCCGCCGCGCAGCAGGCCTCCGCTCCCGTGACCCAGGCCGCTCCGGCCTCGAGCGCCACCTTCGCCGTGGGCGACTGATCCTATGAACATCTCCCGCTTCTTTATCGACCGGCCGATCTTCGCGGCCGTGATCTCGGTGTTCATCACCCTGATCGGGATCTTCGCCTATCCGCTGCTGCCGCTCTCGCAGTATCCGGAGATCGCGCCGCCCACGATCAGCATCAACACCGCCTATCCGGGCGCCTCGGCCGAAACCATGGCCGAGACCGTGGCGGCTCCGATCGAGCAGGAGGTCAACGGCGTCGAGGGGATGCTGTACCTGTCCTCGTCCTCGACCTCGGACGGCACAGTGGCGATCACCGTGACCTTCCAGCCCGGCACCGATCTGGATGCCGCGCAGGTGTTGGTCCAAAACCGCGTGGCGCTGGCCGAGCCCCGCCTGCCTGAACAGGTCCGTCAGATCGGCGTGACCGTGAACAAGCAGGAATCCGGCTTCCTGATGATTCTGGGACTGACCTCCCCGAACAGCGCGCTGGATAACGACTACATCGGCAACTACGCCCAGTCCGTGCTGCGCGACAGACTGCTGCGCATCGAGGGAGTCGGCGCCGTGCAGGTGTTCGGCGGCGGCAACTATTCGATGCGGGTCTGGATCGACCCGGCCAAGGCCGCCGAGCGCGGCCTGACCGGAACCGACATCGTCGCCGCCCTGCGCGCCCAGAACGTGCAGGCCGCGGCCGGCGCCATCGGCCAGCCGCCCTTCCCTACCAACGCCTCCGCCTTCCAGCTGCCGGTGCAGGTGCAGGGCCGTCTGAGCGATCCGAACGAGTTCGCCAACATCGTCATCAAGAGCGATGCTGAAGGCCGCGTGACCCGCGTCCGCGACGTGGCGCGCGTCGAACTGGGCGCACAGGACTACGGCATCAACGGCTATTTCGACGGCCAGCGCGGCGTCGGCATCGCCATCATCCAGCAACCGGGCGCCAACGCGCTGGCCACGGCCGAGCGGGTGCTGGATGAAGTCGAGGCGATCAAGGCCGAACTGCCGCAGGGCATGTCGGTGCAGAACGCCTACAACCCGACGGAATTCGTCGCGGCGTCGGTCGAGTCCGTGCAGCACACCCTGTTCGAGGCCGTCATCCTCGTGGTCATCGTGGTGCTGGTCTTCCTGCAGACCTGGCGTGCGGCGCTGATTCCCATCGTGGCCATTCCGGTGGCTCTGGTGGCGACCTTCGCGGTGCAACTGGCGCTCGGGTTCTCGATCAACTCCCTGAGCCTGTTCGCCCTCGTTCTGGCCGTCGGCATCGTCGTCGACGACGCCATCGTCGTGGTCGAGAACGTGGAGCGTTACATCCGCGAAGGGCTGACGCCCAAGGAGGCGGCCTATCGTTCGATGCAGGAGGTGTCCGGCGCCCTGATCGCCATCGGTCTGGTGCTGGTCTCGGTGTTCCTCCCGACCGCCTTCGTGCCGGGTATTCCTGGGATCTTCTATCGCGAGTTCGCGGTGGTGATCTCGACCGCGGCCGTCGTCTCGCTGCTGGTCTCGCTGACGCTGTCGCCGGCGATGGCCGCGCTGCTGCTGAAGCCGCACAAGGAGCATGACACGCATCGCAAGCCCGGCCTGTGGGGCTCGGTCGTCTATTATGTCGGCTTCGGCGGACGGAAGTTCAACGAAGGCTTCGACTGGCTGTCGGACAAATACGGTCGCCTGACCGCGCGTCTGGTGCGGATGGTCGCGGTCGTGCTGGTCGTCTACGTCGGCATGCTGGCGCTGACCGGCTGGCGTCTGATGGACACGCCTTCGGGCTTCATTCCGGAGCAGGACCAAGGCTTCCTGATCGGCGTCGTGCAGCTGCCCCCGGGCGCCTCGCTCGAGCGCACCGAGGCCGTGATGAAGCGCGCGTCGGAGACGATCAAGAACACCGAGGGCGTCGAGGGCATGGTCGCCTTCGCCGGTCTGGACGGCACCAGCTTCTCGTTCGGTTCCAACGCCGCGACCATCTTCGTCCGTCTGGACGCCTTCGACGATCGCAAGAGCGCCGAGCAGAGCGCCGCGGCTCTGGCCGGCGCGATCACCGGGGCGACAGCGGGCATCGAGGAAGCCAACATCTTCGTCATCGCCCCGCCCGCGGTTCAGGGTCTGGGCAACGGCAACGGCTTCCAGCTGATGGTTCAGGACACCGGCGGCGCAGGCTATCGCGCGCTGGAAGGCGCCACCTTCGCCATGATGGGCGCAGCCGCCCAGGCGCCGACGCAGGTGCAGCAGGTCTTCTCGACCTACAACACCGGCTCGCCTCGCATCGCCGCCGACGTCGATCGCGACAAGGCGCTGATGATGGGGGTCCAGCCGTCCGACGTGTTCAACACGTTGGGGGTCTATCTGGGCTCGTCCTACGTCAACGACTTCAACTATCTGGGACGGACCTTCCGGGTGACGGCGCAGGCGGAGCCGACGGCGCGCGACGACATCGCCGACATCGCCAACCTGCAGACCCGCTCGGCCTCCGGCGCCATGGTGCCGATCGGCTCGGTCGCCAACCTGCGTGAGGACTCCGGTCCAGCGCGGATCGTCCGCTACAACCTGTTCCCGGCCGCCGAGCTTCAGGGATCGGCCGCCATGGGCGTCTCGTCCGGGCAGGCGATCCAGACCATGGAGCAGATGGCCCAACAAACCCTGCCGCCCGGCTTCTCCTATGAGTGGACCGGTCTGGCGTTGCAGGAAAAGGAAGCGGCCGGCGGCGCGATCGGGGTATTCGCCCTGGCGGTGGTCTTCGTCTTCCTGGTGCTGGCGGCCCAGTACGAAGCCTTCACCCTGCCTCTCGCGGTCGTGCTCATCGTGCCGATGTGCATTCTCGCGGCGATGATCGGGGTCAACATCCGAGGTCTGGACAACAACATCCTGGTCCAGATCGGGCTTGTGGTGCTGATCGCGCTGGCGGCCAAAAACGCCATCCTGATCGTCGAGTTCGCCAAGCAGAACGAGGACGAGGGACTGAACCGCTGGGATGCGGCGGTGCAGGCCGCACGGACCCGCCTGCGTCCGATCCTGATGACCTCGTTCGCCTTCATCTTCGGCGTCGTGCCGCTGATGCTGGCCACGGGTCCGGGCGCCGAGATGCGTCAGTCGCTGGGCACGGCCGTGTTCTCGGGCATGCTGGGGGTTACCCTGTTCGGCCTGATCTTCACGCCGGTCTTCTACGTCGCCATGCGCTGGGTTGCGTCGAAGATGCCCAAGGAGCCGCAGAAAGAGCGGACCATCCCCACCACGGGCGGCCTGCCGCCGCATGAAGCCGAAGCGGCCGGTACGGCCCGCTCGGGAGACGCCTGATGACTGTTAGACCCCACCTCCGGTTCCTGACCGCGACCGCCGGCGCTGCGCTTTTGCTCGCCTCGTGCGCGGTCGGGCCGAAGGCGCCCGATGCGACCCTTCCCCCCTCCGCGTCGGGCGCCTTCATCGGCTCGCAGTCGGCCGCCGTGTCTCCGGATACGGCGCGCGACGACTGGTGGCGGCTGTACGCCGATCCGACGCTGGACGGACTGGTCCAGCAGGCGCTGACCAACAACAACGAACTGGAGGCCGCGGCCGCCAACCTGCGCCGCGTCCGCGCCGCTCTGGGCGAAGCGCGCGTCGGCCGGTTCCCCGGCACGACGACAAGCGCGGGCTATCAATACGGCCGTCCCTCGGCTGCGACCGTGCCCGGCCTTCCCGCCGGCACGACGGCGGACGAGGGTGAGACCTATGACGTCGGTCTCGACGTCTCCTACGAGGTCGATCTGTTCGGCCGCGTGGAGTCGACCATCCGCGCCGCCCGCGCCGATGCTGACGCCGCCGCCGCCGCGCTGGACATCGTCCGTGTCACGGTCGCCGCCGAGACCGCCCGCGCCTATGCTGACGCCTGTTCGGCCAACGCCCAGATCGCGGTCGCACAGCGTACGATCGAGCTGCAGTCCAACACCGTCGATCTGACCCAGCGCCTGCTCGACGCCGGCGCCGGCAACGGGCTCGACACCTCGCGCGCCCGCGCCGCGCTGGAAACCACCCGCGCCAGCCTGCCGCCGCTGAACGCCCAGCGGGACGGCGCGCTGTTCCGGCTGGCCACCCTGACCGGCGTGACCCCGGCCGAGGCCAGCGACGCCGCGCGTCAGTGCCAACGCCCGCCACAGCTGACCCAGCCGATCCCGGTCGGGGACGGCGCCGCGCTTCTGGCCCGCCGCCCGGACGTGCGTCAGGCCGAGCGCAACCTCGCCGGCGCCGCCGCCCGCGTGAACGTGGCCACGGCTGATCTCTTCCCGCGCATCAGCCTAGGCGGATCCGTCGGCTCGACCGCGCTGGACGCCGGCGACCTCGGCGATGATTCGTCGTTCCGCTTCAGCGTGGGTCCGCTGATCAGCTGGTCCTTCCCGAACGTCTTCGCCGCGCGGTCCCGCATCGAGCAGGCCAGCGCCAGCTCGGACGCCGCGCTCGCGACGTTCGACCAGACGGTTCTGGTGGCGTTGCAGGAGACCGAGACCGCCCTGTCCAACTACGCCAACGAACTGGACCGTCGCTCGGCTCTGCAGTCGGCGAGGGATCAGGCGGCGAACGCGGCCCGCCTGTCGCGACTGCGCTTCGATGCGGGCGCGGACAGCTTCCTGACTGTGCTGGACGCGGAGCGGACACTCGCTTCGGCTGACGCCCAGTTGGCGGCGTCGGATGCGCTAGTGACCACCTACCAGATCGCCCTGTTCAAGGCTCTGGCGGGCGGCTGGAGCGAAGCCGTCTGATCAGGATCGGAAGGCCAGTCGCCAGCCGATCCGTCCTTCGGCTCCCGTAATGCGGCCCGTGCAGCGCACGACGGTCGCATAGGGCCCGACGGGGGTCCGGTAGGCCGGTGCGTCGGGCTCGACAGCGCGACAAGTCAGACCGACCGCGGTGAACCTCTCGACCTCGCCACCGGCGAAGCGGATGCCGTCCGGCCCTGCCTGCGCGCCGTAGGAGAAGGTCGCGAACTCCAGATCGACGTCCGCGCCGGTCTGACCGGCCGCCAGGGTGATCACGTCCGAGCGCTCGACGGACTTGGTGCGAAGTTCGAACCGCGTGCTGGCCGCGGCGCGGGCGTCCCGACGCGGCGCGTTCTCGCCCATCAGGTCCATCTCGTCCTGCCGGTACTCGACGACCACGCCATCGGCCTGTTCGTCGACGCGCACGTCCCGGAACCAGCTCAGCGGCTGCAAAACCGCGCCGTCCGCCAGTGTCAGCCGGGGGACCAACTGCGGGAAGGTCGCGTCCGCCGATCCCGAAAGCACCCCCGGTGAGAAGGGCGCCGGGTAATAGGGGTTGTTCATATGCTGCCCCGGCCCGCCGTTGATCAGGGGCAGGCCAACCAGGCGATCTCCGTCTCGCCATGTCACCAGCAGACGATCGAACTCGCCGCGTGAGAACCATGTCACCGTCGAACGGGGCAGACCGCCGAGCCAGTGCGCAAAGCCCGCATCGGGCGCCTGATCCTGATAGCCCGCCCGGTTCCACAGGGCGTTGGTGTAGTAGAGCTGGTGCGACAGGCTGAGGTTCTCGCCAAGGATCCGGTGCTTGCCGCGATAGGCGTCGGTCTTGCGGCCATGATCCCACAGGTTGACCGAGCCCGTTCCGCTATCCAGCCAGAAGTCCGCGTATCGAGCCGTGATGCGCGACGAGAAGGCGTAGGCCATCCGCTCTTCCTCGTCGGTCAGGATGTCCAGCGCCGCCGCGGCGGTCAGCACCTCGAGGAAGGCGGTCTCGCCATAGGTCCCGATGCTGCGGCCATACTCGAAGCCCTCGCCGCGCAGGTTGAAGCGCGGCAGCAGCAGATCGACCGACCGACGCAGCCATGTCCGCACTTCCGGCGGCGGCTCCACGCCCGTCTCGATGAAGCGTTGGGCGATCTCGCCGATCAGAAGGACGCTGTAGCGATCGAAGCGCCCTTCCCCGTCGGTCTCGTCAGCGAAGCCATACTCGCCAGAATAGCGCCGGAAATGATCCAGCGTCCGCGCCAGCAGGGCCTCACTGCCCGAAGCGTCTTCCCACCCGAGCAGGAACCGCAACCGCGCGATGCTGAAGGCCACCCCGTAGTAGTTGTTGGGCAGGTTGATCAGAGTCAGGTCGTCCTGCCGCACGAACCCCCGCCAGTCGAGCCGCTCCCGCAGGCGCGCCAGCGTGGGCGCCGACACCGCCTGATCGAGCAGGCCTGCGTCGTGAAGCTGATGCAGGGCGGAGACGTAGTAGTAGATGCCCCAGGTCTCGTTTTCGTCCTCAAGCGTCAGGTCGGCGAGCCGGCGGAAGCCTGCCAGATAGCGCTCGCGCCGAGGGTCGCCCTCGGGGGCGGACAGGATGGCGTGGGCCAGACCGATGGCGATCTTGCCGGGCAGGAATTTGTCGTTCGCCTCGAAGACCCGGACGCCGTCCAGTTCCATCTCGCGTCCGTCGACGATGAGCCGGTCCAGCAGGGCGTCCATCTGGGGCGTGACCCGATTGGCCAAGGTCGCGTTCATGGCGGGGGCTGTCTGGTAGATCGCACCGCGTTCGGCCTGCGCCGAGGCGACCCCCGCAGTCGCCAGAGACAGGGCCGCCGCACAGAGCGTCGCGGAACGGATCATGCGGAAGCTCCCGGGAAAGGCGGGCGACCGGATCGAGGACCCGGCCGCCGACAGTTGGCTGTTCTGGAGAGAACAAAGCCCGGCGACCGTATCAGGTAAGACCACCTGCGCAACTGGCCTTACCAATTATTCCGCTTCGACACTTCAGCGGCGGCGAACAGGTAGGCGCCGACACCGTAAAGCTGGGTGTCCTCGGCATGGACCTGATCCGGCGCGTACCCAACCTGCTGAACCCAGCCGAGCCGACCGTCCGACTGAACGGCGTGTTCGAGGGCAGACCAGCCCTTCCGCACAGCCGAGCGCGTGGCCTCATCAGTCAACAGCCCCCGGTTCACACCCCATGCGAGGCCGTAGGTGAAGAAGCCGGTGCCGCTGGTCTCGGGCGGGCCGCCGGGGTCCAGCAGGGAGACGGGCCAGTAGCCTTCGGCGCCCTGCAAAGGAATGATCGCCGCCGACATCTCGCGATACAGTTCCACGAAACGGGCGCGCCGGGGATCGTCTTCTCCGAGGCTATCGATGATCTTGGCTATGCCCGCGTAGGTCCAGCCGTTGCCGCGGCTCCAGAAGACCTTGCGCCCGCTTTGGCCCGGTTGCCCGATGAAGCGGCTGTCGCGATAGAACAGGTGTTCCTCGCGGTCATAGAGAACGTCCGTCGCCGCCCAGAACTCCTTGTCGGCGTGCGCCGCGTAGCGATCATCGCCCGTCAGGCGGGACAGCTCGAACCACACAGGCGGAGCCATGAACAGGGCGTCACTCCAGCACCACCGGACCTGACAGGGCCGATCGCCCGGCGCGTCCTCGAAGATCAGCGAGACGTCCGACGGCGCGGCCAGTACGGCGTCGAACCGGGCGCGAGTGGGGGCCAGACGATCAGCCTGCGCGGCGCCGGATGTCCGCGCAGCCGACCACACCCAAGCCTGACCGATGGCGTCGTCGTCGGCATGTCTCGGCCGGTCGCCATAACCCCACGCCTGCGCCTCGCCATGGCCTTCGATCGCCTGCGCGTAACGGGCGTCTCCGGTCGAATCGGCGAAGGCGGCCAGCCCGGCGAAGAAGGCGGCCTGGATCCAGTCGGTCGGATCCGCCGTCTGCCGCTGGAAGGTGCGCACATAGTCGAACCGGTCCATGTGCGCGAGCTGCCAGTCCGCCGCCCGATGCGCCTTGGCGAGGTCGATCGTCGATGCGGCGGCTGGTCTATCTGCCTGCGCCGCATTGGCGGGCGGCGCGGACACTGCAATCAGACCGGCGGCGATGACGCACACTACTCTCATAAAACCCTCCCGTGGCTGACCACTTCGGGCCAGTTTTGATATTTGGCCTGACCAATCTTGTCACCGGTGTCAAAATTGGTCTAGCCTGCGACGATAGGACATCCGGTTTACGGGTGCGAGGGAAGCTCCAGGGGGAATTCATGTCGAACCATCACAGCCTGCGTACCATCTTGCTGGCCTCGGCCGCGATCGTCACCGCCACGTCCGCCGCCGCCCAGGACGCCGCGCCTGAGGCGGCCGCCTCGCAGGAGCCGACCACCGTCGACGAGGTCGTCGTCACAGGCCTGCGCGCGACCCAGCGCAACTCCATCGCAGTGAAGCGCAACTCCGCCGTCATCGTGGACGCCATCGTCAATGACGAGATCGGCTCCCTGCCCGACAACTCCGTGGGCGATACGTTGGAGCGCGTGACCGGCGTGACCGCCGACCGCTTCAAGGGCAACGCCAACGAACTCTCGGTCCGTGGTCTGGGCCCGACGCTGTCCTTCTCGACTTTCAACGGCCGCGAGGTGTCGACCGCCGGCCCCGACCGCTCGGTCGCCTTCCAGCAATTTCCGTCCGAGCTGGTCAACGGCGTGCTGGTCTACAAAAGCCAGCAGGCGGACTTCGCCGAGGGCGGCATCGCCGGCGTCATCGACCTGCGCTCCATCCGTCCGCTAGAGGCGCGCCCGCGTCTGCAGTTCGAGTATCGCGGCGTCTATCAGGAGAAGGACGCCGCCATTAACGGCCGCGACGGTCTGGGCTATCGCGCCAACATCTCGTGGACCAACCGGTGGGAAGACACCGGCATCGGCGATATCGGGCTGAGCATCGGCTACCAGCGTCAGGACCAGGCCGCGCCCGAGGACTACTACACCACCAACTCGGCCTTCATTCCGTGCAGCACCGATGCGGCGAATCCGAACCTGATCACCGGCACGGCGGCCGCCCAGACGGCGGCCGGGACCAGCTTCAACTGCGCCCTGCGTCCATCGCTCAGCGCCGCCCAGCAGGCGGGCACGACCCTGTCGCCGCTGTACTTCGCCACCACCTCGCGGACCTTCCGCCAGATCTCGACCAGCGAGGTTCGCGACGGCCTGATCGGCGCCCTGCAGTGGCGCCCGAACGATCGGCTCGATTTCACGGCGGACGCCCAGTACTCGAAGCGCTCCAGTCTTGAGGGCCGCAACCAGCTGGCCATCACCGAGGCCGCGCGCGGCATCGAGCCCCTGATCATCGGCGGGTCGGGCAACGGCTACAGCGACGGCGCGCTGATCAGCTACACCGGCAACTCCAACCTCGAGATCCAGCTCGAGAACCGCCTGCGCGAAGAGGAGTATATGGGCGGCGGCCTGTCCGGTCGCTGGACCGGCGAGCGGCTGACGATCACCGGCGACATCTCCTATTCGGAGTCGCACCGGACCGAGCTGCAGAAGGCCACCAACATGCGGTCGCCGCGCCGCGTGGTCTATACGCTGGACGCGACCGACGACGTGGTCCCGACCGTCGACTTCGTCGGCTTCGACATCACCGACCCGGGCGCCTTCCTCGTCACCGCTCCGGCCTCAAACACTAACTACGCCCGCTATCGCCTCGTCACGGACCGCCGCGACGAGATCGCTGCGGCCCGGATCGACAGCGTCTACGAATTGGGCGACGGCTTCTTCAAGACGCTGAATCTGGGCGTCCGCCACTCCGAACACACCCGCCGGACCGACCTGAACAACAACGCAGACGTCGCCATCCCCATCGCCCGCGACGGTCTGACCGCCGCGCAACTGGTGGCGCAGGCCAACGCCGACTGTCGTGTCGACTACCCGTCGTCCGACTTCATGTCGGAATCCTCGACCAACATCCGCAGCTGGGCGACGTTCGACAACGACTGCCTGTTCCGGGCCTACACCGGCCGCGACAGCAATCCCCTGCTGGCCGACTCGCGCGGGCCCGAGGACATCAACGTCAAGGAGACGATCAGCGCCATCTACTGGATGACCAGTTTCGGCGGCGACCTGCAGGCCATCCCGTTCAGCGGCAACTTCGGCGTTCGCTACGTCCGCACCGAGGTGGACTCCCGCGGCTATCGCTCCGCCGTGACCGTGACCCCGTCGGTGGGCGGCGCGGCGGCGACCATCGTCACCGTGCCGGGTACGCTGAGCGAAATCCGGGGCACGGGCGAGTACGACTACTGGCTGCCCAGCGTGAACCTGAACTTCGATCTCAACGACCGGACCCGCCTGCGCTTCGGCGGCTCGCGCGCCATCGCCCGCTCGGGGATCGAGGACTTCAACGTCGGCATCAACCCGGTCCCGGACACCACCGCGACGACCGTGCAGGGCGTGCTGGCCAACTCCCAGACCGGCAACCCGAACCTGAAGCCGCTGGACAGCTGGAATCTGGACGCCTCGCTGGAGTTCTACCTCAACGAGGACACGGCCTTCTCGTTCGCAGTCTATCGGAAGTGGATCAAGAACGCCTCGTTCGACGCGGTTCAGCCCTTCACCACTTCCATCATCGCCAACGGCGTCGAGACCACCTTCAACGCCGTCGCCCCCGCGAACGACACCGAGCAGCGCAACCTGCAGGGTCTTGAGGTCACGGCCAGCACCGCCTTCTCGTGGCTGCCCGGCCTGTGGTCCGGACTGGGTGCGAGCGCCGGGTACAACTACGCGGACGCCGACTTCGAATTCCCCGATCCCTCGACCGTCGCCCCCTATGTCGAACCGGCCAACCTGCGCGGCCTGTCGCGGCACAACGGCAATGCCTCGGTCTTCTGGGAAGGCGCCGGCCTGCAACTTCGCGCCGCCTACCGCTATCGCTCGGACTATTCCAAGCCGAACAGCAGCACGAACCGCAGCGTACGCGGCTCGGGCATCCTGAACCTGTCGGCCCAGTACGACCTGACCGACAACATCCAGCTGAAGTTCCAGGCGCTGAACGTCACCAACGCCCGGGACATCATGTTCAAGCCCGGATACGACGCCATCACCGAGGTCAGCGAGAGCAATCCGCAATACTACTTCGGCGTTCGCTTCCGGTATTGACGCCAAGCACCGCCCGTCGGGACGCGGTCCCGGCGGGCGGATCGGACCTCTCATGAAGCGCCTGATCGCCACATCCCTCGCGGCCCTCCTTCTCGCCTCCGCCGACGCGGCCGACGCCGCGCCCCGGTGCGAAGGCTCCGAGGGTTACGCCGCCGCCTTTGACGGCCGCCGCACCTTCCTCTGGCGGCCCGACTGGCTGGCCGTGACCAAGGCGCGCGTCGAGCGGGGCGACGCATCGCTGCAGCCGGCTTGGGCTGCCGTGAAGACGCGGGCGGACGCGGCGCTTAATCGCACGCCCTATACCGTGGTCGACAAGACCATGACGCCGGCCAGCGGCGACAAGCACGACTATATGAGCATGGGGCCCTATTGGTGGCCGGACCCGTCGAAGCCGGGCGGCCTGCCCTATGTCCGGCGCGACGGCCAGTTCAATCCCGACCGCCTGACCAACGCCTTCGACGTCTCCGACCTTGAGGAGATGAGCCAGGACGTTCAGGCGCTGGCGCTGGCCCACTATTTCACCGGCGACCGACGCTACGCCGACAAGGCGGCCGAGCTGCTCCGCGTCTGGTTCTTGGCGCCCGACACGCGGATGAACCCCAACCTGAACCACGGACAGGCCGTGCCCGGCGTCGTCTCGGGTCGGGCCGAGGGCGTGATCGACGCCCATCGCCTGATGAAGGTGGTGGAATCCGTTGGACTGATCCAGCCGTCCGGCGCGCTGGCCGACACGGATCTGGAGGGCCTGCAGAACTGGTTCGGCGAGCTGGTGACATGGATGGCGACCAGCCCCATTGGCCGCGAGGAGCGGGCGGCGGAGAACAACCACGGCCTCTACTACGACACCCTGATCACCCACTTCGCCCTGTTCGCCGGACTGGACGATGTCGCCCGCACGGTGACCGAACGCGCCGCCACCCGACGGCTGGCGACGCAGATCGATCCGGACGGCAGCCTGCCGCGCGAACTGACCCGGACTCGGTCGCTGCACTATTCGACCTGGACCCTGACCGCGGCGTTTGATCTGGCCGATCTGGGCCGGTGCGTAGGCGTGGACCTGTGGAGCTATCGCACCGAAGACGGCCGGTCCTTGCGCGCTGCGGCGGACTTCCTCGCGCCGTGGGCGGGGCGGGAGCAGGAATGGCGCTGGCGCGAACTCGACAAGACCGAGACGCTGGGCCTCTACGAGGTGTTTCAGCGGGCGGCGTGGGCCTGGAACGAGCCGTCATTCGCTCAGAAAGCCGCCCTTTACGCCGGACGCAACGCCGAGCTGGACCTGAACCTGCGGGTGCCGCCCTATGCCGGCGACTGACGCCTCAAATGGCCGTGCGGCGCGCCATTTCCTTGCGGCGCGCGGCGATGTCGTTGCGGGCGCGCTCCATGGCCTCAACCTCGGTCGCGGTCAGGATGTCGTCGATCACGTGGCCGAGGTGCAGGCGCATGGCCTCCCGCGCCTGTTGCGCATCCCGGGCTTTCAGGGCGTCCAGAATGGCGCGGTGATCCTCGATCAGCGGCCGGACGCCGACCGCCCTCGCCCGCTCCAGCATCGCCGCGCACAGCGGCGAGCGGTAGCGCAGGTCCCACAGGTTCTCGACCACCATCACCATAGCCGAGTTCCGGGTCGCCTGCGCGATCGCGACGTGAAAGCGCCGGTCCGCCGCCTCGCCCGTGAAGCCGCCGTAGGCGTTCTCGTCGATCATCTGCAGCAGGATGGCGTCCAGCTCGGTCAGTTCGTCGTCCGTAATTGTGGTCGCGGCCAGCGCGCAGGCCTCGCCTTCGAACAGGCGGCGGGCCTCGGTCAGCTCGAAGGCGCCGATGTCCAGCTCCGGCGCGGGCGCGTCCGGGCGGGCGTTGGTGACGTAAACGCCCGAGCCCTGACGGGTCTCGACGAGTCCCCGGATCTCAAGCGCGATCATGGCCTCCCGCACCGTGGGGCGGCTGACGCCGAACTCCTCGGCGAGGTCTCGTTCGGACGGCACGCGGTGGCCGGGCCGGTAGCGCCCCTGCTCGATCGCCGCCGCTATGGCGGTGGCGACCTGCTGATAAAGCTTTCGGGTGTCTGCCGTGGAAGTGGTCATGCCGAAACGAGTGTAGTGTTCCGCCGCTGGTCAGGCCAGCCCGAGCAGCGGCCACAGACTGGTCAGATCAGATGAACGACATGTCTCCGCTAAAGCCCGCCCCGACGAAAGCCGGCGCCGCCCTGCCCATCACCGGGGCGACGGTGGTCGTGACCTGTCCGGGTCGCAACTTCGTCACCCTGAAGATCACGACGGCGGACGGCGTCTATGGTCTGGGCGATGCGACGCTGAACGGGCGCGAGATGGCGGTGGTCGCCTATCTGCAGGACCACGTCTGCCCCTTGCTGATCGGCAAGGACGCCCACCGGATCGAGGACATGTGGCAGTTCCTCTATCGCGGCGCCTACTGGCGCGGCGGCCCGGTCGGCATGACGGCCATCGCCGCGGTCGACGTCGCCCTGTGGGACATCAAGGCCAAGGTCGCGGGCCTGCCGCTGTACCAGCTTCTGGGCGGGGCGTGCCGCGAGGGCGTCACCGTCTATGGCCACGCCAACGGCGAGACGATCGCCGACACCATCGCCGAGGCGAAGCGCTATCAGGCGATGGGGTATAAGGCTGTAAGGCTGCAGACCGGGGTGCCGGGTCTGGCTGACACCTACGGCGTCTCGGCCGACAAGATGTTTTATGAGCCTGCCGCGGCCGGCCTGCCCCAGGAAAGCGTATGGTCAACCAACGCCTACATGCGCGTCGTCCCGGAACTGTTCGCCGCCGCGCGGGAGGAGCTGGGCTGGGACATCGAGCTGCTCCATGACGTGCACCACCGCCTTACGCCCATAGAGGCCGGGCGGCTGGGCCGGGACCTCGAGCCCTTCCGGCCCTTCTGGCTGGAGGACGCGACCCCTGCGGAAAATCAGGCCGCCTTCCGCACGATCCGCCACCACACCACCACGCCGCTGGCGGTGGGCGAGATCTTTTCGTCGATCTGGAGCTGCAAGCAGCTGATCGAGGAGCAGCTGATCGACTACGTCCGCGCGACGGTGGTTCACGCCGGGGGCATCAGCCACCTGCGCAAGATCGCCGCGCTGGCGGACCTGTATCAGGTCAGGACCGGCTGCCATGGCGCGACGGACCTGTCGCCCGTGTCTATGGCGGCGGCGCTGCACTTCGGCATGTCTGTGCCGAACTTCGGCCTGCAGGAATACATGCGCCACACGCCGGAGACCGACGCGGTCTTCCCGCACGCCTACAGCTTTGATCAGGGCATGCTTCATCCCGGCGATACGCCCGGTCTGGGGGTCGATCTGGACGAAGATCTCGCTGCTGCGCATCCCTATCGCCGCGCCTATCTGCCGGTGAACCGGCTGGAAGACGGGACGATGTTCAACTGGTGAGGACGGACGCATGAACCTGACCCGTCGAGAGGCTGTGACCGGCGCCTGCGCCCTGCCGCTCGCGGCCGCCGTTCCACAGGACGCGCCCGCCGCCGTCGCCCGCGTGGCGCCCGATCGGTTCGACGATCTGATGTGGGAGAACGACCGAGTCGCCTACCGCATCTACGGCGCCGCGCTTGAGGCGAAGGAACCGCCGTCGGGTTCCGGCATCGACGTCTGGGCCAAGCGCGTCCGGCGCCCCTTCATGGATCGTCAGCTGGCCTCGGGCCGCTATCATGAGGATCAGGGCGAGGGGCTCGACTTCTACGACGTCGGCCGCAGCCGTGGCGCGGGCGGGCTGGGCGTCTGGTACGACAACAAGCTCTGGACCTCACGCAACTATCGCAATCCTCGCATCGCCGAGAGCGGCGGAGACGTCGCCCGCTTCTCCGTCGACTACGCCCCGTGGCCGGTTGATGTGATCCGCAATGTCTCGGAGACCCGCAGCATCGAGCTGCGCACCGGTTCCAGCTTCATGAACCTGACCTCACGCATCCGGTCGAACACGCCGGACCCGCTGATCATCGGACTGGGCATCTGTAAGCAACGGAACGCGCAGGGATCGGGCCGGGTCGTCAAGGGACCGGGGCTGCTCACCTTCCACGAACCTGACGACCCCGCCCACGGCGCCCTGAGCCTCACCATCATCGCGCCGACGGCTCTGGCGATCGGCCACGCCGAGGACGCGGAAAACCATCTGCTGCTGATTCAGATCACGCCGGATCAGCCTTTCACCTATCAAGTCGGCAGCGCATGGAATCGGGGGCTGGATTTCCAGAGCGCCGAGGCGTGGGACACCTACGTGTCCGGACGGCGCTGAGTCTGGCCGGCGCAATCCAGACTGGCGTCCCTTTGCCGGCTACGTTCGGCAGCACCTGTCTCAGCGTATCGGAAGCCGGACGATGTTGTTGGCCCGGCTGATCTCCTCGGGGTCTCCGTCCAACATGAGGCGAACGCGCGCGTCGGCGGGGATCGATCGTGGGAGCCTCAGCCGGACGACTGTGGTCTTCGGCGTCAGATCTTCCGGCGCCGCGATGGGGCCGAACGGACCTTCGGCGAACACAACCCCGTCCGGGCCTTCGACCCTGACGCGCCCGGACGGCGTCGCCACGCCGCCGAGGCTGTGAACTGTGACGGACACGGCGTCGCCGCGCCGGAGGATGTCTGCAAGGCCAATCCCTACATCCGGCCGCGTAGCCATGGGCGTCCCCGCCTCTTCCAGTGCGAACTCAAGCACGCTGGCGCCCGGGGCAAGAGTGACGGAAACCGCGTCATCCGGGCCAAAGTCGATCGTGCCGGTTTGCGGAACATCCGCTCGATCGTCGCCATCGGCGTCGCCCCCCTGTGAGAGCCGCCAGCGCCCGGGCGTGACCTCGCCGCCGGCGATCGAGGCTGCGACCGGATGGGAGGCCGTGTTCCAGACCACGACGCGGAAACCGTCTCGCGCCGGTTCGCGCACCAGAACGGCCACCTGTACGGCGTCTTCGGGATCCTGGAACCGCCAGCTGATGCGGTGTCCGGGTACGATGCGGTTCCGCGCGAGAGCGACCCCGCCGAGCCGCGCCCGCTGAAGCTGGTCGGACGGAAGTTCGACGCGATCGCTCCACCAATGGTCATCGGTCTGCATCGCCATGCGCACGGACGCGTAGTGGATGTCCGCCGCGTACAGGCGTTCGAGAGGCTCCCGATCGCCGGTTTCGGCGGCGGCGACCGTCAGGGCTTCGGACGAGGCTCCCGGAAGCGCGGCTGCACGGACGAGGCGCTCGTTCCAGTCCAGCCTGCCGAGATCGCGTCCCAGGTCACTGGTGATCCCCGACCATCCGGCGGAGCCGGGCTCGCCCATGGGCCCCAGGTAACGGGCGTCCCCGGTCCAGCGCCAGGCCGACCAGAGCAGCATGTTGGTCGGCCCAAGGCCGGTTCCTCGCTCCGCGTCGGTCGTCCAGTTGATCTCCGCCGGCCAGACCGGCGCGCCCTCCGGACCCGCCTTGCCGTGGGCGACGAACCCGTCTGCAAGCTCCAGCAGAAGGCGACGGAGCCTGGGCGAACCGTTGTAGTCGACCAGCGCCATGCCCGGATGAAGGATCAGATGGGATTGCCCCTTGGACCAGTCCCAGGGCGTGTCGCGTGCGATGACCGACCCGCTGAAATAGTTGGAGACGATGTGCCGGTGTCCGGCGGCGTTGATCGCGGTCAGATCGTCATACCGCCGCGCGGTCGCCATCAGCCGTTCAACGGACTGGGGATCGCCACGTCGAAGCAGGGCGAGCTGACTGATGGCGTTTACGCCCTCCTCATAGACGTGCAGTTCGTCAGTCTGGATCGTACCCAGACCGTTGGTCCACATCCCGTTGCGATAGCTCGCCTCCACAAGCCCCGCGACCGAGGCGGTGAACTTGTCCGGATCCACCCCCATAAGCGCCGGACCGACCCACTGGTTGGTCAGGTCGACATCGTCGGAAATACCGCCGCCGAACTCGCCGTCGACCTGCCGGTTGTCGATCCACCAGTTGACGAATTGTCTTACCAGCTTCAGGTCTTCGGTCTGCCGGAAGGCCCACAAGGGAACGCCGGGCGGCGGCTCAGGCTGGGTGAACGGCGGCAGCGGCTGGGACGTGTTCCATTCGCTCCAGTAAGACCGACCCACGGTGTTTTCAGGATCCACGCGCAACAGGTCCGTCAGGTCGCGATAGAACTGGTCGAACAGTCCCAGATCGCGCGTGATCTGCCGTTCCTCCACCAGAAAACCGTAGGAATCCCGAATCTGCATCTCGCGATCCGCAACATGCTCACGCCGGGCTTCGTCCCGGCTCTTGAACACCATACGGACCCCCATCCCGTCGAGATCGGAGGCGGTGAAGTCGAAGCTGGACGCCGCGATGGTCAGGTACAGGCTCTCATCGTCGGCGAGGATGCGGTCGCGTGTATCGAGAAAGACGGTGCGCGCCTCGCCTGGCCGGACGCTGACGTTGACGTCCAGCAGATCGCGTAAGGCCCAGGTGGGATCCTTGACCCGGATATTGAGCGAAACCAGACCGTCGCGCCCGGGCCGCACGTCGAGCGCCGGGATATCGAGAACGATCCCGTCCAGACCGCCGGCCTCCTGGAAGCTGAGGGTCGGAACGTTGCGGATGAGCGGGCCGCCCGGACGTCCGCGGCGGAAATCGATCGGGACAACGATATGGGCCAGCGGTCTCTCGCCACGCAGGGCCGTTCGTCGCGGCGCTGTCGGGGCGCTGGCAGGGACCGCGGCCAGCGTGTCGCGCTCCTCTGCCGGGTGCCGACCGTTGATGAAGGCCGTCAGACCGTCGACGGCCACATAGCTGGGCTCGACGCCTGCGCGGACGACATAGGGATAGTCGCCGATCCCGGGAGGCGGCGAACCGGCAGTCACATTGTAGGCCCCGATCTCCTGGATCGGGGTTTCGGGGCTGGTGTTGACGAACCGGAGCGCACCGCCTTCGCCGCCGGGCGTCCGCGTCGTGGTGCGCTCGGCGCCCGCCGGACGCGATGCGAGAAGCCGCGCCGGCGTTGTATCGACGACCCGACCGGACTCGAGTATCGCCTCGACACGGGACAGCCGTCCATAGGCGGCGCCCTGTATCTCGATCTGGTTCCAGGGCTCGTCCGGCAGAAACCAGGTCGCTGACCGCCCGCCCATGGAATAGACGTTCCAGTCCGGCAGGGTGAAATAGTCGTCGCGACCCGGAAGGCGGGAGCGGTTGTAGAGGCCCGGCCAGGTCGTTTCCCGCACGCCGTCATTGCCCTTCCACATCCGTTGGGCCACGTCGCGCTGCTCGGTGAACTCGACACGCCGGATGCGGGTTTCGGGGTCGGCCAGATACGGTGCGGAGCCTTGGTCGAAGCCGTATCGATGGCTCCACCCGGCGCGCCAGTCGCCATCGCTGTCAGATGTAGCGACAGACGGAGAAGGCGCCCCCGGATCCCGGCTCGCGATCGCTGTCGCCTCGGCGTCCGAGAGGGCGTGGTCGTAGATCCTCAGGTCGTCGTAGTCCGAACCGCGGGTAAAGCTGTAGCGACTGTGAACCTGGATCGGCGCAACGATCCGTCCAGCCGTTCCGAACTGGTCCAGCGCGGCGTCAAGGACCGCCGGGGTTCGCGTCTCCGAAACGCGTTGGCCGTCGATATGCAGGACCACCCCTTCGGTTTCGTCCCAGCTGAACGCGATGTGCCGCCAGGCCTCGGGCGACAGGGCCTCGGGCAGGTCGTAGGACACCCGGATGCGGCCGAGGTTCCGATCGGTTACGAACGCTTCAAACCCACGCCCATTCCAGTCGATGCGCAGGAAGGTCATGTCCCAGCTCGAATGGTTCGCGTAGCCGACCCGGAAGAGCACGAAGGGCGTGGGACCGACCGGATATCGGGACCGCCAGTCGAAGGCGACGGCGCCGCGCGACGCGTAGATGTTGTCGGGCGCGCGCCAGGCGAGCTGCTGGTCGTCCGTGCCTTCCAGATAGCCGCCGCGCGCACCACCGGTCGTGCGGATAGACACCTTGTCCGCAAACGTAGGTTCGGCCTGGCCGGCCGCGTAGTCGGCTTTCAGGCCACTGTCGGCCGTCATGTGAAACAGCAGACCGTCAGTACGGGGCGCCCCGTTCTGGGCGTGAGCGGCTCCGGCCGCTCCCGCGATCAGAACAGCAGCGATGGCGCGTTGCACGATGGACATGGCTTCCTGATCCCTGTGCCGATCTCCGTCGGCGCAACGACATGACACCGGTGTCTGGAGGTCGCGTCAAGCGCCTCTTCAGGATGATGCGTGATTGCCCGGGTCCGTTATGAAGCACACGCGGTGAGCGCGAGCCTCAACAGCCTTCGGCCTTGACGGCCTGCAGAGCCGATTGAGGGCGCCGAAATATCCCGTTGAAGACCGGTTTGCGCCAGCGCGCAGGCCGCGCCGAACTCGCCCTGCGTGCGGTCTGCTGCTCGACAGAAGCAAAATGCGAAGTCAGGCCGACGCCCCTCGCCCCGACGCACTGGCGTCGACCCCTTCCGCTTCCGCGTCGGGATCCCTGCCCTGACTGCGATCGAACCATCTCATCACCGGCGTGACCGTAATCCCGTGCAACAGGATCGACATCAGACAGACCAAGCCGACGATGGCCCAAAGTCGGTCCCCGCCCTCGAATGGCGCGGCGTTCAGGCCATAGGCGAGATAGTAGAATGAACCCACGCCCCGGATCCCGAAGAAGGCCAGGATCAGCTTCTCGCGCATTGGCCGCCGCCAGCCGATGAAGCCGACCATCCCGGCCAATGGCCGCACCACCAGGACGATGGTCACCGCCACGATCACGTCCAGCGGCCTCAGCGGCGCCAGCAAGCCTGACGCCAGCGCGCCGCCGAACAGCACCAGTACGACCATCATGGCCATCCGTTCGATCTGCTCGATGAAGTCGTGCATCTCGACGTGAAAGTCGTGATCCCGGTCCGCATGCCGGAACGCCAGCGCCGTGATGAAGACCGCCAGAAACCCGTAGCAGTGCAGCATCTCCGTCACCGAGTATGAGAGGAAGGTCGCCGCCAGTACTATGAATCCGTCCCGGGTCGCCGCCAGTCGCGTCCGTGAAGGGCCGGCGAAGGTCAGCCAGCCGAACAGCCAGCCGATCGCCCAGCCGATGCCCAGCCCGGCCCCGATCTCCCACAGCACGCTGACCGTCAGCCAGTGTCCGAACCAGTCGTCCCTCTGGCCGGCCGCGACCAGCGCCAGAGCGATGGCCAGGTTCACGAACGGAAACGCCAGACCGTCGTTCAGCCCCGCCTCGGACGTCAGGCCGAAGCGGACCTCATCCTCTCGTCCCTCGCGCGGCGCCCCGACCTGTATGTCCGAGGCGAGCACCGGATCGGTCGGCGCGAGGGTTCCGGCCAGCAGGATCGCCCCGGCCAGGCCCAGTCCCAGCACCGTCCAGCCCAGCAGGGTGATCGCCACCACCGACAGTATCATCGTCACACCCAGCAGCCGCCAGGTCACACCCCATCGCCTCAGGTTGAAGATCCGGTCGATCTTCAGACCCGCCCCCATCAGAGCGATGATCACAACGAATTCGGTCAACCGCTCGGTGATCGCCGGAAAGGTCTGCGGCAGCGGATCAAACCCCACCTGCGGCAGGCTGAACAGCGCGGCTCCGAGGATCACGCAGACGATAGGCAATGACAGCGGCGCACGCCGGAAAACGAGCGGCAGCCAGGCCACCAGCGCAACCAGCGCCCCCACCACGAACAAGATCAGAATATAGGAGTCGGGCATGGCTCTCCGGGCGATTAACGCAGCGACATCCCCGTAATGCGGCAACGACCTCCGGGTTACCGACGAACACGCCACGCGTTCTGGATCGCGCCAGACGCGGAACGGAGGCCATGGCCGGTCAGCCCGAGCTTCGGCTGAGTCAGCAGAAGACGCCTAGAACTGTTTGGACAGGGAGACGAACGTGCGCCAGCCGTTGTCGGTCTCGGTGTAGGGGATCCAGTCGAGGGGCTTGGCGAGTTCCAGCTTCACGACAACCTGCCCTGCGAGGGTGACGCGAACGCCGGCGCCGGCGGTGGAAAGCTCATCGGAGCGCATGCCGCCCCCGAAATCGTAGTTCGAGACCGAGGCCGCATCGTAGAAGGCGAAGACTTGCAGGAACTCTACAAGGCGAGGCTCGGGATCCCAGCCCAGCCGCATTTCGACCATTGCGGCGACGGCTCGATCTCCGCCGACCTCACCGTAGTTGTAGGCGCGACCGAACGTCGGCCCGCCAACAAAGAACTCCTCGGAGTTCAGGAGAGGATCGCCCGACCACTGCGCCGCCATCTCCCCGTAGACGCCGACGTACCGCCCGAGGTCATGGTAGCCCCAAAGGTTCAGGTTGACCTTGGTGAAGACGGCGTCGGCGTCGTTTCGCGTCAGGGTCGGTGCGTTCTCAACTGTGGCGCCGAAGGCGTCGAGACCCTGGGACACCTGCAGGCTGCCCGAAACATAGCCCTCGTCCATCCGGTACTGGCCGGCGAGCGACACGCGCGCGACGGTGAGGTCCTCATCGTTGAGGCCAGTCAAGACGAACGTCTGCTCTACATGCCGCACATCCAACCCCGCATTGAGCCAGAGGTTTTTCCGACGCGAGCGCATGAGGGGCTGGGCGTAGTTGGCGCTGAAGGCGTGGCTGCGTCCGCTCAGCCAGCTGTTCGTGGCTCCGGGCGGGGCATCGGTGCTGTAGCCCGAGACGGCGAACCGAAGTCGGCGCCCTTCACCGAGCGGGGTCGAGTAGGCCCATTCCGCTGACGTCAGTTCGTCGGGCTGTTCAGGCGTGGTCAGTGTCGAAAACGTCAGCTGGTCGCCAGGCGTGATCACCGTGTTCAAACTGGCGGTCAGATAGGCCTGCCACGGACCCTGGGCGTCGGAGCCCCGGTTCTCAAGATAGGCGCCGGCGGAGGCGCGATCGAGGTCCGTCTCGACGACAAGATTGTGTCGCGCCGGATCGCCAAGAACCGGCTCAAGGCGGCTCTTCAGGGTGACGCCCGGGAAGTCGGACGCCAGCGCAAGGCGCCGGTCGAACTCGTCAATCGTCAGCGGACGGCGGTTCGCCAGCGGCTGGAGCACCGAACGGACCGCGTCAGCGCCCGCGCCGTCCACGGAGATCTGATCGACAAAGCCTTCATAAACGACCAGCGTCGCGGCTCCGCTTCGCCCGTTATGCGGAGCCACGACCGCGCGGGTCAGGAAGTAGCCGTCACTCCGATATTTGTGCGTCACCGCCGTCGCGATGCGCACCAGGTCATCCACGCTGACGCGACGCGCCAGGTCATCCTGGTAGAGGGGCGCAAGGTCGGCGAGGGGATAGGCGGTCACACCCTGGATTGTCAGTCCTGTCAGAACGAAACAGTCACCAATGCAGTCCTCCGAGACATCTTGCGCAGCGACCGAGGAAGCGGAGGCGCCACATATAGAAATTGTAACCGCTGCTCCGAGTAATAGCAGTTTGGAATAACTTGCTGTTGACTTCAACATGCGCAATGTCGGCTACCGTACATAAGGATTTCTCTGATCTAACTCCTTCACGATTCGAGTGAACTTCTCATTAAGGCCGTTGTTTAAGCGGCTGGAAGCCTCGCCCCGCCTAACAGTGGCGCTGGATTTTTGGGGAAGGGCTTTCAGTGACCAAATTCCGCCTGCTTCTGCTCGCGTTCGCGCTCGTGATCGTCGTATCCCCGGTCTCGGCTTTCGCCGCCGACTGGCGACTGCGTGAGGTCAGCGGCGCGGTCCGTGTGGCCGCTCCCGCCCGGGAAGGCGCGGCGGGCGTTGCGGGTCAGGTCCTCCCTGTCGGCACCAGCATCACGACAGGGGGCAACGGCCGCGCGGTTCTGACCAACGGGGAGCAGCGTATCGTTATCGGCCCGAACAGCCGGACGACGCTGGCGCCCGAGGCGGGTGGTTTCACCCGCATTCTCCAGGATCTCGGCTCGGCCCTTTTCCAGGTCGATCGCCAGCGCCAGCCTCACTTCCGTGTCGACACGCCCTTGTTGGCCGCAGTGGTGAAGGGCACCACCTTCACGGTCAGCGTCGAGCCGGAGGGCGACGAGGTCCACGTCGCTGAAGGTCTGGTCGAGGTGCGCGCCAACAACGGCAATGCCTCCGGAGATGTGGCCGCAGGCGCGACGGGCGTCGTCTCGCGCGCCCAGCCTTCGTCCGTCGAGGTCTCCAGCCCGGGCGCGGCCGTTACGATTGAAACCGCTTCGCTTGTCGTCGCGGCCATCGACTACAAGGACGTGACCGGAGGATTGGTCGAGAATCCCCCTGTCGTTGTTGCGGCGGCGGCCACGCCGGCCGCAAGCACCCCCGCGCCCGCCGCATCGCCGGTTTCGACGGCGACGACCGGCGCCGCCCCCGCAGGCAGCGGCTCCGGTTCCACGGGCTCAAGCGGAGCCGGGACGGCAGGCGGCGCGAATACGGGCGGCGGGTCGCCGGCGGGCGGCGTCAACGCCGGAAGCGGCGGAGCCGCTCCCGGCAAGGGCGGAGCCCCGGGCGGTCCCGGAAATGGGGGCGCCCCCGGCGGGCCTGCGAACGGCGGACCGGGCGGACCGGGCGGACCGGGCGGACCGGGCGGACCGGGCGGAGAGAACGGCGGCGGCTCGGGTAAGGGTCCCGGCAATGGCGGCAATCCGGGAGGGCCCGGACATGGCGGACCCGGCAACGGCGGCGGAAGTCCTGGCGGCCCCGGCAAGGGCGGCAATCCCGGCGCCGGCGGGGGCGGTAATCCCGGTGGTGGAGGCGGCAACGGCGGCAACCCGGGTGGACCCGGCCACGGCGGGCCCGGCAACGGCGGCGGAAACGGCGGCAATGGCGGCAGCCCGGGTGGCCCCGGTCACGGCGGGCCCGGCAACGGCGGCGGCGGTAACGGCAACGGCGGCGGCAATCCCGGCGGTGGACCCGGCAACTCCGGGGGCAACCCTGGCGGCGGAACCCCCGGCGGCGGAAACGGCAACGGCGGCGGAACCCCCGGCGGCGGAAACGGCAACGGAGGCGGCAACCCCGGCGGTGGAAACGGCAATGGCGGCGGAACCCCCGGCGGCGGGAACGGCAACGGCGGCGGCAACCCCGGCGGTGGAAACGGCAATGGCGGCGGCGGAAACGGCAATGGCGGCGGAAACCCCGGCGGTGGAAACGGCAATGGCGGCAACCCGGGCGGACCCGGCAATGGCGGACCCGGCGGCGGAAACCCCGGCGGTGGAAACGGCAACGGCGGCGGCAACCCCGGCGGCGGAAACGGTAATGGCGGCAACCCGGGCGGGCCCGGCAATGGCGGACCCGGCGGCGGCAATCCCGGCGGTGGAAACGGCAACGGCGGCGGCAACCCCGGCGGCGGAAACGGTAATGGCGGCAACCCGGGCGGGCCCGGCAATGGCGGACCCGGCGG
>NZ_JBIVQY010000001.1:0-168087 GCF_044755415.1 Brevundimonas sp. NPDC092305 | reverse complement strand
GGCGGCAATCCCGGCGGCGGCAACGGCGGTGGCGGGAAGCCGCGTTGAGGGCGCGTTGGTCGTCTTTGAGGTTGAAGGCTCGCGATGCGATATCGGCGGCGCTGCTTTTACTGGCGATCGGCGGTGGACTGGTCGCCGGCGCCCTCCGGCCGATCGACGACGTCCTGGCCGTCCTGCGCTTCGACGCGACCTCTCGCCCTGCCAGCCAGTCGCTGACGGTTCTGGAGATCGACTCGCGCAGCCTGCGTTCAGCCGGCGCATGGCCTTGGGATCGGGCCCGATACGCCGAGGCTATAGACAACCTCGTTGAGGCGGGCGCGACCCTTGTCGCCTTCGACGTAGACTTCAGCGCCCCCTCGACGCCCGCGGGCGACAAGGCCCTGGCCGAAGCGATCGCCCGGCATCCGGGGCAGATCGCGCTGGCCAACTTTGTCCAGAACGACACCTACGGCGCCCGCGACAGCGGCGTGGTCGAGAACAGGCCGATCCCCGAACTTCGTCAGAACGCGTTGCTCGCTACCGTCAACGTCCCTGTCGATAGCGACGGCAAAGTGCGTGGCTACGACATGCGTTCGCTCACCTCGTCGCAGCCTTCGGTGGCCGCGCTGATGGCCGGATCGTCCTCGGGTCCCGGGAGCTACGACATCGATTTCGGGATCGATCACCGGACGATCCCCCATCTCAGCTTCGAGGATGTTCTCCAAGACCGGTTCGATCGGTCCCTGGTCTCCGGACGCGTCATCCTGGTGGGGGCGACGGCCCTTGAGCTGGGCGATGAATTCGCCACGCCGGCAGGGCTGATCCCGGGCGTCTACATCCACGGCCTGGCCTACGAGAGTCTGGTTCAGGGTCGCCGCCTCTTCACCCTCCATCCCCTGGCGACGGTGGCGCTCTGCGGCCTGCTCATATTCCTGCTCCGCCCGCGCCGTGGCGGCGGCGCACCCCTCCGTGGACTGATCATTCGTCACGGAGTGAGCGCCCTTCTATTGCTTTTTGCGCCCATCGGATTGCAGGCGATCAGCCCCCTGGGCCTCCAGGTCGGAGTCCTGCTCTGCACCCAGGTCGCCATGGCCGTCTGGGCGACCCGGGTTGAGCTGGCCCGCCGCGCCCACGCGATCATTCAGGAGCGTGAGGCCGGTCTGCTCCATCTCGCGATGCATCAGCCCGAAACGGGTCTCCCAAATCGTCGCTCTCTCACACAACGCATTCAGGCGGCGTGGGAACGCTGCCCGGAGGCCGGGATCGCCGTTGTGACGATCGGCGTGGCGCGGCATGCCGAAATGCGGGGGGTTGTCGGTTACGCTGTCGCTGACGGGCTGCTGTCACAACTTGCGGCACGCACCCGGGCGCTTGTCGGCGTCGAGGTCGCCCAGATCGCGACCTCGACCCTTGCCTTTATGCTTCAGGACCTTCCGGAGGGTGAACTCGGAGGGGTTCTCGACGGTTTGAAATCGCTGGAGACGACCTTTCAGGTCGATGGGCACGCCATCGATATCTTCCTGCGTATGGGCGCAGTCGAAGAAGGGCGAGGCCCGGTGTCCCCGGAGCTCCTGCTCGAGCGGGCGACCCTCGCGCTAAACCATGCCGGAGAGGCGGACGGGCATGCCGTCGTCTACAGCGACGACAGCTTCGGATCACCCGCCAACAACCTCGCCCTCATGTCGGAGATGCGCCGCGCCATGGCGAGCGGCGACATCGCCCTGCACTATCAGCCCAAACTCTCCCTGTCCGACGACGGCGTAAGGTCGGTGGAGGCGCTCTGCCGCTGGCGCCACCCGGAGCGCGGGTTCATTTCGCCGGACCTGTTCATCCCGATCGCAGAGGAAACGGGCCAGATCCGTGCGCTGACGGAATGGAGCCTCGAGCAGGCGATCCGGGATCAGGCGCGCCTGCAGGAGTGGGGGCACGACGTCATGATCGCCCTCAACATATCCGGTCGACTTCTGACGGATGAAGCGTTCCGCACCCACGTCCTCGAACGCGTGGCCCGACACCCGCTGCGCCTCTGCTTCGAAATCACCGAGACGGCGGTCATTCAGCACCCGGTGCTCGCCACCGACGCGCTCGCCGCCTTCCGGTCAGCCGGCATCAAAATCTCGATCGACGATTACGGATCGGGACTGTCGTCTCTCGGCTACCTGAAGGCGTTGAAAGCCGACGAGTTGAAGATCGACAAGTCCCTGGTCGTCGATGTGCTCGACAGCCAGCGCGACCGCTTGATCATGAAGTCGACCGTTGATCTCGCTCACAGCCTCAACATGACTGTGGTCGCGGAAGGCGTGGAGACCGAGGCCTTGGCCGCCAGCCTCCGCCTTCTCGGCTGCGATGCGATCCAGGGCTACTGGTTCGCAAGAGCTCTTCCGATACTGCAGCTCGCGGAGTTTCTGGATGGTCGCGCCGAGGCGTTTCCGACCCTGTCGATGCCAGTGGATTTGTTAAAGGCCGGGTGACCGGCCGAGCGGCGCCGGCCAAAGGCGCGAGGCCGACAAGATTCGGTTGCGAGCCATCGGGATCCGGGCGAACACCGCCCCGATGACCTGCAAGCCCGCGCCGTCGCCGACGTCCTCGACCAGCCGGCAAGGACGGCTTCGGACACGAACTCGGTGAGCAAATCGAGCGAGCCGACCTGCTCCACGCGCAGACTCCGGGCGAAGACGGAATGCGCGAGGAACGGTCATCAAAGCCTCCCGGACGCTAGGTCCGCTGCCGGAGTCTGGCCTATGCGAGCATGCGTACATTCAGCTCCCGGTCCCACTGCCGGGTGCGGGCCGGCTTGAGCCAAGCGTCCGCGCCCTTTGCAATATCCACGACGCCGGCGTCCTTTGCGACACCGGCCTTGTCGAGCAGGGGCTGGGCCTCCGGCGTATGGCCGATCGCTTTCAGGTGGGCGAAGGCGAAGGCGGCGAAGTCGACGGCCGCGCTCTCCTTCAGCAGTTCAGCGCAACCGGCTTCGGACAGCACCAGCGCGACAGCGTCGAACACCACCGACGGCGTGCCGGCCAACTGGCCGTCGGCCTTCAACGTCTTGCCGCCCTTGAGCGTCACGCCGCCGATTTTCGGCGCCACGATCTTGACCGTGGCGCCATCGGCCTCGGCCGCCGCCCTGACGGCCTCGATGACCGCGCCGTCCGCGCCGTCGGTGACGAGGATGCCGACCGCGCGCCCCTTCAGGGTGTCGGGATATTTTCCGACGATGCGCAGGGCGGGGGAGTCATCCATGTCGAACGGCTTGGCGGCCGCGTCGGCCTTCGCGGGCAGGGCGACATTCATACCGTCGGCGGCGCGCTGGGCGAGCGTTTCATCCACGTTTCGGAGGTTGGCAAGCACGCGATTGCGCACATGGTCCATCGTCACCTTGGACAGTTCGAACACCAGCGCACTGGCCAGGTGGGCCTGCTCGATCTCGGTCTGCGAGCGGAAGAACAGTCGCGCCTGACTAAAGTGGTCGGCGAAGCTTTCGGCGCGCAGACGGACCTTGGTCTCCTCCATGGGAACCTCGAAGCTGCGGAAGCCGCCCTTGGGATCCTCGCGCGGACCGCCCTCCTCGCCCGCCTGGCTGAGGCTGTTGGGCTCGTAGTTGGCGCGGCCGGTGAAGACCTGGGTCTGCATCTGTCCGTCGCGTTGCATGTTCTGGAACGGGCAGCCCTTCGCCTGATTGATCGGCAGCTGGTGGAAGTTGACCGTTCCCAGCCGGGACAGCTGGGTGTCCTGATAGGAGAACAGTCGCCCCTGCAGCAGGGGGTCTTCCGAGAAGTCGATGCCGGGCACGATGTTGGTGGGCAGGAAAGCGACCTGCTCGGTCTCGGCGAAGAAGTTGTCGGGGTTGCGGTTCAGGGTCATCTTTCCGACCACGCGAATCGGGTGGAGTTCCTCCGGGATCAACTTGGTCGCGTCGAGAATGTCGAACGGCAGGGCGTCGGCGTCCGCCTGACTCAGCAGCTGCACGCCGAAATCCCACTCGGGGAAGTCGCCCGCGTCGATTGCCTCGAACAGGTCGCGGCGGTGGAAGTCGGGATCGGCGCCGGCGATCTTGACCGCCTCATCCCAGCAGGTCGACTGGGCGCCCAGCCGGGGCCGCCAGTGGAATTTCACGAACGTCGCCTCGCCCCCCGCGTTGATCAGGCGGAAGGTGTTGACCCCGAACCCCTCCATCATGCGCAGGCTGCGCGGGATGGTCCGGTCAGACATGGCCCACATGATCATGTGCGTGGATTCCGGCATCAGACCGATAAAATCCCAAAAGGTGTCATGGGCGCTGGCGGCCTGGGGATAGCCCCGGTCGGCCTCCATTTTCACCGCATGGATCAGATCGGGGAATTTGATCGCGTCCTGGATGAAGAAAACCGGGATGTTGTTGCCGACCAGGTCCCAGTTGCCTTCGGTGGTGTACATCTTCACCGCAAAGCCGCGCACGTCACGGGGCGTGTCCACGGAACCGGCGCCGCCTGCGACAGTGGAGAAGCGGGTGAACAGCTCCGTCGTCTTGCCGACCTCGGTCAGAATTTTTGCCGTGGTGTAATCGGCGAGGCTTTCCGTCAGTTCGAACACGCCGTGCGCGGCCGAACCCCGAGCGTGAACGATCCGTTCGGGGATGCGCTCATGGTCGAAATGTTGGATTTTTTCGCGGAGGACGAAATCCTCCAGCAGGGTCGGGCCGCGAGACCCCGCCTTGAGCGAGTTCTGGTTGTCGCTGACGGGAACGCCGTGGTTCGTGGTGAGGCGGGCGTCGGGCGCAGAGGCGGCCTGATGGGTCTCCCCGCCCGTTCCGGGCGTGGATGTGGTTCTGGAAGCGGCCATGGAAGAAAATCCCGACAAGAGGAAGCGATGGTCTCCCAACGCCCGGCCGTCCGGGCCGCCTCAGCTTGGCCGTAGCTTATTTAAGTTCTGGGAGCCGGCGGGTCGAACGCCATAACGCCTCACCCTGCTGCGCGGGGGGCGTGGACGAGCGTTTCCGGGAGGTCAAATGGCGCCTGGCCGTCACGCTGCCGCCTACGCCTTCCGGGATAAATCCGCTCCAAGGGTTCGGCCGCCGGCGCCCTGGATGCTCGTCGGGTCTTGGCGCGGAAGCGGACAGCCCGGTTTCCGGGCTCACGGCAACGACCTTCATGGCCTCGCCGATGATTTTACAGCCTTGCGACCGGGCAAGCGGTGTCTGAGGAGGCTGTGAAGCTTACGCCTCCGCTGACCTGTGGTGTCAGACCCAGTTAGAGCGTCCCGAGCCATGGCAGTCCGTCCCTCGCCAGACCCCCTCAAGCGGGATTCTGCGCGAACAAGTCCTATGGCGACCGCTCGACAGCCCCGTCGATGTGATCGCGGGTCAGACCGGTTCAGGGTCGTCCACGCCCTGCCAGCTCTCAGCTCAGGCTCTTCATATCGATGACGTAGCGGTACCGCACGTCTCCGTTCTCGATCTTCACATAGGCGTCGTTGATCTCCTCGATGTCGATCATCTCAACCTCGGGAGCGATGTCGTTGGCGGCGCAGAAGTCCAGCACGTCCTGGGTCTCCTGCAGGTTGCCGATCAGAGAGCCGGCGATGCTCTGGCGTCTGAACGCCAGTTTGGAGTTGTCGACCCCGTCAATCACATCGAGATTCCCCACTACGACGAACTGGCCATCGCGCTTCAGCAGATCCAGCAGGGCGCCCACCTCATGCTTCTCCGGCACGGTGGACAGAATGAAGTCGAAGGCGCCCATGTAGTCTGCCAGCGCGGTCTTGTCGGTCTCGATCACCGCGTGGTCCGCGCCGTGCCTGATCGCATCCTTCAACTTGTCCGGACTCGAGGTCAGGACGGTGACCTCGCATCCGATCGCCTTCGCCAGCTTCACCGCCATGTGACCCAGCCCGCCGAAGCCGAGTACGGCGACCTTGTCGCCCTTTTCAATGCCCCAGTGCTGCATCGGCGACCAGGTCGTGACGCCGGCGCACAGAATGGGGGCAGCGGCCTTCGGATCCAGCCCGTCGGGGATGGTCAGGACGAAGTCTTCGGGCACGACGACCACATCGGAATAGCCGCCGAAGGTGTTGTCCCGACCATAGATGTTGGAGTTGTCCTCCGTTTCGGTCGCCGGAGTCATCGGCCCGTTGTAGGTCGCCAGCCAGCCATTCGGCCCCTCGCAGTAGTTCTGATCGCCCTGCTTGCAGGGATCGCATGTCCGGCAGCTGTCGATCATGCATCCGACCCCTACGAGGTCGCCTTCCTTGAACCGGCTCGTCGCGGATCCCGTCGTCTTCACCCGGCCGACGATCTCGTGGCCCGGGATGCAGGGATAGACCGTGTTCTTCCACTCGTTTTTCACCTGGTGGATGTCGGAGTGACAAACGCCAGCGTAGAGCACCTCGATCGTCACCTCATTATCCTTCGGGTCCGGCCGCTCGATCTCCATGCGCTCGAGCTTGGATTGGGCGGTTCTGGCGCCCCAGGCGATGGATTTCATGACGGTGTTCCGCTGGCTTGAACGAGAGCCGGGAAATCCTCGGGATCGCGTCCCTGTTCCGTAAAGCCAAGGTTCCCGGACTGCTCATCGACCCGGTGGGGGGAGCGTCTTCCTCGCGACGCAGTGGAGGATCGACGGAGGGACGTTCACTCATAGGCCGCTTCGGTCCCCTGCACCCTACTCTCGCGGGGGCGCCCAGTCCGATCCGCGGAATACTCCGATATACTGGGCGTAGTCCGACGCGGGAATGGCCGGATCGAGCGTGAAATCCTGTCCTACGGACGTGCGGATCGTCATGAAGTCGCCATTCCCGATCGGACTGCCTTCACCGGCGGGATTGAAGATCAGGATCCGGTCGGGCTTCGAGGCCGCACGCAGGGTCGCCGCCCCCTGGACTTTCACGAAGGGGCCGTCGATGCTGAAGTCCGTCAATCGCAGACGTCGTACCCCCTCGGGAGTGGGAACGGGGATTTGGACGGCGCTGTCCAGGGAGAGGATGGCGATCGTGACGACCTTGTCGCGGCTCGACAGGTCTGACTGGTCAACACGCGCCGCAAACGGCGCGGCGCCGTTCACCGGCCCCTGCATGGCGTGAAACATTCCCCAGAGCCCATAGGCGGGGCGGTCGCCGAGTTCGCCGGAGCGCACAGCCCAGGCATAGGTCTCGAATATCGCCGTCTCGCGGTGGGTGTCTGCAGAGAGCCGCCGAAGGAGGTCCGTCAAACGTCGACCCACGGCGTCGGACGCGCGTCCCTGCAGCGCCGCAAGCGCCAGCGCCGCCTTGCCCCTCGCCCCTCCGGCCGCCCAGGCGCTCTCGTCCAGGACCCCGCCTCGAGCTTCGACCCATGTCCTGAGAAGCGCCCAGTCATGAATGGAATCCACGCCGATGAACCGGACGCGTCGCTCGGCCGGCAGGGTCTGGTTCAGGGCGCGGACGCCCCGGACCTTGTCCTCGAACGCGGTGTTGCCCCACTGCGCCCCGGTGCGCGTCCAGTGGTCGAAGACCCGCTTCAGTAGGGCCTCGTCTCCGGTGTCGAGATAGGCGTTAAGCTGATCGCCCTGCACCGGATCGACCTCGGCGACATAGTCCCGCAGGCCGATGCGTGCATTGAGATGCGTCAGGAGGTCGAGGTCGAGACGCTGGGGCGCCGCCGAACCATGGCTTTCGGCCAGCAGGAACAGCCGGTTCTCATAGAAGGCCGTCGGGAAGTCGAACCTCATACCGCCGGTCACCGGTCCGTCCGCAACGACGTGAGCGGCGAGCCAGGCCGCTGAAGCCTCGTCGACCGTGTCCGCCAGCACTTCGGCCGGAAGGGGTTGCGGTGGTCCGACCTGTGAGGACGCGGGCGCGCCGACCAGCCCGATGGCCAGACTGACGATCGCAAGAAGGGAGGATTTCATTTCGTTTCCAGTTGAAAAGGAAGGGGCGGAGACGATCAGCGCGCGTCTTCGGGCCGGAAGACGAGCAGATCGGCGGGCTGGCAGTCGAGTTCACGGCACAGGGCGTTGAGCGTCGTGAAGCGGACGGCCCGCGCCTTGCCGGTCTTCAGGACCGAAAGGTTGGCGATGGTCACACCCACCCTCTCGGACAATTCCGTCAGCGACATGCGGCGCGACGCCAGGAGCCGGTCGAGTTCCACGATAATCACGGCCACCCCCTCAAACCGTTCCCTGGACGTCTTCGCGCATGTCCGAACCCTGCCGGAACACCTCGGCGAGCATGAACACGACGAGCACCCCGAGCCAGGCGCCAAGGTCCAGCTGAAACCGCACGCCCTCGCCCGTCGGCCCGAGGGCGTGCATGGCCATGGTGGTGAGCTGAAGTCCCGCCATCGCGGCGCCCATCAGGCGAAGTCGACCCACATTGGCGGCTTCAAATGCCCGACCTTCGTTGACCGACAGGAAGATGCGGCGCAGCCGGTTGATGACGAGCCATGTGAAGCCGCAGGCGAAGGCCCCCGCCGCCATTACGGCGGCCAGCCCGCCCGCCCCTTGATCCGTCAAGCCCGGATCGACGTCACGCGCAGCGTCGAAGGTTCCGGAAAGCAGATCGGGCGCCGCCCACGTCGCGATCAGGCTGCCGAGGCAGACAAGGCCGCCGATCAGAACAAGGACATTCGCAATCCCGAGCACCCAGCGCACGACGCTGGCGACCGAGCGTTTCCCAACCAGAGCCACCATATCAAATCCTCCCCGGCCCCCGCGGCCGTCTCGATAAACGATAAGGAATATCGATTATCGATCAAGGATTTTATCGTTATTCGAGATGAAACTTTCGTAATCGATCGGCTGCCGATCGATGTCGGCCTAGCCGCCAGATGGCGCGCCATTGACCGGTGAGCCGGAACACGTGCTGGCCAGACCCGATGCGCTGACGCCGCGCCGCATGACGAGTGCAATGGAGCCGAGCGCGTCAAGGCTGACGGACGGATCGCCAGGCATGGCGATGAAATCCGCCCAGGCGTTGGGTTCCAGGACGCCGATCGCGCCCGGGTCGACCAGCTCGCCGGCGCTGAAGGTCGCGCTCCGGAGCGCCTCTGCGGGCGAGAGGCCCGCATCCAGATAGCCTTCCAGCGTGCTGCGCGCACCCACGCCTCGACCAAGGCCGTAGGGGACGTAGAGGTCCGACCCCATCGCCAACGGGACACCCGCGTCATGCGCCCGGCGCAGCCGGCTGCGCAGCCCGCTCAGTTGCTCGCGCACTTCCGCCTCCGGTGGTCGCACGGGCCAGGTCTCCGTCATCGCCATCGCCATCTCGACGGACGGGTCGGTCGCGACCAGCCAGACCTTGCGCTGCGCCATGAGTGCGAGCGTTTCATCAGACACATCATAGGCGTGTTCGATCGATGACGCCCCCGCCTCGACCGCCTCCCGGATCGCTGCATCCGAGGTGGCGTGCGCTGCGACCGGCACGCCGTGACGGGCCGCTTCGGAGACGATCGCGCGCATTTCCTCGACGGACAGCCGCGTTCGCTGCGGCGTGGCTTCCGGGTACATCTTGATGACCCGCGCGCCTGCGGCGATGGCTTCGCGGACCGCCGCGCGGGCGTCGACCTCGCCGGTCACAATCCGGTACTCGCCCGCCACCAGCTGGTGAGGGTCCGCGCCAAGCCGGGGCATCTGTCCGCCGGCCGGGGCCAGTCCCGGCCCTGATCCATAGATGGAAGGTCCTGCGACGCGTCCGTCCTGAACGGCTCTCGCCAGGGCGATGTCGAGGAACCGGCCGGAATTTCCGAGATCCCTGACGGAGGTGAACCCGGCGTCGAGATAGGATCTGGCGCGGGCCGCCCCGCTCAGCACCCGGTCTGCGTCGCCGCGCACCGCGTGGTCGAGAGCGGCGATGACGCCGAGGTCTTCACCCGGCTTTTCCTCCAGCAGCAGATGCGTGTGAACATCGATCAAACCGGGCACGACGTAGCATCGCGACAGGTCCAGCACCGGCGCGTCCCCTGGAGCCTCCGTAGGGTCACGCACCTCGGCGATCCGTCCGGCCCGGATGAGCAGATCGCGCGGGCCAACCATTCGGCCGGCGCGCGCATCGAAAAGATTTCCCGCCCTGACGAGGAGATCCGGGCCCGGCGGACGCGTCTGGGCAGCCGCCGTACCGGCAAGGACGGCGAGCCCGGCCGCCAAGCTAACGAGACAGGTTTTCAGCCTCATGGCGCTGCCCTTCCCTGATCAAAACGAGGCGTCCGGACCTATCAGTCCGCTGTCGCATTGGCGACACGGGGGCCTCGCGGATCGCGGCCGAACCCTTCCTCGCAGACCGCCCGACCAAAGGCTTCGGACACCATCATCTGGCGGTCAGCGACGAGACCGGCCAGACCGCCGTCGTCCCTCACGAGCGTCGAGACGGGAAATCGTCCGACGACAGCATTGCCGCGACCGGGATCAACGAACTCGACAACGCCGGACAGTCTGTGCTCCCCGCCCCCGTTCAGAAGCGTGGCGAGGCGGCCGTCACGATCAAGACGATCCAGGTGAATCCGGACGTCGATCGGCGCTGTGCCCCACATGCAGTGGCGCAGTTCCTCGCCGACCTCCTCGGTGAAGGTGTCCTGGAAGTCGTCCTCGGCCCGGAGCCAGTCGCTGGACATGTAGATATTCCTGAGCTGGGCGGTCTCCTGCAAACCGGACAGCACCGCCATCGGCGGTCCGTCGCTGACGACGGGCGCGCAGGCGCACAAGCTGATCGCGGCGAACAGGGGCGAGGTTTTCACAATGGCGCGCATGAGCTTCTCCTTTGCGCCGCCCCTAGTCGATCACTGTTCTTCCACCAGTGAATTCCTTGTAACCCGCGGTTGGGCTCCGCGTGCTCCACGCGAAGACTGATCCGTCTGACGGCGAGGCTTGGCTGGGTGGACCACCCTGCCGTCCAGCAGATCGACGCGGACCGGACCCACGCCGTCAGTTCAGCGACACCTCTCCTCGCGCGGAGGATCGGACGGGGCTGCGCGCCTCCAGGGCCAGTCGACGCCGCACAGTTTCTGTCAGCAGGCAGGCCGGGATCTCGACCCTGTCAAGGCTTCCCCCGCTGGCCGCCTCTCGACAGCCGATATCGCGCTGGTCGATCCAGGCCAGTTCCTCGGCGCGCAACCGCGCTTTTCCGGCGTCGCCCAGGCCGGCCATGACCGCGCGGTAAACGGCGTTGAGCCGCGCGTCCTGGGCCTGAAGTTCAGCGTTGAAACACCCGCCCATCGCGACCGACACGCCTTTGGCCGCCTCGCCGGTATCGAGACACTCATGAAGTCGCTGCGGGTATTCCGCCCTCACCTGGGCGTCCGTAATGACGAGCGGTAGAGATGGCGTGGCGTCCTCGACGGGCATCGGGTTCGCCGCTGACGCGGGGAGATTCGCCACAGGCGCCGACGGCGTCGGGGCCGAAGCCGCAGGTGCGGGGGGCGCCTCAGCAGAGCGTGGGGCGGGCCGGTCACATCCAGCTGCAGCGACAGCAAGCATCAGGCAGAGGCCGTAAGCGGGAAGTCTGAACGTTATGGGGACCTCAAGGACGAAGCGGGACGGAAGGAAGCGCCTTGAGGTCGGCCCTCGTCATGGACGTCGAGAGGTCGGTCCCGGTCCCGCGCTTGACGGGCGTGAGGTCGGAGAGCGGCACATGGACAAAGCGATCAGGATCGCTGTCCTCGATCTCAACCAGAAGCTGGCTGACGCCTCCGTCCGCCGTTCGCAGAACCCGGGCGACGTCGCCGACCTCCTGACCGTTCGCGCCGATGATCTCTGCGTCGAGCAGCTGCGCTTCGGTCAGACCGAAGGCGACGACGGCGAGCCCCGACGCGGTTGCGCTGTCCTGGGCCTGTTGCTCAAGCCTGTCCTCGGCGGCGTCCTGGGGATCAGAGCAGGCGGCAAGGGCCAGGCCGCATGCAGCGATCAGGAGCGGAATTTTCATGGGTGATCCTTTGAAGCGTCGCTGTCCTAACGGGCGGGGTCGGACCGGGTTTCCAGTCTGTCGGCGGCCGGAGCCGGCTGTCAGGCCAGCGCGTCCTTATCCGTCGTCAGGACCCGCTCCGCGCCGGACCACTTGCCAGCAAGCCCGGGAACTTCCTCAAGCTGGCGGACATCATCGAAACGTCCGCGCTCCTGCCGGTAGCGGACGATTTCGAAGCCGTGTCCCGAAAGCGGCTCGATGGCGTCGAGTTCTTCTGCGGTTGCGCGGTTCAGATCGAGCATGCAGGTCTCTCCGGAAGGCGGGATCGCAGGCCGGAACGATTGATCGCGTCCTCGGTTCAACGGGCGTTCAGTCTAGTCCTCGCCGATCTTGCCACATGGCCCGTCGGCTTCCCGGTGCTCCGCGCCGACCTCGGCCTGAAGCGAAATCTCCGGCGCCGATGAGACTTACGGCGCGCCCGCGGCTTGCGGGGCCATGTTGAAGATCAAGTCGCGAGGAAATCCGGGCCGAGCTGAAAGCGCTGATCGCGGAAGCCGCGCCAGAGCCTGAGCAGAGCCGGCGGATCGGCCTTCTCACGCTCGCCGAACACTGGGCGGATGTTCTTCGCCGCCGGCGCCGTAAGGACTGACCGGTGCGCTGACCAACCTGGGTCGCGCATTGGACGCCCGGAACGCAGACCTTTCCCACCGGGTTAATGCGGCCGGACAGCAGGGAGTTTGGCCGTGAGCGATCGGATGACGATGCAGGACCCGCGTGGGCAATATCCGAGGCCTCCCTTTGCGGAGCAGCCGCAGGCTGAGCCGGGACTGGCCCGGCTTATGGAGCCTCGCCCCGATCACGGCGAGACGAGCTATCGGGGCTCCGGCAGGCTGACGGGCCGGAAGGCCCTGATTACAGGCGGCGACTCCGGCATCGGCAGGGCTGCGGCCATCGCCTATGCGAGAGAAGGCGCCGATGTGGCGATATCGTACCTGCCCGCGGAGGCCCGCGATGCGGAAGAGGTCATCGCGCTTATCGGGGCCGAAGGCCGTCGCGCCCTCGCCTTGCCGGGAGACATTACGGATGAAGCCTGGTGCAAGGCCCTCGTCCAGCGGACGGTCAGTGATCTGGGCGGACTGGACATTCTGGTGATCAACGCCGGCCACCAGCAGTATCACAATGCGGTTTCCGAGGTCTCAAGCGAGGATTTCGACCGCACCATGAAGACCAATCTGTATGCGCTGCACTGGATCACGAAAGCGGCGACGCCGCACCTGCCGCCGGGGGCCGCGATCATCACGACCGCATCGGTTCAGGCCTACGATCCCTCGGCGATCCTGCTCGATTATGCGACCACCAAGGCGGGTATCGTCGCCTACACCAAGGCGCTTTCGAAACAGCTGATCGAGCGCGGCGTGCGGGCCAATGTCGTCGCCCCCGGCCCGTTCTGGACCGCCCTTCAACCGTCCGGGGGCCAGCCCCAGGACAAGGTGAAGACGTTCGGAGAGCAGAGCGCTTTCGGCCGGCCTGGCCAGCCGGTGGAGATTGCTCCGGTCTATGTCCTGCTCGCCTCACAGGAAGCGAGCTATATCACCGGCGAGGTCTATGGGGTCACGGGCAGCGCCGGCGTCGCATGACGATCACGCAAAGGCTTAGAACGGCCGGTTGGGTGAGCGGACGCTCGAGGCCAAGGCAGACAGTCAGTGCCGCCTTGGCGGAACACGGGGACCGCGAGACGGTTCAGCGTCCATGACCATAAGAACCTATTCCGTAACATTGGGCGCCGAAGGCGGATTGACTCGCGACGTGCGGGTCGCCTCGCCGACCGACGTGCAGGCGGGCGACGCCGCCCGCCCGCTCATGAGCCAGGGCGAAAGCATCCTGTCGATTGTAGAGATCGCGGCGGCGGATCCCTCTGCGCAGGCGGAGCCGCCGAAATCGCAGGCGGCTGAGTTGGCTCCCGTTACGCCGGGTGCAGCCGCCGCGCCGCTTCCTGGCGGAGTTGAGGACAACGACTATGGATGACGCCCGCATCTGGGGTTCCGAGCGTGCGCTCTGGACCGCGAGGCCGGACCAGTTTCGTCGTACGATCGACGTTGCATGCCTGATGGTCTTGCCGGATGCGCCATTCGTCTTCAGCGGTGCGGACGCCGCAAGCGAGGTGGCGCAAACGCCGCGCTGGCAGGGGGTCGAGTTCAGCGATCAACGCGTCGCCCGCCCCGCAGACGGACTGATCGTCATCGCCTACCCCGTCGCTGCGCGCGTCGAGACCCAGACCTATAGCGCGCGCTGCACCACCACTTATCGACGGCTTGAGCACGACGACTGGCGTGTCGTTCAGCATCAGCAGACCCCGACTGCGACGACAGACGTCTGACATCGACGCCAGAGGCAGATCGACACAACTGCTTCGCCATGTTTCAGAAGAGCGTCGCCTGCCTTGCTGATGAGGCGGCTGCGCGTCCGGGACGCCCCCGCCGCTGCAGTTCGGTCTCCGCACTGAATCGAAGGCTCTGGTCCCGATCCGATGCAAGACCGATCAGGGCGGCGTCGTCGACCGCGCTCCAGGGTTTGCCGCGCTCAGGCCCCGTCGGAACACGGGGCAACAGCCCGGGTTCCCGGCTCCAGGCGATCAGCTGCGCGGGCGTGGACAGGTTCAGCATGTCGCGCAGGTGGTGGGCTGTGACATAGGCGTCCGGCAGTGCGCGGTGGGCCGGCAGGCCCAGCGCATGGTCCAGCCCTTCCGGCCGCCTCAGATAGCGCAGCATCTGGTTTGAAAAACGCGGCAGATCCGGCCAGAGGCGCATGGCGCATTTCCAGGTGCAGATCCATTCGACGCCGCCCGCCAAACGGGGGGTGCAGTAGCGCTGCTCGAAGGCGGCCCGATGAGCGGCGAGGGCGAGCACGCCCTCCTCCGGCCGGAGGACCGCAGAAGCTGCGCGAATCCAGAACGGCGCTCCCTCGACGTCTTCGTCGCGGATATGGTGCACGGCCATGGTGTCGGGCGAGATGGGACGGCCCGGGTTGGTGAGCAGGCTCCCGCGCTCGTCGCCCAGACGCCACCGGCCGGCGTGAGAGACGACATCCTGCCAGCCGATTTCGCAGACATCGGTCGGGCCCGGTCCTGCGGTTTCGAGATCGATCACCCTTATGCGCGCTGTCATCATCATACCCTTAGCGGACGATTCCGGCGCAGGGTTGCACGGATCTCGCTCCGGTCTCGGGCTCGCACGGGCTGCGGCGACGCTTGGTTTGCGACGGAAACACCTATCTCCAATCCTCCACAGGACATGAAACGGAGCCCGGGATGGCCGGAGGCTGGACGCGCGACGGCGCGGTTCTCGATCAGATCGATGACACGGTGCTGGACGGCGTGCTGACGGCGCGGTCCCGCATGCCCGCAGGAGCTGGGACCGAAGACTGCATCGCGTGCGGCGAACCCATCCCGCAGGCTCGTCGTGAGGCGTTGCCCGGGGTCACGACCTGCGTCCCCTGCCAATCGGGGCGGGACAGCCGCGTCGTTCTTTCGGGCATCAACCGGCGCGGCAGCAAGGACAGTCAGCTCCGCTGACGCCATGTCCATCACGCTGCCCCTGTTTGCCGAACCCCATCCAGGCATGCCCGGAGACCCCGCGGGCCTGCGATACGCCGAGGGCGTCGTGTCTGTCGAGGCTCAGGTCCAGTTTCTCGCATGGGCGGGATCGCTCGATTTTGCGCCCTTCGATTTCCGGGGCTTCAAGGGGAACCGACGGACCGTTTCATTCGGATCGCGATATGATTTCACCCACGGTCGGGTGTGTCCTGCCGACGCCCTCCCCGAAGGATTGCTTTCCCTGCGCACTGCGGCGGCTGAGTTCGCCGGCATACCTGCCGCCGATCTGGTTCAGGCTCTCGTCACCGAATACGCCCCCGGTGCGGGGATCGGCTGGCACCGGGACAACCTGAATATGGCATGGTCGTCGGTCTGTCGTTCGGGTCCCGCTGCACGCTGCGGTTTCGTCGACCCGGCCCGGAAGGCTGGCGGCGGACCTCGCAAACCCTTCAACCCGGTTCGGCCTATCTGCTCGATGGATCCGCTCGCGACGACTGGCAGCACAGCATCGTCCCGGGCGACGCGCTTCGCTACTCCGTCACGTTCCGGACGATGCGTCGCGTCGTGCCCTGACAGCGGCGGGCCGACCGCAAATCGAATGACCGGGCCTGACCGCCGTCGCGCCTTTTGGGGCTTTGTGCCGATGTCATGCGCCGGCCCATTGCCCGACAAACGCCTCCCACCGGGCCGGTATGATCAGGCCGCCGCCATTTCGTCCAGAACGGTCTCCAGAAATCGAAGGTCCTGTCGCCGGGCGGCTTCGGATTCAAGGATCAGACGCGCGCCCGACCAGCGGCGCTCGTCATTGGCGACGATCCGGGCGGACAGATGTTCCGCCCGATGGCGTCCGAAGGTCAGCGCCATCGCCTTTGGACCGGACACCACCTCGGTCACGCCTGCGGCGACGGCGAGCGCGGTCAGGCGAGCTGAGCCGACCAGGGCCTCGGCCGCGTCGGGCAGCGGCCCGAACCGATCCTCGATCTCTTCATGGAGGGCGTCGATCCCGTCGGCCGTCGTCAGCTGGGCAAGTCGGGCGTAGAGATTGATGCGCACGACCGGATCCGGGATGTAGTCTTCGGGCAAGCTCCCGCGAACGGGCAGATTCAGCTTCGGCCGAAGGGCCTCGGGGTCTGCCTCTCCGCCAGCTGCGCGGATCGCTTGCCCGAGAACCCGCTGATAAAGGCTGGCGCCGATCAGGCGAATGTGCCCGGCCTGCTCATCCCCGACGAGGTCCCCCCCGCCCCGGAGATCGAGATCGCGGGCGCTGACGGCGAACCCCGCGCCCAAGCGATCCAGAGCCTCGAGCGTCTGCAGCCGTGCGCGCGTCGTTTCGGCCATCGGCGTCGTCGGATCACTGAGAAGATAGGCGAACCCCTGACGGCGACCGCGACCGACCCGGCCGCGGAGCTGATGGAGCTGGGCGAGCCCGAAACGATCCGGACGCCAGACGACCATGGTGTTCGCCCGCGGGACGTCCAGACCGTTTTCAATGATGTTGGTGGCGAGGAGGATGTCTCCACGACCATTGGCGAACCCGGTCATAACGCTGTCGAGCTCATCGGCGGACAATTTACCGTGGGCCACGACCAGGTGGGCCTCGGGCGCCACGGTTTTGAGTTCCACCGCGAGCGACTCAAGGTCCTCGATCCTGGGCGCGACCACGAAGCTTTGACCGCTCCGGCTTTTTTCGCGCAGCAGGATCGATCGCAGGGAGCCGGCGTCGTAGTCCGCAAGGAAGGTCCGGATCGGCCGGCGTCGGGCCGGCGGGCTGGCGATGATGCTGACATCCTGGACGCCGACGAGGGCGCTTTGGAGGGTGCGGGGAATGGGCGTCGCCGACATGGCGAGCAGGTGCGGCGCGCGGGCGGCCAAATCCGCCTTGAGCTTCGCGCCGAAGCGGTGCTCCTCGTCGATGACCACAAGGGCGAGATCTGCGAAGGCCACCTTGTCATCGGCCAGGCTCTGTGTGCCCACGACGATCTGGATTGAGCCGTCCGCCAGACCGGCTTTCACCGCCCGGCTCTCCGCTGCATCGACGATCCTGGAGAGGTGAGCGATCTTCACGCCCGTGCCTTCGAAGCGCTTCTGGAACGTCTCGTAGTGCTGTCTGGCCAGAACAGTGGTGGGCGCGGCGAGGAGAGTTTGGCGACCTGACAATGCGACGGCCGCGGCGGCTCTGAGCGCAACTTCCGTCTTTCCGAACCCGACGTCGCCGCAGACCAGGCGGTTCATGGGTCGGCCCGAGGCGAGATCCTCGAGCACCGCCTTGATCGCGGAGAGCTGGTCAGCGGATTCGGGGAAAGGAAATCGGGCGGCGAACCGGGCGTAGGCTGCGCTCGGCGGAGCAACGGGCGTCGTCCCGGCAGCGGCGCGCGCCCTGGACATTTCCACCATGTGAGCCGCTGTGGCGTCGATCTGGGCGCTGACTTCAGCGCGCCGGGTCGCCCAGCCCTGGGTGTTCAACCGGTCCAGAGTAACCGTCGACGGCTCGGAGCTGTATCGCCAGATGCGATCGAACTCTTCCACCGGCGCAAGGACGGTCGCACCCCCATGGTACTCAAGTCTCACGATATCCCTCTGAACGCCGTCCGCCTCGATGGTGTCGAGCGCCTGAAGCACCCCGAGGCCGTGGTCTTCATGGATCACCACGTCGCCCGGCCGGATGTCGGTGTCGCCGAACGGATTGGCCGAAACGCCGCCGCCTCGCGCCAGCCGCCCGCCGGTGATGTCCGTGGGCGTCAGCACGACCAGGCCCGCACCGGCGTCCTCATAGCCCCCGTCCAGATCGGCCAGGATCGAGACGAAACCGCCCGGCCTGACACGCGCGACGGCGTCCCACCCGTCGAGGCTGTCCGGAGTCTCCAGACCGGCTCGCTTCAGAAGACGGGCGATCACCTTCAGCTCATGCGCAAGCCCGGCGATCACGATGGTCCGACGCTTGTCCTGCTGGGCCACGACATATCGTTTCAGGGCGGAGCCGGGCGCCCGCTCGAGGGCGAAGGCGGGCGGAGGCGAAATCTTATCGACCTCAAGCTCGCGGCCGGGTTCGAGCGCCCTGAAGGCGTCGTCTGCTGTCAGATAGATCTTGTCGGGATCGGTAGGTCGCGCCTCCTCCGGACCGCCGAAGTCGCGCCGCGCCTCAAAGGCTTCGCGGATCTGGTCGGCGACCTGCTCGATGCGATCGCCGACGCCGCCATCCAGGACTATGTCCCCGTCAGGAAGCAGCGCGAAGAGATCGCCCAATGTCATTCCGTAGTGCTCGGCCAGATCCAGTCGACCGGCTTCTGTCGGGGGTTCGCCCTGATCGACCCACTCTGAGGCAGGCGTTAGCTGCACAGCCGACGCTGTTTCCTGCGACCGCTGGGTCAGGGGGTCGAAGGCCTTGATCTCCGCGATCCGCCCGTCCTCCTGCAGGACGATGCGAAACGGCGTGGCGGCGGCGGGCGGGTAGACGTCGACGACCTCGCCGAGGATGGCGATTTCTCCCGGCTCGTCGATCCGCTCATCATGCAGATAGCCGGTTCGGTCAGCGAAGGCCCGCAGCGCATCCCGATCGAGCGTCTCGCCTGTGACGAGATCGAACCTGTCGCATGCGGCCTTTGCTGGTGCGACGCGCTGCATCATCGCCTCGGGCGAGGTGACGACAAGACAGCGGAAACGGTCTTGCCGGGCGAGATGAGCCAGCACCGCCATCCGGCGCCCCATGCTTTCGCGCGACGGCAGCGCCCGGTCATAGGGTAGACAATCCCAGGGCGGGAAGACCAGAACCGTGAGCGGCTCGCTCGCGGCGAAGGCTTGCATGGCGCGCGCGATCTCGTCGGCCCGGCGCTCGCTCGCGGCGACGAAGATGACATCGCGATCCCGACTTGCCGCGCAGGCCTGCGCAAGGCGCGCAGCGATGGCCGCGGCCGGCGGCCGGACAGACGCCTTTGGGCGCTCTGTGAGGGGCGCCGGGCCGTCAACGAGGGGCAACGGTCCGGATTTGGGTATGGTGTCGGTCATGAAGCGCGCCCCTTGGGCCAGTGCAACACGGTGGAGCGGATCCGGTTCTGCCCGTCGTGCGATCGACGCGAAGTTTTGGAGACGTCGGCGTGTCCCGGGGCAAGCGGACGGGATTTCTATCCGCAACCAGACACTCAAGAGTTCTTCGGTGCGGCGAAAGCGCGAAGATTTCGCTTGGGCCGATCTAGCCGCCCGGCTGGGGTCGCAAAACCGTGGGAAAAGGTTGCGCCAGCGCGCCGCGCCCCTTTTACCGGCGAGGTCTCAACACGCTCGGCCTCAACGTCAACCGGGCCTGACCGGACAGAACTCTCCAGTCCGGGCGGCCTGATCCCGCAAAGGCAGGCCTTCAGGCTCGACCGGGAGGCTCAACGGTTGGTGTCGGCGTCAGGCCGCGGCTGCCGGCTTCGGATTTGCGTCAGCCGGATTCGGCCTCGCGGCCCTGTTCAGGGCTTCATAGAGGCGATGCGGTTCAAGCGGCTTGGGGAGCCAGTCCGTCATGCCGGCTGCCCGACACGCGGCGATCTGACTGGCCTCGGTCCCGGCGCTGAACCCGATGACCGGGATATCGGCGTTGACGCCGCAAGAGGCGCGCAGCCGTCGCGTCGCTTCGTTGCCGTCGACGCCCGGCATGTTCACGTCCATCAACACCACATCAAAGGTCTGTCGACCCAGCACATCCAGCGCCGCCGCTCCATCCGAAGCCGTCGTGAGCTCTACATCCAGAGGCTTGAGCACGAGGGCGAGCGTCCGGCGGTTGATCTCATGGTCGTCGACGGCCAGAATTCTCAGGCGAGACCGCGATGAGAGCGAAACGTCTTCGCTGAGAACCCGGGGCGCCGATACGCCCGGGGCCAGCGCGACCGCGAGCGTGAAGGCGGCGCCGGCGCCGGGACGGCTGGAGACGGTGAGGTCCCCGCCCATCAAGCGGGCGAGATCGCGGCTGACCTTGAGGCCTAGGCCCGTCCCGCCGTAGGTTCTGGCGACCTCGGACGATCCCTGGGCGAAGGGCGCGAACAGCCGATCCATGGCCTCAGCCGCGATGCCCGCGCCCTGGTCGCGCACGGTGATCCGGAGGGCGCGCGCTGGCGCGGTGGCGCAGTCGACCTCCACATCAACGGCGATGTCTCCGGCTGGAGTGAACTTGATGGCGTTGGACAGAAGGTTGTTCAGGATCTGGCGCAGGCGATGAGGATCGCCCTTCAGCCACAGATCGGGGTCGACGCTGGAAGAGCGCACGGCGAGCCCCTTGGCCGCGGCTGCGGCCGACCAGAAACGATGGGTGTCGGAGACGAGCTGCGCAAGGTTGAAGTCGCGGGTCTCGAGCGTCATCGCGCCCGCCTCCATCTTGGAGTGATCGAGCAGATCGTTGAGCATTCGGGTCATCAGGTCGCTGGCGTCGACGATGAGCTCGGCGGTCTGTCGACGCTGGGTGGGGTCGTCGTCCTCGCGCATGACCTTTGCGCCCGCGTGGATGGCGCTGACAGGCGTGCGTAATTCATGGCTGATGATGGCGGCCATTGACGCCCGGTCGGCCATCGCGGCCTCGGCCTGCTGAACCCGGTGTTCAGCCTCGTCGAGAGCCTTGAGCTCGGCCCGACGCCCGGCGTGTACGCGCGCATATACAGTGAGCGTGCAGCCGATGTACAAAAGCGATCCCAGGCCGGTGAGAACCGGATCGCCTGAAGGCGAGCCCATGGCGGCCATGACGGGCATTGCGACGAGGGCGATCAGGTAGGGCGTGGCTCCGGTGAAAAAGATCGGCCGGGCCTCGATGCCGGAGGCCACGTTCGTCAACAGCCCGCCGGCGATGATAAGCATGGCGAAGCCCTCAAGCCCGCGACCCTCCATGTGCCAGATCGCCACTGCCGTGCCGGCGAACAATGCAGCCATGGCGAAGGCCGAGGCGAGCGCCAGAAGGACATCGACGGGTCCCGGCGTGCGGGTCGACTGACGAAACCGGAACATGGCCGCGATCTCGAAGGCCTGGATGAGGGCGACGGCGGCGAACCACACCGCGATCAGGTCTGCCCGACCGACGCTGTACAGGGCCCAGGCGACCAGACCGGCCAGCAGTATCCGGACCGGAACCTGCTTGCGACGTTCGTGCGCCGTCGCCGACAGCAATGCGCCCAGAGCTTCCAACCGGATCATGTGCGATCTCCCCGGGTCCGGGCTAACGCCAGTTCCCCAATATCCCGTGAATCCAGATCCAGCCCCACGCCCACCGGGGTCCGCCAAGGCGCTTTTCGGCATTCCCGGTTTCGTCGGTGGACTTTTCGGAACCTCACGCGCTGCGGGTCGTTCGGGACGCCGCGTCGGGAGAGTATCCAGTGAATTCCTACTATTGCATCGTCAACACACCGGGCGTTCCCGTCCGGGAAATCGCCGTGCTCAGCGCCGTTGACGATGAAACGGCCAGAGCTGAAGCCGCCGGCCTGACCCGGTTATGGCCCGGCTATGAGACTATCGCCGTCTATGACGGAGAACGTCCCGTCGGCGTTCTGGCCAACCCGTCGATGGGCTTTGCGCCCGAGCCCGTGTTCCGGGAATTCCAGGCGGCGTGAGCCGGACCCGGATCACCATGCTGGGCGACTCCCTGACAGCGGGCTACGGCCTTCGCCCGGCGCAGGCCTTGCCGTCGCGGCTTCAGGCGGCGCTGGAGCAACGCGGGGTGCTGACGCAAGTGCGCAACGCAGGCGTTTCCGGCGATACGACCGCCGACGGTCTGAAGCGGGTGGAAAAGGACGTCGCCGCTGGCACCGATCTCTGCATCGTCGCCCTCGGCGCGAACGACATGATGCAGCTCATCTCGCCGGACAGGATCGCGCGCAACCTTGACGCCATCCTCGACCGTCTTGAGGCGAAATCCATTCCGGCGATGCTCTGCGGCATGCGTGCGCCGCCCTGGTTCGGAATGTACGCGGTCGGCTTCGACGGCCTGTTCCCCAGACTCTCCCGTGCGAGAAACATACCGCTGGACCCCTTCCTGCTGGAGGGGGTCGCCCTTAACCCGGCCTTTGTGTTGCCGGATCGCATCCACCCCAATGCGAGCGGCGTCGACGTGATGGCCCGCAGGCTGGCGCCGAAGGTCGCCGAGGTTCTGGGCGCCTTGGATAGGCAACGCTCAACTTGATCGACGCCGGAGCGGGACGATCAGTGATCGACTCAAGCCGGAGCGTCCAGAACTACGAACTGCGCCTCGCCGCTGGCCGGGCCAAGTCGCGTAACCTGCACCCTGAGGACGCCCCCACCCTCAAGGGTCAGAATTCTTGGACCACCGCCGAGGGCCGAGACCAGATCACGCACGTTCCCCCTGAGGCGGCCCTCGGCGACCGCGCCCTGACCTGAGCCAAGGGCGATGACGTAGGTCACCTTGGCGATTGCGTCCCCGCAATCCAGTCGGCCCGCACCTGAAAGCTCGGCGTTTTTCGACATCCCGGCCTCTCCCTGCGTCACATGCCACTCCCGGGGCTAAGGCGCTCCTGACAGAACCCTTCGGTTTGAGCCGGACGGGTACGACGGGTGGATGCGAGCCGGATCGATCAGTTCGCGAGACGCGCGGCGCATTCCGTCTGCGCATCTTGCCGGCCCGCACAGGCGCCAGTGGGACTGCCGTCGTCAGAGCGCGTTGCCCGGACGAGCGGAGAGCCGGCCTCTGATCAGGCGTTCAGATTTCGACGTGTCCAAGACGTCATGCCTGTCAGTCGTCGTGTCGCCCTTCCGCGAACTCCTCCACCATCTTCGCGCAGAAGGCCGGCAGGTCGTCCGGATTGCGGGAGGTCACCAGACCGTTGTCGACGACGACTTCCTCATCCACCCAGGTCGCGCCGGCGTTCTCGAGATCGGCCTGCAGGGACGGCCATGACGTCATCTTGCGCCCTTTTACGGCGCCGGCGTTGATCAGGGTCCATGGCCCGTGACAGATCGCGGCGATCGGCTTGCCGGCTTCATGGAAGGCCCGGATGAAGCTGATCGCGCCCTCCTCCAGCCTCAGGGCGTCCGGATTGATGACGCCGCCGGGCAGCATGAGGCCGTCGTAGGTCGCGGCGTCCGCGCGCCCCAGCTCACGATCCACCGGGACCGTGTCGCCCTTGTCGTGATGCTTGAACCCCTGGATCTCGCCGGCCTTGGGCGAGACGATCTCGACCTTGGCGCCCGCCGCCTTCAGCGCCTCGACCGGCTTGGTCAACTCGACCTGTTCGAAGCCGTCGGTCGCGAGGACGGCGATGGTTTTTCCGGTGAGTGAGGCGGCCATTCAAGGACTCCGTGCTTGAGACAGGGCCTCATGAGCGTTTTGAGAAGCGGGGCGTTCCCTGCGACGCCGTCGTCGTTCAGTCGTCAGCCCGTAGCCGATGCCTGCCCTGGCATCCGGCGTAACGTACCAGCCTGGTCTAAAGGTCCTTGTGCAGCCTGCTCGGCTGCCCTCGACAGCAACGGGCGTCACGGCGGATTTCCTCACTGGCAAGCGGCGTCCGCCCTCCGGTCCCGATCGTCCGACCAGCGTCCGACCCTGAAAGCGTCTTGCACGCGGTCGTCCGGCGGATAAGGTAGGTCTCATGCAATCGTTTGCGAGGCACCCATGAGCACACGCGTTGTCATGGCCCTGATGATGGCGGCAGCCGTCGTTTTCGGGCAGCCCGCCTGGGCCCAGAACCGTCACGTGCTCCGCGTCGGCGCCGCCAGGGTCGATGTGACGCCGTCTGCAGATAACTTGCCCGCTCACTACGGCGGCGTTCTGGACCGCGTTTACGCGCGCGCCATCGTCGTCGACAACGGGGACTCCCAACTCGCGCTCGTCACTGTCGATGTCATCAGCCTCGGTGACGAGGCCTTTTCCCGTGTCAGCGCCGCCATCGAGAGTGCGACCGGCATTCCCCGGGACCATCAGCTCATCGCCGGGACCGGAACGCACAGCGTTCCCATCGGCGGTCCAGCCGCGGGTGGCCCTTCCGCCGCTGCCGCCGTCCTCGAGCGCCGGATCGTCGAGGCGGTCGTCGACGCGCGGAGCCGGCTTCGGCCTGCCGCGATGACGTTCGGGCAAGGACAGTCCTGGATCAATGTTCAGCGTGACCGTATCGACCCCGCCACGCGGCGATGGTGGGAAGGTCCCGACTACGACGGACCGTCCGACAAGTCCGTTAGCGTGCTCGCGTTCAACGATCTGACCGGGCGGCCGATAGCGGCCTATTACAACTACGGTGTGTTCAACGTCGTTACGGGAATGCTGGACCTGGTGAGCGGAGACATTTCCGGCGCTGCCTCTCGCTATATCGAGGACGCGACCGGAGACGATTTCGTCGCCGCCTTCGCCCTTGGCGCCCACGGCGACCAGAACCCCATCTTTTTCAACCAGACTTTCGAGCTGCGGGAGCGCCGGATCGAGGCCTACGCAGCGCGCGGGGAAGATATCCGGATCGCCATGCCGCCTCCGGGCGGGACGGGTCTGGACCGGTCAGATCCGGTGGTCGCGCGGCTCATGGATCAACAGAAGCAGGTCAATGCGGCCCTAGGGCTCATGCTGGGTGAGGAGGTCCTACGCGTCATGCGCGACGCGCCCGACGGCGTCACGGACGCCGACATCCACGTCGCCCGGGGCGAGACTCAATGCCCCGGACGGGTGCGCACCAACCAGGGCAGGGGTGGAGTCGCCGGAACCTATGAGGATGCTGATCCCGTGACCGTACGCTATGGGCTCACCCTGATCGGCGATGTGGCGATCGGCTCGGTGAACGGGGCGCCGTATTCGGAAATCGGTTCGCGTCTGAAGCGGGAATCGCCCTTTACCCGCACCATGCTTCTGACGCGGGCCAATGGTTATGTGGGCTACATGCCCTCAGACGCGGCCTATGGGCATGAGACGTTCGCGGTGCTGAACACCCGGCTGAAGCCCGGTTGCGCAGAAACCGCAATCGTCGACGGCGTCCTCGGACTGGTTCCGACCCTACGGTACTGACAACGGGAGTTCAGGCCCTCAGGCCTGAGCCGTCTCCATCACCGAGACAACTCGCCGCATCTGCTCATGGGTGACGACCGGCTTCGACGCGCCGCGCAGTACGCCTGCGAGCCGGTCGTAGAAGCGGCGCCATGCGTTCGGCGAGCACCGCAGACGCGTCTCACGGCCTGCGAGATGGAGGACGGCGGTCGGCCTGGGGACGCCTTTCCAGAAGTCCTCATCGGACGGGCGACGTCCTGAATGGATGAGCATGGCGAAGGGGTCTGAACGCTCGCAGACTACCGCGCCCCGGCTGGCCTGGAGTTCAAGGCTGGGTCCGATCGCCGGAGTGAGCGTCCGCCCTGAAAGTCTGCAGCGGACGGCGTTTGCGTCGAGATGAAGATCGTACCCCACAGCGACGCCGTCAGGAGTCGAACGTGACCAGAGCTCAAGGCGAGGATTGGTCGCCGCCCCGAACAGCGCGATCACCTGATCGATCTGGTGCGATCCGAGATCGACGAAGAGTTGGCGAGGATCATTGGACCCCGCCTCCTGTCGGTCCCAGCGCGCGTCATAACTGATGACGTTCCCGAGGTCGCCTGACCTGACCAGACGACGAACCGTCCGGAAGTCCGCGTCGAACCGGCGGTTCTGAAAGACGGTCAGCGTGCGACCGACGCGCTCTGACAGGGCGATCAACGCATCGGCTTGCCTGACGGACGGGACGAACGGCTTGTCGACGACCACGTGCTTGCCGGCCTCGAGCGCGGCGTGCGCATGGGCGTAATGCATGGCGTTCGGGGACGCCACGACGACCAGCTCGACATCCGTCGCCTCCAGGCAGCTGTTGAGATCGACCGCCCGCGGCGCGCCTCGACGCAAGACCAGGCTCTCCGGGCGGGCGGTCACCACAGCCCGGATGTCGTAATCTTGGGCGGCTTCCAGAAGTGGGCCGTGAAGAAAGGCGCCGGATGCGCCATGGCCGACAAGGCCGACGCCGATCGGCCTCATCGTGGCATCGACCCTGCGGCGGCGGCCTGTATGGCGGCCAGAGCGAGGGGCGTCATGACGGCGTAGCCGTCCGCGTCGGGGTGAACGCCGTCGGCGGTGAGCTCCGGCCTCATCTCCCCGTCGAGACCTCGCATCGCTTCGTGGTAGTCCACGAAGACCGCGCCGCGCTCGCGCGCGTAATCCCTGAGCCATCCATTCAGCTCGCGGATGCGGCCAGCCGGCGCCATTCCGGGCCTCCATGAAAAGGTCGCTGCGGGCGGGATCGCTCCGATTACAACGCCGATGCCGTGGGCTTGGGCCAGCTCCACCATTGATCGAATATTGTTCCTGAAGTCCTCGGGTCGGCCTGGTCCGGAGTTGCCGGCCACATCATTCGTGCCCGCCATGATGTGCACGACCCGCGGCTTCAGGGCGATGACGTCCTGCTGAAAGCGAAGGAGCATCTGGGGCGAGGTCTGGGCGCCGATGCCCCGGTTGACGACGCCGTCGCGGAACAGGTCTGGCGAGGCCGCCTCCCAGAATTCCGTGATCGAATCGCCGATGAACACAGCCTCGACGGCCCGCGTTCCAAGCGCGCCGTTCGAAAGTCGATGGCGGCACAATCCGCCCCAGTCCGCTCGACGCCGCTCCATCATCGCCTCCCTGCGCGATGCGATCTCGGCCTCGGTCGCGGTCGGCGACAGGTCCGGGAGCGGCGGCAGGCAGGGCTCTTCGACCATCCCCACGGGCAGGCTCTGGGCCAGAGCGGGCTGGGAAGCGATACCCATCGCCGCTCCTATCGCCGCGGCGGAGAGCACAAGCCTGATGGCCCGGGTCAACTTCATCCAGCCGCCGAGCGACGCTGTAGTGCAACAGGACGGCTTGCGGTAAATCGTTTGCATGGCCAGTTCACGCTCTCAAAAGGCGCCCGCGCGGGCGCTCAAAATGACGGACATCGCCCGGCTCGCCGGGGTCTCGACGTCGACCGTGTCCCGGGCCCTGGCGGAGAGTCCCCTGATCCCGGCGGCGACGCGGCGGCAGATCCAGAAGATCGCCGCGCAGCACGGTTATGTCATCAACCAGGCGGGTCAGCGTCTGCGATCCAACCGGACCCGGACCATCGGCGTGACGATCCCGCTCGGCCACGAGGCGGACCAGCTGATCTCGGATCCCTTCTTCCTTCATCTGCTCGGCCACCTGGCCGATGAGGTCTCGGCGCGGGACTACGACATTCTTCTCTCGCGCATCCCCTCTCCCCGCTCGGGCTGGCTGACCCGTCACGTCCAGTCGCAAAAGGCCGACGGTTACGTCGTCGTGGGTCAGAGCGATCAGCACGAGGAGCTCAACGAGGCCGCCCGAACCTTCCTGCCCCTGGTCGTCTGGGGCGCTCACCTGCCCGAGCAGGCTTACTGTTCGGTCGGCTCCGACAACGTCGGCGGCGGTCGGCTGGCGACCGACGCCCTGATTCAGGCGGGTCGCAGGCGGATCGTCTTTCTGGGCGCCGCCCCCTTGCCCGAGGTTCAGATGCGCTTGCGCGGCTATGAGGCGGCGCATGAGCGTGCGGGCCTCGCGCTCGATCCCTCGCTGGTCCTGCCGGCCCATTTCACCGGCGATACGGCGCTGGCGGCGGTTCAGGATCTTCTGGCGCGTGGGATCGAGTTCGACGGGATTTTCGCCGCCTCCGACCTCATCGCCATGTCGGCTCTGAAAGCGCTGCAGGCGGGCGGCGTCTCGGTGCCGGACCAGGTGTCGATCGTCGGCTTCGACGACCTTGAGGTGGCCGATCACGCCCATCCGCGTCTCACCAGCGTCAGGCAGGATCTCAAGCGTGGGGCCGCCACCCTGGTGGAGTTCCTCTTCCGGCGGCTGGCGGGGGAGGAGACGCCTTCCGCCACCCTCCCCGTCCAGCTCGTCGAGCGGGACTCGATCACGTCGAGATCCTAGCGTCGCCGCGGCGGAACGACCTCTACGCCTTCCATCAGGTCCAGCAGTCCGTCGACAATGGCAGTCTCCGCACAGCCCGGTTTCAGGCGTGAGGAAAGGACTTCGAAGGTGTATTGCCCGTAGGCCGCGTCGTTGGGAATGTAGCCGGACCCGGCCGTCCCGTTGGTCAGGGACGAAAAGATGGTGTGCTTGAGCGGGCTCTCGGCCTTATAGCGGCGCGCGATCTGGTTGAAGACCTCGCCGTTCACACCGCCGATGGCGACATCCCCGACAAGCAGGAAGCTGAGCCGGATATTGATCGGGTCGGCGTCGACATATTCGCCGGCGTAGCCGCCTCGGCCGGTGTTGGTCCGCCGCCGGCCAGGGCACGAGACCTCCTTCTGGGCGCCGAAGATGCCGTCCGAAGCGGAAGGCCGCTCCATTCCATCGCGGGACACGTGCAGCACCTCTTCGGCGAGCAAGGCCCCATAGCTGCGTGTGAGATTGCGCTGCTGCTCCATGAGGAGGGCGACGCGCGGATCGTTGCGGTCAAGGCCGACGCCGCCGGGCGGCATGGAGTTGGAAATGTCCTCCCCGCGCGTGGCGTATTCGGCGATGCGGATGTCGCGCAGTTCATAGGTCTGGTTGAAGTAGATCGGGTTCTGATCCCCGCCGGCCCCGTTGGACCAAACCGCCACGGCGTCTCCGCCCAGCGTCGCTTCAAGATAGCGAGAGGCCTCCCCGGGCACATCGCCGCTGATCATGTCGAGCTGGCCATTGGTGACCGCGTGGAGCGCGTAGTTGTAGAAGACGGCGATCGGCTTGCCGTCCGGCGTCCGGAAGCGAACGACGGCGACGGTCTTGTCGGACACGCCCTCATAGTTGGGGCCTTCCCACCAGCGCCGGTTTTCCGGGTCGATGATGTTGCGGTTGACGTTCACGTATGAGACGCCCGTTCCATAGTCCATCACGGCCGGCTGCAGGCGGCTGTTGGCGTCCTCGATCGCCTGGAAAACCTTGTCTTCGAAGGCTTGGCCGCTGAGCCGCGGCACACTGTGGGTGTGGGTCGCGGTGAGGATCAGATTGGCTGTCGGAATGCCGAGGCGTTCCGCGCGCCGCGCGACATTGGTCCAGGTCTCCGTCGACATGCCGCCGATATCGACGGTGATCATGGCGGCCTTGGTCGATCCGTTGCCGACGACGATGGCGCGGGCGAAGACGTTGTCGTTCACGCCGGTGTAGTTCCCCGGCAGATCTCCCTGGGCGGGCGTGATGTCGACGCGCGCGGCCCCGACCCGCAGGTTGGCGGCAGGGGCGGCCGCGGACGGCCTAGTCTGGGCCTGGGCGCAATCGGGGGCCGCGGCGGCGGCGATGAGGGCGGCGGCGCAGGCCGCGAGCGTGGTGCGCATCATGGGACTGGTTTCCTCTCGGCCTAGAAGCTCTTGGTGACTTCGAGCGACCAGATCCGGCCATAGGGATTGGCCTGCTGGGTATCGAAGGCGTTGGTGCCGGTCAGCACCACGTTCGGATCCTCGTCGGTCAGATTCTGGACTGACACAGAGACCCGCAGACCCCGGGCCCAGGGCATGGCGTCGTCCGGCGCGAACCAGGAGACGTTGGCGTCCAGGGTGGTCCAGCTGTCGATCTCGGTCACCGGGAGGCGGACGCCGGCCACGGTGATCGGGGCGGTGTTGGTATAGCCGCCGACATAGTTGACGAACAGGTTGGCGCTGATCGTCTCCCGACGCAGACCGAGGTTTCCGCGGATGCGGGTGCTGACCGGATTGTTCAGCGTGTCCAGCACATCGAGGAGGCCCGATGTCGGCGACAGGGTTTGCTTGAGGTTGAGGATTTCGGTCCAGGCGACGCCGCTGGACACCTGCCCGAACCGCGTGTCGAAGTCGTAGCCAACGTTCAGGTCGATGCCGTCCTGCTCCACCGTACCCAGGTTCTGGGCCTGGCCGTTGAGGTAGGCCACCAGCGAGCAATATGGCGTCGCACTGAACGGGATCGGATAGCCCCGGTTGATCAGGTCGCGGTAGACCGGGTTGTAGGTCGACACATTGCCTTCGACGCAGGTGCTGGGCTGCGGCGCGGGCGTGATATAGGCGGCGAAGGCGGCGCGGTTGGCCGGTGTCGCGAGGAAGGTCGAGGCCTGGTCGCCGATGGTGACGATCTTACCCTTATAGTCGATGTTGTAGTAGGTGATCGAGGCGCGCAGCCCCTCCAGCCAGGACGGGCTGTAGTCCGCGCCGATCGAGAAGGTGGTGGCTTCCTCCGGCTTGAGGTTGTTGTTTCCGCCCTGGGTCCGCGCGAACACATTCGATGTTCCGGTCGCGGGGTTGCTGATCGGGATCAGCGGATCGCTTGAGCCGTTCGAGTATTGCGCCAGACCGAACATGGTCACGACGTCCTCGTTGTTCTCCTGCAGGCTGGGAGCGCGGAAGGATTTCCCCCAGGTGCCGCGCACCACGAGATCGTCGGTGGGCTCCCAGGTCAAACCGACCTTCGGATTGGTGGTGTCGCCGAAGTCCGAATAGTGCTCGTAGCGCGCCGCCAGGCTCAGATCGAGACGGCGCATCAGCGGGATATTGGAGCCCTCGGCGACGAGCGGCACGAACAGTTCGCCGAACAGGGAGTTCACATCCCGCGTCTTGGCGCCGAAGTAGGTCGTGCGGAACTGGTTATCGACGTTGGTGGTCGTTCCGGCGTTGCGGTATGTGCCGTCGAGGCGGACGAACTCGGCGCCGAAGGCGGCCCTCACCGTGCCAGACGGCAGGGTCATCAGAGGACCATCCATCTTGATGACGATGTCGGTCAGGGCGGTGCGGTTTCGAAGGTTGTTCTCCCCGAACACCCGCTCCTTGATGTAGTCGTTGACCGGCGCATTGGCGAACGGGTTGAAGTTGGTGTCCCCTCGCGCGATCAGGGCATTGAGCGCCGCCGTATTGTTGATGCCCGCGCTCGGCCCCTTCTCGCACTGGCAGTTCTTGGCCAGGGCATAGGTGGCGTAGGCGTCGATCTGCCAGTCCTGACCGACATCCCACGTCAGGCCGACGGTCTGGGAATAGCTCCGCTCGGTGGCGATTGTGTAGCGACGACCGAAGTCCTTGAACCAGGGATAACGAACACTCAGCGATCCGCCCGGCGCCACCCCGGGCAGGCCCGCGATGTAGAAGGGGCTGGAGGCCGGCACGGTGACGGTGTCGACGCGGTACCCGCGCAGCGCACTGTCCCGACGGCTGAAGAAGCCTTGGTAGTACAGGCTCAGGGTGTCGCTGACGTTCAGATTTCCGAAGGCGGTGAGCGAGTCCCGTTCGCGATGAGGCAGATAGTCGGTGTAGTCGGCGGAATCGACGACATCGGCCCCGGGGATCAGTTGCGCGGCGGTCAGCGGACCGCCCGTGTAGCCTTCGGGAACGCTGAAGTAGCGGACCACGCCGCCTCCGGAAGTGACGATCACCGGAACCCGCGCCGTGACCGTCGTACCGTTGATCCGGTTGTCGTTGCCGCCGAACGGACGCAGGTCCTGACGCAGGAAGGGGCTGTCACCACGCAGCATGGCGCGCCGGTCGTCATGGTCGTAGGCGACGACGAAGTTGCCCCATTCCCAGGACCGGCCCACGACGGCGGCGGCGCCCCATTGGTCGTAGCCGTCCGCCGCAGAATAACGCCCGGTGATTTCGGCGCCGTCGTAGTTCTTGCGGATGATGAAGTTGACCACACCGCCCACGGCGTCAGTGCCGTAGATGGCCGACGCGCCGTCGGTCACCACCTCGACGCGTTCAAGGGCGGCGATCGGGATCTGGTTCGGATCCCCGAAGGCCGAGGTTGTACCGGAAGGCGCGATGCGGCGACCGTCCACCAGCATCAGGGTGGCGTTGGCGCCCAGACCACGCAGGTTCAGCGATGTGCCACGGCTGTGATTGGTGCCGGCGTCCTGGGATCCCGAGTTGCGGGTCTCGTCGATCCCGAGGTTCTGCAGCTGCGGGAGGGTGCGCACCACATCGGCGGTCGAGGTCAGCCCGGTCGCCTGAATGTCCTCGCGGGTCTGGGACACCGTCGCCGAGCCGACCGGTCGGATGCCGCGGATGCTCGTGCCGGTGACCACGATGTCCTCGACCTGGGTCGCCTCCTGATCTTGCTCGTCCTGCGTCGGCAGGCGCGAAATGTCTGAAGAGGCCGGTGGCGCGGTCTGGGCCGCGACTGGACCGGCCAGGCCGAGGGCCAGGGCCGTGGCGGCGCCGCCAAGGGCGAGCGCGCGCAGGGACAGGTTCGCCCGAGGGCGTTCGATGATGCGCATATTTTCCTCCCGCTCCTCGTACACCGGCACGCAATCGGTTGCGTTCAATGTCGAGGATTCTCTCTTGAGCTTATGACAAACACGCTACGCAAACGATTGCAAGACTCCTTCTGCATCGAGGGCCAGGGCGAGAGCGCCGAACAGACCGGAATGTTCGCCGAGCCCGGGTCCGACCAGCAGATCGGACCCGTCAGGCGCCATCGTGGGCACATAGCCGGCGATGGCGGCGGAAAAGGCCGAACGCGCCGCCGCGAGGACGGCGGGCCTGCGCCCCACGCCCCCGCCGATGACGATCTTCTGGGGCGAGGCCGTCAGGGCCACCGCAGCGAGCACCTCGCCAAGATACGCCCCGGTCAGCGCGAAAAGCGGATGGGCGTCTTCAAGGTCGTCGGCTGCGCCCCCCAACCGGTCGGCGAGAGCCGGCCCGCTGACGAGCCCCTCAAGACAGTCGCCGTGCCAAGGGCAGCGTCCAGCGAAGCCGTCGCCCTGAAGGCGCCGCGGTCGGATATGACCGGCTTCCGGATGAAGTGCGCCGTGCACGGGCCGGCCGTCCACAACCACGCCCATGCCGATGCCGGTCCCGACGGTGACATAGACATGCGACCCGCACCCCACAGCCGCGCCCCAGCGCCCCTCGCCGATCGCCGCCGCGTTGACATCCGTGTCGATCACGACCGGGACGCCGAACCGTCGGGACAGCGGCCCCGCGACATCCGCATGAGACCACCCAGGCTTGGGCGTGGCGCCGATACGACCCCAGTCGGGACGATCGCGATCGACGCCGAGGGGGCCAAAGCTTGCGACTCCGATCCGCGTAAAGCCGCGGCCTTCGCGTTGCAGGCGCTCCAGAGCGTCGCCGAGGGCGACGACGGTGGTGTCGGGCGAGGTCGTCGCGACTGCGATCGGAGCGGCGTGCGCCTGGGGCCCCTGCCCCACCGTCACCGCCGCGCGTGTACCGCCCAGTTCGATGCCGGCTACGGAACTCATGCCGTTCGCTCCAGCCACCGCAGGCCCCAGGGATCAAGAGCAACCGGCCCCGTCCCGGCTTCACCGGAAATCAGGTCAGCCCAGCTCTCCGCACCGAAGCGCGCCACCGCGGGCTCCCCCTTGAAGTTCGCAAGCAAGACGAGGCGAACGTCACCGCCGCGCTCGAAGGCGAGGACGCCGTTGGCCTCGACATCGAGAATCTTCACGGGCCCGAGCGCCTCAAACGCCGTATGGCTGGCCCGGAGGGCTGCGAACCGCCTGATCGCGGCGAAGATTTCGCCGGCGCGTCCGGCGCCTCCCTTCCGGGCGATCTCCGCCTTGGCCCAGTCCATCGCCGGCCGGCCCAGCCAGCGCCCCTCAGCGGCCCGCGCCGGGTCGTCCCGATAGGTCTCGTCATTGCCCAGAGCGACCTCGTCGCCCATGAAAACGACCGGTGCGCCGTCGAGCGCGAAACAGACGCCGTACAGCAGAAGGAGCCGCGCCGCGCCGTCAGGATCGGCGGCGTCGTCCGCGCCCGTCAGTGAGGCCGCCATGCCGTTGATGCTCGGCACGCCAGCGAAAACCTGGAACACCTCGCCCTTGCCGAAAGTGGCCGGCGACGTCCGTGTCAGAGCCGTCGCGGCCCTCGCCTGAAGTTCGGTTGAGACATGGGGCGTCAGCCCGCTGAAGATCACGTCGTCATGACACCGGACGTAGTTGACCCAGGCTCCATGCGCCGGTCGGGCGGCGCCGGCCTCGATCATCCGTCGCACCGGCTCCGCGTCGGCCAGCGCCAGCGAGGTCCAGGCGCCGGCCATGACGCCGTTCGCGTAAGCGAGATCGCATTCCGGCATCGCTTCGTCGCCGAAGAAGGGCAGCACTTCTTCGAGTCGATCGATCGCCTCGGCCTTCAGCACCACGCCCGGCGCCGCGACGTCCAGGATTGCCCGCCAGGCCGCCAGAATCAGATGGACCTCCGGAAGATTGCGGCAGGCGGTGCCCGCCCGTTTCCAGAGAAAGCCGGTGGAATCCAGGCGGAAGCCGCCGAGGCCGAGGTTGGCGAGGTTGAGCAGGGCCGAAGTCATGGCGGTGAAGACGCGCGGCTCGGCGTAGTTGAGGTCCCACTGGTAGGGATAGAAGCTGGTCCAGACCCAGGCGCCGAGTTCGTCCGACCAGGTGAAGCTGCCGGGCGCGCTGTCGGGAAAGACATCCTGCAGATGGGCTTCCCACGCGTCGACCGTCTCGCGGCTTTCGAAGACGTGGAAAAACTCCCGAAAGCGCGGGTCGCCCTGCCGGGCCGCGAGCGCCCAGTGATGATCGTCGGCGACGTGATTGCAGACCAGGTCGGCCACCACCTGCACCCCGGCCCGGCGGGCGGCGCCCAGGAGGGACTTCAGTTGCCCCAGGTCGCCGAGCTCCGGATTGACGTCTTCGAAGTCGGCGACGGCATATCCCCCATCACTCTCTCCGGCCCGAGGTTTCATGAAAGGCAGGAGATGGAGGTAGGTGACCCCGAGGTCCGACAGGTAGTCGAGACGGTGCTCGACGCCGGCGAATGTGCCGCCGAAGCGATCAACGTAGGTCGAATAACCGACGGTCTGTCCCTGCCGCCACCACCCTTCGGGCGGGTTGGCGGCGTCCCAGGCGCGCAGTTCGGGCGAGCGGGCCCGGCGGGCGTCAAACACGAGGCTGCGGAGATCGCCCAGCCAGGATTCGAAACCGGGGGTCCTGCCGTAAAGCGCCGACAGCGCTTCGGTCGCCCGCGCCCAGGCTTCGCCAGCGGCCTGATCGACAGGCGCCGGGCTCGTCTCGGCGAGCGCACCATCCATACAGATCCTCCCCGGGTCGTTCGACCACTTATATGCAATCGTTTGCCTGTCATTTCCGCGCAATTCAAGTGGCGATAGCGAAGGCCGGCAATCTGCTCGCGGTCACAGGTCGAATTTTCCATGCTATCGATTGCGCAGCTCGTCGAAATAGGCTCACATAACCTCGAGCCGACGCAGTTCGGCGATCGCGAAAGCGGTCCAGAGGGAGGATTTCATGGCCAACGCTGGCGATCGCAGACTGCTGCGTGTGCTGACCTATCTGATGTTCGCGATGTTCGCGATGACGACCGACTCGGTCGGCGTGATCATCCCCCACGTGATCGAGCGCTACTCGCTGGGCATGACTGCGGGCGGCGCCTTTCAGTACGCCACGATGGGCGGCATCGCCCTCGCCGCACTGGGCCTGGGCTTCATGGCGGATCGTGTGGGCCGCAAGGTCACCATCATCATCGGTCTGGTCCTGTTCGGTCTCTCGTCTGCCCTCTTCGCGGTCGGCGAGGAGTTCCTGTTCTTCGTGGGACTGTTGTTCGTCGGGGGACTTGGCATCGGCGTATTCAAGTCCGGCGCCCTGGCGCTTATCGGCGACATCTCCGGGTCGACGCGGGAGCACTCCGCGACGATGAACACCGTCGAGGGTTTCTTCGGCATCGGCGCCATTGTCGGCCCCGCCATCGTGGCCTGGCTGCTGCAGTCCGGGGCGGACTGGAAATGGCTCTATGTCGTGGCGGCCGTGATGTGCGGGGGCCTGGTGCTTGCATCGAGTCTGGCGCGCTATCCGGCCCGTCCGACCGTGGTGGAGGCCAGACCGAGCGCCGGCGTCGGCGAGACCCTGAAGCTGATGGGTGATCCCCATGCGCTCGGGTTCGGGCTGGGCCTGATGCTCTATGTGGCGGCCGAGGCGGCGGTGTACGTCTGGGCTCCAACCTATCTCGCCGGCTACGAAGGCCAATGGGGCTGGTTCGCGGTCTATGCAGTGTCGATCTTCTTTGTCCTGCGCGCGGCCGGTCGCTTCCTTGGAGCATGGCTGCTGTCACGTCTCGCGTGGCAGTCGGTTCTGGCGATCTGCAGCGGGGGCATGTTCGTATGCTTCGCCATCGCGGTGTTCGGCGACCGCGGGGCCGCGGCCCTCGCCCTGCCCGCCTCCGGTCTCTTCATGTCCGTGCTCTATCCGACGATCAACTCCAAGGGGATCAGCTGTTTCGACAAGGGACGCCACGGCCAGATCGCGGGATTGCTGCTCTTCTTCACCTGCGTGAGCGCCGTGTTGGCGCCGCTGGCCATGGGACTTCTCGGCGACGCCTTCGATGATCCGAAATACAGTCTTTACCTGGCTGCGGCCTGCGCCTTTGCGCTGACCCTTCTGGCCGTCTGGAACGCCGTGGCCGATCCGACGCGAACCCGTCTCAACCGGCGAGACGAAGAGGACTACGTCTCGCCGGAGGACACGGCCTCGGCCATGGCCCCGCCGGCCTGATTTTCCGGTTCTGCCCCCCGATGGTCTCCAGCCGTCGCACTGAGCGCCCTCCCAGGGGGCGCTCTTTTTTTATCCGTCGACAGACTGCGTTGCGCCCTTGGCCATGCGTCCAGCCATCGCCCGAGGCCGGCGTATGGAGGAGCCTCGAACAGGACCGCCGCGCGTCCCCCGCGTCCCCCGCGTCCAGCCGACGAAGCGGCCGTCTCTTCGATCAATCCTGTCACTAGCAATGGATGTCGCGACCTGGCGATCGGGCGGCGCGTGGACCCAAACACGCGCCGCCCGATCGCGATGACGACCTTACCAATCTGCGGGGCTGCGCGTATGGCGACCCGAGCCGATGACGCATCTCGCGCCACCACCGGTGCGGCCACAGCGCCTTAGTCGTGCCGACGCCGGGCATTTGCAGCCTGCCCGAACAGGCCTCAAGCGTCTGCAGTTCTCGAGGCCGGTGCGCGCGCCGGTGTCGGCTTCAGATTGGGCCTTCATCCTTTTACCAAATATCGACTAGCCTTGCGCAGCCCGGGCGGCCGCCGCGGATGTCCAGGCTTCGGCTAAAGGCGGCGGCGCATGGCTCAACCATGTTCTCAACGCCCGGCGCTACCAAGCCTGCGTGGTACACTTGCCAAGGTTGTGAACCTGATTCATCCTGCAAGTCCGTCCTTGACGACGGCGAGGCGTGAGAACCTCGGTTGAGATCGTAACGACAGACCAAATGCGCGCCGTTGGTGCGCGTTGGCGTGACGTTCGTCACGTTGAGAGCCTGCGACCTCAGCCAGAGTTTTTCGTCCCGAAAGGGAGCGAGGTCATGGCGAGCAAAGCCGCAAGCGCAAACAGTGTCGTGAACCCACGGACTGAAGAGCTGTATCGCGATCATGCGCGGTGGCTGCTGCGCACGCTGCAACGTCGGTTCGGCGGCGACGTGGCGGAAGACCTGGTTCAGGAGACCTACGCCCGCCTGGCGAAATACGGTTCGGTCGAGATTGCGAACCCGAAGCCCTTCCTGCTCACGGTAGCGCGCAACGCGTTCCTGCAAGGCTACAAGCGTGATCGCCGGCGAAGCGAGGCGGAACAGGTTCAGTTTGCGCTCTTCGGCCGGACAGAAGCATCGTCACAAGTTGAGACAGTCGTCTTTCGCGGAATCGTGCTGGCCATGCCGGTTAAACTTCGGGACGTCTTTTTGCTGAGTCGGGTCGGCGGCCTGACTAACCGTCAGATTGGCGATCAGTTGGGCATCGCGGAAAAAACCGTGGAGTACCGGATGACCCGGGCTCTCGCCTACTGCGCGGCCCAGCTGCGGCGCTGATTTGACCGCGGCGCGATCACGATCCCGTCAACCTGAACAGCGCTGCAACGTCCTGAAACGATGTCGCCGTATCCGGTGGCTTTCCGGTCTTGACGACCCGCAGGACGTTGCGTGGAAACTTCGGCCATGGCCGACGTCATTCCTCATGACCGGGAGTTCAGACCGCCGCTGACGGCGCGCAGCGACGACCGCTATCCACGGCTGCCGGTCCCTCAGTTTGCAACGACTTCGCCGCTCAGTAGACGCGGCCTCCTGCAGCATTTCGCCCGGAAGGGTGGGCGGGCGATGGTTCGCCCGGTGGTAGCGGTCGACCACTCGCGCCGGGTCGCCGTGAAGGTTCGGCCAGTGCCTCACCTGTCGGCTCCCCGGGCGGGCCTTATGGCTCACATCCGCTATGTCGAACGGGACGGCGCGGGCCCGGCTGGCGAGCCGGTCGAGCTGTTCGGGCCTCAACAGGATCAGGCCGACGGACACGCTTTCGCCTACACGGCCCAGGACGACCGCCATCATTTCCGTCTCACCATCGCGCCCGAGGACGGTGTGGAACTCGGCGACCTGCGCGCCTTCGGTCGGGAGCTGATGAGCCGGGTCGAGCGTGATCTGGGCACCCGGCTCGAATGGGTCGCGGGCGCCCACCACGACACGGGCCGGCCACACCTGCATCTGGTCATCCGCGGCGTCCGGGACGACGGACGGACGCTCCGGATCGAGCGCGACTATATGACGAGCGGCTTCCGGGACCGGGCGCAGGAGATCGCGACCGAAGCCCTGGGCAGTCGCCCGCTTCGTTCCCAGCCGCACATCCTTCGGCTCGACCGGTTCACGCCTCTGGATCGCTGGCTGGTCGAGAACGCCATTGACGGCAAGGTCACCATGAAAGACTTGCCGGACCTCATCCGCTCCGATGCGCTTCAGCGACTTGGACACCTTGAGACCCGCGGCTGGGTAAAACGAGAGGATTTTGGAACCTGGTCGATCCCGACCTCGCTGCGGCGCGACCTGTCCGGCGCACAGGAGCGGTCCGCGCTGGAGTCGGCGGCGACGAGGGTTCTCGCCGACAGCGCCCTTAAGGCCCCCGTCGCGGACCTGGTCGACGCCACGCCCAGGGCCCGTGAACGCTTGGTCGGATCGTACGTCGGCACACGCTTCGTAGGACCCTATGCCGGCGGCGTTCACGTCCTCGTTCTGGACCTTCACGATGGCCGTCTGGGTTACATCCGGATGCCCGACCAGCACTCTGTCCTGTGTCTGGACCGCATCCCCGAAGGCTCGATCATTCAGGTCGGGGGATGGCCGCGGGACACCCGCGCAGCGGATCGCACGGTTGCTGACGTTGCGGCGAGAAACGGCGGCGTCTGGTCGCCCTCCCGACACAGCGCGGCCTTCCCCGCCGATACGCCCAAATTCATCGAGCGGCATCTGAAACGGGTGTCATCGCTCGCCCGCGAAGGCGCCTGCGAGTGGCTGGACGGTGATCGCTTCGCGATACCCGAGGACTTCGCCCAGCGGGGGCTCAAGTCCGACAGCGCGCGCTGGGGCGACGCCAACCCTGTCGTGCATGTCCTCGATGATCGACCTCTGAGCCAGCAGGTCGACGCCAAGGGTCAGACTTGGCTCGACCGGGAGTTGAGCCTGGATCAGCGCTTCGCCTACGAGGGCCGCTTCGGGCGCGACGTCCACGTGGCCCTTGAAGCTAGGGTCGATCACCTCCGGCGCGAGGGCCTTGGTTCCGGAGATTCCTTCCGGCTGTCCAGCGACGATCTTGTGGAACTTGGCTTGCGGACCGGCCAGGAGATGTTCGATGCCTGCCGAGAACGCGGCAAGGCTTTCTTCATGGCCCAGACAGGGGACCGCGTAAGAGGGGTATACACCCAGAAAATCCACCCGTTCGGAGGCGCATTCGCCGTGATCGAAACCGACGCCTCCGCGACACTCGTGCCGTGGAAGCCCGGCCTGGAAGCCTGCCGCGGTCAGCAGATCACGGGTGTTTTGGGAGAAAACGGTCTGGAGTTCAGGACAGCCCGCGCGTTGTCTCGAGGATTGGGACTGGAGCTATAGATGGTCATGAGTTTGACGACCGTCGATGCTGTCTTTGACGGCTAAGCGCCAGGAGCGGACGTTGGTGCCCGCGCAGAAACTTGACGTTGCGGACATGGTTTTGGACTACGTGCTTGGCCGCCCGACCGTAGCATGGCAGATGCCGCAGCATGAGCCTGATCAACATCCGCCCCTATACGCCTGCCGATCTGAACGCGATCATTGCTCTGTTCAATGGCTCGGTGCGACAAGTTGCGAGCCGCGATTATAGCGCCGCCCAAATCGACGCTTGGGCGCCGATCGCGGTCAACACGAGGCTCTGGTCAGAACGACTTGAACGCAAGCCCACATTCGTTGCGGAATACCAGTCTCAGGTCGCCGGGTTTAGTGACTTGGAACCGGCAGGCCAAATCGACATGCTGTTTGTTCATAGCGACTATCAAGGCCTCGGCGTCGCCCGGAGTCTCATGAACCATATCCTGCTCAAAGCCCGCGAGCAGAACCTTGCAGAGCTGACCACCGACGCGAGCATCACGGCTAGACCCTTCTTTGAGAGAAGTGGCTTCCGAGTGCTCAAGGAGCAGGACGTTCAGCTCCGTGGTCAGACCTTCCGCAACTACCGTATGGCTCGAGCCCTTTGATCAACATCAACGGCCTCTGCGCGCCAGTTCCGGACATTAGCGCAGGCTCGCACATCGGACGTTCGTGCTAGCCTTGCGACAGCACCTATAAACGAGACATCTCGGACATTTCCGATGAGCGACGCGGCCCTGAAGGGACCAGCTTCCTACTTTCCCTCTATCGAGAAGACATATGGCCAGCCCATCTCTCACTGGCAGCAAATCGTCCGAGCCGGTTACCCCGCCAAGCATATGGAGCTCGTCGCGCTTCTCAAGAACGAGCACGGTCTAGGTCACGGCCACGCCAACGCCTTGGTGGCGCACGCGCTAGCGAGCGACGGCCTAAAGTAGCAGCTATTAAGTCTGCGGTCTAAGGCCGGCTATGCCTCAGGTCGGAGAGGCTAAAAAAGGCGGCGTTACCGCCTCTCGTAGACCAACGTCATCTTCCGCTCCGGACTGTCGATCCGCCAGGCCACCTCCGTAAACGACTGACGATCCTCGGCCAGAGAGTTCTGTCCTTGCACGAATGGCTTTCCATCGACCCAGAATGTCCAGTCGTAGCTAGTCGGCGAGGTCGCCGTAACCGCCAGGGCGTTGCCTGAACTCGCTGATCCGCTGTCGACCACAGGCTCCCCGTCAAATCGGGTGATAATCACACTTCGAGCTTCCACCGACTCCATTCGCATCGCGCCGCCGCCGGCATCGCTATAAATCAGTGTCTCCGGCTTATCGCCGGCGTCTTCGGCCCTTAGTGACCATGTCCCAAACCAGGGGCTCGTATCACTGCCGTCCTGTGCGGCACCTCCCAACGTAACCGCAAGTAGGGCGGCGGCGATGCAGCGCTTCAGCACGTTTACATCCTCCAATGCTGGCTTCCACGAGCACTCTGCAACGAAGATGGTTTCCAGTCGAGCAGCAGCGGCTCCGCGCCAGAAGCGGACATGAGCTTCGCGCGCGGAAGGCGACACTCATTCAGGCCCTTGAAACCCATCCCCGATAGGTCAGGGCGGTGTAGAATAGCTGGGGATCGACAAAGCCAGCCGCGCGGAGCAGATCGGACTCCGCTTTAGGCGACAGGATCGGCAACCGCTCCCCCAACGTCCGCGCCCCGCCTTTTGTCTTGTCGAACGAAATGCCATTGGTGTTGGCGAAGGCCTCAAGCCGATCAAGCCAGAGATTTCGCTCTTGTCCCTCCGGTATGCTGTGGTGAGCGACTACGAAAGTAGCCCCCGGTTTCAGCCGACGCCGAATTTCGTTCAGCATGACGACGCGCTCTTCGGCCGGTACGAAGTGCAGGACCAGCAAACATGAAGCGCCGTCGAAGGGGCCTTCCGGCACCGAGCTGATATAGCCTTCGCGCCAGTCGACGCGATCCGCCAAAGCGCCCAGCGTCCGCCGGGCGAGCTTCAGCATTTCGGCGGACGGATCGACCCCGACAAAGCGCCAGCCGGGCTCGGCCTCCGCGAAGACCTTGAGCTCCAGCCCGCCTCCAGCGCCGATCACCAAGATGCGGCCGTCGGCCGGCGCCGTCTCGGCCAGCAGGAGCCGAGTCATCTTTTGGAGGTCAGCGAAGCCCGGCACGAGCCGGGGCGGATTGTCTGTGTAGCGGGCGACCGCTTCGGGATCGTCGAAGCCGTTCATGCCGCGGCCGCCTCAAGAACCAGGGCCCGGTGGGCGGCGACACCCGCCATGACGCCGGCGGCGGAGGCGAAGGTGGCGTTGTACATCTGCGAGGCCGCGTCGCCGGCCGCGAAGACGCCGGCAAGGCTCGTCTGCTGCGTCTCGTCGACTTGGACATAAGGCCCGGTCATCCCGTCTGCGAACGCGCATCCGAGCTGGTCTGCAAGCGGACTGGCCATGCGCGTCTTCGGCGCGGTGAAGACCGCTTGTGTCGGGACCTCCCGACCGTCAGCCAGCCTCAGGCCGCGCGTCTCCGCCCCATCCCCGAGGAGTTCGGCCACCGGCGTGCGTTCGATCTCCACGCCGCGTTCGGCCAGTTGCGCCGCCTCGTCTGGCGAGGGCTCGAACACACCCTGAGTGTAGAAGGTCGTCGGGCCCCAGTCCGGTAGAAGCAACGCCTGGTGCACAGCCCCCGAGGCGTTAGCGATGACGGCCAAGCTTCTGTCCTGCACTTCATAGCCGTGGCAGTAGGGACAGTGCAGGACGCTCACGCCCCAGCGCGGACGCATCGACTCCAGCGGCAGGTCATCCGCGACCCCTGTCGCCAGGATCAACTTGCGCGCCCGCACCGCTGTGCCGTCGGACAGGGTCAGCGACGCGCCCTCCTCATCCAGTGAGGCCGTTAGCGCCTCACCATGGACGAAGTCGACAGTGGGATAGCGAGAGAGCTGGGTCAGCCCCTCCCTCATGATCTCCGCCGGCGCCACGCCGTCCTGACCAAGAAAGCCATGCGAGGCGGCGGCGAAGCGGTTGCGCGGCTGACCGGCGTCGATCAGCAGGAGCCGGCGCCGCGCGCGTGCCAGCATCACCGCCGCAGACAATCCTGCGAAGCTGCCGCCGACCACAATGGCGTCATATCGATCCATGAAACGCTCTCGCAACTCGTTATGTTACGAGTCCTAGACCGTCCGTATTTTTCACGCAACTCGCTTTGTTACATCTGCTCGTCTGTGCTAGGGTGCGGTCATGCCCACAGACAGCCGCCTGTCCCGTATGCTGCACGTCCTGATCCACATGGATAACATCGGCGAGCCTGTGACGTCCGAAACCATTAGCACGATGTTGGACACCAATCCGGTCGTGGTGCGGAGGACCATGGCCGGTCTCAGGGCGGCCGGGTATCTGACCTCGGTCAAGGGTCACGGCGGCGGCTGGACCCTAGCCCGACCTCTGGACAAGGTGACCCTGCGCGACATCCATAACGCCCTAGGCGCCCCCCGGGTATTCGCCATCGGCCTGGCTGACGACAACCCGCGATGCCTGATTGAGCAGGCCGCGAACCACGCCCTCAAGGACGCGCTGGATGATGCCGAACAGCGCCTGCTGAAGCGCTTTGGGGAGGTGACGCTTGGCGAGCTGTCCCGACATGTCGCGGCCTCTCGCAACGCCACCTAAGTGGCGCTACCCCGTCTTGGGCATCAGGAAGAACGCTAGACGTATAGGGAAGCGGTGCTTTGCCGGTCTCGTGCTCGCGCCGTCACCAGAGCCGCCTCGCGCCAGTAGCGGACTGGGAACGGGATCGGAACCAGACCTCTGGGCAGTGTCGGAACTGGCGTCACCCCTGTCCAATGACCCAACGCTGACGACATGTGGGACCTGGAACGTGGGACAGAGGCATCGCCAGTCAGTCCAAGGGGTCGGGCGTTCCCGCCTCCCCAATGTCCGGGGCTAGCGACCGCGTTCTGGTGATCCGGACCACCGCAAATGCTTGGCAAGCCGCCGCGAGCCGAACGGGCGCTACCTTCGAGGAGTTGCCGGCATCGTCGAATCAACCGCCACGAATGTAAGCCTTCGGTCTGGCCGCAATCGCGGCTTCCGCACCCGGGCGGCGGAACTGGGCGTGAGGCGTCACCTAGACGTGCTGCACGTAAGCGCCAGACGGCGCTCGGGCTAAGATCGGTCTCAAACGACCTCCACGTCCAACTCAAGGCCGCGAATAACTTCGGCCACGCAAGTCGCAGACCCGCTGGTGCAGTCGATTGAGAACTGCGCAGATCCATCTACGTATCGTTCCGCCTGGACGAAGACCGCCGAAGGACCGGCCTTGCTGCGGCCGCTGGCCTGGTCTGTGATGGTCACTTGCCCGGCGGTTTCTGGGATGCCCACGCTAACCGCATGCCTCGTATTGCATTGGCGGCGCATACTGATTGTCACGACATCCCCGCTGACGGCGCCGGTCACACCGCTGACCTCGCATTGTACAGGAATGTGGGCAACGAGCCTCATGGTGGCCCGAGACCCAGGGCTGGCCATCGAAGTGCTCGCTACGGCCGCAGCCGCAAAGACAGTAAGGAACATCGGAATAGCGCGCATCTGGCCCCCTCTGGACGAGCGAACCTGACATGCGCGCCTTAAGGCTTGTCCAAGCGACTTGGCTTACGAAATCTTACTCATTGGGGATCGACCGAGACCGTGATGATGTCCTGGTAGAGTCCGGCGTACCGCCCTCTGACCTCGCCGACCCGGAGCGTCAGCGGATAAGAAGCGCCGCTCAGCGACATTGGAGGCGTCCGGCTGATCGTCGTCGGAGTCGCCAGCGACCGCGGCTCACCATCGAGGTTTATCGTGTAAGGCACCGCGGGCAACTGGGGTCCATCCTCATGTTGCATCACGCCGCCATGATCGGATGTCAGTGTCACGAGCACGGATGTGTTGGCCCAGACGTTGATGAAAACTCGCGCTTCCTCCCCTGTCGTCAGAGTCTGAAAGTCGATAGCGGGCGGCGCCATTCCGATGCTTCCGCGGCCTGGTGACGACGCCCCGGAAATGCTCATCTGTGATCGAGCGGGCACAAGCGTGGAAAGCGACATGGCCCTGTCTGTAACGATGGGATCTCCGCCACTGAACACAGAAAGCCCGATGCGCTGCTCATAGCTCCCGGGCGACACAACGGCTCCGACCTCGAGTTCCGCCACGAAAGAGACCTTGATCTCTCCTGCGGCCGGCACTTGCACAGGAAACGGGCCGATCTGCGCGCCGCCTTGAAGCCCGGCAGGATGGACCAGCGTGTAAGTGATGGCCCCACCGAGCTTGAGTCCCCCGCCCTCGGGCTGGAGGATGACGCCGGCCAGACAGCTCTCAAGCCCCGGATTCCGAATGATCACGTCGAACGCCAACTGCGTAGGCGATGGCGAAAACGGGTCGTATATCTGCAAGACCGGGGAGGCTGAGGCGACAGTCGCCCCCGGGCATGCGGACCAGGCGGGGCCCGGCAGAACGACGGCGACGCCAGCCAATATAATGAGGGCAGATCTCATTTCAGGTCTCCTCCGACCGTTAACACGCCGATATCAACCGTTCCTGCGGAGTCCTCCGGCACATCTATCACCCCGATGGACCTTTCCGTTCCAAAGACCACGACGTCATACCGGCCAGGCGCAACCTGCTGGGCAACCAATCGCCCGGTCCGATTGGTGAAGAACGTCGTTTGGACCGCCTCCTTGCCGGCGAGGGGCCTCAATGTGCCACCGAGCAGCGCGCCCGGCTCACCATTCGAAAGCACGAGGCGTCCCATCACAGTATTGGAAGCGGCTGAGCCGACCGGCATCACGAAGCCGCTTGCAGCTCCCGGCACGAGATCAATCCGGCCAGCTCCAATGTCATAGCCGGGGGGTGCGTCCTCAACCCGGACCTCCACGGAATCGAAGGCGTATGGACGCTGCAACGGGACAAGGGCGGATCCCAGCGCGCCCGTGCGGGCCGTGTCGCCGAATGTCGAACGCGAGCGTGCATAGACGACAGCGTCGCCGAGCGTGGGATGAGGATCAACCACCACAAAGCCGCGATCGGCCTCACGGCCTAGCGCCCACCGCCCATCGGCCCACCCCACCCCGAACGTGAGGCCAGCGTTGGTGAGCTGTGTTTCCTGACCTTCGGCGCCCAGGTAGTCGTGCGTGACCCGGGCCCGGAAGCGGTTGCCGTAATATTCGAAATCCGCGTTTGCGAGCGGAGCGCCATCGCTTTCGCCGAGCGCCAGCCGGTACCCGAACTCATCCAGGCTGTCATAAGCACGCCTGTCGAGCTCGGCTATGCTCTCATTGCGCGCGGTGCTGTACCTCGCTCTAGCCGACATCCTTGCGCCCAGCGGAACACTGATCGAAAGGCTGGCCCGGTCTTCATCAGAAAAGCCACCGTCCCTTTGCTCAAGATTCAAACCGACTGAAAAACGGCCGAAGCTGCGCGAGAAGGCCATGGTCGACCGGCGCTGATCGTCCGGCTGGCCACGCGAACGGCTGTAGCCTGCGCCCAAGGTGGCGAACACGCCTGCGGGCAGTTCGGCCTGATAGCGGGCATCCACTTCCCAGGCGTTCGCGTTGAAAGTTGCCGCTCTCGGCAGCATCGGAGAGAAGCCCTCGGACACGGCTTCGAAGTCCACCTGCACACCACTCTGGCGGCCGCTCGCACTGAGGCCGAAAAGCCGCCACGTCATGAGAACGGCGTGTTCGGCGTCATCGTCCGTGTTTAGATCCATTGCCGTCTGGACGCCGAAAACGCCGAACCGGGTCGCGTAGGCCGCCTGCCCGGCGAACAGGGCGTTAGTGGGGTCGACCTGCACGGCGGCTCCGAGCGTAACGGCATCATTGACCCCGCGCTGATAAAACCCGCTGAAAAGCAGGTCGTCGTCATACCGGGGGTCATCGAAAAACCCACCTCCGACCTGCCGGAACCCGACGGTCGCCGAGAAGATCGATACACCAGGCTCGAGCAGTTCAACGTCAGAGAAGAACGAGAGGGAAGAGACTTCGCGACGGCCGCTGTCATCCTCGACGACGAGCTGGACGTCGTTGTAGCCATCAAGGAAAGGGAAGTCGCGCAAGTCGTATCGGCCCGGGCCCAGTCGCAAGGTCTGCTGGACGACGCCGTTTACGAGTACCTCGACACGGGACGCGTTCTCCAGGGTGAGCTGACCACGGCCGGATGGACGTACGTTTCTGTAGGGCTGAATCGTCTGGTACAGACGTTCCACCGACAAACCGGCAAGGCTGACCGGCGCCTGATAAGCGCCGAGCGTCTGGGGATCTACATCACCAGCAGCGTAGCGCAGCGCCCGGCTTGTATCGTCATAGAACAGGGTGGTTCGACGGCGCGCTGCGTCGCCATCCTCCCTATAGCCGCCTTCGAACGCGAGGTTCAGACCGTCGACCCCCCCGATATTGCCAAATCCCCGGATGGCTACTTCTGCGGGTTCTCTGACGACGTCGTCGGCTGGCCCCTTGTAGTCGATCTGGGTGTTGAGCCCGACAGTGATTCCGAAGGCCCGATCGGAGGGCGGGGTCACCGTCGCCCCTCCTCCCTGGCGCGTGTAGTCAATCAGTGAGATGCGATTAAGCGCCCGGGCCCCCGCTGTGATCTGAGCGTTCAAAGTCAGCGCTGCCTGATCGAACGTAAGCGAGAGTTCGGGCCCGGATAGGATATTTACCGCGACGAGCTCGCCCCCCCCTGCCCGAGCCAGGAGGCCGTCGATGACGGATTGAGCAACGAGCGGACGGAGCAACTCCACCAAACGGGCCACTTCGACCGCAGCGTCGCCGTTTACCGACGTCTCAACAGGCACTTCTCCGACATAGGCGCCATTGAGCGACATGGAGATGGCCAGGCGAAAGCGCCGGTCTTGGACTGCGGCTCCGGGAGTTATGAGGCCCGAGAGAGTGGGCGAAGCTGCGGGTTCTGCGCCAGTTGTCCCGACGGAGGCGGCGAGGGCCATAGCGGCCAGACTGATCGACATGGACTAGCGTCCGGAGCTGATCGGTACGAACTCAAATCGGGCTGATGCCCCCTCTCGAACAAAGTCCTGCCCCACGGGCAAATCGATGATGCGGGTCGCGCCTGGTTCGATCAGGGGCTGGGAGACCGCCGCCCGAAGGTCATCGCCCTCCAGCGTCTGTGTCGCGCCGCCAGCGGTGGTAAAATGCCAACTGCCGTTATGAAGACGCGCGTACCGATTGCCACGGTTGATGACCGTGATGTGGAGCTTGCCGGGTTCGGCGGCCGGCTCCACCGACGTGACCTGGACATTGGCGGTCGCGCCCGTCGGCGTCACGGCAACGGATGTCCCGAGATTGAATAAGAACTGGACGCCGGATGACTCCGATCCCGTGGTGTTGACCGGCAACTGAGCCACTGTAACCACATACAGTCGCGTCTGGCTGATCGTCGGGTCACCGACGTACTGGACCCGAAAATTCTGAAATCCGTTAGGCGGAACGATACCCTGTGGCGGAAAGACGATGAAATCATCTTCGGCCGGCTCCCGGGTTTCCTCCCCATTAGGGCCGATATGGCGACGCTCGACCCGGATCTCCACCGGCATCGGAGTGTCATTTGTGTTCTCCACCCGAACATCCTGCGTAGCCCCCCGACCGGTCGGAGTAAGGTCATACGACATCGGCTGAACGCGCATGGCCAGGACGGGCGTCACCAACAACCCGAACGCCAGCAACGCGGCTGCAAGGCCCCGCCATCTGTCAGCTCTGAACAGTTTCATGAACATGCGCCTTCCCCTGACACGGTCGCCGCCTATTGGGCAGTGATCTCGACCGTCACCGTGTCTTCGTAGGCTCCAGCAAGTAAACCAGTGATTGACCCCGGCATAAAAACCGAAACGGGCGCCGTCTCACCCACGGTAATCGCCCCGAATGGCGCGACGGTCGTGGTCACCGGGGAGGTCAACTCGGTCGGTGCAAAGGCGAGCGGAGAAGCGCCACCGTGAGCAAATCTGTATGGGATGCGGTCGGATCCGCGAACAAGGGCTCCACCATTCTCGCTGGCGATCCGCCTGCTGAAACCGGCTACGCTGTTGCAGATATATGTGATCTCGCCCAGTCGCTGCGCCGATGACAGTGCCAGATCGACTGTCGTCACATCGGGGACGGCGCTGACCACTGTGCACGTCTCGTACGCCGTCGCACGAAGTTCGATGACGCCAGAGGACGATATTCCCAGCCCTGCCCCGACATCATAGGTCTGGGCGAGCGCCGGGCGTGCCGAGGAGAGCATGATCGTCAGGATTACGGAACAGCGAAAAATCATGGATGAGCCCGGCGGGTGGCGTCAGCTGACGCGAGCACGATGCAGGCTCAGTTCGCGCTGATCGTGAACGTCACCAAGTCTGTATAGCTGCCTGCGAACGCAGGGCCCGTGACAGCGCCGACGGAGATGTCGAGGCTGATGAACTGGGGAGTGACATAGGCGCTCGCGCCGCCGATCTCCGACGAGTTTACAGGCACGCCGAACCGGACGCCGCCCCAGGGGGATGAATTCATGGTGTAGGCGTAGAAAGAACCCGGCGCTTCAGTATTCACCAGTGCGCTCCCATTCGCGGAGCCTACCGTGGTTGTGAAACCTTGCGGGTCATTGCACTGGATCGTCACGCCGCCCACAGCTTGCGATCCCGAAGCCAGGTTTACGACTGCGTCACCCGTTGTAGCGATCGTGCAGATCGCCGGCACCACGCCGTTCACAGTCATGGAATCCGAGGACTGGGCATATGCCGGGGCGGCGAGCGCCGACAGCGCGGCGGCGACGATGAAGCGTTTGGCTGCGGTCATTCCAACATTCCATGCGCCACGGGGCGGCGCTCGTTCTCAAGGAACCGGGAGAATGAGGCGGCGCCGAAGCGCCGCCTCAACCCGACTTAGTTCGCGCTGATCGAGAAGGTGATCACGTCCGAGTAGGTGCCGGAGAAAGCCGGGCCGTTTTGGGCGCCGATGGCCACACCGAGGTTGACCACCTGCGGGTTGATCGCCCAGGCAGCGCCGCCCAGTCCACCGGCGTCGATGCTTTGCGTGGCTTGCGTCAGCGGGAAGTTGCCCGGCATGCCCTCGACCGTCAGAGTGTAGGCATACGACGAACCCGCAGCTTCGGTATTGACGAGCTTGCCGCCGTTGGCAGAGGACGCGCCGGCGGTGAAGCCTTGCGGGTCGTTGCACTGGATGGTCACGCCGCCGATGGCTTGCGACGAACCGCTGGCCAGGTTGACGGTCGCGTCGCCGGGAGCCTGGATCGAGCAGACGGCGGGGATCGAACCGTTGACGGTCATCGAATCGTTCTGGGCGAAAGCCGGAGCAGCGATAGCCGAAAGTGCGGCGGCGGCAACGAGAATGCTCTTCATGATAGTTATCCTTCAGCTCTTATTGGAGTCGTAGCCAATGGCTCGACGATAGGGTGATGGCGTTCGAGACTTCAGCTGATCGCAGGCATGAGTCATCATCCCCGAAATCAATGAAGCCATGCCCTGTCAGGCAGGAATAACTTCATCGCGTTTCGTCGGCGCGCTCTACAAGCTCGCCAGAACTGTCAGATGACTGGTATTCCCCGCGGCCCCCTCGGCCTTAACGACTTGTTAATAGACGTTCAGATTCTCGGAACGCAAGCGGAAAGAGCGCCGTTCGTTCAGTTTCAACCGCAGTAGTAGAATTTAACCACGCCTACCGTCGGACATTCGCCCAACAGGGGATTTTCCTCTGGTGGCCTGTGGGCCGTTCGTTCGAAGCGCTTGGAAGCGAACCCGCATGACCCGGGACAACCGCACACGCTTGGACAGCCCGGTCTTCGTTATCGGCGCCAGCCGCACCGCTTGAGCGGACCAAGCACAGGAGGCCCGAGGCGAGGTCCGCACCTCCCTTCACACCAGCCAGCACCGGACATTACGAGCGGCCGCTATGAGTCAGGAGCGGCCCTAAGCTGAGCGCAGTTGCTCGATGCGCCTCTGACCAGCAGCCTGCACCAAATCTCGCAGACTGACCGCCGCCGCCGTCAACGCGACCAGATCTTCCTGCGAGACGTCGAACTGATCCGAGTATCGCGCCTCTACGTAGGCGCGCTTTAGAAGTTCAAACCGACGCCGATCCGCCCTCGCCTCCCTGGGCCATGCCAGCGCCAGCGATTTATCAGCGTCTTCGGCGAGTGATCGGAGGAACTTGATGTTGTGCGACCGCGGAAAATAGAAGGTCTGAACCAGCAAGAAGCATGCGTAGGCGGCTTCAACGGCTTGGTGCAGATTAAACGCCGCGTTCCTTCTCCAAGACGATTTCTCGGCGCTTCTGGCCCTCGAGATTTCGGCCAGTTCAAGGAAGCGGTCGATGTCATCGCTTCTCGTCTCGAAATACTTCTCCGCCACCTGCAGCGCCTCGACCTTGGTCGGCGGCCGCGGCTCCGCCAGCGGATGCCCCGGGAGGTCGTAGAGCATCACCCCGTCGCGGTGGATGTCGGTCCAAAAATACTCGCCGCGCGACAGGCCCTGGTTCACCTCCGCCAGGGTGTGGACGATGATGTTCACCGTCCGTCCGACCGCCGAATCGCGCAGGATCTTGTCCTCGGCCACCCACCAGTAGTTGGCGATGTCGGTCAGCTTCGGATGGCTGACGATCACCAGCAGATCGAAGTCGGAGAGATAGCCGTTGTCCGGCTCGTCGACCCAGTCGTTGCGCGCATACGACCCGAACAGGATGATCTTGAGGATCTGGCCGCCCTTGCGCCATTCCGAGGTGCCGCCGGCGCCCTGTTTGATCGCCGCTTCGAACTCATTGAGCAGGATCGACCGGACGTGCGCAAGCTCGCCTTGTTGCTTCTCTGGCAGATGATCGAGGTCGGCTTTCACCAGCAGAGCTTACCCCGATTTGTCCGCGTCGCGGAGCCAAGCGCGGAATATATCTGCGTTGGCGGAATGCGTGGCATCCCGAGACTTGAACTTAAAAGGCTTTGGACAAGCCAAACTCAACCGCCATCCTGCGATAGTCATAGATACCAACAGTCGAGCTGTTGTCCTCGACGTTCAGCCGGATCGTCGGGCTCATGTCGGCGACAGTCAGGGCCCGAAGTGTTACGCCGGCCCGGGCCAGAACCATCCAATCCTTGCGCCGCTCGGGAAACAGGAAAAGCCTCTCATCGCCTTCTGTCCGCCGGGCGCCGACGGAGGCGAAGATCGTCCCCCAGTTCGTCTCCAGCCATGATCCCGCTGTCACCCCTCCCCCCCAGGTCGCGTAGCCCGGGTCTTCAGCGGACTGCCGGGTTCCTGAGATCGAGAGTGAAATCCCGCTCCGCGCGTCGAGCGCGCGTTCGTAGGACGCCGACGCATCATAGAGCCCTCCGTTCTGGAGCGCGTTCAGCTTGTAACTCGCTCGCGCTGCGCTGCCCGACACGACCAGTTGGGATCGCCCATCCAGGGGATGAACCCAGTCGACGGAGACGACATCGGTGCTGGCGTAGAGATCGCCCGCAAACCACCGGTAGGTCCGGCCGGCGGACGCGGTCACTCGATCCAGGCCGGCACGCCACTCCAGACCGAGGAGAGCAGACGCCGAAACATCGTTGAATCGCTTGTCGTCATAGACGTTCGACAGGGTCGAGACCCTCGGCACGACCGAGATTTGATCGGTGAGGCCCAGTCTTCCGTAGGCCTGACCGGCGACACGCAAGCCAAGGCCGGATTGCGCGCGAGCGTCCTCCGACAAGGTCAGTGGCGCAATGATGGTGTCCAGCGTTCGGGCCTGTGTGGCGCGGTTGATGTTGGTATCGGGCGCCAGGCCGATCTCGAATGACCCGCCGAGGCCCTTTGGCGAACGGATCGCGGCGGCGAATTGGTCGACCAGTGGGGCGGCGTCCGGGGGGATTCCTGTCGCACGGGCTTGCCTTAACTCCCTGCGAGCATCCGCCTCGCGACCCATCGCTGCGAACATACGCGCAAGTTCGAGCCGCGCGGCGATAGCGTCCGGCTTTTCGTCGAGCAACGCCCGGAAGGCGACGGCTGCGGCGTCGTAGCGACCGGCATCGGCCAGCAACAGCCCTTTCCGGTAGCGGGCCTCAGCGCGGATTTCGGGGTCCGGATCGCGGGAGAGAGCGTCATAAAGGACCGAGGCGTCTTCAACAGCACCCGCCGCTGCGCGCGCTTCGGCCAGTTGGAAAACCTGCGCTGGCGTGAGATCCGAGGGGGTATCCTGAGCCCAGACCGGCGAGGCTAAAAGGATCAACGCGGCAAACAGCAAATCCGCGCCTGTTCTCCATCGGACCACGTCCCCTGATGACCTCACCGACGACGTGCGACCGTAACCCCGCCGATGAGTGTACCACCGGCATGGACGCCTTCCGGGACCCGCAGATCGAAGTCCCCTCCGATTTCTTCCCCCGTGGGACCGTAGAAGCGGCTGATCAGTTCCCCGACATTCGCTCCGTTATATGTAATGGGCGCCAGGCTGGCCTTCGTCGAACCCAGCTGCCCAGTGAAGTCATAGCGACCGAAATCGATGACGCTGGACCCGCTTCTACCGTTCAGGGCAAGGTTCCCTGAATAGGCCTGATTGCTGAAATCGACGTTGAACACCGAGGAGCCTCGCACATCGTACTCAGTGCCGGTCGTCCGGTTGACACCGGCCCCGTAGACGACGCCCTCATACCGGGCGTTGCCGGTTCGCGTCGCGAGCAAACGCTCAGGCGTCTCGAGTCCGTAGACGAAGTGATGATACTGTTTGGTGGTTACGAACCCGCCACGTTCTGTGCTCTGCCACCGCCCAAGCGTGGCGTAGGTCAGCGCCAGTTCACTGTTCGCCGTTCCCACCCGATAGAGTTCCAGTCTGACGTCGCGGCCACCGAAGTTCTTCTCGTAGACCGTGAAGTTCGGGTCGGAGGAACTGACGATAGACGCCGTCGTAAACAGGCCTCCGGGCATATTGGAGATGCCCGGGCCAAAGCTGAAGTTGCCACTCGTGCGGTCCTCAAACTGACCGATCATTCGATAGGTGCGGGTGGTTACGCTGGTGTCGCCGTCAAATCGGTCAGCGAACAGGCCCATTCCTTGGGCGAAGAATAGTTGGGTGGTCACCAGATTTGTCATCGTGAGGTTCACTGCGGGACCCGTCCCGCGTTGGCCCGTAAAGCTGCCAGCGACGGTGGCGCCGTCACGGTTGCTCGCGCTGAAACTCGCGCCAAGTTCCTCCGCTCCCGGACCATAGAACCGGCCCGAGAGGGACCCCGTGAGGTTTGCGTTTCGACTTCCGGCGGTGACTGCGCCGGAGAAGGTCCCGTCTCCGCTCGATAGGAGCCCGGCCCCGTTGAGTTCGATGCCCCCACCCCCGACCGAAGCTCCCGTCAGCAGGGCGGTCTCGGTCAAATAGGTCTTGGTCGAGAAGACACCCGCCATGAAATCAACGTCGAAGGTTCCTCGTCCCTCCAGAACACTGGGTTCGAAACCGGGGACCGTCGACGCGCCAAAGACGTCAATGGCGAAGTTGGCGCGTCCCGTGCGCGGCATTGATGCCGCGCCGGTGTCCAAGCCGTAGACGAACGTAGACAGAAGATCATTCTGGCGGTCGCCCGTGACGCTCGATCTCTGCCAGTATCCCAGGCCGACATAGCGATTGCTGGTTCCGCCGGAATACGGCGTCGTGACGAGCGTGAGCAGGTCCCGGGTTCCACCGCTTTCCTTGCCGAAGCGAACCTCTCCGTTCGCATTCGTGATGATGTCACCCGGAGCGAACGCCTGCGAGCGGCCGTCGACAGAGACGGAATAGGTTCGATTGGCGGCATTGTAGGCGATCGACAGGGTGGAGGGCGCGCCGCCACTGCTGACCGTCGTATTCGAGGTGAGATTGAAGACGCTCTGTGAGCTCGCGGCGGGGCCGACGAAGGTCTGATCAAGCGTCAGATTGGCGATATCCGAGTTCGTCGGAGGCGGCGGGGGCGGAGGTGGAGGAGGAGGAGGCGTGACGACGCCCCCGCCGGTACCTCCGCCACCTCCACCTCCGCCACAGGCGGCAAGCCCCGCCGCACACAGGGCGATTACAACCAGATTCCGCATACGTGACCTGCTCCCTCTCCAGAGGAGAGGGTTTGGCCATTCCACCTTGGGTGGTCAAGTCAGAATTCGGAAGTCGGTTAGCTCTCAGGCCCGCTTCGCCGCCGCCGCCGCCGCCTCTTCCCGCGGCAGGACATGCCGGAAGTTCGTAACCGCCACCGGCCACGTCTCGAGCAGCCTGCGCGCCAGCGGCGAACCCGTCTCGACCGCATGCCGGGCGACCAGATCGTGCAGCCGCTGTCCCGCCTCGCCCATGACCGCGCCCAGCACCACCGAGCCTGCATTGACGCGCAGATGCGCCGTGCCTTCCGGATCGTGCACGAACGCCTCGCCGCCGCTCATGCCCGCGCCGAAGTTCCAGCCGGTCGAGCCCAGAACCACAACCGCGCCGCCCGTCATGTATTCGCAGCCGTGGGTGCCGCAGCCCTCGATGACCGCCGTGGCGCCCGAGTTGCGAACCGCGAACCGCTCGCCCGCCGCGCCGGCCGCGAACAGCCGACCCGAGGTAGCGCCGAACAGGCAGGTGTTGCCGATGACCGCCGCGCCGGCCTGCCAGTTCGGCGGCCGGACCACGATCTCGGCGCCGGACAGGCCCTTGCCGACATAGTCGTTGGCCTCGCCGTCCAGCTCGATCTTCAGCCCCTTCATGCCCCACGCGGCCAACGACTGGCCCGCCGGCCCGCGCAGGTTCAGGGTCAGATGGCCATCGGGCAGGTCTGAGCCATAGCGGCGCACGATGTGCGACGAGATGCGCGTGCCGATGGTCCGCTGGGTGTTGGCGACCGAATAGGTCAGCTGCATCTTCTCGCGACGTTCGAGGAAGGGCGCGGCGTCCTTCACGATGCGGGCGTCCAGCGCATCGGGTACGGGATTGCGCGGCGCGTCGGCCGCCATGCGCTGGTCGCCTTCGCCGACGCGGACCAGCAGCGGGTTCAGATCGAGATCGTCGAGGTGGTCGCTCCCTCGCGAGACCTGATGCAGCAGATCGGTGCGGCCCACCGCCTCGTTCAGCGAGCGCAGGCCCATGGACGCCAGAACCTCGCGCGTCTCCTCGGCGATGAAGCTGAACAGGTTGACCACCTTGTCCGCCGTGCCGGTGAACATGGCGCGCAGGCGTTCGTCCTGCACGCAGACGCCGACGGGGCAGGTGTTGGAATGGCACTGGCGCACCATCAGGCAGCCGACGGCGATCAGGCTGGCGGTGCCGATGCCGAACTCCTCGGCGCCCAGCGCGGCGGCGACGACCACGTCGCGACCGGTCTTGATGCCGCCGTCGGTGCGCAACCGCACGTGACCGCGCAGGCCGTTAAGGCTCAGCACCTGATGCGCCTCGGACAGGCCCAGCTCCCAGGGCATGCCGGCGTGCTTGATCGAGCCCATGGCCGAGGCGCCGGTGCCGCCGTTGTGACCGGCGACCAGAATGGTGTCGGCCTTGGCCTTGGCGACGCCGGCCGCGACCGCGCCGATGCCGGACTGGGCCACCAGCTTGACCGTCACCCGCGCGTCCGGATTGATCTGCTTCAGGTCGTAGATGAGCTGGGCCAGATCCTCGATCGAATAGATGTCATGGTGCGGCGGGGGGCTGATCAGGCCCACGCCCGGCGTCGAGTGACGCATGCGGGCGATGAACTCGGTGACCTTGAAGCCGGGCAGCTGGCCGCCCTCGCCGGGCTTGGCGCCCTGGGCCACCTTGATCTCGATCTCGCGGCACTGGTTCAGATATTCGGCCGTGACGCCGAACCGGCCCGACGCGATCTGCTTGACCGCAGAATTCGGGTTGTCGCCGTTCGGACGCGGGTGATAGCGCTCGGGATCCTCGCCGCCCTCGCCAGAGACCGAACGCGCGCCGATGCGGTTCATGGCGATGTTCAGGGTCTCGTGCGCCTCGGGCGACAGCGCGCCCAGCGACATGCCGGGGGTGACGAACCGCTTGCGGATTTCGTTGACGCTCTCGACCTCCTCGATCGGGATCGGCGCGGCCTCGCGGAAGTCGAGCAGATCACGCAGCGCGATCGGCGGCAGCTCGCGGGCACGGCGGCTGTACGCCTTGAACCGCTTGTAGTCGCCGCGCGTGGTGGCGTCCTGCAGGCGGTGGATCATCTCGGCGTCCCAGGCGTGGGTCTCCTCGCCCGCACGGATCCGGTGCGCGCCGCCGATGCGCAACGCCGGCCGCGAGACGGCGAAGCCCCGCTCGGCCCGCCCCGCCGCCTGAATCTCCAGACCCGCCAGACCCACGCCGGAGATGCGTGACGTGACCCCGGGGAAGAACTCCGCGACCAGCGCGCGCGACAGGCCCAGCGCCTCGAATTCGCAGGCGCCGCGATAGGCCGAGATGACCGAGATGCCCTTCTTGGCCAGGATCTTCATCAACCCGGCCTCGACCGCCGCCTTGTGGTTCAGACAGGCGTCGCGAAGAGTCAGGCCCGGATAGCGGCCGCCGTCCAGCCGCTCGAGGAAGGTTTCCTGCGCCAGCCATGCGTTGACGGCCGTAGCGCCGACCCCGACCAGAACGGCGAAGGCATGGGCGTCTATGGCTTCGGCCGAGCGCACGACCAGCGACGAAAAGGTGCGCAGCCCCTCCTCCACCAGCCGGCCATGCACGGCGGCGGTGGCGAGGATCATCGGGATCAGCGGACGCCCCTCTCCCGCCCGCTCGTCGGTCAGGACGATCAGGCCAGCGCCGCCGCGCGCCGCCGCCACCGCCTCGTCCCGGATGCGGTCCAGCGCGGTCTGCAGGGCCTCGCCCCGGGTCGAGCCGACCTCGGGCGTCGGGAAGGTGCAGTCGATGACGGTGGTCGACCCGGCGCCGACGACGTCCAGCATCCGCTCGTACATGCCGGTGGTCAGGACCGGGCTGTCCAGCACGAAGACCCGCGTCTGGGTCTCGTCCTGCGCGAGGATGTTGCCGAGGTTCTTGAACCGTGTCCGCAGGCTCATCGAGCCGGCCTCGCGCAGGCTGTCGATCGGCGGATTGGTGACCTGTGCGAAGGCCTGACGGAAATAGTGGGCGAAGGGCCGCGACTGGGCCGACAGTACGGCAGGCGGCGCGTCGTCTCCCATGGAGCCGACGGCCTCCTTGCCCTCACCAGCCATGGGATCCAGCAGGGAGTCGATGTCTTCCTGTGTCCAGCCGACGGCGGCCTGGAAGCGGGTCAGGGGCTCGCCGGACAGCTTGCGCGGTTCGGCGCCGGGGCCGATCAGCGGCTCCAGCTCGACCATGTTGGACAGCCATTCGCGGTAGGGGTGCTCGCCCGCCAGCCGGTCGATGGTCTCGGCCTCGTCGAACAGCCGGCCGGCCTCGAGATCGATCGAGATCATCCGGCCGCCGTTGATGTGCAGGCGCCGCGCGATGCGGTCGTCGGGCACGCCGGTCATGCCGGCCTCGGAGCCGCAGATCAGCAGACCGTCGGTCGTTTCGGCGGCGCGCAGGGGACGCAGGCCGTTGCGGTCCTTGCCCGCCACAACCCAGCGGCCGTCGGTGGCGCAGATGGCGGCCGGACCATCCCATGGCTCCATCACCGCATTGCAGTAGGCGTAGAGGGCGCGATGGTCGTCAGAGATCACGCCCTCGATCGGCGCCTCGGGAATCAACAGCGCCTTCACCATCGGCGCGGGCCGGCCGGCGCGGACGAGCACCTCGAAGACATTGTCCAGCGCAGCGGAGTCCGAGCCCCCCGGCTGGATCACCGGCTTGACCACCCCGTCGTCCGACCCGAAGGCCTCGGCCGTCATGCGAATCTCGTGGCTGCGCATCCAGTTGGCGTTGCCGCGCAGGGTGTTGATCTCGCCGTTGTGAGCCAGCATCCGGAACGGCTGGGCCAGCCGCCATTCGGGGAAGGTGTTGGTCGAATAGCGCTGGTGGAACAGGGCGACGTTGGCCTCGACCCGCGGGTCGGCGAGGTCCGGATAGAAGTCGGCCAGCGCCTCGGCCAGCATCATCCCCTTATAGATCACCGACCGCGCGGACAGGGAGCAAACGTAGAAGTGGGCCAGCCCCGCCTTGGTCGCCCGCGCCTCGATCCGGCGGCGCAGCAGGTAGAGCGCCCGCTCCAGATCCTCGCCCTCCAGGCCCTCGGGCGCGGCCAGCATGATCTGCTCGATCTCGGGCCGCGTCGCCGAGGCGCGCTCGCCCAGCACCTCGACCCGGGTCGGCACCTGACGCCAGCCGTACAGCCAGAAGCCGGCGGCCAGCACCTCGCGCTCGACGATGGTTCGCGCGGCCTCCTGCGCGCCCAGATCGACGCGGGGCAGGAAGACCATGCCGACGGCAAGCGGGGTCGCGCGCGGCTCATGCCCCGCGTCGCGGACCTGCGCCTCGAAGAAGGCGCGCGGCAATCCGATCAGCAGTCCGGCGCCGTCGCCCGACTTCCCGTCGGCGTCGACCGCGCCCCGGTGCCAGATGGCGGACAGGGACTTGATGGCCAGATCGACCACCTCGCGGCGCGGCTTGCCGTCAATGGCGGCGACCAGACCGACGCCGCACGCGTCGCGTTCCGACGCCGGGTCGTAGGCGTTTCCCTCGATCAGCTTTCGCCGATCGGCCTCATACTTCAGGACATCGAAGGTCATGCCGCGACCTTCCGGCGCGAGGCCAGCCAGGCGTCGATCTCGGCCGCCGCATCCTGTCCATCCCGCACGGCCCAGACCACCAGCGAGGCGCCGCGCACGATGTCCCCGGCGGCGAAGACCCCCTCCAGCGTCGTCGCCTTGGTGTGGCCGGCGGTGCGGATCGTCCGCCAGTCGGTCAGGGCCAGATCGGGCTCGTCGAACAGGCCGGGCATGTCCTCGGGCTCGAAGCCCAGCGCCTCGATCACCAGATCGGCCGCCACATCGAACTCGCCGCCCGGAACCGCCTCGACCGACCAGCGGCCGTCGGCGCCTTGAGCGGCCAGCGCCATCCGCTGGGCGCGTACGCCCGCCGCCTGTCCGGCTTCCCCCAGCACAGCGCGAGGGGCGGCCAGCCATTCGAACACGACGCCCTCCTCCTCGGCGTTGGCGACTTCACGGGCGCTGCCCGGCATGTTCTCGCGGTCTCGCCGGTACAGGCAGGTGACCGAGGTCGCGCCCTGACGGACGGCGGTGCGGACGCAGTCCATCGCCGTATCGCCGCCGCCCACGACGACGACCCGCTTGCCCGCGGCGTTCAGCTGGCCCTCGTCATACGCGGGCACGGCGTCGCCAAACCCCTTGCGGTTGGAGGCGATCAGATAGTCCAGCGCCGCGACCACGCCGTCGGAGCCGCAGCCCGGCGCCGTCAGCCGGCGCGCCTGATAGACGCCCGTCGCCACCAGCACCGCATCGTGGGCGGCGCGCACCTCGGCGAACGGCAGATCGCCCCCGACATCAACGCCCAGCCGGAACTCGACCCCGCCCTCGGCCAGTCTGTCCGTCCGGCGCGCGACGACGTGCTTCTCCAGCTTGAAGCCGGGGATGCCGTAGGTCAGCAGGCCGCCGGGCCGGTCGTGACGGTCATAGATGGTCACCGCATGCCCCGCCGACCGCAGGCGATCCGCCGCCGCGATCCCGGCCGGTCCCGCGCCGACGATGCCGACGGACAACCCAGTCTCGACCCGCGGCCGGATCGGCGCGACCCAGCCGTTCTCGAACGCCATGTCCCCCAGCCAGCGCTCGACCGAACCGATGGTGACCGTCTCCCAGCCCGACTGTTCCAGCGTGCAGGAGCCTTCGCACAGCCGGTCCTGCGGACAGATGCGGCCGCAGATTTCGGGCAGGGTCGAGGTCGCCTCGGACTGACGCCAGGCCTCCTCGTGACGGCCCTCGGCGGCGAGGCGCAGCCAGTCGGGGATGTTGTTTTCGAGCGGACACCCCGACTGACAGAACGGCACCCCGCACTGGGCGCAGCGGCTGGACTGCTGATCGCCTGACGTGACCGTGAAGTCCGCATAGATCTCTCCGAAATCGCGCACGCGTTCGGCCGCCGGCGTCTTGGCCGGGCCGCTGCGTGCGGTGATGACGAAGGTTTGGTTCGCGGACGCCACTGAAGTTCCTTTCGGGGAGATCTATCGTCTAGGATCGCCAGCAGCGCTTGGCAACTTTTGTGCGCGAAATGCGCATAGTGCACGGCTAATCGAAAAAACAAACCGGCAGAGCAGTGCTTTTCAGCACGACTCTGCCGGTTCTGGGTTCGGCCGTCGTATCCTCAGAAGAGGAACTCCAGACCTCCGACGATACGATCGTCCGACAGGGGGCCGTCCACGTCGGTGTCGTGGTAGCGCACGTCGATCGCCACGTGATCGGTCAGGGCGTAGGCCACGCCGGCGTTCCAGGTCGTGTAGTCGTCATTGACGTCGAGCCACTGCTTGCCGACCGCGCCGGACACCGTCCACTTGTCGGCCGGTGTTAAGGCGACGTTCGCCTCCGCGTAGGTCGCCTCGTCGTCCACGCCGAAGAAGTCGTTTGAATAGTAGGCCACGACGCCGATGGTCGCCGGACCGACCGCGCGCGAGGCTGCGGCCTTGAACTCCACGTAGTTGTAGTCGACGCCCGTCGGCGGCCCGGCATACAGATAGCCCACCACGCCAAGGTCGATGGCGAAGCCCGCGGCCTCGGTGCGGAAGCCTCCGTAGACGTCGAACTCGGCATCAGTCTCATCACCGAAGTCGACGTTGGACGCCCAGGCGCCGGCGTAGAAGCTGCCGAACGTCCCGTCGACGCCGCCCTGCAGCGCCGGATCCTGGTTGGTCTGGCTGAAGCCGCGGAAAACGTAGTCGCTGACGACGCCTACATTGAAGGTCACATCGACGTCCGAATCCTGGGCGCTGGCGGCCCCGGCGGTAAACAGCGCGGCCATGGCGGCCGCCGCTGCGAAAGCGATCCTCATCTTCTTATCCCCTTGTTTTCGATGATGTTCACGCATGCATACTGAAGGGCCGGGACGGCGGAGAGAGGACACCGCCCCGGCGACCACCCGACGTCAGACGCTTTCCAGCGCCTCTCCGTGCAGGTGGGTGTCCAGACCTTCTTCCTCCTGCTCTGCGGTGACCCGCAGGCCGGTGGTGAACTTGCAGATCAGCAGGATCACGAAGGTGCCGATGGCGCTGTAGCCGATGGTCCAGAGCAGCCCGACCAGCTGGGTCCAGACGTTGGCGCCCTCCGACAGGCTGTTGATCGTGGTCGTGGCGAAGACGCCGGTCAGAAGCGCGCCGGCCAGACCACCCGCGCCGTGGATGCCGAAGGCGTCCAGGCTGTCGTCGTACTTGAGCAGCTTCTTGATCCAGACCGAGGCGGCGTAGCAGACCGGGCCGGCGATCAGACCGATGATCACGGCGCCTTTCGGATCGACGAAGCCGGCCGCCGGGGTGATGGCCACCAGACCGGCGACGACGCCCGACAGCATGCCGATCAGCGACACCTTCTTCTTCTCGATCACCTCGACCAGCTTCCACGACAGGGCGCCAGCGGCGGCGGCCAGAACGGTGTTGATCAGGGCGGCGCCGGCGAGCGCATTCGCGGCGCCCGCCGAACCGGCGTTGAACCCGATCCAGCCGACCAGCAGCAGCGAGGCGCCGATCATGGTCAGCACCGGATTGTGCGGGTTCATCGGCGAGAGGCCATAGCCGTTCCGCGCGCCAAGGAAGAGGGCGCAGACCAGACCCGCGACACCGGAGTTCACGTGCACGACGGCGCCGCCGGCGAAGTCCAGCACGCCGCTGGTGCCGAGGAAGCCTCCGCCCCAGACCCAGTGGGCGATCGGCGCATAGACGATCAGCGACCACAGGAAGGTGAACAGCAGCAGGCCGGAATACTTCAGCCGCTCGGCGAAGGCGCCGGTGACCAGCGCCGGGGTGATGATGGCGAAGGTCAGCTGGAAGCTGAGGAAGATGAACTCGGGAATGCCGGGCAGCAGTCTGTGCGCCGTCTCCAGCGTCACGCCGTTGAGGAAGACGGCGTCGAGGCTGCCGATCCAGGCGTTCGCGGCTTCACTGCCGTTGGTGCCGAAGGCGATGGTGTAGCCGGCGATGAACCAGGCGAGAGTGACCACCGAGAAGACGCCCACCGACTGGGTGATGGTGGCGATGACATTCTTGCGGCGCACCATGCCGCCGTAGAACAGGGCCAGTCCGGGCAGGGTCATCAGCATGACCAGCGCAGTCGACGTCCCCAGCCAGGCGGTCCCGGCGCCGTCCAGTTCCAGCGCCGCCTGATGCGGCAGCAGCGCCGGCGTGGACGCCGCGGCCGCGCCCGCAAGGCCGGTGGCGAGGAGGCTTATGGCGCCCCCGATACACATACGAAGTCGAGTCATTCCCGATCCCCCAAGGATGTCGTTACGCAAGTGCGAACTGTTTAACGCATTTGCGAAATGCGCAAGTGGGCGGAGGATGATTTGTGGACACGTCATGCTCAAAAGCGATATTTCACGACATGATGAGGCATGACACCGCAGGACATTACGCTCACAGCGCATGTTCATTGCATGTGCGTTCACGCTCGAGCAATTCGCGACCGCAGCAAGTTTCGGGGATTGACGGGGCGTGTCCCCTTCGTCACGGTAGGAGCACTCATCAAGACCGGCTGAGGGATTAGGCCCTTTGACGCCGGGGCAACCTTCCTTGGATCCACCCGATCCAAGGAGATGGTGCCAACTCCTGCGGGGCGTCTTCGGAAGCCGCGAGAGATGAGTGAAGCGATGGACCCCTCGGGTCCCTGCGACTTCACGGGTCTTTCACCGCACGACTTGGCCGCCCCGTCCGCGCTCTTCGATGATCGAGGAGCGGACCTGTGGCGTCCACGGAATGGCCCATCGACGAAGCGCCCGGCGAGGATGTGCGCGCGGCGATTCCGGCCGACTTCCGACTGGGCTCCGGCGAGCGTCTTGAAGCGACTGAGGTCGTCGGCCGCCTGCACGGCGCCGAACGCGGACCGCTGGTCGTCGTCGCCGGCGGCATCTCCAGCGGCCGCTTCGCCGCGCGCTGGTGGTCCTGGGCCGTCCGCGCCGGAGGCCCCGTCGATCTCAACCGCGTGCGGGTTCTGGCCTTCGACTTCCTGCCCGGACGGGACGAAGCCGGCGTGACCCTGACCACTCAGGATCAGGCCCGGCTGCTGGCTGTCCTGCTCGATGCGATCGGCGAGCCGACGATCGACGCCTTCGTCGGCGCCTCCTACGGCGGCTGCGTCGGCCTCGCCTTCGCCGAACTGTTTCCGGAGAGCATCGGTGAACTGGTCGCCGTCTCCGCCGCCCACCGCAGCCATCCGGCGGCCACCGCCTGGCGCGGCGTGCAACGCCGGCTGCTGGCCTTCGCCCGCGACTGCGGCCGCGAGGCCGAAGGGATTGCGCTGGCTCGCGAGCTGGCCATGACCACCTATCGCACCTCCGAAGAGTTCGCCCTGCGCTTCAACACGGCCGCCCCCGAAGCCGCCGGCGGGGCCTACCCGGTCTGTGACTATCTGATCGCGCGCGGCGGGGCCTATGCCGACGTCACCAGCGCCGACCGCTGGATCACCCTATCGGACTCGCTGGACCGCCACGCCGTCGCGCCCGAGGCCATCCGCTGCCCCCTGACCGTCATCGGCTTCACCTCCGACCGGCTGGTCCCGTTCGAGGACAGCCGCGAACTGGCCGACCGCGCGCCCAACCTGCGCCGTCTGATCGAGGCCCCCTCGATCTTCGGTCACGACGCCTTCCTGAAGGAGCGCGACCTTGTAGGCCGCGCCCTGCACGACGCCCTTTCTTCCCTGCCCGCCTTCAACGCCCGCGAGATCGCCGCATGAGCCGTTCGGAAACACCCCACCCCTGTACGACCGCCGCCCGTCACGGCGTGGACACCGATCCCGCCCACGGCGCGGTGATGCCGCCCCTGTACCTGTCGTCGAACTACAGCTTCGACGGCCTCGACGGTAAGCGGAAGTACGACTACTCGCGCTCAGGCAACCCAACTCGCGACGTGCTAGCCGAGACGCTGGCCCAGCTGGAGGGCGGTTGCGGCGCCGTGGTCACCGCCACCGGCATGGCCGCGGTCGATCTGGCCCTGTCATCGCTGGAGCCCGGCGACCTGCTGATCGCCCCGCACGACCTGTACGGCGGCACCCATCGCCTGCTGTGCGCCCGCGCGCGTCGCAATCACTTCGACGTCCAGTTCGTCGATCAGGGCGACGCCGCCGCGCTGGACGCCGCCTTCGCGCTGAACCCCAAACTGATCCTGATCGAGACGCCCTCGAACCCTCTGCTGCGCGTCGTCGACATCGCCGACATCTGCGCGCGCGCCCACGCCGTCGGCTGCAAGGCGGCGGTGGACAACACCTTCCTGTCGCCGGCCCTCCAGACCCCGATCGCGCTGGGAGCCGATCTTGTGATCCACTCGACCACCAAATACATCAACGGCCACTCCGACGTCGTCGGCGGCTGCGTGGTCGCGCGTGATCCCGCCGACCTCGAACAGCTGACCTGGTGGGCCAACTGCCTTGGCGTCACCGGCTCCCCATTCGACGCCTACCTGACCCTCCGCGGCGTCCGCACACTCTTCGCCCGCATCGAGCGCCAGCAGGCCACGGCGCAGACGATCGCCGAATGGCTCGAGGTGCATCCCGCCGTGAAGAGCGTCAACTATCCCGGCCTGAAGAGCCACCCGAACTATGCGTTGGCCGCGCGTCAGCAGAAGGGCTTCGGTGCCATGCTGAGCTTCGAGCTGGCCGACATCGACGCGGTGCGGGCGTTCGTCAGCGGGCTGGAGGTGTTCACGCTGGCGGAGTCGTTGGGCGGCGTCGAAAGCCTGGTGGCGCACCCGGCGCTGATGACGCACGCGGCCATGACGCCGGAGGCGCGCGCGACGGCTGGGATTTCGGACGGGCTGGTTCGGCTGTCGGTGGGGCTGGAGCACCCGGAGGATCTGGTACGGGATCTGGCTGGAGGACTGGCTAGTGCTATCACGCAAAGCACCCCGATTTATTCAGCCGCCTAGCTTCCGCTGGGCCCATCGTTTCTCAGTGGGTGGGCCCGCTGATGCCAACGCCACGCCGTAGAAATGATGTTTTCCAACGAGGAATGCTTGGTCACGAAGCCTAGGCGATCAATCGCTAACGTCGGGTCGGCAACCAGCCTTGCCGGGTCGCCAACGCGGCGTGCGCCGGTCGGAGTGCTGAGATCTCGTCCAGTCGCCCGTCGGATCTCTCGCAGAATCTCGCCAACTGAATAACCCTCGCCTGTTCCCAGGTTGAACTCGCCGCCCGCCTCCCCGCGAAGGAGCGCCTCGGCGGCGAGAACGTGCGCATGCGCGAGATCACAAACGTGGATGTAGTCTCGGATCGCGGTCCCGTCAGGAGTCGGGAAGTCGGCCCCGTAGATTTGGAAGTCGCCTACATAACCCTGCAGCGCCATCATCGCGCGCGGAATCAGATGGGTCTCGGCCTCCCTGAACTCGCCGATCTCAGAGTGAGGATCAGCGCCTGAAGCGTTGAAGTATCTGAGGCTTATCGCACGCAACAGGCCTGCGGCCGAGTGATCGCGCAGGATTTGCTCGCACATGAGCTTGGAGTGACCATAAACGTTCACTGGTCGAGTAGCCGCATCCTCGGAGATGGGAACCTGATCGGGTTCGCCGTAGACGGCAGCCGTGCTTGAAAAAACGATAGCCTCACACCCAGTTTCGACCATAGCGTCAAGCAAACTAATAAGCCCGCCAACGTTGTTACCGTAGTAGGCGGAGGGCTGCCTTCCTGAATCTCCAACCGACGATAGTGCGGCAAAGTGTATAACCGCTTGAACGTCGTGGTCACGAATAGCGGCCGCGACCTGCTCAGATTTGCGTGTATCTCCGACGACCAGAGGACCCCACTTAACGAACTCCGCTGAGCCGAGAGTCAGGTTATCGAACGCAACGGGTGTGAAGCCCGCCTGGGCGAGCGCCTTGCAGGTGTGGGAGCCGATATAGCCGGCACCGCCGGTAACGAGAACCGATCGATTCAAAACGGCTTCTCCAATGCAGGGCCAAGCCCGATCTACCTCTCCCCGGCCTGCCACTGCAAGTCGGCTGCTGTTGGTGGAGAAACCTCCGGAGACCTTCAGTCATGTCATCGACTGGCCATTGTTGAGGGGGACAAAACTTGAGAAATGAGACGTCATAGCCCTTGTAGTGAGCCGACGCGCGACGCGGGTCGCTGCTCGCCGCAGCCAACTCGCCGACGTATTATCAATGGGGCCACATCAGCGCTTTTCGCGATCCCCCTTCGCTTTTCAATAAGCGATCCCGCTGAGTTGTTCGTGAAAGAATCAGCGCCTGGGCCCATCCTCCCGAGATTCCGAACAAGAGGCGATCTGGCAAGCGCACGGATCGGGGCGGCGCATAACCTCGTGACGACCGCAGCTTACGCCGTCCCAAGGGACGGTGGCGGGGCGATCTGGCGGCGGGTTAGTTCAGCGCCAGAACATCTCGCAAGGATACAGACGTTAGACGGTTCTTGGTGGGAGATCGCTAGTCGTCCACTGACTCCGCAAATGTTCGGTGCAACCGGCGGATTAAACGATAGTCCAGCGTGCAAGCTCTGTTGCGAAGCTGCCATCGCGCTTAAGATTCCGGTGTTCGTTCCGAACCTATACCCTTTCTACAGCGTTCCTGACGGATTTTGCGAAGTCGCTCCCGCCGCGGGCGATGAGCTGGAGATTTTGTCCGATGGTGCTGAGTTGCGGGCTACCGCAGACCGGACCGTCGACATCCTAAGTTTCGCGGGCGATTTTATTTTTCCGACACCACCTAAAGTGGGGCGGAGGACGCGCCTCTCACTATCGGGCCTGGTTCTCGATGGGAGGGGCGTCCCCGAGCAGTGGAGCGAGACTGATTACGGCATCCTGCGCCGTGTCGGCGCTGTAAACTCTTCCGCCGAGCATTTCGAAATGCGGCACTGCAAGATCCGCAATTTCTACGGCCACGGCGTTCGAGCGATCGGGACGCAATCCTCTACCATTGAGCACTGCTCTGCCGAAAACGTGGGCGGGCACTGGTACGCCTACGACACTTATGACGCTTTTGGTGACGCGTTCTATCACGCCTACGCCCAAGACGGCGCGGAGATCCGTATCCAGCATTCACCAATGACCGGATACCCGGAAAAATATAGCCGCGCTGGATGCGTATTCGAGTTCTCGTCGGCTAGATATGAGGCGATTATCGAGGATAGCCCAATTGTAGGGTACGAGCGATCCGTGCATGTTGAGGAACAGGGTTCAAAGATAAGTTTGCGAATCCACCGGTCCCACATGAGCCGAACACGTGTAGGACTTTTTATTCTAGGCGATGAGATGAGTGATGCTCGGGTCGAGCTTGTAGACACTTATATTGACTACGCTGACGGCGACTATGGCGGACAAAGCCTTGTGTCGAATCAAAGCTCCGCTGCCTTGGCCATTGAACGGGTGGCGATGCGCGCCACAAAGCAGCCTTTCCTTGCACGCTTCGGTCCCAGAACGACGCTCCGGGACTGCATCATCGATTGGAATGGTCTGCCCGGAGCAATCGAGCTCTCATCCATTTCCGCAGTCCGCACGACCTTTCGAGGAATTAGAGCGAACGGAAGTGCGCATACTTCGCGCGTGGCGCTCCGGGCGATCGAGTGTCGTTTCGAAGGCGATCCAGGCGCGTTATTTCTAGATAGCGCTGACGGAGCAAATTGGGTCGCAGAAAATAGCTTTAGCTCTGGACCAGTCGTGAGGGCGAACATTGGCCCTGAGTGGCGGGGACAATACGGGACCCTGCCTATCCGCGCCCCGATAGATCCCCTTGCGCGCTCGGTCGCCGCAGAAAGTTAGGGTTGTCTGCCCACCGGAGGAGCTTTAGGAGCCGGGCGAGGCTGCAGCCTCAGTTGAGGCTTGATCGATGAAGATACTCGTCTGCGGCGGAAACCCAGCGATGCTGCCGCATTTCCGCGGTCCGGTTCTGACAGAACTTGCCGCCCAAGGCCATGAAATCGTTGCCGTAGGTGGTTGGGCTAACGATGCCGCTGAAGCTCAGTTAAACGAGATGGGCGTACGCTATCGTACCTGGCCAATCGTGCCGACGGGTCTAAACCCTTTGGCCGATGCGGTTGCAGTGCGACATCTGATTAAAATCTGCCGCGAAGAGCGGCCGGATGTCTTCTTCGGGTACGCCCTCAAGCCCGGAATGTACGGCGCCATCGCGGCTCGGGTCGCACATGTACCCCGGCGGGTCGTCTTGATCGAGGGTCTCGGCTACGCCTTCGGTCGAGGCAGGGAACTGAAGCGCCTGGTTGCGCGAGCTTTTGCTGAACTCGTCTTTAAGATTGGGCTGCGGGCCACGCACCATCTTGTGGTGCTAAACCGTGACGATGAACTGTTCTTCAGACGTCGAGCCCGGTCACTTCCAATAACACGTATGCCCGGGATAGGCGTCGACCTATCCAACTTTCGTCCCGCAAAGTGGCCCGCAGGCCCCATGACATTTGTCATGATTTCTCGACTGCTGCGGGATAAAGGCGTCGGAATATTTGTAGAGACTGCTCGCCGCGTTAGGAAAAGACATGACGGCGTACGTTTTCTGCTGGTTGGTCCTTGGGATCCTAGTCCCAACGGCTTTACTGAGAATGAGGTCAGCCAGTGGCGTAGGCAGGGCTGGGTGGACTATGTCGGAGCGCAGTCGGACGTCAGGCCTTTCCTTGCTCAGGCGCATGCATTGGTTCTCCCCTCCTCTTATCGCGAAGGTTTACCTGCAACTCTAATGGAAGCCGCCGCTAGCGGACGTGCAGTTATCACTACCGATGGCCCCGGTTGCAGGGACGGCGTTTTGCCGGGACAGACAGGATTGCTGCTCCAGCGGCCCACCGTTGAAAACTTGGAGGAAGCGATCGAGACATTGATCGACAATCCGCAGGCCGCTGAAAAGATGGCGCTCAATGCCCGATCTTTCGCCGAAGACAACTTTGATGTGGCCGATCATGCCCGCAATTTAGCCCATCTACTTACCGCGACGGGTGATGCTCCAGCCCAATCTGTCGGCTAAAGAATGTCTCCGGTTCATTCCGCCCCGAGGCAGTTAGACGCGCGTTAAAGCCGCTAGCTATTGCTGTCGAACGATCATTGCAATCTTGCGAAGTAGGCCGGGCTACGCCACTGAGTCGATCTGGAATCAGTCTATCTACCTCGACTTCTTACTAGAGCGCGCGGGTCGTGTAGGTAAGGGAGGTTGCCAAAGATGAGATGACAGCCGCCTTCGCCGGTCGCCTCGTCATTGGCGGCCGCCGCGTTTAGGCCGGTCTTGAGGCTGCGGGACGATGGTCGAAAATACTGCGCCAAGCCCGAAAGCCGTCAGGAGCGAGACCACGTATCCCAGCAGAGATGCGGCATGACCTGCGCACCGCGGACAAGGGCGGATCCTTTTAGCTGGATTGCCGCCAGAACGCGGGCGGGCTAATGACGCGACATGACAACAGAGCAGATCAACTCGCCGTCCTACTGGGAAAAGCGCTTCGCGACTGGGGACTGGCAAACCCATCGCGGCTCTTGGCAGACGACCGAGTTTGCTAAGGCTCAGGTCAAGCGGTTTGGCATCCCCGCCGATTTCGATGGCACTATCGTCGACTTCGGCTGCGCAACGGGAGACGCTTTCCCAGTGTACCGCGAGGCATATCCTAAGGCGAAGCTCGTCGGCGTAGACATATCCAACTCTGCTACCGATGAGGCTCGCCGCAAGTATGGGGAGTTCGCGACCTTCATTGCGGGTGGTGTGGAAGCTGTCCCGGCATCTGACGTGATTATCGCCTCAAACGTTCTCGAACACCTCGACGATGATCTGGCCATCGCGACTGAGCTGCGCCTGAAGTCCCAGAGACTTTTCATCGTCGTGCCGTATCGGGAAGCCCCACTCGACCTTGAGCATGTTCGCTCTTACGAGGCTGACCGTTTTGACAGCCTCGGCCCAAAGCGGCACGTCATCTACTATTGCGTTGGCTGGACGGAGTTTGGCCGCGGCCTCATCCGCAAGGCCGTTAAAAACGTTGGGCGGATTTTCAGGGCTCAACCAGTCTATCCGGTGAACCGGCAGATCATGTTCGAGTTCTAGGCGTCGATGGCCCCGAAGGGCTTCCACCTTCTCGGCGCACGGCCGGCACGCGAAGCCACCCCACGTTGCCGTGAACTGACCTACATCTACAATTGGGATTTCGGCTAGCCTCGCTGGGCCGTGGCCATTCCGACCTCACCACATGCACGCTAATCGGTGCGGACATGTTATTTGTCCGGGACTAACGCGTATTCTGCGACGATCGCTAGAAAAATCTAAGCTGACGCCGCAGTATTTAACCGAACTATGAAGGCGCTGACTTGCCGTGACCTCAGGTGGCTGAAATCTGTCTGCCATATCCGGGCTGCTTGATATCCTTTTGTTTGGCATGACCGCAGATCGAGCGTGGCCGCAAGACGCAGAAGCCCCTCTTTCGACCCATCAAAGATAAACCCGGTGCCATTTGCGGCGACAAAGTTCCCGGGCGGCCCGCCACTGTTCGTTATCAGAGGGAGCCCGAGTGCGAGGTGCTCAAACATCTTGTTAGGGGATGCGTAACGATGAGCAGGAGTCGTTAGAAGATAAGGGCCGTAGAGAACGTCGGCCGTTCGCATAAGCCGTACGGCTTCCGTGTAGCTGACGCGACCGTAGAACTTAAAGTTTTCGCGACCAGCGGCAGCGGCCTCAAACATCGACTCGAGCGGACCGTTACCCGCGACGCAGCATTCGATGCCGGGTTCAAGCTCGCTGAGTTCAGGGAGATACTCCAGCCCGCGATGGACGGCTTCAAGCGTTCCGACATAACACAGGCGAATGGGCTCTCCCTGGACTCTGCGCTTACGCGCCGGTCCTGCCAGCGCATCCGCGCTCGGGATGTTTGAAAGGATCATGTATTTCGGGTCTGGCTGAACGCCGTATTGTTCCAGTCGGCTTTCGTCGGGGAAGATTACGACATGAGCCTTGCGCAGAACAAACCGTTCAAGCGCGGAAAGAAATCCCCGCACGACCCCGACGCGCATCCCGGCGGCTAGTTGATCGTAGGCGTCATAAACGACTCGCTTGCCTAACAGACGTGCAAAGGGAACCGCTATCAAACCGCAGTCCAAATCTACGGAATGGACCACTGTCACCTCTTTCCGGCGCTCCCACAGTGTCCAAGCCATAAAGAGGTGCCAACGAAGAAGCGCGCCTAAGTTCGTCCAACGTCCGCCATATCGACCCAAACCCCGGTAAATGTGACTATTCGCATCAGCGGGCACATTCTCACCCCTAGACCAGAAAAGCTTGGTCACCTCATAGCCGTTTGCTATGTAATCAGAGATCATGCGCTCGGCACGTGAATCTCTCGATATTGGGATAGATCTTATTATTATTACTTTTTCGCCGCCGCTCATTTTAATTTCCCCGATTACTCAGGCTGCTTACCAGAGGCTGGAGCGACCCGGTTGGATATGCCGTGGCAAGATAGACAAGACCTGCCGCTAGCGCCGCGAAGATTTCTGAACGTGCGAAAACCCAGGCCGCAAAACCCGCTGTTAGGGAGAGCGCGACGCAAACAGCCGCCACGCTGGCTCTTTTGAAGTTCACTCTAAATAGCCTGCGACTCAGCACCCACGCAGCCGCGGCTGTCAGGCACAAAGCTTCCACGAATACCGCGAGGCCAAGCGCTTGCTCGGGCGGCACCAACCTTACAACGCAAGTCAAGCTGCCTACGACCACAGCACTCGTCCCTGCGACCAGAACGACAACATCACGCTTTCGCCCATCAGTCATTAGAATGCTCGCCAACGTATAGACCACGGCCAAGAGCCCAGCCTGTATGCAAGCAAGCTGACCCATAATCCCCAGCTGTGTACTTTTCGGACCCGGAAGAGCGAGGTCAACGGCTACCGGCGCAAATAGGCAACCAGCAATGATGAAGGGCGCGACGACGGCGCTGATGGCCGCGAAGTATCGACCTGAAGCGACCCGCCTCTCTTCTTCCTGTTCCCGCAATGAGTAAAGCACCGGAAGCCAAATTAGGGTAAGGGTAGTGGTTCCGAGAGCAAGCGGCCCCCAAAACAAGTCCGAGAGCATTGCCCACTGACCTGCGATCTCTGGGTCACCCCACTGCGCCAGTACGTTTCGCATGCCCGCATTGATTAAAATGTAGATCGAGAGCAGAAGCGTACCAGCAACCCCGAAACTAAGATAAGGTTGAACCCGGCCTAACGACAGCTTCCAAGGCAAAGCTGTTGTCCATAGACGCCGAGCTCCCGTTGTCAGAACTATGCTCGCTAGGAAGCCCATGATCTGCCCTGCGATTGCCCATTCGATAGTTCTTCCCAGCAAAAAGAACGCAGCGGGCAAAATAGCGACACCGACACCTCGAACGAGCGATGCAGCCGCGTAAGTCGTATGTGCCCGTACGGCGTTTGATGCTGACAAGCCGAGATCGCTGACGAGCAAGGAAAGTGCTAGACCAGCGGATAACATGGAAAGAAGCACGTTATTGCGAGTAAATGATGCGACTGCGCCACTGACGGTGAGAACGATGATCCCCGCGATCAGTATTAGAACAGCAAAGGTAGAGATGTCCGCAGCCTGTTCCGTGGCGCTCCGCACTGGAAATAACCTCGTGACGCCTGAGGTCATCCAAGCCCCCCCAATTGTCGCGGCCAACAACGCATTTGTGATGCAAACGGTGTAAATACTGAAGGAAGAAGGATCCAGCAGGCGCGCGAGGACCAAAAGACTTGCCAATGAAGCGAGCCTGCTTCCAAAAAGCGCGACAAAATATAGGAAGGCTGTCAAAGCCGGCTCTCAGATCCGGGCAAGACGATCAAGAATCTGCACGGAAGCTGTGCCGTCGCCAAAGGGATTTGCCGTCTTCGCCATGGCGTTGTACGTTTTAGGGTTGTCAAGCAAGGTCGCTGCCCACGACACGAGTGCGTCTGTCTCTCGACCGACCAATATTGCAGTGCCGGCCTCGATAGCCTCCGGCCGTTCGGTCGTATCCCGGGTCACCAGAACTGGTCTCCCCAAGGCCGGCGCCTCCTCTTGCACCCCGCCGCTGTCGCTGACGATAAAATAGCTGTCCATCATCGCCTGAATAAACTCGGTATAGGCGAGAGGTGAGATGAGTTGAATGTGCGGGATATCAGCGAGCTGCGCACGCACAATCGTTTGGACGTTCGGGTTCATGTGGACCGGATAGACGATCTCCACATCACCACGCCCCGCTAGAATTTTGAGCGCTTCGCACATATTGCCCAAGCCCTCCGAGAAATTCTCTCGACGATGCCCTGTAACGAGGATCAGCCGGGAGCCGGGCGTCGGTGCAGTGTACGGTCTTACGACGCTCAGTGCTCCGTCCGACAAGCCTGTCGACACATGGCGCAACGCATCAACGACGGTGTTTCCTGTTACAGTAACCGTTTCAGGGTCATGCCCTTCGCGGACGAGGTTGGCGGCCGACCGCTCTGTCGGCGCGAAGTGGTGACTCGCCAAGCCGGAAATCAGTCGACGATTCATCTCCTCGGGCCACGGCGACATCATATCGCCGGTGCGAAGGCCTGCCTCAACATGGGCCACTCTTACCTTCCGATAAAACGCAGCAAGGGCACCGCAGAAGGCAGTAGTAGTGTCACCCTGAACGAGAACCCACTGAGGGTCGGTTTCACCAATGATACTGTCGAGCCCACGCACCACGTCCGCAGTCAGATCTGGAAGTGATTGTCCGGGCGTCATGAGCGAGAGCTCCCGATCAACGCTTATGCCGAAAACATCAAGAACCTGCTTCAGCATTTCCCGATGCTGACCGGTCGAGCAAACAGTTGCTGAAAACCTTGGGTCGAGTCTCAAGGCCCGAATTACCGGGGCCATTTTTATGGCCTCAGGTCGAGTTCCGACGATTACCAAGACATTGATCATTTTAGCGAAGCCAAATCTGAAGATAGTTGTAGTAGGGCACCCAAGCATACGTATAGGCACCTACAGAGAACCATGCGAACTGTATGCCAGCACAATAGGCTAGGCAGGCAAAAAGAGCGGTCTTCGATGACGCCTCGCTCCCGCCGAGAAGATCTGGAATGCGCGAGATCGTGATAAGCTGAACCGGTATAAGATAGAGCCCCAAGCGGTCTATAGCGGTCGTTGATGGCGAAAGCAAAACGGCCGGAACCATAGCCAACGAAAACAGTGATAGGCTCAACCAAATCTCACGTTCTACGACAGGCATGCGCATTCTTGATGAAGCAGCAACGAATATGGCAGCCGGAACTGCCGTGAGACCTACCCGGATAAGCGCACCTGCTGAATCGTACTCAGAAGCGATATATAGATCGAATAGGGCAGAAAGCTCATCCCGCAACAGAAGGAAGTAACCTGCGGCGCCGACAGCGAGGCCGAGCGGGATAGCCCACCATTTCCGCCAGACTAGAGGCGCGAGGGCGATCGGAACGATCATAAGTGCGCTCTTGTGCATCGTAGCGGCAAGAACGGAAAACACGAGGAACGTCACGACTCCCTGACGCCGTAGCAAGAAATGCAGGCCGACCAGAACCAGACCGATAGCGGCGCTTTGTCTGGTGTATCCCATCGCCACAGCGATAATGAGGTATGGGATCGATGCGGTGAGCGTAAGCCAAGGCCGCGTCTGTCCGGATGCAAAGACGTAAAGCCCGGCGCAGAAAATAATCGCGCAGGCTAGGTTGACGAACCAGATGTGGAAATCAAGCCTGGACGATAGCCAGTTTAGCAATGTGTACGCCGGATCCCCGTATTCGACAGCGCCTCGGATATCCAGTCGAGATACATCAACGTAATAGACAAGATATGTGTACCAGTCAGTGCCGATCTGATATCGCAAGCCAACAAATAACGCTATGATTACCATAGCAAAGATCATGACAGGCAGAACCGGGACGCGAGTGCTGAGCACACGCGGTCGCTCGAATAAGCTGCCTATAATCCCAATCCCCAAGATGAGCCAATACGGGGTCATGCTCTAGTTCCAGTTCCCGTGATCTTAGCTGCTTTCGATATTGCTGAGCCGGACGAATTTACCTGAACGACGGTTAACTTTCAGACAGTTCGGGGTCAGTGTCTTGCTGTCCGGAGAAAACGCTTAGCGAGCACCGCCGCCGCCGATCAACGTCCAGATTGTTCGGACCAGAATTTGCATGTCCAGCGCAAAGGATATGTTCTTAACGTAGAAGAGGTCGTGGGTGAGCTTGATCCGAGTTTCCTCAATGTTGCTCGCATAGCCGGCACGCACTTGGGCCCAACCAGTAATTCCGGGACGGACGAGGCTTCGATACGCGTATGCTGGTACAGCTTCGGTGTACTCGCGGCTCAGCACGTCCCATTCGGGCCGTGGGCCAATGATGCTCATGTCGCCCTTCAGAACATTCAGAAGCTGGGGAAGCTCATCGATTCTGAACCGCCTCAAGATTTGCCCGATGCGCGTTATTCTGCTGTCACCCTTAAGTGTCGCTTGGCCGCTAGTCGTCGCCGCGACGCGCATAGTTCTCAACTTGTACATCCGAAAGCTATGCCCACCCAGCCCGACCCTCGTTTGATTGAAGAGCAACGGCCGCCCCATCGTCAGCCACACCGCAAGCGCTCCAATCGCCACCAGTATGACTGCGAAGGGCGCGGCGACCGTAACAAGTGCGAGATCGATAAGGCGCTTGCGAAGCCGGTAGCTATTCAGCCGTGACGCCGACAGGTGCTCTAGATCGAAGTGGTCGATCGAGACAATGCCTTGGCTTTCTTCGACGAACTCTGCGAGATGCCGGACTTGCCGGCCCCGCAGCATCGCTTGGGCGACGGGACCAGACCACTCTGGCGACAGGTCCAACATGTCCGACGAGAGGAGGATGTCGTAGTCGTTCAGGGATATGGACGGATCCTCAACGTGATCTACATTGGTCTTGAGTTCCAGTGCGAGGGGGTGCCATCGACCCAAGAGGGCAATGCGCGGCTTGGCACTCACATGGCGCGCAAGCATTACGAGCGAGCCCAAGACGGCGGACGTCGCCGCCGCCGTGAGCATCACCTTGTTCGAATACCACTGCCTTGTAACAAGGATCGTGAAAGCAAGCACTCCATGGACCAGCAAGACGTGAGCGAGAACAGCCGCGAGCTTCCGGTCAAGTCGCCCATTCAGCCCGAGCGACAAGAACATAATGAGGGCGCTGCAACCAGCGTTCAGCACCACGTGCGGAGCGCGCTCATCAGTTAGGACTTCGCTGAAGCGAGCCCCCTCGGCGGCCAACGCGTAAGCCAGTGGCAGGCCGACCACGGAGACAAGCAGGATGATAGCGGTCAAAAGCCAAGTTGACCCCTTGGCTTCACCACCACTCTGCTCGTCGGGTGCAACGCGGATTATCAAAATGCCCTCAAGATGCACCGAACGCGGCGGTAGCGTAACTGCGGAGTCGCCTCGACTTCCTACCCGCGGATGCGGGGCTCTAACGGCTGAATGGGGGGAGGGCAACAGATATGGAAGAGTTCCGACCGCGAAAGACCAGACTGCTCGCAGGGCTTTGATCGCCATCGACGGACCGGGTTTCTGTCGCTATGAGCTTCGAGCCCGTGCCACTTGAGTGACGGGGCCTCATCGATTGCCGCGACCGGAACTACCCCTGACCATGTACAAAATCTCGATCCTGGCTTTCGGCTTGCTTCTCGCCGGCTGTGCGAGCGCTCCGCACAGAGAGGGCCTGTCGACGCAGTTCGCTCCGCAAAGATTCAGCCAGCCCCTTCCTCTAGATCAATCTTCTTACCGGATCGGGCCAGCCGACCTTCTCAAGGTGACCGTCTTCCAAGTTGAGGATCTTTCCTTTGATGAGATCCGTGTGGATGCGTCGGGGACGCTGAACATGCCGCTGATCGGAAATGTCCAGGCCGCGGGCCTTACCCCAACCGAACTCTCCAGCGAATTGGAACAACGCCTCGGCGCCCGTTATCTGCGTAACCCGAGCGTAAGCGTCACCGTTGCTGAAGCGGCGAGCCAGAAGGTTACGATCGATGGTGCAGTCGCCAAGCCCGGCGTCTATGAAATGCGCGGTCGAACGACCTTGATGCAAGCCATAGCGATGGCAGAGGGGCCAACCCGCATCGCCGATCTGCGAAAGGTCGCGGTCTTCAGAAACGTCAGTGAAGGATCAATGGTCGCTCTGTTCGACGTTCAGGCGATCCGGGCTGGAGATGCGGAAGACCCGATACTGTCCGGGGACGACGTGGTGGTCGTAGATACGTCGCGTCTTGGAGCGCGCATGCAAGACATCCTTCAAGCGCTACCAGCGCTCGCTTCGTTTGTCTTCTACGCTTCAAGCTAAGATGGCGGGCGCGTCCAGCGCTCCATCGCAACTTACGGAGCGGCCAGACCTGTGGCCGCCGGAACCAAGATCGCCTGCGGGCTAGAGCATCGGAAGTACATAATGTTCGGAGATGGCGGAAGCTTTCGCAGGACTGATTTTAACTCTGCATCAACGCTCGCGAACGATTCAGGAGAGCCCGCGAAAGCGGCCTTCGACATCGCAGAGTATTGGCGGATCGCTGTAAAGCATCGCCTCCTCATCGCCGGCGCGTTTTTGGCCTCGCTGGTGGGGGGAGTGGCGCTGACGCTGCTTATGACACCGATCTTCACCGCGACGACGACCCTGCAGATTGATCGCGAAGCGGCCCGCGTCATCGACGGCGGGGATGTAAATCCAAGGGAGTCGATGGTTCAGGGGGAAGAATTTTTTCAGACGCAATATGGCCTGCTGCGCAGCCGGTCGCTTGCAGAGCGGGTAATCGATGACTTGGGCCTAGCTTCGTCTGACGCGTTCCTCGATCAGATGGGGGTTTCGCCACCCCGCCGAGGGGATCGCTCTGCCGCTGCTCAGGCCGCACAGCGCCGTGAGACCGTCATCCGAACGATGCAGAAAAACTTAGGCGTGGCTCCTGTACGTGGGTCGCGCTTAGTTCTCGTATCTTTCGACAGCCCTGACCCAGTTCTCTCGGCACGCATCGCGAACGCTGTGGCGGAGAACTTCATCCAATCGAACCTCGACCGCCGGTACGAGTCGTCTTCCTATGCGCGTGAGTTCCTTGAGGACCGGATTGAGCAGACTAAAGCACGCCTCGCCGACGCCGAGCGACAGTTGGTTGTCTACGCCACCAACGAGCAAATTATAAACGTCCGTGAAGCCGGAGCGCAGACCGACGGAACTCAATCGCTCGTCAGTACCAATCTATCTGCCCTCAACGCCTCACTAGCCGAAGCTCGCGCGGATCGCATCGGTAAGGAAGAGAAATGGCGTCAATCGAGCGGAGCGTCACTGTTCACACTGCCTGAAGTGCTGGACAATCCAGCTCTGCAACGGCTTGTAGAGGAGCGCGTTCGAGTAACTGCCGAGTATGAGCAAAAGAGCAGACTGTATCAGCCGGACTATCCGGAGATGGTGCAACTTAAGTCAAGATCGGACGAACTGACCAGACAGATTAACCTTCTCGCCGGGAGCGTGCGTTCATCTATACGAGGCGAGTATGATGTGGCTCTGAATCGCGAGCGATCGTTAGCTCGTCAAGTTGAAGGGCTGAAAGGCGATGTGCTCGATCTCAGAGGTCGTAGCGTTCAATACGGCATTCTCCAGCGCGAAGTAGACACCAGCCGATCGCTGTATGCGGCGCTTCTTCAGCGCTACAACGAAGTCGGCGTGACCGGCGGCGTCACTACGAACAACATTTCGATCGTCGATCCGGCTGACCCTCCCAGTCGTCCGTCGAAACCACGCTTGTTGGTTAACCTGATTTTGGCCGCGCTGGCTGGTCTCGGGCTCGGAGTGGGGCTCGCCTTCGTTCTGGAAGCCCTCGATGAAACCTTGGCTTCGCCCGATGATGTGGAGAGCAAGCTTGGCCTTTCGGTCCTTGGCATAATCCCTCTCCTTCAGAAGGGAGAGTCGCCGAAGGATGCCTTAATGGACGTGCGGTCTGGTTTCGCGGAGGCTTATTATTCCCTCCGCACAGCTCTGCAGTTCTCAACGCCGGAAGGAGCGCCGAAGACGCTGCTGGTTACGAGCTCGCGACCAGCCGAAGGTAAGTCAACAACCGCCTACGCGACAGCCCTTAATCTGGCTCGCTTGGGGCGACGCGTGTTGCTCGCTGACGGGGACCTCCGCAACCCCTCCATGCACCGTGTAGTGGGAAGCGAAAACAACGCTGGAATGAGCAATCTATTGTCCGGAAGTGGCGATCTCCGCGCGCTGGTTCAGACCACCGATCAACCCGGGCTGGATTTCATTCCTTGCGGACCGATCCCACCAAACCCAGCGGAGCTTTGGGGCGGAGATCGAGCAGCAAAAGTGCTCGAAGATGCGATGCAGACTTACGATCATATCGTGATTGACGGACCGCCTGTCCTGGGCTTCGCTGACGCCCCTCTTCTTGCTTCAGCGGTGCGCGGCACGGTTTTCGTCCTTGAATCCAAGGGGACTCGTCGGGCCCAAGCGAGAGGTGCCCTTCGTCGGTTGGGAGTAGGCAACAGCCGTATTCTTGGGGTGGTTTTGACCAAGTTCAACACCAAGGCAGTTCAATACGGGTCCTACGACTATTCGTACGACTACAACTACGGCGCATCGGGCGCCGGCAAAGCTGGGCGCTCGAAACCACGGTGACCCCACGCCGCCGCTCTGGTTCGATCGCCGTTTATGGCCTGATAGCTGGAGCTGTCTGGTTGGGATGGGAGATAGTAAAGGCCCCCGTTTCAGATCGGGCGCCGCCGGCAGTGGCTGTACGGGCCGCGCCGACCTCCCCCGAGGTGCTGAGGCGTGCGGCGGAGGCGGAGCTCGTCGCCAACCGCGTCGATAACGCCCGCTCCTTGGCCGAAATGTCTTTGACCAGATCCCCGTTCAACGCGCGGGCCCTACGCGTGCTTGGTCTCGCCGAGGCGCGTGCGGGCCGTCTCGATGCGGCCGACAATATTCTTACTCTCGCAGGAAATTGGAGCCTGCGAGACGACCCATCTCACGCTTGGCTGATTGAGAGACGCCTGCGCCAAGGAGACTATGGTTCTGCCTTCGCACATGCCGACACCCTCGCCCGTAGATGGGCTGACGGCAACGATCGTATCTACAATCTTTTCACATCCGCCGTACTTGCGGATCAACGCGCTTTGCCAGCGCTGACGACCGTCGTCGGCCGCAAGCCGTCATGGCGCGGAGCCTACATTGATTACCTGATCAAGCGAGAGGATGGCGATGCCGTCCTACTTGCACTCGGGATCGCTCTGTCAAACAGCTCGCACGGCTACAGCACGTATGAGCTGAGCAGGGTCTACCAACACTGGTATGGTGAGAATCGGTTCGAGGCAATCCGCACCTTGCGACAGGCAGTTGGTCGGCCTGGCCGGCTTGACGACCTCCAGAATGGCGACTTCACTATTTCAGCGGAACAAACCTTGTTCCCGTTCGGCTGGAGCCTGCCGCCCGCATCCGGCATTTCAAGCGCCGCCATTGAGGACGATATCCGCCCTGACGAAATGGCTCTACGGGTTGAATACGACGGGTACGCCAATGTCATCGCGGCGGAACAGATACTTATGCTGCGGCCAGGGTCACATCGCATCATCGGCGACGTGCGGGTTGAAACAAGCCCGGACACTTCCCGCCTCCGCTGGAGTGTGAGCTGCGTCGAAACCAATCAGCCGGTTGTGATCAGCCCCGTCAGCGGGGCAAGCGCCGACACGAGATCATGGAAGCGTTTCAGCTTCGGTTTCACGATCCCGGCCGAAAACTGCCAAGTGCAGCGCTTGCGACTGGTATCCGACCCCGGAGACAGACGAGCTACCACGGTCGCGTGGTTCGACAAGTTGCGAGTAGTCGCAGGACAGATCGGGGAGTCCGAAATTGGGTAGTCGCCCCACGAGTTTCGCTAGAATATCTTGGAACGCGCTGACTGCAGCTATGATTGGCTTGCTGATCATGGCTCTGTTCGCTGGTGGGGCGAGTCGTCTGCACGAACTTCGCTTAGCTCTCGTGGAACTTGCTGCTCTGCCTGTGCTGGTCTTGGCTATATCGAAGCTGCTTGGCGGATGTCCCCGGCCTACTCCACTTGCAATGCTTCTGATTTTCGGCACGGCCGCCTTGCCGCTGGTTCAGCTTATTCCCCTGCCACCTAGCGTGTGGACGGCGTTGCCGGGCCGCGACCAAGCTGCTCTTGCTCTTGAGCTGTCCGGACTCCAGCCAAGTTGGTCAGCTCTCTCGTTTGCGCCAGATAAGACTTGGCGGTCGTTCCTCGCTCTTCTGCCTCCTATCGCTATGTTCATTGGCGTCGGCCTCTCTGGATCAGCCGATCGTGGACGACTGGTTCACATCATCTTGGGATTTGCTGTCCTTTCCATCGTCTTGGCCACCGCGCAGGTAGCTAGCGGCGGCGACCAACTCTACCTCTGGCCGACGACGAGTCCGGGAACTGTGGTGGGATTCTTCGCTAACAGAAATCATTTGGCCACCCTGTGTCTTTTGACCATGCCGTTGGCGGCTGTAATGGGAGCAAGAGTGCTTCGACGGCAGGATCGCTCGGACAAGTTGACCCTATGGTTGTCGATACTCTTCATCTGCATGATGGTCCTGTCTTTGGGCGTAATTCGCTCACGAATGGGCGTGGTATTGCTGGTGCCGACCCTGGCCGGCAGCATTCTCGCCGCTTGGATTGCATCGGGCGGCGGGCGACCCAAACCTCTATTGCTTGGCTTGGTCGGCGGTGCGACCGTAGCAGTAGGCGCGATCGTCATCTTTGCACTGACACCCCTTTTGGCTCGTTTCGACACTGCTGGCGTCCGCGAAGGCCGCTTTGAGAATTGGCCGATCGTTGCGGAGGCTGCGAACACCTATCTACCGCTCGGCTCCGGACTGGGTTCATTCGACGCAGTTTATCGGTCGGTCGAACCTCTGGAGCTCTTGGACTCCACCTTCTTCAATCAGGCCCACAACGAGTACCTTGAGATATGGCTTGAGACCGGCTGGTTGGGCGCGGCATTGATTTGCGTGTTCTTGGTCTGGTTCATCCGCAGATCATGGACAGCTTGGCGTGCTCGCCCTGGACGAGAGCGAGATATCCAGAGGGCAGCGAGCATCGGGATCGGTGTCGTGTTGCTACACTCGGCGGTCGACTATCCTCTGCGCACCGAGACCATAGCTGTCATCGTTGCAATGATGTGCGCACTTCTGGACATGGCGGCGCGCAGCGATGAGGAACTGACCGTAGACATGAAGTCGGCACGCCGTCGTCAGAGGGCCGACTAGGTGTCAGGCGGCTGCGCTGGCGGCTTGGGTCGGAACAGGATGTCGCCTGATCGACACGCCGCTCGTTGTTGCATCTTCTGTCTGGAAGCAATCAAACTGGTGGCCAGCAATCCTGATGGCCGTCAGGTGCCCAGATGAGTAGGCCTTTGTGTCAATTCCAACGCGACGGTGATCCCGATGCACCTCCCGGGTAGGAGTGTGTCCATGGACTACAACGCGATCGAACTCGTGCTCGCTATCAAGGAAAGTTCGACGTATCCATAGAAGGTCCTCCTCGGCCTGCTCTTCCAGCTTCACGCCCGGTCGGGCGCCCGCATGGCAGAAGTAGAAATCTCCCAGCGTGACTGAAGTCTCCAGCTTGGTCAGGAACTGACGCTCCGAGGCACTGAGCTTATGATTTAGGTCAGCTGAAAGATGGGCCCACATTTCCTGTCGGTGCCGGAGGGTCGGTATGCTCAAACCGTAAGATCGAAGCGTCGCATCACCACCATACTCACACCACTGGGCGCCCACCGAAGAATCCTCGAGGAAATTCAGCATGGTCTCCTCATGGTTCCCCTTCAGGAATCGCCACTCAACCCCCGCATCCCTCGGCAGCGCCGCCAGATACTCGATGACGCCCCGCGAATCCGGTCCTCGGTCGATGTAATCACCGAGGAAAATTACGACCTTCCGCTCCGCCGTACTCGCCGCCGCGTCCGCCATGATCGCCTCAACCAGCGGGACGAGCAAATCCAGCCGGCCGTGGATGTCGCCGATCGCCCACACAATAGTGCCGTCCGGCACGGAGGGGTTCTCGGGCGCGCGGACCTGAGGTTTGCGTTTCAGGAGTTTGGAGAACATGCGTCGCGGGCTGTGGCGCGGGACGGCGCCGGGCTTGGGATCGGGCGGTCACTGGATACACCGGTGAGCGCAGGCGTCTAGCCGCAATACGGGACGGAAAAGAGGCCGGATGTCGCGGACGGCGAGGCGGAGATTGCGCCACGACGCCTATCCTGTTGTGTAGGAGCGATGATCTCTCGTCTGTCCTGTATTCCCGCGCTCATGGTCTCTGCCGCCCTTTTGTCGGGATGCGGAGGTGGAGGGGTTTCGTCCGCGTCGATGTCGAGCGGTGATGCTCCGGCGCGGCTGGCGGCCCTGACCGCACTGGATGAGCGGGTGGCGCGGGTGGCGTTCCAGCTGTCCAAAGCGAATGCGTCCCTGTGCCCTGAGCAACGCCAGTCGGCCGGGTGGTCGCTGCATGCCGCCAATCTGTACAGCCGGGAGCTCCGGCCGTTGGCTGAAAGCCGGTTCGGCCTGGACGGCGATCTGCCGGGCGTGCTTGCCGCGCCTCCAGCGTCGGCCGCGGCGCGGGCGGGGCTTAGGCCTGGTGATCTGATCGTTGAAGCGGCGGGACAAGCCCTGACGCGCGGATCGACCGTCCGGGAGCCGGCCTATGACGGGTTCGCGGCCAACGTCGCGCGGCTGGACGCCGCGCTGGCGAGTGGACCTGTCGAGATTACAATCCGGCGGGGTGACCGAGTGTCGTCGTTCGTTGTCGGGCCCGAGCTCGCCTGTGGCTATGACGTCCAGCTCAATCCGTCGGACGAACTGAACGCGAGGGCGGACGGGCGTCGGCTGTTCATCAGCACGGCCTTGGCCGGGTTTGCACAGAGCGACGACGAACTGGCGGTGATCCTCGGCCACGAACTGGCGCACCACGTGCTGGGGCATCGGGAGTGGGACGACGTCGGCGGGGTCGGGCGGACGCAGAACACAGGCCGCGAAGACGTCTCGGGCGGGGCCGGCGGCAAGGAGCAGCAGGCGGATCGGGTCGGCCTCTATCTGCTGGCGCGCGCCGGCTACGATCCGGGCGTGGCGGCGCCGTTCTGGCGGCGGTTCGGGGAGTCGAACTGGCGGGTGCGGTATCCGCAACTGGAGCATGCCTCGGCGGGGACGCGGGCCCGGCGGCTGGACGAGGTGCGGGTTGAGATCGAGGCTAAACGTGCGGCGGGCGAGGCGCTGCTCCCCTAGGCGAAGGCATCCGGGAGCGCCTTGGCGGTGTCGCGCATCTGCTCCCACGCAACGGCGATATGATAGAGCGAACTGGCCGGAGCCGGCTCGATCGTAAGGCTTCCGTCGGGCTCCATCCGGTCCCGCCACAGGCCGTTGGGCTGGAGATAGCGGGTAAGGCCGGAGAGCGCTTTCGCCGCATCGGCGAGACAGGCCGATCGCGCCTCCCCCTCCCCCTGTTCGGCGAGAATGAGCGCCGCCTTCAGCCACTCGGTCTGGGGCCACAGACGGGCGCGGGCGGAGCGGACCGAACCGTCGTCGTTCAGGGCGTCGACCGCCACCGAGCGTGCGGCGTCGGTTCCGGACAGACCGGTCCGGTACAGGTCCTCAGCGGCGGACCGGGCCCAGCCCTCTCCCCTCGCCCGCCCCCATCGGGTCAGAAGCCAGGCCCACTCGAACTGATGCCCCGGCTCGACAAGATGGCCATCGTCGCCGGTCGCGGGGGCCCAGTCGGGCGTGAAGAACTCGCGCAGGGCCCCGGTGTCCTCATCGATGAAGTGCCTGCGCGCGAGGGCGACAATCTCATCCGCGCGGTCCGTCCATGGACCAGCGGGCTCGAGCGCCTCCCAGGCCATACAGGCCTCGAGCAGGTGCATATGGGCGTTGGCCTGATGCGGATGATCGCCCGCCTCGCGCCAGCCGCCCTCCGGATGCTGCAGGATGTCGATCGCCGACAGCAGACGCCGCGCCCGGCCCTGCATGTCGTCAGCCGCCACGCCCGCCGAAGCGGCTCCGGCGAAGGCGAACAGGGCGAAAGCCTGATCGTAGAGCCAGGGCGTGTCGTCGATCACGACGCCCTTACGCGAGACCCGTGTCCGGTACAGGCCGTCGTCACGCAGGTTGGTGGTCTCGAACCGGTCCAGCGACCGCTCGACCAGCCCTCGCCAAGGCCCGGTCCAGCCCGAACGACCGGCGGCGGCATAGACCCAGGCCTGACGCGCCTGTACCCGGGCGCGTCGGAAAGCGGCAGGCGCTTGCCCCTCGTCATCCAGCGTCTCGACAAAGCCGCCGTCGGGGTCGACGCCAAGGGTGGCCCAGAGCGGCAGGGCCGACAGGCGCAGCCAGCTGTCGAACTTAGCCGCGGCCGCGGGCAGCGCCTCGGGGGACGCGCCTCTCGCCAGATGCGACGGCGACATCTCGCGCAGCCGTTCGACCAGTCCCTTCACCTCCTGCGAGCGGCTGAGGTGGCAGACGAGGACGGCGTCGGGTTCAGCGATGATGGCGAGGTCGGAGACGCCGGCGGTGGCGACCACCATGCCTTCGGCCGCGCGAACCAAATTGGCGCCGTCGCCCTCGCCGCCAACCCAAAGGCCGCGATTGCCGAAACCCGTCGCGGCGACAGCGTCCCACGCGCCAAGGTCGGACCAGCGGAAGTCGACGGGCAGGACCGAGACCCGGCGGCTCTTCTCCATCACGGCGTAGTCGATCGAGATGCGCGGCGCGGCCAGGAAGGCGTCGGTCAGGGCGACGACCTGGTCCTGCGAACCGTCAGGAAGGCCGGCGCGGGCTGCGGTGGCGACCTCGGGCGAGAAGGCGTCGAGCTCGTCCAGCAGGGTCCGGGCGGCGACGATGAAGTTGCCGCTGTTCCACAGATAGCCGTCGGCGACGTAGCGTTCCGCGGTCTTGCGATCAGGCTTTTCGACGAAGGCGGCGACGGCGGACAGGCCCGGCCCCTCAGGCTGGATATAGCCATAGGCCGATGACGGTTCGGTCGGCCGCACGCCGAAGGTGACGATCCGCCCCTGCTGCGCGGCCTCTGCGCCGATGCGAGCGGCGCGGCGGAAGGCGTCATGGTCGGGGATGTGGTGGTCGGATGCGACGAACAGGGCGACGCCGTCCGGGTCGCGTCGGGCGATCCACGCCGCGGCGGCGGCCATTGCAGGAGCCGAATCTCGGCCCTCCGGCTCGATCACGATCGTGGCGGGCCGTCCGACGCGGGCGAGCTGGGCCTCGATATGGGCGCGGTGATCACGGCCGGCGACGACCACGAGCTCGCCGCCGTCTTCCGCAAGGGGGGCGACGCGGGCGACGGTGTCTTCGAACAGCGAGGCGTCGCTGGCAAGATCGATGAACTGCTTGGGTCGGTCAGGACGGGATGCGGGCCAGAGGCGCGTACCGGCCCCGCCGCACAGAATGACCGGAAAGATCGCCATGCCTCGCTCCCTGCCCGAGGCTTATCGGGCGGCAGGGCGCGAGGCAACCGAGGCGTTCAGAACTGCGTCCGCCAGGCGCCGGTCAGGGTGAAGCTGGCCGGGGCGGCGGCGATGTGCTGGTCGTCGCGGGTGACGATGGCGCGCAGGTTCAGATAGCTGCCGTCCTTCAGCCGGTGCAGGCTGCCGAGGGCGATATCGATCTGGCGCCCCGTCGGCGAGGCGGAGAAGCGTCGTTCCGAGAAGGTCAGCGGGTCGAAATAAGCGAGCGGCGCATCGGCCAGCTGGGCGGCGAAGGCGCCGGACTCGGTGCGCAAGGGCTGGGACACCGACCATGTCAGCGCCTGGCAACCCAGACCGAACTCGGCACAGGCGCTGGTCAGGCCCAGACGCCAGCTGGAGCTGAAGGCCGGCTCGACCAGCCGCAGGAACTGACCCGAGATATCGGTGCGGGACCAGCCCATCTCGGCGTCGAGGCGCAGACCGCGGCCGAGATCGAACTCGCCGGCGAACGAGCCGAAGCCGGTCTGGCTGGGTAGCTCGAACCCGGAGCCGAGGGGAACGTACGAACCGAGGGGGCCCATGCGCTCATCCAGACTGCCGCCGGCCAGCTTGAACCGGGCCTCGGGCGTCGCCTGCCAGCCGGCGGCGAAGCGGGCGTAGCGCGACACGTCCTCGGATTCTGTCTGGAACGGCATCTGGCGATCACCGACCCCGGCATCGGCCGTGAAGGTCAGGGCGCCGAGGTGGACAGCGCCCAGCCAGGCGCGGTCGACCTGGGCCAAGGATGCGAAATCGTCTGCCGCGCCGAGCTCGAACGGCGACCGGGCGCCGTTGCGGCCCTGCCAGACCGCGACCGTGCCTGCGCCGGCGGAGAACTGAACCATCACGTCCTCGCGGCGGCGATCATCCAGCCATGGCGTGATGGCGCTGGAGGCGGAGGCGAGATCGTATCCCGTATCGTCGATGGAGGCGCCGCTGGTCAGGGCGAGGGTCCCGCCGAAGGGGGCGTCGACCTTCAGTGTCGCCTGCTGACGCGGCGCCTCGGCGGCGCGCGGCAGGCTGGTGCGAGGAGCGAGACCATAGGCGTCGGCCAGATCGACGCGGAAGAGGCGGTCGTAGGCGTCGTGGCCGACCGTCTGCATGCCCTGCCCCACCCGCAGCGCGTCGCCGAAGGGGCGACCGGTGTAGGCGAAGCGCTCGGTGGTCACCTCGACGGTCGAGCCGGAAGCGGTCTTCACGCTGGTGGAGCCGACGGGCTGGAAGGCGCGGGCGATGTCCAGCAGGCCCCGGCCGTAGACAGCGTCCTGCCCAGCGTCGCCGGCGTCGCGAGCGGTGTTCAGCAGGATGTCGACCGCCTGACGGCCGGTCAGGTTCGGGAAAGCCTGAAGCAGCAGGGCCATGGCTCCGGCGACGGCAGGCGCGGAGAAGGAGGTGCCGTTGATGACGTAGCACTGGGTGCCGTCGCAGTTGGTCACAACCCTGACCCCGGGCGCGCTGATGTAGCGACTGGCGGATACGCCTGCCCGGTTGGAGAAGGCGGCAATGGTGTTGTTCACATCGTGGGCGCCGACCACGATGATGGAGCCCGCGAAGCGCGGATCGGTGGCGTAGCGGCCCGGGTAGCCCGGGTTGACCGCGGCCGCGGGGTCGTCGTCGAACTCATTGCCCGCCGAGATGGCGAACACGATGCCGGCGTTCACCGCCCGCAGCATGGCGGCCTCGAAGGTCGAGCCCAACGCGCCCTCGCCGCCCAAAGACATGTTGATGACGCGAACATTGTTGGCGATGGCGTAGTCGATGGCCCGGGCGAGGTTGGTCGAGGTGAAGCAGACCTTGTCGTCAGGATCGTCGCAGTCGGCCGTGTCCGCGCGGATGGAGACAATCGTCGACTGATAGGCGTAACCGATGGTGCCGAAATCATTGAAGTTCGACGCGATGACCCCGGACACCCAGGTGCCGTGCTGATCCGTGTCGTACGGCATGCCGCGCCCGGGTACGATGTCCGTGGAGAGCGGGGAGATCCTGCCCTGCAAATCGGCCTCAGCCGTATCGATGCCGCTGTCGACCACCGCGATGGAAATACCTGCGCCCGTCGCGCCCGCGTTCCATGCCGTGATCGCGCCGGCGTTCACGACCGCATAGTTGCGCAGGTACTCGGTTGAGGTCGCGCTCGGCCCGGGAGGTGGTGGGGGCGGCGGAGGAGGAGGAGGAGGCGGGGGTGGAGGCGGCGGGGGCGGCGGCGGTGGAGGTGGCGGCGTGACGACGCCCCCCCCGGTTCCGCCCCCTCCCCCGCCACCGCATGCGGCCAGAGGGACGAGCGCGGCCGCCAGAAGCAGCCCCCTGGACAGGACGCCAACCACGTGACGATTACGCATTGCTGTGACCCCGACGAAATCTTCCCGGAAACGTAGACACGAGCTTTCGCCGTGTGCAACGCCAATATCTCCGGTTGTTGAAAATTTGCTTTATCGAGCAATAGCTTGACAGTTAACGAGAGGTTTCTGTCGAGAGCGTTCGCAACCTCTTCCCGAATCCGTCGGTGGATTGAAACGATTACGGTTTCAGCGGCTCGGCGCCGGCCGGCGCCTGTACCGGCGCGGTCGTGGTCGCGGGCGCGGACGGAATTGTCACAGTGATCGGCGTTGTCGGGTCGGCAGCGGGATTCAGGGCGGCGGTCGCCTCAAGGAACGTGCCGGGCTTCATCGATGGTTCTGGCGCTGTCGTGAGGCCGGCCAGACGGGCAAGGTCCGCGACGAAGCTGATGCAGTTGCGACGACGCAGGTCATAGACCGAGCCCTCCGGCCCGTTCCACCAGTCGGCGCGTTCGCGGATCCCGCGATAGACGGCGTCGGTGACGGTGACCCTCAGATGCGCCTGTCCCTCATCAACGTAGCGCGGGTTTGGATGCTGCACCTCGCCGACGCCGCGTGCGAACAGGAGCTGGGGGCCCGGGTTCTTCGCGGTGAAGCCGGCGGACCAGTCCACCGCCTCGCCTGTGTCGTCCAGCTGCCCGACAGCGTGAACATAGGCATGGGGGAAGAGCAGATTGCCGTCGCGGACCCGTGCGCCCGGGTGGGCGTAGAAGGTGATCGTAACCTCGGCCCAGGCCTGGCTCGCGGTGAGGGCGAGGACCAGCCCGGGCAGCCAGGCGCGAAGGAAGGCTCGGATCATGTCGCCACCCTAGGCTGGCGCGCAGCAGACATGCAAAGGGCCGCCGGACGAATCCGGCGGCCCTTCACGACAGTGAGCCGGCCTAGTGGCCGCCGGGCGTTCCGCTGGCGGTGATGTTGTGGACCTTGGCCCGCGACGCCGCGAAGGCGAAGCCGATCAGGATCAGGTAGCCGATCATCGGCACGAAGAAGACCGGGTTCAGCGTCGCCGAGCTGTCGGCGATGTGGCCGGCGATCGGCGGCAGGATCGCGCCGCCGATGATGCCGAAGACCAGCAGACCCGACGTGGCCGGCACCGGGGCCGTCGACCGCTCCAGCGTCAGGGTGAAGATGGTCGGGAACATGATCGAGTTGAACAGGCCGATGGCGATGGCCGCATAGGCCGCCGTCGGTCCATTGGTCTGGGTGACGACAAGGCAAAGGATCGCGGCCACCGCCGTGTTCACGATCAGCAGGGTGCTGGCCTTGATCTTTGTCAGCATCAGACCGCTGCCGATCAGACGACCGACCATGGCGCCGCCCCAGTACCAGGACAGCATGCTGCCGGCGGTGGCCAGCGAGACGCCAAGGATGTTCGGGCTGTGCAGGAAGTTGGTCAGCAGGTCCCCGATGGCGACCTCGGAGCCGACGTAGAAGAAGATGGCGATGGCGCCGAAGACCGCCCACTTCGACTTCAGGGCCTCGAACGGAGAGGCGCGGTCCCCGGCGGTGGTCTCCGGGGCCGAGGCGTTGATCGCCTTGCGCGCCGAGAAGATGAAGCCCGCGACGATGGCGAAGAAGATGGCCACCGCGAGGAAGGCGAAGTCGATGCTGCGCAGCGATTCGGCGCGCAGGGCCGGATCGGTGATCAGGGCGTCAGCGGTGAACACCCCTCCCGTCAGCAGGATGGGCGCGGCGATCGCCGGGCCCAGCGTCGTGCCCAGCGAGTTGAAGAACTGCGAGAAGTTCAGGCGGGCGTGGGAATGCTTCGGCGTGCCGAGAGCGGCCACCAACGGGTTGGCCGCGACTTGCAGGATGGTCACGCCCGAGGCGATCACGAACAGGGCGATCAGAACGCCCGGATACCAGTCGACGATCGTGGCCGCCGGAACGATCAGGCAGCCAATGACCATGGTCACGAGAGCGGCGATGATCGACCGGCTGTAGCCCAGCCGTCCGACAATGGCGGCGGCGGGGATCGAGGCGATCCCGTAGGCGATGAACCAGGCGAAGGTGGTGAGGGTCGCCTCCGTATAGCTAAGGTCGAAAACGCGACGGACGGCGGCGATCAGCGGCCCGATCAGCGAGGTGACGAAGCCCCAGGCGAAGAAGAGGGTCGTCACATAGGCGAACGCGAGGCCTGTGCCCTTGCGCGCCGCGGGTTGGATGTCGGTCATTCCTGCTCCCAGTGGGCCTCTGCTCCCAAGTGTGGGCCCGTTATCCTCTTGGTTCCATTGGGGACGGCCCGCGTCCAGTCGAATCGCGGGGTGTAACCAAATGTGGGTTTTGTTCCGCCCTGCGGCAGCCTGTCGCAGGGGAAGGTTAACACACGCAAAGATGTCACACTGTTCGACCGGAAGTGGTCGAAACATCGCCAAAATCAGCCACCTTTCGCTTGACCCGCGAGTTTGGACCGACCTATATGGCTCCAACCGCCCATAAGGGTGGTCTGTCTCTAGAACCTATTTGAGGGGATAAGCATGCGTAAGACTATCGCCGCCGTTACGGCGGGTCTGCTGCTGGTGGCCGGTCAAGCCGCCGCCGCTGGCTCCAATAGCGCCGTGGCTCGCGTTGGCGACCGCGTCGGCGCTGCCCAAGGTGATTCCAGCGAATTCGCTGGCATCCCGCTCCCGGTGCTGCTGATCGGCGCCGCCGTTGTGGTCGCCACCGTTGTGGTCGCCACCGACGACGACTCGGAAAGCGACTGATTTATCCGAGGCGTCCTTCGGGCCGCTGAACGATAAGAGCTTTGAGGCCGGAGGAACTCACGTTCCTCCGGCTTTTTGCTATGCGCTCATCGTTGAGCGGTGGAGTTTCGAGAAGGGCGCGTTGGCTGCACCGACGCCCGAAGCGGACGACCCGAAGGTCCGCAACGGGTGGAAAGTGGACATTGCCTCCGGCGCATGACTAGAGGCTCATTTGCCTCTTGAACAAACCATCCCGGCACCAAACCGGAGGGCCTGAACACTGGCGACAATGAAGATGGCGGCGAAGACCAGATTCATCCAATCGGTGCTCTGCCCCGTCGGATGACTTTGGACCAGAAGGTCGGTTCCAAAACGCCAGAGAGCCCATACCCCTAGCAACCCCATAGCCGAGCCTAGAGCCATGACCATGACCGCGTTCAGCATGTTCGCGGCCTCTTCGAAGGCGTGAATCCCTAGAACCTTGTTATCGGCCGTTCCAGAATGCGATGCTGGCGCGGACGCGATCTCCTTCCGCCGGGCCGTCTGCGGGCATCTCTATTCGGGCTCCTCGTTGCATGGAGACGATCGCGGCGCGGCCAAATCCATTGCCCCCCGGCGTCTCGCTCTCGATACTGCAGTTCCGGAAGGTGCCGCGCGCAGTGACCGTGCAGACCAGCAAGACTTGGCCGCGATTTGAGCGTGCTTCCATAGGAAAATCTGGGGCGGGGCGCGTGGCGAATGTTATATCCTTACCGTCCCATAGTCGCGGTGCTGCGGTTTGCTCAAGTGGAACACTCGCGAGAGCGAGCAAAAGCATCTGTTTCCCGATCATGGCGGACCTCCATTTTGGAGCATCAACGATCCGTCCAAGGTCCGCAACGGGTCGAAAGCAGTCTCACGCATCAGGCCCGATCCGAGTCAGCAGCACGACCTCACACACGCCAGACAAAAAGGCCGCCCGTCGCCGGGCGGCCTGAGTTGACGCTTCTTCGGGGGAAGTCAGTAGCGGTAGTTCACGCCGAACAGGAAGGTCCGGCCGTACTGCTGGTAGTCGATGACGCGGCGGTCATCATTGTTCTCGAAGGTCTTGAACTGCTCGTCAGTCAGGTTGTTGACCTGGAACAGGACGGACAGGCCCTCGGCCGGTCCCGACTGGAACTCGTAACCGATCTGGGCGTCGACGACGGACTCTGCGTCCACCATCCGCTGGATGCGATCGGTGCCGACGCCGGACAGTTCGCCGAGGAACTCGGACCGGTAGCGATTCGAGATCCGCGCCTGCAGGCCGTTCCGCTCGTAATAGACGGTCAGGTTGCCGACCTTTTCGGACAGGCCCGGCATCGGGGTGGAGGGGCTGCCCGGGTTCGAGATGATGTCGCTGTCGGTGTAGGAGGCGCTGAAGGTCGCGCCGAAGCCTTCCAGCGGCGCCCAGAACATGTCGAACGGCACCGACACGGCGAACTCGGCGCCCTGCAGCACCCCGCCCTCGCCGTTCTGCGGTTTGGACAGGAAGCCCTGACGCAGGGCCGGCGCTACCGGCCCTTCATAGGGATAGCCGGTGAAATCGGTCAGCGTCTGCTGATCGTAGATGTAGCTCTCCAGATCCTTGTAGAAGAGCGCCAGCGAAACGTAGCCGCGACGACCGAAATACTTCTCGATCGAGATGTCGGCCGCATTGGCGATCCACGGCTTCAGCTCCGGGTTGCCGCCGCTGCCGCCCCAGGGCGACTGGTTGACGTCGGTGCTGTTCACGCGACCCTGGTTGAAGTCGATATTCACCGACGCGCGCATCTGATCCATGCGCGGGCGGGCCATCTCGCGGGCCAGGCCGAGGCGAACGTAGAAGTCGTCGGCCACCTGGAAGTTCAGGTTCAGGCTGGGCAGGACCTCATTGTAGCTGGCGCCGCCGGAGACGGGGACCGGCGCGGCCGGGTTGCCGGCTGCGGCGCGACCGTCCGAGCTCTGCTCGGTGTGAACAAGCTGGATGCCCGCATTGCCGGTGGTGGGAATGCCGAACAGCACGGTGTCCAGATCGCCCTTCACATAGGTCGTCGTGACCGTCTCCTCGACGCCCCAGCCGAAGGCGAGCAGGTTGTCGTCCTGCGGGGCCAGCAGCTCGTAGATGCCGCTGGCGACGAGGGCGAACGGGTCGTAGCTGATCACCGGACCGATGCCGAGGTAGTCGAGCTGGGTCGGGGCCAGCAGGAACTGGCTGGGCACCGGCACGCTGGTGTTGTGCAGCGGGTCGGCGCGGTTGGCCGCCAGCGACAGGTAGTAGCGCTCAAGCGTGAGGTTCTTTTCACGGTCGGTGACGTTCATGCCGAACCGGATCCGGTTGAACGGCCCGAAGTCGACATCGCCGCCGACTTCGCCGCGGATCGACGTCAGTTCGTCCACGGTCGACGGGCTGTTCAGGAAGCCGTCCTGACCCCCTTCGATGCCGGACGGATAGACGCCGCCGCCCCAGCCCTGGGCGCTGGTCAGGAGAATCAGCGCCGGGTTTGAATAGTCGAGCAGGGAGTCGAAGGTGGTGCCTTCCGGCGTGGTGCGGAAGGTCAGACTGTCCAGCGCGCCCGTGACGTTACGACCGGTGCCGGCGTTTGTTTCCAGCACGGTGTCGGTACGGTCTGCCTTGGAATAGCTGAGGTCGAGGGTGGCCGACCAGTTGTCGTCCAGCATGAACTCGTTGTTCCAGCCCAGCGACGTCAGCTCGGCGGTACGGCGGTTGCCGTCATTGCGGACGACGCCCTTCACATTGTCGAAGGTGCCGGCGACGACGATACCGTCCTCGACCGTGGCGCCGGCCCGGAGGGACGGAGCCGGACGGCAGGTGGCGGTCTGGGTGTTGCCGCTGGCCGTACAGGCGCCAGCCACCGATTCAGATGAACCGCCCCAGGCCAGCGGGAACTCGACGCCGCGCAGGATCTGGGTGTTGTCGAACTCGGAGTAGAAGGCGTCGAACGTCGAGTGCCAGCGCTCATTCGGGCGGAACTCGACGGTGGCGATATAGCCGTCGCGAACCAGTTCGCTGGACTGGACGTAGGGCTTGGCCCCGCCGATCACCAACGCGCCGCCCGGGCCCGAGTTGGGGTAACCCCACGCATTGAAGCGCTCGGCCTGGTAGGGCGTCGACAGGTGGGCGTAGCCGAGAACGACGCCGAGGCGGCCGTCCATGAACTGATCGATATAGCTGACGCTGTAGCGCTGGCCGGTGTCCTCGGTGCCCGAGTTCAGCGCGCCGTAATCGTTCCACTCATAGCGGGCGTTCAGGGCGATGGCCTGACGGCCGTACTCCAGCGGACGGATAGTGCGCAGGTCGGCGGTGCCGGCCAGACCCTGGCCGATCAGGGCGCCGTCCGGCGTCTTGTAGACCAGAACGCTGCCCAACAGTTCTGAGGGGTACTGGTCGAACTCGACGCCACGGTTGTCGCCGGCCGAGACCTGTTCGCGGCCGTTCAGCAGGGCGGTGGTGAAGTCGGGCGAGAGGCCGCGGATCGAGATGACCTGCCCCCGTCCGTCCAGACGCTGGGCGGTCAGGCCCGGCAGACGGGCGAGGGATTCGGCGATGGACACGTCCGGCAGCTTGCCGATGTCCTCGGCGGTGACGACCTCGACAATCGAGTCGTTGGTGCGCTTCGAGGCGATCGAGCTTTCGATCGAGGAGCGGATGCCGGTGACGACGATGTCGTCGACCTGGGTCGCATCCGGGTCCTGCGCATCCTGTGCGCTGGCGACGCCGGCGAAACTCAGAATGGCGACGACGCCGAGGGCGGCTCCGCCAAGCAGACGCGCACGACGGTTGGCTGGGGTTCTCATCTCAATATCGCTCCCTAGACCGGCGCATTTCTGATGAAGCGTCCGGGTTCATCGCAAACTTATGCAAACTTGCAGCGATCTTGCAAGCCCATGCGCGTTGGCCGACCTCGCACGTGGCGTAAATGTGACGGCGAGCCGCAGCCATGCTGCAACGCAACAGGCCAGAATCAGGCATGAGGCCCTGTTTTTGGCGTTGAACCTGACAGCGTTGACAGGTTACGGTTTCACTGCAAAAACTTGCAAATGACCTGTCGGCCACGATGTCGACAGGCGCTTATGGGAGGCGGAGATGCACCAGCGCGGTCGCGCCCGGATCAGGACGAGCCTTGCCTGCCTGGTGGCTACAGCCGCTCTTGCAGGCCCTGCCGCCGCGCATTCGGACGCCCTGTCCAGCCTGCGTCAGCGACCGGCCGGCGACGAGGTCATCTACTTCCTGCTGCCTGATCGTTTCGCCAACGGCGACCCGTCGAACGATCAAGGCGGCCTCAGCGGCGACCGGCTGGCCACCGGTTACGACCCGACCGACGCCGGCTTCTATCACGGAGGCGATCTGAAGGGCCTGACCGGGCGGCTGGACTATCTGCAGGGGCTCGGCGTGACGGCGATCTGGATCGCACCGATCTTCCAGAACAAGCCGGTGCAGGGACCGCCGGGTCACGAGAGCGCGGCCTATCACGGCTACTGGATCACCGACTTCACTCGGGTCGACCCGCACCTCGGGACCAACGACGACTTCCGCGAACTGATCGACGCAGCCCATGCCCGGGGAATGAAGGTCTATCTGGACATCGTCATCAATCACACGGCTGACGTCATCCGGTATCGCGAGTGCGGGGCCAACGACTGCGGCTATCGCTGGAAAGGCGACTACCCCTACAGCCGGCGCGGCGGCCTGAGCGGCGAGGCGATCAATGAGGGTTTCAGCGGCGCGCCGGGCAGCGACTTTTCGCGCCTGACCAGCGCGGACTACGCATACACACCGTACGTGCCCGCCGGCGAGGAAACAGTGAAGCGGCCGGAATGGCTGAACGACCCGGCCTTCTATCACAACCGGGGCAACAGCGCCTGGTACAGCGAGGCGCGGATGGACGGCGACTTCGCCGGGCTGGACGACCTGTTCACCGAGCATCCCCGCGTGGTGCAGGGCTTCATCGACATCTACAGCCAGTGGATCGACGACTACGGCATCGACGGCTACCGCATCGACACGGCGCGGCATGTTAACCCGGAGTTCTGGCAGGCCTTCGTCCCCGCCATCCTTGAGCGAGCGCGGGCCAAGGGGATTCCAAACTTTCACATCTTCGGCGAGACCTACGACTTCCAGTCCGGCACGGCCGCCATGCACACGGTCGTCGACGGCCTGCCGACGGTGCTGGACTTCGCCTATCAGCGGGTCGTGCAGAACATGGTCACGGGCTCCGGCCATCCGGACGCCATGGGTTATCTGCTGATGGAGGACGCCATCTACGCCGGAGGCGTGGAGACGGCGCTGAAGCTGCCGACTTTCACCGGCAATCACGACATGGGCCGGATCGGACATCTGATCCTGAAGGAGAAGCCGGACATTTCCGACGCCGAACTGTTGGACCGGTCGGCGCTGGCGCATGCGCTTGTGCTGCTGGGGCGCGGCGTGCCGGTGATCTACTACGGTGACGAGCAGGGCTTCACCGGCGACGGCGACGACCGGCGCGCCCGGCAGGACATGTTCGAGACCCGCACCGCCGCCTATGCCGACGACCGCCGGATCGGCGCGGCGGCGGGGCCGTTCGACCAGAATGCAGACCTGTATCGCCGCATCGCCGAAATGACCCGCGTCCGCGCCCGGGATGCGCGGTTGCGCGGCGGCCGGGTCGTTGTACGCACCGCCGACCAGACGCCGGGAATCCTCGCCCTGTCGCGTCTTGATGATGACGGCGAGACGCTGGTGGTGTTCAACACCTCGACAGGGGCGAAGACCGTCAATGTCGCCGTCGAGCCCGGCTCCGCCTCTTGGCGCGCGCTGCTGGGTCAATGCCCGTCTTCCGCCGCCGCGCCCGGCGCCGTGACCGTTTCCGTGCCCGCCTTGGGCTATCTCGTTTGCGTATCCGAAAGTCCCGCGTGACCGCCCAACCGATCGATCTCCCGAACGCATCGACCGACGCCGCCGAATGGTGGCGGGGGGCCGTCATCTATCAGGTCTATCCGCGCAGTTTCGCGGACACGAACGGCGACGGCGTCGGCGATCTGAAGGGCGTGACAGAGCATCTGGCGCATATCGCCTCGCTGGGAGTGGATGCGGTCTGGCTCAGTCCCTTCTTCACCTCGCCGATGAAGGACTTCGGCTATGACGTCGCCGACTACTGCGACGTCGATCCGATCTTCGGCACGCTGGCGGACTTCGACGCCCTGATCGCCGAGGCGCATCGACTGGATCTGCGGATCATCATCGATCTGGTCTTCTCGCATACCTCGGACGAACATCCGTGGTTCGAGGCGAGCCGCAGCGCGCGCAACGGCGACAAGGCCGACTGGTATGTCTGGGCGGACGCCAAACCCGACGGTTCGCCGCCGTCGAACTGGCAGTCGGTGTTCGGGGGGCCGGCGTGGACATGGGACGCGCGCCGCGGCCAGTACTACATGCACAACTTCCTGCCGTCGCAGCCACAGCTGAACGTGCACAGCCCGGCGGTGCAGGACGCCTTGCTGGACGCCGCGCGCTTCTGGCTGGACCGGGGCGTGGACGGCTTCCGTTTCGACGCCATCAACTTCTCGATGCACGACCCCCGGCTGACCGACAATCCGCCCCTGCCGCCCGGCGGCAAGCGGACCCGGCCCTTTGACTTTCAGGACAAGGTCAACAACCAGAGCCAGCCCGAGATCGTCGGCTTCCTGCAGCGCATACGCAGTCTGACAGACAGCTACGGCGGCCGGTTCAGTGTGGCAGAGGTCGGAGGCGACCACGCCGAGCGCGAGATGCAGGCCTTCACCGCGGGCGACGACCGGCTGAACAGCGCCTACGGCTTCCTCTACCTCTACGCGCCCGCCCTGAAGGACGTCATGGTCCGGCAGGCGACGGAGACGTGGGACGGGCGGCAGGGGCAGGGCTGGCCCTCATGGACCTTTTCGAACCACGACGCGCCGCGCGCCATCTCGCGCTGGGCCGAGGGCCGCGATCCCGAAGCGGTCGCCCGCATGGCGATGCTGTTGCTGATGTGTTTGCGCGGAAACGTCTTCGTCTACTACGGCGAGGAACTGGGCCTGCCGCAGGGCGAGGTGCCGTTCGATCGGCTGGTCGATCCCGAGGCCATCGCCAACTGGCCCCAGACGCTGGGCCGCGACGGCGCCCGGACCCCCATGCCGTGGCGGGCCGACCAGCCGAACGCCGGCTTCTCGACCGGCGAGCCCTGGCTGCCGATCGATCCCCGCCACCTCCCGCTGGCCGTCGACCGGCAGGAGGCGGAGCCTGCCTCGATGCTGCAGGTGACGCGGCGGCTGATCGCCCTGCGTAAGGCGCATGCCGCGCTGGGCCGGGGCGCCATGACCATGATCGAGACCGGCCATGCCGACCTGCTGGCGTTCGAGCGAACGCTGGGCGCCGAGCGGCTGGTGTGCGTGTTCAACCTCGGTCACGCGCCGGTGGACTGGGCGCCGCCGCAAGGCCTGACCCTGCTCGACGCCGTCAACATGGAAGCCCCGACGACGCGCTGGCCGGCGCTGGCCGGAGCGGTCTTCGCGGGATGAGATCAGCCGCCGCAGCTCTCGCGCACGATCAGGTCTGTCGGGATACGCTCCGACCGACCGACGGCGCCGGTGTTGTCGAGCAATTTGGAGACCATCAGCCGACCGGCCTTCATCGTATCCTGCGCGATGGTCGACAGGGCGGGGCGCGCGTAGCGGCTGAAGGGCACGTTATCGAAGCCGATGACCGAGACGTCGTCCGGCACCCTCAGTCCCGCATGCATCAGGGCGCGCACGGCGCCGAGCGCGATCAGGTCCGAGGCGCAGACGACGCCGTCGAACTTCACGCCGCGCCGGATCAGGCTGTCCACCGACGCCTCGGCCGACTCGACCTCGAAATGGGCTTCCATGATCATGTCCGGATCGACGCCCAGACCGACCTGTTCCAGCGCCTCCAGATAGCCCCGGTGACGCTGCATCGCCTCCGGCGGGTCGAGGTCGCCGAGGAACAGGATGCGCTTGCGGCCCAGCCGGGCCAGATGCAGCGTCGCGCGCCGGCCGCCCGCCAGATTGTCCGACCCGACCGAACAGTAGGCCTGATCCGGCAGCTCGGCGCCCCAGACCACGAAGCGCGCATCCGACTGGGCCAGACGGTTCAGGCTGGGATGCAGGGTGCTCTGGCCAAGGAAGATCACGCCGTCAGCGCGCGTGTTCATGGCCGCTGTCAGGTCGTCATAGGAGGTGGGCGAGAAGTGGCTCATCACCACGTCGCAGTCGCGCTCTCGCGCCGCCTCGCCGACACCGGCCAGCAGTTCGAGGAAGAACGGATCGCTCAGACGACCCTCGCGCCCCTGCGGCCGCGGCGTCACCAGCGCGATCACGCCCTCCGCCCCCACAGGACCCGCAGGCATGTAGCGGCGGAACGGATAGTCGTGCTCGCGCGCCAGCTTCCAGATCAGCTGCTTGGTACGGTCGTTGACGGCCGGACTGTCGTTGAGCGCCCGCGAGGCGGTGGAGATGGAGACACCCGCAAGTTTGGCGAGGTCCTCCAGACGGGTATTACGACGGCTCACGCGGCGGCTCCGGCAGCTGCAAATTTTGCTGCAAATCTTGTTTCATGTGCGCCGATACGGTCGCGCTTGGCAAGCCAGTAACGAGGAACGCCCATGCTGACCCGCCGCTTTCTGATCTCGACCACCGCCCTGATCGCCGCCACCCCGGCGGTCGCCGCCGCCCAGTCGCAGGCGACGGCGCCGGTCACGGCGTCATCGCCAGATGGCGTGTTGAGCCTCAGCGTATCGGCCGACAACGACGGGCGGGCGTCGTATTCGATCAGCCGCCGCGGCACGCCGGTGATCCTGCCCTCGCGGCTGGGCTTCATCCTGACCGACGCGCAGAAGCTGGAGCGCAACTTCGCCGTCACCGCCGAGCCGGCGACGCAGCACGACGACACCTGGGAGCAGCCTTGGGGCGAGCGCCGCTTGATGCGCAACCGGTACACCGAGCTGCGCGTGCATCTGGCCGAGAAGTGGGGACTGGAGCGCAAGGTCGATGTGGTCTTCCGCCTGTACGACGACGGCGTCGGCTTCCGCTACGAGTTCCCGGAACAGCCGAACATCAAGACCCTGAACATCGGCGAGGAGCTGACCGAGTTCACCATCGCCGAGCCGGGCACCGCCTGGTGGATCCCGGCCTATGAGTGGAACCGCGAGGAGTATCTGTATCACCGCACCCCGATCGAGGGCGCGGGCGTGGTGCAGACGCCGGTGACCTTCCGCACCGACAGCGGTCTGCACGTCTCGCTGCACGAGGCCGCGCTGGTCGACTATTCGGCGATGAACCTGCGCCGCGCCGAGGGCCGCCGCTTCACGGCCTCGCTGACACCCGGCCTGACCAATGCATCGGTGGTTCGCGAAGCGCCGTTCACGACGCCATGGCGGACGATCCAGATCAGCGACACGGCCGGCGGACTGGTCACCTCACAGCTGATCCTGAACCTGAACGAGCCGAACAGGCTGGGCGATGTCAGCTGGTTCAAGCCGATGAAATACATCGGCATCTGGTGGGACATGCACCTTGATACCAAGAGCTGGAATTCGGGTCCCAAGCACGGCGCCACCACCGAATACACGATGAAGCACATCGACTTCGCGGCCGAGCACGGCTTCGGCGGCGTGCTGGTCGAGGGCTGGAATATCGGCTGGGACGGCGAGTGGTTCGGCTCAGGCTGGAACTACAGCTTCACCCAGCCCTACCCCGACTTCGACATCGAACGGATCGCCGCCTACGCCCGCGAGAAGGGCGTCGAGATCATCGGCCACCACGAGACCGGCGGGAACGCCTTCCACTACGAGCAGCAGCTGGAGCCCGCCTTCGCCCAGATGGAGCGGTTCGGCTGGCATTCGGTGAAGACCGGCTATGTCGCCGACGCAGGCGGGGCGCGGGTCAAGGGACTGGACGGTCAGGCGACCATGAGCTGGCACGAGAGCCAGGCCATGGTTCAGCACCACCAGCGCGTGGTCGACGTCGCCGCCCGGCACCACGTGGCGGTCAATGCGCACGAGCCCCTGAAAGACACCGGTCTGCGCCGGACCTACCCGAACATCATCACCCGCGAGGGCGCGCGGGGCATGGAGTATAATGCCTGGGGCCAGCCGGGGAATCCGCCGGAGCATGAGGCCAATCTGGTGTTCACCCGGCTGCTGGCCGGGCCGATGGACTTCACGCCGGGCATCTTCGGCATGGTCACGCGTTCGCCCGACGGTGTGGCCACGACCTGGGCCAAACAGCTGGCGCTGTATGTCGTCATCTACAGCCCGATCCAGATGGCCGCCGATCTGCTGCAAAACTACGAGGCCAATCCGGGCCCGTTCCAGTTCATCAAGGATGTGGCCGTCGACTGGGACGACACCCGGGTGCTGAACGGCGAGATCGGCGACTTCGTCACCATCGCCCGCAAGGCGCGCGGAAAGGACGAGTGGTTCCTTGGCGCGATCACCGATGAAGAACCGCGCAGCCTCCAGGCCACGCTGTCCTTCCTCGATGAGGGCCGTCGCTATCGCGCCGAGATCTATCGCGACGCCGCCGACGCCCACTGGAAGACCAACCGCGAGGCCATTGTCATCGAGACAAAGGAGGTCACCTCGACCGACGTCATGCCCGTCGAGCTGGCGCCGGGCGGCGGTCTGGCCGTGCGCTTCGTTCCGCTGGGCCGGCCGCGGAGGACGCGGCGTTGACGACGAGCGGACCTGATGCGGTCAACGCGCTGACGGGGCTTCGCCCCCGTCTGACGCGGCTGGCCATCTGGAACATGTGCGTCGGCTTTTTCGGCATCCAGATCGGCTTCGGCCTGCAGAACGCCAACACCAGCCGAATCTTCCAGACGCTGGGCGCCGAGGTCGACTCGCTGGCCATCCTGTGGATCGCCGCGCCGCTGACGGGGCTGATCGTGCAGCCGATCATCGGTCATTTCAGCGACCGGACATGGGGACCGCTGGGCCGACGGCGGCCCTATTTCCTCGTGGGCGCGATCCTCACCACGGCGGCCCTGCTGTTCATGCCCAATGCGCCGGTGCTCTGGATGGCGGCGGCGACGCTGTGGATCATGGACGCCTCGATCAACATCACCATGGAGCCGTTTCGCGCCTTCGTCGGCGACAACCTGCCCGAGGAACAGCGCACCACCGGCTATGCGATGCAGAGCTTCTTCATCGGCGCGGGGGCGGTGTTCGCCTCCTGCCTGCCGTGGATGCTGTCGAACTGGTTCAACGTCGCCTCGACGGCGCCCGAGGGCATTATTCCGGACAGCGTGCGCATCAGCTTCTACGTCGGCGCCGTCGGCATGCTGACGGCGGTGCTCTGGACCGTTTTCTCGACCAAGGAGTACAGCCCGGCCGAAATCGATGCCTTCGAGGCCGCCCGCGCGTCGCAGGTCACGCAGGCATCGGTCGCGCCACGCTCACAGGGGGCTTGGTACCGCGGCGGTCTGCTTTGGGGCTTTGGCGGAGCGATCCTGATTGGGGCCGTGGCTGCGTTCGGTCTCGAGAAGGAGCTCTACGTGCTGGCCGGCTTCATCGCCGGGTTCGGACTGCTGCAGATGATCGTCGGCGGCTATCGGGCGGCGGGCCGATCGAACGGCCTGACCGAAATCCTCGGCGACGTCTTCTCCATGCCGACGACCATGCGGGGGCTGGCCGTGGTCCAATTCTTCAGCTGGTTCGCCCTGTTCGCCATGTGGATTTACACCACCGCCGCGGTCACCGCCGTGCACTATGGATCCAGCGACACGGCCTCTGTCGCCTATAACGCCGGCGCCGACTGGGTCGGCGTTCTGTTCGGGGTCTATAACGGCGTGGCGGCCCTGTCGGCCTTCGCCCTGCCGGTGCTGGCCCGCAAGGTTGGCAAGCGGGGCGCGCATGCGGTCGCGCTGGTGCTGGGCGGATTGGGCCTGATCGGCGTCTTCGCGATCCGCGACCCACAGCTGCTGTGGCTGCCCATGATCGGGGTCGGGATCGCCTGGGCGTCTATCGTCTCGATGCCCTACGCCATACTCGCCGGCGCCGTGCCGGGGCGGAAGATGGGCGTCTACATGGGGGTGTTCAACATCTTCATCGTCGTCCCGCAGCTGGTCGCCGCGACCCTGCTGGGCCTGCTGCTGAACGCCCTGTTCGGCGGGCAGGCGATCTGGGCGCTGGTGCTGGGCGGAATCAGCTTCTTCATCGCCGCCGGATGCAGCCTGCTGGTCAAGGAACACGCGGCCTGATGCCGGATCGCCGCGCGCTGCTGGTCGCGATGGCCGCCCTGCCCTTCGCGGGTACGGCCCGCGCCGAGGCGCCCGTCAGCGGCCGACTGGTCGAGCACCCCGGCATGCCATCCGCCTTCGTTCAGCCGCGCGACGTCACCGTCTGGCTGCCGCCCGGATATGATGCATCCGATGCACGGTGGCCGGTGCTCTACATGCACGATGGCCAAAACCTGTTCGACGCCAGCCGCGCGCCCTACGGCGCCGAATGGGGCGTGGACGAGCATGTCAGCCGCCTCGCCGCCACCGGCCAGATCCGCACGCCTATCGTGGTCGGGATCGGTAACACGCCGCTGCGTCTGCGCGAGTATGTGCCCGCCGAACTGATCGCCGCCCTCCCCGCCGACATGCGCGACGCGGTGCAGGCCATCTATGGCGGGGAGCCGCTGTCGGACGGCTATCTGCGCTTCCTCGTCGAGGAGCTGAAGCCCTTCATCGACCGGACCTATCGCACCCGTGCGGGCCGCGAAGACAACGTCGTCATGGGCTCGAGCATGGGTGGGCTGATCTCGCTGTCGGCGATGATGGAGCATCCCGAGGTCTTCGGCGGCGCGGGCTGCGTCTCGACTCACTGGCCGCTGCGCATCGAGGCGTTGACCGACCCGGGAGCCCTGACCGCGTGGCGCGAGCGGCTGGTCGCGGCATGGACCGGGGTGATCCGCGCCGGCCTGCCGGACCCGGCGACGCACCGGCTCTATTTCGACCGGGGCGATGAAACGCTGGATCAATTCTACGCCGACTTCCAGACCCGCATCGACGAGACCGTCCGCGCCGCCGGTTGGGGTCCCGACCGCTTCCGTTCGCTCGTCTTTCCCGGTGCGGAGCACAACGAGAAGAGCTGGAACCAGCGTCTCGACGTCCCCCTGACCTTCCTGCTTCCGCCTGCCTGAGGTTTACCCATGCGTATCCTGTCCCGCCTCGCCGCCGGCGTCGCCCTCGCCGCCATCGCCACCGCTGCGTCCGCCCAGACCGCGCCCGGCGCGCCAGGCGACATTCCGACATGGGTCAATGCCGCCAAGACCGGCGCCGGAGCCTCCTACGAGGCCTATGTGGACGGCCGGTACCAGGATGGCGGGCCCACCGGCGCGGTGTCGCGCGTCTGGTTCTCCGTCGCTGACGGCGTGTTGACCGAGACCATGTGGGGCCTGATCCACGAGGCCCAGATCAAGCAACTGCGCTTCGCGATCGTCACGCCTGAAGGCCTGTCAGTCGAAGGAACTGACACCGATAGCCGCACTGAGTATTTGCATGTGGACGCGCAGGGCCGGCCGCTGGCGCCGGCCTATCGGGTCGTCATTGCCGACAAGGCCGGGCGCTACGAGATCGAGAAGCGCCTGTTCACCGATCCGGACGGTCAGGCCATGATCGTGCGCACCACGATCCGGGCGCTGAAGGGCTCCGTGACGCCCTACTTGCTGCTGGAGCCGCACATCGCCAACACCGGCGTCGGCGACCGGGGCGAGGCCGTCGCCGGGGGCGTGGTTCAGGACGGAGCGAACAACTGGATCCGCAACGGCGCCCTGTACGCGTCCGAGGGCGACGTCCATCTGGCGCTCCTGACCGATCGTCCCTTCACCAGGGCCAGCGTCGGTTTCGTCGGCGCCTCCGACGGTCTTGAGGACCTCGTCGACGGATCGCTGGATCAGACCTACCGGACCACTGGCGAGACGGGCGGCAACATCATGCTGACCGGTGCCCTGACGCCGCTCGCCGAGGGCGAGACGCTGGTGCAGGACTTCGTCATTGGCTTCGGGGACACCCGTGCGCGGGCGGAGGCGTCTGCGGAAGCCAGCCTGCGGACCGGCCTCGACGAGGTGCTGTCCCGCTTCAACGGCGAGGGTGAGCGCATCGGCTGGGAGGACTACGTCGCCTCCCTGACCGACCTTCCCCGGATCGCCGAGCAGTCCACCGACGGCGGCAAGCTGGCCTGGGCCTCGGCCCTGATGCTGAAGACGCAGGAGGACCGCACCCACGCCGGCGCCCTGATCGCCTCGCTCAGCAACCCGTGGGGCGACACGGTCGACGCGACGAACAGCTCGACCGGCTACAAGGCCGTCTGGCCGCGCGATTTCTATCAGGTGGCGATGGCCCTGCTGGCGCTGGGCGACACGGAGACGCCTCTGGCCGCTTTTCGCTATCTGCCGCAGGTGCAGGTCGACGCGGAGACGCCGGGGAACAGCGGTGCGACCGGCTGGTTCCTGCAGAAGACGCACGTCGATGGCGAAATCGAATGGGTCGGGGTCCAGCTGGATCAAACCGCCATGCCGATCATGTTGGGCTGGAAGCTGTGGAAGGCCGGTCTGGTCTCCGACGCCGAGATAACCCGCATGTTTGGCCAGATGATCAAGCCGGCGGCCGACTTCCTCGTCGACGGCGGCAAGGTCGGCCTGCTGTGGAACGACCGCCAGATCACGCCGCCCTGGACGCAGCAGGAGCGGTGGGAGGAGCAGGAGGGCTATTCCCCTTCGACGACCGCCGCCGTGATCGCCGGTCTGGTCACCGCCGCAGACATCGCACGCGCCTCCGGCGACGCGGCCTCGGCAAGCCGCTATCAGGCCGCCGCTGACGACTATGAGTCGAAGGTCGAGGCGCGGATGTTCACGACCGCGGGCGAGTGGGGCGACGGTCGCTACTTCATGCGCATCAGCCGCAACGAGGACCCGAACGACAAGGCCCCGATCGGCGAGAACAACGGCCAGCCGGCCATGCCCGAGGATCGCATTATCGACGGCGGCTTCCTCGAACTGGTCCGCTACGGCGTCCGCCCCGCTGACGCCGCCTCGATCACGGCCACCATGCCCGAGTACGACGACCAGACGCGGGAGGACCGCTTCCGCGTCCGCTATGACGTGAACGGCGTTCCGGCTTACCGGCGCTATGGCAACGACGGCTATGGCGAGCAGGCCGACACGGGCGGCAACTACGGCGTGGGCGGTCAGATGCACGCCGGCCAGCGCGGCCGGCTGTGGCCTTTCTTCACCGGCGAGCGCGGGCACTATGAGCTGGCGTCCCTGCTGGCCTTGCCGTCCGCGGACACAGGCTGGATGGATGCGCAGCTGAACGGCATCCGCCAGACCTGGGTGCACGGCATGGAGTCCTTCGCCAACGACGGCCTGCTTTTGCCGGAACAGGCGTGGGACGGCGTGGGCGACCCGACCCCGCACCAGTACCGCGCCGGTCAGGGCACCAACTCGGCGACCCCGCTCGCATGGACCCATGCGGAGTATGTGAAGCTTCTGCGCTCGATGGCCGACCGCAAGGTTTGGGACCGCTACGACATTGTCGCCGAGCGGTACGGGCGCTAGCGCGTCGTGACGGCGCGGTCTAACGAGGACGGATGACCGATCAGGGTCCCGTTCTCGTCACCGGCGCCGCCGGCTTCATCGGCTTCCACACCGCCATGCGCCTGCTGGCGCGCGGCGAAACGGTGGTCGGCGTCGATAACCTGAACAGCTATTACGATCCGGCGCTGAAGCAGGCGCGGCTGGATCAGCTGACGCCCAATCCGGCCTATACCCATCACACGCTGGACCTCGCGGATCGCGACGGCATGGCCGCGCTGTTCGCGCGTCACAGGCCCAGACGGGTCGTCCACCTCGGCGCGCAGGCGGGCATTCGCTACAGCGTCGAGAATCCCGAAAGCTACGTCGACTCCAACGTCGTCGGCTTCCTGACCGTGCTGGAAGGCTGCCGCGCCGTCGAGGCCCGGCATCTTGTATTCGCCTCGACCAGCTCGGTCTTCGGCGCCTCGGCCGCCCTGCCGTTCTCCGTTCAGCAGGGGGTGGCCCATCCGCTCAACGTTTATGCGGCGACCAAGATCGCGAATGAGGCGATGGCCCACAGCTACGCCTACATCTTCGGCATCCCGACGACGGGCCTGCGGTTCTTTACAGTTTACGGGCCGTGGGGCCGGCCGGACATGGCCCTGTTCAAGTTCACCCGCGCCATCCTCGAAGGCCGCCCGATCGACGTCTATGGCGACGGTCTGATGGAGCGGGACTTCACCTTCGTGGATGACATCGTCGACGGAGTCATCGCGGCGCTCGATGATGTCCCGACCGCCGACCCCGACTGGCGCGCGGATGCCCCCGGTCAGGCGACCAGCGGCGTTGCGCCATGGCGCATTCTGAACCTGGGCGCCGGTCGCCGGGAAAAGCTGTCGCGCTACATCTCGGTTCTGGAAGACGCGCTGGACCGCAAGGCCATCCTGAACGTCATGCCGACCCAGGAAGGCGAGATGACCCGCACCGAAGCCGATGTGACCGAAACCCGCGACGCCCTCGGCTATGATCCGAAGACGCCGATCGACGTGGGCGTGCGTAATTTCGTCGACTGGTACCGCCAGTTCTACGGCGTCTGAGCGCGCCGCCCACCAACCTGTGACAGGCGCCCGGCTTGGCTTCGCGCCTCGCCGTCACTAGGTTCCGCCGCAAAGGCCACAGGGCCGGACAAATCTCAGGAGACGCCGCCATGCATGACGCGCCCCAATCGGAAGCCGCCGCCCGCCTCGACGCCGAGAACCCGCTGGGCGTGGACGGCTTCGAGTTCGTCGAGTTCACCGGCCCGGAGCCCGAGGCGATGATCGCCCGTCTGGAGCTGATGGGCTTCACCCGGACGCACGTGAACCCGACCACCGATGCGGTCCGGCTGAAGCAGGGCGACATCACCATGCTGGTGAACCGCTCGCCCAAGGGACAGGCGGCGGCGTTCGCCGCGGATCACGGCCCTTCGGCCAACGGCATGGCCTTCCGCGTCTCGGATGCGAAGGCGGCCTATGACGGCGCGGTGTCGCGCGGCGCCCGCCCGGCTGAAGGCCATGACGGCGGAGCCCTGGGCGGCGGCTATCCCTACATCCTGCAGGGCATCGGCGGCTCGCTGCTGTACATCGTCGACCAGTATGGCGACGGCGGTTCGCTGTATGACGGCTGGAACGAGATCGAGGGCTGGGAGGAGGCCGAGCGCAAGAACTCCGTCGGGCTGTATCTGCTGGATCACCTGACCCACAATGTGCGCCGCGGCGAGATGAGGACGTGGTCGGGCTTCTACGGCGACGTCTTCAACTTCGAAGAGCAGAAGTATTTCAACATCAAGGGCAAGGCGACCGGCCTGCTGTCGCAGGCGATGATCGCGCCCGACCGCGCCATCCGCATCCCGCTGAACGAGAGCCAGGACGAGAACTCCCAGATCGAGGAATTCCTGCGCCGTTATAACGGCGAAGGCATCCAGCACATCGCCCTGGCCACCGACGACATCTTCGAGACCGTCGAGGAAATGAAGCGTCGCGGCATTCCCTTCCAGGACACCATCGACACCTATTTCGACCTGATCGACAAACGCCTGCCCGGTCACGGCCACGACGTCGCCCGCATGCGGCTGAACCGCATCCTGATCGACGGATCGGACGAGGACGGCCTGCTGCTGCAGATCTTCACCCAGGACACCTTCGGTCCGATCTTCTTCGAGATCATCCAGCGCAAGGGCAACCAGGCGTTCGGCGAGGGCAACTTCCAGGCCCTGTTCGACTCGATCGAGCTGGACCAGATCCGGCGCGGCGTCATCAAGGTGGACGCCTGATCGGTGGCGGCGTTCCGTTTCGGACCGCCGTCGTGGCTGCCCTGGCTTGGGCCGGTCGTGGCGGCGGTGGTCGGCGCGCTGGTCGGTCGCTTCGGTCTGGGCGGCGGCTTCTGGACCGTGCTGATCGCGGCGCTGGTCTGCGGCTTCATTCCCATAATCGCCACGCGCGTGTGGCGCTGGCGGCGCGGGCGTCAGGATCAGTGAAAGTCGCGTGAGCCGGGCAGAACGCGCACGTCGCGCGGATGCTTGCCTCGCGATGGCGAATGGCCGGAACCCCGCGTCTGGTCCTGACTGAGGTAGCCCAGCATGGGCGTCCAGTCCTCCAGATGCTCGACCACAAGGTGGGTCACGCCCTCGGCGGTCTGCACCCGCCCGGTCGCCAGCACCATCCGCGCGCCCATGGCCGTCGGGCGGAAGCGTTCGAACACGTCGGGCCACAGCACCAGATTGGCCACCCCGGTTTCGTCCTCCAGCGTGATGAAGCAGACGCCCTTGGCCGTGCCGGGCCTCTGCCGCACGAGAATGACACCGCCGACCTTGACCCGCCGGTTGTTGGCCACCCCCGTATAGTCCGTCGCCGTCAGCGCCCCCACGCCCGCCAGTCTCTCGCGCAGGAAGCTGACCGGATGGCCCTTAAGCGACAGGCGGATGGTCTGGTAGTCGCTGACCACCTCCTCTGACGGCGCCAGTTTCGGCAGGGCCTCGGGCGGCCGGCCGTCGGCCTCGACCAGCCCCATGGCCTCGAACAACGGCGCCGGCGCATCGGCGGCCACACCGCGTGCGGCCCACATGCCCTGCCGGCGGGTGAGGTCGAGCGAGCCATAGGCGTCGGCTTCCGCCAGCCGGTCGAGCGCGCGGGAAGGCAGGCCGGCGCGCAGGCGAAGGTCGTCGAGGTCGCGGAAGGGTGCGTGGGTACGGGCCGCCATGATCTTCAGGGCCCACTCCTCGCGGAAGCCGTCGATCGCGCGCAGACCGAGGCGAAGGGCGTGCCGACGTCGCTTCGGCCGTGCCTCCAGCGTCGCATCCCAGTCGCTGTGGCCCACGTCAGGAGGCCGGACCTCGACCTTGTGCTCGCGGGCGTCGCGAACGATCTGGGCCGGAGCGTAGAACCCCATGGGCTGGCTGTTCAGAAGGCAGGCCGCAAACACGTCCGGATACAGCCACTTCACCCATGCCGAGACATAGACGAGATGGGCGAACGAGCAGGCATGGCTTTCAGGGAAGCCGTATTCGCCAAAGCCCTTGATCTGATCAAAGCAGCGCTGGGCGAACTCCGGATCGTAGCCGCGCCTGATCATGCGCCCGACCATCAGGGTCTCGTAGTTTCCGATCGTGCCATTGTGCCGAAAGGTCGCCATGGCGCGGCGCAGGCCGTTGGCCTCCGCCCCGGTGAACTCGGCCGCGGTCATGGCGATCTTCATCGCCTGCTCCTGAAACAAGGGCACGCCCAGTGTCTTGTGCAGGACCTTGGTCAGTTCATCCGGGTCGTCGCGCGACCCGGGCATGGAAAAACGATAGCTGCCCGGACCGTGCAGCTTTTCATGTTCCCGTCTGTCCGCCCGCCGTTGCAGATAGGGGTGCACCATCTTGCCCTGGATCGGACCGGGGCGGACGATGGCGACCTGAACCACCAGATCGTAGAACTCGACCGGCTGGAGCCGGGGCAGCATGCTCATCTGGGCCCGGCTCTCGACCTGAAAGACCCCGAGGGAATCCGCCTTGCGCAGCATGCTGTAGACCCCGCGTCGCTCGGGAGGCACGGCGGCGGTGTCCGGGAGCTGTCGCCCGTAGGTCTCGCCGATCATGCGGAAGGCCCGCTTCATGGCGGTCAGCATGCCCAGCGCCAGCACATCGACCTTCATCAGCTTGAGGAAGTCGATGTCGTCCTTGTCCCATTCGATGAAGGTCCGGTCGGCCATGGCGGCGTTGCCGATCGGCACGATCTCCATCAGCGGCGTCTGGCTCAGAACAAAGCCGCCGACATGCTGGCTCAGGTGGCGGGGAAAGCGGATCAGCTCGGCGGTCAGATCAAGCGCCAGCTTCATCCGCACGTCGTCCCGGCTGAGCCCGGTTCGATCCACGTGCGTGTCCTCAACCCGTGACCCCCACGACCCCCAGACCGTGTCCGCCATCCGGGCCGTTACATCCTCCGTCAGCCCCAGCGCCTTGCCGACATCCCGTATGGCGGACCGGGGCCGGTAATGGATGATTGTCGCCACGATCCCCGCCCGGTCACGGCCGTAGCGGTCGTAGACATACTGCATGACCTGCTCGCGCCGCTCGTGTTCGAAGTCGACGTCGATGTCGGGCGGCTCGGATCGCTCCGAGGAGATGAACCGTTCGATCAGGACTTCCTGCCGTGTCGGATCCACGTTGGTGATCCCGAGGCAGAAGCAGACCACCGAGTTCGCAGCCGAACCGCGCCCCTGGCACAGGATTGGATCCGGCCGCGATCGCGCCCAGCGGACCACATCGTGGACGGTCAGGAAGTAGGGCGCGTAGTTCAGCTCCTGCACCAGCCGGAGCTCCTTGAGGATCGTCTGGCGTATGCCCGCCGGTACGCCATCCGGCCATCGCATCCGGGCGCCCTTCAGGGTCAGGCGCGCCAGCCATCCCTGGGGCGAGTATCCCGGGGGAACGGGCTCGTCGGGGTACTGGTAGCTGAGCTCACGCAGGGAGAAGCGACACGCCTCGGCCACCTGAAGGGTCCGCTCCAGCGCCCCTTCATGCCCCTTGAACAGCCGCGCCATCTGGCTCACCGGCTTCAGATAGCGTTCGGCGTTGGCCTGCAGCCGGCGGCCCGCCTTGTCGATGGTCACGCCCTCGCGGATGCAGGTCAGGACGTCCTGCAAGGTGCGCCGGTCGGGGTGGTGATACAGGACCGCATTGGTGGCGATCATCGGCGCACCGGTGCGCCTCGCCATGGCGGCCAGTCGCGTCAGCCGCCGCCGGTCGTCGCCGCGCCACAGTGGCGAGGCGGCCAGGTAGAGGTCGTCGGGCCACGCCTGCCTCCACGCCGCCAGCCGCTCCTCGAACGCCGCGTCGGGCCGCTCGGGCGAAGGGACCAGCGCGATCATCCCCTCGCCCAGACCGGTCGCCTGTTCGAAGGTCAGACGCGTCTCTGCCTTCTCGATCCGCTCTCCGTCGGCGTCCGCGCCGTCCTGCGGCACGGCCTCGCTCTTGCCCAGCGTCAGCAACCGGCACAGCCGTCCGTAGGCGGCCCGATCGCGTGGGAAGACGATCAGCTCCGTCCCGTCGGTGAAGCGCAAGCGGGAGCCGACGACCAGAGGCATGTCCACCTCCTCCGCCCCCATCAGCGCCCGCACCATACCCGCCATCGTGTTCCGGTCCGCCACGCCCACGGCGGCCAGACCCAGCGATCTGGCCTGATGCATCAGCTCGGCCGGATGGGACGCCCCCTCCAGAAAGCTGAAGTTGGTCATGGCTCCCAGCTCGGCGTACCGGCCCGACCACACGCTCACGGCAGCATCCCGTGCATCCACCACGACGGCGCGCGTTCGTCGGGCTGGCCTGTGTAATCCCAGCCGTACAGGCCCTCGCGGAACAGCCAGTAGCGGGCGCCGTCGGCGTCCTCGACACGGTAGTAGTCGCGCGTGCGGGCCAGTCGATCATCGGGTCGGGGCCGCCACCACTCCGGCGACAGACGCTCCGGCCCGTCCGAGCGCACCACCCGCCGCGACAGCCGCCGCCAGGTGAAGCGAGCGGGCGCGCCATCAGGCAGTTCGGCGATGGCCTCCACAGGTTCCGGCGGGTCCAGCATCAGAATGGGGCGGCGGCCGACACCGGTCCGGTCAGGCGCAGGCTGGCGACCCAGAGCCGGCGTCAGTCGCTCCGCCCGCTCAGGGATCCATGTGTCCACCGGCTCCGGCGTCAGAACCCGCGCCTCGCCCAGACGGGCGGTCAGGCGGTCGATCAGGTCGGCCAGACTTTCCGCCTGACGCGCCTCGGCCTGGTTGGCCATCGTCGCCTGTCGCGCCGCCAGCGGCTCCGCCTCGTCCGCGGTGAGCATCAGGGCGTCCAGACCGAAGCCCAGCTCCAGCCGCCCCAGTCCCGCCTCGCGGAACAGCCGCAGCCACGGCTTCATCTCCCGCCCCGGCCGACCCATCCGCACCGACAGCCGCGTCGCCCCGCCGTCCGTGCGGAAGCCGGTCAGGGTCAGAGCGGTCGCGCCATGGCCGTCGCGCTCCAGCGGCCGGATAAGCTGGTCCGCCAGCTCAGGCAGGCGGCTTTCGACGCCTTCGATGTCGCCGAGCGGTTCGGCGTAGGCCTCCCACGCCCGGTATTTCGGCAGGGGACGCAGGGGTGTCAGCGCTTCGCCGACGAAGCCGAGCGCCTGATCCAGCCGCCTGACCAGCCCGACCCCGTCCACTTCGCGGAAGCGTCGGGCCAGACCCCCGCGGGGCATGGGGTAGAGATCGCCGATGTGTTTGAGGCCGAACCGGCGGGCGGCCGTCAGGGTGCGGTCGTCGACCCGAAGCGCATCGACCGGCAGGTCCGCCAGCAGGTCGCGCACGGTCTCGTCCGCAGCGATGGAGGCATGGCCTTCGCCGTAGCGCGCAAGGGCCCATGCTGCGCCGGGCGTGGGCGCCATGGCCACCCGCGCCGTCGCCCCCGCCTCCGCCAGACGGGAGCGGATCTGTTCCAGAAGCTGCGCCTCGCCCCCGAACAGATGCGTCGCGCCGGTGACATCGAGGAACAGACCTTCCAGACCGTCGCCGGACGTATCGACGCTGACCGACGGCGACCAGCGCTCGGCCCACTCCGCCAGCGCCGTCAGCGCGCGCAGGTCGGCGGCGGGATCGGCCGGCTGGGCGATCAGATGGGGGATCATGGCGCGGGCGTCGGCCTGGGCCTGACCGCGCGACAGGCCCGCCACCCGCGCAGCAGGATTCAGGGCATGCAGGATCGCCGCGCCCCGGCTGTTCTTCAGGATCAGGGCGAAGGGATTACGAGGGTCGAGCGCGGGGTCAGGCGGCGAGGCCGGACGCCGCACCCGTTCCAGCGATCGGCGGCGGACCGAAATCGGCCAGTCGATCAGCCAGACGGAGACGATGCGTCTCATCATCCTGCTCCAGCATCCATGCGCCGGGCCGTTCTGCCCGGGCGCGTACAAGGTCCGCGATCAGCCGCACCGGGCCGGGCGCGCGCGGATCGTCAGGGTCGACTGCGCTGGGCGCCGTCGCGATCCGCCAACGTCGGCTGGCGGCGCTGAGCCCGTCCAGCGTCCGGGGGATCAACAACCCTGTCGCTTCTCCCTGTGTCGCCGCAAAGCCCAGCCGACGGGTCTGGGTCAGGGAAGCCCCATCCACCGCCCCGAGGGCCAGCGACACGGCACCGGACCGCAGCCCCTGTTCCAGCACCCACAGCGCCTCCGCCGGTGTGGCCGTCGGGGTCAGCACGAAGGCGATGTCCGGCAGACCCGGACCATAAGGCCGGCCATGCTCGATGAACCATGCGCGCGGGGCCGCCATAAGCACGGGCCGGTCATCGCCTTCCCGTCTTCGGGACAAGGCGAACAACAGCATGGCCGCCACGTCTCCCGGTCCCGCCACACAGGCTTCCTCCAGCGCCGCAGGGGCGTCGGGAAATGGAGCTTTGGAAAGGGCGGGAATGGAGGTCATGAGAGTCTGGGAAACGCAGTTGTTCCTTGTTTGTTCTCACCGTTTGAAAGAGTCAAATCACGAGCCGCGACTCTCCGGATCACGGCGTTCGGCTGGCCCGTCTTCTGCATCGCGGGCTCGCATTGGCGCGGAGCGGCCCGAAACGGCACGGAACCTTGACCGCATGAACCTCAGACCTGTCCTGCTATCGGACCTTGCAGGCGTTCAGGCCCTGCACCGTCAGGTCGGCTGGCCGGCACGGTCGCCGGCCGGGTGGCGCTGGCTTTTCGACAATCCGGCGCGGACGGAATTGGGCGCGCCGGCGGGCTGGGTCGTCGAGACCGGAGACGGAGCCCTGACCGCCCACGTCGGCAATCTGGTTCACCGGTTCCGGCTGGGAGAGCGGACCCTGCACGGCGCCACCGGCTTCTCGATCATCGTCTCGCCCGCCGCCAAGGGGGCCAGCCGAAAACTGATCCGGACCTTCCTGAGCCAGCCGGGCGTGTTCGCGGCCTACACCCTGAACGCCAACGCCCTGTCCCAACCCATCTATCCGCTGTTCGGCATGCAAGCCTGGCCGGCGGAGACCCATGCCCTGAAGCTGAGCTGGCCAGTCGATCTGGCGCCGCTGGCCGTCAGTCGGGCGCTGAAGCTGGCCCTGAAGATCGCGCCCGGCCCGGTGTCGGGAATGGGCGAGCAGTTGATGAACGGAAGGCTGGGGCGAGAAGCCCGGTTCTCCCTGCCCGAAGGCGTCACCCGCCTCGACCGGCCGCACGAGAGCTCCCGGTACGCAGCCTTCTGGGAAGCGCTGGCCGCCGACGGAGCCCTGCTGGCCGACCGCAGTCCGGCGGCCCTTGCATGGCGGCTGGCCGATCCCGACCAGACCCTGCCGCCACTTGTGCTGGCTTTCGAACGGGCGGGCCGGATCACCGGCTACGCCATGGCCATGCTGGCCAAGACCAACATCCTTGAGCCGCCGGTGCTGGAGATTCTCGACCTTCAGGCGCTGGCGGACGAGCCCGACGCCATTCCGACCCTGATGACGGCGCTAACCGGCGCCGCCCGGCCGCTGGGCGCGGCCAAGGTGCGGCTGCAGGTCATGTCGCCCCGTCTGCTGGAGCGGCTGGGCCCATGGACCGAAACTGCACGGCGTGAGGGCGGCTGGGGGCACTGCCATGTTCAGTTCGCCCCCGATGCACCGGTGAATCTGTGGTCGCCCACGCCTTGGGACGGCGACTATGCGGCCTGCCTCCGTCCCGTGCCGATCGGCGAACAGGTCCGGGCGAGACGCGGCGAACGCGTCCAGCCCTCGATGGCCAAGGCGTGAGCCCTCAGGGGCGTTTTTTCAGCTCGTCCCGGATTTCGGCCAGCAGGGCCTCGGTCGCGGTCGGCGCGGCCGGTTCCGCCGGGCTTTCCGCCTGCTGACGGCGCAGCTTGTTGATCGCCTTCACGACCATGAAGATCACGAAGGCCACGATCAGGAACTGGATCAGGGTGTTGATGAAGGCGCCGTACTGGATCGCGACCTTCTCGACGACATCCGCGGTCGCCGGATTCTCGGGCACCAGAACCCATTCCAGATGCGCGAAATCGACCCGCCCCAGCAGGAGACCGATCGGCGGCATCACCACCTGTTCGACCAGGCTGGTGACGATCTTGCCGAAGGCCGCGCCGATGATGACGCCGACCGCCAGGTCGATGACATTGCCGCGTGAAATGAATTCCTTGAACTCGGTCGCCAGACCCATGCGGAGCCTCCTTGTCTTCAGCCGTCGGCGTTCAGTCGCTCGCGCAACTCCTTGCCGCTCTTGAAGAAAGGCACCGATTTCGCGGGTACGTCAACCGTCTCGCCGGTGCGCGGATTGCGTCCCGCGCGCGCCGGACGGCCCCGTACCGAGAAGGCTCCGAAGCCGCGCAGTTCGACCCGGCCGCCCTCGCCAAGCGCATCGACCATCTGGCCCAGCACGATATTGACCACGCGTTCGACCTCGGCATGGGTCAGGTGCGTGTTCTCCGCAGCCAGCCTGTCGATCAGTTCCGACTTGATCATCCCAAGGCCCCCGCCCTGTCAAAAACCCAGACCCTGAAGCCCATTGGTGCGCATCCCCATGGCTGCCCGGACACCCTAACCCCCGGCGTCGTCGGGAAAAAGAGTTAACGGCGAAAATTACGCTGACGGACGTTCGCTGAACAGTTTGACGCACGAAAAAGGCGGCCGGATCGCTCCGGCCGCCTTCTTTTTGTTGCGCTATCGCGGGACGCCGGTGTCCCGCTACTTCAGCGCCTACTCCTTGGCGGCGTTCTTCAGGGCTGCGCCCAGAATGTCGCCCAGCGAGGCTCCGGAGTCCGACGAACCGAACTGTTCGATGGCCTCGGCCTCGTCCTTCATCTCCAGGGCCTTGATCGACACCGAGACGCGGCGCGAGGCCTTGTCGATGCCGGTGACCATGGCGTCGACGCGGTCGCCGACCGAGAAGCGCTCGGTGCGCTGCTCGTTGCGGTCGCGCGACAGGTCCGACTTGCGGATGAAGGCGGTCGCCGGAGCGTCGTCTTCACCGAACTTGACCTCGATGCCGCCGGTCTCGATCGCCGTCACGGTGACGGTGATCTGCTGACCCTTCTTGAAGGTATCGCCTTCCATCGGATCGCCGCCCAGCTGCTTGATACCCAGCGAGACGCGTTCCTTCTCGACGTCGACGTCCAGCACCTTGGCCTTGACGGTTTCGCCCTTGCGGTAACGTTGGATCGCCTCTTCGCCCGACACGTTCCAGTCGAGGTCCGACAGGTGGACCATGCCGTCGATGTCGTTGTCCAGGCCGATGAACAGGCCGAACTCGGTGGCGTTCTTGACTTCGCCCTCGACGGTCGAGCCAATCGGGTTGTTGGCGACGAAGGCGTCCCACGGATTGTCCTGGGCCTGCTTCAGGCCCAGCGAGATGCGGCGCTTGGAGGCGTCGACATCCAGCACGACCACGTCGACTTCCTGCGAGGTCGAGACGATCTTGCCGGGGTGGACGTTCTTCTTGGTCCACGACATTTCCGAGACGTGGACTAGGCCTTCAACGCCGGCTTCCAGCTCAACAAACGCGCCGTAGTCGGTGATGTTGGTGATACGGCCCGACATCTTGGCGCCGACCGGATACTTGGCTTCCACGCCGTCCCACGGATCGGCCTGCAGCTGCTTCATGCCCAGCGAGATGCGCTGGGTGTCCGGGTTGATCTTGACGATCTGGACCTTGACGGTGTCGCCGACGGCGAGAACCTGCGACGGGTGCGAGACGCGCTTCCACGACATGTCGGTGACGTGCAGCAGGCCATCGATGCCGCCCAGATCCACGAACGCGCCGTAGTCGGTGATGTTCTTGACCACGCCTTCGCGGACTTCACCCTCTTGCAGCTGGCCGACCAGCTCGGTGCGCTGTTCGGCGCGGGCTTCTTCCAGAATGGCGCGACGCGAGACGACGATGTTGCCGCGCGGACGGTCCATTTTCAGGATGGCGAAGGGCTGTTCCTTGCCCATCAGCGGAGCGACGTCGCGCACCGGACGGATGTCGACCTGCGAGCCCGGCAGGAAGGCCGAGGCGCCGCCGAGGTCGACAGTGAAGCCGCCCTTGACGCGACCGACGATGGTGCCGTTGACCGGTTGGCCGTCGGCGAACACGACTTCCAGACGGGTCCAAGCTTCTTCGCGGCGAGCCTTGTCGCGGCTGATGACCGCTTCACCCAGGGCGTTCTCGACGCGCTCGAGGAAGACTTCGACGTTGTCGCCGATGGTCGGAACCTTGGCGTTGTCGCCGGCGGTGAACTCGCGAACCGGGATCCGGCCCTCGGTCTTCAGACCGACGTCGATGATCAGGATGTCCTTTTCGATGCCGACGACGCGGCCGTGGACAACCTGGCCTTCGCCGAGGTCGCGGGTGCCGAGGGTTTCGTCGAGAAGCGCCGAGAAGTCGTCGCGCGAGGGGGTCAGGGTATCGGTCATGTAACTCTTGGGTTGGAGGAAAGGCTGTGGCGCGCGACCGGACGGCCCCGCGCGAGGTGGTTTGAAAGGAGAGTCAGGTCGTCGGGATGCGAGGCGAAATCGGCCAGGGCGCCCGCGGAAGCCGAGGATGGGAGCGTTGGATTTGCGAAGACGATCTCAGAGACCGTTTTTCGCGCGCGCCGCCTCGACGATACGGCGGGCCGCATCGAAGGCGGCGTCTATAGACAAATCGGTGGTGTCCAGCAAGACCGCGTCGTCGGCCTGCACCATGGGGGCGGCGCCGCGCCCGGCGTCGCGCTCGTCGCGGCGGATGATGTCGGCCAGCATATCCTCGTAGGCGATGGTCTCGCCTCGCCCGGTCAGCTGCTTCCAGCGACGGGTCGCGCGGACCTCGGGGGTGGCCGTGATGAACAGCTTGGCCGCGGCGTCAGGAGCGATGATGGTGCCGATGTCGCGGCCGTCCAGCACCGCGCCGCCGGGCTGTGAGGCGAAGGCCTGCTGCAGCTCCAGCAGGGCGGCGCGCACTCCCGGATAGCCTGCGACCCTGCTGGCGGCCTCGCCGGCCTCGCCGTTTGTCAGCCGCTCGTCAGCCGTGATCGATGCGGCGTCGAGCGCCCGGGCGACGGCTTCAGCCGCCTGCTGGTCATCCAGCGATCCGCCCTGCTCCAGCACCCCAACGCCCACCGCGCGATACAGAAGCCCGGTGTCGAGATGCGGCAGGCCGTAATGGTTCGCCAATCGCGCTGCGATGGTGCCCTTGCCCGACGCGGCGGGGCCATCGACGGCGATGATCAGGGCGCGCGTCATGCGATCTCCGCCCCCAGACCGCGCATCATCTCCACGAAGCCGGGGAAGCTGGTGGCGATCATGCCGGGCTCGTCGACCCGGACCGGCTGATCGGCCGCGAGACCCAGCACCAGATGGCTCATGGCGATGCGGTGGTCATGGGCGGTGTGCACCGTTGCGCCGCCGGCGACCGGACCGCCCGAGACGATGAAGCCCTCCGGCTCCTCTTCCACCGCGACGCCACAGGCGCGCAGGCCCGCGACCATCAAGGCGATGCGGTCGCTCTCCTTGACCCGCATCTCGCCAACGCCGCGCATAACTGTCTCACCGGAGGCGAAGGCGGCGGTGGCGGCGAGTATCGGATATTCGTCAATCATCGAGGCGGCACGGGCTTCTGGCACGACGATGCCTATCAGGGTCGAGTGGCGGGCGGTGACGTCGCCGACCTCTTCGCCGCCCGACTGACGCCGGTTCGTGATGGTCAGGTCCGCGCCCATCTCAAGCCACGTCTCGAACAGGCCCGTGCGCAGCGGATTGAGCATGACGCCCTCGACCGTCACTTCCGAGCCCGGAACGATGAGGCCCGCAGCCAGCGGGAACGCCGCAGACGACGGGTCCCCCGGCACCGCCACGAACGTCCCGGTCAACGGCTGCCCGCCCTTCACCATGACGCGCCAGCCTTCGCCGACATCCTCGACCCCGACCTCGGCCCCGAAGGCGCGCAACATGCGCTCGGTGTGGTCGCGGCTCTTCTCGCGTTCGGTGACGGCGGTCACGCCCCCGGCGTTCAGACCCGCCAGCAGGATGGCGGACTTCACCTGCGCCGAGGCGACCGTCTGCTCATAATCAATCGCCCTGAGCGCGCCTCCGGTGATTTCGACCGGCAGCCGGTCCTCATCGGCCAGCCAGCCAAACCCCGCGCCCATCTGCGCCAGCGGGCCGGTGACCCGCTTCATCGGCCGCTTGCGCAGCGATCCGTCTCCATCAAACGTCGCCGTCAGCGGATAACCCGCCGCCGCGCCCATCAGCAGCCGCACGCCGGTGCCCGCGTTGCCGCAATCGATGACGCCGGACGGCGTGCGCAACTCGCCCCGCCCCTTCACACGCCAGACGCCGTCGCCGGTACGCTCGACGACCGCACCGAACGCCTCGACGGCCCGGGCGGTGGCCAGAATGTCGTCGCCCTCCAGCAGCCCTTCGATGCGCGTCTCGCCCGTCGCCATCGCGCCCAGGATCAGGCTTCGGTGCGACATGCTCTTGTCGCCGGGAGCCCGCACGCGGCCGGACAGCGCGGGGCTTCGGCGGGCGGTCAGATGGGAGGGGGTCGTCACCCGGCGGTCTCCGAAGGCGAAATCTGGCGCGGGCGTCGCGGAGAACGCTTTTGACAGCGGCCCCATAGGGTGGCAAGGGAGCCGCCCGAATTCCCGACATCCGTGAGAGGCGCCCCCGTGGCCAATCCCGAACTGGGCCAAAAGCAGGTCTGCCCGAACTGCCAGGCCAAATTCTACGACCTGAACCGTCGTCCCGCCCACTGCCCCAAGTGCTCGACGGACTTCGATCCTGAAGAAGCCCTGAAGCTGCGCAACCGCCGCGGCCGCCCTGCCGGCTATCCGGCGGACGACGAGGCCGAGGATCAGGTCAAGGACAAGTCGGCCGACGGCGAGGACGAAGAGGAAGACGATACCGTCAAGACGCCGGAGATCGACGAGGAAGGCCATGAGCCGATCCTGACTCCGGACGACGAGGACGAGGCCGCTGTGGACCCGACCGAGGAGCCCGGCATGGGCGAGGCGGGCGAGGACGACGACGTGCTGGGCGACGACGACGAGGACGACGACTCCGTTCCCTTCATCGAGGACGAGGACGACGACGGCTTTGAAGAAGATCTCGTCAAGCCGGCCGGCGACGACGACTGATTTTCGGGGGTTCCCGGACCGTCTTCGGGCGGTTCGGGCGTCCTGAAAATAAATGGCTGAACCGGGCTTGATCGGGGAAATCCCCTGACATAGGTTCCGCCGCCTCGCCGGGGGCCGCATTCTCCGGTGACCGACCGAAAGGTTCGGGGCTTTAGCTCAGTTGGTAGAGCGCTTGCATGGCATGCAAGAGGTCAGCGGTTCGACTCCGCTAAGCTCCACCATCGAAGGCCTCGCGGGACCGCCCGCGGGGCCTTCGTCCTTTCCGGATGGCAGTTGAAGCTGACGCTCGAAGCCCCCATTTGACCCACTGGCCGACGCGTCGCCGATCACGGGGCGCGGGACGGCTCCATAGCCTGCCTCGGGGGCCATGACGTGACCACGCGCACCATCCTGTTCGACAGTCCCTTCCTGCTGGGCTTCGACCACACCCGCGCCCTCATCGATCGCGCGGCCCGCGCCGCCGCCGACAGCTATCCGCCCTACAATGTCGAGCAGGTCGGCGAACATGCCGTCCGCATCACCCTGGCCGTCGCCGGTTTCGGCCCCGATGACCTGACCGTGACGCTGGAAGGGCGACAGCTGACCATCCAGGGCAAGCGTGAACCGGTGGAGAAGGCCGACCAGGCCTTCCTGCACCGCGGGATCGCCGGGCGCGGCTTCGTCCGGTCCTTCGTGCTCGCGGACGGGCTGGAGGTGGATGCGGCCCGACTGGAGCACGGCCTGCTCCATGTCGAACTGACCCGGCCGGAAGACGCCGTCACGATCCGGCGCATCCCCATTACGACGGGCTGACAGCCGTCGTTTCCCCGACCGCGCCGCGGGCGGTCGAACCAAGAACGCCGTCGCGGCGTTAGTTGAAGTGTAAGGAGGCGGTCAGATGACGCCGACGATGATGATCATGACCAAGGAAGACCTGAAGGGGCTCGGCGCTCCGGATCTGGTCTATGTGCGCGAGATCCGGGCTTCGGACGTTCTCGCCGACGCGGAGGTGACGACCGCCCCCGGCTTCACCATCGACCCTGACTCCGTGCTCTACGCGGTGCATGGCGCGGACGGAGAGCGGCTGGCGGTCATGATGGATCGTGAGACGGCGTTTGCCGCGGCCGTGGCCCACGAGCTGGAGCCCGTGTCCGTTCACTGACCTAGGCGGCGGTGGCCGGCGCCTCGTCCTTGACGAACAGGGCGCGGATCGCATCGACCGTGCGGGCCTGACGAAGCTGTTCCCTGATCTCCGGATTGCGCATCGATCGCGACACCGCGGCGAGAGCACGCAGATGCTCGGCGCCGTCACGCGGCGGGGCGAAGAGGGCGAACAGCAGATCCACTGGACGGTCATCGACGGCGCCATAGGCGACCGGCGTATCCAGACGCACGAAGACCGCCGTCACACGATCGATGCCCTCGATCCGGGCATGAGGCGCGGCGACGCCTGAACCTAGCCCGGTCGAGCCAAGTGCCTCGCGTTCCAGCAAGGCCTCGAGCACGCGCCCTTCCGTCGCCCCCAGCAGGGGCGCGGCGGCTTCGGCGACCACATGGAGCGCCTGACGCTTAGATGACGCGCCGCTGCGCAGGACGACTTCGCCCTTCGCAAGCAGATCCGCGATGTCCATGGGTGATCCCCGACTCAATCCCGACCGGTCCGGTCAGGCGGGCGCCGTTTAGACGACCCGCCCTTCCGGGGGAAGCCTTATGCCGTAACCGTGTTCTTGGCCGACCCGTTCAGCGACTTTGTCGTCCGTTCCGGATCGATCCAGCCCACATTGCCGTCAGGTCGACGATAGACAACCGACACGCCGCCGTGGGCTGCGTTGCGGAAGACGACGACCGGGTAGCCGGTCATGTCCAGCTCCGCGACCGCACGGCCGACGGTGATGGTGCGGATCTCGGTTTCGGTCTCCGCGATGACCATGCCGACGGGCGGAGGCTCGTTCGGGTTGCCGGCGTCGCCGAAGGTGTCGTCCTCGACCTCGTCAGGGTTCCGCAACACGATGCTGCGGGCGACGTCGCGGGCGGCGTTTTCGGTCTTCTCGGGCGAGAGCCCCTTGGGACCGATGTGATGATCCTTAAGCCGGCGCTTGTAGCGACGCACCCGCTTCTCGAGCTTGTCGAGACTGTCGCTGAAGGCGGAATGGGCGTCACCGCCCAGTCCGGTGGTGACGAGGCTTTGCCCCGACGCCAGGCGGACCCAACAGTCCACCTTGAAGCCGTGGCCATCCTTGGACACCACGACCTCGGCGTCCTGGCCGCCGCGTTCGAAGTATTTTCCGACTCCGTCTTCGAGTTCCTGGGAGATGCGCGAGCCTAACGCTTCGCCGACATCTACGTGCTTGCCGCTCACTTGGACTTGCATGCTCATAGAACGCGACCGCATGCGTTTGGTGTCAACGCCGATCACCTATTTGTGGTGAAGCTGCCTGCGACAGATCAGCCGGTGCGCGCCATGCGCTTGCGCTCGACGGACGAGGGAATGCGCAAGGCTTCCCGATACTTGGCCACGGTGCGGCGGGCGATATCGATGCCGGCTTCCTGCAGCAGCTCAACGATGCGGTCGTCGGACAGGATGTCGCCGTCCCCGCCCTCGCCGTCGATCATCGTCTTGATCCGCCGCCGGACGGCTTCGGCCGAGTGGCTGGCGCCGCCGTCGGTCGCCTGGATGGCGGCGGTGAAGAAGAACTTCAGCTCGAACACGCCGCGGGGGGTGGAGACGTATTTGTTCGAGGTCACCCGGCTGACCGTCGACTCGTGCATGCCGATCGCGTCGGCGACGGTCTTCAGGTTCAGGGGGCGCAGGAACTCGACGCCGAAGGCGAGGAAGGCGTCCTGCTGGCGCACGATCTCGGACGAGACCTTGAGGATGGTCTTCGCCCGCTGGTCCAGCGACTTGACCAGCCAGCTGGCTTGGGCCGCGCATTCGGCGACGAAGGTCTTGTCGCCGTCCGTCCGCGCGCCGGTCGAGACGGCGGCGTGATAGCGCTTGTCCATGATCAGGCGCGGCAGGGTGTCGGCGTTCAACTCGACCTTCCAGCCGCCGGCCGGATCGGCGCGCACCTGCACGTCGGGGATGACGGTCTGCGCCGGCTCGCCGCCGAAGCCGGCGCCGGGGCGCGGCGTCAGGGCCTTCAGCTCGCCGATCATCTCGGCCAGATCCTCGCCGTCGACGCCGCAGACCTTGCGTAGCGCCGGCAGGTCGCGCCGGGCCAGCAGGTCGAGGTTGTCGAGCAAGGCCTCCATCGCCGGGTCGTACCGGTTTCGCTCCACCAGCTGCAGCTTCAGGCATTCCGGCACGGAGCGGGCCATGACGCCGGTCGGCTCAAAGCCCTGACAGACGGTCAGCACCCGTTCGACCCGCGCGAGGTCGACGCCGAGGCGTTCCGCCACCTCGGCCAGTTCGCCACGCAGATAGCCGCCCTCGTCCACCGCATCGATCAGGGTCAGGGCGATGCCGAGGTCGGCCGGAGAGAAGCCGGCCTGTGACGCCTGCAGCTGCAGATGTTCCCACAGGCTGAGCTCGCGCGTGTCGGGCTGTTCGCGGCCCTCACCATCGACCATGCCGGCGCCGGAGCCCGAGCGGGACCAGTCGTTGAGGCCCGGCTGGGCCCCGTCCTCGGCGCGGTCGGAGCTGCGCTCGCCCGGTGCGGCGTCGCCATAGATCTCGTCGGAGCGGGCGTCGACCGCGTCGGCCCCGTCGGAGGCGCGGCCGTCCTCGAAGGTCATCTCGGCGCGATCGGCCGGCGCGGCCTCGACCGGGGCGTCGCCCGCGTCGCCGCCGGGTTCGGCGTCCTCGCGGCTGAGCAGCGGATTGCGCTCCAGCTCGGCCTCGACGAAGGCTTCCAGCTCAAGGTTCGACAGTTGCAGCAGCTTGATCGCCTGCTGCAGCTGGGGCGTGATGACCAGCCCCTGCCCCTGTCTGAGCTCCTGCCTTTGTCCGAGCACGCGAGGTCCCCTCGTCCGGACCAACTGGCCCGAAACTTGCTACGGCCACTGTGTGGCCGAACCGGTTAACGGCGATTGAAGCGGTCGCAGCGACCGCGCATGGCCTGCTCAGGGCGGCCCGATGTCTTTCGACGGCGCGTCGAGACCTTCGTCCCGGTCATCATAAAAAAGCGAGTCCGGAGAGTCCGGATCAGGGGCGCCCGCCGCAACGACTGAACCGCCCACGCTCTCCGCACACCGGCGATTGAACGCCGACATCTCGTCGAAGCGGTCCTGGGACAGACCGCCGCCGGTCAAGGCCTGTTCCAGCGCGATCTGGGTCTTGGCGGCCGCGGCGAGAACCTTCATGCGCTGGACAGGATCGATCGCGACGGGCGTGGAGGCCGAGCCGCGCGCCTGATCGATCCGCTCGCGCCGCCGGACCCGCTCGCGCTGCGCCTCCAGCCGGTTCTCCAGTTTCTCGTGCAGCCGCATCCACGACGCCGCTTCGGTCGCCCGGCCCTTTCGCAGCGCCCGACGCACCCGCGTCAGCGCGTCGTCGGACAGGGCCTGGCAGTCGACGGGCTCGGCGTCATCGGGATCGTCGTGCTCGACAGGCGGCAGCGGCGGCTCGGGCTGATCCATCCGCCGCCATTTCTCCTTCCTCGCCCGGTCGCGGAAGGTCGTGATCGCCAGACCGTAGCGATCGCAGACCTGCTCGGCCGTGTCGCCCTGCAGATAGTCGTACTGCGCCACGGCCCAGATAGTCCGGGTGCGGAGGCGGTGACCCTCGGTGGTGTCGTCGGGCGGGATGTTGAGGGCGGGGTCGGGGGTTTCCAAGGCGCGGTCTCCGGTTCGGGCGGAGACTGGCACATGGGTGCGTCAGAATCGGTCGCACAAAACGGCTCTAGATTGCACTCAGTTTCCATCGCAGATTTGCTAACATCTACGAGCTGTCGTTGCGGGGGGATTTATAGGTGACTGCCGAACATAAATTTGGAGGCGCGTGGACTGAGCAGAAACTTTCTGCCGTTCAATATTATGCGGAGTTCTACACGGGCGCGTTGCGAGGCCGCCGAGACGCGCCTTACCAGTTTGACCTCTGGTACATCGATGCTTTCGCTGGAAGCGGAGAGCGCACGGAGACCGTCCTGACAGGAGGCCTGTTCGAAGGTACTCCAACATCTTGGGAAACAGTTCAACTTGACGGCTCAGCCAAACGAGCGATGGCGGTCAGTCCGCCATTCAAGCATTTGATATTTATGGAGCCTGATCCGAAACGCTTCGCAGCTCTAAAGGCTTTGGAAGCTGTGGATGCGCGTGTCAGCTGCGTTCAGGGTGACGCCAACATCGCCTTGCCGGAACTGTTCTCACGGCCGATCTGGCGAACAAGTGGTGCAGGGAAGGGCCTACAGCGCGGGCTAGTCTTCCTAGACCCGTATGGGATGCAAGTACCCTACACCACTCTCGAGTTACTTGCGTCCACAAAGCGTGTGGATGTGTTCTATCTCTTCCCGCTTGAGGCCGTCATCCGCCAACTAGCGCACGACTACGCGGCAGTTGATCAGTGGAAACAAGACGCTTTGGATGCTGTCTTGGGTGGCCCTGATTGGCGCGACCAATTTTATGAAGATCGTTTACAGCAAACCGTTTTTGGAGATCTCGAAACCATCAGAAACCGAACCGTTACCCGTCGGGATGTGGAATCTTGGTTTCAAAATCGCTTGTCGAAGACATTCGCATTCGTTTCGCCGCCACTGCCACTCGGTGATGGGAACTTGCAGAAATTCTCTCTTTTTCTAGCTGTAGCTAACGACAGTGCGAAGGCTGTGCAGCTCGCCAAATCTGGCGTTCGGGACATGCTTAAGCGGCAAGAGTACGCGGCATCTCGTCAAATGTCCGGCCTTTGAACGAACGCCCGGTGATCTTCTTGTTTCGACCACCCCATTGTTTGAAGAAGAATGCAGTATTTGCACCCAAACACGCATCGTAAATTTCTTCGACCCATTCCTCAGCGATTGGCCGCGCTTTTGGTCCGGACTCTCCACCGACTATTGCCCAATCAATTTCAGTCAGATCTGCTTGTGCGACAGACCCGATGAGTGGTTCGAACGAAACAAACCTCACCGCCGCCGGGGTCGCTCGAAGGTCGTCAAGCCGGGCAATCACTGCCGCGTTCTCGACACTTGTGCCGAGCCAAACGTTGCCTAGGACGGGAAAGTCGGGATGAGATAAAATCTCCGCCATCCTGTCGGGCCGCTTGGTCAATATTTGATACGTATGGCGGGGCGTGGCTTCCATCACTCCCCACACTCTGCGAATGAAGTCCGCAGGGACTTCGTCATGGAACATGTCCGACATCGAGTTTACGAATATTTTTCGTGGCTTTCGCCACTTTTCCGGAATAGCCAACGCCCTCTCATCCAAGGCAATTTTCCCGGTCCAAACGTATCGGTCGCCGCTTTTGCGTGTCAGGCCTCGATACTTCTCGACATCCATCGCTTGTAACCGCGCCGCCATCCGCATGGCGTAGCAGTTCGTGCAACCTGCACTAAGAACCTTGCAACCAGCTACCGGATTCCAGGTAGCGTCGGTCCACTCAATCGTCGTTTCAGCCATGCCAGCTCCTGCGCTGCCAATAACATGTGCAGCAATGGCGCCATCCCCGTTGCTCCAATACACAGGAAATAATTCCTTCGCAATCCTAGGTTCTCCAAGCTTACGGTCCGAGCGCGACCGGTTGGCTTGGGTCTTGCGAACACAGTCCATTGTTGGATGAGCGGTAGTGTGTCCGGACACCTTGCCCGCTCTGTCCGGACACAGAACTGTTTCAGCACCGGCACATTCGATGTCCATGCTTCGCGCATGATCCAGCCCTCCTCTCCCCCTCCCCGCAAATCCCTCGCCCGCGAGGCCGTCGAACTCCTCACCACCCTCGCCGTTGGCATGGTGATCGCCGGGAGCATCCACGCCGTGCTGTTCCAGCCCTTCACCATTCCCTCGTCGTCGATGGAGCCGGGGCTGGTGACGGGGGACTATGTGGTGACGTCGAAGTTTCCGTACGGCTGGAGCCGGGCGTCGTTGGCGTTCAATCCGCCGTTGCCGGGCGGGCGGCTGTTCGGGCGGGATCCGGCGCGGGGGGATGTGGTGGTGTTCCGCCTGCCGCGCGATCCGCAGCAGATCTGGGTCAAGCGGGTGATTGGCCTGCCGGGGGATCGGGTGCGGGTCGAGGGCGGGGTGGTGTTCGTCAACGACCGGGCGCTGCCGCAGGTCGCGCTGGGCGAGGTCGCGGATCAAGACATGCCGGAGCGGCGGGTGATGCTGGCGCGCGAGACCCTGCCGAACGGGCGAGTGCATGAGATCTATGACGGCGGGCCTGGTCTGCCGGGGGACGATACGCGGACGCAGGTCGTGCCGGACGGCCACTATCTGATGATGGGCGACAACCGCGACAACTCGCTGGACAGCCGCTGGCCGGCGGCGACGGGGGTCGGGCTCTTGCCGGCGGAGAATGTGGTCGGGCGGGCGGAGCTGATCGTCGCGTCGTGGAAGCCGGGGGCGAGCCTGTTCAAGCCGTGGACCTGGCTGGACTTACAGCCGGGGCGGTTCCTGAAATGGGTGAGGTGACGCCTAGCGCCCGAACTCCGCGAAGGTGACGACGCCGTCGCGGTTCGCGTCCATCCGCTCGAACGCCGCGCGGTCGGCCGGGCGGGACTGGGCGAGCGAGGGGGCGGCGACGGCGCCGACGGCGAGGCCGGCGACCGCGGCGGCGAGCGCCTGCCACAGGCGGCCGCGGCGGGGCCGGGCCTGTCCGATCTCGGCCTCGATGAAGCCGCGCATGACGTCGCTGGCGGTCGCGCCGCGCGCCTGACACCGGGCCATAAAGGCGCGCTTGGCGTCGTAGGGCAGGCGGATCTCGAGGGTTTCGCTCTTCTTGGGCGGTCGGGTCATGGGTGGTCTCGCGGTGACGACCCGATGAAACGCCGGACGCCGAGCGGGCGCCAGTGAATAATCAGACATCCGGGTGTCGATGCGATCCCGTGAACGCGACGCCGGTTGCCTTGGCCCCGGCGCCCGTGGCACCAGCGAGCCTCACCGGAGCGCCGCCTTTTGTCCACCGCGAGATTTCATCTGAAGGCCGCGACCGCGGAGGCGCACGATCGGCTGGATGCCCTGTTCTCGCGTTTCGACCTCTCCCTGGCAGACGACTATGGCCGCTTCCTGCAGGCGCAGGCCGGGCCTTTCCTAGCGGTCGAGACGGCGCTGGACGCAGGCGGCGCCGGGCGCCTTCTGGCGGACTGGCCGGAGCGACGGCGAGCGGATGCGCTGCGTGACGATCTGGTCGCGCTGGGACTGCCGGTTTCGGAGCCGGTCGAGCGGCCCGTATACGACAGCGAGGCCGCCATGCTGGGTGCGATCTATGTGCTGGAGGGGTCGCGACTGGGCGGCGCCATGCTGGTCCGTCGGGTCCCTGACACAGCGCCGAAAAGATTTCTGACGCCCGGGAACCCGCTGCTTTGGCGGGAGTTCGTGTCAGTTCTGGACGAACGGCTCAGCTCGGAGGGGGCGCGTGCCGAGGCTGCCGCAGCCGCCTCTGTCGTGTTCGATCTCTTCACCCGCTCAGCCCGCGAACTGACTGGAGCCGACCGACCGTGAACGACGCTACGCCGGTCGACCTGACCAACTGCGACCGCGAGCCGATCCACATTCTCGGCGCCATCCAGCCCATCGGATTTCTGGTCGCCCTGACCGCCGACTGGCTGGTCGCGCGGGTCTCGGCCAATATCGAGCAGTTCATCGGTCAGGCGCCGAACGACCTGTTCGGTCGCCCGGCCCAGGACGTGTTCTCGCCCAAGGCCATTCACGACCTGCGAAATCGCGCCGCCATCCTGCGGGGGCCGGATGCGGTCGAGCGGTTGTTCGACTGCACCCTGATCGAGGGCAAGGCGCCGTTCGACGTCGCCATCCACTTCTCGGGCGGTCAGGTGGTGATCGAGGCGGAGCCGGCGTCGGGCGAGCATGGCGACGCGACCGGCATGGTCCGGTCGATGATCGCGCGGCTGGATCAGGCGCAGGATTTCGCGACCTTCTATCGCGAGGGCGCCCGTCAGGTGCGGGCCCTGATCGGCTTCGACCGGGTCATGGTCTATCGCTTCGCCGCCGACGGCTCGGGCGAGGTGGTGGCCGAGTCCGTGCGGTCGGGCATCGGACAGTTCATGGGGCTGCACTATCCGGCCTCGGACATTCCGGCCCAGGCGCGGGAGCTGTACCGGCGCAACCTGCTGCGCGTCATCACCGATGTGGACGCCGTGCCCGTGCCGATCATTCCGCAGCGGGATGAGGCGGGCCAACCACTGGATCTGTCGCTGTCGGTGCTGCGTTCGGTCTCGCCGATCCATATCGAGTATCTGAAGAACATGGGCGTCGGCGCCTCGCTGTCGATCTCGATCATCGTCGACGGGCGTCTGTGGGGGCTGTTCGCCTGCCACCACTATTCGGCGCGCTGTCCGACGTTCGAGCGGCGGTCGGTCTCGGAGCTGTTCGCCCAGATGTTCTCCATGCGGCTGGAAAGCCGCGAGCGGCAGGAGACGGTGGAGTATGAACGCCGGGCGCGGGACATCTCCGACCAGTTGCTGGGCGCGGTGGCGTCGGACGAGACCCTGCTGAAGGATCCGGACTGGCTGGGCGACATTCTGACCCATGCGATCCCGGCGGACGGCGTGGGGGTCTGGCTGGGCGGCAAGTACGCCTTTTCCGGCACGACACCGCCCATGGAGGCTTTCCGTCAGATCGTCCGGGCTCTGAACGGGACGGCGGCGGGCAAGGTGTTCGCCACGGACAATATCGGGTCGATCGTCCCCGATGCGACGGAGTTCGCGTCGGAAGCCGCCGGGATGCTGGCGATCCCCATTTCCCGGGCTCCACGGGACTACGTCGTGCTTTTCCGGAAGGAGCTGATCCATTCGGTGCGCTGGGCCGGCGATCCGCACAAGCCGGTGACCTACGGTCCCAATGGTCCGCGCCTGACGCCCCGCGAGAGTTTTCAGGAATGGAAGCAGCTGGTGGAGGGTCACTCGAAGGCCTTCACCAGCTCTGAAATCCGTGTCGCCGAGACCCTGCGAGCCACCCTGATCGAGGTCGTGTTGCGGCTGGCGGACGAGGCGTCGGCGGAACGGCAGCAGGCCGGCGCCCGGCAGGAACTGCTGATCGCCGAACTGAACCACCGGGTCCGCAACATTCTTGGCCTCATCCGCGGACTGATCAGGCAGTCGCAGCCGGGGGACGGCGACATCGCGGACTTCGTGAAGATCGTCGACGGGCGGATCCATGCGCTGGCGCGGGCGCATAACCAGATCACGGACGATCACTGGGGGCCGGCGCCGTTCCAGGCCCTGATCGACGCCGAGACCGCCGCCTTCGTCGACGAGCAGGAACGGGTGGTGACGCAGGGCGAGCCGATTCACCTGAACCCCAACGCCTATTCGACCATGGCGCTGGTGGTGCACGAACTGATCACCAACTCGAACAAATACGGCAGCCTGTCCGCGCCCGGAGGTCAGGTGACGGTGGGATGGCATCGCGCGCCCAGCGGCGATCTGGTCATCGAATGGCGGGAGACGGGCGGGCCGACCGTGACCGCGCCCCAGCGCAAGGGCTTCGGCACCACCATTATCCAGCGCTCGGTCCCCTACGACCTCGGCGGCTCGGCCAAGGTCGACTACGACCCCAAGGGCATGCACGCCATGTTCCGCATCCCCGCGCGCCATCTGTCCGAGCCCAGAAACCCGGCCGGGACAACGACTGTCAAATACCCCCGACCCGCCGTCGGCCACCCCCAGCCGACGCCGGAGGCGGTGCTGGCCGGCCACGACATCCTGCTGGTCGAGGACAGTCTGATCATCGCGCTGGACGCGGAGGATATCGCGACGCGTCTGGGGGCTTCGACCGTCGTCACCGCCGCCACGGTGGACGGCGCGCTGGACCTGATCGAGACCGCGCGGCCGACCGTCGCCATGCTGGACATCAATCTGGGCGACCGCACCTCGTATGCGATTGCTGACCGGCTGGTGGAGCTGGGCGTGCCCTTCCTGTTCGCCACCGGATACGGAGAACAGGCCAACCCGCCAACGGAGCATCGCGGCAGGCTGGTGGTGCAGAAACCCTATACGCTCGAGAACATCGCCCGCGCGATTGACGCCCTGCTGGGATCGCCCGCCTAGATCTTGCCATGCGGCCTATAGATAACTACGAAGCATATACAAAACATATATGCTCGGAGGACAGTCATGGGCATCGTCAACATCGAGGACGAGCTGCACGAGCAGCTGCGTCGGGCCAGTCGGGCGTCGTGCCGGTCGATCAACGGGCAGGCGGCCTTCTGGATCAGGATCGGCATGCTGGGTGAGCTGAACCCCGGCATGACCTTTCAGGACCTGGCGGCGCGCGAGCTTAAGGCGGCGGGCGTCGAGGCGCCGGGACTGGTGGCGGCATGACCAAGATGCCGGCCGAGGTCGAGCTGATGGCGGAGTCGGGGCGACTCCTGGCCTCGGTCTTCGAGCATCTGGACAGGCTGCCGCTGCAGGGCATGAGCACGCTGGAGATCAACGACCGGGTCGAGGCCTTCATCGTCGACGACCTGAAGGCGCGGCCGGCCAGCAAGGGTCAGTACGGCTACGGCTTCGTGCTGAACAGCTCACGCAATGAAGTGGTTTGTCACGGCGTGCCGTCGGCGGACGAGGTCCTGCAGGACGGCGACATCGTCAATCTGGACATCACACTGGAGAAGAACGGCTTCATCGCCGACTCCAGCAAGACGTATCTGATCGGCGCGCCGCCGGCGCCGGCGAAGCGGCTGGTGCGGACGACCTATGAGGCGATGTGGAAGGGCATCCGGGCGGTGCGGCCGGGCGCGACGCTGGGCGATGTCGGCCACGCGATCGAGAGCCATGCGAAGAAGGCCGGCTATTCGGTGGTGCGCGACTATTGCGGCCACGGGATCGGGCGCGAGATGCACGAGGCGCCGCAGGTGCTTCACTATGGCAAGCCGGGGCGTGGGCTGACGCTGAAGGAAGGCATGGTCTTCACCATCGAGCCGATGTTGAATCAGGGCCGCCGCGAGGTGGCCGAGGGCGAGGACGGCTGGACGGTGGTGACCGCCGACGGGAAGCTGTCGGCCCAGTTCGAGCACACGGTGGCGGTGACGAAGGACGGGGTGCGGGTGCTGACCTTGAGAGCCGAGGAAAAGAAGGCGGCCTGAGATCGCAAAAAGGCCCGCCGGCGCGAACCGGCGGGCCTTTCAGTCGGATTGGCGTTGGCTCAATCGCTGTCGGAGTCGTCGTCCTGGCCAACGACCACGAAGGCGATGGCGCCGGCGGTCAGAAGGATGGCGGCGAGCGGGACGCCGGCGAATTCACTGGACTCGCCAGCGGGTGCGCCGATGCGGTCGCTGACGCGGGTGACGGCGCTGTTGTTCTGGGCGGCGGCGGCCTGACCGGCCACGAGCAGCAGACCAGCCGTGACGGCTGCGATGGTCTTCTTCATGGGGTGACTCCTGATCGTCGTCGTGCGGAAGGGTCGCGACGCGGAGGGCGGCGCACCAAGGGAATGCGTCCGGCCGCCCTAAGTTGCCTCAGGGTTGTTATAAAACCCGCGTTCCGGGAGACTGGCCCCTCCCCATCGTCCGCCAGCGGACACAGGAACCTTTGCCGGCAGCCGGTCTTGTTGGGGAAACAGCAGGGAAATAGATGAGCCTGATCCTCGAACGCATTGTCTACGTCAGCGACGCGACACGACCCGACCCCGCCCTGCTAACCCTCGCAGACATTCTGGCCGTGTCGGACAGAAACAACCAGCGCGATGGATTGACGGGCGGTCTTCTGGTGACCACGACACAGTTTCTTCAGGTGCTTGAGGGCGCACGTCAGGACCTCGACCGGACGCTGGCCCGGATTGAGAAAGATCCGCGGCATCAGAACCTGCGCATCCTGAACCGGCATGCGATCGAGACTCGCCTCTTCGGCAACTGGACCATGGTCGCCGCCCGCATCACGCCCACCCAGGCCGGCGTCATGAACGAAATCGTCGATCTGTCTGCGGACAATCCGAACGCGGCGTGCGGTCGGGTCCTCCAGCTTGTGCAGGATCAGTTGCGGGCGGCCTGACGGCGCGAAGGAGATCAGGCCCGGAGGATCTTCTCCATCGGCCGGCCCTTGGCCAGTTCGTCGATCAGCTTGTCGAGGTAGCGAAGCTCCTGCATCAGGCCGGGCTCCATGGCCTCGACCCGGATGCCGCAGATCGTGCCGGTGATCTGCTGGCGCGCGGGGTTCAGCCGCGGCGCCTGATCGAAGAAGTCCTCGAAGGTCGTCTTGTCGGCCAGATGGCGCTCGAGCTCGGGCTGGCTGTAGCCGGTCAGCCAGCGGATGACCTCGTCGACCTCGGCCGGGGTGCGGCCTTTGTGCTTCGCGGCCTTGGCGATGTAGTGGACGTAGACGCTGGCGACGCTGGTCTGGAAGATGCGGTGGCCGGCCATCGGGTCCTCAGCCGTACATGTCGCCGAGGTAGACGCGGCGGACCTCGGGGTCGCGGATCACGTCCTCGGCCTTGCCCTCGAACAGGACCGAGCCGCCCGAGATGATGGAGGCGTGGTCGATGATCTCCAGCGTCTCGCGGACGTTGTGATCGGTGATCAGGACGCCGATGCCCTGGCTGGCCAGATAGCGGATCACCTGCCGGATGTCGGCGATGGCCAGCGGATCGATGCCGGCGAAGGGTTCGTCCAGCAGCATGAAGGACGGACGGCCGGCGAGCGCGCGGGCGATCTCGCAGCGACGACGCTCACCGCCGGACAGGCCGGATGCGGGCGCGTGACGCAGGTGGTCGATGCGGAGCTCTTCCAGCAGGCGTGAGGTCTCCTCTGCGACGGCCTTGCCCTCGTAATGCAGCTCGACCACCGCCTTGACGTTCTGCTCGACCGTCATCCCGCGGAAGATGGAGGCTTCCTGCGCGAGGTATCCCAGACCCATGCGGGCGCGCTGGTACATGGGCTGGGCGGTGATGTCCTCGCCGTCCAGCCAGATGGAGCCGGTGTCCGGCGGGATCAGGCCGGTGATCATGTAAAAGCAGGTGGTCTTGCCGGCGCCGTTCGGGCCCAGCAGGCCCGCGACCTGACCGCGCTGGACGGTCAGCGAGACGTCGCGAACCACCTGCCGCTGGCCGAAGGCGCGGGCCAAATGCTCGGCGCGCAGGCCCGTGGGACGCGCGGCCTCGACCGGCGCCGGGGCGGCGGCGTCATGGACGTTGAGGGCTGAGAGTTCCTTGCGGGCCAAGCGGCGGGCTCAGTTTCCGTTGCTCTGGGGGTAGAAGACGCCGCGGATGCGGCCGCCCTGCCCCGAGCCGCCCTCGATGCGGGCGGATTCGGTGCGGACATTGTAGGTCAGGCGCGAGCCGGTCAGGACATTCTGACCTTGGGTCAGGATTACGTCGCCAGTGACCACGATCTGGTCGTTTGCGGTGGTGTAGACGGCGTTGTCGCCCTTGATGGTCTGGGTGGGGGTGACGAAATAGACGTTGCCTCGCGCCTCGATCCGGCTGTCGCCGCCGCGGGTGTTCAGCCCCGAGATCTGGTCGGCGCGGAAACGGTTCTGGCCCTGGGTCAGTTCAGCCGCGCCGCGTAGGGTGACGGTGTCGCCCGCGTACTCGCCGCTGTTGGCGCCGAAGGAGATCGGAGCGTCAGCGCTGCCGCCGCGCGACTGGGCGTCGCCGCTTCCGGGGAAGGCGATCAGGGTCAGGGCTGCGAGGCCTGCCAGAAACGCTGTCTTGGTCATCCGTTCGATCCCGACGGGTTGATGGTCCCGCGCACCTTGTTGTCTGGCCCCGAGCCGCTGAACACGACCCGTTCGCCCTGTTCATAAATGGCATAGGACGATGCGTTGATGGTTCCAAGAGGGCCGGAGCCCTGAACCCCCTTGTTGCCCGTTACGATCCCCGTCTGGGTGTCGACCACCGCCTCGGGCGTGACGAGGGTGAAGCCGGAGCCGCCGTCCGAGATTTTCACGTTCGGACCGATCGTCACGGTGTTGGCGCTCTGGTTGAAGGTGCCGCCGTCGGCCGTCAGCTCGGTTACCTTGCGACCGCCGAGGTTCAGGCGCAGGGCGGGACCGACGAGGCGGAACAGGCCCGTCTCGGGGTCCCGGATCGCGCCCTTGGCCCCGATGACGAACTGGCGGCCCTGTGCGTCCTGTCCGGCGAAGCGGGCGTTGTCGAGCCGGATTTCGCGGCTGCTGTCGGCCTTGCGCTCGGCATCCGACAGGACGGTGCGCAGCACGACCCAAGTCACCGTGCCGCCCGCCAGCACGAGGATAACCGCTGGCAGCACGCGGCGCAGGAGCTGGACCCGCCGCGACCGCTCGCGGAAGGCCCGGGCCGTCGCGGCGACGCGGACCTGATCCTCTTCGTTGCGGACGTCGACGGGGTCGGTCATCAGGCGTGGGCGAAGATGTCGATCTCGTCCCAGCCGGCAAGGTCCAGCGCGGACCGGGTCGGCAGGAAGTCGAACAGTTTCGCCGCCAGCTCGGTGCGGCCCTCACGCTCCAGCATCTCGTCCAGCCGCGCCTTGACGGCGTGAAGGTAGAGGACGTCGGAGGCGGCGTATTCGAGTTGGGCCGGGGTCAGAACGGCGGCGCCCCAGTCGCTGGACTGCTGGGCCTTGCTGAGCTCAACGCCGACGCATTCGCGGACCACGTCCTTGAGGCCGTGACGGTCGGTGTAGGTACGCGCCAGCTTCGACGCGATCTTGGTGCAGTAGACCGGGCGGGTCTCGACGCCGAGGTGAAGCTGGAACATGCCGATGTCGAAGCGGCCGAAGTGGAACAGCTTCAGCACGTTCGGATCGGCCAGCAGGCGTTTCAGGTTCGGGCAGTCGTAGCCGGGACGGTTCAGGCGGACGACATGGGCGTCGCCATCACCGGACGACAGCTGGACCACGCACAGGGGATCGCGACGGAAGCGAAGGCCCATGGTCTCCGAATCGACCGCCACCACCGGGCCAAGGTCGAGATCGTCGGGCAGGTCGCCCTCGTGCAGGTGAACGGTCATGAGGGTGTCTTAGCTCAAACTTGGCCGCGTCAGTAGCCGGGCCGCCCAAATGAAAACGGCGCCGCTCCGGAGAGCGGCGCCGCCAAATCTGGTGCCCAGAAGAGGACTCGAACCTCCACGACCTTTCGATCACTGGCACCTGAAGCCAGCGCGTCTACCAATTCCGCCATCTGGGCCCGGACGATTTCCTGCTTGCGGCAGGTTCCCGTCTGGAAGGCGCGGACCCTTAAGGGAGCAGGCGGTGCGGGTCAACAGGGATTTGAGCGTTTCCGTTGCGGGCGCGAAGGCGTTCGTCTAATCCCCGCCGCAACACCTCCCTGGAGTCTGTCATGAGCGAGTTCGCCCCCGGCCTGGTCACCGTCTTCGGCGGTTCCGGTTTCGTCGGAGGACAGGTCGTCCGCGCCCTGGCCCGCAAGGGATGGCGCGTGCGCATCGCCTGCCGCCGTCCGGACCGGGCGTGGAAGCTTCAGACCTCGGGCGCCGTCGGCCAGATTCAGGCCGTGCGCTGCGACGCGACGCGGGATGAGGACGTCGCCAACGCCCTGACCGGCGCGGACGCGGCGGTGAACCTGATCGGCATCCTGTACGAGTCGGGCTCGCGCACCTTCAACGCCATGCATGTCGAGGCGTCGCGCCGGATCGCAGAGGCCGTCGCGGCGCGCGGTCTGGACCGTCTGGTTCAGGTCTCGGCCATCGGCGCCAATCCGGAAGGCGACAGCGACTACGCCCGCACCAAGGCCGCCGCCGAGATGGCGGTGCGCGAGGTCAAGCCGGACGCGGTGGTGGTCCGCCCGTCGGTGGTGTTCGGCGCCGGCGACGACTTCCTGAACAAGTTCGCCAAGATGGCCCAGCTGGCCCCCGCCCTGCCCCTGATCGGCGGCGGACAGACGAAGTTCCAGCCGGTCTATGTCGGCGACGTGGCGGAGGCGATCGCCCGCGCAGTGACCCTGCCGGAAGCATCAGGTCGGACCTTCGAACTGGGCGGACCTGCGGTGATGACCTTCGAGGACATCCTGAAGCTGGTTCTGCGCGAGACCCTGCGCACGCGTGGCCTCGTGCCCCTGCCGTGGTTCGCGGCGAAGGCGATCGGCGGTCTGGCGCAGCTGACGGCGCTGGTCGGGATCAAGCCGGTGCTGACACGGGATCAGGTGATTTCGCTGCAGACCGACAATGTGGCCTCGCCGGAGGCCGAAGGTCTGGCCGCGCTTGGCATCGAGCCCACGGGCGTCGAGGCGGTGGCCGAGAGCTATCTGTGGCGCTACCGCCGCGGCGGGCAGTTCGCGGAACAGACGGCCTAGGCCGTCCGCCCGACCGGGAGACAGGTCAGGCCACGTGTCCCGTGGCCACCAGCGCCAGACCGATCACGCCGACCACGATCCGCCACCAGGCAAAGGGGGCGAAGCCGTGGCGGGCGACGAAGTCGACCATGGCCTTGACCACGATCCAGCCCGAGATGAACGAGACGACGAAGCCGATGGCGATGATCTCGCCGAAGCCCCAGTCGATCGATGCGCCCGACTGGATGATGTCCCAGGTCGACGCCGCCACCATGGTGGGGATGGCGAGGAAGAAGCTGAACTCGGCCGCCGCCCGCTTGTCGAGGCCCAGCGTCAGGGCGCCGGCGATGGTCGCGCCCGAGCGGGACACGCCGGGGATGACCGAGATGCACTGGAACAGGCCGATGCCTACCGACCGCTTCCATGACAGGGCCATGGCGTCGTGCTCGCGTGGTTTCGGCGCGAACTTCTCGAGCGCCAGCAGGGCGAAGCCGCCGACGATCAGCGCCACGCAGATGATGGTCACGCTCTCGAACAGCACCGCCTTGATGAAGTCGTAGAGGAACAGGCCGACCAGCACCGAGGGGATGAAGGCGACCAGAATGCTGATGGCGAAGTGGCGCGACTTCGGATCGGTCGGCAGGGTGACCAGCACCTTCCACAACCGGGCGAAATAGAGGGCGACCACGGCGAGGATGGCGCCCAGCTGGATCAGGACGATGAAGGAGCTCCAGCGCGGATCCTCCAGCCCGAGCAACTGCTGGGTCAGCAGCAGGTGACCGGTCGAGGACACGGGAATGAACTCGGTCAGTCCCTCGACAAGGCCCAGGATGATCGCCGCCAGCCAGTCCGCCATGATGCTCCTCACAAGATGTTGGGCCTCCCTTAGAGCGATTTCCAGCAGGATGCGACGCGACTTGTGATCCGCGCCTTGGCTTCGCCACGGCGTGGCGTAAACAGGACGGCGATGACCTCCCCCGCCCTCGACGATGTGCACAAGGCCACCCGCGGCGTGACGCGCCTGTCGGTCGGCGTCGCGGTCGTGCTGATTCTGATGAAGACCTTCGCGCTGGGCGCGTCGGGGTCGGTGTCGATCCTCGCCTCGCTGGCGGATTCGGCGCTGGACCTCGTCGCCTCGCTGGCCACCTTCTTCGCTGTGCGTTGGGCTGCGGCGCCGGCGGACGACGACCATCGCTATGGCCACGGCAAGGGCGAGGGACTGGCCGCGCTGTTTCAGGCCGGGCTTGTGGTCGCCTCCAGCGTCTTCATCGGCTGGGAAGCGATCCAGCGGCTGGTCGATCCACGGCCGGTGACGGCGGGCCTCTGGAGCGTGGCCGTGGTGGTCGCGTCGATCGCCCTGACCGGCTGGCTGATCTGGATGCAGGACCGGGCGATCAAGGCCAGCGGCTCGCTGGCGGTCAAGGCGGATCGGGCGCACTACGCGGCCGATCTGGCGTCGAACTCGGTCGTGCTGATCGGCGTGATCTCCGGCGCCTTCCTCGGCGCGCCGGGACTGGATGCGGCGGCGGGCCTGATCGTGGCGATCTGGCTGTTCTGGGGCGCGACCGGCATGTTGCGCGACGCAGCGGATCATCTGCTGGACAAGGCCGCGTCGGATGAGGACAGGCAGGCCATCGCCCGCGCCGTCCTGTCGGATCCGCGCATCACCGGGGTGCATCAGCTACGCACCCGGATGGCCGGCCCCGTGCTGATGATCCAGATGCACGTGGATCTGGACCCAAAGCTGACCCTGCAGGCCGCCCATGACATCGTCGTGGGGGCCGAGACGCGGATTCTGGAGGCCTTTCCACGGGCCGACATCCTGATCCACCCCGATCCGCGCGGGGCGGTGCATCCGCAGGGCGAAGCCGACGTTCCCGCATAGATAACGCGCGCTTAACGCTCGCGGGCGCAGAGGGAGACGATGACGGCCTGCGCGCTCTACCACTTCGCCTTCGACCCCGGCTCACGCACGGTGCGGCTGGCGCTGGGCGAGGCGCGGATCGAGTTCAGCGAAACCCCGGTCAAGCCGTGGGAGCATGACAACCCGCTGGTGGGGCTGAACCCCTCGGGCATGCCGCCTGTGGTGCGGGTGACCGAACGTGACGGCCCGCTGACCCTGTGCGAGCCCGCGGCCATTCTGGGCTGGATAGAGGATCGGTCGCGCGATCCGGTGCTGATGTCGGTCGACCCGGCGGAGCGCGCCGAGACTCGCCGCCTGATCGGGTGGTTCGACCGCCGGTTCACCGACGAGGTCAACGCCGTGCTGCTGCATGAGCGGATGGAGAAACCGCTGCTGCGTCTCGGCTCGCCTGACGCCGTCGCCCTGCGCGAGGGCCGGGGCGCGCTGAAGATGCATCTGGACATGCTGGAGGCCCTGCTGGCCGAGCGCGACTGGCTGGCCGGACGGCGCATGGGGCAGGCCGACCTGACGGCGGCGGCCCACCTGTCGGTGCTGGACTACTTCGGCGAGATGCCGTGGAAGGCGTTCCCGGCGCTGAAGACCTGGTACATGAAGCTGAAGTCGCGACCCTGCTTCCGCCCGCTGCTGGCGGACCGGTTCCCGGGCGTGGCGCCCGCGGCCTGCTACGCGGATCTGGACTTCTGAGCTAAAGGGCCGCCATGGCGGCCGATCCCCGCATCTTCATTCGCGAGCGCGCCGGAGCCCTGGGCTTCGACGCCTGCCGCTTCGCGTCCGCGGCCGAGCCGTGGAGCGCGGGCGAGCGGCTGGCCCATTTCGTTGAGGCCGGACGGCATGGCGACATGGGCTGGATGGAGACCACGCTGGAGCGTCGGGCCCACCCCACCGCCATGTGGGACGGCGCGAAGACCGCGATCGTGCTGGGGCTGAACTACGGGCCGGAGCACGATCCCCTGCCGGAGATGAACGACCGGTCGGCCGGCTACATCAGCGTCTATGCCCGGGGCGACGACTATCACGAGGTGATCAAGGGGCGACTGAAGACGCTGGCGGGCCAGATCGCGGCGCGGACGGGCGAGGAGGTGAAGGTCTTCGTCGACACCGCTCCCCTGATGGAGAAGCCGCTGGCGCAGCGGGCCGGGCTGGGCTGGCAGGGCAAACACACCAACCTGCTGTCGCGGACGCATGGCAACTGGCTGTTCCTCGGCGTGATCCTGACGGCGGCGGACCTGGAGCCGGATGCACCGGAGGGGGAGCACTGCGGGACCTGCACGGCCTGTCTGGACGCCTGCCCGACGCAAGCCTTCCCGGCGCCGTTCCAGCTGGATGCGCGGCGGTGCCTGTCCTACCTGACCATCGAATTCGGCGGCGCGTGGCCGGAGGAGTTCCGCGTGGCGACAGGCAGCCGGATCTATGGCTGCGACGACTGTCTGGCGGTCTGTCCGTGGAACAAGTTCGCCGCGGAGGCGCGCGAGGCGCGGGTGCAGGCGCGGGACAATCTGGTCTCGCCGCGACTGGCCGATCTGGCCGCGCTGGACGATGCGGCGTTCCGGGCGCTGTTCTCGAAGAGCCCGATCAAGCGGATCGGCCGCAACCGGTTCGTGCGCAATGTGCTGTACGCGATAGGCAACAGCGGCGATCCGGCGCTGAGGGCCTCGGCGCTGGCGTTGATGGACGATCCCGATCCGGTGGTGGCCGACGCAGCCGGTTGGGCCGTGGCGCGGCTGGGCTAGAGCCGGCGGAAGATCGGGGCGGCGAAGCTGTCGGCGCGATAGCGGGCGTCGGCCTCGGCCAGGGTCTCGATGACGACCGCGCCCTTGTCGCCGGTCGCATGGATGAGGCGGTCGGCGTCGAGCATGAGGGCGGAGTGGCCGCTCCAGCCGGGGCCGCCCTCGCCGTGCAGCCAGATGACCAGATCGCCGCGGTGGGCCTCGGCGCGATCTACGGCGCGGCCCAATTCGGCTTGCTGATCGGCGTACCGCGGGCCCGGCAAGCCGCAGGCGTAAAGGGCCTGCTGCACCAGTCCGGCGCAGTCGGTGGAGATGGAGGAGCGGGCGCCGAGGCTGTGGGGCGTGCCCAGCAGACTCTCGGCCACGGCGACCGGATCGGCGGCGAACTCTCCGACCGGGGCGAAGCTGGCGTCCTCGCCACTGACGAAGGCGTTCAGCGGCAGGGCGGCATCGGTGCGGACCACGCAGTGGGTCGGCAGGGGCGCGCCCTCGGCCAGATCGGCGGCGGCCATCCAGCCCACCACGCCGTCGCGACGGGCCTGACCCCAGACCTGATCGCCCCGGCGCTCCAGTACGTCGAAAGCCTCGCCGGCCAGCAGCTGGTCGATGCGGGGAGAAGCAGCGTCGGCATCCGCCCGGATGTCGGCCACGGCGACCGCCCCGTGCATAGGCCGGGTGGCGCGCCAGGCCGAGGCGCGGACAATACCTTCCAGCGCCTGCGCGGCCAGATCGGGCCGGGCCAGGGTGGTGCGCGGGTCAGGCGTGGCGGCGGATGCGGTCAAACTGAACTCGTCCGGTTGGTCCGCCTTCATACCGCCTAAGCCCGAAAGGGCCGTTAACGAATTGGGGCGGCTTCGTGTCCGGACGACCTATTCGAAGCGGCGCGACAGCATCTCGAAACAGGCCCGGATCGCCTGCGCCTCGCCGCCTTCGGGCCACCCGGGACGGGCTCGGGGGTTCCAGGCGAAGATGTCCATGTGCGCCCATGCGCCCGTCGTGGGCGCGAACTTCTGCAGGAACAGTGCGGCGGTGACCGACCCGGCCTGCGCCCAGGCGGCGCTGTCGTTCCGGACGTCGGCGATCTCCGTATCCAGCGCGGCGCGGTAGCCGGGGTGCAGCGGCATCCGCCACAGGGGGTCGGCGACGGCCTTCGACGCGGCGAGCAACTCTGCGGCCAGTTGCTCGTCGTCCGTATAGAGCGGCGGCAGTTCCGGTCCCAGCGCGATGCGGGCGGCGCCGGTCAGGGTGGCGAAGTCCAGCGTCAGGTCGGGCTGGTGCTCTCCTGCCCGCGTCAGGACGTCAGCGAGGATCAGGCGGCCTTCGGCATCCGTATTGCCGATCTCGATGGTCAGGCCCTTGCGGCTGTTCAGGATGTCGCCCGGCCGGAAGGCGTCGGCCGACACCGCGTTCTCGACAGCGGCGACCAGCACCACCAGACGCACGGCCAGACCGGCCTGCATGACCATGCGACCCAGCGCCAGCGCATGGGCGGCGCCGCCCATGTCCTTCTTCATGTTGCGCATGCCGGCGGCGGGCTTGAGGTCCAGTCCGCCGGTATCGAAGACCACGCCCTTGCCGACGAGGGCGACCAGCGGCAGGTCGGTCCGGTTCAGGTTCCAGCCGATCTCGATGACCCGCGGCGCGCGGTGCGCCGTCGCGGCCCGGCCGACGGCGTGGACGGCGGGATAGTTGTCTTCCAGCAGGGCGTCGCCGGTCGTGACCGAGAGGGTCGCGCCGTGCGCCTCGGCGATCTCGCGGGCGATGGTCTCGATCTGCAGCGGGCCCATATCGGCGGCCGGCGTATCGACCATCTCGCGGGCGAGGGCGCAGGCGGCGGCGATGCGCGAGACGCGGTCGATGTCGACAGCCTCGTCCACGACCAGCCGGACTGGCGCGCGTTCCGGGCGGCGCTTGTAGCGGTCGAACACATAGGCCCCGAGCAGGAAGGCCAGCGCGGCCGGCTCGGCATGCTCGGGCGCGGTTTCCAGCCGGTAGGTTCCGCCGGGCAGGCGCACAGACAGGCCGCGCACAGACATCGGGTCGAAGGTCGGGCCGACGCTGACGATGACCTGCCCTACCCCGCCGTCGTCGCCGGGAACCGCCAGAACCTGTCCCGGCTTGCGGTCGAACCCGTTGGCGGCGGACCAGCGAGAGGCGGCGGCGTCCAGTGCGCCATCGGGGCCGACGAAGCGGACGGGCACGGCGTTTTGCGCGCCTTCAGCCGAGGCGGGGAGCAGGAGCGGATTGGGGATCGAGGACATCGCCGCCTTTCCGACCCACGCGGGGCCGATATTAACCAACAGTTGACGCGGAAAGCCGATTCTGGAGGCCTCGTTTTCCGGAGCGCCTTCCATGTCGCGCACGTCCGCCTGCATCGCAACCGCTGTCCTGCTCGCCCTCGCCTCTCCGGCGCTGGCGCAAACCGCGCGGTCGCAGCCCGCCGCTCCCGTCGCGGCGGCCCCCCGCACACCGGCCGACGCCCAGACGCGCGCCGCCTACGACCGCGCCGATCCGCTGGCCCGCTCGGTGTTCTGGAGCGACCAGGCCGAGATCAATCCCATGGATCCGATCGCCGGAGTAAAGGCCGCGCAAGCGCTTCGCGAGCTGGGCCGCAACGCCGAAGCGGCCGACATCGCCCAGCGGATCCTGCTGGTCCAGCCAAACAACTATGACGCCATGCTCGAGGTCGGTCGTGGTTATATTGCCCACGGACAGGCGTTCTACGGCATTGAGGCGCTTGAGCGGGCGCGGGATGCGCAGCCCGGCGACTGGCGGCCGTGGTCGCTGCTGGGCACAGCCTATGAGCAGGTCCGCCGCGCCGACGACGCGCAACAGGCGTGGGCGCAGGCGCTGGCCATCTCACCCGAGAACCCCGACGTGCTCGCCAATATGGCGGTCTCGGCGATGACGCAGGGCGACATGGCCGCCGCCGAGCCCCTGTTGCGCCGCGCCGCAGCCCAACCCACCGCCTCGCTGAAGGTGAAGCTGAACCTCGCCATGGCCGTTGGCCTGAACGGCAAGATGGGCGAGGCCGAACAGATGCTGCGCCGCGTCCTGCCTCCGGATCAGGCGGACCAGAATCTCGCCTGGCTGCGCGCGCGCGCCGAGGGCGGCCCCCGCGCGGTCGACAGCGCCAGAACGTGGAACTCGCTTCAGGGCGGGTGATCCCCTATCTTCACTGTCGATGATCGACGAGCTCTACAGCGCGCGCATTCTGAAGCTGGCGGCGAACCTGCCGCATAGCGGCCGGCTGCCCGCACCTGACGGCACTGCCGAGCGGGTCGCGAAGCTGTGCGGGTCCAAAGCCATCGTGGATGTGACGCTGGACGACACAGGCCGGATTGAGACCTTCGCGCAGGATGTGAAGGCCTGTGCGCTGGGTCAGGCTGCGGCCGGCGTGCTGGGCGAGAGCGTGATCGGCGCGACGGTCGAAGAGATCGAGACCGCGCGGGACGCCATGCTGGCCATGCTGAAGTCCGGCGGCGAGGGCCCTGAAGGCCGTTTCGAGGGACTGCGGGCGCTGAAACAGGTGGCCGACTATCCCGCGCGTCACGCCTCCACCATGGTGGCGATCGAGGCCACGCTGGACGCCGTGCGTCAGGCGCTGGGCCGCAAAACGCCGGACACCCGAACTCGCCTCGCCGGCTAGCCAGTTGCTCCAGCCCCTTTCGCAGGGGATAAGCGCGGCGACATGGCTTCCGGCGGAACTCTCTATGAACGCAGCGTCCGGCTGGCCCATCGCGGGTACAAGCTGACGCTGTCGCCCCTGATCGGGCAGCAGTGCCGGTTCGCGCCGACCTGCTCCGACTACGGGCGGGACGCGCTGATCCAGCATGGACCGCTGAAGGGGGGATGGCTCACGGTCAGACGCCTCTGTAAATGCCACCCATGGGGCGGATCGGGATACGATCCCGTGCCCCCGAAAAAGACAGTCTGATGATCGAACTCAAATTCCCCGACGGCGCCGTGCGCGAGTATCCGGCCGGATCCACCGGCCGCGACGTGGCCCAGTCCATCTCGCCGTCGCTGGCCAAGAAGGCCCTGCTGGCCGAACTCAATGGCGAGCAGCGCGACATGTCGCGCGTGCTGGAGACCGGCGGCGACTTCCGCCTGATCATGCGCGACGACCCTGAGGCGCTCTACACCATCCGCCACGACACCGCCCATGTGCTTGCGGAGGCGGTGCAGACGCTGTTCCCCGGTACGCAGGTCACCATCGGACCGGCGATCGACGACGGATTCTACTACGACTTCTTCCGCGACGAGCCCTTCTCGACCGACGACTTCGCGGCCATCGAGAAGCAGATGGCGAAGATCGTGGATCGCGACTCGAAGTTCGAGCGCGAGGTCTGGGACCGCGACGAAGCGATCCTGTTCTTCGAGGGCAAGGGCGAGAAGTTCAAGGCCGAGCTGATCCGCGACCTGCCCGCCGATCAGACGATCACCCTCTACAAGCAGGGCGACTGGGTCGATCTGTGCCGGGGTCCGCACTTCCCGTCGACGCGTCACGTCGGCAAGGCGTTCAAGCTGACCAAGCTGGCCGGCGCCTACTGGCGGGGCGACTCGAACCGCGAGCAGCTGCAGCGCATCTACGGCACGGCCTGGGCCTCGAAGGAGGATCTGGACGCCTATCTGCAGCGGCTCGAGGAAGCCGAGAAGCGCGACCATCGCAAGGTCGGCAAGGCGATGGAGCTCTTCCACATGCAGGAAGAGGGCCGGGGCATGGTCTTCTGGCATCCCAAGGGCTGGGTCCTGTGGCGCGTGCTGGAGGCCTATATGCGCCGCCGGCTGGACAAGGCTGGTTATGTCGAGGTGAAGACTCCGCAGGTGCTGGACCGCAAGTTCTGGGAACAGAGCGGCCACTGGGACAAATACCGGCCCAACATGTTCGTCTGCGAGACGGTCGAGGGCGAGGAGCTGTCCCTCAAGCCGATGAACTGCCCGGGCCACGTGCAGATCTTCGATCAGGGCCAGCGGTCGTACCGCGAGCTGCCGCTGCGCATGGCCGAGTTCGGTGCCTGTCACCGCTATGAGCCGTCCGGCTCGCTGCACGGCCTGATGCGCGTGCGCGGCTTCACCCAGGACGACGCCCACATCTTCTGCCGCGAGGACCAGATCGTCGAGGAGACGGCCGAGTTCATCAAGCTGGCCCGCAGCGTCCACGCCGATCTGGGCATGGAGACGGCCTACATCAGCCTGGGTACCCGCCCCGAAAACCGCGCCGGCACCGACGAGTTCTGGGACAAGGCCGAGGCCCTGATGGCCGAGGCCGCCCGCGCCGCCGGGACCGAACCGGTCGTGACCGAGGGCGACGGCGCCTTCTACGCGCCCAAGCTGGACTTCATCGTCAAGGACGCCATCGGCCGCGAATGGACCTGCGGCACGATCCAGCTGGACTACGTCCTGCCGGAAAGGCTCGATGCGACCTACATCGCCGAGGACGGGCAGAAGCATCGGCCCGTTATGCTGCACCGGGCGATCCTCGGATCGTTCGAGCGGTTCATCGGCATCATGATCGAGAACTACGCCGGGGCCTTCCCGCTGTGGCTGGCGCCGGTGCAGGCGGTGGTGGCGACGATCACCTCGGACGCCGACGCCTACGCCGAAGAGGTCACGGCGAAGTTCAGGGCGGCGGGCCTGCGGGTCGAGACCGATCTGCGCAACGAGAAGGTCGGCTACAAGGTGCGCGAGCACTCAGTCGGCAAGGTGCCGGTCATCGCCGTGGTCGGGCGTCAGGAAGCGGAAGAAGGCAAGGTCGCCATCCGCCGCTTGGGCTCGCAGGCGCAGACCGTGGTTTCCGTCGAGGAGGCCATCCGGATGCTGACCGAAGAAGCGACGCCGCCAGACCTCCGCACCGTCTGAGTCGGCTTTCAGACTTAGGAACATTACCGCCACGGATCGCTTGAGCGGGGGTGCGCAATCGCGCTCGCCCCCCATTCGGAGATTCCCCATGGCCGAGAAAACGCTCGAGACCCTGTTCCACGACACGCTCAAGGACATCTATTACGCCGAGCGCAAGATCCTGAAGTCCCTGCCCAAGATGAAACGCGCGGCCCAGTCGGCCGAGCTGAAGGCGGCGTTCGACAAGCATATCGGCCAGACCGAAGGCCAGATCGAACGCCTGCAGCAGGTGTTCGAAATCATCGGCAAGCCAGCCCGCGGCAAGACCTGCGACGCCATCGAGGGCATTCTCGCCGAGGGCGACGAGATCGCCGAGGAGTACAAGGACACGGCGGCGCTGGACGCAGGCCTGCTGGCCGCCGCACAGGCCGTCGAGCACTATGAGATCACGCGCTACGGCACGCTGAAGCGGTGGGCGCTGGTGCTGGGTCTGAACGACGCCGCCAAACTGCTGGACGAAACCCTGCAGGAAGAGTCGCAGACGGACGAAGACCTGACGGCGATCGCCGATGCGGCGGTCAACGCCGAGGCGATGCGTCCCGCGGCGTAACGGAAGAGGTCGCGGCCGCTTTGGCGGCCGCGACGCCCGTCGTCAGAGCAGACGCTTGCGCATGGCCTGCGACAGCATGTCGATCAGGGTCACCGCCACGACGATGATGATCGCGATGGTCGAGACCGTCCGGTACTCGAACGCCTGCAGGCTTTCGAACAGCGCCTGCCCAATGCCGCCGGCGCCGATCAGACCCAGCACGGTGGCCGCGCGGCTGTTCGACTCAAACCGGTACAGGGCGAAGCTGGTCCAGAGAGGCGCGACCTGCGGGATGACACCCCAGGCGATCTCGTGCAGGCGTCCGCCGCCGGTCGCCTTGACGCCCTCGATGGGCCCCTGGTCGATCGACTCGACGGCTTCCGAGAATAGCTTGGCCAGCACGCCCGCGGTGTTGAGCGCGATGGCGAGCACGCCGGCCAGCGGGCCGAGGCCCACGGCGACGATCACTTCGGACGCCGACGGCTGCGCCGAGGAGGTTACGGCGAAGCTCCGAGCGGCGGGGCTGCGGGTCGAGACCGATCTGCGCAAGGAGAATGTCGGCTACAAGGTGCGCGAGCACTCGGTCGGCAAGGTTCCGGTCATCGCTGTCGTCGGGCGTCAGGAAGCAGAAGACGGTAAGGTCGCCATCCATCGTCTGGGCCCGCAGGCGCAGACCGGAGTATCTGTCGAGGAAGCCATCCGGATGCTGACCGAAGAGGCGACGCCGCCGGGTTTGAAGCGGGGCTATGCCCCCCCGCTGGACGTCGGAAACGAAATAGCCCACCCCACGAAAGCGAGGCGGGCGTTTTTATTTCGGCCCAAGATGACATTGGTTCGAAAGAGAAAATTTCGTCGCTAAACGGCACAAAACCTAAAACTCGTCGTCGTTCCTGCCCCCGCCATGCCTATTCACGCAACTGTAGAACTCATCCCTAATGACGCCCATACATTGATTAAACAGGCCGGGATTAGGAGGAATGTTAGATCCATGATCGCCGTCGAAATGGTACTCGCAGAATGAGACACCAATCTCAGCGTTTCTATAGCAAACCTGCATACCAGGACTTTGTTGCGCACCGGTGCTGGTCGGAAGAGCGATCCCGACGACCAGAGCAACTAGCAATAACCGCATATGACAACCTCCCGCTTCATAAAATACCATCAATACACGAAAAGATTGCGTCGTCAATTACAAGAAACTTGCGCCGCCCTCAGGTCTATCCGAACGGCACCCACGTTGAGTGGTGACCAGACGTCAGCATGCCTGACGCGAGCCTAGAATGTTGGGCGAGACCCCAAACATTTCAACCACTACGAGCCGCGCTAAACTGGCTCCGAAAGCCTCGGGGTGACGAAATCTCTTTGTCTGGCGATCGGCTACAATGCTCTACCTACAGCAGCCGCTTGCGCATCGCTTGAGACAACATGTCGATCAGAGTCACTGCCACGACGATGATGATCGCGATGGTCGAGACCTTGGCGTAGTCGAAGGCTTGAAGGCTTTCAAAAAGGGTCTGGCCGATGCCGCCGGCACCGATCAGGCCCAGCACGGTAGCGGCGCGGCTGTTGGACTCGAAGCGATAGAGGGCGAAGGAGGTCCACAGCGGGGCCACCTGCGGGATGACGCCCCAAGAAATTTCGTGCAGGCCGCCGGCACCGGTCGCTTTGACGCCCTCGATCGGACCCTTGTCGATCGACTCAACGGCTTCCGAGAATAGTTTAGCCAGTACTCCAGCGGTGTTGAAGGCGATGGCGAGGACGCCCGCCAACGGCCCAAGACCGACCGCAACGATGAACAACGTAGCGACAACCAGATCCGGAACGGAGCGCAACAGATCCATGATCCGGCGCACTGGCCAAACAAGCCAGTTCGGCGACAGGTTACGCGAAGCCATCAGGCTGAGCGGCACAGCCAGGAACACAGCTAGGAATGTGCCCCACAAAGCAATCTGCACTGTCAACCACATCTGGCCAACCAACAGCCTCCACTCGCTCAGGTCTGGGTTCAGAAACTCGCGACCATATCGCTGCATCTTCTCTGGACTGGCGAAAAGGTTGCCGACATTTGGCAGGTCGACGCGATTGAAGGCGGCCAGCAGGATGATGGCGAAACCGCCCCACAGCAGGACATCCAGCGACCAGGCGGCCAGCGACTTCTTCGGCGGGGCCGGGATCTGGTCCACAGGCACCGTGGGGGCGGCCCGCTTGGGCAGCAGGTTCAGGCCGATTGCTACGAGCGCCAGCAGGCCGATGAGAATGAAGGGGGACCAGTGGGCGACGACGTCGGCCTTCGCCGGCGGCGCGACTTCCGGCGGACGGCCCTCGCGCCTAGCCTGATCGGCCTTCATCTCGCGGATGGGGTCCAGATAGCTGTTATCGGCGGCGCGGAACTGGGAATAGTTCAGCGTGGTCATCACCTGACGCTGACGCTCGGCGTCGGGCCCGTAGCCCTGGCCGTAGGTGGTGAAGAAGTGACGGATCTTCGCCTTGATGTCGGCCGGCAGGTCGCCGCGGATCAGGATGCCGGACTCCGGGATGGGCGGTGATTCCCAGATCACCTCGATCTGATCAGCAATCTCAGGGTTTTCGCGACGCAAAAAGACGGTGTTGACCGAGTTGGAGGTCGCGATATCGACTTGGTCATTGGCGATCGAGAACGAGTTCGCCTGATGGCTGGCGGAACGAACGGTCGAGAAGCAGGTGCGCGGGTCGATGTTCCGAGGGCCGAAGAAATAGGTCATCGGGGCGAGCGTGCCCGAGGTCGACTGTGCGTCGCCGATGCCGAAGCTGTAGCGCTTACCGCAGCGCTCTACGTCGGCTAGAGTGATGCCCGAGCCCTTCTTCACGATCAGGGACGAAACGTACGAATCCTTGCCCTCGACATCGACGGTGCGGGCGACGACTTCGGCGCCCGCACGGTCGATGGCCTGAACCGCCGGCAGCGCCGAGAACCAGCCGATCTGGGCCTGATCGGCGCTCATGGCCTCGACCAGAACGCTGTAGTTCGACCCGAAGATGGGCTCGACCGGAATGCCGACCTCGCGCTGCAGATCGTTCAGCAACGGCTGCCACATCGGGCCGGACGAGGCCTGTCCTTCGGCCGACAGGATGGTGAAGACCAGCTTGGTCGGGCGGTCCTGGGCGGACGCGGTCGAGGTCAATCCGGACAGGACGACGAACAGCGACAGGACGCCGGCGATGAAGGTGTTAAGGCGGCTCATGCCGTGGTTTCCCGGATCGCGCCCTGACGGGCGGGGAGGTCTCTGAAAATCGGGGACGCGACGGTCACGGCTGGACCTCGCGTTTCGCCCGAAGGCGTTGCAGTTCGCGCTCGGCCGCGGTCACGGCGGCGCGGTCGCCGCTGGCGCGGGCGGCGGTCAGGGCCTGATCGGCGATCATCTCGCGGACCGGGTCCAGATAGTCGTCGTCGGCGGCGCTGAACCGCGAATAGCGCAGGGTGGCCAGCACCTGACGCTGGCGCTCGGCCTCAACGCCCGAGCCCTGTCCGTAGGTCAGGAAGAAGCTCCGGACTTTTTCCTTCAGCGCGGGATCGAGATCGTCGCGGATCAGGATGCCGCTCTCGGGGATGGGCGGCGACTGCCAGATGGTCTCCAGCTGCTCGGCGATGGCCGGGCTCTGCACGCGCAGGGCGGCGGCGCTGACGCTGTTCGAAGTGGCGACATCCAGCGTGCCGGCGGCGACGGCGAAGGCGTTGGTCTCGTGATTGGCGGGGCGGACGCTGGCGAAGCACTGGTCCGGCTGGATGCGGCGCGGATTGAACAGGAAGGTCATGGGCGCCAGCGTGCCGGAGGTCGACTGCGCGTCGCCGATGCCGAAGTTCAGGCGGCCGCCGCACTCCAGAACCGAGGACAGGGTCAGTCCCGAGCCGCGCTTGACGATCAGGGTGGAGCGATAGCTGTCGGCGCCGTCGCGATCGACGGTGCGGGCGATGACCTCGGCGTCGGCGCGGTCGATGGCTTCGATGGCGGGCTGGGCCGAAAACCAGCCGACCTGGGTGCGCCCGGCCTCCATGTCCGCGACCAGACCGGCGTAGCTCTCGCCAAAATGGGGCTTAACCGGCACGCCCACGGCGCGGCTCATGTCGTCCAGCAGCGGCTGCCACAGGGGACCGGCCGAGGCCTGCCCCTGCGCCGAGAGAATGGAGAATTGGATCTCCTTCAGCGAACCCGCGGCAGGCGTGCTTTCACGCTGGCCGCAGGCGGCCAGACCCAGAACGGCGGCGATCAGGATTCCGGCGCCGAAAAGTCGTTGTGAGCCCCAAGGGCTCATGCCTTGGTTTCCCAGAAGGCGTCCTCGAACTCGGGTCCGTAGATTTCGACCAGACGCTTGGTGTCCAGACCGGTCGACGGTCCGTCGTAGACGATCTTGCCCTTCTGCAGGGCGATCACGCGCTCGCAGTAACGGATGGCGTAGTCGACCTGGTGCAGGGTGACGATCACACCCATGCCGTCGCGCTTGTTCAGCTCGACCAGCAGCTCCATCACCTTGCGGGCGGAAACGGGGTCCAGCGAGGCGACGGGCTCGTCGGCGAGGATGGCCTGGGCGCCCTGAACGATGGCGCGGGCGATGGCGCCGCGCTGCTGCTGGCCGCCCGACAGGGTGTTGGCGCGCTGGGCGGCGTAGTCGCTGACGCCGACGCGATGCAGGGCCGCCATGGCCTTGTCCTTGTCAGCCTTGGGCCAGACGCCGAACAGGCCCTGCCAGCCGGGGATGCGGCCCAGCGCGCCCAGCATGACGTTGGAGAACAGCGACAGCCGGCCGACCAGATTGAACTGCTGGAAGATCATGCCCAGCTTCTGGCGCGCGGTGCGGACGTGGCCGGTGATGCGGCCGTTCTTCTGCACCGTCTCGCCGAAGACGGCGATCGTGCCCGAACCCGGGTCGATGGTCTGCAGGCCGGTGATCGACCGCAGCAGCGTCGACTTGCCGGACCCGGACGGACCGATCAGGGCGACCATCTCGCCGGCTCCGACCTCGACGGACACGCCGTCGAGCGCCTTTCGGGCGCCGAAAGTCTTGGACACGTCACGGACGGACGCGACGGCTGCGGCGGCTGAGGTCATGGTCACGCTGGAAGCGATTGCAGGGGCGCGCCGCATGGCCCGATCGGGCCCGCGAGGCAAGTCTTAATGGCACGTCGGGCCGCTTTGCGTCCAGCGCGGCGACGGGCCGTGGCCCGCCCGCCTCACTGCGCCGCGCGCACCTCCACCGGCAGGCCCAGGCTTTCCAGTTGCGGACGCACGGTCGCCGCGTCGCCCACCACGACCCAGACGAACTTCGACCCGTCCAGAACCTGCCGCGCGGCCGCGTCCATCTGTCCCGGCGTCAGCGCCTCGTAGCGGGGCGCCAGCGTCTCCCAATAGTTGTCGGGCCGGCCGTACAGGGCGTTGGTGCGCAGCGCGTTCAACACCGCGCCGGAGGTTTCGAAGCTGCCCGGCAGCTGGCGGACGTTGCCGTTGACGATGCGCTCGCGCTCCGCCGGGCTGACGCCGCGGTCCGACAGGAAGGCGCGGTACTGGTCCATCAGGGCCGAGATGGACTCGCCCGTGCGGTTCGCCTGCACCGGGGCGTTGATCAGATAGGCCGACGGCCCGGCCAGCAGGTTCACCCGGCCGCTGAGGCCGTAGGACCAGCCGCGGGTCTCGCGGATGTCCTGATTGATGCGCGACAGGAAGCCGTTGCCGATCGCCTCGTTGGCGGCGTTCAGGGTCACGACATCGTCCTGGCCCGTCACCGGCAGGACGAAGCCGCCGAGGATCAGCGACTGAGGCGACTGTGGCCGGTCGATCAGGACGATGCGCGGCTGGCCGGACGCAGGAGCGGCGCTGATCGCCTTCGTCCCCTTCGCCGTCGACGGCGCGGCCCAGGCGCCCAGACGGGCCTCGAACAGCGGGGTCAGCTCGGACAGGGGCTTGTCGGAGACCACGAAGATGCGGGCGTTGTCGGGGCGGATCCAGCGCTGGTGGAAGGCGACCAGATCGTCCCGCGTCAGGGCCTGCACCGCGACGGTGTCGCCAAGCCCCGAGGCGGCGCGGCCATAGGGGTGCTCGGGGCCATAGAAGATCGCCGGCCAGGCGCGGGCGCCCATGCCGTTCGGCGAGCTTTGTTCCTGCGCGATAGACGCCAGTTGCTGCGCGCGATTGCGCTCGATGTCGGCGGGGTTGAAGGCCGGGTTGCGGATGACGTCGGCCAGCAGGTCCAGACCGGGCGCGAGATTGGGCGAGACAATGCCCAGCATCACCTGCGTCCGGTCCATTGTGGCGCTGGCGTTCAGGCTGGCGCCGAGGCGCTCGGTCTGTTCGGCGATCTGGACCACGTTGAGATGGGTCGTGCCCTCGGTCAGCAGATCCAGCATCAGCCGCTGGGTGCCCAGTGCGTTCGCGGGATCGGCGGCGACGCCGGCGTCGAACTCGACCATCACGGTCGTGACCGGAGCGGCCGTGGAGCGGGCGTAGACGATCTCCATCCCGTTCGACAGCGAGGCCCGCTCCACATCGGGGAAGTCGAGCGGCTTCATGGTCCCAACGGCGGGCATGGGCTCGCGCGGCGTGACGGCGAGAGGCTCGGCGGCGGCGGGAGCCGGCCGCGTGTCGGCGGCCTCCACATAGGCCTCGCGTTCGCCCGGATCGACCCGGATCGCCAGCACCGGCCGGGTCAGCCAGCGCTGCATCACCGCCTTGACCGAGGCCGGGGTCACCGCGCCGTAGGCGGCCAGCTGGCGACGATAGAAGCCGGGATCGTCGGCGTAGAGCTCGCCCTCGGCCAGCACGACGGCCTTGCCGCCGAACCCGCCGGTCGGCTCGAGCGCCTGCACGGTGCCGGCGATGCGGCGGGTGACGGCGCGCGCGACCTCGTCCTCGGTCGGGCCATTGGCGATATAGTCGGCCAGCAGCTGGTCCAGCTTGTCGGAGACCGCCTGCGCGTCGCCACCCGGCTTCACGTTCACATCAAGGTCGAACATGCCGAGCCGGTGGAAGGGCTGGTAGGAGGCGCTGACCCCGGTCGCCGTTTCGTCGCCGCGCACCAGAATATTGTCGAGCCGCGAGCTGGCCAGTCCGCCGAAGACGCTGGCCGCGACATCCAGCGCCGCCGCCTCTTCCGACAGCAGGCCGGGGACGATCCACGTGCGCGACAGCTGGGTGTTGGGCACGCGGTCGTGCATCAGCTTGTCGACCCGTGCCGGCAGGGTCGGGATGGCCGCCTCGGCCGGCGTATGCTGGGCGCCGCGCGGGATGTGGCCGAAATATTTCTCGACCAGCGGACGCGCCGTGGCCGTGTCGATGTCGCCGGCCAGAACCAGCACGGCGTTGTTGGGGCCGTAGTTGTCGCGGTGCCACTGCCGCAGGTCTTCCAGACTGGCCGCGTCCAGATCGGCCATCGAGCCGATGGTGGAGTGGCGATAGGGATGGCCCTCGGGGAACAGGGCCTCCAGCGCGGTGTAGTAGACGAGGCCGTAGGGCTGGTTATCGCCCTGTCGCTTCTCGTTCTGGACAACGCCCCGCTGGTTATCGAGCCGCTCCTGGTTAAGGGCGCCCAGCAGGTGCCCCATCCGGTCGCTCTCCATGTACATGGCCTGTTCGAGCGCGGAGGTCGGGACGGTCTGGAAGAAGTTGGTTCGGTCGAACCATGTCGTGCCGTTCCAGTCTGTGGCGCCCATGGCCCGCAGGGGCTCCATCAGGCCGCCGGGGACGTTCTCGGTCGGATTGAACAGGCCGATGTGTTCGAACAGGTGGGCGTAGCCGGTCTTGCCCGCCGGCTCGTCCTTCGAACCGACGTTGTACCAGGCGTGCAGGGCCACGACCGGCGCCTTGCGGTCGGTGTGGACCACCACCCGCAGACCGTTGTCGAGGGTGAACTCCTCGAAGGGAATCTCGACGCTGCGCGCCAGTTCGGAGGCGGGAACCTGGGCCAGAACCGGCGCAGCCCCCGCGGCGAGGGCAAGTGCGAGGACGGCGGTCAAGGTGGTGCGGCGCATGATGGTCTCCCCCCGATAATGCGAGGTCGAAACCGTATCAGCGGTCGGTCAGGCGACAAGTTACGGCTGAGTCATGAAACCGCGCCGGCCACTTGTTCCGGAACCGGACAATTTCCCTTGGGACTCAAGGCCTGCCTAGAAAAAACCGCTTTACATGACAGGCCCGTGACTGCATATCGCGCCTTCCGGCGGACCCCGTAGGTCTAACGTTGCGCTGCTAACGCCGGTCTGGGTTTAACAATTACAGGGGTTTACGTGAATTGCGCACGTATCCATTTCCCCTGGACCTGGTCCGCGAGCGGTCCCCTGAACGTCCCGTCGCCCTCGTGCGACCGCGTTCGGTTTCCGTAGCGGCGCGCTGGTTCCAGGACAATCTAAAGGCTGACGTCTTCTATGCGGTGAAGGCGAATCCCTCGCGTTGGGTCATCGAGACCCTGGTCGAGGCCGGCGTGAATGCGTTCGACGTGGCTTCGGTCGCGGAGATCGAGCTGGTGCGCTCGGTGAGCGCCGAGGCGCGTCTGGCCTTCATGCATCCGGTCAAGAGCCGGGGCGCGATCACCAGGGCCTATTTCGAGCACAACGTCCGCACCTTCTCGCTGGACAGCCATGACGAGCTGGAAAAGATCCTCGACGCCACCGGCGGCGCCTCGGACCTGAACCTGATCGTCCGCATGGCGGTCTCGGCCGACGGCGCCCAGTACACCCTGTCGGGCAAGTTCGGCGTCACCGCCGATCAGGCCCCCGCCCTGCTGCTGGCCACGCGTCAGGCGGTGAAGGACGGGCTGATGGGCGTGTCGTTCCACGTCGGTTCGCAGTGCATGCGCCCGTCGGCCTATGAGGCCGCCATGGCCCAGGTCGGTCGCGCCATCAGCCGCGCCGGCGTGTTCGTGGACATCGTCGATGTCGGCGGCGGCTTCCCCTCGGTCTATCCGGGCATGGTCCCGCCGGACATGAGCGAATACGCCGACGCCATCCATCGCGGCTTCAACGAGATGCCGGTGTCGGAAACGACCGAGCTTTGGTGCGAGCCCGGCCGGGCGCTGGTCGCCGAGTCGTCCTCGGTGCTGTGCCGCGTGGACCTGCGCAAGGGCGACGCCCTGTATCTGAACGACGGGTCGTACGGCTCGCTGTTCGACGCCACCCACTCGCGCTGGCCCTTCCCGACCAAGCTGGTCCGGGATGCGGACGCCTCGAACGAACTGAAGCCGTTCCGCTTCTATGGCCCGACCTGCGACAGCATCGACCATATGCCCGGCCCGTTCTGGCTGCCGGCCGATGTGCAGGAGGGCGACTTCATCGAGATCGGCATGCTCGGCGCCTACGGTGTTGCGATGTCGACCGGCTTCAACGGCTATGGCGAGCATGACATCGCCGTGGTCGAGGACGCCCCGATGGCCTCGCTCTACGGCCTGGCGCCCCGCTCCATCCCGACCGTGCGCACGACGGCGGAAGAGCAGGCCCGCAAGGTCGTGCGGTTGTCGCGTCCGAAGGGCAAGGCCGGTCAACGGCGCAAGCAGCGGCGCTAAACCGTCGCTTTCGCGTTCTATACAACAGCGGCCCGTCGCTCCGTCCGGGCCGCTGTTCTCTTTTGACGACGGGCGCTCAAATCAAAGGGAAACCCTTGCAATGAACGCTCCTGTTCAATCGAACCAGAAAGCCCAGCTGCTCCAGAACACGGTCGAGCACGTGGACATCACGTCCTTCGACGCCCGTCCGATCATCGACAGCATGCGCAAGATGTCGTTCTCGAGCCGCGACACCGCCCGCGCCGCCGACATCTTCAACATGGCCATCGAGGACAAGGACTGCTCGCCATGGCTGATCCTGGCCGGTTCGACCTCGGCCGGCGGCTGCATGCACGTGTACCGCGACATGGTGAAGTTCGGCATGATCGACGCCGTCGTCGCCACCGGCGCCTCGATCGTCGACATGGATTTCTTCGAGGCCCTCGGCTTCAAACACTATCAGGCCGCCGGCGAGGTGGACGACAACGTCCTGCGCGACAACTACATCGACCGGATCTACGACACCTATATCGACGAGGAAGAGCTTCAGGCTTGTGACCACACCATTCTGGAGATCTGCAACCGTCTGGAGCCGCGCGGCTATTCCTCGCGCGAGTTCATCTGGGAAATGGGCAAGTGGCTTTCGGAAGGCAACGCGAAGAAGCCCGGCTCGCTGATCCAGACCGCCTATGAAGAAGGCGTGCCGATCTTCTGTCCGGCCTTCGTCGACAGCTCGGCCGGCTTCGGTCTGGTCAAGCACCAGAAGGAGCGGATAGCCGATGGCAAACCCTATCTGATGATCGACGCGGTCGCTGATTTCCGCGAACTGACCGACATCAAGATCGCCGCCGGCGTCACCGGCCTGTTCATGGTCGGCGGCGGCGTGCCCAAGAACTTCGCCCAGGACACGGTCGTCTGCGCCGAGATCCTCGGCATCGAGGCCGAGATGCACCGCTATGCAGTCCAGATCACGGTCGCCGACGTTCGCGACGGCGCCTGCTCGTCCTCAACACTCAAGGAAGCCGCATCGTGGGGCAAGGTGCAGACCACGCATGAGCAGATGGTCTTCGCCGAGGCCACCACGGTCGTGCCGCTGATCGGCTCGGACGCCTATCATCGCGGGACGTGGAAGAACCGCGACAAACGCCGCTGGAACAAGCTGTTCGGCAAATAGGCCGCGTCGGGTCCGGATATCCCGAAGGGTCGACGACCGACCAAAGGAAATGAGAAGGCCGGGAGAGATCCCGGCCTTTTCCATATCCGGCTACTGGAAGTCTGCCCGTCGCCGGGACTCGGCTTCCCGCCGCCGCTCGGCCGAAGCGGCTTCACTGCGGTCCATCTGCTGCTCCATCGCCGTCTCCGCCGCTTTTTCAGACGGGCTGGACTCGGGCCTGAACACGTAGACCGCCAGCAGCACCACAACGGCGGCGACGAGACCGCCAAGGACGATCAGCCCGATTTTCGAATAGTCGCGGCGAGGTTGGTAGGGATTGCGCATGAACGGCCTTCGGCGAACATCATGCCCCCTTGCGCCCCCGTAGCATGCCGATGTCTTTCAAAGGAACCCGGATACGTCATCGCCGCTTCTGTTCCTGAAGGAGCTTCGCCATGACCCAGCAGCAGCAACCGCAGCAGACCGAAGACGCCCGTGAAGCCGATAACATGGGCGAGAAGCCCGATCTGGGTCGTACGCCGGACGCCCTGACGGACGCCCTCTCGGGTAGCGACATGGGCTCCGACACGCGCGCCGGCTCGCTGCAGGGCGGCGCCGCCAGCGGCTCGGACGACGATCCGGATCAGGACATGATCAACGAAAGTCTCGCCACCGAAGGCATGGCTTCCGCCGATCCACAGTCGCCCTCGGACGTCGAGCCCAACCCCGTGAACAATACGGGCAAGGACCGCGACGGCCCCGCCGCCGACCCCGCCGAAGGCAAGCGTGGCGAGGCCGACCCCGCGACCGGCTGAGCCTTTCATTTTCCGCCTCGCCTGTGGCGCGAACGCGCCTTGTCGCCGCCTCGTCGTTGCTCCACGGTGGCGCTAACCAACACGGTCTCTTTCAAGGACGGACACGGGATGAAGCGCGGATCCGCCGCCGCCCTGCTTGCGGCGTTGACTACCACGGGACTGCTCGCCGGCTGCGGCGACCGTGAAGAGACGAAGGCCGCTGCGCCGACTGCCGAGGTCGTTGCTCCGGCGACGACGCCTGCGCCTGCCACCCCGGCGACAGCCGTCGGCCCTGCCGCGCCGGCTGCCCCGGGCGCTCCTGCATTTGCTGTCATCTACCCCGGCGGCGCCGCGGACGGCGCTCCGGTTCTGGCCCAAAGCCCGTCGGGCCCCGGCGGCATGCTGACGTTCACGACCGACGCCGATCCGGAAGCCGTGGTCGCCTTCTACAAGGACCGGGCGGAAGCGTCGGGTCTGAAGTCGATCACCGCCATGAACCAGGGCGAAGCACGCGGCTATTCCGCCGGCGACGGCGCCGACGGACGCGGCCAGTTGCTCAGCGTCGTGGCCAACCCGGTCGAAGGCGGGCCGACCAGCGTGCAACTGAGCTGGAGCGCCGGCCGGTGAGACGGCTGGGCGCGCTCGCCGCGGGCGCGCTTCTGGCCTCCTGCGCCACACCGGGCGGTCCGACCGTGACGCCGATCACCGAAGGCTACCTCGCCGAAAGCCGGATTGACGCGCTGGCCGACACCCTGTCGCCGCCGGGCGACGCCGGATGGGCGGCCGAGGCGGCGGCGCTGGCGGGCGCGCCCGCGACGCCATACAACTACGACCGCTGGCAGCTGGCCATCGTTCACGCCGAGCTGCGCCCGCCCGAGGCCGCCCAGCATTTCGACTGCGTGCTTGGCGCGCGCTTCATGTCCGAACCGCGCCCTGCCCTGACGCGGCTGCTGGCGAGACTGTCCGTCGATGCGCAGAAGGTCAGTCTGAAGCTCGGCCAGAGAACGCCGCGTGACCGGCCCGGCGTTGCCGAGCCCGGACTGAAGCCCTGCCAGCGAACCAGCGACGAGATGCGCCGCAGCCCCTCATGGCCCGCGAGCGGCGCGGTCGTCGGAACGGCCTATGGCGAGGCTTTCGCCGCGCTCGCTCCTGACGCCGCCGACGGCGCCCGACGCACGGGCAGGGCTATCGGGGAAAGCCGGGTCGTCTGTCGCATGAACTGGCCCTCGGACGTCGAGGCTGGCGAGCGGCTGGGTGAGGCTCTCTATGCCGAGGCGGCCGTTACCCGAGAGTTCGCCGCCGATCTGGCCGAAGCCGGGCGCGAGGTGTCAGAGGCGCGCGCGGAGGGCCTCACCAACCCCGCCTGCGCCTTCGAACGCCGCGCCCTCAGGCCGGACGCGGGTTGACCAGCGAGCCGTAGAGGTCTGTCCGCCGGTCGCGGAAGAAGCCCCAGGCGGCGCGGTGACGGTCGACGTAGTCCAGATCGAATTCGTGGACCAGCACCCCCTCCTCGTCGCGGCCCAGGCTCTCGACCAGATCCCCTCGGTGATCGGCGATGAAGGACGAGCCGTAGAAGACCTGCCCCTGCGCCGTCACCTGCTCATGGCCGATGCGGTTGGCGCCGACGACCGGCACGACATTGGACACGGCATGTCCCTGCATGGCGCGACGCCACGGCTCGGCGGTGTCCAGTTCCTTGTCGTGCGGTTCTGACCCGATGGCGGTCGGGTAGAACAGCACCTCGGCGCCCTGCAGCATCATAGCCCGGGCGGTTTCCGGATACCACTGGTCCCAGCAGATGCCGATGCCGATGCGGCCATGCCGCGTGTCCCAGACCTTGAAGCCCGTGTCGCCGGGCCGGAAATAGTATTTCTCCTGATAGCCCGGGCCGTCGGGGATGTGGCTCTTGCGATAGACGCCCAGCGCCGAGCCGTCGGCGTCCAGCATGACCATGGAGTTGAAATAGTGCGGCCCCTCGCGCTCGAAGATCGAGACGGGGATGGCGACGCCCAATTCGGCCGCGACGGGCTGGAGTGCGGTCACGCAGGGATGCTCGCGCCACGGATACGCGGTGCCGAACCACTTCTCCTCCTGCGAGACGCAGAAGTACGGTCCCTGAAACAGCTCCGACGGCAGGATCACCTGGGCACCCTTGCCCGCGGCCTCGCGGATCAGTTCGATGGTCTTGCTGATGTTCGCCTGAATGTCCTCGGACCCGTAGGCGGTCTGCAGGGCGGCGACGGAGATCGTGCGGGCCATCAGGCGGGCTCCTGCTGGGAGATGCAGTGGAAAGAACCGCCGCCCGACAGGATGGCGTTCGACGACAGCGGAATGATCTCGCGATCCGGATAGACGATCGCCAGAGCCTCGCAGGCCAGACGGGCGGCCTCCTCGTTTCCGTAGGTCGGGACGACGACGGCGCCGTTGGCGATCAGGAAGTTCATGTGGCTGGCCGGGATGGGTTCCCCGTCCTCGTCTTCCAGCAACCCGGGCGACGGAATGCGCACCACCCTGAACCCGGCCTCAGCCAGATCGCGGGCGCAGGCGTCATAGACTGCTGCGTTCGGATCGTCGGTTCCGAAGGCGATCGGACAGGCGACCAGCGCCGGCCCGACGAAGCGGGCGAGATTGTCGACATGGCCGTCAGTGTGATCGTTCAGAAGGCCGTCGCCCAGCCATACGACCCGTTTTGCGCCCAGCGACTGCGCCAGCGCGGCCTCGGCCTTCGCCTCGGTCCAGTCGGCGTTGCGGTTGGGGTTCAGCAGGCACTGGCGCGTGGTGAGGATCACGCCCTCCCCGTCATGGTCCAACGCCCCGCCCTCGAGGATGAAGTCATTGCGGGTCAGCGGCACGACCGACGCCGCGCTGATCTGGGTCGCGACCGTGTCGTCATGCTCGAGCTCATACTTGCCGCCCCAGCCGTTGAAGCGGAAAGCGGCCGCGGACCGGGATCCCGAGCCGAAGATCGGCCCGGTGTCGCGCAGCCAGATATCGCCGAACCGGCCGTCGACGACCTCCACGCCGTCCACATCGGCGAAGCGCGCCCGCGCCTCCGCCAGAGCGTCGTTCTTGCCGACCAGCAGTTTCACCGTCTCCCGGCCCGGTCCGGCCAGAGCGCGCACCAGGGCCTCAACCTCGGCCTGGGCCGGTTCGAGGTTCTCCTCCCACAGCTCGGCATGGCTGGGCCAGCCGACCCACATGGCGCGGTGGGATGCCCATTCAGCGGGGATAGCGGTCGTCGTCATGTCGAGTGTCCTACTCGGGCGGGCGCGGGTGCGCCATATGGGCGTCGCCGACGGCCGATCAAGGCGCAACGAAAAAGGGCGGCCCTTTCGGGCCGCCCTTCGTTCGTCTCAGGTTCGGTTGAACCTTTAGAACTTCACGCCGAGCGAGATTTGCGCGGTGCGCGGCGAGCCGAGCGAGTAGGTGCGGAAGTTGCCGGTCCACAGCGGCACGGCCGGGTTCGGGTTCACCACGGTCGGCAGCGCGTTGTTGCCGGTCGAGATGTTGCCCAGATACTGCTCGTCGAACAGGTTGTTGACGTTCAGCTGGATGTAGGCGTCGCGGATGACAACGTTCGGCAGGGTGTAACGCAGGCTCATGTCCGTGACGATGTAGCTCGGGGCGACTTCGTCGTTCACATCCGTGGCGAAACGATCACCCGTGTACTTGGCCTGCAGGCCCAGCGACAGGTCCTGGGTGATGTCCCAGTCGATGCGGCCGCCGAAGGTCCAGTCCGGGGTCTCGACGATCGTCTTGCCCTTGGTCGGCAGGTTGCGGGCGTAGACCACGCCGCCGATGGTGGTGTTGTTCAGGAACAGGTCTTCCTGCAGTTCGCTCTCGTTATACGAGGCGGAGAGGTTCACCACGAAGGCGTCCGAGAAGGCGTAACCGACCTGGGCGTCGACACCCTGCTGCTTCACCGAGCCGACGTTGCGGTCGACGCTGAAGCCGAAGGTCGGCGAGTTGATGTCGTTGTCCGTCGACTGAACGATGCGGTTCTCAAAGTCCACGTGCCAGATGGCGACCTGGGCGATCGCTGCGCCCGAACGGAAGCGATAGCCGAGGTCATAGGCCTTGGTGCGTTCCGGCTGGACGGTCGAGAAGTCGATTTCGGTCGAACCGGTGTTGCGGACCGGCTGGTACAGGTTGTCCGTACGCGGAACCGACAGGCCTTCGGCGTAGCTCAGGTAGAAGCTGTGGCCGCCGTCCAGACGGTAGGTGATGCCGGCGTTCGGCAGCACGTCGTCGTAGGACAGGTTCGCCGAGTAAGGCGGGATATAGACGGTGGTGCCGGTCGAGGCGAACTGCACGTTGCCGTTGGCCAGCGTGGCCGACGGGGTTTCGGTGGTGCAGCGGACGGTCGACGAACCGTTCTGCGAGTAGCAGAACTGGTTCAGTTCGCGCTCGAACTTCGGCGCGCGGGCGCCGAGGTTGATGGTCAGCGCGTTGTCGAAGAAGTCGCCGATGTACTCGACGGCGAACTGGTTCAGTTCGGCGATCGAGGCGCGGTCGCGGAAGCGGTAAACCGAACCGTCGCGGCCCAGAACCGGTTGCGCGTCGCCGCTGCCCTTGGTGCTGAACACGTCGACCGGACGGGCGTCGCGGGTCATGAAGCTGCCTTCACCCGTCTGACGGTGACGGCCGTAGTCCAGCGAGTAGGCGACGCGAACGCGGTGATCTTCGTTGATGTCCCAGATCAGCGAGGAGCTGATGCCGTAGCGGTTGGTGTTGGTCACCGACGGCGCATAGACGTGAACGTTGTCGCAGGTGTCGCCGTCGCCGTTCAGGTCGACGCCCGTGGTGTTGAACGCAGCGGTCGCGCACTGGGCGTTGGTGATCGCGCTCAGGCCGGTGGCGCTGTTGTTGTTGGCGCGATTCTGGTCGAGACGGTCGTCACGCTCGTTCAGCAGGCTGAAGGTCGTGCCGCCGGTGGCCAGGGTGTACTGGTACGACGGGTCGAAGGTGAAGCGCAGGCTCGGGGTCAGGGCGTAGCTGAACTGACCGCGCAGGTTGCCCGTGTCCGACGGGTTGATACGCAGCGTCTGCGAGTTGGTGCAGCTGCCGAGGCCGGTCGTGCCGTCAAAACGCAGTTGTTGCGACGAGGTGTTTTCGTCCTGGACCGTGCCGCCCACGCCGACCGGGCGGATACAGCCGATGTCCTGCTCGGGGTAGATGCCGGCGTCGAACTGGGCGCGCGTCATCAGGTTGTTGTACGAGTCGTTGCGGTTGCGGTTGAAGTGACCCGCGAGGCTCACGAAGTTCCCGTCACCGCCGAGATCCTGATAGATCTTGCCGTTGATCTGACGCTTGTTCAGCGAGCCCGGGCCCTTGAACTTGTCGTAGTCCGTGACCGAGGCGGCGATCCAGGCGGTGGTGCCCCAAGGGCCGAACGCGCCGGTGTCGAAGCGGGCGAACGCGCGCTTGAAGTTGAACTCGCCGAGCGAGCCGACGAACTGGGCGCCCATCTCTTCCAGCGGGCGGACAGACAGGTAGTTGATGGTGCCGCCGGTGGCCGAAGCGGTCGGGCTGTCGACGTCGGTCGTGCCCTGGTTGACCGAGGCGCGCTGGATCAGTTCTGAGTCCAGCTGCTGGTTGGTGTAGGCGGCGTAGTTGCCGGTGTCGTTCGTGGGCATGCCGTCGAAGGTGATCGACACGCGGTTGCCGTCGAAGCCGCGGAGGCGGATGTTGCCGCCCGAGTTGCCGTAGGGGTCCGAGTTCACGAAGTTCAGGCCCGGAACCAGGTTCAGGGTCTGCATGATGGTCTGACCGGGGGTCTGGGTCTCGATGTACTCCTGACCGATGCTCGAACGGGTCTTGCCGACCGTCTCGGCGACGATCACACCCTCGAGGTTCGCCGGGGCGCGCGAGCCCGTGACGATAACAGTCTCGAGTTCGGTCGCACCTTCAGTGGCGACGGTGCCCGACGATTGCGCCGAGGCGGCGCCGGCGGCCAGGAAGCCGGTGAAGAGGGCGGTGGTCGCCCAGAACACGCGTTTGCGGTTCATCATTGTCATCTTGTCCCCGATGAGATGGGCGTGAGCGCCCGCACCGGCCCGATGGAGGCCGATCGAAATCACGGCCCGTTTAGGCCCGGGGTCGGAAGCTCAGGCGACACTAATATGACAGTGATATGACGACGCCCAAGGGTGGCGCGAACGCCACACCCCTGTGGACAGGCGGGCATCTCTTTCTTCGCGCAAAGCAAAACCGCCGGCCCCTCTCGGGACCGGCGGCTCTGTACTCGATACTGTCGGCTCCGACTTCTGCTTAGAAGTTGATGCCGATGGTGGCGCGACGGTTCAGAGGCTCGCGAACGCCGTCGGCGGTCGGGCGGGCCAGGGCGGTTTCACCCTTGCCGTCC